>NZ_CP108088.1:3886875-5106250 GCF_036192275.1 Streptomyces sp. NBC_00250 | reverse complement strand
GGCAGGGCCTCGGAGGGCACGGCACAGTCGGTGTCGAGCACCGCCCCGGCGGGTATCTCCTGGGTCGTCCCGACCGTACGCCGGTCGCCCGCCCGCCAGTTGCGCCCGCCGTCCTTCGTGAACCAGGTCCGCGCGCCCTCCTCGACGAGCGCCCGGCCGGGGCCGAGGGGCAGCAGGTTCGCCGATATGCCCTCCGTCCCCGCCACCTGCGGCAGCGGTGACCTCCGCAGCACCCATTCCCTCGCCCCGGCGTCCCGCACGGCCACGTACTGCCGACAGAAGCCGTTCGCCGGAACCGCCGGGTCGGTCACACACGAGGCGAGCAGCGCGAATCCACTGCCGTCCCGCGCGAAGCCCAGACTGTGCGCCCAGCCGGGCAGTCCCGGCGCGGACGGGATCTCGGGCGGCGCCCCGAACAGTCCTGGATCCGGAGTCGCCACCTGACCCTTGCCGACCGACGCCGAGGCGCCCGCATTCCCCGCATTCCCCGCGCTCCCCGCGCTCCCCGAACCACCTTCCACCACACCCGACTTCGACCCCGTACACCCGCTCAGCACCACCAACACCAGCGCCACGACGGCGCCGGCCACTCCTCCCACGGGCCTGCGCATCGCACGTCCCCCTGTCCTCCCTCGGGCGGTCCGCGGTGAACCGCTGCTTTGAATACACCGCTCATCGCCTCCGGGTTCCCACCTCCGCGCCGCTACTTCCCGAGCCGCCCGAACTTCCTTACCGCCAGCGGGAAGAAGACCGCCAGGAGCACCAGCGGCCACACCACCGCCGCCCAGATGTGCCCGGGCGCGCCGCCCGGATTGCCGAAGAGGTCGCGGACCGCCGTCGCGGTCGCCGACATCGGGTTCCACTCCACGAACGTGCCGAGCCAGCCCGGCATCGAGTCCGGCGAGGCGAAGGCGTTGGAGAGGAAGCCGATGGGCCAGACCAGGATCTGCACCGCCTGCACCAGCTCGGCCCGCCCCGCGACCAGGGCGAGGAAGATCCCGATCCACAGCATCGCGAACCGCAGCAGGAGCAGCAGCCCCAGGGCCCCCAGGGTGCCGGCGAGGCTCCCGTTCGCCCGCCAGCCGATCGTGTACCCGACGCCGACCATCACGAGCAGCCCCACCGTCGACTGGAGCATGTCGGCGGCCGCCCGCCCCACGAGCACCGCGCCGTCGGTCATCGGCATCGCCCGGAACCGGTCGATCACGCCCTTGTTCAGGTCCTGCGTCACCGCCGTCATGGTGCCTTCGAGCCCGAACACCATGGTCAGCGTGAGCATCCCGGGCACCAGGAAGTCGACGTAGTCGCCGTCGACGCTCCGCCCGCCGCCGACCAGATAGCCGAACATCAGCAGCATCATCACCGGGAACACGAGCCCGACCAGGACCTGCACCGGCTGCCGCGCCCAGTGCGCCAGTTCCCGGCGGGTCATCGTCCAGCAGTCGCTCACCACGTACGCGGCGCTCATGCCGCCACCTCCTTCCGCGGGGACGGCTCCCCGTCCGTCAGATGCAGGAAGACCTCGTCCAGCGTCGGCCGCCGCAGGGCGATGTCCTCCGCCTCGATCCCCGCCTCGCCCAGCGCCCGCACGGTCTCGGTGAGCGAGGCCATCCGGTCCGCCACCGGCGCGCTGAGCCGCCGCCGGTCGGCGTCCACGCTCACCTCGGACCGCGCCGCGGGCAGCAGCCCGGCCGCCTCGTCGAGCCGTGCCCCGTCCCGTACGACCACGTCGATCCGGTCCACGCCGACCTTCGCCTTGAGCTCGTCGGATGTGCCGTCCGCGACGATCCGCCCCTGGTCCACGACGGAGATCCGGTCGGCGAGCTGGTCGGCCTCCTCCAGGTACTGCGTGGTCAGCAGCACCGTGGTGCCCCCGCCGACGAGCGAGCGCACCGACTCCCAGACCTCGCCACGCCCGCGTGGGTCGAGTCCCGTCGTCGGCTCGTCGAGGAAGAGGACCTCGGGCTCCGTGATCAGCGAGGCCGCCAGGTCGAGCCGCCGCCGCATGCCGCCGCTGAACTGCTTGACCGGCTTGCGGCCGGTGTCGCCGAGGCCGAAGCGCTCCAGGAGCTCGTCGGCCCGCGTGCCCGCGCGCCGCGCGCCCAGGTGGTGAAGCCGGCCGAACATCTCCAGGTTCTGCCGGCCGCCCAGCTCCTCGTCGAGGGCCGCGTGCTGCCCGAGCAGCCCGATCCGCCGCCGTACCTCCCGGGCCTCGGTCCGTACGTCGTGTCCCGCCACCCGCACCAGGCCCTCGTCGTGGCGCAGCAGGGTGGCCAGGATCCGTACCGTCGTGGTCTTGCCCGCACCATTGGGCCCGAGCAGGCCGTGGACGGTGCCGCGCCGGACGGTGAGGTCGAGGCCGGCCAGGGCGTCCTTCTCGCCGTACCGCTTGCGCGCGCCCTCCACGAGGATCACGTCGCCAGTCGCCGTCATGTCGATTCCTCCCGAAATGCTCGTAGTCAAATTTGACCAGTTGCCACCGACGGAGGAAGGTATGCCCTCCCGGGCTTCTAGTCAAACTTGATTAGAGACTGCTCTTCCCGCGCGCCCGATCAGCTCGCAAAGGGGTTCTCCTCCCCCTCGGCGAGGACGCCCACGAAGGGATCGCCCTCCCCCGCGAACACGTACGCCCCGCCCTCGATCCGCTCGATCAGGCCCAGCGTCCACTCCTTGCCGGCGTCCGCCGAGTGGACCCACATGTGCATGATCTCGCCGATGTGCCCGAGCTGACCGGGGCCGCCCTCGGGCGTGTAGTACCCCGTGACGGCGGCCCGCCACTCGTCGAGCGCCCGTACCCGCTGCCGCAGCAGCTCCGCGGCCTCCGCGCGGGGCAGGTCCACGATGAAGCCGATGCCCGCCGACAGGACGTCCATCTTCTGGTCGTACGTGGTCAGCGCCTCGCGCAGCAGCGCGAAGTACTCCTCGGTGCCGCGCTCCGTCAGCTCGTACTCCACGCGCGGCGGGCCGCCCACCGCGCTCGGCGCGACCTCGTGCGCGTGCAGCAGTCCCTGCTTCGCCATCTGCTTCAGCGCGTGATAGATCGAACCGGGCTTGGCATGGGACCACTCATGCGCGCCCCAGTACTCCAGGTCGTTGCGGACCTGGTAACCGTGGGCGCGGCCGTGCTGCCTCACCGCGCCCAGGACGAGCAGCCGGATCGCCGACATCGCCGTACCTCCTAGTCAATCTTGACCAGAGTACGCGCGCGGTGGCCCCGCGCGCGGGGCCGCTCGGGGAGCGGCCCCGACCCGCTCACGTTCAGCCCCGGCCCCGCTCCGCCGCGATCAGCTCGAAGGAGGTCTTGCCGTCCAGGGACTCGCGGACGACATCCGCGTGCCCCGCGTGCCGACCGGCCTCCTGCACCAGGTGGAGCAGCATCCAGCGGATCGAGACCCGTCCGTCCACGGGGAACCAGGGCGCCTCGGGCAGCGGGAAGGTGTCGTCCAGGCTCGGCACCGAGCGGACGAACTCCTCGGTCTCCTTCGCCACGCCCGCCCAGAACTCCACGACCTCCGGGATCGTCTCCTCCTCCACGAGCCGGAAGCCCTCGCCCCAGGTCTCCTGGGTGCGCTGCCGCTCGTTCGGCTGCTGCTGCGCCAGCCGGAGCCAGTTCAGCTCGACCTCGGCGACGTGCTTGAGCAGGCCGGAGAGGCTGAGCTCGCTGGCACTGGGGCGACTCGCCGCCTGCTCCTCGGTGAGGCCGAGGAGCGAGCGGCGGATCGCGGCACGCTGGGCCTCGACGAAGTTGAGGAGCGCGCCGCGCTCGTCGCCGTGAGCCTCCGTGGGAACGAGAGCCACCATGATGTCCGCCTTCCGTACGCCTACGCAGATGGGTGCCGGGGAGGCCCTGGCCTTTCGGCCCCGGCCCTTCCGACACCCATCAAGTTACGGACCCTTGCGGACAAGTACTGTCCTCAACGAGACATCAGCCGGGTCAGAAGGGGAACCGGCTCCGGCCGTGCTGGATCGAGATCCACTTCTGGGTGGTGAAGCTCTCCACCATCGCCTCGCCGTTGAGCCGCCCGATGCCCGAGTGCTTCTCGCCGCCGAAGGGCACGATCGGCTCGTCGTGCACGGTGCCGTCGTTGATGTGGATCATGCCGGTGTGCACGCGCTTGGCGAGTCGCACACCCCGCTCGATGTCACCCGTGTGGACGGCGCCGCTGAGCCCGTACGGGGTGTCGTTGGCGATCCGCACGGCCTCGTCCTCGCCGTCGAACGGGACGATGAGGGCGACCGGGCCGAAGATCTCCTGGCCCAGGATCGGGGCGTCCGGGGCGAAGCCGGTGAGGACGGACGGGGAGACGAGGTTGCCGTCGACCGTGCCGTGCAGGAGTGCCGTCGCGCCGGCCTCGACCGTCTGGTCGACGAGCGAGGAGACGGCCTCCGCCTGCTGGGAGTTGATGAGCGGACCGATGTGGGTGGCGGGGTCGGCCGGGTCGCCGACGCGCAGGGTCTTCACCTTCGCCACGAACTTCTCGGTGAACTCCTCCTCCACCGTCCGGTCCACCAGGATCCGGTTGGCGGCCATGCAGACCTGGCCCTGGTGCACGAAGCGGCTGAAGACGGCCGCGTCCACCGCGTAGTCGACGTCGGCGTCGTCGAGGACGATCAGGGCGCTGTTGCCGCCGAGTTCGAGGACGGCGTGCTTGAAGTTCTGCGCGCAGACCGTGGCGACGTGACGGCCGACCTTGTCGGAGCCGGTGAAGGAGATGACCTTCGGGATCGGGTGGGTCAGGAGCGCGTCGCCGATCTCGGCGATGTCGGTGACGACGACGTTCAGCAGACCGGCCGGCAGACCGGCCTCCTCCAGGACCTTGGCGACGAGGGTGCCGCCGCAGATCGGGGTGTTCTGGTGCGGCTTGAGGACGACCGCGTTGCCGAGCGCGAGCGCGGGCGCGACCGACTTGATCGAGAGGAGGAAGGGGAAGTTGAACGGCGAGATGACACCGACGACGCCGACCGGGACGCGGTAGACGCGGTTCTCCTTGCCGTCGACCGGGGACGGCAGGATGCGGCCCTCGGGACGCAGCGCCAGCTGCACCGCCTCGCGCAGGAACTCCTTGGCGAGGTGCAGCTCGAAGGCCGCCTTGAGACGGGTGCCGCCGAGCTCGGCGACGATCGTCTCGGCGATCTCCTCCTCGCGGTCCTCCACGATCCGCAGGGCCCGCTCGAAGACGAGCCGGCGCGTGTACGGGTTGGTCTCGGCCCACTCGGCCTGGGCGCGCTCGGCGGCGCGGTAGGCACGGTCGACCTCACCGGCGGTGGCGACGGTGATCGACGCGAGCTTCTCCCCGGTGTACGGGTTGAAGTCGATGATGTCCCACGAGCCGCTGCCGGGCTTCCACTCGCCGTCGATGTACTGGTGGGCCAGGTCGGTGAAGTGCGACATGGATCGAGACCCCTCTACCCGCTCTACGTCTGTACGGATGACAGAAGCGACGCTGAGACGCCGCGACGCGGAGACGTCACGACGCCGGAACTGATGTCACGTCATCGTACTGATGTGTCAGGTGAGTTGGAGGAGTCCTCGGAGAAGGTCCCGGCTTTCGGCCGGATCCGGCCCTTCCTTCTGCAGTCGCTCCATCACGCGCTGGTACTGGGCGACCTCCTCGCGCTTGTCCAGGTAGAGGGCGCTGGTGAGCTGCTCCAGGTAGACGATGTCGGAGAGGTCGGACTCGGGGAAGCTCAGCATCGTGAACGCGCCGCTCTCGCCGGCGTGCCCGCCGAAGCTGAAGGGCATGACCTGGAGCGTGACGCCCGGGTGCTCGGAGATCTCGATGAGATGCCTCAACTGCCCCTGCATGACGGCCCGGTCGCCGTAGGGGCGGCGCAGCGCCGCCTCGTCGAGGACGGCGTGGAACTGCGGGGCGCGCTCGGAGACGAGGACCTTCTGCCGTTCGAGCCGCAGGGCGACCCGGCGGTCGATCTCGGCGGCGGGGGCGTCGGGCATGCCCCGGGTGACGACGGCCTGGGCGTACGCCTCGGTCTGCAACAGGCCGTGGACGAACTGCACTTCGTAGACGCGGATGAGGGAGGCGGCGCCTTCGAGACCGATGTACGTCTGGAACCAGCCGGGCAGGACGTCGCCGAAGCTGTGCCACCAGCCGGCGACGTTGGCCTCGCGGGCGAGCCCGAGGAGCGAGCCGCGCTCGGCCTCGTCCCCGACGCCGTACAGCGTGAGCAGATCCTCTACGTCCCTGGCCTTGAAGCTCACCCGTCCCAACTCCATGCGGCTGATCTTGGATTCGGACGCGCGGATCGAGTAGCCGGCCGCCTCGCGGGTGATCCCGCGCGATTCGCGCAACCGCCTCAGCTGGGAGCCCAGCAGGATGCGCCGCACCACACTCCCGCTCGCTCCGCCCGATTCGCCTGCGGTTGCGGTCACGGCTCCAGCCTCCCCTTTACGGTGTCGAGCCCCCGTCGAGCCCCGGATTCTGCCACCAAACGCTTCAGCGCGTACACATTCGATTACGGAAAGACGGCGACTTCCGGGCAGCCGCGGAAAGTTCCCCCCGACCGGGGGACGACTTATGCACAGATTAGGCACGGGGGCGGACAGGTCCGGCGCGTGCACGTGCATCTGCCCTTGCATCCAGTGGTCGCATTCGGAACCATGGACCCCGCGCAGCCGCGTGCTCGTTCGTGTTGTCGTGTTGTCGCACCACAGTCGCGATTCCCGGGAGTGCCTCGCATGGGGACGAATGGATCGACCGTGCTCGAGCCGTTAAGGCAGGGCCTTCCGCCGATCGATCCCGGCGCCGTCTCCACCTCCGCCTCCTGCGCCCTGCCCGCACGGTACGAAGCCGTGCGCGGGGCCCGGAAGTTCACCAGCGCGACGCTCGACCGCTGGGAGCTGAGCGAACGCTTCGACGATGTGGCCCTGGTCGTCTCCGAGCTCGTCACCAACGCGCTGCGCCACGCGGTGCCCGCCGACGCGCCACAGGAGGAAGGCCAGAACCCACCGGTTCGGCTGCACCTGATGCGCTGGTCCTCGCGCCTCGTGTGCGCCGTGCGCGACCCCAGCCAGGAGAGCCCGGAGGCGCGCGGCGGCGAGGAGGACTTCGCGGCCGAGTCGGGACGCGGACTGTTCCTGGTGGACTCGTTCAGCGACAGCTGGGGGTGGCATCCGCTCGCCGGCACGCTGCGGGGCAAGGTGGTGTGGGCGCTGTTCCGGATCGGTCCGGAGTAACGGCGCCCCGTCGTACGCATGCGAGAAGGGCCCTGGCGCACACCGCCGGGGCCCTTTCTCATAGGTACGCGGTCCTGCCGCAGGAAGCGGCCCCACACCAGGACGCGGTCTCACACCAAGTGGTCGAACTCCCCGTCCTTGACGCCGAGGAGGAGCGCCTCTATCTCCGCGGGCGTGTAGACGAGGGCGGGACCTTCGGGGTGTCGCGAGTTGCGTACGGCAACGTTTCCCCCGGGCAGTTTGGCGAACTCCACGCAGGATCCCTGGGAGTTGCTGTGCCTGCTCTTCTGCCACACGACGCCTCGCAGCTCCGTGGCCGCCATGCCGTTGTACGCGTGATGCGCATGATGCACTGGTAGCTCCCCGAGTTGCTTGGTGCAGGTGTCAACTTCCTCGGATCATAGCTGTGTTCATATGCCGATGCATGAGCAGATGCACGTGCACGGGGGGTGGCGTAGCGGCTACGCGACTGAGCGTGCTACCAGCGAGTACGGCGGACGGGCGGGCACTCACTCCCCCTCCGACGTACGCCTTCTTGGACGACCGAGGGCAGCCTACGGTTCCTGATCTTCGGCGGTGCCGCCGGTGGCGGCACCCTCCCCCCTGCCGTACCTCTTCTCGAAGCGTTCGACGCGGCCCGCGGTGTCCAGTACGCGCGCGGTGCCGGTGTAGAAGGGGTGACTCGCCGAGGAGATCTCGACATCGATGACGGGGTAGCTGCGGCCGTCCTCCCACTCCACGGTCTTCCCGGGATCACCGGTGCGCGTGGAGCGGGTGAGGAAGGCGAAGCCGCCGGCCTTGTCGCGGAAGACGACGGGCTCGTACGGGGGATGGATGGCGGGCTTCATGGGGTGGTTCAGCGCTCCTCTCGGAAGTCGACGTGCCGGCGGGCGACCGGGTCGAACTTGCGCAGGGTGAGGCGGTCGGGGTCGTTGCGGCGGTTCTTGCGGGTGACGTAGGTGAATCCGGTGCCGGCGGTGGACCGGAGCTTGACGACGGGGCGGAGCTCATTGCGTGCCATGCCGTGAAGAGTAAATGAAAATGAATCCCATTGCCAATATCTCCATCGAGAGGTAGGTCACCCGCTGAAGGAGACGGGGAAGGCGGGTGCCGGGGAAGGCGGGTGCCGGGGAAGGCGGGTGCCGGGAACGAGGGGCTAACGCGCCCGCGTGGAGTCCATCAGGGCCGTCGTGACCTCATCCAGGGCCTCCAGGAGGAACACCGCGCCCTTGTGCAGCAGGAAGTGGTCCGGCGGTTCCTCGGACCAGGCGTCGACCGTCTCCCGCAGGTCGTCCCAGCTCGGCGCCTTCCGCTCCCGCACCTTCTTGGCGCCCCGTTCCGTCGCCCGGCGCAGGGACTCGGCGAGGGTCGCGGCGGCCGGCAGGGGCGTGGCGCCGCGCTCCGGCAGATGTGCCTCCAGGAGCATCGCCACCCGCCCGAACTCCGCGAGCGCGTGGTCGGCCTGTTCCGCCGCCGCGTGTGAGAGCCCCCGGTGCCGTACGGGCTCGTGCGTCGCCCGCTCCACCGCCTCCTGCCAGGCGACCCGGGCCGCGCGGGTGTCCAGGAGCGCCTCCCGTACGTCGGGGCTGCCGTATCCCGCCGGGTCGGCGTACCGCGCGGTGACGGTGGCCGCGTACCGGCCGACCGACGCCAGCCAGTCCGCGAGCCGGCCGCGCAGCCGCGGGGTCTCCCAGGCCGGGTACACGGCGTACGACAGCATCGCGAGGAGCCCGCCCAGCAGGGTCAGCAGCACCCGGTCGCGGACGGTCTGGGTCAGGCCCGCGCCCTCCATGTCGAGCAGGAACACGACGTACGCGGAGACGAAGACCTGGCCGGCCGCGTACCCCGTGCGCATCAGCAGGTAGTTCGCGAAGGCGCACACCACCGCCAGACCGGCCGCCAGGTACGCGCCCGGATGCGCCGACTGGACGACCGCCGTCGCCAGGCCCACGCCGACGAGGGTGCCGCCGAACCGGGCCACCGAGCGCGCGTACGTCTGCGAGAAGTCCGGGCGCATCACCATCACCGAGGCCATCGGCGCCCAGTAGCCGTGCCCGAAGGGGAGCGCCGCGCCCAGCAGGTAGCCGGCGGCCGTGACCGTCGAGACACGGATCGCGTGGCGGAGGACCGGGGAGTCGCGGCGCAGCTCGGCGCGTGCCTTCGCGGCGACGATCGGTGCGAGACGGACGAGGGTGGGACGGGTACGGCCGGTGGCGCCGGGCCCGCCCGCACCCGTGGTCTCCGTCCTCGGCTCGGCCGTCTCGACGACGTCTCCGAGCAGCGCGGCGAGCCGGAGGGCGGCGCGGCGGGACGGGCCGTGGAGGATCGCGCCGGTGTCCGGGGTGCGGAGGGCGGCGACGGCGGGGGCGGGGAGGGTGACCGGTTCGCCGTGCCGGATCGCGTGCGCGGCGGCGTCCAGGACGGAGGCCGCCGCCGCGAGAAGCTCCCGCACGCGTGCGCGTGCCGGGCCCTCCTCCGGGACGCCGACCGCCGGGTCGGCGAGGGAGGCGAGGACGGGACGGATGCGTTCCGCGAGGCCCCGTGCCCCGTGGAGTTCCGCCGGGCGGCGGCGGGCCTGGCCCGGGGTCACCGCGGCGGCGCTGCGGGCGGTCATGAGCGGCAGCGGATCGAACGGCGCCACCGGGTCGTGGCGCAGGCGGCGGGCGTAGTCCGCCTCGGCGGCGAGCGCGTCCGCGAGGGCGTCGCGCTGGGCGCCCCAGCGGCGGACGGGGAGGAGGACGACCAGGGCGGCCTGGACGACACCGCCCGCGAAGATCATGACGGCGTGGCCGGCGGCCGCGGCGACGGAGGTGGGGAGGGTGACGGTCACCAGCATGATCGCCACGTTGGAGGAGGCGATGATGCCGGCGGTGGGACCGGCGGCCCAGGCAAGCCCCGCGAGGAACGTCCAGAGGAGCAGAAGGGCGAGGAAGAGGACCTCGTGGGCGCCGGTGAGATAGCCGAAGAAGGTCGACACGGCGAGGCTGGCGCCGGAGGCGAGCGCGAGGGTGGGACGGGGGCGCCAGGAACGCTGGAAGGTGGCGATGGCCGCCTGGAAGGCGCCGAAGGCGGAGGAGACGGCGACGGCGGGCCCGAAGACGGCGAGGGAGAAGCCGACGACGAGGGCGAGCCCGAGTGCGGCGCGGGCGGCGAGGACGGGGTCGAGCGGCCGCCGCTCGACGGTGAGCCCGGAGCGGGCGGTCTCCCTCAACGCCCGGAGCCAGCTCATGGCCCGAGCGTATCCGCGATCACGACATAAGGGGCATACCCCCCGCTCCGCCCCTTCCCGAAACCCTGCGGGAGGTGGGCGGCGGGGCCACCCTGCCACCTCGTCGTGGGCACGCGTCCGCCGCTCGCGGAGACACCCGGCCCGGCGTCCGGCTACCCCCGCGGCACGCGTCCGCCGCTCGCGGAGACACCCGGCTCGGCGTCCGGCTACCCCCGTAGGCCCCGGCGCTCCGGCCCCAGGCCCGCTCGGTCCGCTGCCGTCGCGCCGTGGTTCCAGCCGTCCTCGTCCCAGGCGGCACGTACGCGCGTGGTGCGGGTTTCCGGGAAGAGTTCGTCCGTGCGGGTGGTGACCGCAAGGTCGCGCGAGGCGAGGGCCGGGAGGAGGGTGGGGGTCTCCGCGGCGACCCGGCGGGACGTCGTCGCGAGGCGGCTTCCCAGGCGGTTCGCGTACGCCAGCAGGAACGACTGCCGGAAGGACTTCGTGCGCTTGCGGCCCCCCGCCCGCTGCTCCGCCTCCGCCCGCGTCATCGCCGCCGTCCCCTGCACCAGCAGCGACGTGTACAGCAGCTCCACCGGGTCGAGGTCCGCCTCGAAGCCGACCACCGTCGAGAAGCCGTACGTCTCGTTCCACACCGCCCGGCAGTGGTTCGCCGTCGCCACCGCGTCGAGCAGGATCGCCTTCGCCTGCTCGTACGGCGGCTCCACCCCGATCCGGATCGCCCCTGGCGTCTCCGGCGACGGCGCCCCCGCCGCCAGCGTCGCCTCGTCCAGGCTGTGGCGCGCCATCAGCTCCTGCGCCTTCGCCGTGAGCGCCTCCGCCTCCTCCGGATACCCCGTCGCCTCCGCCTTCGCGAGCAGCGCCCTGATCCGGGTGAGCATCCGCGGCTCCCCGGCCACGGCCGGCGGCAGCGCCTCCCCCGGCACCGGACCGACCGCGTCCAGGCGCGGCAGCCGGACCAGGAGCCGGTACAGCTCCAGGACGGTCGTCGCGTAGGAGAAACGGTCCGACGGGCGGCCGCGAGACGTGTCGTCGAGTTCGTCGAGCTGCCCCCGCCAGCGGTGCGGCAGCGTCTCGTAGCGGGCCGTCTCGGCCCGGATCAGGCCGGTCAGGACCCGGAGGTGGTCCTCGGAGAGATCACGGCGCACCATCCGCGCCAGGTCCGCCGGCTGCCACCCGCGCCCCCACAGCGTCCGTACGAACTCCTCGCCGCGACGCGCCAGTTCCCCGTCGGCGCCCCGGTCGGCGGCCAGCAGCGACGCCGCCGTGTCGAGCGACCCGTCGTCGCTCGCGTACAGCGCCTCGAAGGCCTTGTCGATCGTGGTGCTCGTACTCACGCCGTCCTCGTGTCCCATTCCTCGCGCGACCGGGCGATCACCGCACGGTGGTCGAGCGACCAGTCGATCAGCTGCTTGATCAGGCGGGTCATGCTGTGCCCGGTCTCGGTCAGCGCGTACTCCACCTGCGGCGGCGTCGTCGGATACACCGTCCGCGAGACGAGGCCGTCCCGTTCGAGGCGGCGCAGCGTCAGGGTCAGCATCCGCTGCGAGATCCCGGTGACGAGCCGCTGGAGTTCCCTGAACCGCCTCGGCCCCGCCGCGAGTTCGACGACCACATGCACGCTCCACTTGTCGCCGAGCCGGTCCTGGACGTCCCGTACGCCGCACTCCTCCGCGCAGCTCACCAGGGGATCGGTGGTTACCTCCGTGTGCCCCTCGGACATGAATGTGCCTCCTTACGCGATCGTCTCCGCCGCTCCACGATGGTCTCAGCCACCTCACCACCACGGCCCCTGGGGGAAACCATGCTGCTCGTCACCGGCGTCTCCGGCGCTCTCGGCTCGCTCGTCGCCGAACGGCTCGCCGGTCGCGAGGACGTCGTCCTCGGTACGCGCGCGGGGCTGCCCGGCACCCGCCGGCTGGACTTCGACGCGCCCGGGACGCTGCCGGAGGCCTTCGCCGGGGTGGACACGCTGCTGCTGATATCCGCCGGGTACGGGGAGGACGACACGGTCGTCGCCCGCCACGAGGCCGCGATCTCGGCCGCCGAGCGGGCCGGCGTACGGCACGTCGTCTACACGAGCCTCTCCGGCGACGGCGACCACCTCACGTACGCGCTCGCGCACCGCTGGACCGAGCGTCGGCTGCGGCGCTCCACCACCCTCGACTGGACGATCCTCCGCAACGGCCTCTACGCCGAATTCCTCACCTGGATCGCCGCCCCCGACGCCGACGACCGGATCACCGGCCCCCTCGGCGAGGGCCGCCTCGCCGCGGTCGCCCGCGCGGACCTCGCCGACATCGCCGTCTCCGTCGCCACGGACCCGGGCGCGCACCGGAACCGGGTCTACGAACTCGTCGGCGAGCGCGCCCTCGGCGGCGCCGACCTGGCGGAGGCACTGGGCGCGACGTACG
Source organism: Streptomyces sp. NBC_00250 (assembly GCF_036192275.1). Taxonomy (NCBI): domain Bacteria; kingdom Bacillati; phylum Actinomycetota; class Actinomycetes; order Kitasatosporales; family Streptomycetaceae; genus Streptomyces; species Streptomyces sp. NBC_00250. Next base: position 5,093,418 of record NZ_CP108088.1, on the reverse strand, counting down.
CCCCCGGCACACTCGCCGACGCCCGCACCGCGCTCGCCGCGTCCGGAGCGGTGCCCTTCCAGGTGCCGATGCTGGCGAGCACGTACTCGGCGATCGCCCACGGATTCCTGGACGGTACGGGGGTCGAGAGCGACCTGCGCGCCCTCCTCGGCGGCCGCGAACCGCTCGACGCGCTGGACGTGTTCGTGAAGGCGGTACGGGCGGGCTAGACCTGGCTCTCGGGGGGCAGTCCCGCTCCGGCTCGGGGAGGGCGGACCTTGCTCGGGGGAGGGCTGGACCTGGCTCCGGGGGTAGGGCCAGGCCTACCTTCCGGACGCCCTTCAGTGGTCGTGATCGGCGGCGGCGGAAACGGTTCGCTTGAGGCATGACCTCGACAGCCCCCATCGCCCCCGTCGCCACCGTCTCCACGGCCACGGCCACCGCCGCCACCTCCGCCGTACGGCTCCGCGGGCTCACCCGTCACCACCGTGACGTCCGCGCCCTCGACGGCGTCGACCTCGACTTCCGCGCCGGGACGTTCACCGCCGTCATGGGCCCCTCGGGCTCCGGCAAGTCCACGCTGCTGCAGTGCGCGGCCGGGCTCGACCGGCCCACCTCCGGGCGGGTGGAGGTCGGCGGGACCGCCCTTGAGGGGCTGAGCGAGCGGCGGCTGACCCTGCTGCGGCGGGACCGGATCGGTTTCGTCTTCCAGGCCTTCAACCTGCTGCCCGCCCTGACGGCCGCGCAGAACGTGGCCCTGCCCCTCCGGCTCGCCGGCCGCCGCCCGTCCCGTACGGAGGTACGGGAGGCGCTGGCCCGCGTCGGGCTCGCGGGGCGGGAACGGCACCGGCCCGGCGAGTTGTCCGGCGGACAGCAGCAACGGGTCGCGATCGCCCGCGCGTTGATCACCCGCCCCGCGGTCCTCTTCGGCGACGAGCCGACCGGCGCGCTCGACTCGACGACGAGCCGCGAGGTGCTGGACATGCTGCGGGAGCTGGTCGACCGGGACGGCCAGACGATCGTCATGGTCACCCATGACCCGGTGGCGGCGGCCCGCGCGGACCGCGTGGTCTTCCTGGTCGACGGCCGCGTGGCGGGCGAGCTGCCGGACCCGACGGTGGAGGCGGTCGCGGCGCGGATGACGGCCCTGGAGACGATCACCCCGGCCGCGATGCCGGGGACGGCCCGCACCACCGCTTCCCCCGCCGGGAGGACCTCGTGCTGACCGTCGTCCTCTCCGGCCTGCGCGCCCGCTGGGCCTCCTTCCTCGGTGGTTTCGTCGCCCTGGCGCTCGGCGTCGGGCTGCTCGCCGTCATGGGCCTCGGGCTGTCCGCCACCATTCACGCGCCCGAGCGTTCCCCTCAGCGGTTCGCTTCCTCGCCCGTCGTCGTGCAGGGTCAGGACCGGCTGACGCTCGATGTGCGGCGCGGACCCGAGACCGTGTCCGTGGCGCAGCGGCTCGACCGTCCACAGCCTGTGGACAACCAGCTGCTCCGCGAACTGAAGGCCCGCTGGACCCTCACCGCCTCCGGCGGCCCCGACGCCTTCGGAGTGGACGCCCCGGCCGCCGAGGTCCGGGCGCTCGTCGGCGACCGCGCCCAGGTCCTCACCGGCGACGAACGGCGGCGCGCCGACCCCGGCTCCGAGCGGGACGCCGACGCGCTCGTCGGCCTCAACGCCCTCCTCGGCACCTCCGGCGGCGTCACCGCCTTCGTCTCCGTCTTCGTCGTCGCCTCCACCTTCGCCTTCGCCGTGGCACTGCGCCGCCGTGAGTTCGGGCTGCTCAGGACCGCCGGAGCCACCCCCGGGCAGATCCGGCGGCTCCTCCTCGCCGAGGCCACGGCGCTCGGCGTGCTCGCCTCAGCCGCCGGGTGCGCGCTCGGCGCCCTCGGCGCGCCCCTGCTCGCCAGGACCCTGGTCGACGGCGGTCTGGCGCCGGAGTGGTTCACGGTCGGCGGGCCGGCCTGGCCCTTCCACGCCGCCTTCTGGACGGGGGTGACCGTCGCCCTCGCGGGGGCAGTGGCCGCCTCCCGGCGGGCCGGGAAGGTCGGCCCGACGGCCGCGCTCCGCGAGGCGGACGTCGACGCCGACACCCTGCCCCTCGGCCGGGCCGTGCTCGGTACGGGACTGCTCCTGGCCGGCCTCGGGCTCCTCGCCTGGACGTACGCCACGGAACCGTCCGCGCTGCTCAAGCGGAAGACGTACACGACCCTCCCGATGCTCCTGATCACCGGAATCGCCCTGCTCTCCCCGCTCCTCGTCCGGCCGGTGGCCCGACTGCTGCGGCTGAGGGGGGCGGTGGGGACGCTGGTACGGGAGAACAGCGCGGCCTCGGTACGCCGTACCGCCGCCGTCGCGGCCCCCGTCCTCGTGACCGTGGCGCTCGCCGGGACGCTCTTCGGCTCGGCGACGAGCGTCACGCGCGCGAAGGGCGTCGAAGCGCGCGAGCAGACGGCCGCGCAGTACGTCGTGCGGGGCACGGAGCTGAAGCCGGTGACGGCGCCCGCCGGGGCGGTCGTCTCCCCCACCGGGCCGACCTCCGTCTTCGTACGGGACGGGGACGCGGCCGTCGTGAAGTACGGGGCGCGGGCGGTCACCGACCCGGCGGCCTTCGCCGAGCTCGCCCGGCTGCCCGTGGTCGCCGGCGACCTGCGGGACCTCGACGACCGGTCGATCGTCGTGAACGAGGAGTTCGAGCGGCGCCGGGTGGGCGAGAGCGTCGAGGTCTGGCGGGCGGACGGGACCGGTCCGGTACGGCTCCGGATCGCGGCCGTCCTCGCCCTCGGGACCGGCGACAACGGGCCGTACGTCACCCGGGCGAACGCCCCCGGCTCCGCCCCCGACCGGATCGACGCGCTCGGCGGCGGTACGGCCACGGTGCGGGCCCTGGAGGCGAGCGGCGGCACCGTCAGGACGGCCGACGCGTGGGCCGAAGCCGAGCGCCCGTCGAACGGCGGCCCGCAGGCCCGGCTCGGCATGATCCTCGTCCTCGGCATCGCGCTCGTCTACACGGTGATCGGCCTCGCCAACACCCTGCTCATGGCGACCTCCGTCCGCGGCGGAGAACTGGCCTCGCTGCGGCTCGCCGGGGCCACCCGGGCCCAGATCCTGCGGGTGGTGACGGGCGAGGCGACCCTGGCCGTCGCGATCGGCACCCTGCTCGGCCTTGCGGTGACCGCCCTGGTCCTGGGCGCCCTGGGAGCAGGCCTCGCGGCCCTCTCGGCCCCGGTGGCCCTGGCCCTCCCGTGGACCACGGTCGGCGCGGCGGCGGGCGCGTGCGCGACGGCCGCGATCGCCGCGTCGGCCCTCCCCGCGTGGCGCCTGACGCGCTGAGCGGCGATGGTGGGACGGACGGGGCGGTGACCGGGGTCGGAGCCGGGTCACCGCCCCGTCCAGCTGTCCAGCCCTGTCCAACCGCGTCGAACCGCGTTCAGCCCGTCCAGCCCGTTCAGCCCGTCCAGCCGCGTCCAGCCGCGCGAAACGCCTTGCTGCGCACTCCGGCGGACGGCGATCATCGATCCTGTGCCGGGACAGCGGAAGCGGAAGAGAGAGCGGCAGCGGAAGCTCGCGGAGTTCGCACGCGAGGCGGACCGCTTCGGCCCGGACGCCGGGCGCTGGGAGCTCCGCTACGCGACGAAGGACGAGTCGGAGTGGCAGGCGGAGCTCCGACGGCTACGGACCGAGGAGCCCGGCCTCGACTGGGACGCGGTCCGGCTGGACATGCTCTGCGGACGCTCGACGCACCCGACGACGTACCAACTGAGCGTCTTCGTCCCCCATCCGGCCCCGGAGGAACCCACCGCCGCGCCGCTCCCTGATCCGGCCTGATCGACAAGACACCCCCTGGACGGCACCGGAACCGGGGCGCACCCCCCGTGCCGCCCCGGCCCCGCCGCGGGGCCCGACTCAGGCCCCGCTCTCCCCCGCCCCCGCGGACGCGGACTTCGCCGCCCGCCACTCCGGGGCCAGGACCGACCAGACCTCCTCGTCGTGGCGCCTGCCCCGGTACGGGTAGCTCTCCCGCAGGACGCCGTCCTTGCTCATGCCCAGGCGACGCGCCACCGCGATGCTGGGCTCGTTGTCGGAGGAGACCACCCACTCCACCCGGTGGATGCCGCGCACCTCGATCGCCCAGTCGACGAGCGTCCGCGCCGCCCGGGTCACCAGACCCTTGCCGACGCCCGCAGGCTCCAGCCAGCAGCCCGCCTCGGCCGTACCGTCGCCGGTGTCCAGCTTCCGGAGGATCACCGCGCCCACGAGGGTGCCGTCGGACCAGATGCCGTGGATGCGCCCCGTGTCGGCGGCCGTCTTCTCCGCGTACGCCCGCAGGAAGGCCCGGCTGGACTCCAGGTCGGTGACGACGTCGGGGAGGCCGTTGCGCGCGCCGATGAACTCGCGTCCCCGGTCCATGTGCGCCAGGAACTCGTCGGCCTGCCACGGTTCGAGCGGGCGCAGCTCCGCGCCGTCGTCTCCCAGGGGTATCGCGTACATCGTCGTCGCCTTCCAGGTCGGGGCCCGCACTCGCGGCGAAGGGATCTTCTCACCCGCCTCCACCGCGCACCGGGACTTACGGGATCAGGACCAACTTCCCCCGCACATGGCCCGACTCGCTCAGTTCCTGGGCCCGCGCCGCCTCCTTCAGGGGGAGCGTGTCGGCCAGCCGGACGGCGAGGGTGCCCTCCACCGCCGCGCGCGCGTGGGCCGTGAGCCCGGCCCGTACGGAGTCGGGGTCGCCCGTGACCCCCGAGAACACGATCCCGTGCCGCTCCGCGTCCACGTCCGCGATCGTCACGATCCGCTCCTTCGCCGCGCCCGCCCCGCCCAGGAGCTCGATCGCGACGGGCAGCACACCGTGCCCGGCCGCGTCGAAGACCGCGTCGACGCCGTCGGGGGCGGCGGCCCGCACCCGGTCGGCCAGGCCCTCCCCGTACGCCACCGGGATCGCGCCGAGTTCCCGCAGGTAGGCGTGGTTGGACTCGGACGCGCTGCCGATGACCGTGACCCCGGCGGCGACCGCGAGCTGGACGCCCACCGAGCCGACGACACCCGCCGCACCGTGCAGGAACAGCGTCTCGCCCTCCCGCACGCCGATCAGGTCGAGCACGCGCTGCGCCGTCTCCCCGGCCACCGGGATGCTGGCGGCGGCCTCCCAGGAGAGCCCGGCCGGCTTGGGCGCGACGGTCCCGGCGATCGCGTACTCGGCGTAGGAGCCGGTCTTCGTCCAGCCGAGCACCTCGTCGCCGACCGTCAGACCGGTGACGCCCTCGCCGAGCTTGTCGACGGTTCCGGCGAACTCCAGGCCGGGGACGGCCGGGAAGGTCGTCGGGTAGAACTCCTCGACCCAGCCGTAACGCCGCTTCCAGTCCACCGGGTTGAGCCCGACGGCCGCCACCTTGACGCGGACCTCACCGGGACCCGGCTCCGGTACGGCGACACCGGTCGCGTGGCGCAGCACCTCGGGGCCGCCGAACTCCTCGTACACGATCGCTTCCATCTCAGCCTCCGCAGCTGCCCGTTCACGTTTTCCGCTCTTCGACGTGATCAAGACTGCGCCCACGGCCCCCCGCTCCCCGCCCTCCCGACGGCCAGTCCCACCTGGCCGAAATACCGGCCGCTCCCCGTCCCTCCCCGCGTACGCTCCCTCGCATGGACGCGACCACGCTGACCACCGCGTACGAGATCATCCGGCAGCCGCTCGGGGAGATCCTCCCCAAGGTCTCGGCCGCCCTCGCCCCGCTCGTCCCGCACGTGGACGCGGCCGAACTCTCCACCCACTGCGCCCACTCCCCCTTCAAGGCACTCGGCGGCACGGAGCTGCTCACCGCCTCCGAACTCGCGCCGCTGCTCGCGGCCGGCGTGCCCGGGAGCCCCTGGCAGGGCGTCGCGACGCTCGGCGGCCGGGAGCGCGAGGTCGTGGCCGTCACGAGCCACGCGACCCGGCGCGGGGCGGTCCTCGTACTGGTACGGGAGGACGGCGCCGCCCCGGCGGACGAGGCCGAACTCGCCGTGGCGCAGGCCCTGTGGGACCTGGTGACCGGCCACTTCGACCGGTTCGCGTCGGAGGCCCTGCCGGGCGCCCTCGCCCGTTCGCGGTCGGCGGCCGACACCCGGGCCCGGGTGATCGCGGAACTGACCGCCACGCACTCGGCGGCCCTCGCCGGGGTCCTCGGGGTGCTGCGCAGCCGGGCCCTGGACGACACGACGGCCCGGACGACCGCGACCGACCTGGCCGCGTCGGCGCTGATCGAGATGCGGGCGGAACAGCGGCGGGACCGGGCGCTCGCGGAGGAACCGGTCCAGGACGCCTTCGAGCGGCTCGCCGCCGAACTCCGGCCGATGCTGCGGCACAGCCAGGTCAGGCTGGACCTGGGGGCACCGGACTCGGACCGCTCGCTCGCGGCGGACGTGGCGCACAGCGCGCGGGCGATCGTCCGGTCCCTGCTCCTGATCGTGCTCGAACAGGACTCGGTGGACCGGATCCATGTCGGCTGGCAGCTGACCGAGCACGAGCTGCGGGCCTCCGTACGGGACGACGGCGCGGGCGCGCTCGCCCCCTGCGACCTGGGCGCGGGCACGATCAAGGACCGGCTCGACGTGCTCGGCGGGCGGCTCGACATGGACCCGGTCCCGGGTTGGGGCACGACGATCACGGCGGTGATCCCCCTGGCGGCGCCGGCCGCGCCGGTCGAGGCGGCGCACCCGCTGACCGGCCTCGGCGAGCGGGAGGTGGAGGTCCTGCGGCACCTGGCCCTCGGGCACCGCAACCGGCGGATCGCCGAGGAACTGCACATCAGCGAGTCGACGGTGAAGTTCCACGTCGCCAACATCCTGAACAAGCTGGGCGTCGACTCCCGGGGCGAGGCGGCGGCACTGTTCCACGCGGCGGCGTAACGCCTGCGGCGAGCTCCGGGAGGCTCGTCGGCCCGGCTTCCGGTCACTGTCAGTGCCGGGTGCCAGACTCGCACCCATGACCGAGAGGTGGGCACTGGCGGCCGAGGCGGAAGGGGACGGAGCACTGCTCGTCCCCCTCGGCCCGGACGGGCTGCCCACCGGGGACGTGCGGCGCGAACCCGACCTCGTCGAGGCCGTACGGGCCAGGCCCGAGGTCGCCCGCTGGGTGTGGCGGTCGACGGCCGAGGTGTACCCCCGGCTGCTCGCCGGCGGAGTGCGGGTCGAGCGGTGCTACGACATCGAGGACGCCGAGCAGCTGCTCCTCGGCCACGAGGGGCGGCTCGGCGAGCCCCGCTCGGCGGCCGCGGCCTGGGCGCGCCTGCGGAACTCCCCCGTGCCGCCCGATCCGCCGCAGCGCAACGCCGAGCCCGGCTCGCAGGACTCGCTCTTCGAGCCGCGCCCGGTGGTCTCCGTACCCTTCGACGGGATTCTCGCGGTCTACGCGGAGCAGCTGCGCCGCCACGACCGGGCGGAGCACCCGGGCCGGATGCGGCTGCTCACGGCCGCCGAGTCGGCGGGGATGCTGGTGGCCGCCGAGATGCACCGGGCGGGGCTGCCGTGGCGGGCGGACGTGCACCGGGAGCTGCTGAACGAACTGCTCGGCGAGCGGTACGCGGGCGGGGGCGAGCCGCGCCGCCTGGCCGAGCTCGCGGACGAGGTGTCCGCGGCCTTCGGCCGCCGGGTCCGGCCGGATCTGCCCGCCGATGTGGTGAAGGCCTTCGCGCAGGCCGGCGTACGGGTGAAGTCGACCCGCCGCTGGGAGCTGGAGGAGCTCGACCATCCGGCGGTGAAGCCGCTGATCGCGTACAAGAAGCTGTACAGGATCTGGACGGCGCACGGCTGGTCGTGGCTGCAGGACTGGGTGCGGGACGGCCGTTTCCGGCCGGAGTACCTGCCCGGGGGCACGGTCAGCGGGCGCTGGACGACCAACGGCGGCGGGGCCCTGCAGATCCCGAAGGTGATCCGGCGGGCGGTGGTCGCGGACGAGGGCTGGCGTCTCGTCGTGGCCGACGCCGACCAGATGGAGCCGCGCGTGCTCGCCGCGATCTCCCGGGACCCCGGCCTGATGGAGGTCGCGGGGCACCCCGACGACCTGTACACCCGGCTCTCGGACCGGGCCTTCTCCGGCGACCGCGACCACGCCAAGATCGCGCTCCTGGGCGCGATCTACGGGCAGACCAGCGGCGACGGCCTCAAGAACCTGGCGGCGCTGCGGCGCCGCTTCCCGCGTGCGGTGGCCTATGTCGACGAGGCGGCGAAGGCCGGCGAGGAGGGCCGTCTCGTACGGACCTGGCTGGGCAGGACGAGCCCGCGCGCGGTGGGCGCGGGCGAGGACGAGGAGGCCGGGCTGCCCCAGGAGGGCGGTGAACCGGCGGCGGAGGAAGCGGAGTTCACTCCTGGGTACGCCTCGGGGAACGCGCGGGCGCGGGGCCGCTTCACCCGCAACTTCGTGGTGCAGGGCAGTGCCGCCGACTGGGCGCTGCTGATGCTGGCGGCGCTGCGCCGTGCTCTGGCGGGGATGCTGGCGGAGCTGGTCTTCTTCCAGCACGACGAGGTGATCGTGCACTGCCCGGCGGAGGAGGCGGAGGCGGTCTCGGCGGCGATCCGGGCGGCGGGGGACGAGGCGGGACGGATCGCGTTCGGGGAGACGCCGGTACGGTTCCCGTTCACGGTCGCCACGGTCGAGCGGTACGCGGACGCCAAGTAGCCACGAGGAAAAGGGGGATGGGCCCGCACCCCAATGCGGACCCATCCCCGGAGAACTTCCTCGGGCACTGCTTCGGCGCTTCTCGGGCGCTGCTTCGGCACTGCTTCGCTTCGATGCTGCTGCGGTGCTGCTTCGGCGCTACTTCATGGGCAGCGTCTGCCACTTCGGGCTCAGCGCGATCGCCTTCAGCTGCTTCATCGTCAGCGCGGGCTCGGCGCGGGTGGCCGCCTCGTGCTGGGTGCCGGCGTTGAAGGCGGACACGACAACCCGGAAGCCCTCCGGCGTGATGGTGTCGACGGACCACCAGACGACGCCCTCGCCGCCCTTCTCACCCGCCTGCTGGGTGAGCTTGACCTTGCGGCCGTCGGGGAGCGTGGTGACGTCCCCGCTGCCGAAGAGGGTGCCGACCACGTCCGCCATGTTCGGCTGGATGTTGACCTCGACGAGGCTCTTCCCCTTGCCGTCGTCGACGACCACGTAGGCGTACCCGGACTGCCCGCCCTTGTTGACGACCGCGAGGCCCTTGGGCACGAGCGAGCGCAAGGTGTTCATCGAGTCGGTGGCGTTCGGCTCGGCCGGCAGCCGGGGCTCGCCCTGGCTGCCCTCGCCGCCCGACATGTCCACGTTCTGGGGCAGCTTCTTGAGAAGCGGACGCCAGTCGTCGGTCGTGACGAGGGCCTTGAGCTGCGCGGGCGTGAAGGGCGGGTTCTCCCGGCTGATGGGGGCGCCCTTCTCGGCGGCGGCGTTGTACTCGCTCACGTCGACCAGGAAGCCGTCCTTGGTGAGCAGGACCGCCCGCCACTGCTTGGTCTCCTCACGCTTGTCGGGGTACTCGTACCCCTGGAGGATCATGAGCCGGGAGCCGTTCGACAGGTTCTGCATGGTGCAGTTGTCGTAGGGGATGGCGACCTTGTCGGGGCAGGCCACCTGGTCCTCACCCGCCTCGCCGGTGCCCGCGCGGAAGAGGCCTACGGTGACACCGGCCTTGCCGTTCCCGTCGTCGAAGACGCCGCTGACGGCCTGGCCCCTTCCGTCGAGGCCCTCGAACTCCCAGGAGCCCGCCGGGGTGTTGTTCTCGAGGACGGCGGCGATGTCCTTGACGGGGATGCTCGCCTCACCCGGCCGCTGCTTCCCCGGGACGGGGTCGATGGTGGGGCGGGGCTTCGGGGGCGCCGCCACGGAGGTGGTCGTCGTGTTCCCGCTCGGCGACAGCAGCGAGCCGCCGTACACGCCGCCGATGCCGACGGCGGCGAGCGCGAGAACGCCTCCGGTCATCGCGAGGCGGCGGCGGACCAGGCGGCGCTTGCCGCGCTGGAGCCCGCCCTCGACCAGCTCGCGCCGGTCGTCGGCGGCGAAGCCGTCGCCGGTGCGGCGCAGGACCGCGCCGAGCTCCTCCTCGAATCCCTCGTGCTGGGGACCTTCGTTCTGGGGCATGTCGAATTCACCGTCTCCGGTCGATAAAAGGGCAGAAGCCGCTGGGGGCGGAAGTGGACGAGCGGACGTGCGGAAACCGGGAAGGGACGCGGGGGTCAGCGGGTGGCGAACTCGGCGATGCTGCCGCCGAGTCGTGCACGCAGCTTCGCCAGCGCCCGTACGGAGCGGGTGCGCACCGCGGCGGAGCTGACGTGCAGGGCCTCGGCGGTCTCCTCGATGCTGCGGTCCTCCCAGTACCGCAGCACCACGACCGCCCGGTCCTTGGGTGCGAGCCCGGCCAGCGCGTCGAGCAGCGCGATCCGGAGCGCGGGGTCCTCGCCGGTGTCGGGGGCGCGGTCGGGAAGCTCGCCGAGGGGGCGCTCGGTGGCCGAGCGGCGCCTCTGGTGGCTGAGAAAGGTGCGGACGAGCACGGTCTGGGCGTACGCGGCGGGGTTCCCGATCCGGGCCATACGGCCCCACAGGGCGTACATCCGGCCGAGCGTCTCCTGGGTGAGGTCCTCGGCGAGATGGGTGTCTCCGCTGGTCAGCAAGCATGCCGAGCGGAACAGATGACCCGAGCGTGCGGCGGCGAACTCCAGGAACTCGTCCGCGCGGGACTTTCTCATGCCCCTCCTTTCCCTCGCGGTGACGTGGTGTGGTCGCCGTACACCTCATTGACGCGACAGAGGCGGGGAAATGTTTCAGGGAATCTTCAGGCGTCTTCGCCGGGTGCGTCCAAAAGGGCGAAAAAGGGGTAATCCTGGAGTATGAACAGTCTCAGCGCAGCCCAGACCATGGCCGCGGGAGTCTGGCAGTCGGGCCTCGGACAGCTCCTCGGCGGACTCGTCATCGTCGCCGTGCTGATCGCGGCGGTCTGGCTGGGCTTCCGGGTCCGTGACCGCGAGTCCAACCCGCCGAAGCCGGACGAGCAGCCCCATCGACCGGAGGACGGCAGCCTGCCGGGCGAGACGTCCGGGTACCGCAGGCCTGCCGAGATGCCCCAGACGGACGGCGAGCACCGGCTCATGCCGTACCAGCTCAAGGACGGCTCGGAGGCGTCGCCCGACCCGCCGACCGAGGAGAAGCGCAAGTGGGGCGGGATCTCCAGCGGAGGCTTCGGCAGCGGAGGCACGGGACACGGCGACTGAACCCTTCCTGCCCGACGGAGGCCACGCCCCGTGGATGAGAACGCTGCCCCCGCAGCCCTCCCAGCGACCCACCCCGAATCCCACCCAGCCCCCCTCCCCCAATCTCACCCCACGGCCCTCCCCGCAGCACTCTTCGAGGAGCAGCGACCGCATCTGCGGGCCGTCGCGTACCGCCTCCTCGGCACCTTCGAGGAGGCCGACGAGGCGGTGGAGGACGTACGGAGGACCGGGCGGGCCCGGGAGGCCCCGATCGCCCCGGGCCCGGTCCCGGCCACGGACGACCCCACCGCGGCCGTGGCTCGCGCCTGCCTGGCCCGGCTCCGCTCCCGCGAGACACTCCGCGAACACCCCTGGGACCCGTGGGACCCCTGGGCCTCGGGCGGACCGCACCACACCGCCCCCGCCACCCCTCTGGGAAACCCCCAGGAACAGCCCCAGCCGACGACCCTGGACGAGCTGACACCCCCGGAACGGCTCGCGTACGTCCTGCACGACGAGTTCTCCGTCCCGTACGAGGAGATCGCCCTGATCGTGGAGCGGACCCCGGCCGCCACCCGCCAGCTCGCCGGCCGGGCCCGCTACCGGCTCCAGGAGGCCGAGGAGATGCCGGAGCCCGACCTGCCGCGCCAGCGGGAGATCGTCGCGGCCTTCCGGACGGCCGCGCGGAACGGCGATGCCGCCGCCCTGCACGAGCTCCTCGACCCGGAGGTGGTGCTGCGGGCCGACGCCACGGCCGTACGGACCGGGGCGACGGTCGTGCACGGCCCGGGGGCGGTCGCCGAGGCGATCGCCGACCGGGTGGGCACGGCCAGAAGAGCCCTGGTGGACGGCGCGGCGGGCCTGGCCTGGCCGCCGGAGGGCGACCCGCGGCTGGTGTTCGCGTTCACGGTCCTGGAGGACCGGATCACCGCGATCGATGCCCTGTCGGACGCGGACCACCTGAGCAGCCTGAAACTCCAGCTCTGACGGCTCTGATGACTCTGACCGCTCCGAGAACTCCCAGAGCTGTCAAAGCTGTCAGAGCGGTCAGGCGGTCAGAGCGGTCAGAGCGGTCAGAGCCATCGGAGCCATCGGAGCCGTAGGAGCCATAGGAGTTCTCACTCGCCGAGGACGCGCCCCGCGCGGGAGGCCACATGCGCGGGCGGTACGACGTCGGCGGGAAGAACGGGATCGGTGACCGGCTCGCCGAAGGTCGTCACCACGGGCAGCACGCCGGCCCACAGACCGAGGGCGGCGTCCTCGGAATCACCGTCGTCCGGCGGCCCGCTGCGGGTCTTCACGGAGGCCTCGGTCAGGTCGAGCGCGAGCACCGAGGTCGCGGCCAGCTCCTTGCGGCTGGGCCGGCGTGCGTACTCCCATTGCCCCGGGGAGCTCTGCTCGGTGAGCGCCCGAAGGCCGCGCAGCTTCTCGTCCGGGTCGGTCACGACGCGGGGCACCCCGTAGACCATCGCGCAGCGGTAGTTCACCCCGTGCTCGAAGACGGAACGGGCCAGAACGAGCCCGTCGACATGGGTGACGGTGACGCAGACGGTGGTGTCGGGCGCCTGGACGAGGCTGCGGCTGGCGACGGACCCGTGCAGGTACAGCTGGTCGCCCTCGACGCCGTACGCGGTGGGCACGACCATCGTCGTGCCGTCGACGGGAACCCCGAGATGGCAGAGGAACCCGGCCCCGAGCACGGCGTCCAGATCGGCCCGCCGATGACTCCCCTTCTCCCGCATCCGCCGCAACCGCGTCCGCTCGGTCACGACCAACGCGTCACCACCCCCGGCCACCCCGCTGCCACTGGTGCTGCTGCTGGTGTTGGTCACGCTGCCCCCTGTTTCCCACTCCGGCGCAAAAGATCTTCCGGAGTTGTACGACCAACCGCCCCGCCCCCGCCACCTCCGCCCACCTGTCGGAACGGCGCGGCCTTCACGGCCTGTCGGCCGTCCGGTCCTCGCCCGGACGCGGCGGGGGATAGACCACGTCGAGCAGCCCACCGACGAACTCGTCGAGGTCATCGAGCCCCGCCCCGTCCGGCACCTCCGGCGGGTGGGCCAGCAGGTCCACGACGGCCGAGTGCACGGCCATGGTCACGACACGCGCGCGCTGCGGCGTGACGTCGAGCCCGGCGGATCGCTGGAGCCGCTCCATCATCGCGAAGTCCATGGCGGAGATCTCCGCGAGCACCTTGCCCAGCCACGGCTTGCGTGACGCCTCGCCGTGGAGTTCGAGGTAGGCGAGCACCCGCCGGCGGCCCGGGCCCGCGGCCTCTTCGAGCAGGCCGCGCAGCAGTGCCGCGAGGTCCTCACGGCTGGTGGGGCCGCTGACACCGGTCGGCAGGGTGCCCGCCTGCCGGAAGAGGTCGAGGCAGCGCTCCGCGACGGCGGCAAGCAGCGTGTCCCGGGTGGGGAAGTAGTTCTTCGCCGTCCCGGTCGGCACTCCCGCCGCGCCGTCGACCGCTCGATGGGTCAGGCCGCGGCTGCCCTCGGTGCCCAGCACTTCGAGAGCGGCGTCCCGCAGCAGGTTGCGCCGGTTCGCGTTCTCCGCCACGCCGCCCCTCCCTTCGCTGCCCCGTCGATCGCTCTGGCCCCGACCGGATCGGCCTGACCATCCCCGCCCAAACACCACAGGTGTGGTGAATCTAGCAGCCCTGCTTCACCCTCTCACGTCAACCACCCCACCCGTGGTGCCACAGCTGTGGTAGTTGTTGGGATACACAGACCGGACCTCGATGCGCCGACGAACGAACGAACGGCCGGCTGTCCGGCGTACGACACGAGGAGAGGCAAGGCCATGCCCGAGGTCGAACTGTCGTCCGGAACCATCGCCTACGAAGACACCGGGGGCGACGGTCCCGTCCTGGTGTTCCTGCACGGCGTACTGATGGACCACACGGTGTGGCGCAAGGTCGTCCCCGACCTGCGCGGCACCTACCGATGCGTGCTGCCCACGCTGCCACTGGGCAGCCACCGCAAGCCGATGCGCCCGGACGCGGACCTGTCGCTGCGCGGACAGGCGCTCCTGGTCGGGGAGTTCCTCGACCGGCTCGGGCTGGACGAGGTCACGCTGGTGCTCAACGACTGGGGCGGAGCGCAACTGCTGCTGTCCGAAGGCCGCACGGCGCGCATCGCCCGGCTCGCCCTCGTCGCCTGCGAGGCGTTCGACAACTACCCGCCGGGCAAGCCCGGCCGTTCCCTGGTCCGGGCCGCATCGGTCCCCGGCGGCCTGGCCCTGCTGATGAACCTCCTGCGAGTGCGCCCGGTACGGCGGGCTCCGAACGGCTGGGGCGCCATGAGCGAGCACCCGGTCCCCGACACGATCATGGACGCCTGGTTCCGGCCCGCCCGCACGGACCCCGGCGTCCGCCGCGACCTGGCCAAGTACCTGACCTCCACCCCGCCCAGAGCGCGGTTGCTCGCATGGTCCGAGCAGATGCGCTCCTTCGACAGACCCGTACTCATCGCCTGGGCGGCGCAGGACAGGCTGATGCCCCGCGAGCACGGCCCGCGCCTGGCCGAGCTGTTCCCGCGAGGCCGCCTCGCCGAGATCGAGGGCAGCCGCACCCTGGTCCCCGAGGACCGGCCGGACGAACTCGTACGACTGCTCAGAGACTTCATGCGGACCGCAGCGGATGACGGCGGCCAGGAGAAATGAAAAAACCCCAGGTCACGGCGAGTGAGTCCTGGGGTAATTCCGAGCCGCCTTCGGGATTCGAACCCGAGACCTACGCATTACGAGTGCGTTGCTCTGGCCAACTGAGCTAAGGCGGCACGCCGTCCGAACCCATGGTGGGTGCAGCAGCGACGCCAAGTCTACACAGTTTCGCGGGGTGCTCCGACCACCCCCGGAGAGGGCCTATGAGCAGCGCTTTCCTTCGGCCGGAGGGGTGCCCTCCAGGAGGTAGGTGTTGATCGCCGAGTCGATGCAGTCGCTGCCCCGGCCGTACGCGGTGTGGCCGTCGCCCTCATAGGTGAGGAGGGTGCCGGAGGAGAGCTGGCCGGCCAGGGACTGGGCCCACTTGTACGGGGTGGCCGGGTCGCGGGTGGTGCCGACGACCAGGATCGGGGCGGCGCCCTCGGCGGTGATGCGGTGGGGGGCGCCGGTGGGCGGGGTCGGCCAGGAGGTGCAGTTGAGGGCCGCCCAGGCGAGGCCCCTGCCGAAGATCGGGGAGGCCTTCTCGAAGGACGGGACGGCTTTCGGCACGTCGGCGGGGCCGGCGTAGGCGGGCGGCAGGTCCAGGCAGTTCACGGCCGCGTTGGCGAACATGAGGTTGGCGTACGTGCCGTCCGCCTCGCGCTCGTAGTAGCTGTCGGCCAGGACGAGGAGGCCGGAGCCATCGCCGCCGATCGCCTGGGTGAGGGCCTCGCGCAGCTGGGGCCAGGCGCCCTCGTCGTACATGGCCGCGATCACGCCCGTGGTGGCGAGGGACTCGCCGAGCTCCCGGCTCTCGCCGGTGGGCACGGGGTCGGCGTCCACGTCGCGGAAGAACCTCTTCAGCGCCTCGCCGGCCGCCGGGACGGACTCGGTGCCGAGGGGGCAGTCCGGTTTCTGGATGCAGTCGGCGGCGAAGGCCCGGAACGCGGTCTCGAAGCCGCCGGTCTGGTCGCGGTTGAGGTCGATCGCCGGCAGCGACGGGTCCATCGCCCCGTCGAGGACGAGGCGGCCGACCCGGTCCGGGAACAGCTCGGCGTACGTGGCGCCGAGGAACGTGCCGTACGACGCCCCCACGTAGCTGAGCTTCTCGTCGCCGAGCACCGCCCGCAGGATGTCCATGTCACGGGCCGTCTCGATCGTGGAGACGTGCGGCAGGATCGTCCCCGACTTCTTCGCGCAGCCGGCCGAGAACTTCTTGAAGGCGGCGCTCAGCGCGTTGATCTCCGCGCTGTCGTCGGGGGTCTGGTCGACCTGTGTGAACGTGTCCATCTGCGGGCCCGTCAGGCACTCCACCGGCTCGCTGCGCGCGACTCCGCGCGGGTCGACGGCCACCATGTCGTAGCGGGCGCGGACGGGTGCCGGGTAGCCGATGCCCGCGTACCCCTGGAGGTAGCCGACGGCGGAGCCGCCGGGGCCGCCCGGGTTGACCAGGAGCGAACCGAGCCGCTTCCCGGGACCGGTCGCCCGGACCCTGGAGACGGCCAGCTCGATCTGCTCCCCGTCCGGCTTCGCGTAGTCCAGCGGGGCACGCAGGGTCGCGCACTCGAAGCCCGTGACGCCGCAGTCGCGCCACTTCAGCTTCTGGGAGTAGTACGTCTTCAGGACGTCGGGCGAGACGGACACCGCGGCCGAAGAGGCCGACGGGGCCGACGCTGCCGACGGGGCCGATGTGGTGCGGGACGCCGCCGCGTCGCTGCCGCCCGAGCAGCCGGAAAGGATCAGCCCGGCGGCCGCGAGGGCCGTGGCGGACGTACGGAGCAAGCGCCTGGAGTCCATTCCCGGAGCGTATCCGGACCGGTACGGACCGTGTCCAATCGCCTGCCGGAGCCGTCCCCCGGCCATCCCCCGTCAGTCCCTCAGCGCCATCGTCATCGCCTCCACCGCGAGCAGCGGAGCCACGTTCCGGTCGAGGGCCTCCCGGCAGGCCAGGACCGCCTCGATGCGGCGGAGGGTGCGCTCCGGGCTGGTGTCCCCGGCGATCCGCTCCAGCGCGTCCCGTACGTCCGTGTTGGCGAGGGCCGTGCGCGACCGCAGCTGGAGCGCCAGGACATCGCGGTAGAAGCCGGTGAGGTCGGTGAGGGCGAGGTCCAGACTGTCCCGCTGCGTACGCGTTCTGCGGCGCTTCTGGCGCTCCTCCAGCTCCTTCATCGCCCCGGCCGTGCCGCGCGGCATCCGCCCGCCCTGCGCCGCGCCGAGGGCCGCCTTCAGGTCCTCGGTCTCCTTGACGTCGACCTCCTCCGCGACCTGCTTGGCGTCCTCGGCCGCCGCGTCCACCAGCTCCTGCGCCGCCTTGAGGCAGCCGCCGATGTCCTCGACCCGCAGCGGCAGCTTGAGGACGACGGCCCGGCGCGCGCGGGCCCGCTCGTCGGTGGCGAGCCGCCGGGCCCGGTCGATGTGCCCCTGGGTCGCGCGGGCGGCGATGTACGCCGCCTCCGGGTCGATGCCGTCGCGCCGGACGAGCACGTCGGCGACCGCCTCCACGGGCGGGGTGCGCAGGGTCAGGTGCCGGCAGCGGGAACGGATCGTGGGCAGCACGTCCTCCAGGGAGGGCGCGCAGAGCAGCCAGACCGTGCGCGGGGCGGGCTCCTCGACGGCCTTCAGAAGGACGTTGCCCGCGCCCTCGGTGAGCCGGTCGGCGTCCTCCAGGACGATGACCTGCCAGCGACCGCCCGCCGGCGAGAGCTGGGCGCGCCGGACCAGTGCGCGGGTCTCCTTCACACCGATCGACAGCAGGTCCGTGCGGACGATCTCCACGTCCGCGTGGGTGCCGACGAGGGTCGTGTGGCAGCCGTCGCAGAAGCCGCAGCCCGGCGCCCCGCCCAGGGCCCGGTCGGGGCTCACGCACTGCAGCGCGGCGGCGAACGCCCGTGCCGCGGTCGCCCGCCCGGACCCCGGCGGGCCGGTGAAGAGCCAGGCGTGGGTCATCTTCGAGGCGTCGGGCTCGGGGCCTCCGGCGGCATGGGCGGTCACGAGCGCGTCGGCGTCCCGCGCGGCCGCGGCGAGCTGCTCCTCGACCTTCGCCTGTCCGACCAGGTCGTCCCATACGGCCATGTCTGCCCCTCCTCAGGTACGCCCTCCATTGTGGGGCAGTCCGCTGACATCACCGGCCGGGCACGGAGGCCCCGCGACCCGTACGCCGGTTCAGGCCTCGGCGCGGGGAGTGGGAGCCGTACGCCGGTTCAGGCCTCGGCGCGGGGGCGGGTCAGCCACAGGCCGATGGCCGAGCCGAGCAGCACCGTGCCCGTGCCGACGCTCGCCGTGACGTGGGCGGCGGCGGTCAGGTCGGCGAAGGTGCTGACGTACACGTTGCCGAGGACGCTCGCCGTGAGCAGCAGCCAGAGCAGGAAACGCATGGGGATCTCCGTGGGTCGGGGGGACGAAGGGGAAAGCGCAGGGGGTGGGTCGGTACGGATTCGATCTTCGTCACCCCGGCTCCCCGGCACAGCGGTGCCCGCCCCCGGACCCATGGTGGTGCCTGCACCACCGCGCCCCCGGGGCCTCCCGCATAACCTGTCGGAATGCGCGACGCGATCAAGGACTCCGGCCGGGCGTCGCTCCACCTCCTGCGCGGGGCGGCGATCGCGCTCCTCTGCTGCCTGATGGCGGGCGTCGCCCTCTTCACGGCCTTCCTCACCGCCACGGTCATCGGCGCGGGCGTGCTCCCCGAGAGCGTGCTGCTGCTGCGCCGCCTCGCCGGCTGGGAGCGGAGCCGGACCGCCGCCTGGACCGGGACGCCCGTCCCGGAGGCGTACCTGCCGCTCGAAGGTCCCCTCCCCGCGCGCGTGCGCACCGCCGTCACCGACCCCGCCACCGGACAGGACCTGATCTGGGCGGGCGCACAGTTCCTCTACGGCCTGGCGCTCTGGTACGCCTCGCTGGTGCTGTGGCTGCCCGCGGTGCTCGTCGACGGCGTGGTGACCGGGCTCGCGGGACGGCGGCCGGTGGCCCTGCCGCTGATCGGCCGGCTGGCCGACCTGGGGGCCGAGTGGTCGCGCACCCTGCTCACGCCGACCCCCGCGGCCGCCCGGGCCGCCGCGCTCGCCGCCCGCGTCGAGCAGCTGACGGCCACCCGGGCGGGCGCGATCGCGGCGCACGGCGCCGAGCTGCGCCGGATCGAACGCGATCTGCACGACGGTGCGCAGGCCCGCCTCGTGGCGCTGTCCATGCGGATCGGGCTGGCCAAGCGGGCGTACGACTCCGATCCGGCGACCGCGCGGAAGCTCCTCGACGACGCGCAGACGCAGGCCGAGGAGGCGCTGGCCGAGCTGCGGCACGTGGTGCGGGGCATCCACCCGCCGATCCTCACCGACCGGGGCCTGACCGGGGCGGTGCGGGCCCTCGCCGCGAGCAGCGGCCTGGAGGTGCAGGTGACCGTGACGGGGCTGGCCGACCACACCCCGGGCGACCGGCCGGAGCACCTCGACGCCCCCCGCGCCCCCGCAGCCGTCGAGGCCGCCGCCTACTTCGTGGTCGCCGAGGCCCTCACCAACGCCGCCAAGCACAGCGGCGCCGCCCGCGCCTCCGTCGCCCTCACGCGCGAGCCGACCGCTCTCCACGCGCGCGTGGCGGACGAGGGCCGCGGCGGCGCCGAGGCCGGCGAGAGCGGCGGCTCGGGGCTCGTGGGCATGCGCCGCCGGGTCGCCGCACTCGACGGCACCGTACGACTGACCAGCCCCGAAGGGGGCCCGACCGTGATCGAAGTGGAGCTGCCGTGCGTGTGGTGATCGCCGAGGACAACGCCCTCCTGAGGGAGGGCCTCGTGCTGCTGCTGACCTCGTCCGGCCATGAGGTGGCCGGGGTCGCGGCCACCGGCCCCGAGGTCCTGCCGCTGCTCCTGGAGCACCGCCCGGACGTGGCCGTCCTGGACGTACGGATGCCGCCGGGCTTCCGCGACGAGGGGCTGCGGGCGGCGCTCGCGGCCCGCGAGGAGCTGCCGGACCTGCCGGTGCTCGTGCTCTCCCAGTACGTGGAGGAGACGTACGCCGCCGAGCTCCTGGGCGGCGGCGCGCGGGGCGTCGGCTACCTCCTGAAGGACCGGGTGGGCCGGGTGGACGAGTTCCTCGACGCCCTGGAGCGGGTCGCCTCCGGTGGTACGGCCCTGGACCCGGAGGTCGTCACCGAGCTGCTCGCCCGCCGCCGCGACGACCCGCTGGACTCCCTCACGCCCCGCGAGCGCGAGGTCCTGGAGCTGATGGCGCAGGGGCACGACAACGGCACGATCGCCCGCTCGATGGTGGTCACCGAGCGGGCCGTGCACAAGCACATCGGCAATGTCTTCCAGAAGCTCGGCCTGCCGCCGGGCGACAGCGGTGGCCACCGCCGGGTCCTCGCCGTTCTCGCCTATCTCGAAGCCTGAGCGAGTCCCGGTCCCAGGCGCCGGTCCGCCTCCTCGAAGCCCGGGTCAGGCCCGCTGCCGCCGTGAGGGCAGGAACACGCCCGCCACCACCGTGACCACCACCGCGCCGGCGATCAGTCCCGCCTGCTCGGGCGGGAGGTAGGGCAGTCCGCCCGTGAGCGACCAGGCGAAGGAGGTCAGCGGCAGCGCGGCCACCACGACCCCGATGACCAGGCCCGCGACGGTCAGGAAGCCCGCCTCCAGGCCCAGCATCCGGCGCAGCTGACCGGCC
Source organism: Streptomyces sp. NBC_00250 (assembly GCF_036192275.1). Classification (NCBI taxonomy): domain Bacteria; kingdom Bacillati; phylum Actinomycetota; class Actinomycetes; order Kitasatosporales; family Streptomycetaceae; genus Streptomyces; species Streptomyces sp. NBC_00250. The sequence continues at coordinate 5,072,953 of NZ_CP108088.1, read as the reverse complement.
GAGGCGCCCACCTGGCCGAGCAGTCGGAGTTCGCCGCGCCGTCCCGCGCCGATCAGGGTGAGGGTGCTGAGGACGGACAGGAGGGTGAGTCCGCCGATCGCGGAGACGATCGCGGCCGAGACGATCCCGTTCAGCTCGGCCCCGGGAGGCATCACCTGTTCGGGCACGACGGGGGAGGCGGGTCCGCCCTTCGCCGTGGACGCCAGTACGCGCGCGGGGTACGGATCGCTCATGTGCGGGGCCAGTTCGGTCTTCGGCAGGAGGAACTCCCCGAGGGCGAGCGAGCGTTCGTACACCGCCACCACCCGCAGCCGCTTGCGGACCCCGTCGCCCAGACGCAACTCGACCGACGAACCGACCTTCGTTTCCAGGGACTTGGCCATGTCCGCGCCGACCGCTACCGTCCCGGTCCCGGCGAGCCCCGCCAGGTCGCCGGCGACGACACCGGGGTCGAGCGTGCCCGCGAGGCCCGCCGCGTCCACGCCGAGCACCGGAAGCCGGTCGAGGCGCGGCGAACCGGCCTGCGTGCGGGCCAGGACGACCGTCGAACGCAGCACGTCCGTGGCCGCGTCGACCCCCGGCCGCTGCCGCACCTCCGCCGCCGTCATGCCGGAGAGCGCGAGGTCGGCGGTCGTCGCGGCCCGCGCCTGACGGTCGGCGGCCCGGCCCATCGTCGTGCCCGCCGAAAGCTGCACGAGCGCGAAGGCGGTGACGAGGACGACCGGCACGAGCGCCGCCCCGAGGCGCCGGGAGTGGGCGCTCGCACCGGCGGCCGTCAGCCGGCCGGGCGCGCCGCCGATCCGGCGGAACGGCCGGTCCAGGACCTTCATCGCGGCCCCCGCGATCCACGGCCCGAGCACCGCGCACCCGGCGACCAGCGTCACCGTGGCCGCCCCGGCGGCGGCCGCCGCCGCGTCACCGCCCTGGACCGTGGCCGTACCGGCCGACGCCACGCCCAGCAGGAGCAGCACGAGCCCGACGGCACGCCGCACGGCGCCCTTCCCCGCGCGCTCGGGGCGCCGGGCGGCGAAGAGGACGACGAGCCGGGTGATCCCCACCACGACCGCGGCGACGACGAGGGTGGCGGCGAACAGCCACGGCGGGGAGGGAAGTTCGAGTCCTTGCGGGACGACGCCGGTGCGGGCCCCCAGCGCCGACCACAGTCCCAGGAACACCGGTACGGCCGCGGCCGCGCCGAGCAGCGCCGCGAGACCCGCCACCCGGGTCACCTCCCGGCCGGCGGTCGCCCGCACCTGACGGGGTGTCGCACCGACCGAGAGCAGCAGGTCCCGCTCGGCGGCACGCTGTTGGAGCGCCTGCGCGACGAGCGAGGCGAGCACGAGGACGGCGATGAGCACGACGGTCCCGGAGACGGCGGCGAGGAGCTGGAGGAGCTCCATGCGCGCGGGAGGAGCGGCGAGGTGCTCGGCCCCGCCCCGGCCGTCACCGGTGAGCGCCCGGAGCGGCTGCCCCGAGGCCGTGTCCTTGAGTGCGGCCCGGTCCAGGGCGGCCCGTACGCGCGCGTGGAGGGTGTCCACGGGCACGCCGGGTTCGGCGAGCACTCCGACGGCGTCGACGGAACCCGGATGCCCGGCGAGCTTCCGCGCCTCGCCCGCCGTGACGTACAGCGCGGCGGGCCCGTCGGCGAGGCCGACGACCTTCCGCCCGGCGACGGTGTCCCCGACCCGTGCTCCGGCACCGGAGCCCATGACGGCCTCTCCGGCCCCGCGCGGCTCGCGCCCGTCGGTCAGCCGGTACGGGGCCAGCCGAGCCGCCTCCCAGGACCGCCCGGTGTGCACCCGCCGGTCCGGGGAACCGTCCGTCCCCTGCTCCCGTACGACGAAGGTGTGGTCCGGCACCGCGGCCCGGACCCCCGGCACCGCGCGGACGACGTCGACGGTCGCACTCGGGATCCGTACCCGTTCGGTCAGACCGGCCGTCTGTGTCTGGGCCTCGCTCCCCCACGGCTTCGTCGTCCAGCGGACCTCCTGGTCACCGGCGACGACGACGGGCGCGGCCGCGTACCGCTCCACGCGCGCGTGGCCGAGCCCTGCCGATCCTGCGGCGAGGGCCAGGGCGCCGAGCAGCGCGGAGGTGACGGCGACGGCGGCGAACACGGCCGCCCAGGCCTTCCGGTGCGCCCGCAGGGAGCGGGCGGCGAGCAGCCGGACCGCCGGGTTCGCGAGCGGCTTCATCGGGCCACCGCCATGGGGCGGAACGGGTGGTCGGCGTGCGCGCCCAGCATCTCCCGTACCCCGGGCTCGTCCGGACGGTCGAGGCGCCCGACGAGCCGGCCCCGGTCGAGGAACACGGCCTCGTCCGTCCAGGCGGCCGCCACAGGGTCGTGGGTGACGAGGACGACGGTGGTCCCCCGCTCGTCGACCGCGCGCCGCAGCAGGGCGAGGACTCCGGCCGCCGTGACCGGGTCGAGCGCGGCGGTCGGCTCGTCGGCGAAGACGACCTCGGGTTCGTTGACCAGGGCGCGGGCGATGGCCACCCGCTGGCGCTGGCCGCCGGACAGGCTCTCCGGCCTGTCCCCGGCGCGGTCGGCGAGGCCGACGGCCGCGAGACCGGCGAGGGCGCGGGCGTCGAGTTCCCGGCCTTCACGGGCTCCGGCGAGAAGGAGCGGCAGGGTGACGTTCTCCCGCACGTCGAGGGCGGAGACGAGGTTCAGCGACTGGAAGACGAAGCCGATCCGGTCCCGCCGGAGCCGGGTGAGACCGGATGCCTTCAGCGTGGCGAGGTCGGTGCCCCCGATCCGTACCGTCCCGGTCGTCGGCCGTTCGAGTCCCGCCGCGCACCGCAGCAGGGTGGACTTGCCGGAACCCGACCGGCCCATCACCGCCACGAACCGGCCGCGCGGCACGGCCAGGCTCACCCCGTGGAGCGCGGGGGCTCCGCGCCCGTAGGTCCGGCCCACCCCGTCGAGGGCGAGGGCGGCCTCCGGGGCGCGGGCGGCACGGCTGTCCGTCACTGCAGTCGTCGTCATACCGACAACGCTAGAAAAGCGCAGGTCAGAGCGGTATGGGGCTGGCTTCCGGCTTGGGGGTGGAGCTAGCTCCACCCCCAAGCCGGGGAGGAAGCGGGTCAGCGGCGGCGCCGGGGGCCCTCGTCCTCGTCGTCGTGCGGGCCGAACAGCTCGTCCGCGAGCGTCGGCAGATCGTCCAGCGGGGTCTCCTCGGCCCAGTCGGAGCGGCGGCGGGGTCGGCCGTCCTCGTCGAGCTGGGGCAGCTCGCGGGTCCGGTCGTTCGCGCCGTCCGGCTGCTTCGGGGCGGGCCGGGCGTCACGGAAGATGCCCTGCGGCACCCGGTCGGCCGGGTCGGACGCCGGGGTGTCCCGTACGGGAGGCAGCACGGCGGTCGACTCGGCGGCGTTCTCCGGAGCCTTCCTGGTGGCCTTCACGGCGGGCAGGACGGCGGTCTCGTCGGCGGCCCGCGTCTCGCTGATCCGGGGCAGGACGGACGTCTCGGTCTCGTCCTGCTTCGTGATCTTCACGATCGGCGTGGCGACGGTGACCTCGTCGGGCGAAACGGTCGGCGCGTCCGGCTCCTGCCGCGCGGCAGACGTCCGCGGGTCGGTCCTCGGGTCCGGCGCCACGACCGGGACCGGCTTCACGATCGGGGTCGGCCGGGTGATCTCGTTCGCCGAGAGTTCGACCGCCGCGGCCTTCTCCCGGGCCGCCTTCGCCTCGGTCGCGGCCTTGGCCTCGGCAGCCTTCCGCTCGGCAGCCGCCCGCTCCCGAGCGGCCTTCGCCGCCTCGGCCCGCTGAGCGGCGGCCTGCTCCGCGGCGGCGCGCTCGGCCGCGGCCCGCTCCGCCGCGGCCTTGGCGGCAGCGGCGGCGGCGATCTGCTCGGCGGCGGCCTTCGCCGCGGCCTCCTCCGCCGCCTTGGCGGCAGCGGCGGCCTCGGCCATCCGGCGGGCCTCCTCGGCGCGGAGCAGCGCCTCCTCCGCCTTGCGCTGCTTCTCCAGGCGGCGCTCCTCCGCCTCGGCCCGCAGCCGGGCCTCTTCCTCGGCCTCCTTGCGGAGTCGTTCCGCCTCTTCCAGACGGGCCTTCTCCTCGGCCGCGAGGCGCCTGCGCTCCTCCTCGGCGGCGGCTTCGGCGGCGATCCGGGCCTCCTCGGCCTTGCGCCGGGCCTCCTCCGCCTGCCGTTCGGCCTCCAGACGGCGCGCTTCCTCCTCCTCGCGCCGCTTGCGCTCCTCCTCCTCGGCGCGGAGCTTGGCGAGCTGCTCCTGGCGCTCGCGCTCCAGGCGCTCCTCCTCGGCCTTGCGGGCGGCTTCCTCCTCCGCCTTCCTGCGCGCCTCTTCCTCGGCCTTGCGGCGGGCCTCCTCGACGGCCTTCACCTCGGCCTCGGAGAGCGGCAGCATCCGGTCGAGCCGGTGGCGTACGACGGTGGTGACGGCCTCGGGCTCCTGCCCGGCGTCGACGACGAGGTAGCGGCTGGGGTCGGCGGCGGCGAGGGCGAGGAATCCGGCCCGTACGCGCGCGTGGAACTCCGGCGGCTCGGACTCCAGGCGGTCGGGCGCCTCGGTGAACCGTTCCCGCGCGGTCTCCGGGGAGACGTCGAGGACGACGGTCAGGTGCGGGACGAGACCGTCGGTGGCCCAGCGCGAGATGCGGGAGATCTCGGTCGGGGACAGGTCACGGCCGGCGCCCTGGTAGGCCACGGACGAGTCGATGTACCGGTCGGAGAGGACGATCGCGCCCCGCTCCAGGGCGGGCCGGACCAGGGAGTCGACGTGCTCGGCGCGGTCGGCCGCGTACAGCAGGGCCTCGGCGCGGTTGGAGAGCCCCGCCGACGACACGTCGAGGAGGATCGAGCGCAGGCGCTTGCCGATGGGGGTGGCGCCGGGTTCGCGGGTGACGACGACCTCGTGGCCCTTGGCCCGGATCCACTCGGCGAGCGCCTGGACCTGGGTGGACTTGCCGGCGCCGTCGCCGCCCTCCAGGGCGATGAAGAAGCCGGTCGGGGAGGGCGCCTGCACCGGGTCGGAGCCGCGCAGCGCGTCGCGCAGGTCGCGGCGGAGCGGGACGCCCGCCCGGTCGTCGGTCTTGGCGAGGACGAGCGCGGCGACCGGCAGCAGCAGGGCGCCGATCAGGGCCAGCGTGAAGGCGGCGCCGCCGTGGGCGAAGACGAAGTCGCCGGAGGCGAGGCGGTGCGGTCCGATCGCGGCGGCGAGCAGCGGCGCGGCGAGCGCGCCGATGGCCATGCCGACGCGGGCGGTGGCCTGGAGGTGCTCGGTGGTCCGGGCCCTGCGGGGCTCCTCGGTCTCCTGGTCGACCAGGGTGTGGCCGGTGTTGGCGGCGACTCCGGCCGCGTATCCGGCGAGGACGGCGAGGAACAGCACGGTCGCCGTGTCCGGGACCAGGCCCATCGCGATCAGCGCGACCCCGGTGACGGCGGTCACGAGGGCGAGCAGCCGGCGCCGGGACAGCACGGGCAGGACCTTGCCCGCGGTGCGGATGCCGACGGCGGTGGCACCGCTGAGCGCCAGGATCAGGAGCGCGTACGTGACGGGGCCACCGCCCAGGTCGTACGCGTGGAGCACGGCGACGGACGCGGCGGCGGCGATGGCCCCGGCGACGGTGGCGCAGGTCAGGACGAGGATCTGGAGGGCTCCCGTACGGCCCTTCTCGGCGGCCGGCCGGCGCAGGCCCTCCAGGGGCGAGCGGGGCCGGGGCGTCTCGCCGCCGGGCAGCGTCATCGCGTAGAGGACGGTGACGGAGGCGGCGAAGAGTCCGGCGGCGACGTACGAGCCGAGGGCGGCCTGGTGCAGCGTGAACCAGTCGATTCCGGCGCCGAGCAGGTTGCCGACCAGGGTGGCGACGAGCAGCACGGCTGCCGCTGCGGGGACGGCGAGGAAGCCGGTGCGCTGGGAGAGCCGCCGCAGGGCGCCGAGGTGGTCGGGCAGCGGCCGTACGGCCCCGCCCTCGATCGGTGGGGCGGGCAGCAGCGCGGGCGCCGCGCCCTCACGGCCGATCGTCCAGAGCCGCTCGGCCGCGCCGGTGACGAAGACGGTGCCGAGCAGGTACCAGAGGGCGCTGCCGGGGGTCCAGTCGATCCACAGGGGCGCGATGACGAGCAGCGCGATCCGGACGCCGTCGGCGCCGATCATGGTCCAGCGCCGGTCGAGTGCGCCGCCCGGACCGGTGAGCGCGGTCAGCGGTCCGAGGAGGACGGCCCCGAAGAGGACCGAGGCGAGCAGCCGGGCGCCGACGACGGCGGCCACGGCGAACGCGGCACCCCGTTCGCCCCCTCCGAGCGCGCCCTCGGTGACGGCCGCCTGGAGGCCGAGGAGGACGAGGACGAGCAGGGCGAGGGCGTCACCGGTGCTGCCGACGAGCTGGGCGCTCCACAACCTGCGGAGCGGCTGATGGCGCAAGAGGGCGCGTACGGCACGCTCCCTGGAATCCGCGACGAGTGCGGCGTCGGAATCGCCGAGGCGGTCTGGCTGCTCTGCTCGCGTCATCCGTCCACCCTATCCGGACGGCATTGCTCCCCGCGGCCTCCGCCCGAACATCCGGACGAGGCTGTGACAGGACGAACGGAAGAACGAAAGGTGGGGGCGGAGGCACCTGCCTCCACCCCCACCTTTCTCGCTCTCGGAAGGACTACTCCGGCTTCGCGGCCGCCGTCTTCTTGGCGGCGGTCGTCTTCTTGGCCGTCGTCGTCTTCTTCGTGGCCGTCTTCTTGGCGGCGGTCGTGGTCTTCTTCGCCGCGGCCTTCGTGGCCGTCTTCTTCGCGGTGGTCGCCTTCTTGGCCGGGGCCTTCTTGGCGGCCTTCTTCGCCGGCGCCTTGGCCCGCTTCTCCGCGAGGAGCTCGTAACCGCGCTCCGGTGTGATGTCCTCCACGCTGTCGCCGGTCCGCAGCGTGGCGTTGGTCTCGCCGTCCGTCACGTACGGGCCGAAGCGACCGTCCTTGACGACCACGGGCTTCTCGCTGACCGGGTCGGTGCCCAGCTCCTTCAGCGGCGGCTTGGCCGCGGCCCGGCCCCGCTGCTTGGGCTGGGCGTAGATCGCGAGCGCCTCTTCGAGGGTGATCGTGAAGAGCTGCTCCTCCTCGGTGAGCGACCGCGAGTCCGTGCCCTTCTTCAGGTACGGGCCGTAGCGGCCGTTCTGCGCGGTGATCTCGACGCCCTCGGCGTCCGCGCCGACGACCCTGGGCAGGGACATCAGCCGGAGCGCGTCCTCCAGGGTGACGGTGTCGAGGGTCATCGACTTGAAGAGGGAGGCCGTGCGCGGCTTGACCGCGTTCTTGCCGGTCTTCGGGGTGCCCTCGGGCAGGATCTCCGTGACGTACGGGCCGTAGCGGCCGTCCTTCGCGACGATCTGGTTGCCGCTGACCGGGTCGGCGCCCAGCTCGAAGTCGCCGCTCGGCTTGGCGAGCAGCTCCTCGGCGAGCTCGACGGTCAGCTCGTCGGGTGCGAGCTCGTCGGGGACGTCGGCGCGCTGGTGGCCCTCGGCCTCCTTCTCGCCGCGCTCGACGTACGGGCCGTAGCGGCCGACGCGGAGCACGATGTCGTTGCCGACGGGGAAGGAGGAGATCTCGCGGGCGTCGATCGCGCCGAGGTCGGTGACGAGTTCCTTCAGGCCGCCGAGGTGGTCGCCGTCGCCGTTGCCGGCGTCCGCGGCGCCGCCGGAGGCGGCCGTACCGCCCTCGGTCTCACCGAAGTAGAAGCGCTTCAGCCACGGTACGGACTTGGCCTCGCCGCGGGCGATGCGGTCGAGGTCGTCCTCCATGCGGGCGGTGAAGTCGTAGTCGACGAGGCGCCCGAAGTGCGTCTCCAGGAGGTTGACGACGGCGAAGCTCAGGAAGGACGGCACGAGGGCCGTGCCCTTCTTGAAGACGTAGCCGCGGTCGAGGATCGTGCCGATGATCGACGCGTACGTCGACGGGCGGCCGATCTCGCGCTCTTCCAGCTCCTTGACCAGCGAGGCCTCGGTGTAGCGGGCCGGCGGCTTGGTCGCGTGGCCGTCGACGGTGATCTCGTCGGCGGTCAGCGCGTCGCCCTCGGCGACCTGCGGCAGGCGCCGCTCGCGGTCGTCGAGCTCCGCGTTCGGGTCGTCGGCGCCTTCGACATACGCCTTCATGAAGCCGTGGAAGGTGATCGTCTTGCCGGACGCGCTGAACTCGGCGTCACGGCCGTCGGCGGCCCGGCCGCCGATCTTCACGGTGACCGAGTTTCCGGTCGCGTCCTTCATCTGGGAGGCGACGGTCCGCTTCCAGATGAGCTCGTACAGCCGGAACTGGTCGCCGGTCAGACCGGTCTCCGCCGGAGTGCGGAAACGATCACCCGAAGGGCGAATCGCCTCGTGCGCCTCCTGCGCGTTCTTGACCTTGCCCGCGTAGACGCGCGGCTTCTCCGGCAGGTAGTCGGCGCCGTACAGCTGCGTGACCTGTGCCCGCGCCGCCGAGACGGCGGTGTCGGAGAGGATCGTGGAGTCCGTACGCATGTAGGTGATGAAGCCGTTCTCGTACAGCTTCTGGGCCACCTGCATGGTCGCCTTCGCACCGAAGCCCAGCTTGCGGCTCGCCTCCTGCTGGAGGGTGGTGGTGCGGAAGGGGGCGTACGGGGAGCGGCGGTACGGCTTCGACTCGACCGAGCGCACCGCGAACGCGGTGTCGGCGAGCGCGGCGGCCAGAGCCCGCGCGTTCGTCTCGTCCAGGTGGAGGACGCTGTCGCTCTTCAGCCGGCCGTCGGCGCCGAAGTCACGACCCTGCGCGACCCGCTTGCCGTCGACCGCCGCGAGGCGCGCGACCAGCTGCGACGGGTCGGAGGCGTCACCGGAACGGCCGGTGGCGAAGGTGCCGGTGAGGTCCCAGTACTCGGCGGAACGGAAGGCGATGCGCTCGCGCTCCCGCTCGACGACGAGCCGGGTGGCCACCGACTGGACGCGGCCCGCCGACAGCTTCGGCATGACCTTCTTCCACAGGACCGGCGAGACCTCGTAGCCGTACAGCCGGTCGAGGATGCGGCGGGTCTCCTGGGCGTCGACCATGCGCTGGTTCAGCTCGCGCGGGTTGGCGACGGCCTCTCGGATCGCGTCCTTGGTGATCTCGTGGAAGACCATCCGGTGGACCGGGACCTTGGGCTTCAGGACTTCCTGGAGGTGCCACGCGATGGCCTCGCCCTCGCGGTCCTCATCGGTGGCGAGGAAGAGCTCGTCGGATTCGGCGAGGAGCTCCTTGAGCTTCCTGACCTGCGCCTTCTTGTCGGCGTTGACGACATAGATGGGCTGGAAGTCATGCTCGACGTCGACGCCGAGGCGGCGCACCTCACCGGTGTACTTCTCGGGCACCTCGGCGGCGCCGCTGGGAAGGTCTCGGATGTGCCCGACGCTCGCCTCGACGACGTAGCCGGGGCCGAGGTAGCCCTTGATCGTCTTCGCCTTGGCAGGCGACTCGACGATGACGAGTCGGCGGCCGCCGTGTGCGGCTTCGCTGGTCGGGGACAACTTCGCTCTTCTCTCCGGATCGACACTCTCTGGGCACGTACGGCGCTGGCACGCACGGCAGCGGCACGGACGGTGACGCTCCCGTCGCTGCGGAGTGTGACGGTACAACCCGCCCCCGTGTCAAACGGCGAAAGCCCGCAACGGCCACTCGAACGGTAACCCGAGTCCTGGCATTCCTGCCGCCCGGACTCCCGGTCGGGCGGGGCGGGCCGTCTGCGCGAGGGGTGCCGGAGAGAGTGCGCGGAGGGTGCCGGAGAGATCTCAGAGCCTGCCGAAGCACCAGACGCCGAGGAGGAGGAAGCCGGCGCCGAAGAGGCTCGTCAGCGCGACCGCGGCGCGCGGGGCGACCCCGTACGCGACGGGCTCACGGTGCAGTGTCCGCACGGTGGTCCACAGCAGCAGCGCGCCTCCGAACAGCGTGAACGCCGCCCCCGCGAAGATCGCCGGCCCGCTCTCCATGCCCGTACCCCGTTCCGTCCACGTGCGGTGTTGGTCTCCCGCAGGCGAGGCTGGCACCTCCGGGCGTCAGGGGTGCGAATTCCGGGTGAACGACGCGGAGCGTCTCGTACGGTTTCACGAAGATGGCCGGTAGTGACCCACTCCTCACCTCGCTTTCCTCTTCCGTCACATCGTGTCGAGGGTGGCCCGGCGCCGGCTGCCCCGCTCGAAGAGACCGAGCAGGACGACGGCGAGCAGCCCCCATCCGGCGCCGACGGCCAGCTCGGCCCCGAGCAGGGCGCCGTCGAGACCGCCCCCGGCGGTCAGCCCGCGCGCCGCGTCCGCCGCGTGCGTGAGCGGCAGCAGCTCACCGGCGACCCGCATCCACTCCGGCAGCGTCTCCCGGGGGACGGCCGCGCCGGTCAGCAGGAGCAGTACGGAACTGGCCACGTTCGACACCAGGAACACGTCACGGAAGCGGAGCCCCAGCGCGCCGAGCGCGAGCCCGAACGCCGAGCAGGCGCCGGCCGCGACAAGCAGCACCAGGCCGAGACCGGGCAGCGCCCCGGCGGGCACGGGCAGCCCCAGGACGAGCGAGGCGGCGGTCAGCACGAAGGCGCTGACGAACAGCCCGTTGAGCACGTACGGGAGGGCTCGCCCGATCCACAGCGGGACCCGGTGCCGGGGCGAGAGCAGGACGGCGCCGAGCGTGCCGTACCGGCGCTCGTTGGCGACCGCCATCGTGCCGCCGTAGACGCAGGAGGCGGAAGCTGCGAGGACGGCGTTCCCGACGAGGTGGAAACGGTCGTCGGCGACCCCCAGTTCCCTGCCCAGATAGACGAAGAAGAACACCTGGAGAAGCGGCCCGACCAGCAGCGTTCCGATGAACATCGGCGGGGTCGTCCAGTTGAACAGCGCCCGGTAGGAGATCGCCCCGCCGACGACGACGAGCCGCGCGGTACCGAGAAAACGGAACATCACTGATGGCCTTTCAGGTCGGATCAGGTCAGGTCGGATCAGGTCAGGGCGAGGGTGGCGGCGGCGCGCGCCCGGCGCTCCACCCGCCCGAGGACGAGGACGGCGGCCAGGGCGTACCCGGCCCCGAGCGCGGCGGCGACGAGCAGCGGCGTGAGCACGTCCCCGCCGGAGGTCGCCGCGTGCACGGCCCGCGCGCCCCAGGTCGTGGGCAGCGCCCAGGAGACCGGGTGGGTCCAGGCGGGCAGCACGGTGACGGGCACGAGCAGCCCGGACAGCAGCCAGACGGGGGTGTCGAGCGGGTTGGCGAGCGCGTTGGCGTTGCGCAGCAGGACGAAGGTGGCGGCGAGCAGGAGCCCGGTCATGCCGAGCGCGAGGACGCACACCGGGACGGCGACCAGGAAGAGCAGCGGGTGCGCGAAGTCGAGCGGCACGTCGAAGAGCAGGACGCCCCACAGGACGGTCGCGCCCATCGCGTACGTGCCGATGACGGCGGTCGCGAGGGTGATCGGGAGCAGGACGAGCGCGAGCGGCGTCGGCGCGACGACCAGGGTCTCCAGGGTGCCGAGCCAGCGCTGGTTCTGCACCGCGCCGCCGGAGCCGAAGAGCACCGAGCCCCAGATGCCCATGAGTCCGGCCCCGACGGAGGCGGTGAGCAGCCGGTCGGGGTCCCCGGCGGCGCGGAACAGGTAGACGGCGAGGGTCGCGTAGACGAGGGGGACCAGGACGGCGAAGGTGATCTCGATCGGGGAGCGCGACATGTACGAGACGTGGGTCCGCACCCCGACGCCGACCAGTCGCGGAACGCGCCTCAGGAGGGCGCTGTCGGCGCTCATACCGGCATCGCCTCCGAGGGGGTGCCGCCCTCGGCCTGGAGCACGTCGTCCGGCGCGGCGCTTCCCGCCGTCTCCTCCACGATCGCGATGTAGGCGTCCTCCAGGGACGGTTCGCGGCTCGTGACCCGCCCGATCCGTACGCCGTCGAGCGCGGCCAGGACCGGTCCGTGCAGCTCGGCGGCCCCCCGTCCGGTCTGCACGGTCACGGTCTGCAGCGCGCCCCGGTCCTCGGCGGACACGCCCCGCACGCCCGGCACCCGCCGCAGCCGGTCCAGCCGCTCCTCGTCGACTCCGTACGCCTCGATCTCCAGCACGTCCCGTTCCTTGACGAGGGACTTGAGGCTGTCGGGGGTGCCGAGGGCCCGGATGCGGCCACCCGCGATGACGGCGATCCGGTCGCAGAGCTCGTCCGCCTCGGCCATGTAGTGGGTGGTGAGGAGGACGGTCGTCCCGGCGGCGGCCAGGTCGGCGACCGTGCGGCGCAGGTCGCGGGCGGCGACGGGGTCGACGCCGATGGACGGCTCGTCGAGGAAGAGGACGTCGGGGCGGTGGAGCAGACCGCGGGCGATGTGGAGGCGTTGCCGCATGCCGCGCGAGTAGCCCTCGACGCGCTCCTTCTCCCGGCCCAGGAGGCCGACCAGATCGAGGAGTTCGGCGATGCGCCGCTTCTGGTCGCGGGCGGGGACGCCGTACAGCTCGGCGAAGTAGCGGAGGTTGTCGAGCGCGGAGAGCCGGTCGTACAGGCCGCGGTCGCCGCCGAAGACGTACCCGATCCGGCGGCGTACGGCGACGGGGTCGCGGGCCACGTCGTGGCCGAACACCCGGGCCGTGCCGGAGGTCGGCAGGAGCAGGGTGTTGAGCATCTTGATGGTGGTGGTCTTCCCGGCGCCGTTCGGCCCGAGGAGGCCGAACAGTTCACCCGGCGCCACGTCGAAGGTGACGCCCCGCACGGCCTCGGTCTCGGTCCGCCGGGACTTCGGCCACCCGGTCCTGCTGGTGTAGGTGCGGCGCAGCGCGTCCGCCTCGATTGCGAGCATGCGCCGGACGGTAGGAGCCGGCGCGGGGGCCGGGCCATCGATTCGGAACGACCCGAATCGTCAGGCCACGGCCCTGAGGACGCCCTCCCCGGCGAGCAGCGCGAGCAGGGACCGGCCCGTGTCCGTCAGCTGGTAGTACACCGAGCGTCCGACGCGGTGGCGGGTCACGACACCGGCCTCCGCGAGCACCGACAGGTGCTCGGAGACGGTGCTGGGCGCGAGGCCGAGGCGGTCGGCGAGGCCTGCCGTGGTCAGCGGTCCGCCCAGCTCGCGCAGGACCGCGGCCCGGCCGCGGCCGAGCATCAGCCCGAGCCGGTCCTCGGCGACGGGCTCGGGCGGTTCGCGCAGGGCGCCGGCGCCCCGGGCCTGGAAGCTGAGCGCGAACACCTCGGGGTCGTCCGTCGAGTACAGCCGGCAGCCCTCGGCGAAGACCAGCGGCACGAGGACGAGACGCCGCTCACCGGGCGCGTACTCCGCGTCGATGTGCTTGGTCAGTTCGAGTACGGGCGGCTGCCACCGTCCCCGGGTCTCCAGGCCGGCGAACAGCGCGTCGACGCCCTCGGTCGCGAACGTCCTGGCCCGGACGAGCACTTCGTCCTCGACGAGCCGTCGCATCGTCGGCCAGTACGGCTCGATCGCGCCCTCCCAGTAGGCCGCGTACGCGTCGGCGAGCGCCGCGCAGGCCGCCTCCGGCTCCTTCAGATAGGGCTGCACGAAGGGCTCGTCGGCCATGCCGGGATAGCAGACGGCCACCTGGGCGCGGACGAACTCCGGGTCGGTGGCCCGCAGCGCGGCCAGCTCCTCGTGGACGTTGACCGTCCCGAACGGCCGGGGCAGCAGGAAGTCGGACACCTCGCCCCGCCCCTCGACGAACAGGTCCCGCAGCGGGCGGAGCCGGTCGTCCTCGCGCCACACCTCGCGCGCCTGCCCGACCCACTCCTGGTACGGCCAGGAGGGGTGGCGGTGCGGCAGGGCGAGGTGCATCGAACAGAACGCGTCCCGCAGCGGACTGATCGCGATCCGGGTCGACCCGAGCGAGGCCTCGTCCAGCTCGATCCGTATCAAGCGCCGTCCTCCCCGCTCTGTCCGGCCGCCCCGGCCTGCCCGGCTTCCCCGACGGGCAGCAGGAAGCCCTCCTCCACGAGCAGCCGGATCGCCTGCGGGGTGCGGTCCCGCAGTATCACCGGGTCCTCGCCCATCAGCTGACCGATCGCGTCGAGGATGCGTCCCGCGCTGAGGGTGCCGTCGCAGACCCCGGCGAACCCGGCGCCGACGTGGTCGACCCTGGTGGCGCGGCGCATGCCGCGGTTCTGCCGGAGCACGACGTGCTCGGGGTCCTCGGCGCCGGGGAGCCCGACCTGCTCCTGCACGACCTCGGGCGCGAGCGTGAACCGGTCGGCGAGCAGGGCGGCGTCGTCGTGGCCGCGCAGATAGTCCTGGCGCTCGAAGTGGGCGCGGACGGTGGGGCCGAGGGGCTGCTCGACCGGGTGCGGCCATTCCTCGACGACGATCGACGGCTCGACGGTCCCGGCGGCCACCGCCTCGTTCCGCCGGATCGTGATCCAGCCGAAGCCCACCGCGCGCGTCTTGCGGGCCTCGAACTCGTCGAGCCAGCTCCCGTACGCCTCCCGGTACGCGTCCGGGTCGCCGCGGTGGTCGCCGCTGTCGCGGAGCCAGAGCTCCGCGTACTGGGTGATGTCCTGGACCTCGCGCTGCACGATCCAGGCGTCGCAGCCCGCGGGCACCCAGGACCGCAGCCGGTCCTGCCACTCCTCGCCCTCGACATGCTGCCAGTTGGCGAGGAACTGGGCGTATCCGCCGTCGTTGAGCCGTTCGCCCGCCTGCTGCACGAGCGTGCGGCACAGGTCGTCGCCGCCCATCCCGCCGTCCCGGTAGGTGAGGCGGGCGCCGGGGGAGATCACGAACGGCGGGTTGGAGACGATCAGGTCGTACGTGTCGCCGTCGACCGGCTCGAAGAGCGAGCCGGTGAGCAGCTCGGCCTCCCGGGCCCCGGAGAGCGCGAGCGTGAGCCGCGTGAAGTCCAGGGCGCGCGGGTTGAGGTCGGTGGCGGTGACCAGGGTGGCGTGCTGGGCGGCGTGCAGCGCCTGGATGCCGGAGCCGGTGCCGAGGTCGAGCGCGGAGGACACCGGCGTACGGACCGTGATGCCGGCGAGGGTGGTGGAGGCTCCGCCGACGCCGAGGACGACGCCCTCGTCCTTCTTGCCGATGCCGCCGGCTCCGCCGACGGCGCAGCCCAGGTCGGAGACGATGAACCAGTCCTCGCCGTCCGGCCCGCCGTACGGCCGGACGTCGACGGTCGCGGACACGGTGTCGTCCTCGCGGACGACCCAGCCGTCGGCGAGGGCTTCGTCGAGCGGGAGCGCGGCGGCGGCCCGCTCGCTCCCGACGGTCTGCTGGAGCAGGAAGATCCGGACGAGGGTCTCCAGCGGGGAGTCACCGCGGGTGGCGCGCAGCGCGGGCACGGTCTCGCTGCGCGCGAGCGCCGCGTAGGCCGGGGCGCCGAGCCGGTCGAGGAGTCCGTCGGCGGTGAAGTCCGCGGCGAGCAGTGCCTCGCGCAGACGGGTGGCGTGCGCGGGCACCGGGAGGCGGGGAGGCAGGCTGGTCGTACTCACCGCTCCATTGTGACCGCCGCCACCGACAACCGGGCGGCCGACCCGGCGACGGGCGGCGGATCGCCGCTCGTCGCCGGGTCGAAGCGAGGTGCCCGGGAGGGGCTACTCCTCGGTCTTGGCCGACGAGGTCTTCTTGGCCGGCTTCGTGGAGGCCTTCGCCGAGGGCTCTGCGGAGTCCGAGTCCTTGTCGGAGGAGCCCGAGGCGGTGGAGCCGGGCTTCGGGGACGCCGAGCCGGAGGCCTTCGGCGGGGTCGAGGCCGTCGGCTTCTGGCAGCCGGGCTGCTTGGCCATCGCCTGGCCCAGCTCGCCCTCCTCCAGCTTGGACAGGGCGTTCTGGTCCATCTTCTCGATCTTGGTCAGGCCGTCGGCGACGCCCTGGAGGCCGTCCGCGAACTTCTGCTGGTTCGTCGGGTCCAGCGCGTCGACCTGCTTCTTCAGCCCCTCGTACGCCACCGCGGTCGCGTTGAGCTCCTTGATCGCGTCCTGCTGGACCTTCGCGCCGTTCTCGACGGGCGGGGCGCCCGCGCTCTCGACGGCCTTGGCCAGCGCCCGGTCGGCGTCGGCGATGTCCTGGAACGCCTTCGAGTCGGCGGCCTGGATCTCGGCGGGCTTGCTGTCGGCGGCCGTCGAGATGATGATCTGGTGGGCGTCGGCCCGCTTCTGGATCTGGGGCTTGGCCTGGTCGCAGAACGTCTTCGCCCAGTCACCCACCTTGTCGCCCTCGTCGTCGCTGCAACCGGACAGCGCGAGCACCAGTACCGCGCCGCCGGACAGTGCGGCCGCAAGCTTCTTGTTCACCGGATCGGTCCCTTCCAAGGCTCTCGGCCCCGGAACATACACGCCGAACGGGCTACTTCCACCTTTCGTACGACGGATTCAGACTGTATTGCAGTCTTTTGACCCAAGGGAGAGACGTCTCACGCGCCCCCGACGCGCCCGGAAATGAGACGGACACCACGTACGGACTCACGCGCGGACTCCCCGTACGGAAGCGCGTACGGAAGCACGTACGAACACCGGCATACGGGGACCGGTACGGACGGCACGTCAGGACACCGCCACCGAACGCCTCTTGGAGACCCACACGGCGCCGATGACGACGGCGAGCGCGAACGCCGCGACCCCCGCCCGCAGACCGGCGCTGGCATCACTCCCGTGACCGAACCGCACCACGGCCGGGGCGATGAGCAGCGCGACCAGGTTCATCACCTTCAGGAGCGGGTTGATCGCCGGTCCCGCGGTGTCCTTGAACGGGTCGCCGACGGTGTCCCCGATGACGGTCGCCTCGTGCGCCTCGCTGCCCTTGCCGCCGTGGTTCCCGTCCTCGACCAGCTTCTTCGCGTTGTCCCAGGCGCCACCGGAGTTGGCGAGGAAGACCGCCATCAGCGCGCCCGTACCGATCGCGCCCGCGAGGTACGAGCCGAGCGGTCCGACGCCCAGCGCGAAGCCGACGGCGATCGGGGCCATCACGGCGAGCAGCCCGGGCGTGGCGAGTTCGCGCAGCGCGTCCCTGGTGCAGATGTCGACGACCCGTCCGTACTCGGGCTTCTCGGTGTAGTTCATGATCCCGGGGTGCTCGCGGAACTGCCGCCGCACCTCGTACACCACCGAACCCGCCGACCGCGACACGGCGTTGATCGCGAGCCCCGAGAACAGGAAGACGACCGCCGAGCCGAGGATCAGCCCGAAGAGGTTGTTGGGCTGTGAGATGTCCATCGAGAGCGTCAGCTCGTTCGCCCTCGCGCCGACCTCGGCGACGGAGGTCGCGATGGCGTCCCGGTACGAGCCGAACAGCGCCGAGGCGGCGAGTACGGCGGTGGCGATGGCGATGCCCTTGGTGATGGCCTTCGTCGTGTTGCCGACGGCGTCGAGGTCGGTGAGGACCTGGGCGCCCGCGCCCTGGACGTCCCCGGACATCTCCGCGATGCCCTGGGCGTTGTCGGCGACCGGTCCGAAGGTGTCCATGGCGACGATCACCCCGACGGTGGTGAGCAGGCCCGTACCGGCGAGGGCGACCGCGAACAGCGCGAGCATGATCGAGGCACCGCCGAGCAGGAACGCCCCGTACACGGCGAGGCCGATCAGGAGCGCCGTGTAGACGGCGGACTCCATGCCGAGGGCCACGCCCGCGAGGACGACGGTAGCGGGGCCGGTGAGCGAGGACTTGCCGATGTCCCTGACCGGCCGCCGGCTCGTCTCCGTGAAGTAGCCGGTGAGCTGCTGGATGAGCGCGGCGAGGACGATACCGAGGGCGACGGCGACCAGGGCGAGGACCCGGGGATCGCCGGCGTGGTCGTGGATGCCCGGCTCGGTGACTCCCCGGAGCTCGGCGTAGGAGGAGGGCAGATACGTGAAGGCGGCGACGGCGACACCGGCGAGCGAGATCACCGCCGAGACGAGGAAGCCGCGGTTGATCGCGGTCATCCCGCCGCGGTCGCCGTGCCGGGGGGAGACCGCGAAGATGCCGATCACCGCGGTGATCACGCCGATCGCGGGCACGATCAGGGGAAACGCCAGGCCGTGGTCGCCGAAGGCCGCCTTGCCGAGGATGAGCGCGGCGACCAGGGTGACGGCGTACGACTCGAAGAGGTCGGCCGCCATGCCCGCGCAGTCGCCGACGTTGTCGCCCACGTTGTCGGCGATGGTGGCCGCGTTGCGCGGATCGTCCTCGGGGATGCCCTGCTCGACCTTGCCGACCAGGTCTGCGCCGACGTCGGCGGCCTTGGTGAAGATGCCGCCGCCCACGCGCATGAACATGGCGATGAGCGCGGCGCCGAGCCCGAATCCCTCCAGGACCTTGGGCGCGTCGGCCGCGTAGACGAGGACGACACAGGCGGCCCCGAGGAGGCCGAGGCCGACGGTGCACATGCCGACGACCCCGCCCGTACGGAACGCGATCCGCATGGCCCGGTGCGCGACCTCCGTCAGGTTCTTCTCGGGTTCGCCCTTGGCCGGGGTGGCCTCCCTGGCGGCCGCCGCGACGCGCACGTTGGCGCGTACGGCGAGTCGCATGCCGATGTACCCGGTGACCGCCGAGAACAAAGCCCCGACCAGGAAGAACAGGGAACGTCCGGCGCGCTGTGACCAGTTGTCCGCGGGCAGCAGCATCAGCAGGAAGAACACGACGAACGCGAAGACGGCGAGGGTCCGCAGCTGCCGCGCGAGGTAGGCGTTGGCCCCCTCCTGCACGGCTGCGGCGATCTCCCGCATCCTCTCGGTGCCCTCACCGGCCCTGAGCACCTGGCGGACGAGGAGCCGCGCGACGACCAGCGCGGCGAGAGCGACGGCCCCGACGACGTACACGATCGTCCGGTTCCCGCTCGTGAGCACCGCCGCGGCGAGAGAAGTGGGGTACATGGGGACGGATCATAGGGAGACAAACCGGCACGTACGGGGATGCCGGAAACCCCCGCGCGGATGCACCAATCAGGGGCCGGGTCTCGGGGCGGGCGATGGCGCACAACGAGAACGCGCCGGCGGCGCGACGAGAAGAGGCCCTGCAGGGCAGGGCCTCTTCTCGTCGCGCTCGGAACTGTGCGTGTACGGGTCAGGACAGGACGTCCGCCGAACTCACCGGCCAGCTCATCCGGATGGTGCCGCCGTCCTCGCCGGCGCTCACCTCGACATCGTCGACGAGCCCGCGGATCACCGCGAGCCCCATCTCGTCCTCACCGTCGGCGTCGTCGAATTCCTCGGCCGGGGCCGCTGCCCGCGCGCCGGGGACACCGGCGGCATCGGCCGCCGCCACCCCCGCGCCCGGGACCTCGTCGCCGACCTCGATGGAGAACGTCTTCTCCTCCTCGGTCAGCACGACCCTGATGGGCGTCGCGACGTCGTTGCTGCGGTGCAGCCCGACGGCACGCGAACACGCCTCTCCCACGGCGAGACGCACCTCGTCGAGGACAGCCTCGTCCACCCCGGCCCGACGCGCGACCGCAGCGGCCACGAGACGGGCCGTGCGGACGTGCTCGGGCTGAGCGCTGAAGCGGAGTTCAACGGTGGCCATACGAACCCCCTGGGCTCAGTCGACGGCGTTGACGGCCTCGTCGACCGAGGTGTGGATCGGGAACACCTTGGTGAGACCCGTGATCCGGAAAATCTTGAGAATGCGCTCCTGGTTGCAGACCAGACGCAGCGATCCCTCATGCGCGCGGACGCGCTTCAGACCGCCGACGAGCACACCGAGGCCCGTGGAGTCGAGGAAGTCCACGCCCTCCATGTCGACAACCAGGTGGTAGCTGCCGTCGTTCACCAACTCGACCAACTGCTCGCGCAGCTTGGGCGCGGTATACACATCAATCTCGCCACCGACCTCGACGACCGTACGGTCACCACCAGCGCCGGACACATTGCGAGTCGACAGGGACAGGTCCACGGATCCTCCAGCACCTTGCTATCGAACGATCGTTCCCACTGGGTCTCCCGGGCGGAGTCAGGGAACTGATCGCCAGCCGCGATGGCATTCAATCACTTACCAGCAGCCATGCACGACGCCTTGGAAGCATTGTCCGTCATGGCAGTGACACACTCGGTGCCGATGGCCAAGAATCAGCGCCCCCGTCACCCGGCCGGGGACACGGGCAGTCGCCCCTCCCCCGGCATGGTCCTCGACCGGCTCTCCTCGGGCGAGAGTCGGGCCGCGCGCATCACTCATACGGAGCACATGCCCGCCCGGGAGGGTCGTCATGCCGTCTGGCCGCATCGCATCCGTCCGGAGGTGATCGCGGCCGTCCAGTCGGCCGGGATCGAGCACCCCTGGGCCCACCAGGCACAGGCCGCCGAGCACGCCCTGGACGGCGAATCCGTGGTGATCGCCACCGGAACCGCCTCGGGCAAGTCGCTCGCCTACCTCGCCCCGGTCCTCAGCACCCTCCTGGACGGCTCGGAGGCACCGAACGGGCGCGGGACCACCGCCCTGTACCTCTCGCCCACCAAGGCCCTCGCCGCCGACCAGCGGCGCGCCGTGCGGGAACTGGCCGCCCCGCTCGGCAACCGGATCCGCCCCGCCGTCTACGACGGCGACACGCCCGTCGAGGAACGCGAGTGGGTCCGCCAGTACGCGAACTACGTGCTGACCAACCCCGACATGCTGCACCGGGGCATACTCCCCTCCCACCCCAGGTGGGCCTCCTTCCTGCGCTCCCTGCGCTACGTCGTGATCGACGAGTGCCACACCTACCGGGGCGTCTTCGGCTCCCACGTCGCCCAGGTGCTGCGGCGCCTGCGCCGGATCTGCGCCCGGTACGGCTCCGAGCCGGTCTTCCTCCTCGCCTCCGCCACCTCCGCGGAACCCGCCCTCGCCGCCGGCCGCCTCACCGGCCTGCCGGTCACCGAGGTCTCCGACGACGCCTCCCCGCGCGGCGAGCTGGTCTTCGCCCTGTGGGAGCCGCCGCTGACCGAGCTGCACGGCGAGCGCGGCGCGCCCGTGCGGCGCACCGCCACCGCCGAGACCGCCGACCTGCTGACCGACCTGACCCGGCAGGGCGTCCGCACGGTCGCCTTCGTACGCTCCCGGCGCGGCGCCGAACTGATCTCGGTGATCGCCCAGGAACGCCTCGCCGAGACCGACCGCTCACTGGCCCGCCGGGTCGCCGCCTACCGCGGCGGCTACCTGCCCGAGGAGCGCCGGGCCCTGGAGCGGGCCCTGCACTCCGGCGAGCTCCTCGGCCTGGCCGCCACGACCGCCCTGGAGCTGGGCGTGGACGTCTCGGGCCTGGACGCGGTCCTGATCGCCGGCTACCCGGGCACCCGGGCCTCCCTCTGGCAGCAGGCGGGCCGGGCCGGCCGATCGGGCGAGGGCGCCCTCGCGATCATGATCGCCCGCGACGACCCGCTGGACACCTTCCTGGTCCACCACCCGGAGGCGATCTTCGACCAGCCGGTCGAGTCGACCGTCCTGGACCCCGACAACCCCTACGTCCTCGCCCCCCATCTGTGCGCCGCCGCCGCGGAGCTCCCGCTGACCGAACCGGACCTGGCGCTCTTCGGCCCGGCCGTCCCCGACCTGCTGCCCCAGCTGGAGGGCGCGGGCCTGCTGCGCCGCCGCTCGACCGGCTGGTACTGGACCCGCCGCGAGCGGGCCGCCGACCTCACCGACATCCGGGGCGGCGGCGGCAGCCCCGTCCGGATCGTGGAGTCCGGCACGGGCCGGCTGCTCGGCACCGTCGACGAGGCCGCCTCCCACACCGCCGTCCACGAGGGCGCCGTCCACCTCCACCAGGGCCGCACCTACCTCGTCCGGGAGCTCGACCTCAAGGACTCCGTGGCCCTCGTGGAGGAGGCCGTCCCGCCGTACTCCACCACCGCCCGCGACACCACCTCCATCACCGTCCTGGACACCGAGACCGAGATCCCCTGGGGAGCCGGCCGCCTCTGCTACGGCTCCGTCGAGGTCACCAACCAGGTCGTCTCCTTCCTGCGCCGCCGCCTGATCACGGGCGAGGTGCTCGGCGAGACCAAGCTCGACCTGCCGCCCCGCACCCTGCGCACCCGGGCCGTGTGGTGGACGGTCACCGAGGACCAGCTCGACGCCGCCCGGATCACCCCGGAGATCCTCGGGGGCGCCCTGCACGCCGCCGAACACGCCTCCATCGGCATGCTGCCGCTCTTCGCCACCTGCGACCGCTGGGACATCGGCGGCGTCTCCGTGCCGCTCCACCCCGACACCCTGCTGCCCACCGTCTTCGTGTACGACGGCCATCCGGGTGGCGCGGGCTTCGCCGAGCGCGCCTTCCACACGGCCCGTGCCTGGCTGACCGCCACCCGGGAGGCCATCGCCTCCTGCGAGTGCGAGGCGGGCTGCCCGTCCTGCATCCAGTCCCCGAAGTGCGGCAACGGCAACGACCCGCTCCACAAGCGCGGCGCGGTCCGCCTCCTCACGGAAATCCTGAGGGAGGGCCCGGACGCCCCGGCGGCCTCGTCGGCGGAGCAGGTGCCCCCGGAAGCCCCGCCGGCGGAGCAGGTGCCCTCGGAAGCCCCGCCGGCGGAGCAGGTGCCTCCGGAGGCCCCGCCCGGGACCTGATCTCCGGCCGGTAGGGGCCGCGTACGACCCGGGCCGTCACCTCCGCGAGCTCGCCCCGCACCGCGCAGCCCACCAGCTCGGCGCCTTGCGCGGCGGCCACCCGGGAAGCGGCGGCACAGGCCTCGGCCTCGCCCCACAGCGCCCGGTCGGCGGCGGCGAGTGCCGCCAGGTCGGCGGCTCCACCGGCCCGGTGCCGGGCCGCCACCGCCTGTCCCAGCGCGAGCACCGCCCCGAACACCACGCACAGCGCACAGGCCGCGAACGCCACCCACACGGTCGCCGCGCCCCGGTCGGTGCGGAGGGCCGCCCGACGGCCGCCCCGGGACCGTGCTCGGGCCGTCACGGCGGGCCCCCGTTCTCCGGGGCGCCGGGTGCCGGGCCGCCGGACGCCGCCGTGTCCTCGGCGAGGGCCGCCGCGGCCGCCCGCAGGGTCAGCCCCATGCCCCGGGGGCCCGGGGCGGCGGCCTCCACCGTCACCCGCCACAGCTCCCCCGACCGCGTCACCGAGACCCGGGCGCCCTCGGGAGCGGCGGCCCGCGCGGCCGACTCGGCGGAGGCCACGGGCTCGGAACGGGCCACGATCCGTGCCCCGGCACGCGCCGCGTCCACGCAGCGGATCTGCGCCGCGGCCGCCGCTAGGGCCCAGAGCAGGGTCACCGTGAACAGGGCGAGGACCGGCAGCACCATCGCCGCCTCCACCGTCACGAAACCGCGGTCGCCCCGTTCAGAACGGCGCATCGAGAGCCTTCCCGATCACCGATTCCAGCGCTCCCGAGACCGCCCCGCTGGTCACGATCTTGTACAGCACCGCGGCGAACCCCGCCGCCGCGATCGTCCCCACCGCGTACTCGGACGTGGTCATCCCCGCGTCGCGGCGCGCGGCCTCCCTTCGCGCCCGCCACCAACCGCCCACCGCCGCCTTGACCGCCATGCCGACCTCCTCGATTCGTCGTTCTCGTCCTGCGTGTGTTTCTCGTCGTGCGTGTGTTTCTCGTCGTGCGTGTGTTTCTCGTCGTGCGTGTGTTTCTCGTCGTGTCACGCCGTTCATCCGTCCAGGAGTCCCGTCGCCAGGCCGATGACCACCGGGGCCACCCCCACCGCCAGGAAGGCCGGCAGGAAGCAGAGCCCCACGGGGGCGCTGATCAGCACCTGTGCCCTGCGTGCCCTGGCCGCCGCCGCACGGGCGCGGGCCGACCGCAGCGCGGCCGCGTGCCGGGCGACGGCCTCCGCCGCCGGCGCCCCCGAGGAACCGGCCCGTTCCATGCAGCGCGCGAGGCCCGAGGCGCCCGGTATCGCACCGAACCTCCGCCACACCTCGGCCGGTTCGCCACCGAGCCGCAGCTCGGCCGCCGTACGGGTCAGCCGCTCGCCCAGCGGACCGCCCAGGGACCGCCCGACGGCCTCCGCCGCCTCCCCCGGCCCGGCTCCGGCCGAGGCGCAGGCCGCCAACAGATCCGCGGCGAGCGGAAGATGACGTGCCGCGTCGTCCGCGTCCACCGGCACGGCGGACCGGCGCGCCGCTCCCCGCCGCACCCCCGCGGCC
The DNA here is from genome assembly GCF_036192275.1 of Streptomyces sp. NBC_00250. Classification (NCBI taxonomy): domain Bacteria; kingdom Bacillati; phylum Actinomycetota; class Actinomycetes; order Kitasatosporales; family Streptomycetaceae; genus Streptomyces; species Streptomyces sp. NBC_00250. The sequence continues at coordinate 5,049,016 of NZ_CP108088.1, read as the reverse complement.
ACCAGGGCGCCGGCCGACAGGCCGCCGAACACCCCGAACAGCACCCAGCCGAGCCCGGCCGCACCGAGCGGCGCGACCCAATGCGCCATCCACCGCGGCGGCCCGGACCGAAGCCTTCGCGGTCGCGGGGCCGGGGCCGGAAGCAGACCTCTCAAGCGACGCCGCGTCCCGCGCGCCCTCCGCCCGCGCACCAGCTCCCGCACTCCCTGCTCGCACCAGACGATCGCGGCGGCCCCCATCGCGGCCACCTGCACGTCCCCCATCACGCCCGCTCCCCTCCTCGTACGATCCGTGCGGCCCACCACAGCCCGGCCCCCTCCAAGGCCCCGCCCACGACGAGGCAGCCCAGGCCGGCCGGTGTGTGCAGCAGCACCCGCAACGGGTCCGCCCCGAGGGCCGCGCCGAGCGCGACACCGGCCAGCGGCAGCACCGCGAGGACCGCCACCGTCGCCCAGGCCCCGGCCAGTTCGGCGCGCAACAGCTCCCGCTGCTCGCGGTGGTCCCGCAGGGCCGCTTCGAGCCGGTCGAGTCCGGCGGCCAGGCCCGCGCCACCGTCCACGGCCACCTGCCAGCAGGCCGCCATGCCCGCGAGCCCGTCGGCTCCGTCCTGTGCGGCCGCTCTCCGCAGGGCCTCCGGCACGTCCCCGCCGAACCGGGCCGCCGCGAGCACCGCCGCCTCCTCCCCGCCCAGCGCGCCCGTCCCGCAGGCCGCGTAGGACAGGGCCTGCGCGGGCTGCCACCCGGCTCTCAGCTCCCCGACGACGGCCCCGCACAGGGCCACCACCCGCTCGGCCCGCGCCTCGCGTTCCTTGCGGCGCTCGGCCTCCCGCAGCCGCCGTCCGACCACCGGCACCGCGACCGCCCCGGCCACCAGAGGCAGCGGCGACTCCCCGAGCACCGCGAGAACTCCCGCCACCGGCAGGCACAACCACGCCCGCCGCCCCCGCGCGACGGCCCACCAGCGCGCGGCCACCTCCCGCCACACCACACGGCCGCCGGGGGTCCCGGGGAGACCGGAAGCCCCACCGCCGAGCACCGTCCGGGCCCTGCTCGCGACGCGCCGCCGCTCGACCACCTCCCGCACCGCCAGAACCGCGCAGACCGCCGACGCCGCGTGGGCCACGTCCCGTGCGGACAGCACCGTTGTGATCACGGTCCCCCTCCGATCAGCGAGCTCAGCCGCTCCCAGCCCCGCTCCCGCACGAACCCGGACGCGCCCCACCGGAGCGCGGGAACCGTCCGCACCAGGCCGTCCCGGTCCCGCTCAAGGACGTGCACCTCGGCGATCCGCCGCCGCCCCTCCCGGTCCCGCGCCAGGTGCAGTACGACCGACAGTCCGGCCCCCAACTGGCTGTGCAGGGCCGCCCGGTCGAGCCCCGCGGCCGTCCCCAGGGCTTCGAGCCGCGCCGGTACGTCCGCCGCGGTGTTGGCGTGGACCGTGCCCGAGCCGCCTTCATGGCCGGTGTTGAGAGCGGCGAGCAGATCGACCGCCTCGCCTCCCCGGACCTCGCCGACCACCAGTCGGTCCGGCCGCATCCGCAGCGCCTGCCTGACCAGGTCCCGCAGGGTCACGAGCCCGGCGCCCTCCTGGTTCGCGGGCCTCGCCTCCAAGCGCACCACGTGCGGGTGGTCGGGGCGCAGCTCCGCCGAGTCCTCGGCGAGGACGATCCGCTCCCGCTCCCCCACCAGACCGAGCAGCGAGGCGAGCAGCGTGGTCTTCCCCGTCCCCGTCCCGCCACTGACCAGGTACGACACCCGGGCGTCGATCAGCGCGCGCAGGATCGGGGCGCCGCCCGGCGGCACCGTCCCCGCCGCCGCAAGCTCCTCCAGGGTGAAGGCGCGCGGTCGGACCACCCGGAGCGACAGACAGGTCGAGCCGACCGCCACCGGCGGCAGCACCGCGTGCATCCGGGTGCCGTCGGGCAGTCGCGCGTCCACCCAGGGCCGGGCGTCGTCGAGCCTGCGTCCGGCCACCGCCGCGAGCCGCTGGGCGAGCCTGCGGACGGCGACGGCGTCGGCGAAGGCCACCGGGGCCCGTTCGAGACCGGCGCCCCGGTCCACCCACACCCGGTCCGGTGCCGAGACCAGGACGTCGGTGACAGCAGGGTCGGCAAGTAGCGGTTCGAGCGGTCCGGTGCCGATCAGCTCGCACCTCAACTCCTCGGCCGCACCCAGCACTTCCGCATCGCCGAGCAGCCGCCCCTGAGCCCGCAGCGCCGCCGCGACCCGCGCCGGGGTCGGTTCGGACCCGCTCGCCGCGAGCCGCTGCCGCACGGCGTCGAGCAGCCCCGCGCCGCCGCCACCCACGCCCCCGGTCATGCCTCACCACCAAGGGCGAGTGCATGCGCCCAGAAGGCGTCGCAGAACCGGCCGAGCGGACCACGGGGCTCGGCGCCCGGCGGCATCCCGGCGTCCTGGTCCGCCACGATCCCCGGGTCGTAAGGGAGTTCACCGGCCAGCGGCAGCCGCAGCGCGTCGGCGACCCATCGCTCGTCGAGCCCCGCCGCGTACGGCCCGCGGACCACGGCCCGCAGGTCGCGCACACCCATGGCCAGGGTGGAGGCCACCCGGTGGGCCGCCGCGACGGCCCTCAACTCCCCGGGCACGACGAGCAGTCCGAGGTCCAGCTGCGCCAGCGCTTCGGCCGCCGCCGGGTCGGCCCCGCGCGGCAGGTCGACCACGACGACTCCGCCACGGCGGCGGGCGGCACCGAGCACGGACCGGACGGCCTCGGGCGGCACCGGCGCCGCCGGCTCCCTGCCCCAGCTGAGCACCCGGACTCCCCGCACGGACGGCAGTGACTCCTCCAGGGCGCCGCCGGCCAGACGGCCTTTCGAGGCGGCGAAGTCGGGCCAGCGTCTGCCCTCCTCGCGCTCGCCGCCGAGCAACACGTCGAGTCCCCCGCCCAGCGGGTCGCCGTCGACGAGCAGGGTGCGCCGCCCGGCCCGCGCGGCGGCCAGCGCGAGACCACAGGCCAGGGTGGAGGCGCCGGCGCCCCCTCGGCCGCCGACGACCCCGACGGACAGCGCCTGCCGGCCGACGCCCTCGGCCGCGTCGGCGATGCGGTCGACGAGGAGGCCCTCGGCGTCCGGCAGCCGCAGCACGCACTCGGCGCCGATCTCGACGGCCAGCCGCCACACCCCCGGATCGTCCCGGTCGCGGCCGACGAGGACGGTCCCCGGGCGGCGGGCCGCACCCCGGCAGCGGGCGGCGACGTCGTCGCCGACCAGGACGAGCGGTGGGTCGGTCCAGCTCGCCCGCCGCTCCGGCACCCGGTGGTGCACCTCGGGCTCGACGCCGGCCGCGGCGCAGAGCCGCAGGAGGTCGTCGAGCAGCCCGAGGTCCTCGGTGACGATCAACGGCCCCGCCCGCCGCGGCTCTTCGGCGCCGTGCGGCTCCCGGCCGCCGGGCACCGAAACCCGCGCCGGCCCACTCGGCACCGACGCGGGGCCCGCACCCCTCGGCACCGCGGCCCATGCCGTACCCCTGGCCCCGGAAGTCCTGAACGCCTCCATGGCGCACACCCCTCTCGTGATTCCTGCCGTTCGCGAAGTTCGCGACAGGAATCACCGTGGGGCCGAACCGAAAATCCTGGGGATGTCGCCGAAAAACTGTGGATATCCGAAGCCCTGTGAATATCTTCGTCACCCTTCGGGGGACTGCCCGGAACGCAGCCTGCCGGTTACTGTGAGTGATGAATCGAGGGCCCGGCAGAGCGTCGGCCGATGTGTGGCCGACGGCCGGAAGGAAGGGAGCGGACGATGTCTCACAGCGCCGAAAACGGCTCCGGACATGCGACGACCCCCGCCGGGGGGGAGAGCGGGGGTCGTCTTTCCGGCCGACTCGGGGGGGGAGGAGCCGGACCGGGTTAGCACGGTCGCGAACGATCCGTGACTTCCATGGTGTACCCGAGAGCCTTCTCAGGCAAACCCACGCGCCCCAGCGTACGCCGAATGGCGGGCACCTATGCTCAGGCTTGTGGAAAACCACTCCTTGCCGCGCACAGCCGCCTTCTTTGACCTGGACAAGACGGTCATTGCGAAGTCTTCGACGCTGACCTTCAGCAAGTCCTTCTACCGGGGCGGACTGATCAGCCGCCGCGCCGCCCTGCGGACGGCGTACATCCAGTTCGTCTTCCTGGCAGGTGGGGCCGATCACGACCAGATGGAGCGGATGCGCGAATATCTTTCCGCGCTCTGCAAAGGCTGGAACGTGGCCCAGGTGAAGGAGCTCGTCGCCGAGACCCTTCACGACCTGATCGACCCGATCATCTACGACGAGGCCGCCTCCCTGATCGAGAAGCACCACGCCGCCGGCCGGGACGTCGTGATCGTCTCGACCTCCGGCGCCGAGGTCGTCGAGCCGATCGGCGAGATGCTCGGCGCCGACCGGGTCGTCGCCACCCGGATGGTGGTCGGCGAGGACGGCTGCTTCACCGGTGAGGTGGAGTACTACGCCTACGGGCCGACGAAGGCCGAGGCCGTCCGGGAGCTCGCGAAGTCGGAGGGCTACGACCTCGCCCGCTGCTACGCGTACAGCGATTCGGCGACCGACATCCCCATGCTGGAGGCCGTCGGTCACCCGTACGCGGTCAACCCGGACCGGGCGCTGCGCCGGGAGGCGGTGGCGCGGGAATGGCCGGTTCTCGCCTTCGAGAAGCCCGTTCGGCTCAAGCAGCGGCTGCCCGAATTCCGGATGCCGCCCCGCCCCACGCTCGTCGCCGCGGCGGCGGTGGGTGCGGCGGCCGTCGGGGCCGGACTCGTCTGGTACGCCGCCCGGCGGCGGCAGGCCGCACTCGCCCATCGGCTCGCGGATGACTTTGCCCGAATTTGAGCAATGAGCAGAGAAGTGGAGCCAGCACTTTCGCTTCTACCCCGACAGGAGTAGAAAGGAATCAGGCCCGCGAGACCGAGGACATCCGAGAGGATCACCTGTTGAGCATGAAGGCCCCACGGACCTAGCACAGAAACCGAGCACCCACGCGACGTCGACCCGTCGATTACGGGCCAGCCGCACCAGGCCACGGGCAAAGTTCCCGGCCTGATGGGCACATATTCGAGGACGCATGGTAACTGGGTAGACGTGCCAGCGGCGGTACCAGAACTGGTGCCGCCGCAACCCGTTCCGGGCCCCGCGAGGGGCCCGGATTCGTTTGCCCCCGGCCGCGATTCAGACCGCGCCACAACCGATTCAGACCGCGCCACAACCGATTCGGACCGCGCCGCGCTTGTTCGTACCGAGTCGCGCCGATTCAGTCCGGGTCGCGCTTGTTCGTACCGAGTCGCGCCGATTCAGGCCGCGCCGCGCTGCAGCGCCTCGCAGACAGCCGTCGACTCCCGGACGCCCAGCTCGACCGAGCGCCCGCAGTGCGCGATCCAGCCGCCCACGCCCTCCGGGGTCCCCGACAGGTACCCCTCGAACGCGGCGAGGTACGCGGCCCGTCCCTGCTCCGCGTGCCCCACCTCCGCCGGGCAGATCGCCTTGGGGTCGAGACCGCTGCCGATCAGCGCGATCCGCTCCGCCGCCCGCGCGACCAGGCCGTTGTACGAGGTGAAGGGGCGCAGCGCGAGCAGCTCTCCGTGGACCACGGAGGCCGTCACGAGCGCGGGGGCCTCGCCGCCGGCGACGATCAGTTCCGCCAGGCCGTCGAGGCGGCCCGCGACCTCGGCGGGCGACGGCACCGGAGCCGTGACCAGTGGTTCGTCGACCGTCTCGCCGTCCAGCCGGGGCCGCCCCACCGACTCGCCCGGGTCGCCCGCGGCGACCAGGTGGAGCCGGGCGAGCACCCGCAGCGGCGACTGGCGCCAGATGGAGAGCAGCTGCCCGGCCTCGGCGCCGAGCCGCAGGGCGGCACCGACCGTGCGGGCCTCGGGGTCGGCGCTGAAGTCGCTGCGTCGGCGGACCTCTTCGAGGGCCCAGTCGGCCCCGGACAGGGCGGCCGAGCCGCGCGCGCCGCGCAGGGCCGCCTCGGAGGAGATCTCGTTGCTGCGGCGACGCATCACACGGTGGCCGTAGACCCGGTCGACGGCCTTGCGTACGGAGTCCACCGCGTCGGCGACGCCCGGCAGGGAGCCGAGTGCGGCCAAGGGGTCAGAGGCGTGCGTACTCATAAGTAGGGAGGCTACGCGCCCCGGGGGCCCGCCCCACGTTGGAGTGGTCTTCTTCACGCATCCCGACCACGTGCCGCGTTCATGCCACTACCCTAGGTGAACATGAAGATCGCTTTCGTGGGGAAGGGCGGCAGCGGCAAGACCACGCTGTCCTCGCTCTTCATCCGCCACCTCGCCGCCAACGAAGCCCCGGTCGTAGCCGTCGACGCCGACATCAACCAGCACCTCGGCGCCGCGCTCGGCCTGCCGGACGCGGAGGCCGCCGCGCTGCCCGCGATGGGCGCGCACCTGCCGCTCATCAAGGAGTACCTGCGGGGCAGCAACCCGCGGATCGTCTCCGCCGACACGATGATCAAGACGACACCGCCCGGGGAGGGGTCGCGGCTGCTGAGGGTCCGCGAGGAGAACCCGGTCTACGAGGCCTGCGCGCGGACGGTCCCGCTCGACGACGGCGACATCCGCCTGATGGCGACCGGCCCCTTCACGGAGTCGGACCTCGGGGTCTCCTGCTACCACTCCAAGGTCGGAGCGGTGGAGCTCTGCCTGAACCACCTGGTCGACGGCGCCGACGAGTACGTGGTCGTCGACATGACCGCCGGTTCGGACTCCTTCGCCTCGGGCCTCTTCACCCGCTTCGACATGACCTTCCTGGTCGCCGAGCCGACCCGCAAGGGCGTCTCGGTCTACCGCCAGTACAAGGAGTACGCGCGGGACTTCGGCGTCGCGCTCAAGGTCGTCGGCAACAAGGTGCAGGGCCAGGACGACCTCGACTTCCTGCGCTCGGAGGTCGGCGACGACCTGCTCGTGACGGTCGGCCACTCGGACTGGGTCCGCGCGATGGAGAAGGGCCGCCCGCCCCGCTTCGAGCTCCTGGAGGCGGAGAACCGGATGTCGCTCCAGGCCCTCCAGAACGCGGCGGACGACTCGTACGCCGACCGCGACTGGGACCGCTACACCCGCCAGATGGTCCACTTCCACCTCCGCAACGCGGAGAGCTGGGGCAACGCCAAAACGGGGGCCGACCTGGCTGCCCAGGTCGACCCCGATTTCGTTCTCGGCGAGCCGATGGCCGTACGGCTCGGCTGACGGCCCGGCCGACAGCTCGGCCGACAGCCCGACTGACCGCCCGGCCGACAGCCCGACTGACCGGCGGCCGGCCGAAGGCTCAGTGCCGTTCGGCCTGCTTGGCGCCTGCTGCCGGGGCCGGGGCGCCTGCCGCCGGGGCGCCGGCGGGGGCGGCCGGGGCCGCCGGCTGGGGGGCGAGGAAGGTCTTCCAGCCGGCCGCCGGGGTCTCGCCGACCTTCAGGGTGCGCATCTTGGCGATGACGTCGGGGTCCTGGGCGTCGAGCCAGTCGGCGAGCTGCCGGAAGGAGATGCACTTGACGTCCTTCTGCACGCAGACCGTGGCGATGGTCTCCTCGACGGCCCGCATGTACGTGCCACCGTTCCAGGACTCGAAGTGGTTGCCGATGATGAGCGGCGCGCGGTTGCCCCGGTAGGAGCGCTCGAAGGCCTGCACCAGGCCGTCCCGCATCTGGTTGCCCCAGTACTCGCGCTGGGACGGCGCGCCCTGGGTCGTGCCCGGCGACTGGTTGACCAGGAAGTTGTAGTCCATGGACAGCGTCTGGAAGGCGCGGCCCGGCATCGGCACGAGCTGGAGCGACAGGTCCCACAGGCCCAGGTCCTTCTTGGGCCAGATCTGGTCGTTGACGCCGCTGGTGTCGTAGCGGAAGCCCAGCTCCGCCGCCGCCTGGACGAAGTTCTTCCGGCCTTCGAGGCAGGGGGTGCGGGCGCCGACGAGTTCCTTGTCGTAATCGAAGGGCAGCGGCTGCTCCGCACGCAGGCCCGAGTTGGTCTTCCAGTTCTTGACGAAGGACTTCGCCTGCTTGATCTCGCTCTTCCACTCCTCGACGGACCAGGTCCCGACGCCGCCGTCGGCCCCGCAGAAGTGCCCGTTGAAGTGGGTGCCGATCTCGTTGCCCTCCTGCCACGCCCCGCGCAGTTCGCGGACGGTGGCACGGATGCCCTCGGTGTCGTTGAAGCCGATGTCGGAGCGCCCGGCGCTGTGCTGCGGCGGGTCGTAGAGCTCCCGCTTCTCCTCGGGCAGCAGGTACACGCCACTGAGGAAGTACGTCATCGTGGCGTCGTACTTCTTGCCCACCGTGCGGAAGTGGGAGAAGAGCTTCTGGCTGTCCTCGCCGGCGCCGTCCCACGAGAAGACGACGAACTGCGGCGGGGTCTCGCCCGGCTTGAGTCGCTGCCAGACGGGCTGGTGGGGCTGGGCTCCGGTGAAGGCCGTGGAGCCGTCGCCGATCAGGCGGACCGTGTTCGGCGGGGCGGCCGCCGGTCCCTTCTTGGTGCCCGCACCGCCCTGCGCGCCCTTCGTGGCGTCGCCGTCGGAGCCCGAGCAGCCGGCGAGGCCGGTGATCAGGGCGACGACGAGGGCGCCGGCGGCGAGCGCTTTCGTCTGGGCAGTGGTCCTTCTCCCGGCGGCTGTCATCCGCCCACCTCTCCTCGGTTCCGTACGAGCGGCGTCAACGTCGCACCGCGACGACCGTGGTGATGAAACGACAAGCGGCAATCCGTTCACCCTTCACCGGAACCGGTGAATCTTTGCCCCGTTTGCCCCGAAAATAATGCCGGAGACTTTACTCTCCATTACGATCCATTTACCGAGCGTTGATCCTCGCCCCGCGGGATCCCGCCGGGAATCCCGCCGCTGCACGCCGTGACCCACGGCCGCGAGCCCCCCACGTTCGTTCCGCACGAACCGCGACCGCGCTGCCCCGGAGGAGACGGGAATGACCCTCTGCACCCCTGCCCGCACAACCAACCGACCCCGAGTCCAGCGGCCCCACAGCCCGCCGGAGCCGCCGCGCCGCTTCCGCGTCCCCGGCGCCGACCTGTCCGCCTCCGTCGCCGTCTTCCTGATCGCGCTGCCGCTCTCGCTCGGCATCGCGCTCGCCACCGGGGCCCCGCTCCAGTCGGGCCTGGTCGCCGCCGCCGTCGGCGGTCTGGTGGCCGGCCGGTTCGGCGGCTCCCCGCTCCAGGTGAGCGGCCCCGCCGCCGGTCTCACCGTGGTGACCGCCGAGCTCATCCAGCTGTACGGCTGGCGCACCACCTGCGCCATCACCGTGCTCGCCGGGCTCGTCCAACTCGGCCTGTCCGCCCTCCGGGTGGCCCGCTCGGCACTCGCCGTCTCACCCGCGATCGTGCACGGCATGCTGGCCGGCATCGGCGTCACCATCGCCCTCGCCCAGCTCCACATCGTGCTCGGCGGCACCCCGCAGAGCTCCGCCGTCGACAACGTCCTGGGCCTGCCCGCCCAGTTGGCGCACACCCACCCGGCGGCGCTCGGCATCAGCGCCCTCACCGTGGCCGTACTCCTGTGCTGGCCCCGGCTGCCCGGCCGGGCCGGGAAGCTCGTACGCAAGGTCCCGGCCGCACTGGTCGCGGTGACCGGGGCGACGGCGGTGGCCGCGGTCGCCGGGCTGACCGTCCCGCGCGTCGACCTGCCCTCCTGGAGCAGCCACGCCCTGCCCGGCCTGCCCGAGGGCCCGGTGCTCGGCATCGCGGCCGGGGTGCTGACGATCACCCTGGTCACCAGCGTGCAGTCACTGCTGTCCGCCGTCGCGGTCGACAAGCTGATCGCTGCCCGCCCGGACGGCGGCCGGGGCGTCCCACGCTCCGGACTCGACCGCGAACTCGCAGGTCAGGGCGCCGCCAACGTGGTCTCCGGGGCCCTCGGCGGGCTGCCGGTCGCCGGAGTCGCGGTCCGCAGCGTCGCCAATGTGTCGGCGGGCGCGGTGAGCCGCGCCTCCACGATGCTGCACGGCCTGTGGATCGTGCTCGCGGCCCTGCTCCTGGTGCCCGTGCTCGACCTGATCCCGCTGCCCGCACTCGCCGCCCTGGTCATGGTGGTCGGCATCCAGATGGTCAGCATCACCCACATCCGTACCGTCACCCGGCACCGCGAGGTCGTCGTCTACGCGGTGACGCTGTCCGGCGTCGTCCTCGTCGGCATCCTGGAGGGCGTCGCCCTCGGCATCGCCGTGGCCATCGCGGTCGCCCTGCACCGGCTCGCCCGCACCCGGATCACCCGCGAGGAGCGGGACGGGCGCCACCTGTTGCACGTCCGGGGCCAGTTGACCTTCCTCGCCGTCCCCCGGCTGAGCCGCGCCCTGCACCAACTGCCGCACGGCTCCGATGTGGTGGTCGAGCTGGACGGCTCCTTCATGGACCACGCCGCCTACGAGACGCTGAGCGACTGGACCGCCGGGCACCTCGCCCACGGCGGCACGGTCGAGACGACCGGGCCCTCCGGTGCCCGTATCGCCGAGCCCGCCCCCGCGACCGCCTCGGCCGCCGCCGCGCACGCCTGCTGCCGCCCCTGGACCCCGTGGCACAACCACCAGTGCGGCGAGCAGCCGGCCGACCGGCCCGAGGAGGCCGTGGACACCCCTCGTACGACGGGTCTGAAGCTGGCCAGCGGCATCGGCAAGTTCCAGCGGAACACGGCCCCGCTCGTCCGGGACGAACTGGCGCGGCTCGCGAGGGAGGGCCAGACACCCTCCCAGCTCTTCCTGACCTGCGCCGACTCCCGGCTGGTCACGAGCATGATCACGTCGAGCGGCCCCGGCGACCTCTTCACCGTGCGCAACGTCGGCAACCTCGTCCCCCTCCCCGGCGAGGAGAGCGGCGACGATTCGGTGGCGGCGGCGATCGAGTACGCCGTGGAGGTGCTGCGGGTCGAGTCGATCACCGTCTGCGGCCACTCCGGCTGCGGCGCGATGCAGGCCCTTCTGAACGCCGGACCCGACGACCCGCCGACCCCGCTCCGGCGCTGGCTGCGCCACGGCCGGCCCAGCCTGGAGCGGATGGCCAGCCGGAGACACGCCTGGGCCCGGATCTCCGGGCGGCTTCCGGCCGACGCGGTCGAGCAGCTCTGTCTGACCAACGTGGTCCAGCAGCTGGAGCACCTGCGGGCGTACGAGCCGGTGGCCCGGCGGCTCGCCGAGGGCACGCTCACACTGCACGGCGTGTACTTCCACGTGGGCGAGGCGCAGGCGTATCTGCTCTCCGGGACGGACGAGGTGCACAGCTTCGACGACGTCTTCACCCAGGTCATGCCGACGGAGCCGTTGGAAGCGGCGCGCGCGTCCTGAACACGAGGCCGCCGAGACGGGACCGCGCGTCCTGAACACGAGGCCGCCGGGACAGGACCGTTGCGTCCTGAAACCGGCGCCGCCGAGACAGGGCCGCGCGTCCTGAACCTTCCGTTCCCCCCGTCCGTGAGACTGTGTGGCCCCTTCTCCCACCGCTCGGGAAGAAGGGGCCCCCGCACGTCGGACGGCTCACAGGTCTAAACCAATTGCCTGGAGGCTCTTGTCACCCGGGCCTCCGACTGATGAGCTATGACGCGGGACACATACGCACAGAGGACGCCCTGGGAAAGGGAGATGTCGTGAGCAACGAAAGCCTGGCCAATCTGCTTCGGGAAGAGCGTCGATTTTCGCCGCCCGCCGAGCTGGCCGCGCACGCCAACGTGACGGCGGAGGCGTACGAGCAGGCCAAGGCGGACAGGCTGGGCTTCTGGGCCGAGCAGGCCAAGCGCCTGACCTGGGCCACCGAGCCGACCGAGACCCTCGACTGGTCGAACCCGCCGTTCGCCAAGTGGTTCGCGGACGGCGAGCTGAACGTCGCGTACAACTGCGTCGACCGGCACGTCGAGGCCGGGAACGGCGACCGGGTCGCCATCCACTTCGAGGGCGAGCCCGGCGACAGCCGCTCGATCACCTACGCCGAGCTCAAGGACGAGGTCTCCAAGGCGGCCAACGCCCTGACCGAGCTGGGCGTCCGGAAGGGCGACCGCGTCGCCGTCTACCTGCCGATGATCCCCGAGGCGGCCATCACGATGCTGGCCTGCGCCCGCGTCGGCGCCGCCCACTCGGTGGTCTTCGGCGGCTTCTCGGCCGACGCCGTCGCCTCCCGCATCCAGGACGCCGACGCCAAGCTGGTCGTCACCGCCGACGGCGGCTACCGCCGTGGCAAGCCGAGCGCCCTCAAGCCGGCCATCGACGAGGCCGTCGCCAAGTGCCCGCAGGTCGAGCACGTCCTCGTGGTCCGCCGTACGGGCCAGGAGACCGCCTTCACCGAGGGCCGCGACGTGTGGTGGGACGACATCGTCGCCCGCCAGTCCGCCGAGCACACCCCGGAGGCCTTCGAGGCGGAGCACCCGCTCTTCATCCTCTACACCTCCGGCACCACCGGGAAGCCGAAGGGCATCCTGCACACCTCCGGCGGCTACCTCACCCAGGCCGCGTACACCCACCACGCCGTCTTCGACCTCAAGCCGGAGTCCGACGTCTACTGGTGCACCGCCGACATCGGCTGGGTCACCGGGCACTCGTACATCGTCTACGGCCCGCTGGCCAACGGCGCGACGCAGGTCATGTACGAGGGCACCCCGGACACCCCGCACCAGGGGCGGTTCTGGGAGATCGTGCAGAAGTACGGCGTCACGATCCTCTACACGGCGCCGACCGCGATCCGCACGTTCATGAAGTGGGGCGACGACATCCCCGCGAAGTTCGACCTGTCCAGCCTCCGCGTCCTCGGCTCGGTCGGCGAGCCGATCAACCCCGAGGCCTGGGTCTGGTACCGCGAGCACATCGGCGCGAACAAGACCCCGATCGTGGACACCTGGTGGCAGACCGAGACCGGCGCGATGATGATCTCGCCGCTGCCGGGCGTCACCGAGACCAAGCCGGGCTCCGCCCAGCGCCCGCTGCCGGGCATCTCCGCCACCGTCGTCGACGACGAGGCCAACGAGGTGCCGAACGGCGGCGGTGGCTACCTGGTCCTCACCGAGCCGTGGCCGTCGATGCTCCGCACCATCTGGGGCGACGACCAGCGCTACATCGACACGTACTGGTCCCGCTTCGAGGGCAAGTACTTCGCCGGTGACGGGGCCAAGAAGGACGAGGACGGCGACATCTGGCTGCTCGGCCGGGTCGACGACGTCATGCTCGTCTCCGGCCACAACATCTCGACCACCGAGGTCGAGTCGGCCCTCGTCTCGCACCCGGCCGTCGCCGAGGCGGCCGTCGTCGGCGCCGCGGACGAGACGACCGGCCAGGCGATCGTCGCCTTCGTCATCCTGCGCGGCACGGCCAGCGAGGACGAGAACCTCGTCGCCGAGCTCCGCAACCACGTCGGCGCGACCCTCGGCCCGATCGCCAAGCCGAAGCGGGTCCTGCCGGTGGCCGAGCTGCCGAAGACCCGCTCGGGCAAGATCATGCGCCGTCTGCTGCGCGACGTGGCGGAGAACCGCGAGCTGGGCGACGTCACGACCCTGACCGACTCGTCGGTCATGTCGCTCATCCAGACCCAGCTGCCGGCCGCCTCCAGCGAGGACTGAGCCCGGCCCGTACGACGCGGAACGCCCGCCCCGATCCACTCGGGGCGGGCGTTCCGTTTGCCCTCCCCGGAAGGGACGAAAGGCGCAAACATCCCTAAAGTGAATCTCGCCGGACACACCCCACGCTCGTTAGGTAAAGTAAGGACCGCGTCAACGACGCGACAAGAAAACCTAGGTGCGCCGGGAAGTCTGGTCGGCATGTGCTCAGTCCTGCCCACCCGACCGGAGGTTTTCCCCACGTGGCCGCGCCCGCACCCACCAACCGCAAGTTCCTCGGCCGTCTCTCGCTGCCCGAGCGGCAGTACATCGCCGACGCCCTGCGCACCGAGACCGTCGGCGGCATCCTGCTGCTCGTCGCCGCCGTCGCCGCCCTCGTGTGGGCCAACACCCCGCTGAGCGACAGCTACGAATCCGTCAGCGACTTCCACATAGGACCCGCCGCCCTCGGCCTCGACCTGTCGATCCAGCACTGGGCCGCCGACGGCCTCCTCGCGGTCTTCTTCTTCGTCGCCGGCATCGAGCTCAAGCGCGAGCTCGTCGCGGGCGAACTGCGCGACCCCAAGGCCGCCGCACTCCCCGTCATCGCCGCCCTCTGCGGCATGGCCGCGCCCGCCCTCGTCTACGTCCTGGTCAACGCCGTCGGCAACGGCTCCATGGACGGCTGGGCCGTCCCCACCGCGACCGACATCGCCTTCGCGCTCGCCGTCCTCGCCGTCATCGGCACCTCCCTGCCCTCCGCGCTGCGCGCCTTCCTGCTCACCCTCGCCGTCGTCGACGACCTCTTCGCGATCCTGATCATCGCGATCTTCTTCACCAGCGACCTGAACTTCGCCGCGCTCGGCGGCGCCGTCGCCGGACTCGTCGTCTTCTGGGTGCTCCTCCGCAAGGAGGTCCGCGGCTGGTACGTGTACGTCCCGCTGGCCCTGGTCATCTGGGGCCTGATGTACAACAGCGGCGTCCACGCCACCATCGCCGGTGTCGCCATGGGCCTGATGCTGCGCTGCACCACCCGGGAAGGCGAGAAGCACTCCCCCGGCGAGCACATCGAGCACCTCGTCCGCCCGATCTCGGCCGGCCTCGCCGTGCCCCTGTTCGCGCTCTTCTCCGCCGGGGTGAGCATCTCCGGCGGAGCGATCCACGACGTGTTCACCCAGCCCGTCACCCTCGGCGTCGTCCTCGGGCTCGTCGTCGGCAAGGCGATCGGCATCTTCGGCGGCACCTGGCTCGCCGCCCGCTTCACCAAGGCGGAACTCAACCCCGACCTGGCCTGGCCGGACGTCTTCGCCGTCGCCACCCTCGCCGGCATCGGCTTCACCGTCTCGCTGCTCATCGGGGAGCTCGCCTTCGCCGGGGACGAGGTCCTCACCGACGAGGTGAAGGCCGCGGTCCTCATCGGCTCGCTCATCGCGGCCGTCCTCGCCTCCGTCCTGCTGAAGCTGCGGGTACGGAGGTACCAGGCCCTCGTCTCCGACGAGGAGCGCGACGACGACCACGACGGCATCCCCGACATCTACGAGCAGGACAACCCGGCGTACCACCTCCGGATGGCCGAGATCTACGAGAAGAAGGCCGCCGAGCACCGCGAGCGCGCCCAACTGGCGGGGGCACCGCGCGACGGGGCCGACCGTCCGGCATGATCTGAGTCGGACTGTAGAAGAGGAGAGGGAGCAGCGATGAGCGACCCGTACGACGGAGCCGAGCGCAGCCTCGGCCAGCTGGTCGCCTCGGCGACCGCCGAGATGTCCGCGCTGGTGCACGACGAGCTCGCCCTGGCCAAGGCCGAGATCCGACAGGACGTCAAGCGCGGTGCGATCGGAAGTGCGGCCGGCATCGCGGCCGCGGTCGTGCTGCTGTTCTCGCTGCCGATGCTGAGCTTCGCGCTCGCGTACGCCATCAACACCTGGACCGGCGGGCACAACGGGAACGGGGGCTGGAACCTCGTCTGGTGCTTCCTGCTGTCCTTCGCCTTCAACGTGCTGGTCGCGGGGCTGCTCGGGCTCCTCGCGTACGCCAAGTTCAAGAAGGTCAAGCCGCCGGAGAGGTCCATCGCCTCGGCCAAGCAGACGGCCGCCGTGCTCTCCACGGTCAAGCCGCACCCGCGTCCGGAGGCGGCCAAGGCACTGGACAAGGCGCTGGACAAGTCCTCCGCTGTGGCACGCTCGTCCGTATGACCCTCCCCGAGAGCAGCAACGGCGGGCCCGTCCGACTCGACGGGCCGTGGACCCATCGCGACGTGGCCGCCAACGGCGCCCGTTTCCACATCGCCGAGATGGGCGACGGCCCGCTGGTGCTGCTCCTGCACGGTTTCCCGCAGTTCTGGTGGACCTGGCGCCATCAGCTGCCCGTCCTCGCCGAGGCCGGTTTCCGGGCCGTCGCGATGGACCTGCGCGGGGTCGGCGGCAGCGACCGCACCCCCCGGGGTTACGACCCCGCCAACCTGGCCCTCGACGTCACCGGTGTGATCCGCTCCCTGGGCGAGCCGGACGCGGCGCTCGTCGGGCACGACCTGGGCGGCTATCTCGCCTGGACGGCGGCCGTGATGCGGCCCAAGCTGGTGCGCCGGCTCGTGGTCTCCTCGATGCCGCACCCGCGCCGCTGGCGTTCGGCGATGCTCTCCGACTTCGCCCAGTCGCGGGCCGGTTCGCACATCTGGGGCTTCCAGCGGCCGTGGCTGCCGGAGCGTCAGCTCGTCGCGGACGACGCGGGGCTCGTGGGCGAGCTGATCCGGGACTGGTCGGGGCCGCAGCCCGTCCGGCCCTCGGAGGAGGCGGCGATCGAGGTGTACCGGCGGGCGATGCTGATCCCGTCGACGGCGCACTGCTCGATCGAGCCGTACCGCTGGATGGTCCGCTCCCTGGCCCGTCCGGACGGAATCCAGTTCAACCGGCGCATGAAGCGGCCGGTGCGGGTGCCGACGCTGCACCTGCACGGCTCTCTCGACCCGGTGATGCGGACCCGGAGCGCGGCGGGCTCGGGCGAGTACGTGGAGGCGCCGTACCGCTGGCGGCTCTTCGACGGCCTCGGTCACTTCCCGCACGAGGAGGACCCGGTGGCCTTCTCGACGGAGCTCGTCAACTGGCTGAAGGACCCCGAGCCCGACCGCTGAGCGACCCGGGCCCGAGCGCCGAGCGACCGCGGGGCCGAGCACTGAGCGACCCGGGCCCCGAGCGTCGAGCGACCGCGAGGCCGACGGCTGACGGTCCCTCTGCCCCCTGCGGGACGTACAGACTTCCTTCGAACGGCCATGTGCCCCGCGCATACTCCAATTGGCGGGCCCCCGGGCGGTTACCGACCTTGGGCCACGGGCAGACGTCGAGGTATGGGCTGGACGCACGACTACGGTGACACGACAGCACGCAACCGCCGCTCGGCCGCAGGGCCGGGCTCCCGCGAGGGGTCCGGACCGCCGGACCCGGGCGGAGCGCACGACGCGCAGGGGGTGGGGATCTCGCGCATCCTCCGCCGCCGGGCCCGCTGGGTCTCGGCCCGGCTCCGGCACCCCCGCGACACCCCCTAGGGGTGTCCGACCCTGATCTGCCGGACGGGCCCTGACGGGCCCGCGCCTACAGGGCGCAGGCCTGGGTGTCGACCTGCTGGTCGGCGGTCATGCCGAGCTCGATGTCCTCACGGATCTCGTCGACCGTGAGGGCGTAGCCGGTGTTCGGGTCGTCGAGGGAGCGGGCGAAGATCACGCCGTACACGTCGCCCTCCGCGGTGAGGAGCGGGCCGCCGGAGTTGCCCTGGCGGACCGTCGTGTACAGCGAGTACACGTCCCTGCGCACATCGCCCCGGCGGTAGATGTCGGGCCCGTCCGCGTTGATGCGGCCGCGCACGCGCGCCGAGCGGACGTCGTACGAGCCGTTCTCCGGGAACCCGGCGACGATCGCGCCGTCGCCGCTGTGGGCGTCCTCTTCGGTGAAGGTCAGCGGGGTGGCCTTGAGGTCCGGCACGTCCAGGACGGCGATGTCGCGCTGCCAGTCGTAGAGGACGACCTTGGCGTCGTAGAGCTTGCCCTCGCCGCCTATCTGGACGGTCGGCTCGTCGACGCCTCCGACGACGTGGGCGTTGGTCATGATCCGGCGGTCGGCGAAGACGAATCCGGTGCCTTCGAGGACCTTTCCGCAGCTCTGCGCGGTGCCGACGACCTTCACGATCGAGCGCTGGGCGCGGGCCGCGACCGGGCTCTCGGCGAGCGCCGGGTCGGGCGGGGTGACCGGGGTGATCGGTTCGTTGGCGAAGGGGCTGAAGACGGGCGGGAAGCCGCTGCGGGCCAGGGTGGACGTGAAGTCGTCGAACCAGCCCGACGCCTGATCCGGCATCACTTGCTCGACCCCGAGCAGGACCTTCGAGTTTCGCACCTCCTTGCCCAGGGTGGGCATGGTGGTACGGGCGAGCCCGGAGCCGATGAGCCAGGCCACGAGCAGCATCGCGACGACGTTGACCAGGGCGCCGCCGGTGGCGTCGAGGGCGCGGGCGGGTGACCAGGTGATGTGCCGGCGCAGTTTGTTGCCGAGGTGGGTGGTGAGGGCCTGGCCGACGGAGGCGCAGACGATCACCACCATCACGAAGACGACCGTGGCCGTGGTCGAGACCTCGCTGTTGTCGGTCAGCTGGTCCCAGAGGATCGGCAGCAGCAGAACGGCGACGAGACCGCCGCCGAGGAAGCCGATCACCGACAGGATGCCGACCACGAAGCCCTGGCGGTAACCGATGATCGCGAACCACACGGCGGCGAGCAGCAACAAGATGTCCAGCACGTTCACCGTCAATTGCCTCGCAGATTCGTTTCCGGTCGCCGGGGATCAGCCGGTCCGCCGGGGTTCAGCCATTCCACCGGGTTCAGCCTGTCATGAGCGCCAGTCGAGCGGGACCTGCTTGGACCGGTCCCAGGGGCGCTCCCAGCCGGAGAAGTGCAGGAGCCGGTCGATCACCCCGGCCGTAAAACCCCAGACCACAGCGGAGGCGACCAGGAACGCGGGGCCCAGGTGGCCGCTCGGGTGGACCGTGGTCACCCGGTTCGCGGGGTCCGTGAGATCCGCCACGGGCACGGTGAAGACCCGGGCGGTCTCGCCGGGGTCGACGACTCCGACGGGGCTGGGCGTACGCCACCAGCCCAGGACCGGGGTGACGACGAAGCCGCTGACCGGGATGTAGAGCTGCGGAAGGACGCCGAAGAGCTGGACGCCCGCCGGGTCGAGTCCGGTCTCCTCCCGGGCCTCGCGCAGGGCGGCGCGCAGCAGCCCGCCGTCCTCGGGGTCGCCGTCCTCGGGGTCGAGGGCACCGCCGGGGAAGGAGGGCTGCCCGGCGTGCGAGCGGAGGCTGCCGGCCCGCTCCATGAGCAGCAGCTCGGGGCCGCGCTCTCCCTCGCCGAAGAGGACGAGGACGGCGGACTGGCGCCCGGCGCCGCTCTCGGGCGGCAGGAAGCGGCTCAGCTGCTCGGGCTCGACCGTGCGGGCGGCCCGGTCGACGGGCCCGAGCCAGTCGGGCAGCCCGTCCCTGCTGAGCAGCCCGCCGGTGCCGGGCCCGTGGATCTCTTCGTCAGTGCGCGTCATAGGCACCCCCGAGTTTCACAACGCGATCGATGTACGGGTTCGTTCCCTGTGGGTCCACGCTCACGGACCGTACTCAGCCTCCGGCGCCCAGCGGCGGCGCCGGGCGACCCGGGTAGCCGGGCGGCGGGTCGAGCCGCTGGCCCGGGAAGCCGCCCATCTCGTACTTGAGCAGCTTCTTCGCCTTCTCGGGGTCGGTCTCGCCCTCGCCGTACGAGGGGCAGAGGTGGGTGATCGGGCAGGCGCCGCAGGCGGGCTTGCGGGCGTGGCAGATCCGGCGGCCGTGGAAGATCACCCGGTGCGAGAGCATCGTCCACTCGCTCTTCGGGAAGATCTCGGCGATCTCCGCCTCGATCTTCACCGGGTCCTCCTGCTCGGTCCACTTCCAGCGCCGGACGAGCCGCATGAAGTGGGTGTCGACGGTGATACCGGGGACCCCGAAGGCGTTGCCGAGGACGACGAAGGCGGTCTTGCGGCCGACGCCGGGAAGTTTGACGAGGTCGTCGAGGCGGCCGGGGACCTCGCCTGCGAAGTCGTCCCTGAGGGCGGCGGCGAGCCCCATGATCGACTTGGTCTTGGCGCGGAAGAAGCCCGTGGGGCGGATGAGCTCCTCGACCTCCTCGGGCACGGCGGCGGCGAGGTCCTCGGGCGTGGGGTACTTCGCGAAGAGGGCCGGGGTGGTCTGGTTGACCCGCAGGTCGGTGGTCTGCGCCGAGAGGACCGTGGCGACGAGCAGCTCGAAGGGGTTGCGGAAGTCGAGCTCCGGATGGGCGTACGGGAAGACCTCGGCCAGCTCACGGTTGATCTTGCGGGCCCTGCGGACCATCGCGAGCCGCGACTCGGGCTTCGCGGGCTTGGCGGGCTTCGCGGGCTTGGCCGCCTCGGCGGGCTTGGCGGGCTTGGCGGGCTTGGCGCGCTTCGCCGGCTCGACCGGCTTCCGATTTGTGGCTTTCGCCCGTTTCGACACGCCGCGTTCGCCCACAGCGGAATTACCTTCGGCCGACACTCTTTCAGCCCCCTTGGCCTGCGCTCTCACCGGCGAGTTGGACACCCGGCCAGCCTAGGGGCCACCGCCGACATCCGCCCCGGGCGTGGCCGATCAGAGCCCAATCGGGCCCTGACGTACGGACCGGCGGCTCGGTACGTCAAACTTGTTGTGATTGATCGCACTGTTTTGTACGTCCGGCATCATGGGACGCAGGTCCCCTGAGCAGGTCGACAGTATGGAGAGAACTCGTGGACGACGTTCTGCGGCGCGCCCCGCTCTTCGCGGCGCTCGATGACGAGCAGGCTGCCGAGCTGCGCGCCTCGATGAGTGAGGCGACGCTCGCCCGTGGCGACGCGCTCTTCCACGAGGGCGACCCCGGCGACCGCCTGTACGTGGTCACCGAGGGCAAGGTGAAGCTGCACCGCACCTCCCCCGACGGCCGGGAGAACATGCTGGCCGTGCTCGGCCCCGGCGAGCTCATCGGTGAGCTGTCGCTCTTCGACCCGGGCCCGCGCACCGCGACCGCGACGGCGCTGACCGAGGTCAAGCTGCTCGGCCTGGGCCACGGCGACCTCCAGCCCTGGCTGAACGCCCGCCCCGAGGTGGCCACCGCGCTGCTGCGCGCCGTCGCCCGCCGACTGCGCAAGACCAACGACCAGATGTCCGACCTGGTCTTCTCCGACGTCCCGGGCCGTGTCGCCCGCGCGCTCCTCGACCTGTCGCGCCGCTTCGGCGTGCAGTCGGAGGAGGGCATCCACGTCGTCCACGACCTCACCCAGGAAGAGCTGGCCCAGCTGGTCGGCGCCTCCCGCGAGACGGTCAACAAGGCGCTCGCCGACTTCGCCCAGCGCGGCTGGCTGCGCCTGGAGGCCCGCGCCGTGATCCTGCTGGACGTGGAGCGCCTCGCGAAGCGCTCGCGGTAGCCACCCGCGCGTGCATACGCGCGTACGTACGTGAAAAGGCCGCCCCGGCCGATACGGACCGGGGCGGCCTTTTCGCGTGTCTCGGCAGATCAGCGCTTGGAGCCGTCCACGATCACCGGGGCGGAGGAACCGTTCGCGCAGGGCACGGTGTAGATCGGGTTCTTCGCCGCGGCCTCCTTGAACGCGTCGATGCACTGGTTCATCAGGACCCGGTCCGTCAGCGAGTCGTTGAGGATCTTGTTGGCGCGGGCGATGCCCTCCGCCTCGATCCGGCGCCGGTCGGACTCGGCCTTGGCGGTACGGGCGGCCTCGGTGGCCCGCTCGGTGGCCTGCTGCTGCTGGATCTTGCGGTCGATCTGGCTCTGGAGCGAGTCCGAGGGCTTCACGTTGCGCAGGTTGACCGTGGTCACGTCGATGCCGCGCGGGGCCAGTCGCTCCTTGATCAGGGAGCCGATCTCGGCGTTGATCTTCTCGCGGTCGGAGGCGTACCCCTGCTCGCTGGTGTAGCGGGCGAAGACGTTACGGACGATCTCCCGGCTGTCCGGGTAGACCAGCCGCTGCTGGATGGCGTCCTCGCTGCCGGCGAGCTTGTACAGCTCCACGGACTTGCCCGGGACGACGGCCCACTTCACCGTCACCTCGGCGTACATGACGCCGCCCTGCGAGGAGCGGACCTCGACCACGTCCTTGTCGGAGAGGTTGAGGTCGACCGGGCGGGTCGAGAAGGTCGTGACGTCGGTGAAGGGCGACTTCACGTGCATGCCCGAGGTCATCGGCGAGCCGACCTTGCCGAAGGCGACCGGCACACCGACCTCGTACGCGCTGATCACGTACGTCATGCTCACGATCAGCGAGAACAGGCCGGCCAGGACCGCGCCGAGAGCGCCGAACTTCAGCCCCTTGGAGTCGTTGGCGCGGCCGACGAAAAAGAGCACCACTGCGGCTATGACCAGCAGGATGGCGATGACGAACACGGGCTTCCCCCCGAGAGCTACGGCCAGATATAAGCGGAGCGTAAGACACGAGGGAAGGCCCGGGGGTTCCCGGGGTCCGTCAGCGGGCGTCCGCGGGCTTGCGAGCGGGCCCCGCCCGAGCCCGCGACCGGTCCAAGCCCAGGACCGCCCAGGACCGCCCAGCCCGGCCCGGCCCGGTCCAGCCCAGCCCAGGACCCCGCAGCCCGACCCAGGCCTCGCCCAAGCCCCGCCTGAACCAGACGGCGCCTGAACCAGGCCGCGCCTGGGCCAGACCGCGCCTAGACCAGACCGCGCTCCCTCAGGTACTCCAGCTGCGCCCGTACGGACAGCTCGGCCGCCGGCCACAGCGAGCGGTCCACGTCCGCGTACACATGGGCGACGACCTCCGCCGCCGTCCGGTGGCCGCTCTCGACCGCCGTCTCGACCTGGGCGAGCCTGTTCGCCCGGTGCGCGAGATAGAACTCCACGGCCCCCTGGGCGTCCTCCAGGACCGGCCCGTGGCCCGGCAGGACCGTGTGCACGCCGTCGTCGACGGTGAGCGAGCGCAGCCGCCGCAGCGAGTCCAGGTAGTCGCCGAGGCGCCCGTCCGGATGGGCCACCATCGTCGTCCCGCGCCCCAGGATCGTGTCGCCGGTCAGCACCGCCCGGTCGGCGGGCAGGTGGAAGGAGAGCGAGTCGGAGGTGTGGCCGGGCGTCGGGACGACCCGCAGCTCCAGGCCGCCGACGGTCACCACGTCCCCCGCGGCGAGCCCCTCGTCGCCGAGCCGCAGCGCCGGGTCCAGGGCCCGTACGGCCGTCCCGGTCAGCTCGGCGAAGAGCCCGGCGCCCTCCGCGTGGTCCGGGTGGCCGTGGGTCAGCAGGGTGAGCGCGACCCGCTTGCCGAGCTTGTCCGCCGTGTCGATCACATGGCGCAGATGGGACTCGTCGAGCGGGCCCGGGTCGACGACGACGGCGAGGTCGGAGCCGGGCTCCGAGAGGAGCCAGGTGTTGGTGCCGTCGAGGGTCATCGCGGACGGGTTCGGCGCGAGGACGTTCACGGCGCGGTCGGTCGCGGGCCCGGAGACCACCAGTCCGCGCGGCTGGCCGGGCAGGGCCGCGGCGGCGCTCACCGCGCGTCTCCCATCGGGATGATCTTGGTGAACTCCTCGTGCCCCGGCCAGCTCAGGACCAGCTCGTCGCCGTCCAGACGCGCCTGCGCGAGCACGGGGGCCATGTCCTGCTCCCGGGCCCCCGCGAGGGCCTCGGCGGCCGTTCCGTACGGCTCCAGGGTGCGCAGGGTCGAGATCGTCGGCGGCATCATCGTCAGCTCGCCCCGGTCGTAACCGGCGGCGGCCTCCGCCGGGCGGATCCAGACGGTCCGGTCGGCCTCCGTGGAGGCGTTCCGGGTGCGCTGCCCGGCCGGCAGCGCGGCCACGAAGAACCAGGTGTCATACCGGCGCTGCTCGAACTCCGGCGTGATCCAGCGGGCCCAGGCGCCGAGCAGGTCGGAGCGCACGACGAGGCCGCGCCGGTCCAGGAAGTCGGCGAAGGACAGCTCCCGGGCGACGAGAGCCTCCCGGTCCCGCTCCCACTCCTCGCCGGTCGTGTCGCCCACGACCGCGTCCTCGGTCTCCCCGGCGAGCAGGACGCCCGCCTCCTCGTACGTCTCGCGTACGGCGGCGCAGACCACCGCCTGGGCCTGCGCGGGGTCCTGGAGGCCGAGCCGGGCCGCCCAGGCCTCCAGGGAGGGCCCCGCCCAGCGCACCGGGTGCTCGTCGCGCGGGTCGACGCCACCGCCGGGGTAGGCGTACGCGCCGCCCGCGAAGGCCATCGAGGCCCGGCGGCGGAGCATGTGGACATCGGGACCGGCGTCACCGTCCCGCAGGAGCAGGACGGTGGCGGCGCGCCGGGGGGTCACCGGGGTGAGTTCACCGGCGGCGAGGGCGCGGATGCGGTCGGGCCACTCGGGCGGGTACCACTGACCATTCGACATGGCCGGATGCTATGCGCAAGTACATGAATGCACGAGAGCCGGTTCTTCTGTCCGAGAAGAACCGGCTCTCGTCACGTACGTGCGTACGCGCCCGCGTGTGCGGTGGTGGAGGCTCAGGCCTCGACCAGCTCCACCTGGACCTCGACCTCGACCGGGGCGTCGAGCGGCAGCACGGTCACGCCGACGGCGCTGCGCGCGTGGACGCCCTTGTCGCCGAGGACCGCGCCGAGCAGCTCGCTGGCGCCGTTGATGACGCCCGGCTGGCCGGTGAAGTCGGGCGCGGAGGCGACGAAGCCGACGACCTTCACGACCCGCTTGATCCGGTCCAGGTCACCGGCGACCGACTTCACGGCCGCGAGGGCGTTCAGCGCGCAGGTGGCCGCGAGCTGCTTGGCCTCGTCGGCGGTGACCTCGCCGCCGACCTTGCCGGTCAGCTGGAGCTTGCCGTCCACCATCGGGAGCTGGCCCGAGGTGTAGACGTACACGCCCGACTGCACGGCCGGCTGGTAGGCGGCCAGCGGCGGCACGACGGCCGGCAGGGTCAGGCCGAGCTCGGCGAGCTTCGCCTCGACGGCCCCGCTCACGACTTGGCCCGCTTCAGGTAGGCCACGAGCTGCTCGGGGTTGTTCGGCCCGGGCACGACCTGGACGAGCTCCCAGCCGTCCTCGCCCCAGGTGTCCAGAATCTGCTTGGTCGCGTGCACCAGAAGCGGCACCGTGACGTACTCCCACTTGGTCATGGGCCCGACTGTATCCGCTGCCGCGGGGCGGTTCCCCGAAGCGGCCCTGAAGCTGCCCCTAGGGAGCTTCTCCGGGGCGGCCTCCTGATTGGGCGCCGCCGCCAGTGGTTAGGCTCGACAGCGTGAGCAGGCTCCAGGTCGTCAGCGGCAAGGGCGGTACCGGTAAGACGACGGTCGCCGCCGCCCTCGCGCTCGCCCTCGCGACGGAGGGCAAGCGCACCCTCCTCGTCGAGGTCGAAGGCAGACAGGGCATCGCACAGCTCTTCGAGACGGAGTCCCTTCCGTACGAGGAGCGCAAGATCGCCGTCGCCCCGGGCGGCGGGGAGGTGTACGCGCTGGCGATCGACGCCGAGCGCGCGCTCCTCGACTACCTCCAGATGTTCTACAAACTGGGCACCGCGGGGCGGGCCCTGAAGAAGCTCGGCGCGATCGACTTCGCGACGACGATAGCGCCGGGCGTACGGGACGTCCTGCTGACCGGCAAGGCGTGCGAGGCGGTCCGCCGGCGCGAGAAGCACGGCGGCCACACCTACGACCACGTGGTGATGGACGCGCCGCCCACCGGCCGCATCACCCGCTTCCTCAACGTCAACGACGAGGTGGCCGGCCTGGCGAGGATCGGCCCGATACACAATCAGGCGCAGGCCGTCATGCGGGTCCTCAAGTCCCCCGAGACCGCCGTGCACTTGGTGACCCTCCTGGAGGAGATGCCGGTCCAGGAGACCGCGGACGGCATCGCGGAGCTCCGCGCGGCCGAGCTCCCGGTGGGGCGGGTCGTGGTGAACATGGTCCGGCCGCACGTCCTGGACGAGGCGGCGGTACGGGCCGCCTCCGGCGACCATCGGGAGGCGATCGCCAGGACGCTGGCCTCCGTGGGCGTCGCGGGCGGTACGACGCTGGTCGAGCCGCTCCTCGACCAGGCGTCCGAGCACGCCCGGCGGGTGGAGCTGGAACGGACGCAGCGCGCGGTCCTGGACGACATCGGCGTCCCCTCGTACGAGCTCCCCTTCCTGGGGGACGGGGCGGACATCGCGGGGCTCTACCGGCTGGCGAAGGAACTGCGGAAGCAAGGGGTGGGCGCGTGACGGAGAAGTCCCCCGACGGTCGCGGCACGACCCCGGCCCCGGCCGCCGGCCGTCGCGGCACGACCCCGGCCGATCGCGACGTGGCCCCGGGCTCCGACGGTCGCGGCACGGCCGCCGAGACGCACGGGCTCGACGCCGTTCCCGTCCTGGATCTCGACCCGCTGATCGACGACCTCGGCACCCGCATCATCGTCTGCTGCGGCGCGGGCGGGGTCGGCAAGACGACCACGGCGGCGGCGCTCGGCGTACGGGCGGCGGAGCGCGGGCGCCGGGTCGTCGTCCTCACCATCGACCCGGCCCGCCGCCTCGCCCAGTCGATGGGCATCGACTCCCTCGACAACACCCCGCGCAAGGTCGACGGAATCAAGGGCTCCGACGGCGGCGAACTCCACGCGATGATGCTGGACATGAAGCGGACCTTCGACGAGATCGTCGAGTCGCACGCGGAGCCCGACCGGGCCCGGGCGATCCTGGAGAACCCCTTCTACCAGTCCCTGTCGGCCGGATTCGCCGGTACGCAGGAGTACATGGCGATGGAGAAGCTGGGCCAGCTCCGGGCGCGTGACGAGTGGGACCTGATCGTCGTGGACACCCCGCCGTCCCGGTCCGCGCTGGACTTCCTGGACGCGCCGAAGCGGCTCGGGTCGTTCCTGGACGGGAAGTTCATCAAGCTGCTGATGGCGCCGGCGAAGGTGGGCGGCCGGGCCGGGATGAAGTTCCTGAACGTCGGCATGTCGATGATGACGGGGACCCTCGGAAAGCTGCTGGGGGGTCAGTTCCTCAAGGACGTCCAGACGTTCGTCGCGGCGATGGACACGATGTTCGGCGGCTTCCGGACCCGCGCCGACGCCACGTACAAGCTGCTCCAGGCCCCGGGCACGGCCTTCCTCGTGGTGGCCACGCCGGAGCGGGACGCGCTGCGCGAGGCCGCGTACTTCGTGGAGCGGCTGGCCGCGGAGGGGATGCCGCTGGCCGGTCTCGTCCTCAATCGCGTCCACGGCAGTGGCGCCGCCCGGCTTTCGGCCGAGCGGGCGCGGGCCGCGGCGGAAAATCTTGACGAGGGGCGGATTGTGGATCAGGGGGGCGGGAAGACTGACCGGAGTGGCTCCCCGGCCACCGCACACGAGCAGTCCGATCTCGCCACCGCCGCCGCACATCCCGTACCCGAGGCTGCCCCCACAGCCGAACCGGCACAGGAAACAGACGTAAGCGACGTAGACGACGTAGAAGCAGACGACGTGGACGACGCCGACGTACGACATCTCACCGCGGGACTTCTGCGCCTGCATGCCGAGCGCATGCGGGTGCTCGCGCGTGAGCAGCGCACGCGTGACCGCTTCACCGCGCTTCACCCCGAGGTGGCGGTGACCGAAGTGGCGGCCCTGCCCGGCGATGTGCACGACCTCGCCGGGCTGCGGGCCATCGGCGACCGGCTCACGGCCGGTCGATAGGCCTCGGCTACCCCAGGTAGCCCTCGGCTACCCGACCGCGGCGTACGCCTCGTACGTCGCGTCGTCCTCGATCGCCACGGGCAGCAGGCCCGCTCCCCGCTCGTACTCCGTGCGCGCGGTCTCAAGGAGCCGGCGCCACGAGGTGACGGTCGGCCTGCGGCGCAGCAGGGCGCGGCGCTCGCGCTCCGTCATGCCGCCCCACACGCCGAACTCCACGCGGTTGTCGAGGGCGTCGGCCAGGCACTCGGTCCGCACCGGGCATCCGGTGCACACCGCCTTTGCCCTGTTCTGTGCCGCTCCCTGTACGAAAAGTTCATCCGGATCGGTAGTGCGGCAGGCCGCCTGCGCACTCCAGTCAGCTACCCAGCCCATACCGGCGCCGTCCTCTCCCGAATCGAGGCTCCCCCACGGCGGCAGCGGCATATTCACCGCTGCCAGTTGGGACGTTACGGAAGGTGGGCACAGCGCAACACCCCCTTCGGGCCCAATCTTCGATGGCCCGAACGGACTATGCGTGCGCGTCAGATCACCCAGGGGAGTGATCGAAGGACATGCGTGTGATAGCGGACATATCGCCTGGATACGCCCTTCCTTGACGGTGTCACTTCGGACACCGCGTGACGCATGAGCCGGAATCGGACACGAGCTCCCCATGCTTCGGGGTCATGGGAATTCATGCCGGAGTCACACCCGGGTCTTGATGCCAGACCACACTGCTGTGACAGTTGGGAGCAGCTTAGGCCAAGGCATATACGCGTGTCCGGCGAATGAGAACGTCGCCGGCTCACGCAGCCGGCGCACGCAGCCGCCCCACCGAGCCGGGTCCCGCGGCGGGCTGCCCGGATGTCACGGTCTGGTACTCGAACGCTCCGAGAGGCCCCCGCTCCTACGGAACGCTCATCACTACGGATTAGGCTGCCCCCCATGGCAAAGAAGCGCTCCGGCGGTGGTCTGACCGGGACCCAGCAGGCCGCCAAGTTCCTCGGTGTCAGTGTGCTCGCGGGAGCCGTGCTGGCGGGCATCGCCCTGCCCGCGGCCGGCGCACTCGGTCTGGCCGCGAAGGGCACTGTCGAGGGGTTCGACGAGATCCCCTCCAACCTGAAGACCCCACCGCTGAGTCAGCGCACCACGATCCTCGACTCCGAGGGTGGCCTCCTCGCCACCGTGTACTCGCGGGACCGGAAGGTCGTCCCGCTGGACAAGATCTCCCCCTACATGCAGAAGGCGATCGTCGCGATCGAGGACGGCCGCTTCTACGAGCACGGGGCGATCGACCTCAAGGGTGTGCTGCGCGCGATCAACCGCAACGCGCAGTCGGGCGGGGTCGCGCAGGGCGCGTCCACCCTCACCCAGCAGTACGTGAAGAACGTCTTCGTCGAGGAGGCCGGTGACGACCCCGAGAAGGTCGCGCAGGCCACCCAGCAGACCATCGGCCGCAAGGTCCGCGAACTGAAGTACGCGATCCAGGTCGAGGAGGAGCTGGGCAAGAAGAAGATCCTGGAGAACTACCTCAACATCACGTTCTTCGGGCAGCAGGCGTACGGCATCGAGGCCGCCTCCCAGCGGTACTTCTCCAAGCACGCCGCCGACCTGACCCTCGGCGAGGCGGCGATGATGGCCGGCCTCGTCCAGTCGCCGAGCCGCTACGACCCGATCAACGACCTCCAGGAAGCCACCAAGCGCCGCAACGTGGTCCTCCAGCGGATGGCCGACGTCAAGGACATCAGCCAGGCCGAGGCCGACAAGGCGAAGGCCGCCCCGCTCAAGCTGAAGGTCAAGACCCCGAGGAACGGCTGCATCACCGCCGTCGACGGAGCCGGCTTCTTCTGCGACTACGTCCGCAAGACGATCCTCATGGACCCGGTCTTCGGCAAGACGGCGGAGGAACGCCAGAAGCTGTGGAACCTGGGCGGTCTCACCATCAAGACCACCCTGGACCCGCGCGCGCAGGCCGCCGCCAACGAGGCCGCGATCGCGAAGGTCAACAAGGACGACCCGGTCGCCACCTCGGTCGTGCAGGTCCAGCCCGGCACCGGCAAGATCCTCTCGATGGGCCAGTCCCGCCCGTACGGCCTGGACCAGAAGAAGCACGAGACGACGCTCAACCTCGCCGTGAGCAACCGGATGGGCGGCAGCACCTACGGCTTCCAGGTCGGCTCGACCTTCAAGCCCTTCACCGCCGCCGCCGCGCTGGAGAAGGGCATCAGCCCCGCGCAGTCCTACGACACGCCGTGGAAGATGAAGGTGAACGAGAGCGGCTTCCGCGACTGCAAGGGCGCCCCCGGCGCCAACAGGGAGTGGGAGCTGCAGAACGAGCTGGAGTCCGAGGCCGGCTCCTGGGACATGACGGGTGCGCTCGGCAAGTCCATCAACACCTACTTCGTGCTTCTGGAGCAGCAGGCCGGACTCTGCGAGACCGCCCAGATGGCGCAGAAGCTGGGATACGCCCGCGGTGACGGCAAGCCGCTCGAAGTGACGCCGGCGCTCACCCTCGGCAGCCAGGTCAGCACCCCGCTGGCGATGGCCTCCGCCTACGCCGCCTTCGCCAACCGGGGTCTGCACTGCACTCCGGTCGCCATCGAGTCGGTCAAGGCCGCCAACGGCGACAAGCTCAACGTCCCGGACACCACGTGCACACGGGCGATGAGCGAGCGCACCGCCGACCTGATCAACCAGATGCTGAAGGGCGTCGTCGAGGACGGCACCGGTACGAAGGCCGGTCTGAGCGACCGCGACAACGCGGGCAAGACCGGTACGACCAACGACCGCAAGGACGCCTGGTTCGTCGGCTACACCCCGAACCTGTCCACCGCGGTCTGGGTCGGCGACGACGTCGGCGAGCAGAAGCCGATGTACCAGATCACCATCGGCGGGGAGTACTACGCCAAGGTCTGTGGTGGCTGCCTCCCCGGCCCCATCTGGAAGATCGCGATGACGGGCGCCCTCGACGCCTCCGAGACGCCGGGCTTCGCCCCCATCTCCGTACCTCGGGCCGAGAAGCCCAAGGACAAGGAAGACGGCGACGAGGGTCCGAACAAGCCGAAGAAGCCCCGTAAGCCGGGCGACAACAAGCCGGGCGACACCAAGCCCCCGACCAACCCGTTCCCCGGCATCACCATCCCGCCGGACATGCTGGGCGGCGGAAACGGCCGCGGCGGAAACCGCTGACGGTCCCCTTACCCCGTACACACCGAGAGGGCGCCCCGCATCCGCGGGGCGCCCTCTCGGCTGTGGTCCGCCCGAATCAGCCCGCGAGGAGCTTCTTCACGGAGGCGGCGACCCGGCCGCCGTCGGCCTGGCCGGCCACCTTCGGGTTCACGATCTTCATGACGGCGCCCATGGCACGCGGGCCCTCGGCGCCGGCGGCCTTGGCCTCCGCGACGGCCGCCGCGACGATCCCGTCGATCTCCTCGTCGCTGAGCTGCTTCGGCAGGTACGCGTCGAGGAGGACGCCCTCCGCCTTCTCCCGCTCGGCGGACTCGGTGCGACCGCCCTGGGCGAAGGCGTCCGCGGCCTCGCGGCGCTTCTTCGCCTCCTTGGCGATCACCTTCTGCACCTCGTCGTCGGAGAGTTCGCGCTTGGTCTTGCCCGCGACCTCCTCCTTGGTGATCGCGGTGATGGTCAGCCGCAGGGTCGAGGAGCGCAGTTCGTCGCGCTCCCGGATCGCGGCGTTGAGGTCGGCCTGGAGCTTCGCCTTGAGCGTGGTCATGAGGCCAAGTGTGGCAGGTGTGCCGCCCCACCCGCCCGCGCATTTACGCCTCCGGGGTCTGCGACGATGGGGGAATGCGCGCACGGTACGGGCTCCCCCTGAAGATCACGGCAGGCCTCACGGCGACGGCCGCCGCCGGAATCGTCTACGCGGCCGGCTTCGAGGCCCGCTCTTTCCGGCTCCGCCGTGTGACGGTCCCGGTGCTCCCGCCAGGCATGGACGACCTGCGGGTCCTGCAGGTCTCCGACATCCACATGGTGAGCGGCCAGGGCAAGAAGCGGGCCTGGCTCCAGTCCCTCGCCGGGCTCCGCCCGGACTTCGTCGTCAACACCGGCGACAACCTCTCCGACCCGAAAGCGGTACCGGAGGTCCTCGACGCGCTCGGCCCGCTGATGGAGTTCCCGGGCGTGTACGTCTTCGGCTCCAACGACTACTACGGGCCCACGCCCCGCAACCCCGGCCGCTATCTGATGGAGAAGGTCCAGGGCCGGCACGGCCTCAACGGCAACAAGCCGGTCGTCGGCGCCGTCCACAACCCCTGGGAGGGGATGCGGGACGCGTTCGACGCGGCGGGCTGGGTGGACCTCACCAACACCCGCGGCCGGCTCAAGCTGCCGCAGGCGGAGCTCGCGTTCACCGGCCTCGACGACCCGCACATCAAGCGCGACCGGTACGAGCGGGTGGCCGGCGGCCCCGACACCGGGGCCGACTTCACGGTGGGCGTGGTCCATGCCCCGTACCTGCGCTCGCTGGACGCGTTCACGGCCGACGGGTACGAGCTGATCCTCGCCGGGCACACCCACGGCGGGCAGCTGTGCATCCCCTTCTACGGGGCGCTCGTCACCAACTGCGACCTGGACACCGACCGGGTGAAGGGGCTCTCCACGCACACGGTCGCCGACCGGACGTCGTACCTCCACGTCTCGGCGGGCTGCGGCACCAACCGCTTCACCCCGGTCCGTTTCGCCTGCCCGCCCGAGGTCACGCTGCTGACCCTGACGGCGCGCGGGTAGCCGCCGCTGCGCGCCGGATCCCCCTCCTCCTACGGCAGGGGGCATGCTCACGCCGAACCGCGCCTCCGCAGTCCCGGCCGCCGCCGCGCTCCCCACCGTCCGCAGGCCCTACGCCGCCGCCTTCCGCAGCGTGGTCGCCCTGTCCGCCGCGACGGGCCTGGTCATCGAGTGCGTCCTCGGCGCGGCCTTCTACGCCCTCGGCCTCGCGATCGTCGGCCTGGACCGCATCCGACCTGCGCCGCGACCCCGCGAAAACCGGATTTCGTCTCAGCGCGCGCGTGGGCTAAAGTAATCGATGTCGCCGCGACGTGAAGAACAGAGCAGCGACATCGGGGTGTAGCGCAGCTTGGCAGCGCGCTTCGTTCGGGACGAAGAGGTCGTGGGTTCAAATCCCGCCACCCCGACAGCCGCAAGACCAGGTCAGGGGCCTGATCCGAGAAATCGGATCAGGCCCCTGAGTGGTTTCCGGGGCCGTCTTGGGAGCCGTTTGGCCGGTCGGCTTCGGTGGTGAGGAGCCGGTGGTCAGCGAGCGGATGCTGCAGCCCGGGGACCGGCTGCTGTGTTTCACCGACGGCATGATCGAAGAGCATCGACCCGGCGGGGAACAGTTCGGCGAGGAGCGGCTCATCGAGTGCACCAACCGAGCCGTCCGTGACCACACGGCGGTGCGGTCGGTGGTGCGCACGCTCTCCCACTCCCTGAAACAGGAACGAGGCGGCGTCACCGGCGACGACGCGACCATCTTCCTCATCGAGTGGCGCGGTGGCGACGCCGACCATCTCGCCGCCCTCGGTTGAGCCCATGTGCGCCCTCACACGCAGTGGACAGGGTCCGTCGCTGTCCAGACCGGTTCGCCCGGCGCGTCGGGGTCACCTGACAGGGCGGCGATGGGCGGAGCGGCGCATGCGCATGGTGATGTAGATGAGGTCCGCCACCAGCAGCACGATGCCGATGATGAGCAGGAAGAGCAGTCCGTCGGCGGTGACACCGATGATGCCCAGCACGATCGCGATGATGATCACGGCCAGGAAGAGCGTCATGAGGGCGGCCCCCTCGGTCGGTTGGGGAGCTCAGCGGCGGGCCAGCTGGCGTTCGCCGTTCGCCCCGGGCTGGTAGGGGAGGTCGTAGTGCCGGAAGACCGCCTCCTCGTCCTCGGCGGGAAGTACGTCGTCGCTGCCGATCGAAGGGCACTGCTTCACCAGCGCCTTGTCATGGGCGACCCTCACGTAGCCCGGCCCCACCGTCGCACCGTCCAGGGGGACGAACACCAGACGGTGTCGGGTGGGCAGGCCGACGCGGACCGTGGCCATGGCCGGCTCGTCGGTACTGGTGTCGACGTAGACCGCCTCCAGCTCACCGATCCTGTGGCCCCGCGTGTCCACCACGTCGTGGGTTCGCCACTCGCGGATGTCCGCCATCTGGATCATGCCGACTCCTGGTGGTGTGTCGCTGGTTCGGTGGGCGTGGCGACGAGGATCTCGGCGGCCTGGGTGAGGTTGCCGGCGTCGACCGCACGGGCCATGGCGTCACGTGCCGCGTCGGGCCCTGCCGGGATGCACCGCTCGGTGGATCTCGTCCGGAAGGAGCTGGGGAGGGGTGGGCGTGTCGGATTCGGCCATGGTGGTCCGCCTGCCTGCGCGGGGCCGCCGACACATGATGGCCGACGAGATACCGCCGTGGTCTCACGGTACTCCGCGTTCCTGCGGTCATGCCCGCGGACATCGGCCGGGCGGTGAAACCCGCTCTCCCTCTCGGCCTGTCCGGCCCGCAGTCGTAGAATTGAACGTGGATCGAGCACGCTCACGTGTGGCGATCCGGAAGGGCGGCCTCGGCGGAGTGAATGCGCTGGGGCCGTTGTGACGGCCGCCGCCACGGGGCCCGCGCGGGCGCCAGTCGTGGAACCCTCCGGCACCCGGGAGGACCCGACCAGGCACTCGGCATCAGCCAGGTGGCGGCGGGTGCCCTCTCGTAAGCCCAGGGCACGAGTTCGCTCCCGATAGGCACCGTAGGTGTGTCCCTCCCGGGAGCCGTCTGGGAGCCGACTTGCTCCCCAAGCCTCCGCGACACCGCCCGAGCCCACTGCACACCAACGCTGTGACCAGGCGAAACGGCGAACCCAGCCGGTGGCCGTCCGGGGAGCCGGATTCGGAGTCCGGCTCCCCTTCGGGGTCAGTAGAGGTCGTTCAGCCAGTCGTAGCCCACCTCTGCCAGCAGGTGCGGGGAGAACGGCTTCGCCCACTGGCCGGTGCCGCCGTAGAGCAGCAGGCCCGGGTTGGTGCCGCCGCCCGCCCCGAAGGCCGCCAGGTCGTTCCGGCCGTCGCCGTCGGCGTCCCCGACCCCTACGAGGTCGTCGAACAGGCCCCAGCCGCCGCCGATCCTCGTCCGGGCCGCGAAGGTGCCGTCGCCCTTGCCGAGGTACAGCCAGAGGACTCCGGCCCGGTCGCGGGCGACGAGGTCCCCGGCGCCCGCGCCCGCGAGGTTGCCGGTGGCGGAGAGGAGGTTGTAGCCGCCCCAGCCGCCACCGATCTTCTTGCGGGGCGCGAAGGTGCCGTCGCCCTTACCGGGGTGGAGCCACAGGACGCCCGTCTTGTCGGCGGCGAGGAGATCGACGCGGCCGTCACCGGTGACGTCGGAGCCGCCGGTGAGCTTGTCGTAGGTGTTCCACCCGCCGCCGATCCGCTTCCGGGGCGCGAAGTTCTTGCCCTTGCCCTCGTAGAACCAGAGGACGCCGGTCCTGTCGCGGGCGACGAGGTCGGCGGCGGGGGTACCGCCGAGGTTGCCGGTGGCGGTCATCCGGTCGTACGCGTTCCACCCGCTGCCGATCCGGTTGGCGTCCATCGCCGCGCCCGGCTCACGCCGCAGGAGCTGCCCGAGGTCGTACGAGGAGAGGGTGCCGCTCGCGGAGCGGTTGAGCACGTCCGCCGAGCCGTTGTCGTCGACGTCGTGCAGCCGGGCCGCGCGAGTGAGGGTGAACGAGCCGCTGCGCTCGACGGCCGGGCCGATGCCGTTGGCGGGTGCGGCGGTCATCGTCCAGGTGTAGGCGCCGTTGTACGCCGGGAACTTGGCGGCGAAGAGGCCGTCCCACACCAGCGGGAAGTCGGTCGTCGCCGGAACGGTGTAGGGAGGGACGACGGTGACGGAACGGCCCGTGGCGACATGGACCAGCTTCAGCGTGACGCGCGCGTTCTTCCGGTTGAGCGTCCAGCCGGCGGTCAGCTTCCCGCCCGCGCGGTCGAGGTCGAAGGTGCCGGTCGGGGGCAGGGTCTCCTTCGCCACGGTGAGCTCGGTGGCGACGCCGGTGGTCGCCAGGAGGGAGACGGTGGGGTGGGCGCCGTTCTCACCGGGTGCGATCCGGTACACGCCCTCGCCCTGGTCGAGCGTGCCGCCGGAGGTGATCAGGCTGCCGTCGGGTGACTCGACGAGGCGGGAGGCGTGCGCGAGGAGGGGGACGGTCTCGCCCGTCGTCAGCGAACGGGCCGTCACCTGGTGCAGGGGGTCGGTGACCGTGGCCGCACCGCCGCCCTGCAGGGTGTGGACGGCCCAGTCGCCGATGATCTGCACGGACAGGAAGGAGCTCGACGCGAAGCCGCTCAACGGCCGGGTGCGGGTGACCTCCGTGCCGTCCCGTCGGGCCACGGCCAGGACGGGATTGTTGTAGTTCGACCATTCGAACCAGGCCACCCGGGTCTCCGACGCGCCCATGGAGAGCAGGTCGCTCGTACCGAGGGTGTCGTACGTCGCCACCACCTTGGCGGAGGGGACGTCCACGACCGCCAGATCCTGCTGCGGCACTCCGCCCGTGGAATGGTCGTACCGGTAGAGGAGGGTGTCCGGGCCGTCGCTCTCCGTCTTCTTCTGCGTGGCGAACAGGGGCATGCCCGACACCTTGCGGTCCACGGTCCTGCCCTCGGCGTCCTTGCTGATCACGTGCAGTTCCTGGCCGCTGGAACCGCTCACGTACTTCCGGGTGACGAGGGACGTGCCCTGGTAGCGGACGACCGTGTGCGTACCGCCGAGTTGCGCCGTGTCGTAGGAGACCACTTCCTTGCCCGTGGTCATGTCGACGTAGGTGTGCTTGGTGCCCTCCCTGCGTACGGCGATGTCCGTGCCCTCGCTCCCGGCCCACTGTCCGGACAGCCGGGTCGGGGTGCCGTCGTTCCGCACCCACACGTAGGCGAGGGCCGTGCCCTCCTCGCGGAACGTCAGGAAGCCGGACGGGCCGCTGGAGAGGACCGTCGTGCCGGCCGGTACGGAGAAGGCCGGCTGCTCGTCGGCGGCCGGGGAGGTCACCGGCGCCGGGGCGGCGGCCAGGGCCGGGGCGGTCAGACCGCCGGCCGTCACCGCGAGGGCGACGGCGACTGCGGCGGTGAGGCGCCGGCCGGCGGAGGCGGGGTGCTTCAAGGGGATTCCTCCCGGGAGCTGTGGTCGTGGCGTCCAGGCGCCACGACCACAGGACTCACGAAGGCCGTTCAAGGTTGTACGGCCGTTCGGAAACCGGAAGGCCGTTCGTCAGATCACCGGCGGGCGGCCCAGGCGGGTCATGCGGCGGACCGTGGACCAGCTCATGGGATGGCGGGGGCCGCAGGAGTGACGGACACCTTCCGCGAAGCCCGCGAACCAGGACGCCAGGCCCGGGAGGGAACGGGTGCGGGCCAGGGTCAGAAGGGTCCAGACGCCCAGGTAGACGGGGACGAGCAGGGCCGGCAGGTTGCGCTTGGCCAGCCAGACGCGGTTGCGGGCGGTCATCCGGTAGTAGACGGCGTGCCGGGCGGGGCTGGTCTTCGGGTGCTGGAGGAGGAGTTTCGGCTCGTAGACGACCTTCCAGCCCGCGTCGAGGGCCCGCCAGGCCATGTCGGTCTCCTCGTGGGTGAAGAAGAAGTCCTCCGGCCAGCCGCCGATCTCGTCGAGCATCACCATCGACAGGCCGTGGCCGCCGCCGAGGAAGGTCGTGACCTCACCGCCGCGCATCGGGTCCTTCGCCCCGAGGCGCGGGACGTGGCGGCGCTGCGTCTCGCCCGTCTCGTCGGCGATGCGGAACGACACCACGCCCAGGAACGGGTCGGCCTCGTACATGTCGGCGAGGCGACGGAAGACGTCGGTGTCGACGAGCAGGCCGTCGTCGTCGAGGTCCACCACCACGTCCACGTCGCCGAACGCGCGCAGCGTGTCGATCGCGACGTTCCGGCCCCCGGACACGCCCCGGTTCTCGGGCAGTTCCACGCCGGTCACGCCCTCGGGAAGGTCCGGGAGGGTCCCGGTGCCGTTGCCGACGACCACGATCCGGGCGGCGGGTTCGTCCTGCCCTGCCACGGCGTCGAGCAGCGCCCCCAGCTCGGCCGGGCGTGTGCCCATCGTCAGTACCGCCACACCCACACGCGGTCGCGCCACGGGCCACTCCGTTCCCTGTTCACCGGAACTCGCTCCGGGCCGCGATGCTAACGCCCCACGACACCTTCCGTTCATCCGCACCACGGGTGTGATGCACCGGGCGGGCCCCGGGAAGGGGGAGCGCGGCGAAGCGCGTGGTCCGGCGGCTCTACGCTGGTTCCCTTCCGTCAAGTTGATCGATCGTCGAAAGGGTGGTCTCCAGGTGCTGGTCGCGGACCGATATCGGCTTCATGTGTGTATCGGTCGGGGCGGTATGGGCGAGGTGTGGCAGGCCACCGACGAGGTGCTCGGCCGTGACGTCGCCGTGAAGCTGATGCTCGCGCACGGAACCGACCCCTCCGCCGCCGACCGGTTCCGGCTGGAGGCGCAGACCGCCGCCCGGCTGAGCCACCCGCACGTGGTGGGCGTCTTCGACTTCGGCACCTGGGACGGAAAACTGTTCCTCGTCATGGAGTTGGTCGAGGGCGACAGCCTCGCCGGAAGTCCCTCCGATCCGCTGATCCTGCCCGCCGAGCGGGTCGCCGTGGTCGCCGCGCACGCCGCCGCCGGGCTCGCCGCCGCGCACCGGCAGGGCGTCGTGCACCGGGACATCAAGCCGGGGAACCTCCTGGTCGACGCCGACGGCACCGTGAAACTGGCCGACTTCGGCATCGCCCGCTTCGTCGACGACCCCTCGGCGGCACTCACCACCACCGGCCAGATCGTCGGCACCGGGCTCTACCTCGCCCCCGAGCGGGCCCTCGGACAACCCGCCTCGCCCGCATCCGACGTGTACTCGCTCGGCTGCGTGCTCTACCAACTCCTCACCGGCCGCCCGCCGTTCCGCGCGGACACCGCCACGGCCCTGCTCTACCAGCACATCGACACCGCCCCCGTACCGCCCGGCCGGCTCGGGGTCGCGCTGCCGCCCGAGTTCGAGACGTATCTGCTGAGCCTGCTGGCCAAGCAGCCGGAGCAGCGGCCCTCGGCACAGACCATCGCGGACTGGTTCTCCTCCGGCGCCTGGCGCGCCTACTCCCAGCCGGCCCCGGTGCCGCCCCGGCCGCACGCCCCGCACCACACCGCGGGCCCGCCCACGGGCGCCGCCACCCGCTCCTCGCCGATGCCCGGGGCCGCGCCCATGCCCGGGGCCGCGCCCATGCCCGTAGCGACTCCGCCGCCCGGTCAGGCGCACAGACCCGCGCCCCCGCAGGCGCACAGACCCCCGTCCGCCGGGGCGCCCTCCTCCCGGCGGCGTGAGCGGCCCGGCAGCTCCGGCGGCGGGCTCGCGGAACTCTCCCGGCGTCGCCCCCGCAAGACGGCCGCCGTGGCCGGGGCCATCGCCTTCGTGGTCTTCCTGATCATCGGGATGGCCTGGCTCTCCTGATCATCGGGATGGCCTGGCGCTCCTGGACCGGGGACCTCAGTACAGCCGCGGCGCCATCACCTGTGGTTCCCCGTCCGCCGTCGCGAGCAGCAGGCAGCGCGGTACGCCGGGGCCCGGGGTGGCCCGTACGGTCACCGTCGTCGGCGGGTCGGTCGGCAGCTCGATCGGGACGGCGACCGGCCGGTCGTCCTTGGTCGTGGCATGGCCCGTCTCCTTGCCGTCGACGAGGATCTCGACGACGGGCATGTGGCCGGTCTGGACGGTCGCGGAGACCGAGTGCCCGAGATAGTCGATGTGGAAGTGGTGCCGTCGCTTCATGGGTCACCTCCGTACCTCCAGAGTAGGTACGGAGCTCGGGTCCCGCCGCTCCCACGGATCCCGGCGCGGATCCCGGCGCGGAGTGCGGCCTGAGTGCGGCCTGAGTGCGGCGCGGATCCCGGCCGGAGTGCGGCCGTACCGGCCCGGTGTTCAGATGGACCGGTACGGCGATCAGCGCCCCCGCGGAACGGAGCACCCGGTCCATGAGCCAGCCCCCGCCCTCCTTCGAGGACACCACCGATCGTCACCCCGTGAGACGGCCCCGATGAGCCGGCACCGGCCTCAGCGACTCGCCCAGGCCAGCACCCCGAGCAGGATCAGGGTCAGGCAGATCCCGAGGTTGACCACCTTGTACTGGAGGAAGACCGCGACGAACTCGCGGATGGTCGCCGACGGCCAGAAGTAGGCGGCCGTCGGCGAGCCCACCACCTGGCCGTTCACGCCCGCGCGGCGGGCCGTGATGGCGGCCCGGAAGGCGTGGAAGTTGTTGGTGACGATCACGCACGAGGAGCCCGGCCGGTCCCGCTCCATCAGCTCCTTGCTGAAGAGCATGTTCTCCTCGGTGGTGCGCGAACGGTCCTCGCGCACCACCGCGCCCGGCGGGAAGCCGCGCTCGACGAGGTAGTCGGCCATCGCGTGGGACTCGGGAAGCGCCTCGTCGGGGCCCTGGCCGCCCGAGACGACGAGGACGGGGGCGTCGCCCTCCCGCCGCTCGTACGCGGCCAGCCGCTCGTACACCGCGCGTCCCCGGTCCAGGCGGCTCGCGAGGAGCGGGGGCACCCGGCGGCCGCCGATCAGGCCGGAGCCCAGCACGACCACGTAGTCGGCGTCGCGGCGGATCCGCATCCGGCCGTACAGGAACGCGTAGCCCACGAAACAGACGAAGAGGAAGGAGACGTAGCCGAGGAGGAGAACGAGGGTGAGGACGAACATGTGCAGCGCCCATGAATCGGTGGTGGCGGCGACCACCGCCAGGACCATCACCCCGAACATGCCGAGCCCGGCGAGGAGCGAGAGCAGATTGGCCGGGCGCCTGCCCTCCTTGCGGACCATCTTCACGCCGTTCGCGGTGAGCAGCCCCGCGAGGACGACCGGGCCGAGGCCCAGGACGAGCAGCCCGCAGATCATCACCGTCTCGGCGACGCCGGGCGGGGCGTCCTCGATCCCGGCGAGCAGCGCGATCCCGACGAAGGTGACGGCGAGTCCGAGGTACACGGCGTTGCCGAAGCGGCGCCTGTCCCGCCGCACACCGACCCCGAAGAACAGCAGGAAGACCGCGGCCACGGCGAAGGCGAAGGACATGACGGCATCGTAGGCGGACGCTAGACCTCGGCCACCAGTGCGAACAGGCCGCGTCTCGCGCCCTCTTCGTAGGCGTCTCGCAATTCGGGGTCGTCGAGCAGCGTCCGGAGCACCGTCTCGCTCCGGGCCCGGGTCACCGCGCAGTACTCCGCCGGCCGGTACGAGGTGTCGAAGACCGAGGTCCGCAACAGGTCCACCGCGCCCAGCAGATGGGCCGCCGCGTCGCGCCGTCCCGCCGACATCCGCATCTGGGCCAGGAGTTCCGCCGCGCAGGCCGCGCCCGCCGCCGAACCGATGCGCAGATGCTCGCGCAGCGCCCACCGGGCGTACTCGGCGGCCCGGTCCTGCTCGCCGTCCCACGCGGCGAGCTCGGCCCGGGCATGGTTCGCCCAGGCGTCGGCGCACAGATCACGGCCCACCCGCGGCCACCGGCTCTCGTGCTCCAGGTCCCCCTGGTCCAGCGCCTCCTGCGCCGCCTCCGGGTCCGTACGGCACAGGGCGAGCGCGAGGCCCACCCAGCAGGAGTGCCGGGTCGGTCCGAACTCCGGGCACTCCGCCATCAGCCCGAGGGCCTCCCGGAACGCGTCCTCCGCCGCGCGGGTACGCCCCTGGTACAGGGCCGTCGCGCCCCGCAGATGGGCGAGCATCCCCAGGGCGCCCTCGTCCCCGTCCCGTACGGCCGCCGCCCAGGCCCGCACGAGGAGCGGATCGGCGTCCTCCGGGCGGCCCGACTCCAGCTCCAGGAAGGCGGCGAGCCACAGGGCGCGGGCCGACGGCTCCCCGTCGAGCAGGGCGAGGGCGTGCCGCAGCCGGGTACGGCCCTCGGCGGCCCGCCCGCAGGCCACCCACAGGAACCAGAGCAGGACGGCGATCTCGACGGCCGTGTCGGCCTCGGCGCTCGCCGAGAGCGGCGCGGTCGTCGGATCCATGGCGACGGCCAGGTCCGGGAGTTCACGCAGGGCGAGGTCGCGGGCGTCGACCTGACGGCCGCTCTGCCACCAGTCGGCGGCCCGCCGGGCGAGCTTCACGCACCACCGCCGGTGCCGCAGCACCACGGCCCAGCGCTCACCGCGTTCGGTGAGCCGGCGGGCGCCCACGGCCCGCATCGGGTGCGGCATCCAGTAGCGGGGGAAGTCGTTCTCGCCGTCGAACAGGTCGTCGACGGGGAGGAGCGCGAGGGGCGCGAGCCGGGCGAGGACCATGCGGATCTCGGCCGGGGGCAGCGCCCCCGACGCGCACACCTCGCGGACGGCGTCCCGGCCGAAGGCCCCCTCGAAGACGGACAGCCGCTCCCACAGGAGGCGTTCGGCGGGCCCGCAGCGGGCGTATCCGCGCTCGGCGGCGGCGAGCTGGTCGAGGCTCACCTCCTCGCCCCACAGAACGGTCGGTTCGCTTGATTCACTTGGTTCGCTTGATTCACTTGGTTCGCAATGCTCGCGCTGTTCGCGCGCTTCGCGCTGCTTACCCTGCTCGCGCTGTTTACCTTGCTCGCTCTGTTCGCTCTGTTCGCTCCAGAGAGCCGCCGTCTCGGGCGGCTCCCTGGTCCCCTCCCGATCCTCGCTCATGTCCATGCGGCTCATCCCCCGTCTCTCCCCGTCTGTGAGTTATGCCTGACTCAATGGCGCACAAGAGCCATCACGGCTTGAATGCATATGCCTCGGTCCACATCTTGGGGCGCCCTGGAACCCACACCCACGGATTACCGGGGATCGACCAGGGAGGGAAATGACTACCGGGGAATCCGTCCTGGGAGAAGCGGATCTGTCGCTGATCCACGCACTGCAGATGGCCCCGCGCGCCAGCTGGACCCAGCTCTCGGCCGTTCTGGGGACGAGCCCGGACACCCTCGCCCGGCGCTGGGAGCACCTCACGGCCGGGGGATACGCCTGGAGTTCGCTGCTCGCCGCCCGCCACGGCACGGACGAGATGCTCTACGCCTGGGTCGAGCTGGAATGCGCCGCGGGCACCTCCGAAGCCACCGCGACCGAGGTCTCGGGCGATCCGTACACCCTCGGCGTCCACCAGGTGACCGGCGACGCCGACCTCGTCCTGCTCGTGGTCTGCCCCGACCTGTACGCCCTCGACGCCTACCTCGCCGGACACGTGCGGCGGCTGCCCGGAGTCCTCCGGTGCCGCACCCAGGTCGTCACCCGCATGCACAACCGCCCGTACCGGTCCCGGATCGAGCAGCTCACCCCGGGCCAGGTCCAGCTCCTCACGGAACTCACCGGCGGTGACCGGCGGCCGCGCACGCGCGCGCGTACCTTTCCGAACCTCACGGAGCTCGACCACCGTCTCGTCGCGGAACTGGCGGGCGACGCCCGCCGCAGCGCGGCCGAACTGGCCCGGCAGTGCGGTACGAGCGAGTCGACGGTACGGCGGAGGCTGGACGTCCTCTCGGCGGGCGGCGCCCTCCACCACCACTGCCTGCCGGCCCCCAGGTTCTCCGGGCGCCCGATGTGGGCCATGGTCACCACCGACGTACCGCCCCTGGAAGTGCCGGCGACGGTGGCGGCGCTCGCCCGGCTGCGCCAGACCCGGCTGGTGACGTCGGTCACCGGCCCGCACAACCTGGCCGTCGCGATGTGGCTCCGCACGGTCGACGAACTGCACGAGGTCACGGCGGCGTTCGTACGGGCCGCCCCGGCGCTCCGGATCGCGGGCACCGCGCTCGCACTGCGCACCCACAAGATCGGGGCCCAGGTCCTTGGTCCGGACGGGCGAAAGACCCACCACATCCGTCCTGACACGCCGCAGTGAGACGTGCTCTGATGGAGGGCATGGAATTCGCCGTGTTCGTGACGCTGCCGGGTCTGGTCATCCTGCTGACCGTGATCGCGTTCGCCGATCAGATCCTGCGCATGAGCGGCCGCGGAAAGCGCAGCGGCCAGATCTCGTCGACCGGCTTCGAGCAGCTGCACGCCACCTTCTCGCAGGGCAAGCAGAACGAGCTGAAGGAACGGCAGAGCGCCCTCGTGCTGCGCGACGACGAGGAGGACGGCGCCCCGCCGCACCGCTCTACGGTGGACCTCAAGGGCGGGCGCGCCGTCATCAGGCTCCCGTAGTTCCTGTAGCTCCCGTGGCTCCCGTGGCTCTCCTTGTCCCCGTGGACCGGGCTCAGGCCGGTCGGGACGCCTTGATCGAGTACATCATCGGGATGCGGGGGCGGTCCGCCGGAAAGCGGTAGTAGCCGTCGTCGTGCCGCTGGAGCGCGCCGTAGCGCGGATACAGCGAGGCGTCGTGCTCGTGGAGGAACTCGATCCGCAGGCCGGCCCTGGCGAGCGCGGTGACGACCTCGCCGACCGGGTGCACCCACTCCACACTGCGGTTGTGGACGGTGGCGGCGTCGAGTTCGGCGTACGTGCCCGGGCTGGTGTCCACCCAGGGGTCGCGGACGAAGTAGTCGTGCACGACCCGGCTGCCCGTCTCGTCGTCG
Organism: Streptomyces sp. NBC_00250; assembly: GCF_036192275.1. Taxonomy (NCBI): domain Bacteria; kingdom Bacillati; phylum Actinomycetota; class Actinomycetes; order Kitasatosporales; family Streptomycetaceae; genus Streptomyces; species Streptomyces sp. NBC_00250. Next base: position 5,005,273 of record NZ_CP108088.1, on the reverse strand, counting down.
AGCGAGTCGGTGATCGGATGGAACTCGGCCACATACAGGAAGCCGCCGGGGGCGACGAGCGAGGCGGCGGTCTCCGCCCAGCGCTCGATGTCGGGGAGCCAGTTCAGCGCCCCGCAGCCGGTGTAGACGATGTCGTACGCGCTGTCCGGGACGGCCTCCGCGGCGTCGTACACATCGGCCGCGACGAAGGCCGCCCGGTCCTGCGTGAGGCCCAGGTCCGCGGCGAGCGAGCGCGCGGTCTCGACGGCCGGCTCGGAGAAGTCCAGGCCGACGACGCGCGAGGCGCCATGGCGGGCCCAGGAGAGGGTGTCGAGGCCGATGTGGCACTGGAGGTGCAGCAGAGAGCGCCCGGTGACATCACCGACCTCCGCGAGCTCGAAGTCCCGCAGGGCGTCCTTGCCCGCGCGGAAGGTGTCGAGGTCGTAGAAGGCACTCGCGGCGTGGATCGGGACACGCTCGTCCCAGCGGGCGCGGTTGGCCTCGCGCCAGTCCTCGGGGGTCGGGGAGTACATGTCGGCGAGGTTATCCACAGGTTGAGAGGGACGCGACCCGATTGTCCGCCGCGCGGAGCATCATGGGTGCCATGACTGAGAGCAACAACGCCGGGCTCGACGCCGGGCTCACCGACCCGACCCCCGCCTGGGAGCAGCGCTTCCGCGCACCGCGCGTCTCGCTGCCCGAGTGGGCGGAGGAGGCCCCGGACCGCTCGCTCTTCGTGTCGAACGCGACGGGGACGTACGAGCTGTACGCCTGGGACCGGGCGAGCGGCGAGCAGCGGCAGGTCACGGACCGGCCGAACGGCACGACGGACGGCACGCTGTCGCCGGACGGCGCCTGGATCTGGTGGTTCGCGGACACCGACGGGGACGAGTTCGGCGTGTGGATGCGCCAGCCGTTCGGCGGCGGCGCGGACGAGCCGGCCGTGCCCGGCCTCGACGCCTCCTACCCGGCAGGGCTCGGCATCGGCCGGGACGGCACGCTCCTGGTGGGCCGCTCCACGGACGAGGACGGCTCGACGGTCCATCTCGTACGCCCCGGGGCCGGCGCCCCCGTCGAGATCTACCGGCACCGGGAGTCGGCCGGCGTCGGCGACCTGTCGTACGACGGCGATCTGATCGCCATCGAGCACACCGAGCACGGGGACGCGATGCACTCGGCGCTGCGGGTGCTGCGCGCCTCGGACGCGAGCGTGCTCGCCGAGCTCGACGACACCAAGGGCGGCACGGAGGAGCTGGGGCTCGCCGTCCTGGGCTTCGCACCGGTGACCGGGGACACCCGGCTGCTCGTCGGGCACCAGCGGCGCGGCCGCTGGGAGCCGATGCTCTGGGACGTGGCGACCGGCACCGAGACCGATCTCCGGCTCGACCTGCCGGGGGACGTGTCGGCCGAGTGGTACCCGGACGGCTCCGGACTGCTCGTCGTGCACAGCTTCGAGGCCCGCAGCGAGCTGTGGCGGTACGAGATCGCCACCGGCGCCCTGGTCCGGGTGGAGACCCCGGCCGGTTCGGTGTCGAGCGCGACGGCCCGGCCGGACGGCAGCGTGGAGTACCTGTGGTCCTCGGCGGCCGAGCCGCCGGTGGTGCGCTCCACGGACGGCGGCGTCGTCCTCGACCCGCCCGGCCCGAAGGCACCGCCGTCGGTGCCGGTGGAGGACGTGTGGGTGGAGGGCCCCGGGGGCAGAGTCCACGCGCTCGTGCAGCGCCCGGCGGGCGCGGGCCCGTTCCCGACGGTCTTCGAGGTGCACGGCGGCCCCACCTGGCACGACAGCGACGCCTTCGCGTCGGGTCCGGCGGCCTGGGTGGACCACGGGTACGCGGTGGTGCGGGTCAACTACCGGGGCTCGACCGGGTACGGGCGGGAGTGGACGGACGCGCTCAAGCACCGGGTCGGTCTGATCGAGCTGGAGGACATCGACGCGGTCCGCGCGTGGGCGGTGACGAGCGGTCTCGCCGACCCGTCCCGGCTCGTGCTGTCCGGCGGCTCCTGGGGCGGCTACCTCACACTGCTCGGCCTCGGTACGCAGCCGGACGCGTGGGCGGTCGGTCTCGCGGCGGTCCCGGTCGCGGACTACGTCACGGCGTACGAGGACGAGATGGAGGCCCTCAAGGCGCTGGACCGGACGCTGCTCGGCGGCTCCCCGGAGGAGGTGCCCGAGCGGTACGCGGCCTCGTCGCCGCTGACGTACGTGGACGCGGTCAGGGCGCCGGTCCACATCTCGGCCGGAGTCAACGACCCGCGCTGCCCGATCCGGCAGATCGACAACTACGTCGACCGGCTCAAGGCCCGGGGCGCCGTCCACGACGTCTACCGCTACGACGCGGGCCACGGCTCGCTCGTGGTCGAGGAGCGGATCAAGCAGGTCGGCCTGGACCTGGCGTTCGCCGCGAAGCACCTGGGGACCCGGGGGGTGGAGAGCTGAGGCGGCCGGGGACCCGGCCGACGGAGGACTGAGGCCGCTTGCGTACCGTTGGGGGCGTGTACCGGTTCCTGAGAACGCCCCGCTGGTGGGGGATCAACGTCTTCGTCCTGCTGGCGATCCCGTTCTGCGTGTTCATGGGGACCTGGCAGCTGGGCAAGTTCGAGGATCGCGTCGAATCCCACGAGGCGGCCGAGAAGCGGCCCGCCGTGAGCACGCTGAAGGCCGAACCGCTGGCCTCCCTGCTCCCGGTGGACAAGGAGACCTCGGGCCGGTCGGCCGAGGCGAGCGGCCGGTTCGGGGAGCAGTTCCTCGTCCCGGACCGTGAGCTGGACGGCCGGACCGGCAGCTACGTCCTGACGATGCTGCGGACCGACGGCGGCCGGTCGCTGCCGGTGGTCCGGGGCTGGCTCCCCACCGGCGCCAAGGCGCCCGCACCGCCGTCCGGCGAGGTCACCGTGGTGGGCGCGCTCCAGGCCTCGGAGAACGGCGGCACGAAGGGCGTCCGCGCGGCCGGCGGGCTGCCCGAAGGGCAGCTGGGGATGATCAGCGCGGCATCCCTGGTGAACGTGGTCACGGACGAGGTCTACGACGCCTGGATCACCCTCGCGGACTCCCCCGCCGGTCTCACGCCGGTCCCGGCGGCCGCTGCGGCGGGCACGAGCCTGGACGCGAAGGCCTTCCAGAACCTCGGCTACACCGCGGAGTGGTTCGTCTTCGCGGGCTTCGTCCTCTTCATGTGGTTCCGCCTGGTGCGCCGCGAGGCGGAGGCGTCCCGGGACGAGGCGCTGGGACTGTAGGGGCGGGGAGGGGAGGGGCGGGGGGGGAAGCCCCCCTCGCGGCCTCCGTGACTCCCGTGGCCCTCGTGCCCTCGTGTCCTTCGTGGCCCCGGCCGCTCAGGAGGCGTCCAGGACCCCGGTCCGGTAGATGGTGCCCGCGCAGGCGTTGGGGATGGTCGCCGACGCCGAGGGGCCGCCCGGCTCCGCGACATGGCTGACCAGGACGCTGCCGTCCGCCGGGGCGCCGTCCTCGTGGACCAGCTGGGGTGCCGCGCCGGAGCCCGCTTCCGCGCCGGTGCCCGGATCGGTACCGCTGCCTCCGGAGCCCGTGCCCTCGCTGGGATCGGGGTTGTTGGTGCCGCCGGTCGGGGTGTCCGTCGTCGGCGGCGTGGTCGGCGGCTCGGTCGAAGGGGTCACCGTGGGCGTCGGGGTGGTGGCGGTCCTCGGACAGGTCTCGCTCGGCACCCAGACGAACTTCACCTCGTAGGAGTCGCTCGGCTTCAGGACGAGCAAGGACGACTCCTGGGAGGGGTCGGGGAGCCCGCTCCCCCCGTCGCCCGAGGTGTGCCGGATCACCGCGATCCGCGCCGGGTCGGCCGCGCCGCGGGCCTCGAAGCCGACGACTCCGCTGCCGTTCACGACACACGCCTGGGCGGAGACGTTGGCGATGCGGAAGGCGCCGTGCACCTTGCCGTCGCCGTCGGGTCCGCCGGCCCCCGCCGAGCTGACGCCGAGCTGTTCGGCCCCGCACATCGGCAGGGATCCGGGGGCGGCGTTCTCCGCCTCCTGCGGACCGGTGCCTGACACTCCGGGGCCGGGCCGCTGCGGCTTGCCCGAGGGGCCGTCGGCCGCGCCCTGGCTCGGGGACACGGTGCCGGCGGGGGGCTTGGCGCTCTGGCCGCCCTCGATGCCGGTCTCCGTGCCGGTCTCGGTGCCGGTGCCGCCCTGGGCCTCCTCGCCGTGGCCGGCGTTCACCGGGTTGGCGGCGGAGACGCCGCCCGAGGCGGCGACGTGCACGAAGGCGGGTACGGCCGTCCCGATGAGGACCGCGGCGGCGGCGGCGCCCACGACGGCCTGCCGCTTACGGGCGCGGCGCGCGGGCACGGCGCGGCGCAGGTGTTCGAGGGAGCCGAGGGAGGGTTCCAGGCCGGACACGGCGCTCTGGAACAGCCGCCGCAGCGCGAGTTCGTCGTCGCCGTCGCCCTCGCCGGGCTCGATGTTCACCATGCGCTGTCCACTCGGTTCGTCACGTTCATCTCGACGGGCGCCGCTCTCGACGTTCGTGGTGTTCGCGACCTTCTCGCCGCCGTCGACGCTCGCGACGCCATCGCCGTTCTCGACACCGTTCTCGACGCCGTTCTCAACGCCGTTCTCGACTCCATCGCCGGTCTCGACGCCGTCGCCGTTCTCGACGCTCTCCACGCCGTTCTCGACGTCCTTGCCAGATGCCTCGCTCACGAAGTCGCTCCCATCGCGACGCGCAGCGACGCGATGCCCCGCGAACCGTACGCCTTCACCGAGCCCAGGGATATCCCGAGCGCCTCGGCGACCTGAACCTCGGTCATGTCCGAGAAGTACCGCAGGGCCAGCACCTCACGCTGGCGCCGCTGGAGTCCGCGCATCGCCTTGATCAGGTCCTCGCGCTCCAGCTGGTCGTACGCCCCCTCCTCCGCGCTGGCCATGTCCGGCATCGGCTTGGACAGCAGCTTGAGGCCGAGGATGCGGCGGCGCAGCGCGGACCGGGAGAGGTTCACGACGGTCTGGCGCAGGTAGGCGAGCGTCTTCTCGGGCTCGCGCACCCGCTTGCGGGCCGAGTGGACGCGGATGAACGCCTCCTGGACGACGTCCTCGCAGGAGGCCGTGTCGTCGAGGAGCAGCGCGGCGAGGCCGAGGAGCGACCGGTAGTGGGCGCGGTAGGTCTCGGTCAGGTGGTCGACGGTCGTCCCGGCCGCGGAGGCGCCTTCGGCGCTCGTCCGGGGCGAGGGGATGCCGTCGACGGCGCTCGCGCGGGATCCGGTGGGCACGGGGGCGATCACCGGCATGCCGCCGAGAGAGCGCGGTCGTCGATAGGGGCTGACCGCGGAGCCGCGTACGGGGACGACGCCGACGCTCCGCACGGGGAGCACGGCTGTGCCCGCGCCGCGCAGCGGAGCGATGGTCGCGATGTCGAGTACCTCTGCCACGCCTGTTGGACACGCTTCCCCCCGGCAGGGTTGTACGCGTACGCCACCCTTTTTGACGGTGAGTTGTTTGTCCTCATGCGTAACCGTTCTCCCCCGATGCCCCGCTTCACAGCGTGTTCCGCGCCACACATGGTGAGTGCACGCAGAGACGCTCTCCACCCAACTACTGGTTGCAGTAAGGGGGAAGAGCATCGTCGACCACGGCATCACCGCAGTTCAAGAGGTATCTGACGCCTATTTGCTCACAGGTCGTTCACAGATCCTACAAATATGTGACAACAGATTCCGCGATCTGCAGGGCGTTGAGGGCCGCGCCCTTGCGCAGGTTGTCGGCGCAGACGAAGAAATCGAGCGCCCGCTCGTCGTCCATGGAGCGCCGCACCCGCCCGACCCAGGCGGGGTCGGTGCCGACGACGTCGGCGGGGGTGGGGAAGTCGCCCGCGGCGGGGTCGTCGTACAGCACGACTCCCGGTGAGGTCGCGAGGATCTCGTGCGCGCGTCCGAGGGGGACGGGGTTCTCGAAGCGGGCGTGCACGGAGACGGAGTGCCCGGTGACGACGGGCACGCGCACGCAGGTGGCGGCGACCCGCAGCGCGGGAAGCGCGAGGATCCGCCGGGTCTCGTCCCGTACGCGCTCCTCCTCGGACGAGGCCCCGTCGGCGCCCGCCGTGCCCGACCAGGGCAGGACGTTGAGCGCGAGGGGTCCGGGGAAGGGCCCGGTGTTCTCGCCGACGGCTCGTCGTACGTCACCGGGCTGGGTGCCGAGGTCGCCGTGGCCGGCCACCAGGCCGAGCTGGGCACGGAGCGCGTCGACGCCGGCCTGTCCGGCACCGGCGCCGCTGGCGGCCTGCTGGGCGGTGACGACCAGTTCGGAGAGCCCGAACTCGGCGTGCAGGGCGCCCACGGCGACGACCAGCGCGAGGGTGGTGCAGCCGGGGCTCGCGACGATGCCCCGGGGGCGTACGCGCGCCGCGTGGGCGTTGGTCTCGGGGACCACGAGGGGGACGTCGGGGTCCGCGCGGAAGGCGGCGGAGGTGTCCACGACGACGGCACCCTTGGCCGCGGCGATGGGCGCCCACTGGGCGGCCACCGCCTCGGGCACGAGGAAGAGCGCCAGGTCGACGCCGTCCAGGGCCTCCTCGCTCAGTGCGAGGATCTCGCACTCCTCCCCGCGGACGGCGGCCTTCCGGCCGGCCGAGCGCGGGGAGGCGAGGAGGCGGATGTCGCCCCAGACGTCCGCGTGGTGCGAGAGCATCTGGAGCATCACCGAGCCGACGGCTCCGGTCGCACCGACGACCGCGAGCGTCGGCTTCGGTGTCATCGGCCGGTGCCTCCGTAGACGACGGCCTCGTCGGAGTCGCTGTCCAGGCCGAAGGCGCTGTGGACGGCGCGCACGGCCTCGTTGACGTCGTCGGCGCGGGTGACGACCGAGATGCGGATCTCGGAGGTCGAGATCAGCTCGATGTTCACGCCCGCGTCGGAGAGCGCGCGGAAGAAGTCCGCGGTGACGCCGGGGTTGGTCTTCATACCGGCGCCGACCAGGGAGATCTTGCCGATCTGGTCGTCGTAGCGGAGCGAGTCGAAGCCGATCGCGCTCTTCGCCTTCTCCAGGGCGTCGATGGCCTTGCGGCCCTCGGCCTTGGGGAGGGTGAAGGAGATGTCCGTGAGGCCGGTGGAGGCCGCGGACACGTTCTGCACGATCATGTCGATGTTGATCTCGGCGTCCGCGACGGCCCGGAAGATGGCCGCGGCCTCGCCCGGCTTGTCCGGCACGCCGACGACGGTGATCTTCGCCTCGGAGGTGTCGTGGGCGACACCCGAGATGATGGCCTGCTCCACCTTCTGGTCCCCTTGCGGTTCGTTGCTGACCCAGGTGCCCTGCAGTCCCGAGAAGGACGAGCGGACGTGGATCGGAATGTTGTAGCGGCGCGCGTACTCGACGCAGCGGTGCAGCAGCACCTTGGAGCCGGAGGCGGCGAGCTCCAGCATGTCCTCGAAGGAGATCCAGTCGATCTTCTTCGCCTTCTTCACCACACGCGGGTCGGCGGTGAACACACCGTCGACGTCGGTGTAGATCTCGCAGACCTCGGCGTCGAGGGCTGCGGCCAGGGCCACGGCGGTGGTGTCGGAACCGCCACGGCCCAGCGTGGTGATGTCCTTCTTGTCCTGGGACACGCCCTGGAACCCGGCGACGATGGCGATGTTGCCCTCGTCGAGGGCGGTACGGATCCGGCCCGGCGTGACATCGATGATGCGCGCTTTGTTGTGGACCGAGTCGGTGATGACACCGGCCTGGCTGCCCGTGAACGACTGGGCCTCGTGGCCCAGGTTTTTGATCGCCATGGCCAGCAGGGCCATGGAGATCCGCTCTCCGGCGGTCAGCAGCATGTCGAACTCACGCCCGGCAGGGATCGGGGATACCTGCTCGGCGAGATCGATCAACTCGTCCGTCGTGTCGCCCATCGCGGAAACCACGACGACCACCTGGTGGCCGTTCTTCTTGGCGTCCACGATCCGCTTGGCGACGCGCTTGATGCCTTCGGCATCGGCAACGGAGGAGCCTCCGTACTTCTGCACGACAAGGCCCACGTGCGCTCCTCGCTCAGTGTGTGCCGCAGCCGGCGCTGCGATCGGCTCAGTCTAACGAGCGACCGGCGAACGCCTACGTGATATCGGATGGTGAGACACGGTGCTCACCACGTGATCATTCCGGCCCCTGCCCGGGCTTTCCGCCGTGCACCCACCACTCCACCGTGCGCTCGTTCTTCGCACCGAGCGGGTCGCCCGGCCCCTGCGCGTCGAGCGCCTCGCGCACGTGGACGGTGTACGGATGGTCCTCGCCGAGGACACGGGCGCAGACGGACAGCAGCTCCGTGTATCCGGCACGGGCCTGCTCGATCGCCCCGACGCCCACGTAGAGGCCGACCAGGTTGATCCGGGTGATCAGGGTCTCCGGGTCCTCCTCGCCGAGGAGCAGGCTCATCTCGCCCGCCGCGTACGCGTTCAGCGCGAGGGCCTCGAGGGTCCTGTCCGCGTCCCGGTAGATCCCGGCGAGCCCGGAGTAGGTCGCCAGCGTCTCCGGGTCCTTGGGGCCCAGGACCCGGATCATGTCTCCCAGCACGCTCTCCTTCAGGGCGATCGCCCGGTGGGTCAGCCCGGCCTTCGCATGGGCCGTCGCGAGGCAGGACCGCGCCTTGAGCGTCATCGGGTCGTCGGCTCCCAGCATCTCGGTCATGCCGCGCACCGTCGTGGTCGCCATCTCGATCGCCTCGTCCGCGCGGCCCGCCGAGGCGAGACTCTCGGACAGCGCGCCGCGCAGTTCCAGGAGGAGGGGACCGTCCGGGCCGAACAGCCGCTCACAGCCGGCCAGCGTCCGCTCGTACGCCTCGGCCGACTCCTCGTACAGCCTGTTCAGGCTCAGGTACGCGCCCGCGCTTGCCAGCACCGGCATCAGGCACTCGCCGTCCCCCGCGGGGTCCGTGTGCCGCAGGTACGCCTCGACGTGCGGCAGCAGCACCCGCCACACCTCCCGCTGGGCCGGTTCCCCGATGTCCGGCGGGGCGGCCTGGGCGAGCGCCGTCTCCGCGAGCGATCGCATGCGTTCGCGCATCCCCGGCCGCCCGGGCACGTCCCCGGGGGCCGGCCGGCGGGCGATGGCCTGTACGAGCCGGTGCACGGAGACCGAGCCGTCCTCGTGCAGGGTGATCATGCTGTGCGCGGCCAGCTCTCCGAGCGCCTCCCGGATGCCGGGGAACGGCGGCAGGAGCATCGCGGGAATCCGGTCGGGGGCGAACCAGCCGAGCAGCCGGAGCAGCCCGGAGGCGTACTCGACCGTGGCGGAGAGCCTGTTGAGCGTGACTCTCAGGACCCGGACGACGGCCTCCTCCGCGTTGCCGAGCCCGCGGCTCCGGGCCAGCTCCGCGTGGTAGTCGAGCGGGCTCGTGGCCGTGCGGCCGCAGTACGCGGCGGCGATCTCGACGGCGAGCGGCAGCTGTCCGAGGGTCTCGCAGAGCTGCTCGGCCCCGGTGGTGTCACGCGGGCCGACATGGGTGGCGACCCGGGTGAACAGTTCGACGGCCTCGTCGGCCGGCAGCACGGGCAGCGTGAGGACGCGCCCGATCCCGTACCAGGCGTCCGTGGTCCGGCTGGTGATGACGATCCGCCCCCGGCCGGCCCGGGCCAGGAGGTCCGCCACATCACCCGGGTCGGTGACGTTGTCGAGGACGAGCAGCCAGTCGTCGTGGGCGGACAGCCACTGCAGGGCCCGCTCGCGCAGGGCCTCCTGAGGGAGTACGTCGATCAGCGCGGGCTGCATCGCGGCGGCGAGGCCGGCGAGCCCGGCGTCCACGTCGGCGCGGCTCTCCGCGGTGATCCACCAGACGGGGTTGCGGCGTGCCGCCTGGCGGAAGGCCCAGCGGGCGGCGAGCGAGGACTTCCCCACCCCGCCGAGGCCGCAGATCACCACGGTCTCCGGCTCCTCGTCGAGCAGGGCTCCTTCCTCACCGCGCCCCACGAAGTGGGCTGCCCTGCGGGGCACGTTGACGAGTCCGGGCGGGCACACCACGGGCCCGAGGGCCTCGGGCGGCAGCGCCGTCACCCGGTCTCCGGTGTGCACCCACCCGATGTCCCCGCCGGCCGCGACGGAACGGTCCCCCGACGCGGATACGTCCCCGCTCACGCGTCGCGCGCCCCGACGCTCACGCGTCGCCCGTCGATACGGAGCCGATGTCGCCGCCCGCCGCGACGGACCGGTCACCGGAGGCGGTGACGGACCCGGGGGCAGGGGCGGGAGCGGGGGCAGGAGCCGCGGGAGCCGGGGCCGTGGGCGTCGGAGCGGGTGCTGCCGGGCTCGTACCTCCGCCCGTCGCCACGGACCCGATGTTCCCGCCGGCGGCTACGGCACCCGCACCCGAGGCGGTCACATGCGCCGCGGGCGGAGCCGGCGCCGTCGGAGCGGGCGCGGCCGGAGCGGGCGTGGTCGCCGCCCCGCCCCCGAACTGCCCCCAGAGGGTGAGCCCGAGGCCGACGGCCGCCAGGACGACGCCGACGACGCTCGCGATCTGGTCGGCCTTCCCGAGGTCGGCGACCGCGACGGCGATCAGCGCGCCGATCCCGACGACACCGACGCCGATGCCGCTCCACAGCCAGGTCTTCGACCGTCCCCGCGTCTGCGTTGCCATGCGTCCATGATGGCAGCGCGACGGGCGCGGCGGGTGGGCTTACGGCGATGGCAGCGCGGCGGGTGGGCTCACGACAGCATCCCCCGTACCAGCCGCGTCAGTTCGCCCTCCCCGATCGTCCGCAGGCAGTCCTCCAACAGCACCGTCCCCAGGGCGCGGACGCGTTCCTTCTGACCGCCCAGGTCGAGCACGTGGACCTCGATCAGGCGGGACAGGAGAATGCGTGAGTCCCCGGCGCCGTAGCGGCGGCGGCAGTCCTCGATGACCTCGGCCGAGAGGGCGAGCGCGCGCTCGGTCTCTCCGGCGGCCGCGAGCTCCAGGGTCAGGGTGCGCTTGATGGTCTCGCCCAGGAGGGGGTCCTCGGGCGACGCCCGCTCGGCGTCGCCGACGAGCTCCTCCAGGGCCGCCAGGTCGGTGTCCCTGTCGGGCCAGGAATGGAGCAGGTCGTACCGGGCCTGGATCGTCTGCGGATGCCTCGGCCCCAGGACGCGATGGGAGTGCGAGGCGTTCTCCCGGCACAACTCCTGCGCCCGCTCCGGTTCGCTCGTCCGCAGCGCTCGGGCCAGGTGCCCGCGGGCTGCCAGAGTCCGTGGATCGTCGGGCCCGAGCACGCGCGACAGGTGGGCGAAGCCTCCCGTCAGCAAGGCGGCGGCTGCCCCGGCCCCGCCGTCCGCCATGTGCACGGTCAGAGCGAGGGCCTGCGCCGCGTTCAGTGTGGTCGGGTGATCCGGGCCGTGGATCCGACGCAGGGAGTGCAGCGCCCGCTCGCACAGCGGCAGAGCCCGGCTGAGGGCCGTGTCCACACCGAAGAACACGCCGGCCAGTGTGAACAGCGCGGCGGCCTCGTCGGTGTCGTCCGCCGGATCGGTGTGTCCGGCCAGAACCTCCGCGTGCACGGCGAAGTGCCGGTCCGTGCCGGGCTCCGCCCAGGCCATGCCCCTGTACAGCAGCTCCGTGGCGATCTCCCGCGCCGTCCCCGTCGCCTCCGACGGATCCGCCCGGACCACCGCCTGCACCAGCCGGTGGACGTTCAGCGTCCCGTCCCGGAGCGTGATCATGCTGTGTGCGGCCAGGCGCCGCACGGCCTCCGTGACCTCCAGTGGCGTTCCCAGCGGCTCCAGGAGGCGCCGCGCGATCCCCTCGGGTGCCCACCAGGCGATGGTGCGGAGCACGAGGCCGGCGCGCGGGGTGTCCGTGAGCCGGTCCATGGTCACCTGCCAGACGCGGGACAGGGTGCGGGCGGCCTCGCCGCCCTCCGCCGTGGCCGCGAGCATCTCTCCGGGGTACGCGGCGAGCAGCTCCAGGTAGGCGCGGGGGGTGATCCCGGCCTCGGCGCAATAGGCGGCGGCCTGCTTCAGCGCGAGGGGCAGGTAGCCCAACTCGGCACAGAGCGGGCCGACTCCGTCGTCGGCGTCGCACACCCCGGTGAAGAGTTCGGCGGCCTCCGCCGGTTCGAGGACGTCCAGGACGACCGTCCGCGCGATGTCCTGCCAGCCGCTCGCCCGCCGCGAGGTGACGACGATCCGGCCGCTTCCCGCCCGTGCCAGCAGAGGGCGCAGGTCGGCCGGGTCGGAGACGTTGTCGAGGACGAGCAGCCAGTCGTCGTGGGTGGCCAGCCACTGCAACGCCCGTTCACGCAGGGCGTCTTCGGGCAGTACGCCCACGACGCCCGGTTGCATGGCCCGCGCCAGGTCGGCGAGTCCCGCGTCGAGTTCGGCGGGCGTCTCGGCCGTGATCCACCAGACGACCGTGTGATCGGCCACCCGGTCGGCGGCCCACCGGGCCGCCAGCGTCGACTTCCCCATGCCGCCGAGTCCGCAGATGACCTGGACGCCGACGCCCTTGTCCAGCAAGGCCAGTTCGCGGGCCCGGCCGACGAACAGCTGGGTGCGCTCGGGGAGATGGACCAGTCCGGCCGGGGAGACGGTGAGCGCTTCCGGGGGCAGCAGCGTGGCACGCGCGATCTGGGTGCCGATGTCGCCGGTGTTGACGTTCCCGATCGCCCCGCCTGCCGCGACGGCCCGTTCGCCGGACGCGTCGGTACGGCCCGCGCCCGGTACTGCTCCCGCGTCCGCGGTCGTTCCCCCGCTCATCGGCCCATGATGGCAGGGGTCTGGCCGAGCGGTCCGCTACTTCCTCGACCTGAGGCCCAGCGGTGCGCCGATCTCCTCCGCCATCACGCGGCCGGCCTCTTCCGCGAGGTCGTCCTCGGTGAGGTCCTCGTCCGTGTCGAGGCCGTCCAGCTCCGCGAGCGGCTGGTCGAGGCGGACGTGGGCGACGAGGGACTGCAGGGCGCGGAGGGTCGCCGAGGCGGTGGGGCCCCAGTTGGAGAAGTAGGAGAACTGCCACCACCACAGGGCCTCGCTGGTGCGGCCTGCGCGGTAGTGGGCGAGGCCGTGGCGGAGGTCGGTGACGATGTCGGCGAGGTTGTCGGAGATCCGGGCCGGGACGGGGGCCTTGCGGGGCTCGTACGGGTCGAAGACCTCGGAGAAGACGTCGATCGGTTCGAGGAGGACCGCGAAGCGCATGCGCAGGTCGTCGACGTCGGGCTCGGGGCCCGTGTCGGTCTCGTACCGCTCGTCCGGGACGATGTCCTCGTGCGCGCCGAGCCGGCCGCCCGCGAGGAGCAGCTGCGAGATCTCCAGGAGCAGGAAGGGCACGGCGCTGTCCGGCTCGTCGCCCTTGGCGACCTCGGTGGTCGCGACGATGAAGCTCTCGATGGAGTCGGCGATCTGGACCGCGAAGTCGTCGGGGTTCTGCGTGATCGCGTGCAGCGTGGGGTCAGACATCGAGGAGCCTCCCTGAGAGCGCACCGGCCCGGTCGTCATACATCTAGCAGCCTCCGCCCCTCGAAGGCACGGCCGAGGGTCACCTCGTCGGCGTACTCCAGGTCGCCGCCGACCGGGAGCCCGCTCGCGAGCCGGGTCACCTTGAGTCCCATGGGCTTGATCATCCGCGCCAGGTACGTCGCGGTGGCCTCGCCCTCCAGGTTCGGGTCGGTCGCGAGGATCAGCTCGGTGACCGTGCCGTCGGCGAGCCGCGTGAGCAGCTCGCGGATGCGGAGGTCGTCCGGGCCGACGCCCTCGATCGGGCTGATCGCGCCGCCGAGGACGTGGTACCGCCCCCGGAACTCGCGGGTCCGCTCGATCGCGACGACGTCCTTCGGCTCCTCGACCACACAGATGACGGTCAGGTCGCGGCGCGGGTCGCGGCAGATGTTGCACTGCTCCTGCTGTGCGACGTTTCCGCAGACCGCGCAGAACCTGACCTTCTCCTTGACCTCCAGGAGCGCGTGCGCGAGACGCCGTACGTCGGTCGGCTCGGCCTGGAGGATGTGGAAGGCGATCCGCTGCGCGCTCTTGGGACCGACGCCGGGCAGCCTGCCCAGTTCGTCGATGAGGTCCTGAACCACGCCTTCGTACACGGAACGCCCTTTCAAGGGAGTGCTTGATTCTTACGGTAGTGGCTTAAAGCGAGCCTAAGAAGCCCGCGGGAGGAGGGGCCTCGGAAGCCCCGTGGCCGGAAGCCTCAGAAGCCGAGGCCCGGCATGCCGCCCATGCCCTGTGCCAGCGGGCCGAGCTTGGCCTGCTGGAGCTGCTGAGCGTTGTCGTTGGCGGCCTGTACGGCGGCCACGATCAGGTCGGCGAGCGTCTCGGTGTCCTCGGGGTCGACCGCCTTGGGGTCGATGACCAGGCCGCGCAGCTCGCCGGAGCCGGTCACGGTCGCCTTGACCAGGCCGCCGCCCGCCTGTCCGTCGACCTCGGTCGCGGCCAGCTCCTGCTGCGCGCGGGCGAGGTCCTGCTGCATCTTCTGGGCCTGCTGGAGAAGCTGCTGCATGTTGGGCTGGCCACCACCGGGAATCACGGTCACTCCTGAGGTTCGCTCTGTCCGTATGTCGGTACGCCGAGCCTACGTGGTCCCTGCCCGCCCTGCCTCCATCACTCTTTCGAGTGAGAAACTGCGGGCTCCTCTACCTGATCAAGACCCCCTTGCGGGCGGAAATCCCGGGATTCCGGGCCCATCGCCCACCATTCGGCGGTAGGAAGGGCAGGCACCACGTGCACCGCACGTCACAGAAGGACATGAGCGCTGAGCTGAACAGAGGAGTCCCCCGGTGAGCCAGCAGCCGGAGATGCAGCCACCGGGACCCCCCGGGGGAGACGTCCACCGCGATCTGACCGGTACGCCGTTCCCCCTGGGCGACTGGGGCGAGCCCGCCGAACGGCTCGACGAGCTGTACCGCTGGGTGGAGTCCAATGCCCTGCGCACGGCCGAGTGGTATCTCTCCGACCGGGTCTGGAAGCGCCGCAGCGCCCGGATCCTGCGGATCGGGACGGCGGCCGGGGTGATCGCGGGCGCCGCGCTGCCGCTGCTCGACCTGACGGGCGTGGCGGAGGGCACGGCCGGCTGGGGTTATCTCTCGCTGCTGCTCGGCGCCGCCTGCATCGCCTGCGACCGGTACTTCGGTCTGACGTCCGGCTGGATAAGGGACGTGGCGACGGCACAGGCCGTGCAGCGGCGTCTGCAGGCCCTGCAGTTCGACTGGGCCTCGGAGAGCGTCCGGGAGGTCCTGGGCCCCACGGAGGGCACCGCCAGCGAGGCCGCCGAGCGATGTCTGGGCGTGCTGCGCCGCTTCTCGGAGGACGTGACCGAGCTCGTACGGGCGGAGACCGCGGACTGGATGGTCGAGTTCCGTTCGGGTCCGGCGCCGCTGGCGCTCCAGTCGGTGGGCGTGGTGCCCGCGCGGGCCGAGAGCCATCACCCGTCGGGCCGTTTCCCGCTGCCGCCCGGCACTCGTCCGAACATGCCGCGTCAGCGGCCCCCGGAGGCCCGCTGACGCAGGCCTCCGGGGCCCCTCGGGGCCGTGGGCGCGGATCGGCCGGCTCGGGCCGGGCGCGCGGAGCTCAGCTCAGGATGATCATCGAGCCCTGGGCCAGGCTCCGGGTCGCCGCCGCGTGCAGCCCCAGCCACACATGGCGTTCCCGGGCGAAGGGGCCGCCGTCCAGCTGGATCGGTACGGCCGGTTCCTCCAGGGTGGTCGGCCGCTCCGGCGGCACGGGCGGCGCCGGCGGGTTCGACGGGTCGATGCCGATCGAGGGGGCCACGAATTCCAGCTCCCTCAGCAGCCCGTACGAGGAGCCGAGCGGCCCGCCGCCCTCCAGGAGCTCGTCGCTGGCGAGCGGGACCGGGAAGTCGACCGGCACGTAGGCGCCCGCGTGGTCGTAGTGCCAGACCAGGTGGGACTGCTGGGCGGTCGCCTCGAACATCTCCAGGAGCTGTTCGTAGTCCCCGCCGAGCTCGCCGACCGGTTCGACCGGCAGTCCGCACATCTGGAGCAGGTAGGCGCGGCGCAGGAAGTGCAGGGCCTCGTAGTCGAAGCCGGCGATCGGGGCGACGTCACCGGAGAGTCCCGGCATGTACGCGTAGACCGGCACGGTCGGCAGCCCGGAGGCGCTGAGCACGGCGTCGTACGCGGCGATCTCTTCGGCGAAGGGATTGTCGGGGCTGTGGCACAGCACGTCGACGAGGGGGACCAGCCACAGGTCACAGGCCAAGGGAGGCTCGCTCTCCGTCAGTTGCGGGGGACGCTCGCAGGGCGTACGCCAGGCTTTTTGCAGGGACGGCCAGGTTAGTCGGCGCCCCACGGACACCGTCCACCCGCTGAGGAACTGCCCGGGGAGCCGGGCCCTCAACCCGACCGGCCCGTCCCGGTCGCCTCACGCGGCGCGCTCAGCGGGCCCGCTGCTCCAGCCGGTCCGCCCATTCCATCGAGTGGGTGTTGTACTCCCGGACGACCGCGACGGCCGCCTCGGCGTCACCGCGTGTGATCGCGTCGACCAGGTTCACGTGGTCGCTCCACAGCCAGCCCAGCATGTCGCGCTCGGAGCGCAGGTACGGCACGGAGAAGACCCAGGCCTGGACGCGGAGCTTGTGCAGGAAGTCGGCGATGTAGTCGTTGGCGGCGACCAGGCGCCCCAGCTCGCGCCAGTAGCGGATGTCGTAGCCGATGAGGATGTCGAGGTCCCCGGCGCGGGCCGCGCGGGCCGCCGCCTCGCCCCTGCGCCGTATGGAGACGAGGGCGACGCCGATGCCGAGGTCGGGTTCCGTGACGGCGGAGCGGGGCGGGACCATGGCGGCGTCGCGGCGGAAGATGCCGTCGACGACGAGCATCCGGGCCTCGATCATGCCCCGGTAGTCGTCGACCGAGTACTGGTGGACGCGGAAGCCGCGGTGCTGGTCGGAGTCGAGGAGGCCCTGCGCGCAGAGGTCGACGAGGGCTTCGCGTACGGGTGTCGCGGAGACGCCGTACTGCTCGGCGATCTGCTTGACCGTGAATTCCTCGCCGGGCTGGAGACGGCCCGCGAGCACTTCGTCACGGAGCGCGTCCGCGATCTGCTGTCGCAAGGTGTTGCGGGTGACAGCTCCGCTCGCGGGCATGGGTCGGCCCCCTCCGTCCGGCTCCGGACACCCTAGTCCAGACGGAAGGGGCCGCCTCTGTGCGGCACCGGCGGCGCGGTTACGCGGTGTGTTCGTCGGCGACCGCGAGGGCCGCGTCGAGGGCGGCGAGGCCTTCCTTGGCCTCCGCCTCGGTGACGTTGCACGCGGGGACGGCGTGGGTGCGGTTCATGTTGACGAAGGGCCACAGGCCGTTCTTCTTCGCCGCCGCGCCGAAGGCGGCCATGGGCGCGTTGGCCTCGCCGGCCGCGTTGTACGGGACGAGCGGTTCGCGCGTCTCGCGGTTCTTGACCAGGTCGAGCGCCCAGAAGACGCCCATGCCGCGGACCTCGCCGACGGACGGGTGGCGCTCGGCGAGCTCGCGCAGGCCGGGGCCGAGGACGTGCTCGCCGATGTGGGCGGCGTTCTCGACGACCTTCTCGTCCTCCATCACCTGGATGGTGGCGACGGCGGCGGCGCAGGCCAGCGGGTGACCGGAGTAGGTCAGTCCGCCGGGGTAGGGGCGCTTGTCGAAGGTGGCGGCGATCTCGGCGTTGATGGCGACGCCGCCGAGGGGCACGTAGCCGGAGTTCACGCCCTTGGCGAAGGTCATCAGGTCGGGCACGACGTCGAAGTGCTCGGCGGCGAACCACTTGCCGGTGCGGCCGAAGCCCGCCATGACCTCGTCGAGGACGAAGACGATGCCGTACTTGTCGCAGATCTCGCGGACGCCGGCGAGGTAGCCGGGCGGCGGGGTCATGATGCCGGCGGTGCCGGGCACGGTCTCCAGGATGATCGCGGCGATCGTCGCCGGACCCTCGAAGGCGATCGTGTCCTCCAGGTGCTGGAGGGCCCGTGCGCTCTCCTCCGCCTCGGTGGTGGCGTAGAAGGGCGAGCGGTAGAGGAACGGCGCCCAGAAGCGCACGACGCCCGCGGAGCCGTTGTCGGAGGCCCATCGGCGCGGGTCGCCGGTCAGGTTGATCGCGGTGGAGGTGGCGCCGTGGTACGAGCGGTAGGCGGAGAGCACCTTCGTACGGCCGGTGTGCAGCCGGGCCATGCGGACGGCGTTCTCGACGGCCTCGGCGCCGCCGTTGGTGAAGAAGATCTTGTCCAGGTCGCCCGGGGTGCGCTCGGCGATGAGGCGTGCGGCCTCGGAGCGGACGTCGATGGCGAAGGCGGGCGCGAAGGTGGTGAGCTTCGCGGCCTGCTCCTGGATGGCGGCGACCACACGGGGGTGCTGGTAGCCGATGTTCGTGTAGACGAGGCCGCTGGTGAAGTCCAGGTAGCGGTTTCCGTCGTAGTCCCAGAAGTACGAACCCTCGGCGCCGGCGACGGCGAGCGGGTCGATCAGGCCCTGGGCGGACCAGGAGTGGAACACGTGCGCGCGGTCGGCTGCCTTGACGGCGGCCCCGGCCTGGGGATCGGGTTCGATGACATGAGGGGTCATGGGTCCGAGGGTAAGGAACCGCAGGTAGGGCGGGCCATGGCCATCTTGTCCACCGAGACCGGGGCGGACGCGACACCTTGCTTCCCGAGGCCGATTACTTGACAGCATCCTGTCGAGATGACAGTCTGTTGTCATTGAAGTCCTGGGAACAGCCGAGGGAGCAGCCATGGGAACGAAGACCGTCCACCTCGCCGTCTACGACACCCTCGCCGACTGGGAGACGGGCCACGCCACCGCCTGGCTCGCCCGCGCCGGCTACACGGTCAGGACCGTCGGCCCGGTCGCCGGGGAGCCCGTCACGACGATCGCCGGAATCCGGATCGTCCCCGACCTCGCGCTCGCCGACCTCCGCCCCGAGGACAGCGCCCTGCTGATCCTTCCGGGCGCCGAGAAGTACGACGAGGGAGACGAGCTCGCCGCCTTCCCGGCCGCGGCCCGGACCTTCCTCGACGCCGGGGTGCCGGTCGCCGCGATCTGCGGCGCCACCGCCGGACTCGCCAAGGAGGGCCTGCTCGACGACCGCCCGCACACCGGCGCGGTCTCGTTCTACCTGGCCGCCACCGGCTACAAGGGCGGCGAGCACTACGTCGACGCGGACGCGGTGACCTCCGGCGGCGAGGCCGGGACCGGCGACCTGATCACGGCGGGCCCGACGGAGCCGGTCGCCTTCGCCCGCGAGGTCTTCGCCGCGCTCGGCGCGTACGAGGGCAAGCGGGACGCCTGGTACCGCCTCTTCCACGACTCGGACCCGGCGGCGTTCGTCGAGCTGAACTCATGAGCCGCGAGCCGCAGGACGCCCTCTCCCGCACGGCCCTGGGCGTCTTCCGCCTCAACGGCCAGTTCCTCGCCGTCTCCGAGAAGCTGGCCGAACCGGCCGGCCTGACCGCCGCCTGGTGGCAGGTCCTCGGAGCCGTCCTCCCGGAACCCCTCCCGGTCGCCGGGATCGCCCGGGTCATGGGCATCACCCGGCAGAGCGTCCAGCGGATCGCGGACCTGCTCGTACGGGAGGGACTCGCGGTCTACGAACCGAACCCGGCCCACCGCCGCGCCAAGCTCCTCACCCCGACCGAGGCGGGCCGGGCCGCCATCGCCCGCATCGGGCCGGGCCACGCGGAACTGGCCGCCGCGCTCCTGCGGGAACTGGGCGGCCAGGAGGCCTTCGACGAGACGGTGCGGGTGCTGGACCGGCTGTCGGCGGCGCTCGATGCCGTCGAGGCCGATCACCCGTAGGCCCCGACGACCTGCCGGAGCCGGGCGGTCGGGACACGCCGCCGAACAGCTGGGTCGCGGCGCTCCTCAAGAGCGGAGCGACGGGCCCACGTTCGCCGTGGAGCCCGTCGCCCGGAGCGTTTTCGTCGCTTGGCGGTAGCCGACTAGCAGGACAGGTTCGACCCGGCGGGGACGCCCAGGATCTGGGTGAACTGCTGGTACTTGGTGACCCGGCTCTGGACCTGGGCCGGGTTGCCGCCGTTGCATTCCAGGCTGCCGTTGATCGCCCAGATGGTCTGGCCGAAGCCGGCGCCGTTGACCATGGCGTTGTGGGCGGTCATCGTGCCGGGGCCGCTCTGGGTGTTCCAGTACCAGAGGCCGGTCATCATGGCGACGGCCGGGTCCTGCTCGACGCGCCAGGGGTTGTTCAGCAGGTCGATGCCGAGGGCGTCACCGGCGGCCTTGTAGTTGAAGTTCCAGGAGAGCTGGATGGGGCCGCGGCCGTAGTAGGCGGCCTGGCCGGCGGGGCAGCCGTAGGGCTGGCCGGCGTCGCAGTAGTGCGGGTAGTTGGCCGTGTTCTGCTCGACGATGTGGACGAGGCCGCCCGTCTCGTGGGAGACGTTCGCGAGGAAGGCCGCGGCCTCCTGCTTCTTCACCGTGTCGCTGCCGGTGTTGGCGAAGCCGGGGTACGACTTGAGGGCGGCGGTGAGGCCCGCGTACGTGTAGAAGGGGTTCCGGCTCGGGAACATCTGGTTGAACTGGGCCTCGGAGACCACGAATCCGGAGCTCGGCGGGGTGGTGGGCGGGGTCGTGGGCGGAGTCGTGGGCCCGCCGCCGCAGACGCCCTGGTCGGCCCAGACGCCCCACTCGCCGGTCGTGCCGGGAGTCTCGTTCTGGGTCCACCACTTGGCCGACCAGTTGTGGCCGTTGTGCGAGGCCGTCATGCCGCCCGTGTAGACGCTGGAGGAGTTCCATGCGGCCGCGCAGGCGGCCGCCGCGCCGGCGGAGGCGGCGGGGAGGAACAGGACGGCGAGTCCGACGACCGTACAGAGCGCGGCCAGTGAGGTGACCAACTTACGCAGCATGCGTGCTTCCTTCCGGGTGGGGCCGGGTCGGGGAAGCACAGCGAAGCGCTATTGGTCTGGACCTGTCAAGGTCTAGACCTGAAGTTGTGACAATGGGGGTTCCACTTGCCCCGGGAACGCAAGAGGCGGCCCCGGGCCCGGAGTTCCGAGGCCCGGGGCCGCCGTCATCCGGTCACCACGCGGGTGGGACGGGTACGACTAGAAGAGGTTGAACTTCTGGTATCCGCCGCCGATCCGGACCGGCGCCTTGAACGGAGCCGAGGCGTTGCCCGTGCCCGGGTACCGGAAGAGGTCGCCGTTCGACTTGCGGGCGAGCAGGTCCGCCTTGCCGTCGAGGTCGATGTCACCGGTCGAGAGCACCCGGTCGTAGGTGTTCCAGCCGGAGCCGATCTTCGTACGGCCGGTGAAGGGGGCCTTGTAGTTGCCCGTGCCCTTGTAGAGCCACAGAACACCCGTCTTGTCACGGGCGACGACGTCGGGCTTGCCGTCGCCGGTCAGGTCGCCCTGGCCCGCGATCTGGCTGTAGGTGTTCCAGCCGCCGCCGACCCGCACGCGAGGCGTGAGGGTGCCGTTCGGGTAGGCGAGGTAGCTCCACAGCACGCCGGTCTTGTCGACACCGAGCAGGTCGGCCTGCTTGGCCCCGCCGATGTTGCCGGGCGAGAGGACCGTGGCGTAGATGTTCCAGCCCCGGCCGACGACGTCCGTGTCCTCGGAGCCGCTGTCGGGCGACCAGAAGTCCAGCCGTCCGTTCTTGTAGACGGTCCACTCGGCTTCGCCGTGCCCGTCGTTGTCGTTGTCGGCGACGATGATGTCGGCGATGTCGGAGACGTTCCCCAGCGGCCCGACGGTCTCGAAGCCGCCGTTGCCGACGGGGAACCAGACCTGAAGCTCCTGCGTCTGCTTGTTGGCGCCGTACATCTCGAAGGTGGGCTGCACCGGCAGCTCCGCGGTACCGGCACCGGCGGCGGAGGCCGTACCGGCCACGGTCGCCGTCGCGACCGCGACGGCAGTGGCGACGAGCGCGCCCTTGAGCGCACGACTGCGTCGAACGATGTTCATCAAAATCCCCCCTGGGACTCTCCAGCGGCGCACTTCACACGCCGCTGATCTTGGAATCCTGCCACACAGGTTCGAAAACGAGCCGAACCGCGAAGAACGACTCCGGGGCGGCGACTTGCCGCCCCGGAGCCGTCCCGGGGGGGTGAAGGGGGGAGTGAAGGGGGGAGTGAAGAGGGGCGTGGATTCCCTCCAGGGGGCCCGGTCAGATCAGGAGCACGATCCGGCCCGGCCGGTGGCCCGCCTCCGCGCGCCGGTGTGCCTCCGCGACCTCCTCCAGCGGCATCATGTCGGCCACCCTGGTGACCAGCTCGCCGGCCGCCACCTTCTCCAGCGTCTCCTTCAGCCGGGCGGCGTCCGGCTGGGCCCGGACGGCCTCGACACGGATGTTCCGCTCGGCGGCCGGGACCCGGTCGGGAGCGATGGCGACGAAGACGCCGTCGTCCTTCAGCGCCGGGAACAGCGCCGCGCCGACGAGCGCCCCGTCGAAGATCCCGTCCACCCGCTCCGGGACGACCTCGGCCACCCGGGCGAGCACCTCCACCGGTGTGCCGCGCGGGACGGCGTGGTCCGCGCCGAGGTTCTCCAGTTCGCTCTCGTCGCCCTCGTGGGCGACAGCCACGACCCGCAGCCCCGCCGCATGCGCGTGCTGGATCACGAAGCGGCCCACCACGACGCTCCCCCCGGTCACGAGCAGGGTCGCCCCCGCCGGGAGCGCGAGCCGGTCGAGGCCCTGCTGGGCGGTGGCCGAGGCCAGCGGGACGGACGCGGCGTCGGCGAAGTCCACGCCCTCCGGGATCGGGGCGATCCACTCCGGATCGACCGATACGACCTCGGCGTACGTGCCCTCGCCGGTGAGCAGCGTGTACCAGGGGATGGTGCCGGCCACCCGGGTGCCCGCCGCCATTCCGGGCACCGGATCGAGCAGCCTTCCCGCGAAGTCCGTCCCCAGGACGAACGGCGGCTTGAGCGTGCCGACCGCGTCGGCGTAGTAGCCGGCCCGGATCCTCAGGTCCGCCTGGTTCACACCGGCGGCCTTGAGCCGCACGCGCACCCGGCCCGGGATGGCCCCGGCCTCCGGCTCGGGCCGGCGGGCCATTCTGAGGACCTCGGGTCCGCCGTAGGCGGTCACTTCGACGACACGCATGGGGTACTCCTCAGACTGAAGGCCCCCTCGTCGCCATTACACCCACGCTCCGCAGCCCCGGGCAACCTCTGGTGGCCCGGTTGACGGAAGGAGGAATTCCAGGTGGCGGGAAGCGACGTACCCCTCGTAACCGCACACACGTCCGTACCGTCGCGCGGGTGGACTGGCTTACCGCTGAGAACCTCATCGCCGTGGTCACCGCGCTCCTCGGTGTCCTCGTCTCCACCGGCGCCGTCTGGTACGAGCGGCGCGTGCCGCACCAGCGCCGGATCGGCTACCGCGTCCAGCTCGACACGGCCATCGGCACCCGGGCGGCCCACAGCGCCGTCACCGGCCCCGGCGGGA
The DNA here is from genome assembly GCF_036192275.1 of Streptomyces sp. NBC_00250. Lineage (NCBI taxonomy): Bacteria > Bacillati > Actinomycetota > Actinomycetes > Kitasatosporales > Streptomycetaceae > Streptomyces > Streptomyces sp. NBC_00250. Next base: position 4,981,991 of record NZ_CP108088.1, on the reverse strand, counting down.
CCGTCCGGCGCGGGTTCTTCAACGCCACCCCCGGCCTGTCCGACGGCACCCTCGTCCTGCTCCGGATCGAGAACGACGGCGCCCTCGCCCTCACCCGCGAGCACTACACGGACGGTGACGACCACGGGCTCACGGTGGTCTTCGGCACGGAGGAACCCAAGATCCGGCGCGTGAAGGCGATCGTCGTGACCGCCCCCGACCACCCCGGCCTGCTGACCCACTTCCCCGACAGCTGGGACGGCCCGGCCGACGGCGCCACCTCCATCGTGCTGCCCAAGGTGCCGCTCAACCGGGGCGCCCACTACAAACTGCTCGTGCTGCTCACCGGCGGCCCCATCGGCAGCCCCGTCTCGGTCCACGGCAACATCGCCGAAGGCGTCGTCCACGTGAACCACAGCACGACCCCCGACGACAAGCCGCCCGTCTTCAGCCGGGTCGCGCGGAACGTCACCGTCGTCCTCACCCTCTGCGTGGTCGCCCTCGCCGCGATCATCGTCCGGGAGCAGACCCCGCCGCCCATCGGCTGCGCCAAGGGCGAACTCACCGTCACCGGGTCGACGGCCTTCGCGCCCGTCGTACGGGAACTCGCGAAGAAGTACGAGAAGGACTGCGAGGGCGCGACCGTGCGCGTGGAGGCGCACGGGTCGACGTCCGGCATCCGGCGGCTGGCCGAGGAGGGGGCCAAGACCGCCCAGGGCTCCCCCGCCGTCATCGCCCTGTCCGACGGGCGCAAGCCGGGCGGCTTCCCGCAGCTGCGGGAGAGCATGGTCGCCGTCTCCCTCTTCACCCTCGTCCTCAACGACGGGGTGCCCGTCGACAACCTGGCCCTGGAGCAGATCCGCCGCATCTACCGGGGCGAGATCAAGAACTGGGGCGAGCTGATCACCAGCATGGACCAGCCGATCCTGCTGGTCAGCAGGGACGCGAACTCCGGCACCAGGGAGGTGTTCCAGCGCCGGGTCCTCGGGCGCAACGAACCCGCCAACTCCTCCCTGGACTGCGAGCACAGCAACGACCCCGAGTCCGAGGTCGTCCGCTGCGAACTCGACTCCACCGAACAGGTCCTGTCCACCGTGGCCAAGCTGCCCGGCGCGATCGGGTACACCGAGCTCCGTGACGGCACCGGCCTCAAGGGCCTGCACCGGGTCGCCGTCGACGGTCGCAGGCCCGTCCTGGACGAGATAGGCGAGTCGAGCTACCCGTACCGGGAGATCGAGTACGCCTACACCTGGGGCGAGCCGCCGGCCGACTCGCTGACCTCCAGCTTCCTCACCTATCTGCGGTGGGGCAGCGGCCAGGACGTCATCCGCACCCACGGGCATCTGCCCTGCTCCACCCCGAAGGGGCTGCGGATCTGTGGGGACGGCTGATCCCCGGTCTGGCATGCTCTGACGACGTGGAGCCATTGAACGCGGAAGACCCGGTCAGCATCGGCCCGTTCCGTCTGCTCGGCCGCCTCGGCGTCGGGGGGATGGGCCGGGTGTTCCTCGCGCGTTCGGCCGGCGGACGGACCGTCGCGGTGAAGGTCGTGCACGCCGAGCTGGCCGCCCAGGAGGAGTTCCGGCGCCGGTTCGCCCGCGAGGTCGCCTCCCTCGAACGGGTCGGCGGCACGGGCACCGCGCCCGTCCTCGGCTCCGACACCGACGCCGACTCGCCGTGGGTGGCGATCGGCTACGTACCGGGGCCCTCGCTGCGGGCCGTGGTCGGCGACGAGTTCGGGCCGCTGCCGCCCACGACCGTGAAGGGGCTGGCCTCCGGGCTCGCCCGCGCCCTCGTCCACATCCACGCCGCCGGGCTCGTCCACCGCGACCTCAAGCCGTCCAACGTCCTGCTCACCGTCGACGGCCCGCAGATCATCGACTTCGGCATCGCGCGTGCCGTCGACACGATCGCCGACGGCGGCGGTCTGACCACCACCGGGGCGGTCGTCGGCTCGCCCGGCTTCATGTCGCCCGAGCAGGTGCGGGGCGACCGCCTCACCCCCGCGTCGGACGTCTTCTGCCTCGGTTCGGTCCTCGCGTACGCGGCGACCGGCCGTTCCCCCTTCGGCACGGCGGACAGCGGCGTCCACGCCACCATGTTCCGCATCGCCCACGACGAGCCCGACCTGACGGATCTCGCGCCCGAGCTGTCCGGGCTGATCCGGGCCTGCCTCGCCAAGGACGCGGCCGGCCGGCCCTCGGCCGCCGAGATCGCCGAGACCCTGTCGGTCCCCGATCCGTGGCTCCCGGCGGACGTCCTCGCCCGGCTCGGGCGCCACGCGGCCCGGCTCCTGGAGGCGGAGACGGAGAGCCCGACCGGAACGGGGGCGGGCGCCCTCGCCGCCGGCGACCCGACCCCGCCCACCCCGCTGCCGTCCACGTCCCCGCCGTCCACCGCCGCCACGGCGCCCCGGCCCCCGGCCCGCCGCCCGCGCCGCACCGCCCTGGTCGCCGGCCTGGCGGCGCTCGCGGTGGTGGCCGCGGCCTCCGCCGCGTACACCTTCTGGCCCGACTGGAGGAGCGGCGACGGCGGTCAGAAGAACCGGGGCCAGGGCTCCACGCCGGGCACCACCTCCGCCGGGCCCGCCGGGATCGTCCCGGCCGCCTTCCTCGGCGCCTGGGAGGGCGTCGTCCAGGGCTCCCCCGACCACCCCAGGGAGACGGCCCGGATCGAGATCGCCCAAGGCGAGGCGGGCGCCAAGAACGCGGTGTACGTCCAGGTCGCCGAGAACCGCCTGTGCATGGGCCGCTCCCGGCTCGTCTCGGCCGACGAGGACAAGGTCGTCCTCGGCGAGTCCGACGTGACGACCAGCGTGCCCGCGCAGCGCTGCGTCCCCGCCGCCCACCAGACCCTCACCCTGCGCTCCCCCGACGTCCTGGAGTGGAGCTCGGGCACCGTGAAGACCACCCTCCGCAAGGCCCCCACCGGCACCGACGTCGTCCCCGCGCGCTTCCTCGGGAACTGGTCGCGCATCCCGGCACCGGAGATCTACGGCGAGAACGACGACCGCTTCACCTCACGGGTGACGATCACCCAGGGCCCGGTCGGCGCCCCCGTGATCAGCACCCTCGACGGCTATCCCCGCACCGTCGACGGCGTGATCATGGACGAGGACTGGTCCTGCGGCACCACGGCCGTCCTCGCGGGCGTCGGCAACCTCCTGATCGTCGGCCCCGCCACCCGGGACACCAACGCCTGGGACCGCGAATGCCAGGAAGGCCTCTCCCGCTACCTGCTCGTCGACAAGCAGAACGGCAAGGACCGGCTGCTCGTCTACCCGATGCTCGACGGCGAACCGAACGAGTACCACCGGTCGCAGTAGTCGGCTGCCTCAGGTCTCACGAAGGCCGAATTCGGCCGCCGCGCGGGCGTACGCGTCGACCAGGGGGCGGGTGTCGTCGGCGCGCCAGGCGAGGACGAAGCAGCTGGGGGCGACGCCGTCGACGGGGCGGGTGACGACACCGCCCCGGGTGAGCAGCGGCGCGTTGCCGGCCGCGACCAGGCAGATGCCGAGACCTCCGACGAGGGCCTCGTACGTCTCGTCGGCGCTGGCGATCTCCCCGCCGATGATCGGTGGGCGGCCGCCCCGGGAGTCCAGCGCCAGCCAGTGGTCGCGCAGTTCGGGGCCCGTGTCCGGGAGGGCGAGGAACGGCTCGTCGAGGAGGTCCGCGAAGTCCAGGCGTTCTCGGGCGGCCAGCGGATGGGTCTCCGGGAGGGCGACGAGCCGGGGTTCGGCGGCCACGACGACCCAGCGGAAGCGTTCCTCCCCGGCCAGTGGCAGCCAGACGAACGCCACGTCGCTCACGCCGTCGGCGAGCCCGGCCGTCGGGTCCTCCCACCCCACCTGACGCAGCCTGAGCACCGCCTCCGGGTGGACCTCGGTGAACCGGGAGCGGATCGCGGGCAGCAGCCCGCCGCGTCCGGGGCTGGTGCTCATCCCGACGACGAGGGTGCCGCTCGCCGCCTCCCGGGCCCGCCGCACCGCCTCGCGGCCCTCCTGCCAGGCGGCGAGCAGGGTTCGGGCGTGCGGCACCAGGGCCGTACCCACGGGAGTGAGGGCGACGCCCTGCCGGTCACGGTCGAAGAGGGGGCCGCCGAGCTGCCGCTCCAGGGCGCGGATCTGCTTGCTGAGCGCGGGCTGCGAGACGTACAGCCGCTCGGCGGCCCGGGTGAAGTGGAGCTCCTCCGCGACGGCGAGGAAGTACCGCAGCTCGCGCAGGTGGACGTCGGTGATCGTCATGCCCATGGGTTATCACGGAAGGTCTTGGACGGCCAAAGCCCTTATGGAACAGGCTTGTTGTGTCACCGAGAACGAATCACCAAGGGAGTACGGACATGAGCAAGGTCTGGCTGATCACGGGCGCCAACAGCGGTTTCGGGCGCGCCTTCGCCGAGGCCGCGATCGCCGCCGGCGATGTCGTGGTCGCCGCCGCCCGCCGCACCGAGACCCTGGACGACCTGGTCGCGGCCCACCCCGACCAGGTGGACCCGGTCGCCCTGGACGTCACCGACACGGCGGCGGTCGACCGGGTCGTCGCGGAGGTCGCGGAGCGGCACGGCCGCATCGACGTCCTCGTCAACAACGCGGGCCGCACACACGTCGGCTCGGTCGAGGAGACCTCCGACGCCGAACTGCGCTCCCTCTTCGACGTCCACGTCTTCGGCCCCGCCGCCCTCACCCGCGCCGTCCTGCCCCACATGCGGGCCCGCCGCTCGGGCGCGATCGTGCAGCTCAGCAGCGTCGGCGGCCAGATGTCGATGGCGGGCTTCGGCGCGTACAGCGCGACCAAGTTCGCCCTGGAGGGCATGTCGGAGGCGCTCGCCGCGGAGGTACGCCCGCTGGGCATAGACGTCCTGATCGTCGAACCGGGCGCCTTCCGCACGAGCCTCTTCGGCAACCACAGCCTGAGCGGCGACGGCATCCCCGACTACACGGGCACGGTGGGCGCGACGCGATCCTTCGTGGAGACGGGAGGCGGCACCCAGGCCGGCGACCCGGCCAAGGCGGCGGCCGCGGTGGTCAAGGCCCTCGACGCGGAGAAGACACCCCTGCGCCTCGCCCTCGGCGACGACTCGATCGACACGATCCTCGGCCACCTGGACCAGGTGCGTGACGACCTCACGACCTGGGAGAAGGTCGGGCGGGACACCAAGCTGGACGTCTGAGCAAGGCCAAGGGCCCGCACCCCGGAGTACGGGGTGCGGGCCCTTGGGGTGCCGCTACAGGAACGAGTTGATCTCGATCGTCTCGGTGCGGCCGGGGCCGACGCCGATCGCGGAGATCGGGGCGCCCGACATCTCCTCCAGGGCCTTCACGTAGGCCTGCGCGTTCTTCGGCAGGTCCGCGAAGGTCTTGGCCTTGGTGATGTCCTCGGACCAGCCCGGGAGCATCTCGTAGATCGGCTTCGCGTGGTGGAAGTCGGTCTGCGAGTAGGGCAGCTCCTCGACGCGCTTGCCGTCGATCTCGTACGCGACGCAGACCGGGATCTGCTCCCAGCCCGTCAGCACGTCGAGCTTGGTGAGGAAGAAGTCGGTCAGGCCGTTGACCCGGGTCGCGTAGCGCGCGATGACCGCGTCGAACCAGCCGCAGCGGCGGTCACGGCCGGTGGTCACGCCGCGCTCGCCGCCGATGCGGCGCAGGGCCTCGCCGTCCGCGTCGAAGAGCTCGGTCGGGAACGGGCCGGCGCCGACACGGGTCGTGTAGGCCTTGAGGATGCCGATGACCCGGCTGATCTTCGTCGGGCCCACGCCGGCGCCGGTGCAGGCGCCGCCCGCGGTCGGGTTCGAGGAGGTGACGAAGGGGTACGTGCCGTGGTCGACGTCGAGCAGCGTGCCCTGGCCGCCCTCGAACAGGACGACCTTGTCCTCGTCGAGCGCGTTGTTCAGGATCAGCGTGGTGTCCGCGACGAACGGCTTGATCTGCTCCGCGTACTGGAGCATCTCCTCGACGATCTGCGCGGCGTCGATCGCGCGGCGGTTGTACAGCTTGGCGAGCAGCTGGTTCTTGCCCTCCAGCGCCGCCTCGACCTTCTGGACGAGGATCGACTCGTCGTACAGGTCCTGGACCCGGATGCCGACGCGGTTGATCTTGTCGGCGTACGTCGGGCCGATGCCACGGCCCGTGGTGCCGATCTTGCGCTTGCCGAGGAACCGTTCCGTCACCTTGTCGAGGGTGACGTTGTACGGGGTGATCAGGTGGGCGTTACCGCTGATCAGGAGCTTCGACGTGTCGACGCCGCGCTCGTTCAGTCCGCTCAGCTCGGAGAGCAGGACCGCCGGGTCGACGACGACACCGTTTCCGATCACCGGGGTACACCCCGGCGACAGGATTCCGGAAGGGAGAAGATGCAGCGCGTACTTCTGGTCGCCGACGACGACGGTGTGGCCGGCGTTGTTGCCGCCCTGGTAACGCACTACATAGTCAACGGATCCACCGAGGAGGTCGGTGGCCTTTCCCTTGCCCTCGTCACCCCACTGAGCACCGAGCAGCACAAGTGCGGGCACAGGCGTACACCCCTTCCGGGTGGGGCATGTCCAAGGTCAGGGGCCGAGGCCGCCTCACCGGTGTGCCCCGGAATAGACGAAGCCCCTGGCGCAATAGCGCAAGGGGCTCTTGCACAAAGATGCTACCCGAGGAAGGACCGAGGTGTCGGCTCACGACCAGCTGCTGGTGGTCATCGACCCGGTCGCCCGCCGAAGTGACGGCGAGTCCGTACGGATCGCGAAAGATGTGTTGTCCGCAGGCGCGGAAGCGAAGATCTGCCTGCCGGACAGCCCGGAAGAATTCTCCCGTGCCCTGGCCCGGCGCGGCTCCCGACGCCCCGTGGTGCTCGGGGACGACCGGACCCTGCTGCGTACGGTGGCCCTCCTCCACCGCGAGCGGGAGCTCGCCGAGGGGGCCCTCTCCCTCGTCCCGATCGGCACCCCCGGCGCCCTGGAAATCGCCCACGCCCTCGGCGTGCCGCGTTCCACCCCGGCGGCCGCCCGGGCCGTCCTCGACGGGGCCGTGCGACGCCTGGACCTGCTGGTCGACGACAGCGACGGCGTCGTCCTCGGCGACCTCCGCATCCCCGGCGTACCCGCCCTCGCGTCCACGGCACCGACCGTCTGGGGCACCTGCCGCACCCTGGTCCGCACCCTGGTCCGCCCGGCGCCCACGGCCCTCGCGGTCCGCACCCACCGGCTGCGGGTGGAGGCGGACGGGGTGCTGCTCGCGGACGTGGACACGCCGGTGGAGGGCGTCTCGGTCCGCTCGGTCGGCGGTGCCGCCGAGGTGGTCGTCCTCCCCTCGTCCGCCCCGCCCCGGCACACGACCGCCCGCGTCCTCACGGTCTCGGGCCCGGACTTCCGCTACCGCGCGGACGGCCGCGTCACGGGGCCGGTCCGCCGCCGCACCTGGACGGCCAGGGCGGACGCCTGGGGGCTGACCCTGCCCCGGGACCGACCCCTGCCCCGTGGCTGACCCCTGCCCCCCGGCTGACCCTGTCCCGCGGCTGACCCTGCCCCGCGGCTGATCGTGTCGCGGAGCCAGGCCGGTGACGGCAGGACTGGTGCCGGGTAGGGCAACCGTTCTAACGTCACGCGTGGGGTGAACGGCATGCGTGACGGGGGATGTGTGATGGCACGGGCGTTGGATCTGCCGGAGACGGCGAAGGCGCTGGACCGGTACGGGCGAAGAGCGACCGGGGTGATGACGAGCGGGTGCGTCCTGTTCGTCCCCGCCGCGGGGGTCGCGCTCGTGGCACCGGGGGAGTCCTGGGCGGACGACCTGATCGGCGCGCTCGTCGCCCTGGGCGTGCTCGTGGCCGGCGCCGGCGCCGGTTCCTGGGCCCTGGCGCGCCGGATGAGGCGCGTCCTCGGCTCCGGGGCCTGGTCGGCGCACGCCGCGGTGGCCGTGCGGGACATGCGGAGCACCGAGGCCGTCGTGCTGCGCTCCCCGGCCGGGGACGGGCTGTGGCCGCTTGAGGTGGTCGCGATGCGGCAGCGGTACGAGCCGCTGCGGCCGGGCCCCGACGGAGTGATGTGGTGGTGCGGGGACCCGACCAGGGGCGGGGTGCTCGCGCCGCCCGGCGGCGGGGCGCTGATCTGGACCAGGCCGGTGAAGCATCGGCGGGCGCGACAGCGGATCGTGGAGCAGGCCGCGCGGACCGGGCTCCTTGAGCGGGCGACCCCCGTCCAGCCGCAGGTGCGGGTCCAGGTGCCCGAGGTCGCGGATCCGGTTTCGACCACCGTTCCGGCCCCCCGCGTGAGCCTGGTCAAGCGGCCCGAGTCCGACACGTCCGGCGCCCCGACGTACGAGCGGCTCGCGGCCCACGCCGGGCGGCAGGCCGTGGCACGCACCCGGACCCGGATCCGTTCCCGGCGACCGGAGGCGGACGTCCGCGAGGTGGCGTGGTGGCGCGTGCGGAGCCTGCGGCGGGCCGCCGGGGTCGGCCGGGTCCTGGTGGCGCTGGCCGTCTGCGCGGCAGCGGCCGTCGCGGCGGGCATCCGGCCGGAGGGGGGCGGCCTGATGAGGCTGTTCCTCGTGGCGATCGTGGGGCTCGCGGCACTCGCGTACTCCGGCCACCGCCTGCTGACCCGGGGGATTCCCGCGGTCCGGCTGATGGCCCGGGCCGCGCACTCGCCCGTACCGGTCCCGCGGCGGTACGTCCTGCTCCACGACCCGCAGGACGGGGTTCCCGTTCTGGTCGTCTTCCCCACCTGCGGCGGACCGCACGACGTGCCCGAGGGGCTTCTCGCACTGATGCCGCCCGGCACCGCCAAGCACCCGTGGCTCGGCTTGCCGTCGGAGCCCACCGGGACCGTCGAGCTGCGCGGCTGGCGCGACTTCTCCGCCGACGGCCTGCCGGTCGTCGTCCCGCGGTTCGAGGGGCGCGCGCTGTGGCCGGCGGGGCCGTACCGGCCGGCGGGCGGGGAGGAGGGCGCCGCGCTCCTCGCCCGGCTCGCCCCGCCCATGGGCGCTCTGGCCCGTCAGGAGGAGGGTTCGGCTCCCCGGGCCGCCTTGTAGGCGCTCCAGCGGTCCATGATCTCCAGCATCTCCCGCTGGAGGAACGCGAAGAACTCGGCCGTCTCGGCGGTGCGCGCGCCCGCCGCCGAGTCCGGTCCGAGCAGCTCGGAGCCGTCGCGGAGGACCTTCTCCCAGCGGGTGAGGACCTGGTCGCGGCGGGTGAAGGTCTCGTACCAGAGCTCGTTGTGGAGGACGTACCGCTCGCGCCGGGTGCCGGGGTCGCGCTCGCGGCTGACCATGCTGACCTGGCTGAGGTAGCGGATCGCGCCGGAGACGGCGGCGGGGCTGATCCTCAGCTGCTCGGCCAGCTCGGCCGAGGTCATGGAGGCGGTCTCCGAGGCGAGGAGCGCCGCGAAGACGCGGGAGGCCATGCGCTGCATGCCGGCCTCCGTCAGCTCGGCGGCGAACCGCTCCACGAAGCGGGACACGGCCTCGTCGTCGCCTGCCGTGCTGCCCTCGGTGGTCGTCATGCCGGTCATCGTCTCCCTCGCTCGCTCCGCCGCCCCGACTTTATACGCTTCCTTAACTTCACAACTTTGTGAAATGAGCGTACGTTCTGAAGCATGACGAAGGCAATCAGCATCGCCGGGCTGCACAAGTCCTTCGGGCGCACGCACGCGCTCGACGGCCTCGACCTCGCCGTCGAGACCGGCGAGGTCCACGGTTTCCTCGGCCCCAACGGCGCCGGAAAGTCCACGACCATCCGGATCCTCCTGGGCCTCCTGCGGCCCGACTCCGGCGCCGCCCGGCTCCTCGGCAAGGACCCCTGGCAGGACGCCGTCGCACTGCACCGCCGGATCGCGTACGTCCCCGGCGACGTCACCCTGTGGCGGAACCTCTCCGGCGGCGAGGTCATCGACCTGTACGGACGACTGCGCGGCGGCCTCGACAAGGCCAAGCGCGCCGAACTGATCGAGCGCTTCGAGCTCGACCCCACCAAGAAGGGCCGGACCTACTCCAAGGGCAACCGGCAGAAGGTCGCCCTCGTCGCCGCCTTCGCCTCCGACGTCGACCTGTACGTCCTCGACGAGCCGACCAGCGGCCTCGACCCGCTGATGGAGGAGGTCTTCCAGAGCTGCGTCGAGGAGGCCCGCGACCGCGGCCGGACCGTGCTCCTGTCCAGCCACATCCTCAGCGAGGTCGAGACCCTCTGCGACCGGGTCAGCATCGTCCGCAAGGGCCGGACCGTGGAGTCCGGTTCGCTCACGGAGCTGCGGCACCTGACCCGTACCAGCGTCACCGCCGAACTCGCCGCCGCGCCCAACGGCCTCGCCCACCTCCCCGGCGTCCACGACCTCGACGTCGTGGGCCACCGCGTGAAGCTCCAGGTCGACACCGACAAGCTCGACGCCGTCCTGCGCTCCCTGACCACCTCGGGCGTACGGAGCCTCACCAGCACCCCGCCCACCCTGGAGGAGCTGTTCCTCCGCCACTACGCCGACGACACGGACGAGGTGACCGCGCGATGAGCGCCGTCCTCACCGGCACCGGCACCCTCACCCGGCTCGCCCTGCGCCGCGACCGGCTGACGATCCCCCTCTGGGCGCTCGTCACCGGCGGCCTGGTCGCGAGCGGCGCGGGCTCGCTCGAAGGGCTCTACGGCACGGCCGCCGAACGGACCGAGGCCGCCGCCTCCATGACCGCCAACAGCTCGATGCGCGCGCTGTACGGGCCGGTGTTCGGCGACTCCCTCGGCGGGCTCGTGGCCTGGCGGTTCGGCACCTTCGCCGCCGTCCTCGCCGCCGTCGCGAGCCTGATCGTGGTCGTCCGGCACACCCGCGAGGAGGAGGAGACAGGGCGTCAGGAGATGCTCTCGGCCGGCGCGGTCGGCCGCCGGGCACCGCTCACCGCCGCCCTCCTCGCCGCGCTCGTCGTCAACGCCGCCGTCGCCCTCGTCGTCACGGCCGGGCTCGCCGGGCAGGGCGCCGCCGGGGCGCTCGCCCTCGGTCTGGCGATCGGCGGCACCGGCATGGTCTTCGCGACGACGGCCGCGCTCGCCGCCCAGCTGACGGAGAGCGCGCGGCTCGCCAAGGGACTGACGGGCGCCGTCCTCGGCCTCGCGTTCGTCCTGCGGGCGGCGGGCGACTCCGGGACCGCGGACGGCTCGTCCGTCCTGACCTGGCTGTCGCCGATCGGCTGGGCCGAGAACGTCCGCGCCTTCGCAGGCGAACGCTGGTGGGTGCTGATCCTGATCGCCGCGGCCGCCCTGGTCCAGACGGCGGTGGCGTACGCGCTGACCGGCCGTCGTGACGTCGGCGCGAGCTTCCTCGCGACCCGGCCGGGCCCGGCGGAGGGCGGGCTCGCGACGGCGGGCGCGCTCGCGTGGCGGCTCCAGCGCGGCACCCTCCTCGGCTGGTCGCTGGGCTTCCTGCTCGGCGGGCTCGTCTTCGGCGGGATGGTCGAGGGCGCGGCCGACATCGTCGGCGACAACGAGCAGGCCCGGCAGATCTTCGAGCGGATGGGCGGCCAGAGCGCCCTCACGGACGCCTTCCTCGCCACCATGGTGTCCCTCTTCGGAATGGTCGCGGCCCTGTTCGCAGTCGGCTCGGTGCTGCGGGCACACGGCGAGGAGACCTCCGGCCGCGCGGAACCGCTCCTCGCGAACGCACTCGGCCGACTCCGCTGGGCGGCCGGCCACCTGGCCGTCGCCTTCGGCGGCTCGGCCCTGATCCTGGTCCTCAGCGGGCTCGGCCTGGCGCTCTCGTACGGGCACGACCTCGGCCCGGTCCTGGGTGCCTCGCTGGTCCAGCTCCCGGCGGTGTGGACGCTGGCGGGCCTCGCGGTGCTCCTCTGGGGCGCGTTCCCGAAGGCCGCGACCGCCGCCTGGGGCGCGGCCGGGCTCTGCCTGGCCCTCGGCTGGGTCGGCCCGGCGCTCGACCTGCCGCAGGCGGCCCTCGACCTCTCCCCCTTCGGCCACCTGCCGAAGCTCCCGGGCCAGGAGGCGGCGGTCCGGACCCCGGTCGTGGCGCTCACGGCCCTGGCGGCAGCCCTGGTCGCGGCGGGTCTGGCGGGGCTGCGGCGGCGGGACATGACGAGCTGACGTCGTCCGTACGGTTCAGGTCCGGGACTGCGCCTTCGGCATCAGGGCGCGGGCCAGTACCTCCAACGCCTCGGTGACCTCCGTCAGCCGCCGCGGGTCGTCGGATCCGAGCGCGGCGGCGAGCGCGCCGTCGATCCCGGCGGCCCGCACCTCCGCCACCCGCTCGGACCGCTCCGCGACCGAGCGCACGAGCACGCGGCGCCGGTCGGCGGGGTCGGGTACGGCCCGCACCGCTCCCGCCTCCTTCAACCGGGCCACGGCGGTCGACACCTGGCTCTGCGGGAGTCCCGTCCGGGCGGCGATCTCGCCGACGGCGCTGTCGGGGTGGGAGGCGATGTCGGCGGCGACGATCAGCACCAGCCGGGCGCTGCCGGCGTACCGGCCCTCGCCGCCGGGGGGCTCGGGCAGTGCCTCCTCGCCGATCTTCATCAGGACGCGGCCCAGCAGGAACAGTTCGGCTGCATTCACCCCGCCAAGGTACATCCAACTCGATCCATCGAAACCAATGCATCTACGTTGATGCATCTAGATTGATGTATCCAATCCGATGGAATATCGTGGACGGAGGACGCGGCACGAAGCCCGTCCCACACACAGGGGGACCACCATGACCAGGACCGAAGGCACGCTCGACGTTCCCGGAGCAGTCCTGCACCACCAGGTGCGGGGCACCGGCCCGATGCTGCTGATCTCGCAGAGCGGGGAAGGCGACGCCGACCGCAGCACCGACCTCGTCGCCCGGCTCACCGACTCCTACACCGTGATCACGTACGACCGCCGCGGCCTCTCCCGCAGCCGGCTCGACGCCCCGGAGCAGGGGACGACCCTGGCCGAGCACGCCGACGACGTCCACCGCCTCCTCGCCGCCCTCACCGACGAGCCCGTCCTCATGCTCGGCTGCAGCCTGGGGGCCGTCATCGGACTGCACACCGCCGTACGTCACCCCGGGCAGATCGCCACCCTCGTCGCCCACGAACCCGTCGCCCCGCGCCTGCTCCCCGAGCGGGAGCGCACCCACCACGAGCGGGAACTGACCGCCCTTCAGGACCTGTACCGCCGAGACGGCCTCCGGGCGACGCTGCCGGAGATCGCCAGGACGCTGGGCATCGACCCCACCGGCGCCGACGCGGAACCCGATCTGACACCCCAGCCGATGAACGCCCGGCGCCTCGCCAACTTCGACCACTTCATCCGGCACGACTTCACCGCGATCGTCGACGACACGCTCGACACGGCCGCGCTGGCGAGCACCGGAACGCGGATCGTCCCCGCCGTCGGCCGCACCACCCCGCACACGGTCTTCGACCACAAGTGCGCGGTCTCCCTGGCCGAGCTCGTCGGCAGCGACCTGCTGGAGTTCCCCGGCGGCCACAACGGGAACACCAGCCACCCGGAGGCCTACGCGGCCCGCCTCCGCCAGGTCCTCGCCGACGCCCGATGAGTGCCCGGCGGGGACGACGTCCCACGCCCCGCGCCGCACGACGTCCCACGCCCCGCGCCGCACGACGTCCCACGCCCCGCGCCGCACGACGTCCCGCGTCCGGCGCGGCTCACACCTCCACCAGCAGCTCCTCGAACCCCCTGATCACGTACCCCGGCTTCCGCACGGGCTCCGCCGCGAGCCGCATGCCCGGCGCCTGCTGCAGCAACTCCCCGAAGACCGCCGTCAGTTCGAGGCGGGCGAGCGGGGCGCCGAGGCAGTAGTGGATGCCCGCACCGAAGGTGATGTGCGGGTTGTCGGCGCGGGTGAGGTCGAGGGTGTCGGCGGTGGGGCCGAAGCGGGCGGGGTCGCGGTTGGCGGAGCCGAAGAGCAGGGCGACCTCGGAGCCGCGCGGGACGGTCCGGCCGCCGATCTCGATGTCGTCGAGGACCCAGCGCTCGAACATCTGGAGCGGGGTGTCGTAGCGCAGAAGTTCTTCCACAGCTGTGGACAACTTTTCGGGATCGGGACGCACGCCCTCTCTCAGGAGCGTCCACCAGCCGTTGACCGTGGTGTTCACGGTGGCCTCGTGGCCCGCGTTCAGGAGCAGGACACAGGTGGAGATCATCTCCTGTTCGGTCAGCTCCTCCACCGCGATCAGGGACGAGATCAGGTCGTCCCCGGGTTCCTTCCGCCGCCGGGCGATCAGCTCCCGCAGATAGTCCGAGAACTCGACGGAGGCCTCGACCGCCTGCCGGGCCGTCTCCTCCGAGGGGTTCAGCTCGAACATCCCGCAGATCGCCGCCGACCAGGGCCGCAGCCGCCCCCGCTCCTCGTCGTCCTCCGGGACGCCCAACATCTCGGCGATCACCGCGACCGGCAGCGGCTCCGCGACCAGGGCCTGCAGATCACCGCCACCAGCCGCCACCAGCCCCCCGACCAGGTCGGCGGCGAGCCGCCGTACCGTCGGGGCCAGGTTCTCCACCGTCCTCGGCGTGAACGCCTTCGACACCAACCGCCGGATCCGGCTGTGGTCGGCCGCCTCCAGATCGAGCAGCCCGTGGTCGTTCAGCGTGTGGAAGGGCTCGTGCTCGGCGGCCGGAGCCTCCTGCCCGAACTCCTCGTGGGTGAACCGGTGGGTGTACGTACGGCCGAGCCGCCGGTCCCTGAGGAGCGCCGACACGTCCTCGTGGTGCGGGATCAGCCACTGGCGGGTCGGGCCGTGCCAGTGGGCACGGCCCGCCGCCCGCAGTTCCGCATAGGCGGGGTACGGATCGGCGACGAACTCCGGGGAGAAGGGGTCGTAAACAGCCTCGACAGCGTCCATGGCCGGACGCTACCCGCACGCCCTGAATCGCTCCAGCCGCCGACGCGCACCTCTGGCCGGCCGGGCCGTGATCCGCCGGCCCGACCCTGATCCGCCGACCTGACCCTGATGCGCCGGCCCGACAGTGATCCGCCGGACGCGACCTAGCCGCCGACGCGCACCAGACCCGCCTCGTAGGCGAAGACCGCCGCCTGCGTCCGGTCCCGCAGCCCCAGCTTCACCAGGATGCGGCTCACATGCGTCTTGATCGTCGACTCGGCGACGACGAGGTGCTCGGCGATCTCGGAGTTCGACAGGCCCTGCGCGATGAGCACCAGGACCTCCGTCTCGCGCTCCGTCAGCTCCCCTATCTGCGCCATCGCGGGCGGGCGCGGAGAACTTCCCGGCGCCTTCGCGAACTCGGTGATCAGCCGCTTGGTGACGGTCGGCGCGAGGAGCGCCTCGCCGGCCGCGACGACCCGCACCCCGTCGGCGAGCTGCCGGGCGGAGGCGTCCTTGAGCAGGAAGCCGGAGGCCCCGGCGCGGAGCGCCTGGTAGACGTACTCGTCGAGGTCGAAGGTGGTCAGGACGAGCACCTTGGCGTCCGCGTCGGCGGCGACGATCTCCCGGGTGGCGTCGATGCCGTTCAGCTCGGGCATCCGGATGTCCATGAGGACGACGTCGGGGTGGAGGGCGGCGACCTGCGCGACGGCCTCCCTGCCGTTGACTGCCTCCCCTACGACCTCGATGTCCGGCATCGCGCCGAGCAGCACCGAGAACCCCTCGCGGACCATGATCTGGTCGTCGACGATCAGTACGCGGATCACTGGTCACTCTCCTCACGGCTGACGGGGACGAAGGCCGTCACCTCGTAGCCACCGTCCTCGGTGGCCTCGGCCGTCATCTCCCCTCCGAGCATCGTCACACGCTCCCGCATGCCGGTGATGCCGTGGCCCGCGCCCATCGAATGGGGCGGGCGAAGCCCTCCTTGAGGGGTGGTGGCCGGGTGACGGGTGGGCTTCACGAGGCCGCGCGCCGGACCGTTCGCGATGCGCAGGCCCAGACCGCCGAGGACATAGCTGACCTCGACCTTCGCGGCGGCGCCGGGCGCGTGCCGCAGCACGTTCGACAGGGCCTCCTGCACGATCCGGTACGCGGAGAGCTCCACGCCCTGCGGCAGCTCCCGTACCGCGCCGGTCACCGTCTTCTCGACGACGAGCCCGGCCTCCTGCACGTTGCGGACGAGCGAGTCGAGGTCGGCGAGGGTCGGCTGCGGGGCGTCGGGGGCCTCGTAGTCCTCGGCGCGGACGACACCGAGGATGCGGCGCAGCTCGGTCAGCGCGGCGACCGCGTTCTCGCGGATGGTGAGGAAGGCCTGCTCCAGCTCCGGCGGCGGGTTCTCGACCCGGTACGGCGCGGCCTCGGCCTGGATCGCGACGACCGACATGTGGTGGGCGACGACGTCGTGGAGCTCGCGGGCGATGGTGGTGCGCTCCTCCAGGAGGGTCCGCTTGGAGCGCTCCTGCGCGGTGACGGTCTGCTGGGCGGTGACCTCGCGGTCGGCCTGGCGGCGGGTCTGGACGACGGTGACGGCGAGCAGGACCAGGGCCGAGACGAACATCAGCGGGATGGACTCGGAGGGGCCTCCGCTCCCGATGAACAGGTCCAGGAACATGCTGTAGGCCCCGGTCACGACCCACATCCACGCGGCCGTACGGGGCCTGGTGCGGGCGGCGACCACGCCGAGGACCACCAGGTGGGCGGCGAAGGCGGGCGCCGACCAGGGCCAGTCGCCCCCGGAGCCGCCGAGGTAGCCGATGAAGGGCGCCAGGCCGAGCGAGGCCCAGAAGGCGAGCACCGGCCGGACCATGGTGAGCAGCACGACCACGGCCGGAGCGGTGACGGTCATGAACGCCGTCGGACCGAAGCTGTAGTAGATGCGGTCGTATCCGAGGGCGAAGACGACCATGGCGCAGAACGCGATGAACGCGTGCGGCAGCAGCCCGGCGTACACGCGTATCCGTGCCGGCAGGAAGCGGGTCGGGCCGCTGCTCACGTCCATGCGCGGCAGCGGCCGGTAGGCGAACGCGTCGTGGAAGAGTTCCTGGCGCAGACCGCCGAGGGCCACCTGCGCCAGGCGGATCTCGGGGCTGCGGCTCGTCTCGGAGGCCTGTGTCTGGGTCACCCGCACCACGGTACGGGCGGCGGGGAACCCGGTCGTCCCGCTCGATGCGGATCCTTCCGGGTCCCCCTTGAGGACTAGGCGAGTCCTCAGGCCACGCTGGTGAACCTGGTGCCCTCGCCCGCGTACAGATCGGTCGTCCGACGGCTGAAGGGTGAGGTGGCGGAGCCGGTGGAGCGGTAGACGTACGTGCCGCCCGTCCCGTAGGCGATCAGGTCGGGGCGGCCGTCGTCGTCGACGTCGCCGGCGCCGACGAGCTGGGAGAAGGCGCCCCAGCCGCCGCCGACCCTCACCCGGGTGGTGAAGTTGCCGCGGCCGTCGCCCTGGTACAGCCAGAGGACGCCGGCGGTGTCGCGGGCGACCATGTCCCCCGCCGCCGTGCCGGCCATGTCGCCGACGGCGGTGAGCTGGTTGTAGACGCCCCAGCCGCCGCCGACCTTCACCCGGGTCGCGAACGGCTTCGCCACGTCGCCCGTGCCCTTGTAGAACCACAGCACGCCGGACGCGTCCGTGGCGAGCAGGTCGCTGCGGCCGTCGCCGTCGAGGTCCGAGCCGCCGGTCAGCTTGTTGTAGACGCCCCAGCCGCCGCCGACCTTCACCCGGGTCGAGAAGGTGCCGTCGCCCTTGCCGAGGTAGTGCCAGAGCACGCCGGAGCCGTCGAGGGCGATCAGGTCGGCGACCTGGTCGCCGTCGAGGTCGCCGACGGCCTCGATCTGCTTGTACGTGTTCCACCCGGAGCCGATCCGGGTGCGGCCGGCGGTCTCGACGTGGCCGTCCGCCGACCGGTCCCGCAGGTCGTCGCGCCACAGCACGCCGGAGGCGTCACGGGCGAGGACGTCGGTGGAGCCGTTGTTGGTGTAGTCGTGCGCGTTGTACGTGCGGCGGGCGGTGAACAGCCAGCCCTGGAAGGCGGGCTCGCCGACGCCGTCGAGCGGGGTCGCCTCGGCCGAGACGGCGTACCGGCCGTTCGGCGCGTCCACGCCGTCGATGCGGCCGTCCCAGGTGAAGGAGAAGCGGGTGCCGGTGGCGGGGGCCGGGACCCGCGTGTGGAACTCCTTGCCGGAGGCGATGTGGTGGAGCGAGACGTCCAGGGAGGCGTCGGAGCGGGACAGCGTCCAGCCGAGCGTCACCTCGCCGCCGGTCTGGTCGAGGTTCACGCTGTCGGGGATGTGGACCTGCTCGATCCTCAGCGCCTCGGTCATGTCCGCGACCTTGGTGACGGCCGGAGCGCCGCTCTCCGAGGCCACGATCCGGAACAGCCCGGATCCGTCGGCGGTCCGTCGGCCGCTGATCACCGCGCTGCCGTCGCCGGCCCCGGCCGAACCGGTCACCTTCTCGGCGATGTCGATCGTCTCGCCGCCGGCCAGCGGGACGGCCTTGCCCGGCCTCCAGGCGTTGCCGTACACGAGCCACCCGCCCACGAGCTGGGTGCTGTACTCGTCGTCGGCGCCCAGGACGGTCCGCTTCACCTGGCGCGTCGAGCGGTCGACGGACACGACGTACCGCCCGGTGCCGCTCTCCGACTCCTGCCAGGCCACGTGCGAACCGGAGAGCATCAGGGCGCTGGTTCCGTACCCGGACTCGGCGGAGGCGTACGTCTCGGAGACCGTCCCGGCCGTCGTGTCGATCAGCGCCCGGCCGCCGGTCCGCGCGCCCGCCGGGCCCGTCTCGTACCCGATGAGGGCGAAGCCGTCCTGGACCGCGGCGCTGGTGAAGAAGTGGTCGGCGTCCGCGGGCAGCCCCGAGATCCTGCGGCTGCTCGTCGCCGTGCCGTCCTTGGTCACGACGTGGAGTTCCGCCGTGCCGTCCTCCTTCGTCACCTGTGCGAGCACGCTCGTCGGGCTCAGCACGGTCACGTAGTTCCCGTTCAGCGCCCCCAGGTCGATCTCCACGCCCGGAGCGGTCGGGGCGGCCATGTTCCGCAGGGTGAGCGAACGCGCCCGGGCCATGAATCCGGTGTCCCCGAGGACGACCACATCGCTGCCCGACATCGCCCAGCCGCCGCCGTCGGGGCTCTGCAGCGGAGTCGGCTCGCCGCCCGCGAACGGCGTCCAGAGCAGCCCGCTGTCGGCCTCCTCGTCGCCGGAGCCGTACGTGAGGAAGCCGGTGGTGCCCGTACCCGTGACCCGGGCGGCGGCGGGAACGACGGGCAGCTCGGCGGCCTGACCGGCTTGAGCCGGGGCCTGGGCCGGGGCGGCCGCGAAGGCCGTCGGGGCGGTGGCGAGGGTGCCCGCGCCGAGCGCCGTGACGGCGAGGACGGCCGTGACGGCCGCGGCGAGACGGGTGGAACGCGTGCCGGTGGAGCGGAACTGCAAGGTGAACCCCCACGAGAAGGATCGGACACGGGAGTGCCGTGCCCGATCAGACTCACGACCGGGTCGAGTGGTTGTACGGAAAACCTCTGTTCGCCGGAAGGCGTCGTCGGCTCACCAGGCCAGCTGGGCGATCTCCTCCGCCACCACCGCGCACGCGTCCGCCGCGGGGTCGATCAGCGGGAAGTGGCCGACCTCCTCCAGGAGCGTCAGGCCGACCGCCTCGCCCGCCTTCGCGGCCGCCTCGGCGTAGGCGTCGGCGACGGTGTACGGCACGTCGAGGTCCGTACGGCCCTGGACGACGGTGGTCGCGATCCCGGTCGGCAGGAGCGCCGACGGGTCGGCGTGGGCCGCCCGCTCCTCGTACGCGGAGGGGTCGCCGAGCAGCTCGGTGACCGCGCCGCCGCACACACCCAGCTCGACCGCCCGCCCGAAGTGGGCGATCGGGGCGAGGGCGACGACCCCGCGCAGCGCGGGCGGGGCGGGCAGCCGCCAGGGGGAGCCTGCGGGCAGTACGTGGCGGGCGGCGGCCCACAGGGCGAGCTGACCGCCCGCGGAGTGGCCGGTGAGGACGATCCGCCCGGTGTCGGCCTGCGGCAGGTGCGCGGCGGCCAGTTCCGGCAGGGCGTCGAGCGCGGCGGCCACGTCGTCGAAGGTCTCGGGCCAGCGCCCGGCGACCGGGGCGGCGCCACCCTGTCGGGGGATGTCGCTGCCGCGCCGGTACTCGACGTTCGCCACGGCGAAGCCGCGGCGGGCCAGGAAGTCCACGAAAGGGGTCAGGTGCTGCCGGTCGTAGGGTGCCCGCCAGGCGCCGCCGTGCAGGGCGACGACGAGCGGGGCCCGGGTGTGGCCACCGCGCGGGGCGTAGAAGTCGATCACCTGGTCCGGGTGGTCGCCGTACGCGGCGGTGGCGTCCGGGGGGACGGCCGGGTGCGAGAAGGCGGACGCCTCTTCGGCGGCATCGCGCGCGGCGGGGTCCGGCATGCTGTTCCAACCTCTCGGGTACGGGGCCGAATTGGCCTGACCTGCGGGGACGGTACCAGGACCGGAGCCCCGCAGATCAGGCGATCATCGGACCGTCATCCCTCAGGCGGGGAGGCCGGCCAGGACCTCCGCGAGGGTCCGCGCGGCCCTCTCCGCGTCCGCGAAGCCGACGTACAGCGGGGTGAAGCCGAACCGCAGGATGTCGGGGCGGCGCAGATCGCCGACGACTCCGCGCTTGATCAGCTCGGCCATCACGGCCGGGGCGTTCTCGCAGCTCAGCGCGGCCTGACTGCCCCGCTCGCCGTGCGCCCCGGGCGTCACGGACGCGACGTGGCCCGCCGGCACGTACGCGCGCACGCACTCCAGGAAGAAGTCCGTGAGCGCCAGGGACTTGGCCCGTACGGCCTCGATCGCGACCCCGTCCCAGACGTCGAGCGCCGCTTCGAGGGCCAGCATGGAGAGGATGTCGGGCGTGCCGACCCGGCCCCGCACGGCGCCCGCGGCGGCCTCGTAGCCGGGGGTCATGGCGAAGGGGTCGGCGTGCGAGTTCCAGCCGGGCAGCGGCGAGTCGAAGGCCGCCTGGTGGCGCTCGGCGACGTACAGGTAGGCCGGCGAACCGGGCCCGCCGTTCAGGTACTTGTACGTGCAGCCGACGGCCAGGTCGACCCCGTGGACGTCCAGGCCGACGGGCAGGGCGCCCGCGCTGTGGCACAGGTCCCAGACCGCGAGCGCGCCCGCCTCGTGGAGCGCGGCGGTGATGCCGGGCAGGTCCTGCAGACGACCGGAGCGGTAGTCCACGTGGTTGACGAGGGCGGCGGCCGTGCGGTCGCTCACCGCGTCCGCCATGTCGGCCGGGTCGCACGCCACGATCTCGTGACCCGTCATCCGCGCCGCGGACTGCGCGATGTACCCGTCCGTGGGAAAGGTCGTCGCGTCGACGAGGATCTGGTCCCGGTCGTCACCGTTCAGCCGGGCCGCCGCGACGACCGCCTTGAAGACGTTCACGCTGGTCGAGTCGCCGACCACGATCTGCCCGGGGGCGGCGCCGACGATCGGGGCGATCCGGTCGCCGATCCGCTCGGGCGCGGTCCACCAGCCCGACTCGTCCCAGGAGCGGATGCGCAGCTCGCCCCACTCACGGGTGATGACGTCGGCCATCCGGGCCGGGACGTGGGCGGGCAGCGCGCCGAGCGAGTTGCCGTCGAGGTAGACGGTCCCGGCGTCGAGGGCGAACTTCTCGCGGTGCTTGCCCAGTTCGTCGGCGGCGTCGAGGGCGTGTGCCTGCTTCTGGAGGTCTGCCATGACCTCGGTCTCAGACATGGCTGCGCGCCGTCCAGAGCTCCGGGAAGACGTTCTTCTGCGCCCGCTTCTCCAGCCAGGCCACGCCCGCCGAGCCGCCGGTGCCGGTCTTCGAGCCCATCGCGCGGCGGGTCGCCACCAGGTGGTCGTTGCGCCATCGCCAGACCAGTTCGGCGACATCGCTGAGCGCCTCGCCGAGACGCACGAGCTCGGCGTTCTGGTCGGCGTCCGCGTAGATACCGGCCCAGACCGCCTCGACCTCGGTCGAGGGCTCGTAGCGCTGGGCGAGGTCGCGGCCGAGGACGGCGGCCGGGACGGGCAGGCCGCGGCGGGCGAGCAGCCCGAGGACCTCGTCGTACAGGCTCGGCTCGTGGAGCGCCTTCTCCAGCTCGGCGTGGACGCGGGGCGCGCCCCGGTGCGGGACGAGCATGGACGCGGACTTCTCGCCGAGCAGGAACTCCATCCGCCGGTACATCGCGGACTGGAATCCGGAGCCCTCGCCGAGCGCGGCGCGGTAGGCGTTGAACTGGCCGGGAGTGAGCTGGGCGAGCGGACGCCAGGAGTGGTTGAGGGCCTCCAGCTCGCGCACGGAGCGCTTGAGCGCGTCCATCGCGACGGGGACGCGGTCCTCGCGCAGGGCGCGGCTCGCGGTCTCCCACTCGTGGACGATGACCGTGAACCACAGCTCCATGACCTGGGTGGTGACCAGGAAGACCATCTCGCCGGGGTCGTCCGAGCGGAGGTGCTGGAGGTGGGTCAGGACGTCCGCCTGGACGTAGTCCTCGTACGGCGTCGTGCCGGCGAAGTCGAGGTTCGGGTCGTTGGTGACCGAACCGGCTCCGGAATCGGGAGAACCCGGGGAGAGTGACATTTCTGTCTCCTCGATACGAACTACCGGGTAGCGGTCTGCTCCACCGCGCGCACGTCGTTCCGTGCGTCACGGGAGCCCCGGTCCCCTCGGGAGGCGGGCTTCGTCGCGCGCCGTCCCAAGCGCATCATGACACGATCGGCCCGGTGATGTAGCTCCCGTCTTCGTCATACGGAAACGCGTTCGAACGGCATCCGTTCAGTCCCTTGATCTGCTGCATCATCGCGGGCGCGAGCTTGCCCGGACCCGGGCAGCCCATGTGCTCGCGGATGCCGATCTCGTGTCCGACCTCGTGGTTGATGATCAGATGCCGGTACTCGGCGGCCTCCCCCGCGAAGGTCGGCGAGCCCAGCATCCACCGCCGGAGGTTCACCACGACCCCGTCGGTGGTCTCGCAGTTCAGCTCGCCGTGGGTGTCCAGGCCCTGCTGCAGGCAGAGCGCGTCGGCGGTGTCCGGGGTGGCGATCCGGATGACGAAGTCGGCGTCCTCCGACACCAGCTGGAAGCGGCCCCGGCCGTGCGCGGCCCAGCCGCGCGGATGCGCCAGGATCTGCTGGATCTCGGCGGCCGCCCCGCGCGCCGACAGGTCGATGCCCTCCTCGACCTGGACCTGATAGCGGCGCAGCGTGCCGGTCTCGCCGACCGGCGTACCGGAGGCCTGCGCGGTGGTGAAGGTCCCGGCACCGGACTTCGGCACGGTGGGGGGCGTCTTCTTCGGGGCCTTCGAGGCCTCCGGGGTCTTCTTCGGGGTCTTCTTCGGCGTCGGTTTCGCCGTCGCCTTCGGTTTCGGCGGCGGCTTCGGTTTCGCCGTCGTGCGCCTGGGGGCGGGGACGGTCTTCTCCGGGGCCGGGCTCCCGGTCGTCGACTCGGGCGCGGGGACGACGGCCGGGGCCGCCGCCGTGTCCTCGGGCGCCCGACCCTCGAAGTGGGCCAGGGCGACACCGGTGCCGAGCGCGACCGTCATCAGGGCCAGCGCCGGGAGCGCGAGCCGGCCCGCGGGGCCGCGTCCGCCTCCACCCCGCCGCCGACCCTGCGTTTTTCGCCGTCCTGCGGATGCGGCACGCTTGCCCACGACAGACGTCTCCCCTGCGTCGGCCGGCAGTGGGGGAAGAGGAGATGGGGCCTCGGTACCGGCGGCTTCGGTCCTGCGGTCCCGGGGATCGTACCGACCCCACTCGAACACCTTCGAACGTACCAGGGGGGTGTGTCCGGATTTCCCCCGGTCCGTCGGACAGGGCGAAATCCGGACAGTGTCAGACGACTTTCAGCCGACGGACGACGACGGACGATGTCAGCCGAGCGTCTCCGCCGCGGTCTCCGAGGAGTCCCGCAGGAAGGTGGTGCAGCGCTCGTACTCGTCCTTCTCACCGATCTCGCCGGCCGCACGGGCGAGCGAGTGCAGCGCGCGCAGGAAGCCGCGGTTCGGCTCGTGCTCCCACGGCACCGGGCCGTGGCCCTTCCAGCCGTTGCGGCGCAGCGCGTCGAGGCCGCGGTGGTAGCCGGTACGGGCGTAGGCGTAGGACTCGACGACCGAGCCGCGCTCGTAGGCGTCGTCGGCGAGCTGGGCCCAGGCGAGCGAGGAGGTCGGGTACTTCGCGGCGACGTCCGCCGGCGCCGTACCGTTCGCGAGCAGCTCGCGCGGACCCGGGTCGTCGGGCAGGTGGGTGGGGGCCGGTCCCCCCAGGAGGTTCTCATGCATGGCCATGGGGCCCAGTCTGCCTCAGTCCCGGCGCCCGGAGGCCTCGTGGCCGAAGGACGTGCGTCGGAGGCCCCGCGACGGCACCACCGGTGTCGGAGACCCCGTGGCGCAGACACGGCCCGCCGAGGCACCGGCCCGCGCAGGACCGCCGGGCCCGCTCAGGACCGCCGGGCCCGCTCAGGCCGCCGCGTCCCGCTGTCCCGGATCGAGTGGCGGGGACGACACCCCGCAGTGCACCTTGCACTCCGGGTGGCAGTCCGCCCCCGCCGGGGTCCGCATCGTCGTCCAGGCGAGCACCGCGCCCACCACCAGGATCCCCGCGCACATCGGCATCGCCCGCCGGAACGTCTCCCCGAACTCCTCCGCCGAGCGGTACGCCTCCGGCCCCATCCCGGCGAGCATCGGCAGCGCGGCCACCGCGAGCAGCCCGGCCGCCCGTGCCGCCGCGTTGTTGATCCCGCTCGCGAGGCCCGCCCGGGACACGTCCACCGAGGCGAGCACGGTCGCGGTCAGCGGCGCGACCAGGGCCGTCATCCCGAGCCCGAGCACCAGCATGGCCGGCAGCACGTCCCGCACGTAGGAGGCGTCCTCGCCGACCCGCAGCATCAGGAGCATCCCCGCGGCGCACAGCAGCGGCCCCACCGTGAGCGGGATCCTGGGCCCGATGCGCTCCCCCAGCTCCCCGGACTTCGCCGAGAGCAGCAGCATCAGGACGGTCGTCGGCAGCAGGGCCGTACCGGCGCCGAGCGCCGAGTAGCCGGCCACCACCTGGAGCTGGAGGGCGGCCAGGAAGAAGAAGCCGCCGAAGGCCGCGTACACACAGAGGGTCACCAGGTTGACCGCGACGAACATCCGCGACGCGAAGATCGACGGCGGCACCATCGCCGACTCCCCGCGCCGCCGCTCCACCACCACGAACCCCGCCCCGACGAGGACCCCGGCCGCCGCGGCCCACCAGGCCGCGCCGATCAGCGCGTACGTCACGAGGGCGAGGGCCGCCGCACCCAGGGCCGCGCCGAGCACGTCGAAGCGGCCGTGCGCGGTCTCGTCCCGCGATTCCGGCACGTGGCGCAGGGCGACGGGGACGCAGAGGGCGGCGAGCGGCACGTTCAACAGGAACACCCACCGCCAGCCCGGCCCGTCCACCAGCCAGCCGCCGACGAACGGCCCGATCGCCGCCCCCACCCCGCCGAAGCCGGACCACAACCCGACCGCCCTGGCCCGGTCCTCCTCGTGGAAACTCGCCTGGATCAGGGCGAGCGATCCGGGGGTGAGGAGCGCCCCGCCCACACCCTGGAGGGCGCGGGCCCCGATCAGCACCCCGGCGTTCGGCGCGAGGCCGCACAGCAGCGAGGCCAGCGCGAACCACACCACCCCGATCACGAAGACCCGACGGCGCCCGAACCGGTCGCCCAGCGCCCCGCCGAGCAGGATCAGCCCGGCGAGGGTCAGCATGTAGGCGTTGACCGTCCACTGGAGCACGGCCATGTCGGCGCCCAGGTCCTCCCCGATGTGGGGCAGGGCGACATTGACGACGGTGGAGTCGAGCAGCGCCATCCCGGAACCGAGGACGGTGGTGAACAGGATCCACCGACCGGTCCCCGAGGCCATCCGCACGTCCCGCACGCCCATGCCAGCATGGTCCCGCGAAGCGCGCCGCCCCGCCCTCCGAAACGGTGGCCTCAGGTCGTGCGCAGTCGTCCGGCCGCCCGCACCAGGGCCTCCATGCCCCGCTCGGCCTTCTTCCGCGGACAGCCCACGTTCAGCCGGACGAAGCCGGGCGTGCCGTACACCCCGCCGGGCATGATCGCGACCTTCTCGACCGTGACCAGCTCCTCCTGGAGCCTGGCCTCCTCGATGCCGAGCGGCCTCAGGTCGATCCAGGCGAGATAGCCCGCCTGCGGGGGTGCCCAGACGAGCTCGGGAAGGCCGTTCGCGAGGTGTTCCCGGACCATGCTCATGGTGCCCGCCACGTAGGCGCGCAGCTCGTCCAGCCAGGCCGCGCCGTGCCGGTACGCGGCGATGTGAGCGGTCAGCGAGAGCACCGCCGGCGAGGCCAGTCCCTCGCCGGTCTCCATGCGCCGGACGAAGGTCTCGCGCTCGTCGGGGTCGCCGATGATCCCGTACGAGCCGGAGAGCGCGGGGAAGTTGAAGGCCTTGGTGGCGGAGGTGATCAGCGCCCAGCGGCGGCCCCGGCCCCGCTCGGCGATCCGGGTCCACGGGACGTGGCGGTGGCCCTCGGTGGTCAGGTCCGCGTGGATCTCGTCGCTGACGACGGCCACGCCGTGGCGCTCGGCGAGCGCGGCGAAGGAGGTCAGCTCCTCTTCCGTCCACACCCGTCCGGTCGGGTTGTGCGGGGAGCAGAGCAGCAGCATCGTGCTGTCCGGCCGGGCCAGCTCCCGTTCGAGCGCCTCGGTGTCTCCGACGGGGACGCCGCGCAGCTCGCGCCCGAGCCCGGCGACGGCCTTGCGGAAGCCGTCGTACGTGGGGGTGTGGACGACCACTCCGTCACCGGGTCCCGTCCACATCCGCAGCAGCTGGGAGAGCTGGTTGAGCACGGAGGGCGCGTACACCAGGGAGTCCGGGTCGATGTCGGCGTCGAACCGGCTCGCGTACCAGTGCTGGATCGCCTCCCGGAACTCGCCGAGCCGCCAGTCCGTGTAGCCGAAGACCCCGTGGTCGACGCGGTCGCGGAGGGCCGCGAGGACCTCCGGCGGGGAGGCGAAGTCCATGTCGGAGATGGTGAAGGGGAGGAGGTCGGGCACGCCGAAGCGGTCCGCGATCCCGTCCCACTGGACCGACCAGGTACCGCGCCGGTCGATCTCCCGGTCGAAGTCGTACGCCGTCACCGTCATCCTCCTCCAGACGTGCCGAGGGCCCGGTACCCCCACGCCAGGGTGGAGGTACCGGGCCGCTCGTACAACGCTTGCCTCAGCGCTTACTTCAGCTTGGTGCCGGTCGAGCGCAGCGCCGCGCACGCCTCGGTCACCCGGACGGCCATGCCGGCCTCGGCCAGCTTGCCCCAGGTGCGCGGGTCGTAGGTCGACTTGATGCCGACCTCGCCGTCGACCTTCAGGACACCGTCGTAGTTCTTGAACATGTGGTTCGCCACCGGACGCGTGAAGGCGTACTGGGTGTCGGTGTCCAGGTTCATCTTCACGACGCCGTTCTCCAGCGCGGTGGCGATCTCCTCGGCCGTGGAGCCCGAGCCGCCGTGGAAGACGAAGTCGAACGGGGAGGCCTTGCCGTACTTCTCGGCGACACCGGCCTGGAGGTCCTTGAGGAGCTCCGGGCGGAGGACGACGTTGCCCGGCTTGTAGACGCCGTGCACGTTGCCGAAGGAGGCGGCGAGCAGGTAGCGGCCCTTCTCGCCCAGGCCGAGGGCCTCGGCGGTGCGGAGCGCGTCGTCGACCGTGGTGTACAGCTCGTCGTTGATCTCGTGGCTGACGCCGTCCTCCTCGCCACCGGTCGGGGTGATCTCGACCTCAAGGATGATCTTGGCGGCGGAGGCCTGCGCGAGCAGCTCCTGGCCGATGGCCAGGTTGTCGGCGAGGGTCTCGGCGGAGCCGTCCCACATGTGCGACTGGAACAGCGGGTTCTCGCCACGGGCGACGCGCTCGGCGGAGACGTCGAGCAGCGGACGGACGTAGCCGTCCAGCTTGTCCTTCGGGCAGTGGTCGGTGTGCAGCGCGACCGTGATGTCGTACTTCGCGGCGACGATGTGCGCGAACTCGGCCAGGGCAACGGCGCCCGTGACCATGTCCTTGTTGTACTGGCCGCCCAGGAACTCGGCTCCGCCGGTCGAGATCTGGATGATGCCGTCGCTCTCGGCCTCCGCGAAGCCGCGCAGCGCGGCGTGCAGGGTCTGGGACGAAGTCACGTTGATGGCCGGGTAGGCGAACTTGCCTGCCTTCGCCCGGTCGAGCATCTCGTTGTAGACCTCGGGGGTTGCGATGGGCATTCGTCCGCTCCTTGTGATGTGCGGGAGTGTGTGCGTTGCTGTCCCTGACCTGGGGGCGACGTCATCGTCGACGCCCATCCTTCCAGACTCTTCTCCGGGCTCCCACGGGCACGGCATGCCAAGGGGCGGGGTGTTTCACGTGAAACACCCCGCCCCTTGGTAAAAATGCAGGTCAGGACCGTTCTTGCCCGGGTCCAGGACCTAAGTCACGACTTCGCGGCGGTTACGCCAGGTCAAGATCGGCCAGCTGGTAGCCCGTGAGGTAGGCCAGACCCGCCCCGGAGATGGCCTCGGCGGCGCCCCGGTCGACGATCGTGGCCACGGCGACGACCTCGCCACCGGCCTCACGGACGGCCTCGACGGCGGTCAGCGGCGATCCGCCGGTGGTCGAGGTGTCCTCGACCACGAGGCAGCGACGACCCTTGACGTCCGTGCCCTCGATACGGCGCTGCATGCCGTGCGCCTTCTGCGCCTTCCGTACGACGAAGGCGTCGAGGCGCTGTCCGCGCGCGGCGGAGGCGTGCAGCATCGAGGTCGCGACCGGGTCGGCGCCCAGGGTCAGGCCGCCGACGCAGTCGAAGTCCAGGTCGGCGGTGAGGTCGAGCATGACCTGACCCACCATCGGCGCGGCCTCGCCGTCCAGCGTGATCCGGCGCAGGTCGATGTAGTAGTCGGCTTCCAGACCCGAGGAGAGGGTCACCTTGCCGTGCACCACGGCCTTGTCCTTGATCTGCTGGAGCAGCTCAGCGCGTACGTCAGTCATGGTCAGCAGCTTAAGGGGCGCCGCGGGGACACCGCTCAGAGGCGGCGCCAGCTCCAGGTGCTCTCGACCTCCAGCGGGTCGATCGGGGTGACCAGGCGCGGATGGGTGTTGAGGCCGTTCGGCGGGCCGGACTGCGGCTCGACACAGACGGCTTCCTCGGGCTCGTCGTAGATCACGACCCATTCGGCGCGGCTGGTCACCTTCAGCTCCAGCTCCTCCGGCCAGGTGAGGGTGACGTCGACGCCTTCGGGCATGCCGAAGCAGTCGTCCCATGGGCCGGGGAGGGGGTCGATCCGGCGCCCGGTGGGCAGGTGGTTCTCCCCGCGCTCCTCCTGCCAGGCGGCGGTGAAGTCGAGGCGCACGTCCTGACCGCCCCGGCCGAGGTTGCGCAGGAACCAGGGGTGCCAGCCGGCCTGGGCGGGGAAGGAGTCGTCATAGGTCTCGACGCCGAAGCGGAGGGTCAGGGAGTCCTCGGCCAACTCGAAGACCTGGGTGACCCTGCCCTTGTACGGCCACGGGTCGCCCAGCTCGCAGGTGAAGACGGCCTCGGTCGCGGAGGTCCGGGCGGGCTTCCAGGCGAGGTCGCGGACGGTGCCGTGGATGGCGTGCGGGGGCGCGTTGACCGGCAGCTGCTGGATGGTCGCCCCGTTGCGGAAGCGGCCGTTCTCGGTCCGCCCGCACCAGGGCACCATCGGGAAGCTTCCGAACCGCTCGCCCTGGCGCAGCACCTCGGTGTCGCCGATGCGCAGGCTCTCGATCCGGCAGCCGTTCTCGGGGCTGATGGTCAACTCGGCGTCGCCCGCCGTCAGTCGCGTCTGCATGCTCACGCCCTGACCCTAATCGTGCGAGACCCCGAACGAGGCCGACCGTTTCCGGGCACGTTTCAGCGGCGTCGGCGCAGCGCCCGGCTGACGACCACGGCGGAGGCGAGCGCGAGGGCAGCGGCCGGTGCGATCCAGCGCAGGGTGGCCCCGGCGCTGGACGACTCGGGGGCGGGAACGGGTGCGTACCGGCCGCGCGGTGGGGCGTGGTCGACCTCCTCGGCGCTCCGCCCGATCATGGTCCGGCGGGCGTGCGCCGCCTCGGCGGCGGGCTGCGGGGCGGGGAACTCGATGGGGGTGTCGGCGAAGCCCTCGTCCAGGAGCGGGTCGAGGGGCGGCGGCGGGATCTGCGCGTCGAAGACGGGACTCCGCCGCGGCTCCTCGACACCGTCGTCGACACCGTCGTCGTCGGTGTCGGGCTCGGCGGCGGCCGCCTCCGGCTCCTCCACCGGCTCCGGCTTCTCCACCGGCTCCGGCTCGTCCGCCAGCGCCGCCAGCGCCTCCACGAACTTGTCGAGCAGCCGGGCGCCCGCCGTGGACCGGGCCTCGTCCGTCGCCTCGGCGAGCCTGCCGGCCGCCGTCAGGCCGCCGGTGAAGCTCAGGCTGGTGCCCTCGGCCACCGGAGTGAGGACGACGGTGAGCGACAGCTCCGCCGTGCCCTTGCCCCTGGCCTCGGTGCCCTGGCCCTCGTAGGTGATGGCACCGTCCCGCTCGACGACCTTCAGGGCGCCCCGGTAGGTGATGGTGTTGCCGCCGACCCGCACCTTGAGCCGGCCCGTGAGGGGGCCCGCCTCCGCGTCGGCGTCCCGCTGGAGGCCGGGGACGCAGCGCACCACCCGGGCCGGGTCCGTGAGCGTCGCGCGCAGAACCTCGGCCGGGACCGGGACGAACACCTCATGCTCCATGGAAGCCGAGCCTACTCAGGCAGCGGCGCGGCGTCGCCTGTTCCGCACGGGAGCCGCTCCCCTCGGCCGCCGTCCTCAGCCGCCGTACCGCGGGTGCACCAGGGTCGAGGGGGGCAGTTCGGGGCCCCGGCCGCGCTCGGCGCGGCGCGCCGCGGCCTTCAGGGTGCCTTCGCCGAGCGAGCGCAGCCGGGGTGCGTCGGGGGCGAGGCCGAGGGCGGGCGGGCGGCTGCCCGGGACGGCCAGGAGGAAGCCCCAGTCGTCGGGCCCCTGTCCCGTGCCGCTGGCGCGGTCGGCGCGGTCGGGTCCGGCGGCGAAGCCGGGGGTGCGGCCGCTCGCGCTGTAGGGGCGGGTCGCGAAGCCGGCCGCGTGCAGGGTGGCGTCCACGGTCCAGTAGGTACGGGGCCGGTCGGTGACGGATCCGGCGTGCACGGCGAACCGCCCGGAGGGGGTGAGGACCTGGGCCACCAGACCGTAGAACTCCTCCGAGTACAGCTTGGTGCTCGGGGTGATTCCGGGGTCGGGCAGATCGGAGATCACCACGTCGTACCGTTCCTGCACACGATCGGTGGCGCCCCTGAGCCAGTGGAAGGCGTCCGCGTAGACCACCCGGACGCGGCGGTCGCGGAACGCCTGCGCGTTGAGCGTGGCGAGGGCCGGGTCCGTACGGGCGAGGCGGACGACGCCCGGGTCGAGTTCGACGACGGTGACGGAGCGGACTCCGGGGTAGCGCAGGGCCTCGCGGGCGGCCATGCCGTCCCCGCCGCCGACGATCAGGACGCGGGCGTGCGCGCCGTTCATCGCCGGGTGGACGAGCGCCTCGTGGTAGCGGTACTCGTCCTGGCCGGCCACCCGGAGGCGTCCGTCGAGGAACAGGTCGGGCGGGCCCTCGCGGCCTCCGGTCACGACCACTTCCTGGAGCTCGGTGTGGACGGCGACGCGTACCTGCTCCCCGTACACCGCCCGGCGCGCGGCCTGTTCGAAGTCGTCGACGAGCACGGTCGCCGTGGCGAGGACGGCGAGCACCGACACGTTCACGGCCACGAGCAGGGCCCGGGAGCGGGTCGTCAGGTCCCGGCGGAACACCCACAGGACGAGGCCGCCGCCCGCCACCACGTTGACCGCGCCGGTGACGAGGGCGCCGGTGAGCTGGCCGAGCCAGGGCAGCAGGAGGAACGGGAAGGCGAGGCCGCCGACCAGCGCCCCGACGTAGTCGGCGGCGAAGAGGTCGGCGACCGTCCCGGCGGCGTCGTCCTGCTCCCCGAGCGAGGCCTTCCGTCCGGAACGCCCGGAGCGCCCGGAGCGGTCGGCCCGCCCCGGGGCCTCCGGCTGTCCCCCGGCCCGCTGTATCAGCGACATCAGGAGGGGGATCTCCGCGCCGATGAGCACCCCGATGGCGAGGGAGAACGCCACGAGCACGTACCGCGATTCACCGAGCCAGGCGAAGGCCGCGTAGAGCACCATCGCCGAGCAGCCGCCGACCAGCGCGAGCCCGGCCTCGACCAGGCCGAAGCCGACGGCGGCGCGGCAGCGCAGCCGCTTGGCGAGGAGCGAGCCCACGCCCATGGCGAAGACCATCACGGAGAGCACGACGGAGGCCTGGGTGACCGAGTCGCCGATCAAGTAGGAGGCGAGCGCGACCAGTTCGAGTTCGTAGACCAGACCGCAGGCTGCGCAGACGAAGACCACCGCGAGGACCGGGAACCGCACCGTCTCGCGCGGCGGCTCGGGCCGCAACGCGGGCGCCCGCCGCACCCTCTTGGGTGGCATGGTCACGGTCGGCTCGATCATGACCGTAACGCTACGTCACGACTCGGGCGCCCCTTGTCACCCACACGAGTGCATCTGAGGCTCCGGGAGGGCGTATCAGAGCGTTGCAGGCATACGTGCGCCGATACAGGTCCTGGTCACCACCAACTGCCCTTCCTGCGGGTAGGCGTGCCAGGTGCGCCAGCGCACCTGCCCCTCGTGGCGCTGCGCCAGCATCGCCGTGAAGGCGTGCGGTGAGCCGGGGAAGGTCCCCGCGAGTCCGTTGGGGTGGTCGGCGACGAGTGCGAGCAACTCCTGCGCCCGGCCCGCGAAGGAGCCGTGCGAGAGCGTCTCGACGCGGGCGGCGAATTCGTACTCCCATTCGCCGACGCGCTTGGAGACGCCGAGCGGGAGCGGGGTGCTGCTGCCCGGCATACAGGCGACGGTCTCCGAGCAACTGCGGCCCTCCTCTTCCAGGAGCACCTGGTGGGAAGCGCCGAGCAGCCTCAACTGGAGTCTGGCGCCGGAGAGTTCGAGGTCGAGCACGGCTAGGGCGGGCAGTGGCTCGCGTCCGAGGGCCCAGGCCAGATCGGCCGCGCGGGTGTCGGTGTAGGAGGTTTTCAGGGTGGTGAGCATGGGTCGGCTCCGCAAACACGGTTTGACGGGTGGGCCGGGGGCGCCCCGGAGAAGGGTTCAACGGGAGTGGGGAATCGCCGGCTCGGGTCCACACACGGTCCGAGGGCTGTCTCTGTCAGGAGCGAGAGAACCACGGACGCCGGGCGACTCGCAGCGTTTTTACCCAACTTGCTGTGTTTTCCAACCCCTTCGGGGACCCAACAGTTCAATTGTTCAATCAGAATCGATCGACAAGTCGGCGCCGATTGCCCACGTCACGTGCCAAGGGGACGTGGGCACCTCCCGCATCGGCGTCCGCTCAGCTGCCGCCGCCGCAGCCGCCGCCACCGCAGCTGGAGGACCCGCCGCAGGAGCTGGAGCCCCCGCCACAGCTGCTCCCGCCGCCGCCGTCCGCCCAGGTGACGCTGCCCCCGCTGCCGGTCGAACGCCCGCCGCGCCGCCGCGACCGCCGCGTGCCACCACCGAGGCTGCCCTTGACGGCGGAGAACACCGCCACGACGACCAGGATCCCCATGAGGCCGAAGAAGATTTCCATCAGTACTACCCCCGTTCTCTTGTGCGAGGGAGATGCCCTTCGCGGCATCCCGTCAAAGCCGACTTGAGCAACTCCAGAGCTTGGCTCCGGAGGTTCCTCGGTTCCGGAGCCTCAGCTGCACGAGGAGGAGCTGGAGCAACTCGACGAGGAGCAGGACGAGCTCGAACACGAGGAGCTGGAACAGGAGAAGGAATCCGAGGACGACGAGGACGACGAGGACGACGAGCAGGAGGAGGCGGACGACGAGGAGGTCGATCCCGTCGAGCCCGTCCACCAGCTGTCACCACCGCCCGAGCGGCGCGGGGAGTCCCTCAGCCCCGACACGAGGACGGCCACCCCGATCGCGATCACGATCACGATCCCGAAGAGGAAGAATGTGATGCTCATGCCAGGGCGATCCCCGTTCCGGCCACTCGCCAAAGCGCACTTGAGGAACTCCAGAGCTTCGCTCCAGGATGGCCGTCATGACACGACCGCTGCTCAACCGCCGCCTCGCCGAGTTCGGAACGACGATCTTCGCCGAGATGTCCGCGCTCGCCGCCAGGACCGGGTCGATCAACCTGGGCCAGGGCTTCCCCGACACCGACGGCCCCGAGGAGATCCGGGAGGCCGCGGTCCGCGCGCTGCGGGACGGCCGGGGCAATCAGTACCCGCCCGGCCCCGGCGTCCCCGAGCTGCGGTCGGCGATCGCCGACCACCAGCGGGAGCGGTACGGCCTCACGTACGACCCGGACGCGGAGGTGCTCGTCACCGCGGGCGCCACCGAGGCGATCGCGGCGGCGCTGCTCGCGCTGGTCGAACCGGGCGACGAGGTGATCGCCCTGGAGCCGTACTACGACTCGTACGCCGCCTGTGTCGCGATGGCCGGCGGGACCAGGGTC
Organism: Streptomyces sp. NBC_00250; assembly: GCF_036192275.1. NCBI lineage: Bacteria > Bacillati > Actinomycetota > Actinomycetes > Kitasatosporales > Streptomycetaceae > Streptomyces > Streptomyces sp. NBC_00250. Next base: position 4,947,644 of record NZ_CP108088.1, on the reverse strand, counting down.
CCCGTCACCCTCCGCCCCCACGAGGGCGCCTACGTCCTCGACCTGGACGAGCTGCGGGCCGCCGTCACCGACCGGACCCGGCTGATCCTCCTCAACACCCCGCACAACCCGACCGGCACCGTCCTCACCCGGGCCGAGCTGACCGCCGTCGCCGAACTGGCGATCGAGCGGGACCTGCTCGTCGTCACCGACGAGGTGTACGAGCACCTGGTCTTCGACGATGCCGAGCACCTGCCGATCGCGAGCCTGCCCGGGATGCGGGAGCGCACGGTCACCATCGGCTCGGCCGGCAAGACGTTCTCGTTCACCGGCTGGAAGGTCGGCTGGATCACCGCGAGCCCCGAGCTGACCTCCGCGGTCCGCTCGGCCAAGCAGTTCCTCACGTACGTGTCGTCGGGCCCGTTCCAGCACGCGATCGCCGAGGCGCTCCGCCTCCCCGCCACGTACTTCGACACCCTCCGCGCGGAGCTCGCGGCCAAGCGGGACCTGCTGAGCGACGGCCTCGCGGAGGCGGGCTTCGAGGTCTACCGCCCGGCGGGCACCTACTTCGTCACCACCGACATCCGCTCCCTCGGCGCCACGGACGGCTTCGCCTTCTGCCGCTCGCTGCCGGAGCGCGCCGGTGTCGTCGCCATCCCCAACGCCGTCTTCTACGACGACCGCGAGGCCGGCGCCCCCTTCGTCCGCTTCGCCTTCTGCAAGAAGACCGAGGTCCTGGAGGAGGCCGTCTCCCGCCTCAAGCGCCTGGCCTGACCTTCCCCCGCGCACACGGCGAGAGCCCGGCTTCCCACAGGGGAAACCGGGCTCTTCCGAGTTCGGGTACCGGGTCGGGTACCGCGTCGGGTGCGGGAAGGCTCAGGCCTCCTCGTCGCCCTCGGCCTTCTCCTCGGGGGACTCCAGGCCGAACTGCTCCACGACCCACTTGTCGAACTCGATGGAGGCGCGGACCCAGCTGACCGTGGAGGACACGAAGTGCTCCAGGGCGACGCCGGTGCCGATCAGCATCTGGGCCTCACCGATGAGGCGGAGGGTGGCGGAGCCGTCCTCCTCCTCGTGCAGGTGCGTGTAGACCTTGGGCCACAGGGTGCGGCGGTTCCAGTCGTCGATCGCGTCGAGAACCTTGGCGCGGTCGTCGGCGGAGTGCGGGCGGTCGTAGAACGTCCGCACCGAGAAGACCTGCTGCTCGCCTTCGCCGCGGAACATGAAGTACGTGCGGAATTCCTCCCACGGCGCCGCGAGGTCACCCTCGTCGTCGACGACGTACTTCAGCTCCATCTGCTCGAGAAGCTGCTTGACGAGGTCCTGGTCGGGGACGACGGGGCCCGCCGGTCCTGCGGCCTGAGGCTGGGGCTGGCCCCCGAAATTCGGAATCGAGGACGGGTCGATGCTCACCGTGTATTTCCCTTCGTACGGATGCTCGCCATCCTCCCCCATCCCGGGCGGTCCGTGGCAAGCCCCACCTCCCGCGATCCGCTGCGGGCTGACAAGATCTGGTGCGCATGGGGGAAAACACAGCCTTTGACAGCGCGAAAAGGAAGCCGGTGAAACCGCGGCTCCGGACCTGGATCTGGGCGACCGTCGGTGTGACGGTCGTCTGCGGCGGGCCGCTGGCCCTGCTCTACTGGTTCGCGACCGCCTGGGACGACATCGGAAAACCGCAGCCGGCCGACTGCGCGGCGGTCATGACCTTCGCGCACGGAAGCCTTCCGGAGAGCGCCGAGGACGCCCGATGCACCGAGGCCCATTTCCAGGACACATTCGTCACGGCCGATTTCCGGATGGAACGCGCCGAGGTCGAGAGCTGGCTCTCCGCGACCTATCCGGCCGGCGAGCCGGCGCTCACCTGCGAGCAGGACCTCTGTGTGAGCGTGCCGTACGACGAGGGGGTGTACGCCGACGTGTCGGTCACGTACGAGGACGGGGTCACCGCCCTCGTACGCGTGAAGGCCTACACCACCTAGGGGGTGTCTTGTCGATCACGCCGCGAGCCCGGCCTGATCCGCAAGACACCACCTGGGGCCTGCCCGCCTCTGATCCCCGGACAGGCCCTGGCGTGCCTCTAGCCCGCGGCCGGGCCCACGATCAGACCGTCCTCGAAGCGGTCCACGCGGACCGTGTCGCCGTCCTGGACCTCTCCCGCGAGGATCTCCTTGGCGAGCCGGTCGCCGATCGCCGTCTGGATGAGGCGGCGCAGCGGCCGGGCGCCGTACGCCGGGTCGTTGCCCTCCTCGGCGAGCCACTCCAGGGCCTCCGGGGTGACGTCCAGGGTGAGCCGGCGCTCGGCGAGCCGCTTGGCGAGCCGGTCGATCTGGAGCCGGGCGATCCGGCCCAGCTCGGCCCGGTCGAGGGCGGAGAAGACCACCAGGTCGTCGAGCCGGTTGAGGAACTCCGGCTTGAAACTGGCCCTGACGACGTCCAGGACCTGCTGCTTCTTCACGTCCGCGGAGGTCAGGGGGTCGACGAGGTACTGGCTGCCCAGGTTCGACGTGAGGATCAGGATGGTGTTGCGGAAGTCCACCGTCCGCCCCTGCCCGTCGGTCAGCCGTCCGTCGTCCAGGACCTGGAGCAGGACGTCGAAGACCTCCGGGTGCGCCTTCTCCACCTCGTCGAGCAGGACCACGCTGTACGGACGGCGGCGGACCGCCTCCGTGAGCTGGCCGCCCTCCTCGTAGCCGACGTAGCCGGGAGGCGCGCCGACCAGCCGGGCGACGCTGTGCTTCTCGCCGTACTCCGACATGTCGATGCGGATCATGGCCCGCTCGTCGTCGAAGAGGAAGTCCGCGAGCGCCTTCGCCAGCTCCGTCTTGCCGACGCCCGTGGGGCCGAGGAAGAGGAAGGAACCGGTGGGGCGGTCGGGGTCGGCGATGCCCGCGCGGGTGCGGCGCACGGCGTCGGAGACGGCCTGGACGGCCTCGGACTGGCCGATCAGCCGTCGGCCGAGCTCGTCCTCCATACGGAGCAGCTTCTGCGTCTCGCCCTCCAGGAGGCGGCCGGCGGGGATGCCGGTCCAGGCGCCGACGACGTCCGCGATGTCGTCGGGGCCGACCTCCTCCTTGACCATGGTGTCCTTGCTGGACTCCTGCTGGGCCTCGGCCTCGCTCGCCTCCTCCAGCTCCCGCTCCAGGGCCGGGATCTCGCCGTAGAGCAGCTTGGAGGCGGTGTCGAAGTCGCCGTCGCGCTGGGCGCGCTCGGCGCGGCCGCGGGTCTCGTCGAGGCGCTCCTTGAGCTCGCCGACCCGGTTGAGGGACTGCTTCTCCTTCTCCCAGCGGGCGGTGAGGCCGCGCAGCTCCTCCTCGCGGTCGGCGAGGTCGCGCCGCAGCTTCTCCAGGCGCTGCCTGCTCGCCGGGTCCGTCTCGTTCTTCAGGGCCAGCTCCTCCATGCGGAGCCGGTCCACGGAGCGCTGGAGCTCGTCGATCTCGACGGGCGAGGAGTCGATCTCCATGCGGAGCCGGGAGGCGGCCTCGTCGACGAGGTCGATGGCCTTGTCGGGGAGGAAGCGGGAGGTGATGTACCGGTCGGAGAGGGTCGCGGCGGCCACCAGCGCGGAGTCGTTGATCTGCACCTTGTGGTGGGCCTCGTACCGGCCCTTGAGGCCGCGGAGGATCGCGATGGTGTCCTCGACCGTGGGCTCGGCGACCAGGACCTGCTGGAAGCGACGCTCCAGAGCGGGGTCCTTCTCGATCCGCTCGCGATACTCGTCGAGGGTGGTCGCGCCGACCATCCGCAGCTCGCCGCGGGCCAGCATGGGCTTGAGCATGTTGCCCGCGTCCATGGCGGAGTCGCCGCCGGCGCCCGCGCCGACGACCGTGTGCAGCTCGTCGATGAAGGTGATGATCTGGCCGTCGCTGGCCTTGATCTCGGAGAGGACGGTCTTGAGCCGCTCCTCGAACTCACCGCGGTACTTGGCTCCGGCGACCATCGCGCCGAGGTCGAGCGAGACCAGTCGCTTGTTCTTCAGCGACTCGGGTACGTCGCCCTTCACGATCCGCTGGGCGAGGCCCTCGACGACGGCGGTCTTGCCGACGCCGGGCTCACCGATGAGGACCGGGTTGTTCTTGGTGCGGCGGGACAGCACCTGCACGACGCGGCGGATCTCGTGGTCGCGGCCGATGACCGGGTCCAGCTTGCCCTCGCGCGCGGCGGCCGTGAAGTCCGTACCGAACTTCTCCAGCGCCTTGTACTGCCCCTCCGGGTCGGGTGTGGTCACCCGGCGTCCTCCCCTGCTCTTCTCGAAGGCGTCGAGCAGCTTCGGTGCGCTCGCGCCCTGCCGGTCGAGGATCTCACCGGCCTGGCCGCCCTTGGCCGCGATCGCGACGAGGAGGTGCTCGGTGGACAGGTAGTCGTCGCCGAGCTCCTTGGCCTGCCGGTCGGCGTCGGCGATGACCGCGAGGAACTCTCGACTGGGCTGCGGGGGCGCGACCGTGGACCCGGTGACGCTCGGCAGAGCGGCGAGCAGCCGCTCCGCGCCGGCCCGGACGACCGCCTGGTCGGCCTCGACGGCGGCGAGCAGGTCGGTGATGTTCTCGTTGTCCTGACCGGTGAGCAGGGCGAGCAGAAGATGGGCGGGGGTCAGGTCGGCGTGCCCCTCGGACACGGCGCGGCTGCTGGCCGCGTTGATCGCGTCCCGGCTCCGGTTGGTCAGTTCGGCGTCCACGTGCGGTGTTCCTCCTGGGGTTTCGCGGGTCCTCTCCCTTTATGACTCCTCCAGGGTACACAAAGTTGAGTCGGTCCCGCTCAAGGTTTCGGAGGGAGCTCCGCCCCGGGTAGTTTCCGTGCATGGCGACCGACCCGAGGAACCCCTCCGACTCGTACCTCAGCTTCTGGCGCGAGTACCACATGTGCACCCTGACCACCCCGCGCCCGGACGGCACCCCGCACGTCGTGGCGGTGGGCGTCACCTACGACCCCGAGGGCGGATACGCCCGGGTCATCACCAACAAGCACAGCCGGAAGGTCGCCAACGTCCTGGCGGCGGGCGCGGACGGCGCGCGGGTCGCGGTCTGCCAGGTCGACAAGGGGCGCTGGGCCACCCTGGAGGGCGTCGCACGCATCCGTACGGAGGCGGAGGTCGTCGCGGACGCGGTGACGCGCTACGCGGAGCGCTACGGGCGCACGCCGGCCGAGAACCCGGACCGGGTCGTCATCGAGATCACCCTGACGCGGGCGATGGGCCGCGCCTGAGGCGCGTACCCCTCCCGTACGGGAAGGCCCGGATGATCCCCGTACGGGAGAATCCGGGCAGCACAACGGCGCCATCGCGTTTCAGGTCCGCGATGGCGCCGCTGTGTGGGGGAAGTGCTTGAGCGATCTACAACGACGGGGGAATCGCTCAGGCACTGCGGGGGGTGGCGGTGATGGTCTCGGGCTCGATCAGCTGGTGGTCCCGCTGGTCGAGATTGACGAAGATCATGCCGTACCGGATGGCACAGCGGATGGGCTGTGGGGCGCCGCGGGGACGGCGGAGGCAGCGGTAGGCGCGGACGTCCTCGTCCTGCTCCCGTGCCACCACGATCGGCTCTCCGAAGAGGGTGATCTTCAGCGCGTCACCACGGTGGGGGATTGCCGTGGCGAGGTCGACGAAGTGCCACCCGGACCGGTAGGCCGAAGCCATCTCCCGGCGGAACCTGGGGTCGTCCGGCGGCACGGTCACGCGCCCGCGCCCTTGGGAGCGATTTCCCAGGAAGGCTCGGAAGGAGCGGCGACGACGACGTCCCTGGGAGCGATCTCCCACGAGGGCTCATCGGGTGCCGCCACCACGTCGTGCGCCGGAGCGATCTCCCACGAGGGCTCGCCCGGCCCCGCCACGGAATGCGCCGGGGTGCTCTCCCACGAGGGCTCGCCGACGGCGAGTGCGCCGAGAGCAGCCGCCGCAACGGCTATGGCGCTAAGTGCACGAACCATCCTGGTCATGGCCGATCTCCACCTCTTTTGATCACTACCTCCCCCCCGCGAGTAAGACGATGGCTCACTCACGACCCTTTCCACCAGCCAAGCCGGGCATCATGTTCCTGTAATTCATGACCCTGAGGGGGGTGCAAATGAGGCGAGAATGCGACGAGTCCGGTCATAAGCACAGTCACGGTGAACTATGCGACGCGGGCAAGGAGCTCTATGCAAGCGCTCTCCGCACCGGCCGAATAGCCCGCGCCGACGCCGAAGCCGCCCCCTGCCTGAGGGAACTGTCCCTCCTGCACCCGGACCCGGACGACAGCCAGTGGCTGCGTCCCGTGCCGCCCTCGATCGCCCTCAACCAGCTCGTGCACCCCATCGAGCAGGAGATACAGGCCCGCCGGCAGCACGCGATAGCCCTCGCGGACGCTTTCGAGCCGTTCATGGCCATCCACACGCAGGACCCTTCCGGCGCCCAGGCGATCACGGTCCTCGAAGGACTCAGCGTCATCAACGCCGCGCTGGACCGCGCCATCAACGAGTGCACCGAGGAACTCCTCACCATCCAGCCCGGCAGCGGCCGCCGCCCCGAGACCCTCGAAGCCGCCCTGCGCCGCATGGAACCGCTGCTCGACCGCGGCGTCCGGATGCGGACGCTCTACCAGCACACGGCACGGCACCATCCCGCCACGCTCGCCTACGTCGAACGCGTCGCCCCCTACGGGCTGGACCTGCGCACCCTCGAAGAGATCGTCGACCGACTGATCATCGTCGACCGCAAGGTCGCCTTCGTGCCCGCGCGCAGCGACCGCCAGGTCGCCCTCGAACTCCGCCACGAGGGCCTCGTCCAGTACCTCGTCGGCGTCTTCGACCAGTTCTGGCTGCACGGAGTGCCCTGGGAGGACGAGATCCCCTACAGCCCGTCCGTGGACGGCATAGGCGGCGTCCAGCGCTCCATCGCCAAGCTCCTCGTCGAGGGCCATGTCGACGAGGCCATCGCCCGCCGCCTCGGCATGAACGTGCGCACCTGCCGCGCCCACATCGCCAAACTCGCCGCCGCCCTCGGCAGCGGCAGCCGGGCCCAGCTCGGCTATCTGATCGCGCAGTCGGGCATCCTCGAGGGAGACAACTGACCACCGAGACACCTGACCAGCGTCGAACGGGACAACTGACCACCGTGTACGTACAGATCGACCTCGACGGGCCCGCCGGGACCCTCCGGGTCTCCGGGTACGGGCTGCCCACCGTGGAGCTCGTACGGGCCCCCGGGACCCGCCCCGACACCCACACGCCGATAGGCACCCGCAAGCCCGCGCTGCTGGCGCTGACGGTGGCCGGGGAACCCGCCGTCATCAAGCCGGCCCGCGCGCGGCTGCTGCGCCGCTCCTACCGGGTGGACGTCCGCGTCGACGGCATCCGCTACCGGCTCGTCCCCTCCTCGCACATGGACAGCCGGCTCACCCGGAACGGGAAGGCGCTCGGCACCCTTGAGTCCCCTGGGGACGGCACGGTCGACGCCGACTGGCACCCCGCCGCCGAACCCACCCCGCTCGACCGCGCCGTCGGCACCGCCCTCGCCGCCGCGTTCGGCACGGGCGCCGCGCCCTGGTGGGAGACCCTCGGCGACATCGTGGCCGAACTCATCCCGTAGACCGACCCCGTACACGCGTGAAGCCCCCTCCTCGGAAGCGAAGGGGGCTTCCACGGAGGGGGCTTCAGCGTGCGAGAACTACTCGCCGGTGCGCTTCGGGCGCCAGACCACCAGCGCGCTCGCCTGCTGCACGTCCTGGTACGGCACCAGATCGCGCCGGTAGGAGGCGTGCACCTGGGCCTCGCGCTGCCGCATCGCCGCCGCCGCGCCGTCGACGGCCGCCGACAGCTCCGCGATCCGGCTCTGCAACGCCGCGACCTGGTTCTCCAGTTCGATGATCCGCTTGATTCCGGCCAGGTTGATGCCCTCGTCCTGCGACAGCTGCTGCACCTGACGGAGCAGCTCGATGTCACGGGCCGAGTAGCGTCGGCCACGGCCGGCCGTACGGTCCGGGGAGACCAGACCGAGACGGTCGTACTGACGGAGGGTCTGCGGGTGCAGACCGGAGAGCTGGGCCGCCACCGAGATGACGTACACCGGCGACTCGTCGGTCAGTTCGTACGGATTGCGTCGGCGCCCGTCCACCGGGTCACGCTCCCTTCGCGGCCTGGAACAGCTCCGCCCGCGGATCCTCGGAGGCGGTCGCCTCGCGATAGGTCTCCAGGGCGTCACGTGCCTTGTCGTCCAGCTCCTTCGGCACCGCGACCTCGACCGTCACGAGAAGGTCGCCGCGCGTGCCGTCCTTGCGGACCGCGCCCTTGCCCCGGGCGCGCATGGTCCGGCCGTTCGGAGTGCCCGCGGGCAGCTTGAGGGTGACCGCGGGGCCGCCGAGGGTCGGCACCTTGATCTCGCCACCGAGCGCCGCCTCCGTGAAGGAGACCGGCACGGTGACGGTGAGGTTGTCGTCCTTGCGGCCGAAGACCGGGTGGGTGTCGACGTGCACCACGACGTACAGATCGCCGTTCTGCCCGCCGCGCTCCCCCGGCGCTCCCTTGCCCCGGAGACGGATCTTCTGGTTGTCGCTCACACCCGCCGGGATGCGGACCTGCATGGTGCGGGAGGACTTGGCCCGGCCGCTGCCCTTGCAGACCTCGCAGGGGTTCTCGGCGATGAGACCGCGGCCCTTGCAGTCCACGCAGGGGTCGGTGAGCGAGAAGCCGCCGCCGCTGCCGCGCGAGACCTGTCCGGTGCCGACGCAGGTCGGGCACACCCGGGGGGTGCCGTTCTTGTCGCCGGTGCCCGAACACGCCGTGCACGGCTGCTGGCTGGACATCCGCAGCGGTACGGTCGCGCCCTCGATGGCCTCGGTGAAGCTGAGCGTCACCTCGGACTCGATGTCCTGGCCGCGCCGCGGCTGGGTGCGGGTGCCCGCACCGGCGCCGCGGTTGAACAGGCCGCCGAAGACGTCCCCGATGCCGCCACTACCGCCACCGCCGCCGAAGCCGCCGGGGCCGCCCTGGGAGCCTCCGAAGAGGTCGCCCAGGTCGAAGTTGAACGAGCCGCCGCCGGGGCCGCCGGGCGACCGGAAGCCGCCGTTCCCGAAGAGGGCGCGGGCCTCGTCGTACTCCTTGCGCTTCTTGGGGTCGCCGAGGATGTCGTTGGCCTCGGAGATCTCCTTGAAGCGCTCCTCGGCCTTGGCGTCGTTCTTGTTGGCGTCCGGGTGGTTCTCGCGGGCGAGCTTCCGGTACGCCTTCTTGATCTCGGCCTCGGTGGCGTCCTTGGGGACGCCGAGAACCTTGTAGTAGTCCTTCTCGACGAAGTCCTTCGTGCTCATCGACGTCCCTCCTTCCGGACTGCTCCGGGGTCTGTCACCCCGGAGCGCGTCACCGCTCCGGGGTGAGTCGCGCTACCCCTCTTCGGGGGCACCGCTCTCCTCGTCAGTGGACGACTTCGCGTCGTCCTTGGCCGGGGCCGCGCCCGGCTGGGGCTCGGCGACGGCCACACGGGCGGGCCGGATGGTCCGCTCGCCGATCCGGTACCCCGGCTGCAGGATCGCCACGCACGTCGTCTCGGTGACGTCCGGCGCGTACGAGTGCATCAGGGCCTCGTGGATCGTCGGGTCGAAGGGCTCGCCCTCCTTGCCGAACTGCTGCAGACCCATCTTGGCGACGATGGTCTCCGTCGATTCGGCAACCGACTTGAACCCGCCCACGAGCTCGCCGTGGTCCCGGGCCCGGCCGATGTCGTCGAGCACGGGAAGGAGCTCGGTCAGGAGGCTCGCGACGGCGATCTCCTTGACCGTGACCCGGTCCCGCTCCACGCGGCGGCGGTAGTTCTGGTACTCGGCCTGGAGCCGCTGGAGGTCCGCCGTGCGCTCTTCGAGCGCCTTGCGTGCCTGGTCCAGCTGCGCCAGCAGGGCTACGTCCGTAGCGTCCCCGGCCGGGGCCGCCCCCTCCGCCTTGTCGGCGGAGGCAGCGGCCTCGGTCTCCTCGGGCGTGCCGTCGGCGGGGACGTCGGGCTTCTCCTCGAAGCCCGGGGTCTCCTCCGACATCAGACAGCGCCACCCTTCGGCTTGTCCTCGTCGACGATCTCGGCGTCGACGACGTCGTCGTCGGCCTGCGGCTGCTGGCCGGCGTCGCCGCCCGCGGCCTGCGCGCCCTGGGCGTCGGCGTACAGCGCCTGGCCGAGCTTCTGGGAGACGGCCGCGACCTTCTCGGTGGCGGTGCGGATCTCCGCGGTGTCCTCGCCCTTGAGCTTGTCCTTCAGCTCGACGATCGCGGCCTCGACCTCGGCCTTGACGTCACCGGGGACCTTGTCCTCGTTGTCCTTGAGGAACTTCTCCGTCTGGTAGACGAGCTGCTCGCCCTGGTTGCGGGACTCGGCGGCCTCGCGGCGACGGTGGTCCTCGTCCGCGTACTGCTCGGCCTCCTGGCGCATCCGGTCGACCTCGTCCTTCGGCAGCGAGGAGCCACCGGTGACGGTCATCTTCTGCTCCTTGCCCGTGCCGAGGTCCTTCGCGGTCACGTGCATGATGCCGTTGGCGTCGATGTCGAAGGCGACCTCGATCTGCGGGACACCACGCGGGGCCGGCGGCAGACCGGTCAGCTCGAACATGCCGAGCTTCTTGTTGTACGCCGCGATCTCGCGCTCGCCCTGGTAGACCTGGATCTGCACGGACGGCTGGTTGTCCTCGGCCGTCGTGAAGATCTCGGACCGCTTGGTCGGGATCGTGGTGTTGCGCTCGATGAGCTTGGTCATGATGCCGCCCTTGGTCTCGATACCAAGCGACAGCGGGGTCACGTCGAGGAGCAGGACGTCCTTGACCTCACCCTTGAGGACACCGGCCTGGAGCGCGGCGCCGATGGCGACGACCTCGTCCGGGTTGACGCCCTTGTTGGCGTCCTGACCGCCGGTCAGCTCCTTGACGAGCTCGGCGACGGCCGGCATACGGGTCGAACCACCGACGAGAACGACGTGGTCGATCTCGGAGAGGTTGATGCCCGCGTCCTTGATGACGTTGTGGAACGGCACCTTGCAGCGGTCGAGCAGGTCCGAGGTCAGCTGCTGGAACTGAGCGCGCGTGAGCTTCTCGTCCAGGTGCAGCGGGCCCTCGGCGGAGGCCGTGATGTACGGCAGGTTGATGGAGGTCTCGGTCGAGGACGAGAGCTCGATCTTCGCCTTCTCCGCGGCCTCGCGGAGACGCTGGAGAGCCATCTTGTCCTTGGCCAGGTCCACACCGTGGCCGTTCTGGAACTGCGTCACCAGGTAGTCGACGACGCGCTGGTCCCAGTCGTCACCACCGAGGTGGTTGTCACCGTTGGTGGCCTTCACCTCGACGACGCCGTCGCCGATCTCCAGGAGGGACACGTCGAAGGTGCCGCCACCGAGGTCGAAGACGAGGATCGTCTGGTCGTCCTTGTCGAGGCCGTACGCCAGGGCGGCGGCGGTCGGCTCGTTGACGATGCGCAGGACGTTGAGGCCCGCGATCTCACCGGCCTCCTTGGTCGCCTGACGCTCGGAGTCGTTGAAGTACGCCGGGACGGTGATGACCGCGTCGACGACCTTCTCGCCCAGGTAGGCCTCGGCGTCGCGCTTCAGCTTCTGCAGGATGAAGGCGCTCATCTGCTGCGGGTTGAAGTTCTTGCCGTCGATCTCGATCTTCCAGTCGGTGCCCATGTGGCGCTTGACCGACCGGATGGTCCTGTCGACGTTGGTGACGGCCTGACGCTTGGCCACCTCGCCGACGAGCACCTCGCCGTTCTTCGCGAAGGCGACGACGGACGGCGTGGTCCTGGCGCCCTCGGCGTTGGTGATGACGGTGGGCTCGCCGCCTTCGAGAACGCTGACGACGGAGTTAGTCGTGCCCAGGTCGATGCCGACCGCACGTGCCATTTCGATTCCTCCAGCTGACGTACTTGAGTGGAACAGGCTCAAGGATGCATGAAGCCCCGCGATGAGTCAACAGACCTGAGCGGAGGGGACTCAACTCTTCGCCCTTTATCTCGCTCATACGGAGTGGGGGCGCGCGTCGTTCCCGAATCCGGCGGGGTGTCGCGTGAGAGAGTCCGATGGCCCCATGTCGGGCAAACCAGCCATATCCCACGAATATCCCATGATTCTCGTTCGTCGCTCGGAAGGGTGTGGGGAATGACGGCCAAGCGCACGTTCGACGTGGTGGGCGGGCTCGCCCTCCTGGTCGTGCTGTCCCCTCTGCTCGCCGCCGTCGCCCTCTCGGTCGCCCTCGGCTCGACCACCCCCGGCCGGGGCGTGCTGCGCCGCCGCACGGTGGCAGGCTTGGAGGGAGAACCCTTCACGATGCTGACCTTCCGCACGAAGAGCCCGCTGGCCGCGCTGCCCCTCCTCGTGCACGTCGTCGGCGGCCGGATGTCGCTGGTCGGACCGTGTCCACTGACCCCGGGCCACCGCGAGTGCGCGGGCGAGGGACGTCGTCGGCTCTCCGTGCGCCCCGGGCTCACCGGCCCGTGGCAGATCAGCGGCCGCTCGGACCTGCCGTGGGAGGAGCGTGAGCTGCTCGACCTCCACTATGTGGACCACCACTGGCTGGGGATGGATCTGACGATCCTGGCGCGTACGCTTCCAGCAGTCCGCAGGCGTCGCGCGGCAAGGTTTGCCTGAGCGACACAGATCACCGCGAGCGCCGCTACAGCACGGGGCCCCGAACGGGTAATCTCAGCACGGACTCCATAAGTTACCGCTTAGTAGGCCCGCCCGAGGAGCCCCTCATGCAACTCGCCGCGATCGTCGTGTCGATCGTCATCACGGTGGTGGCCGTCGCGCTGTTCGGCCGTGCCACCGTGCAGATCTACCGGTTCGTGCGCCTCGGCCAGCCCGTGCCCGCGGGCACGCGCACCGGCGACCCCACCCAGCGCACCATCACCCTGGTCAAGGAATTCCTCGGCCACACCCGGATGAACCGCTGGGGCATCGTCGGCTTCGCGCACTGGTTCGTCGCGGTGGGCTTCTTCTCGCTGCTCCTGACGATCGTGAACGCCTTCGGCCAGCTCTTCCAGGCCGACTGGCTGATCCCGATCATCGGCGACTGGCTGCCGTACGAGATCTTCACCGAGTTCCTCGGTCTGATGACGGTCCTGGGCATCGTGACGCTCATCGTGATCCGGCAGCTCAGCAAGCCGACCAAGGCGGGCCGCAAGTCCCGCTTCGCCGGCTCGAAGACCGGCCAGGCGTACTTCGTCGAGGCCGTCATCCTGATCGTCGGCGTCTGCATCATGACGCTGCGCGCCCTCGAAGGCGTCCAGCACCACGTGACCGGCTGGGAGCCGGGCTTCTTCGCCTCGTACCCGCTGATCGCGCTGCTCGACGGCCTGGACCTGAGCACGATCCAGTACCTCACCTACTTCTTCGCGTGCCTCAAGATCGTCACGTCCTTCACCTGGATGATCACGGTCTCGCTGAACACCAACATGGGTGTCGCCTGGCACCGCTTCCTCGGCTTCCCGAACATCTGGTTCAAGCGGAACGCCGACGGATCCACCGCCCTCGGCGCGCTCCAGCCGATGACGACGGCCGGCAAGGAGATCGACTGGGAGGACCCGGCCGAGGACGCCGTCTTCGGTGTCTCCCAGGTCGAGCAGTTCTCCTGGAAGGGCATCCTCGACTTCTCCACCTGCACCGAGTGCGGCCGCTGCCAGTCGCAGTGCCCCGCCTGGAACACCGGCAAGCCCCTCTCCCCCAAGCTCCTCATCATGTCGCTGCGCGACCACGCGCACGCCAAGGCGCCGTACCTGCTCGCGGGCGGCGGCAAGGACATGGAGGGCAACGAGAAGGCCACCGAGGAGCAGCTCAAGGACGTCCCCGCGTCGGCGATCGCCGAGGCCGAGCGCCCCCTCATCGGCACCGCCGAGGAGAACGGCGTCATCGACCCCGACGTCCTGTGGTCCTGCACCACCTGCGGCGCCTGCGTCGAGCAGTGCCCGGTCGACATCGAGCACATCGACCACATCGTCGACATGCGCCGCTACCAGGTGATGATCGAGAGCGCGTTCCCGTCCGAGGCGGGCACGATGCTCAAGAACCTGGAGAAGAAGGGCAACCCCTGGGGCCTGGCGAAGAAGCAGCGCGTCGAGTGGACCAAGGAGGTCGACTTCGAGGTCCCGATCGTCGGCAAGGACGTCGAAGACCTCTCCGAGTTCGACTACCTCTACTGGGTCGGCTGCGCCGGCGCCCTGGAGGACCGGGCCAAGAAGACCACCAAGGCCTTCGCGGAGCTCCTGCACATGGCGGGCGTCAAGTTCGCGATCATGGGCGGCGACGAGAAGTGCACCGGTGACTCCCCCCGCCGCCTGGGCAACGAGCCGCTGTTCCAGCAGCTCGCGCAGGAGAACGTCGCGATGCTGAACATGGCGTTCGGCGAGGACGACGAGGACGAGTCGACGAAGAAGCCGAAGTCGGCGAAGAAGATCGTCTCGACCTGCCCGCACTGCTTCAACACCATCGCCAACGAGTACCCGCAGCTCGGCGGCGAGTACGAGGTCATCCACCACACCCAGCTGCTCCAGCACCTCATCGACGAGGGCAAGCTGGTCCCGGTGACCCCGGTCGACGGTCTGATCACCTACCACGACCCGTGCTACCTGGGCCGCCACAACAAGGTCTACACGCCCCCGCGCGAGATCATGTCGGCCGTCCCCGGCCTGCGTCAGCAGGAGATGCACCGCCACAAGGAGCGCGGCTTCTGCTGTGGCGCCGGTGGCGCGCGGATGTGGATGGAGGAGCGGATCGGCAAGCGCATCAACAACGAGCGCGTCGAGGAGGCCCTGTCCCTCAACCCGGACATCGTCTCCACCGCCTGCCCGTTCTGCCTGGTCATGCTGACCGACTCGGTCAACGGCAAGAAGAACGAGGGCAAGGCCAAGGAGTCCGTCACGGTCGTCGACGTGGCCCAGCTGCTGCTCGAATCGGTGAAGACCCCGGTGGACCCGGAGCCGGAGCCGGCCGAGGAGCCGGAGCCGGAACCGGCTGCCTGAGCCCGATGTGAAAGGGCCGCCCCGCGCGTGAGCGCGGGGCGGCCCTTTTCGTCGTGCCGGAGGCCCCCGTCGCCGACATCTCCGACGCTACGAGTACGACATTGAGCTGATACGTCGGATTTATGGCAGCGACCCCGAGCCTGCCCGCCGACCGTGTCACAGCGTGGTTCGACCCTGGCCACCCCCTAGGGGATGTCACAGCTCAGTGGCAAGGACAGGTCCGGGGAGCGCCCGCACGGCGGAAGCGGGTACGTTCGACGACGTGGCTGGATTCAGGAACGGACGCGGCCGGGACAACCGCCCCCCGCACAATCAACCGCAGCAGGCGCCGTACGGGTACAACGCGGCCCCGCCGCCGTACCCGCAGCAGCAGTGGCAACAGCCACCGCAGGGGCAGCAGGGGCAGCAGGGACACCAGAGGCAGCAGCAGGGCGGCGGGCAGCCCTACGGGGAGCCGGAGTACTTCGGGGAGCCCTACGGCCAGCCGCAGCACCCGCACGCGGCGACGGCGAACAACCCGGGCCACACCCAGATGTTCAGCGTCGACGACCCCTACGCCGGCGCCGCGCCCCACCACGCCGGCGCCGCCCCCGTACCGACGGGCCCCCGGCTCCCGTGGAAGCCCCTCCTGAGCGGCATCGTGCTTCGTCCTGCGGACACGTTCCTGCGGATGCGGGACCACGCCGTCTGGGGCCCTGCGCTGGTCGTCACCTTCCTGTACGGACTGCTCGCGATCTTCGGCTTCGACAAGGCGCGCGCCGAGGCGATCGACGCACCCCTGTCGACCGCGATTCCGTACATCCTGATGACCGCCCTCGGCTTCGTCGTCGGCGGTCTGATCCTGGGCGCGGTGACGCACACGCTGGCGCGCCAGCTGGGCGGCGACGGGGCCTGGCAGCCGACGGTGGGCCTGTCCATGCTGATCATGTCGATCACGGACGCGCCGCGGCTGGTCTTCGCGCTCTTCCTGGGCGGCGAGAACGGCCTGGTCCAGGTGATCGGCTGGCTGACCTGGCTGGCGGCGGGAGCGCTCTTCACGATGATGGTGAGCCGTTCGCACGACCTGCCGTGGCCGAAGGCGCTGGGCGCGTCGGCGATCCAGCTGGTGGCGCTGCTGAGCCTGATCAAGCTCGGCACGCTCTGACCGACGGGAACGAGACGCGAAGAGGCCCCCACCGGTGCGGTGGGGGCCTCTTCGCGCGCTGTGCCGGGGATCAGGCGTCGAGGACCTGGCCCTCGCGCTTGACGACGGGCGGCTCGACCGACCAGGGGAAGTTGATCCACTCGTCGGTCTTCTTCCACACGTACTCGCACTTCACGAGGGAGTGGGACTTCTCGTAGATGACGGCGGAGCGGACCTCGGCGACGTGGTCGACGCAGAAGTCGTGGACGAGCTTGAGGGTCTTGCCGGTGTCGGCGACGTCGTCGGTGATGAGCACCTTCTTGTCGCTGAAGTCGATCGCGTCGGGCACGGGCGCCAGCATGACCGGCATCTCCAGCGTGGTGCCCACACCGGTGTAGAACTCCACGTTCACGAGGTGGATGTTCTTGCAGTCGAGGGCGTAGGCCAGACCGCCGGCGACGAAGACGCCGCCACGGGCGATGGAGAGCACGATGTCGGGCTCGTAGCCGTCGTCGGCGATGGTCTGCGCCAGCTCACGCACGGCGCGCCCGAAACCCTCGTACGTCAGGTTCTCGCGTACTTCACTCATGCCTGCGACCGCCTCACACCTGGGTCCGATGGAAGTTCATGAACGAGCGGGAGGCCGTCGGCCCCCGCTGGCCCTGGTACCGGGAGCCGTACCGCTCGCTGCCGTACGGGAACTCGGCGGGCGAGCTCAGCCGGAACATGCACAGCTGCCCGATCTTCATGCCCGGCCAGAGCTTGATCGGCAGGGTGGCGAGGTTCGACAGCTCCAGGGTCACGTGCCCGGAGAAGCCGGGGTCGATGAACCCGGCGGTGGAGTGCGTGACCAGCCCGAGCCGGCCGAGGGAGCTCTTGCCCTCCAGCCGCGACGCGATGTCGTCGGGGAGGCTGATGACCTCGTAGGTCGAGGCGAGCACGAACTCGCCGGGGTGGAGGATGAACGCCTCGTCGCCCTCGGGCTCGACCTCACGGGTCAGGTCGAGCTGCTCGACCGCGGGGTCGATGTGGGGGTAGCGGTGGTTCTCGAACACCCGGAAGAAGCGGTCAAGCCTCACGTCGATGCTCGAGGGCTGCACCATGAATTCGTCGTACGGGTCGATGCGCACCCGTCCGGCATCGATCTCGGCCCGGATGTCCTTGTCTGAGAGAAGCACGCCCCCACGATACGCAGAGGGCGCGGACCTGCCCCAATCGGCAGGCGTCCGCGCCCCGCCACTCGTCAGCGCCGCCCGGTCTCCACCGGCACCGCGTGCCGCAGCCGCGCACACCTGGGACACCGGATGAGCCGTCCTGGCCCGATCCGCCCGGTCCCGAGCTGCTGAAGCGGGAACGAAGAGGTACTGAACACATGCCCTTCGGCACAACGGACGACGGTGCGCTCCATCGGACCCATCAAGTCCCTTCCCCTACACATGTGGTGGACGGGAAGCCACATTAGGGGATCAACGGGACACCCTCCACGCGGCACTCCGCGCGCGCGGAGGCATGAACTTCGCCTCAAGTGGCGCATGGGGTACAGTGTGCAACGATGCGGCACCGTTCATCAGGCCGCTGTGCGGATGTAGTTTAATGGTAGAACATGAGCTTCCCAAGCTTATAGCGCGGGTTCGATTCCCGTCATCCGCTCTCGAATGAAGGCCCTGGTCTCTGACCAGGGCCTTCATCGTCGTCCATGCCTCTTCAGGTATCGCGTACCGGTGGGGTCGGCCGGGGGTCAGAACTCCAGGACCTCGCGGTCGAGCGGGTAGCGCGCACGGTGGGGTCCGTCGTACGGCGAGGGCGTGATCGGGAGGACACCGGTGGGCTGCAGGCCCAGGTTGTCGTCCCAGAGCCTGGGTTCGACATGTCCGACGACGCGGAACTTCCGGAAGGTGAACGGGGGGCTGTCGGTCGGGAAGAACTCGGGCGTCGTCATCACCTGGAAGTGCAGGTGCGGCGTGGTCGAGTTGCCGCTGTTGCCGATCAGCCCGAGGACCCTGCCGGGTTCGACGTGGTCGCCTTCCCGGACCCTGAGCGAGCCGGGCTTCAGGTGCGCGTAGAGGAGGTAGCGGCCGGGCGCGACCTCCACGGTGACGTGGTTGCCGACGGTCTCCTCGATGGGCGGGACCGGCGGCGTGACGGGCGGCGTGTTGTCGGGGATCCCGTCCTGGACCTCCACCACCCGGCCGCCGGCCGCCGCCACGACGGGCTGCCGGTAGCTCAGGTAGCTGGTGAGCCGCGCGGGGTCGCCCTCCCAGGTCTGCCCCTGCTCTCCGACCCGGTACCAGTCGATCGCGAAGCGCTGCGGTACGTAGAAGCGACCGTTGATCGGGCCGAGGCCGCGCCGGTGGTGGGTGTTGCCGCAGCACGACTCGCTGGAGTACCAGGTGCCGGGGCGGACCGGCGCGTCCAGGTTCAGCGGCGCGGTGCGGTCGGTCGGGGTGATCTGGACCGTCTCCTCGAACGGGGAGGAGCCCGAGGCGGTGAGGACGGCGCCAGAGAGGTGGTGCTCAAGGACCTTGGGCACCCGCTCGCCGCGGTCGAGGGCCAGGTCGATCCAGACGACCCACTGCTGGGAGCCCGGGATCACGGTCGGCGTCGGCCCCGGCGGCGCCGGCGTGTATCCGTCCGCACCGGGCAGGGGGGCGCCCACCGGGTTGGCGGCATCGGCCAGCGCCTGCCCGCTCAGCGATCCCACCACCCGGTGCGTGCGGGCGTCCCGGACCTCGACACGGTCCAGCCGCACCCGTGCGCTGCTGGCCAGCGCGTTCGTGGTGAGCAGTTCGTACGAGAGGTGCGTCTTGCCGTCCGTGGCAATGAACGGAGCCGGTTCCGTCATCACCGTCGCCGTCAGCGGCGTGAACTGGGGGCCGGGCACCGGCGCGGCCTCGCCTGTGCCGTATCCGGGTGTCGTCGAAGCCGTCAGCATGCCGACCGCGAGCACGGCGGCGGCGAGCCCGCGACGTAGCGGGCCGCGGCCGGTGCGGTTGCGAGGGTGGCGCTCTGCCATGGTGCTCTTCCAGTCGTCGGGTCCGGGACCGCGAAGGGCACCGGCACGCCCCGCGCCGGGGCGCAGGCCCATGTAATCCGGCGACGCGGCGCTCGTCGCGCACAGCGCCGGAGGCCGGTGCCGAACTACACCCGTCCAGCCGCACCGGGCCGCCGGGCGGGAGCCGGTACGTGCCCCATCCGTGCCCTCCAGGGCGGTGAACAGCGGTCACCACGGGTACGAGCAGAGCCTCCCGACAGGACCCGCGAAGAGACTTGTCCGCAGGTCAGAGGCCATATGGACGGCCAAAGCAGCGGTGATTCCCAAGCTTATAGCGCGGGTTCGATTCCCGTCATCCGCTCCATGACAAAGCCCCAGGTCAGCGACCTGGGGCTTGTTTGTTGCCCGATCCAGATCCGAGCCTCACACCACCTGTGCACCACATGGGCCCCCGCATGGCCCGCAGTTGGTGCTCAGCTGACGTGGGGATCCGCGTCAGATCCGGTCAGGGCGCCGCATTGCGAAGGTCGGGGCGGTTCCTGGGCAGTCCGAAGCCCGCCATCTCCTTCTCCTCGTACGACAGGAACCCCAGGCTCCGGTAGAACGCGTGGTTGCGTTTGCCCTCGGGTGTCGACTCGTGGTCCGTGGACAGGAGGAAGAAGCGGCAGTGCGAGTACCGCCGCATGAGGTGCTCGACCAGGGACCGGCCTACGCCCTGCCGGTGATACGCAGGGTTGACCACGACATCCTGGACGTAGCAGATGTGTTCGTCGTCGGAGATCGTCCGGGCTAGACCGAGGAGTGTTCCCGAACCGTCTCGTGCCGTGATGACCAGGTGGGAGTTGGCCAGGCCCCGGCACAGCCTGTCGACGTCGCGGGTGTAACCCTCCCATCCGACCGAGTCGTAGAGGCTCAGCATCTCCTCCGGATCGAATGCATCCTCTTTCGCTACGAACACGCTGAGACCCCCATGCGGCAGCGCCGCTCCTCATCCCCGATTCGACACCCCGCCCGACTCCACGTCCGTCGGACCGGTCCAGATCGGTACCACACTCTGCGCCGCGCGCGAGTGCTTCGCGACACGTCAGGTTGAGCCCGCTCCCCTCTCGGACGTCCCGGCAGCCGTGAAGATCCGGTCCAGGTGGTGGCGGAGCACCGCGATCGCCGACTCCGGACTCCGCTGGCCCACGAGGATGCTGGTGCCCATGGTCGCCGCCATCGCGAGCAGGCTGATCGCCTCCGTGCGCGCGTCGGCGTCCGGGTCGGCCAGGCCGGTCCCCTGCGCCTGTTCGAGGAGTCCGGTCATGGCGTTCTCCGCGGCGTCGGGGTTGTCGATGAAGGGCTGGGCGGCCAGCGCCTCGTCGGTCACCGACAGGATCGCGTAGGAGCTGTACAGCAGGTGGAACGTGCGGCTCTCCTCGTCGGTCGGCAGCGAGGCCAGCAGCAGCGCCTCCACCGTGACGCGCGGGCCCGGGTCCGGGCCGACAGCGGCCAAGCGGGCACCCACCCTCGCGGTGAAGCGGTCGGTCAGGTGCTGGAGGCCGTAGAGGAGAAGCTTCTCCTTGGTGTCGAAGTAGTACTGCACGAGCCGGAGCGACACACCGGCCTCCGCGGCCACGTCGCGCATGCCGACGGCATGCAGCCCCTGCCGCCCCGCGACCCGGATGAGCGCCTCGGCGATCTGGGCGCGCCGCTCCTCGTGATCCACACGCTTCGGCATGTTCCCGTGTCTCCGCCTGTCGATGGTGGGTTCGTGCTCCGCTACCCGAACCCCTTCATGATACCGATGTACCACATTGGTGATACGGTCGTACCACGAAGAACGGATCTTCACCGGAGGTGCCGCCGTGCCCGAGAACACCGCCCGCGTACGCGACGTCGGCCGCTACGTCAACGACACCCTGCGCGACCGCTACTTCGCCGCCGCCGATGTCCTCTACGCAATGGGGGCACCCGCCCGCTCCGAGACGGACGTTGAGACGAGCTTCGGCACCACCCACGTCTACCGGTACGGCCCCTTGGACCCCGCCGCCGACTCCCGGACCCCGATCGTCCTGATCCACGGCGCCGGCTACAGCTCGGCGATGTGGTACCCCAACACCCCCGGGCTCAGCCTCGACCGCCCCGTCTACGCCCTCGACACCCCCGGCGACGCCAACCGCAGCGTCCACCGCGAGCCCATGTGGCAACCCGAGCGCGCCGCGCAGTGGATGGACGAGGCCCTCGACGCTCTCGGCCTCGACCGGGTCCACCTCGTCGGCTCCTCCTACGGCGGCTGGCTCGTGCTCAACCAAGCCCACCGGCGGCCCGGACGGCTCGCCTCGGTCACCGCCCTCGACCCCGGCGGCCTGGAGAAGGTCGGCCTGCGCTTCTTCGCCTGGGTCTTCGTGAGCCTGTTCGCCACCTTCGCCCCCAAGGCGCTGCGCCCCCGGCTCGCCAAGTGGCTGGACCAGCCGGTCATCGCCGTCCCCGAGATGCGTAAGTGGATCCAGCTCGGAGCCCGCGCGTACCGGATCCGCCGCCCCGCACCGCTGCCGCTGACCGAGGACGCGCTGCGATCCATCCGGACCCCGCTCTACGTCATCATGGGCAAGCACAGCCTGCTCGTACACCCCAAGCGGCAGCTGGAACGCGTTCCGCGCCTTGTTCCCGGAGCCCGCGCCGAGATCATCACCGCGACGGGGCACGGCCCGCAGATCGACCACCCCGACGTGGTCAACGCCCGGATGCTGTCCTTCATGGAGGACATCGACTCCCTCGGCCCTGCTGCGGTCGACGCATAGGGCTACGACAGGGGGAAACGGCGTCGGCGACGCCCGCGCCGTGCCACAACGTGCCAGTCGGGGCGGTGAACAGCGGTCGACAAGGGGCTCGCAGAAGCGGCCGGGACAGGTCCGCTACCGAACATTCCGGCAGGTCAGAGGGTATATGCACGCCCAAGTGCCGGGTGATTCCCAAGCTTATAGCGCGGGTTCGATTCCCGTCATCCGCTCTTGCATGAAGCCCCAGGTCAGCGACCTGGGGCTCATTGTTGTCTAGACCTCTTGGGGACTCCTCCCGCACCACCTACGCGGCGCCATAGCGTCGCGCGGGTGCGCCTCTGGCTGGAGCCTGACGCGCAACCGCGGCAGACCCTGGGGCGGCTCGGCCGGGAGACGCTCGCACGCGCACGGGACTCGGCAGGCCTGGACCGTCTCCCGTCCGAGGTCAGCCTCCGGGAAGTCCGCCACAGGGCCCATCGCGTGGACTGAACCGCTTTTACCCTCCACTCGGAACGACCTGGTCCTGCGGGGCGGGTAGCTCCGGTCTTCCCTGTGCGGGTACGGATCCCGATCCTGTGGCCCGGCCGGGTGCCGCCTGCCGCATTCCGGTGCGCCGTGCCGCACGGCGCCACAGTCGGGGCAGGAAGGTGTAGAAGCGGTCGGGCAGGAACACGGCGTCCGCGATGATCATCGCGCCGGAGAAGAGCGGCAGCCCCATGAGTACGGCGATGCCGATGTGCATCCCGAGCAGCACAGCAAGAACGGGATACTTGAGCCGGCCGAAGAGTACGAACGGGAAGGCGACCTGGACGAGCACCGTGACGTAGCCGGTGATGGCGATCACCATCGGGAAATCGTCTACGAGGTGGGAGAGCGCGGGCCAGGGCTGGAACAGTTCGAGGTTCAGCGCGTAGTGCAGAGCGGTGCCGCCGCCCCAGGTGGAACCCTGGACCTTGTACAGGCCCGCCGATCCGTAGAGGAAGCAGACCTGTGCGGCGATGACGAAGACGCCGCAGTTGTGCACCACGGTGGTCAAGGTGACGCGGGCGTGGCGGAGTTCCTGCGCGTACAAGCCCCGCACCAGCTCGGGCACGTCGCCCGCACGAGCCGACTTGCGCCGGTCGCGGCGTGCGTCCAGGGACCAGTGCCGACCACACGCGGTCAGGACGAGGTACACGGCCATCAGCAGGACCAGGTTGTCGCCCCCGTCCGTCATGAAGATCGACCTCGCGTGGAACGAGATCACCACGACGGCGAAGAGGACGGACATGACGCGGGTCCGCCAGCCCAGGATGAACAGTACGGACGTGACGACGGCCATCGCGTAGCAGAACTCGAAATAGGCGGGGCTGTCAGACAGGATCAGGACGCTGTTCCAGCCTGTCTGCTCGAAGAGCTGTTCCGCCAGCGCAGGCGTCCAAGGGGAGTCGGGTCCCCAGATCTCTCCGCGGTGCGGGAACTCGCGGAGCAGGAAGACCAGGTAGAGCAGCCCGTAGCCGATGCGCAGCACCGAGGCGGCATACAAGGACACCGGGCGGCCGGTGAGGAGGGCCCACAGAGTGCTGACCTGGCCGAGGAGCCACTGATGGGCGGCACCCATGAGCGAAGTCCCCTGATTCGGCGGGGGTTGGGGCGCGGCTGCCGCAGAGGAGGGCCGGGAGGGCTGCTCATTTCCCATGGGGGGTCACCTTCCACCAGGGCAGGAGCCGGTTCTCGGTGGGTACCGGCGGGCGGTCGCCGACGGCGGTGCCGGGGGCGGCGATGGGCGTCGTGACGACCCGAAGCTGAACGAAGTCGAACGTGTCGCCACCGTGGCGGGCGGCGAAGCGGTCCGCGGCGATATTGCGCAGGTACTTCTGCATCATCGCCGCCCGTTCCGAGCGTGCCGTGTCACTTCCTCCGTGCGTCTCGGCATAGGAGCTCCAGGCGCGGCGCAAAAGGTTCTGAGCCGTGTGGCTCGGAAATGCGTTGTGGTCGACTGCGGCATTGTCCGCGGCGGCCAGGTCGAACCAGGGGCTCACTCGTACCGATCCGTCGGAGGCCGTTCGTGCAGTTCTTGCCAGGACCTTCCGGTTGAAGGAATCGGGGTCCGGTGCGAAAAGTCGCCAATTCTGCTCGAAAAGGGGGTACACCCATCCGTTGACCTGCGGGCTGTACCGCTTCGACACGGGGTTGGAGGGGGCTACGTGAAGGAACACCATGACGACATGGACCAGCGTGGTCACCAGACACAGGACCACGGCCGTGCGCAGCCCCGCTCTCAGTGCCCGGACCCTCATGGGCCGTCTGTCCGGCGGGGTCGCTCTGTCGTGTTCTGGTGGCAGGGGGGCCGGATCGGAACCGCACTGCTGAAGTTCCTGCACGGCCGCTGATTCGATTCCGCTCGACACCGCCCACCCTGTCCTTCGCGTATGCGCTGCTCGCGCCTGAGTCCCTGCGTCTCTCACCGGCGGCACACGACGGAACCGCTGAGGATTCCGCCGCGCGCCGTCATCCGATGAACGGTCTTGATGCGGCCTGCTGCTCAGCCCTCGTGGACCGCGGGCTTGTCGGCGTAGCCGTAGTGCCCGTCGGCCTGCTCACCGTGGTCGCCGTAGTCGCCGTGCTCGCCGTGCTCGCCGTGCTCCGGCTT
Source organism: Streptomyces sp. NBC_00250 (assembly GCF_036192275.1). NCBI lineage: Bacteria > Bacillati > Actinomycetota > Actinomycetes > Kitasatosporales > Streptomycetaceae > Streptomyces > Streptomyces sp. NBC_00250. Next base: position 4,923,210 of record NZ_CP108088.1, on the reverse strand, counting down.
GCCGGGCCCCTCGTCGTGCCCGTGCTCCGGCCCACCGTGCTCGGGCTTGCCGCCGTGGTCCGGCCCACCGTGCTCGGGCTTGCCGCCGTTCCCGCCGGCGACGTTCCCGCCGGTGATGGAGCCGCCGGTCGTGTTCCCAGCGCTGTTGCCCGACGTGTTACCGCCAGTGGTGTTCCCGGCGGTGTTGCCCACGGTGTTCCCGGACGTGTTGCCCGCGATGTTCCCCGAGGTGCCGCCGCCCACCAGGTTGACGCTGGGCCCGCCGATGAGGGTGCCGCCGATCAGACCCAGAGTCGTACCCGTCGTCGCCCCGGTGGTCCCTCCGGCCGTCGTTCCGGTCGTCGTTCCGGTGGTCGTTCCCGTCGTCGCGCCGGTCGTCGTACCGCCGGTGGCGCACCCGCCGAGGAAGATCCTGTTGTTGTTGAGCGTCACCTCGCCGTTGCGGGCCAGTGCCCGGCCCTCGACGCTCGCCCCCTGGTTCACGAAGATCGAGGTCAGGGCCATGATGGTGCCCACGAAGGTGGAGGTGGTGCCGAGGGTCGCCGAACTCCCGATCTGCCAGTAGACATTGCACGGCGAAGCACCGTTGGTGAGGAGGATCCTGCTGTTGGATGCCGTCGTCAGGGCTTCGGGAATCTGGAACACCCAGACCGCGTTGGGGTTTCCCCCGGCGTTCAGGATCAGGTCACCGGTGAGGCCGACACCGGAGGTGGCCCTGTGGACGCCGGGAAGCAGCTCCTGACCCCCGCCGATTCCTGCGGCGAGCGGGAAGTCCGGCGCCTGGCCCGTGAGTTGGCCGGCCGCGTTGTTGTAGGCCACGATCAGATCGCTCTTGGCCTGGGCGGCCGCGGCGTCCGCGGGGTGCACAGCGCCGAGTACCAGGCCGGGCGGGAAGCCAGTGATGGCCGGGTTCGGGTGCGTCCCGAGGTCGTGGTCGAGCACCGAGTTGCCGGTGTTGGTGACTCCCTGCCCTGCCAGGACCGAGTAGCTGGCGGTCGTGCCCAGAGGAACGGGCGTAGCGATGGCGAGTGCCTGCGTCGACGTGACGGCGACCATGGCGGCGGCAACTGCTGTGGCGAGGGCCGAGGCCAGCCCGCCGGACAGAATGCGGCGCTGAGTCGTTCGAGGGATGTGCAGCTTCATCAAGAGGCCATTTTCTGTGGGGGGCCATGGCACACGCCGGGCCTACGGATCACCCGGGGCGCCTTCTAGCTGTGGCCGCATATTACGCATGAAAATTTGCGCACCCGCACCGGCCGAAAAAGAGGAGGGGGATGAATATAAAAACATTCAACGCCGCGGGGTGTGATGAAAATACGCAATCCCGCGCCGCCGACGGTTCGGAACATCGCCGGATGAGTGAAATTCGATCAGTTCACACGAAGCGACACCGCACACCTGTCCTGAAACCGACCCCGAGGTGAACACGGATGTACGCCGACCGGGTCGAATCAGGACCGCTGCGGCATGGGCGTGGCGCACCCGGGGCGAAAAGCGCAACGAGGCGCGGCAGCAGCGGCGGGTTCTTCCCGGTGCCGGCCGCGTGTGGAGGAGCAGCGGTTCCGGGGCACTGTCGCAGCCCGGCGCGTCGCCCTCGGGGTTCAGGACGCGTAGAGCTTGATGGCGTCGGTGATGAAGTGCCGGCTCTGCTCCGGGGCGAGGGCCAGCGCCCGCAGCCGGGCGTGCGTCACGCTGTACTGCTGTACGTCGGACGCCTTCGCCAGGCAGAGGCCGCTGGTGAACCTCTCCAGATACACCACCGCCTCACGGGTGTCGGAGAACTCCAGGAGGGAGAACTGTCCCGTCAGCCCCGGGTGAGCGCCTGCGCTGTGGGGGAGCACCTCGACGGTGATGTGCGGTTCTGTGCTGAGCGCGTGCAGGTGCTCCAGTTGTTCGCGCATGATCTCCCGGCTGCCGACGACGCGCCGCAGGGCCGATTCGTCCAGGACGACCCAAAGATGCAACCGGCGGGCGGGGTCATAGATCCGGTGCTGACGACGAAGTTGCACCTTCAGCCGCGCGGCGGCCTGGTCGACCGTGACGAGAGGGATCGTTTCCTCAATGACTGCGGCGGCGTAGGCGGGGGTCTGCAGCAGGCCGGGGACCACGATGGCCTCGTAGGCTCGGATGCAGGCGGCGGCCGCTTCCAGGTCGAGAAGGGCGCTATGGGGGATGTCGCCGTAGGAGTGCCACCAGCCCTGACGGCTCGACTCCCTGGCCAGTGCTGTCAGGTGGTCGACGAGACGCCAGTCGGTGACGCCGTAGAGCACGCAGAGATCGCGTACGTCGCGGGGGCTGACCGCACGGCGACCTGTCTCCATGTGACTGACCTTGGCCTGGGAGATCAGCAGTTCCGCCGCGACCTGCGTGCCGGTCATACCGCGGTCCTCACGGAGCCGGCGCAGCTCCGCCCCCAGTCGTCGTCCTGTGACGGTGGGGTTGTTGTTCGCCGCCATGGGCGGTGTACCTCCGGCTCCAAGCCACTACGTGCCCGAGCAGATTGGCATGGAGCACCGGTTGTTGATCACGCGCCGTGCCGCCGGTGTCGTGCGTCGGTAAAGAATTGTGACTAATCAATCTGCCCGGCGTCGCCCATACGAACCAGCGCTCCGCGTGGCCCACGGCGCCCTACGGCGCGCAAGCCGGGCCGCGGGGAGGGAACGGCGGGTGGATCAGTGGGCGAAGCGGCGGGGTGCCACGGAGTTCACGCCGAGGTCGAGAACGGCGGCGATGAGCACCAGTACGCCGGTGGAGAGGAGTTACAGCGCACCGCCGAGCGTCGAGCCGGCGATGATCAGCGCGACCACAACCTCGGCGTCTGTGTCCGTGTTCTGCATCGGGGGCATTCTGCGCTGACTCGGTGCCGCTGCCGGTGCCCCGGCGGGGCGAGCCTTGGCTTCGAGGGCGCGACCCCGCCCAGCCCTTCCAACGTGGCACACCGGCTGCTCCCGGTCGTGGGTCTGCCTGGCGTTGTGCAGCTCATCGGTCTTGGTGTCCGCGTAGACGACTCGACTGCGCCCCCGATTCCTGTGGCCGGCACCCCCTACCGCGCCATGGCCCGTCTGAGCCGCCCGGCCTTGACGTTCACGGGCTCCACCGCCGCCGCCCGGGACTCGACGCCGCGGCCGGGCGCGTCCATGAGGGCACCTCGGCTCTGCAGCCGAGGCCCCGTGGCATCGTGCCCCATCCGTGCCCTTCGGAACGGTGAACAGCGGTCAACACGGGTATCGCCGGATCACCGAGAGGAGCCGCGAAGAGGGGCATTTTCGCAGGTCAGGCACCTTCTGATCGGTGCCGGCTTCGGTGATTCCCAAGCTTATAGCGCGGGTTCGATTCCCGTCATCCGCTCTTGCACGAAGCCCCGGGTCAGAGACCTGGGGCTTCGTCGTTGTCCTGACCTCTCACGACCCGCGTGCCATTCGCGCGCCACTCAGGGCTGTACCGCCGCGCCGAGTGGCCGGCGCCCACCTGCCCGACAAGGGGCTCGAGAGCCCACCACCTGCGGCGACCACCACACCTGGTTCGAGGTCTCTGCGATCGGCGACCTGAACTGCGCGGACGATTGAATCGGAGCTCACGCTTCCGAAACACTGCGCTCGGGGTGAATCAATATCTACGCCCGCGGGGTGAGAGTTTAACGGGCCCCGCAGGGAGAGTATTTCCCCCAACGCGCAGAGCGGGATTATTTTACGCACCGAAGCCCTGCGGCATGCTACTGTCGATCTCGGTTGCAGTTTTGGTACCCATAAAACTTCAAGCGCCTCCGTTCAATCTTCATGCGATCTTGATGACGTAGGCGGCGCTTTATATTTCCGGTCATTTTCCGGTCAGGGCATCATCGCGGCGACACGGCATCCGCACAGTGCGGATTCCGGCGTACTGCCCAAAGGAGAAATGACATGACTGCCGGCACCGTGAAGTGGTTCAACGCGGAAAAGGGATTCGGCTTCATCGAGCAGGACGGTGGCGGCCCCGACGTGTTCGCCCACTACTCGAACATCGCCGCCCAGGGCTTCCGCGAGCTGCTCGAAGGCCAGAAGGTCACCTTCGACATCGCGCAGGGCCAGAAGGGCCCGACGGCCGAGAACATCGTTCCTGCCTGAAGCTGACGCGCAGTTCGTAGCTGGGGCCCGCATCCCTCGGGGTGCGGGCCCCAGCTACACGCATTTTCCGGCAGCGGTTCCACTTGCAGGGCGTCCGCCGATGACCGCCGCCCACGGACCCCCCGGGGACGCCGCCGCTTCGAACCCGCGTCCCGCTGTTGTCCTGGATTTCGAGGTTCGTTCGACGTCGCTCCATTTCAGATTCCAGCGCCTGCGCCGACACGAATTCCATGCGGGCGAGATTAGCTTTCGCATTCCCTTCGGCCCGTTCTTGTGGTTCCCCGCGCTGCTCCACCGTTGCGGGAATTCCTTGGTGACGTGCCGCATCAAGGAAGGTTCTGAATGAACCCCACACGTACGAACAGCCGCTCCTCCCGCAACCGCCGCCGCACCGGCGGCTCCGGTTTCGGCTCCACAGCCGCTCCGGTTCGGGCCGGTCGCTTCGGTTCGTCCGCCCCCAGTCGTGCGGGAGGTCCGAGCCGTTCGGGCGGCCACGGCCGCCGGCCCGCCGCGGTACAGGGAGACTTCGCCCTCCCGAAGACGATCACCCCCTCGCTACCCTCCGTCGAGGCGTTCGGCGAACTCGACATGCCCAGGGAGCTCCTGGCCGCGCTCACCGCGCAGGGCGTGTCCGTGCCGTTCCCGATCCAAGGCGCGACCCTGCCGAACTCCCTCGTGGGTCGTGACGTGCTGGGCCGCGGCCGGACCGGCTCCGGCAAGACCCTCGCCTTCGGCCTGGCCCTCCTGGCCCGCACCGCCGGGCAACGCGCCGAGCCCCGCCGGCCGCTCGCCCTCGTCCTCGTCCCGACACGCGAGCTGGCCCAGCAGGTGACCGACGCCCTCACGCCCTACGCACGCGCCGTCAAGCTGCGCCTGGCGACCGTGGTCGGCGGCATGCCCATCGGACGCCAGGCCGGTGCCCTGCGCGGGGGTGCCGAAGTCGTCGTCGCCACGCCCGGTCGCCTCAAGGACCTCATCGACCGAGGTGACTGCGGGCTGAGCCAGGTCGCGATCTCCGTCCTGGACGAGGCCGACCAGATGGCCGACATGGGATTCATGCCCCAGGTCACCGCCCTCCTGGACCAGGTGCGCCCCGAAGGCCAGCGGATGCTGTTCTCCGCCACCCTGGACCGCAACGTCGACCTCCTGGTCCGCCGCTACCTCACCGACCCCGTCGTCCACTCCGTCGACCCCTCCCAGGGCGCGGTCACCACGATGGAACACCACCTCCTGCACGTGCACGGCGCCGACAAGCACCGGGTGACGACGGAGATCGCGGCGCGCGAGGGCCGGGTGATCATGTTCCTGGACACCAAGCACGCCGTGGACCGGCTCACCCAGGACCTCCTCGACAGCGGAGTGCGCGCCGCGGCACTCCACGGCGGCAAGTCCCAGCCCCAGCGCACCCGCACCCTCGCCCAGTTCAAGACCGGACACGTCACCGTCCTGGTCGCCACGAACGTCGCCGCCCGTGGCATCCACGTCGACAACCTCGAGCTCGTCGTCAACGTGGACCCGCCGACCGACCACAAGGACTACCTCCACCGCGGCGGCCGCACCGCCCGCGCGGGCGAGTCCGGCAGCGTCGTCACCCTGGTCACCTCCAACCAACGCCGCGGCCTGACCCGCCTCATGGCCGACGCCGGCATCGTCCCCCAGATCACCCAGGTCCGCTCCGGCGAGGAAGCCCTCCACCGGATCACCGGCGCACGGACCCCTTCCGGCGTCCCGGTCACCATCACCGCGCCGGCGGCCGAGCAGCGCAAGCGCGGCTCGGTGTCCCGCGGTCGACGCAGTCCCGCTGCGGCGGCCCGCCGCGTGAGCGCGCGGCAGTCCGCCGTCGACGCGGCGGCCTGAACGCCGCGTGAGCAGGCAACCGACCCACCTCTGCAGGAGGCACTTTTGACGCCGGTCCAGACGCAGCCCCGCTCAGCGAACGCCACCCCCATGCACAGGACGGTGGCCGACGCCATGGACATGGCCGCACCACAGGTCTGCGATGACATGACCGTCGAAGTGGCCCTGTCCGTCATGATCAGTGCCCGCGCGGGGCATCTGCTCATCTGTGACGACGACGGGCTGTGCACACGGCTGGTCACCCGAGCCCTGCTCGCCGCCGTCCGTGACAGTGACGCGTACACGGACCGCATCCGGCTGCGCGACGTCCCCGGCGACCGCGGGCCGTTCACCGCACCCCGCACCCCGATGAACCAGGCCGAATACCCGATGAGCCACCGCCGGCTCGACGCCCTGCCCGTCGTGGCCGAACAAGGCAGCGCTCCGGGCGTCCTCGCCCCTGCCTGAACCACCTTCCGCGGCCGGACCCTTCTCTCCTTCTCCCTGTGAGGCAACATGCGCTGCGTCATCGCCCGGTTCCCGTTCGATCTGACCAAGAGCGGCGTCCTGGAATCCATGAAGGGCATCAAGCCCGAGGAGGTCATCGGCGAATCCGTGATCATCGGCCGCCGCACCTACCCCGTCAAACAGGTCGGCCAGGTCATCACCCGCCAGGACCGCCGCGACTTCAGCGCCGGCGAAGTCCTGCGAGCAATGACCCGGCTCGGCTTCACCTGCCGCGACCTTCCCCGGAACGCCACACCCGCACACGCCGTCACCTCGGTCCAGCAGGCATCCGCGCTGCTCGGCACCCCGGTGACCGTCTGACCGACGGGACCGGCGTGAGCCGCCACCCGAACAGCGAAGAGGGCCCGACCAGCACGCATGCTGGTCGGGCCCTCCCGCATACCGACAGGTTTCCCCACGCGGCGCCGTGGCAGTGGTCGGAGTAGCTGAAGTCGCCCATGGTCCAGGCACTGGCATCCGCGATCGAGACGCCGTACATCCCGCCCGTCTCCGGGATCCCCACCGTGCCCTGAAGGATGCGGGCCACATGGAAGTGCAGATGCGTGGGCGGCTCCTCCCCGCGTGGCACAGCGGTGAAGACGGCGGAGAACTCGCCCAATCGGGCCGAGTCCGCCAGGACCTCCGAGACCCGCCGCCTCCACACGGCTTCGGGAGCCAGCCGACCGGTGATGACAGCACCACCGGTGACCACGGTCAGGGACATCTGATTGCTCTGCCCGGACTCCACCAAGGTGGCGACGTCAACGAGCAGCTCGTCAGGCTTCGACATGGGACTCGCGCCCCACGCGCTCTGCTGTGGCCGACCCGAGTGCCTGACCTGCAGTGCAGGTGCTCTGCAGATCCTGGACCGGCCACGAATGTCTACCTCTCCCCAGGGGGCACGAAAATCTATCGCGGCCAGAGTAGACATTGGTCAGTGGCGTGGTTATGGTTTCTCTCGTAACCCAGCGAGACAAGAGAGCCTGGCAGAGACGAACTGCCGGGCCGCAGTACCCGCAAGTGCAGTTGGCAGGACGGTGCGGTGGTGGAGTTCCGAAGCCAGGGTTGTTGCAGGACGGCGACGGGACTGGCGACCGGACCGGGTGGCCCGCAGTAATCAGGGGCCGCCGTGAGCGGGACCGCTGTCATGGCCCCGTAAGTGCAGTACGCAGTCCCCCGTTGGGTAAGCAGTTGATCACCGAGGGAAGAACGGAGGAGCCGAGCGCCATCAGGATCGCCCGGGCGGAATTCTTGAGCCCGGGTACCGCAGGACATCGATAGTGAGGTGGTCTCCGGTCAAGCAACCGCGATCCCCGCGTGCCCGACAGCGTCTCGGTCGGGTCAGCGGAAACAGAAGGCCGGTGCGGTATCAGGACCGGTAGATGGTGTAGTAGTTCCTTCGGGGCCCTGGTGCCGTACGGCACCAGGGCCCCTCAACGCGTTCACCAGAGAGGTGCAAGTGACAGCAGGCGACTCCTTCGACCGTCTCGATGACGACGACTACCCCGCCTACACGATGGGCCGGGCCGCCGAGATGATCGGCACCACCCAGGGATTCCTGCGCGCCCTTGGCGAAGCGCGCCTCATCACCCCGCTCCGCTCCGGCGGCGGCCACCGCCGATACTCCCGCTACCAGCTGCGCATCGCCGCACGCGCCCGGGAACTCGTCGACCAGGGCACCCCCATCGAGGCCGCCTGCCGCATCATCATCCTCGAAGACCAGCTCGAAGAAGCCCAACGCATCAACGCCGAGTACCGCCGCGCTGCCGAATCATCCCCTCCGCCGGCCTCGGACTGAGTTGAGTGTGCCCGTCGGTATCGGCGGGCCCCGCTTCGATACAGGTTCCCGTCATCCGCTCTTGAACAGCGCCCCGGGTCAGCCACTTGGGGCTCTCACCGTCCAGCGCAGCTCGCCGGTGGGGCGGGTCATCGTACTGGGCGGCGGTGGGCGGAGCGGCGCATGCGCATGGTGACGTAGATGAGAGCAGTCCGTCGGCGATGGCACCGATGATCGACCGTGGCCATGGCCACGGTCGTCGGTGCTGGTGTCGACGTAGATCGCCTCCAGCTCTCCGATCCTGCGGCCCCGCGTGTCCACGACGTCGTGGGTGCGCCACTCACGGATGTCCGCCATCTGGATCATGTCGACTCCTTGCGGTCGGTCACCGGTTCGGGAAGCGTGGCGAGAAGGATCTCGGCGGCTTGGGTGACGTTGTCGGCGTGGACCGCACGGGCCATCGCCGCGCGGGCCGCATCCGCCGTGGTGTGCGGCGGGACGGGGCCGACGAGAGCCGCATGGAGGCAGAAGAAGAACGCGGGTGAACCGCGGCCGGGGACGATCCGGCGCCCGATCAGGAGCCGCATGAAGTCGGCTGCCGTGCCACAACGTGCCAGTAGCAGCGGTGAACAACGGTCAGCAGGGGACGGGCCGCGACAGCCCACCCAACACCCTCGACATCCGTTTCCGCAGGTCAGACACCACATGCGGGATCAAGTGCCGGGTGATTCCCAAGCTTCTAGCGCGGGTTCGATTCCCGTCATCCGCTCTTGCACGAAGGCCCTGGTCAGAGACCAGGGCCTTCGCTTTTACTCGTCATCGACCATCGGTGCGCGAGGCGCTGACGAGACCGTGCTCGTAGGCGGTGATGACCAGTTGCACACGGTCGCGCAGGCCCAACTTGGTGATGGCCCGGGAGATGTGGGTCTTCACGGTCAGCGGGCTGATCACCAGTACGGCGGCGATCTCGTCATTGGACAGCCCTTCCGCCACCAACCTGACCACCTCGTTCTCACGTGCCGTCAGCGCGTGCAGTGTGACGGTGGGCCGGGGGCGGTGCGCGAAGCGCTCGATGACGCGGCGGGTCACGCCCGGTGACAGCAGGGAGTCGCCCGCCGCCACGACCTCGACCGCCCGACGTAGTTCGGCCGGTTCGACCTCCTTGGTGAGGAACCCGCTCGCCCCTGCCTGCAGCGCTTCGAAGACGTGCTCGTCGGTGTCGAACGTGGTCAGGATGATCACCCTGGTCGTCGGCTGCTCGGCCAGGATGAGACGGGTGGCCTCGATGCCGTCCATGCCCGGCATTCTGATGTCCATCAGCACGACGTCCGGTCGCAGCAGGGCGGCCTGCCGTACCGCCTCCTCTCCCGAGGCGGCCTCGCCGATGACGGCCAGGATCTTGGCGCGCCCGAGCAGGCTGCGGAACCCCGCCCGCACGAGCGCCTGGTCGTCGGCGAGCAGCACACTGATGGTCATGGCGCCAAGCCTGTCACGCGGTCCGTCAGCGGCAGGACGGCATGCACGGCGAACCCCTTGCCGGCATCGACGCGCAGCGTTCCCCCAAGGGCCGTGACGCGCTCGCGCATCCCGGTCAGGCCGTGCCCTTCCGCGAAGCCCACCGCTGAGCGTCCGTCGTCGGTGACCGTCACCTCCAAGGCTCGTGGCCGGGCCTGCACCCGGATGGTGAGGCGCCCGGCGTCGGAGTGACGCAGGGTGTTGACCACGGCCTCCTGAACGACTCGGTACGCGGTGAGCGCCTGGGCCGCCGGCACGGCATCGGAGTCGCCCTCCGAGTGGTAGCGCACTTCCAGCCCGGCCGCCTCGGCCTGCGAGACCAAGCCGGCAACGGACCCCAAGCCCTGTTGCGGTACGTCGCGAAGCTCACCCACGAACGCCTTCAGGTCGATCATGGCCTGGTTGCGCACCGCGATCGCGGTGCGCAGGGCGGCGCGCGCATCCTCGGGCGCATCGTCCAGAGACTCGACGGCGACGTTCAGGTGGACACCGACGACGGCCAGGGTGTGGGCGACCACATCGTGAACCTCCCGGGAGATGATCAGGCGTTGCTCGACCAGACGGGTCTGTTCCAGCTGCAGGAGACGGGCCTGGCGCTCGGCCCGCCAACGGCCGTACTGGCGCCAGGAATTCGCCGCAGCCGACACCAAGGCCAGCCAGAGCAGTTCGACGCCGCCTCGGGCAAGGGCTTCGGAGGCATCCAGCCCTTGCAAGGCCAGGCCGCATGCCAGGGTGAGGGCGCCGACGGCGGCGGCCCAGGCCGGGCGGCTGAGGGCGGCGGTGAACAGGGCGACGGACAGGGGCCAGACCCCGCCGCCGTCGAACAGGCCGGCACTCTGGTAGCCGACGAGCGCGGCGGCGGACAGGGCGAGCACGAGCACGGGGCGGCGTCTGCGGACCAGCAGCAGACCGCCCAGGATCACACCCAGGCCGAACGTGCCGTGCCACGACAGCGGCGCGCCCATCGCGGCAGGACCTGCACCGATACCCACGGCGGTCAACAGCGCCAGGGCCGGGTCCACCAGCCGCGCCCGCCACCCGCTCTGCGGACGTGAGCTCACTTGACGATGCCTGACGTCACGCATCCCACCGTGGCCGACGTCGAAGGCCGGGGCTTCGCCGAGATGGCGGCCAGGGCCAGCCAGGCCAGATTGAGGGCGATGACGATGCGTTCGGCCAGACCCAGAGGGGCCGTGTGGGTGAGGGCCGTCTTGTCCACCAACGCCACGGCGAACAGCACGAACGCCACCGACGACGCCCACGCGAGCACGGTCAGCCCACGCGCCTTCGAGGTCCGCGCCGGCTCGCGCCGCCACACCACGGTCAGCCGGACGATCGCGATCGCCAGTGCGAGGAATCCCGCCGAGGCCGCGACTCCGTGCACGCCGTCGGAGAGCGAAGGGCGGCTCCAGTTGCCCGGCGGGTCAGCCGGAAAGACAGCAGCGAGCAGTACACATCCCGCCCAGAAGTGCAGCAGCCACCCACCCCGTCCACTGCCGGCGGCCCGCACTGCCACGGCCGCCGACCCGACCGCGACCGCCAGCAGACCGACGGTCACCAGCCAGCCGTGCGGCAGGTTGACGTACCTGCTGACCGTCTCGGCCAACGGGTCATATCCCCTGTTGACCGCATCGGATATCGCGAAGGCAAGGACGGCGACGGCGAAGCCGGCCAGAGAGATTGTCTTGGTCATAGGGCCAGACAGTAGGTCTGGCCTCAGCCCGGGAACATCGTCCTCGACGCGTCATCCGAGTCTGCGTCAGCGGAGTACACGACTACTCCGATCGATGTACGACAGACCAGGACCGTCACACGCTGCCCGGCCCGTCCCCCACGTCACCCTCGGGTCGTGCGCTCGGCCGCGAAGACCTCGTCGAGACCTTGAACGCGGCAATCACCCCCATCGTGTGACGGCCGCCGCGCCGAGCTCCGCGCAGACGGAGGGAGCGTGACCCAGCCGTGCCCTTCGGGGCGGCGAACAGCGGTCACCACGGGTACCCGCGCGCCTGCGGGAAGAGCCCCCCGGGGGCACGCGGAGGGCATGAAGCCCGCATTGTCTCGCCGAAGGTCCCGCATGAGCCCTCTGACCTGCACCTACGCCGTCATCACCACCCCCTGCTGCCCGGTGGAGGCTCTGAGCCGGGGGTTCCCTGTGGCGGAATCACCCGGCCGCCTCCCCTCCTGCGGAATAATCAAGGCATGGCAGCCACGCCCAGCGTCCCCGAGCTCCGCCGCACCAGATTCGCCCGGCGGCTTCCTGTCGAGCTCTCGGAGCTCGCCGGCCCCGCCCACGGCCACATCGACCTTCCGCTGCACCTCGCGTGGTCCGGCCTGTCCCGGTTCGATCTCGACCAGCCCCGATTGCGGATGAGTTGTTACCGGATCGTCCTGGCCGAGGCTCAGCATGATGACCTGGTCCGCTACCTGAACCGGGAACTGCTCGTCATCATGTGGCCTGTCCTGCGCACTCTGATCAGCCGGGACATCCGTGACGTCTGGGAGAACGCCTTCAACGAACTGACCCCCGACGCCCGGGCTGCTGCGTGAATCTCACGGAACTGCACCGGCGGCTCCTCGCAGATGTCCTCGCCGTGGGCGACGTCTACCCGCTCGTACTCACGGGTGGCTACGCCGTCCAGGCGCACGGACTGGTCAACCGGCTCAGCAACGACCTCGATGTCGCCACCGAGAACCCGGAGCCGATGGAGAAGATCGCCGCCACCGTGCGCGCCGGGCTGGAACAACGCGGCTGGCAGGTGCGGGGGTTGGAAACCGACCCTGTCCGCGCGGCTGATCGTCACCGACGCAGCCACAGGCGAGGAGTGCGAGGTCGACGTCCTCAAGGAAGCACTCTGGCGTCCGCCGGTGAAGACCGAGCATGGCCTGGTGCTCTCGCTGGAGGACGTGGTCGGCACGAAGGTCCGCGCGCTGGCGGACCGTGGCCTTGCGCGTGACTTGATCGACGTCCGGGCGGCAGCCGATCGCTGGAGTCACATCGAGCTCGAAGAGCTCGGCCGCCGCCACGCCCGTGACACCTTCGACCTCTCCGACCTTCAGGCCCGGCTCGCCGGGGCGGACTGGATCGATGACACCGAATTCGTCGCGTACGGACTCGACGACCACCAGACCGTCGAGCTGCGCCAGTGGGCTCAGGAGTGGGCCGACGACATCGCCGAGAGACTCCAGGAAGCGGAAAGCCCGCCCGACGACTGATCACCGGGCACCGAGCACGGCGAGAAAGCACTGCATCTCCGAGAAAGGCTGGTCGTGCCCCAGCCGTGCCCTTCGGGGTGGCGAACAGCGGTCGCCACGGGTATCGCCCAGCCAGCGAGAAGCGCCGCACCAGGGGCCGTATTCGCAGGTCAGGCAGCAGATGATCAAGCTGGCGTCGGTGATTCCCAAGCTTATGGCGCGGGTTCGATTCCCGTCATCCGCTCTTGAACGAAGGCCCTGGTCAGAGACCGGGGCCTTCGTCGTCGTGTGGCGTGGCCTGCCGCCGAGGAGCATGCTGATGGCGAGACCGCCGCCAACGGGCCCCGGCCCCCGTGCCTGTCGGGCACCGGCTGCCACCGGCCTGCGTCAGCCCCGGTACGGCCAGGCGCCGCGCAGCCCGTCCGTCGCCCTGTGGAAGGGAGCGGGATGACAGTCGGATCGGCCGGGGATCCGGATCGCTCGGAGAGCTTCGGAGAGGGGCTGCTGGGCGGGCTCCTGGACCGGGCCCACGAGCTGCCACCGCATCTGGTCGGGCCGGTGCTCGCCGACACGGTGGCGCGGCTGAGGGGACGGGATCCGCAGATCCTGCTCCAGGACTACGGGCAGCAGAGACTGGTCCCCCTGCCGGGCGAAGGGCTGGTGGGCGGGGAACCGCAGGTCATCGACGGCTCCGCGGCCGGCCGGTGCTTCCTCACCTCGCGTCCGGTCGAACTCGTGCTGGCCGACGGCGTACGGGTCCTGCTGCCGTTGCTGGACGGGGGCGACCAGGCGGGCGTCCTGGCCGTCACGCTGGACGCCGTCGACGACGACGACCGCCGCCTGCTGCGCAGGATCGCCGGTCTGATCGCCGACATGTTGCAGACCAAGAACGGCCACACCGATCTCTTCTTCCGCACCCGTCGCAGCGAACCGATGAGCGTCGCCGCCGAGATCCAGTGGTCGCTGCTGCCGCCTCTGTCGATGGTGACGCCGCGCGTCACCGTCGCCGGCGTTCTGGAGCCCGCTTACGACGTGGCGGGCGACAGCTTCGACTACGCCCTGAACGGGGACACCTTCCACCTCGCCATGATCGATGCCATGGGTCACGGTCTGGACGCGGCCACGATGGCCACCGTGGCCATCGGCGCGTACCGGCACGCCCGCCGGATCAGCATCGAACTGTCCGAGATCTACCACTTCATGGACCGGGCCGTGGCCGAGCAGTTCGCACCCGACCACTTCGTGACCGCGCAGATGATGAGGCTGGACACGAACACCGGCCGCCTCCAGTGGGTCAACGCCGGGCACCCCGCCCCCCTTCTGATCCGCGGGCACCGCGTCGTAGGCCGCCTGGACAGCCCCACGACCCTGCCCGTCGGCTTCGGAGGAGCACAGCCGCAGGTCAGCGAAGTGACGCTCGAACCGGGGGATCGCGTCCTCTGCTTCACCGACGGGTTGATCGAGGAACACGAGAGCGGACAGGAGGAGTTCGGCGAGGAACAGCTGATCGACTGGGTGAACCGACTGGAGCGGGCGGACCGAGAGGTCCGCGCGGTGGTACGGGACCTCTCCCACACCCTCAAACGGGCACGGGGCAACGCCACTTCGGACGACGCCACGCTGGTCCTGGTCGAGTGGCGTGGATGACGGAGGGCCGTGCCGTGAGGTGCCGGTGAGGCGGGATGCGGGGCGGCAGGAGCTTCGCCGTACGGATCACACCTGCTCCGGGCGGGGTGTCACCGGTTCTGGATGCGTGGCGACGAGGATCTCGGCGGCCTGGGTGACGTCACCGGCCCGCGGACAGGCCCGCGGCCATCGCCCGGACGGCGTGCCCGGCAGGAAATCGCCTGGTCAGAGCGGCTCGTCCGACCGCTGGGCGGAGTACGCTGAAAGTACCGGGAGTAAGTCGAGCACCCGCTCCCACGCGGACGTCGTTTCCGGCGATGAAGACACTGGGCCGCCCTGCAGGGCGGCCCGGAGACGGGTCCGCGGTCATGACCACCACCCTGGCACCCACGCTTTCGGCGCGCCTTTCGCTGACGCCGAAGACCACCCTCGCCGGCCGCCTGGACGGCGCCTGGTGGCCTCGCTCGCGTGACCTGGCCGCCGAACTTCCGCCTCTGGTCGACGCACTGGAGGAGCGCTTCGGACGCATCACACGCGTCGCGGTGAACCCCACCCGCTGGCCCGTCGTCCCGCACAAGGTCGCCGCCACCGGGCACACCGTGCACGTCGGCTGGTTCACCGAACAGGATCCCGACAAGTTGATCCTGCTCTCCTACACCATCGGCCGCTGCGATCTGCTGGTGATCCCACCCGACACCGAACCCGCCGCAGCCGCCCGGCTCATGACCGCCGCCGCCGTCCCCGGCAGCGTCCTGGCCGCCGGTGCCCTGATGTCCGACGAGGCCGCGACCGGCCGCCGTATGCGAGACGCCCGCAGCAGCGAGGACGCCTGGGACACCGACGGCGGATCCGCCCCGGCACCGTTGCGACACCCGGTCGTCGGAGCACGGATGATCCTGCTGCGCGGGAAGCCGCGGAGGTGACCCCATGGAAACCCTGATCACGCTCGCCGTCATCGCCCTCATGATCGCGCTCGGCATCCGCCTGATCCACCGGCTCAATGCCCAGCACGACGCACGCATCGCCACCCACCACTTCGGCGACCCCTTCCCGGCCATTCGCCGACCCCCCGGCCACAGCCACCGCACACCGACGGAGCAAGCCGCCCACCGCCGGATCACGGGCACCTGGCCGTGAGCACCCCTGACCATTCCTCCGACCGAAGGCCGCGGGTGGGGCACCCGACACCCGGGACAACCCACCCGCCGGCTTCTCGCTCGCCCTCCGAAGGGACCACGCACCTTGTACCCCACCGAGTACCCCATCGACACCGCGACCCTGCCCTCGGCCGGTCACGCCGAGATCCGTATCGTCGCCGCCACCCCCGAAGCCGCCCGCGCGGTCGCCCAAGTGATCCGCTGCTCCTTCGCCGGGGCGGAACAGCGCAGCTACCCCGTGCCCGAAGGCGGCACCCGGCTCCACCTCACCGTCGACACCGGATCCGGCGCGGAACCCGCCCTCTCCTGGCTCGCCACCAGCAGACCGACCTCTCTTGCCGGCACCCACGTCGACGAGGTGTGAGGAGCGTCGGCCTTCCTCACACGCATGAAAGGACTCGGTCATGGCGACACTCCGCGAGCGACAGGGCTACCGCGAACGAGTCCTGACCGCCCTCTACGAAGCCACCGAAGGCAACCGTCTCCTCGGAGTCCCGGGGCGGAAGCTGCGCAACGACCTGCGCATCCCGGAGGAAGACCTGGCCGCCGCATGCACGTACCTCGCCGGCGAGGACCTGATCACCGTCGACTGGGAACCGGGCAACACCCCCGCGATGGTCTCCCTGACCCACCAGGGAATCCGCCGCATGGAAGCCGAGGAGGAAGAACGCGGCTGAACCGGACTGCCGTCGGCCCGCTCCTCCCGACGTCATGTCGCTGCCCGGTGCTGGTGACCCACCTCGCGCGCGAGGTCCAGTCCGAGGACGCGGTCGAGAAACGCGAACGTCTCGAACTTGGCACCGGCCGGTACGTCCGCGCGTGACGCCACGGTGAGCAGCGCGTCCAGGACGGCGGGGACGCCGAGATCATCAGCCAGCACGTCATGGGCGTGTCGCAGCACATCGGCAGGCATCGGCCGGGACGGCTCCTGTGCCCAGTCGGCCACCAGCTGCCGCCAGTCCTCCAGCGTCCGCCGGGCCTCTTCGAGCGCAGTACCGGTGACGAAGACCGGCGTGCGGTAGGCGTGGCCGAGCATCAACATCCTCATGGCCAGCGGATCGGCGCCCTCCGGGGCGACGGCCCCCAGGAGCCCTGGGGACGGGAGGTGGGCACGGTCCGCGACGCCCTTCTCCCCCGATGCCGGGCCGACCTGGCCCACGTCGATACGGACCCCGCCGACCGCGTCCTGTGCCGCGGTCCCGTACGCGTGGACGTGAACGTCGGCAGCGGCGCAGAGCGTTCCCTTCGGATGGTGAACACCGACGGTGTCGGGCGGGTGGATGCCAAGGGCGGACAGGGAGCGGTCAAGCGCCTCGGCCTGCTCGTCCGGCAGGTCCGGCAGGTCCGGCATGTCCGGCAGGTCCGGCATGGTCCGGAACGTGCGGGACTGCAGGCCGTGCAGCTCCACTGTGCGCGCCAGTACGTCACCGACCAGGAGCGCCCGCAGGTCCCCCAGGCCGAGCCCGACGTCGCCGGCCGACAGGTGGACGCAGATGCTCAGCAGATGACGGCGTACGGAGGGAATCTCCACGAGATGGCCGGTACGGGTGTCGACGATACGCAGCATGATGCGGAGGCTAGTCGCGGAAACCGCCGGCACCGGGGAGGACCTGACCGGGCGCCCGACATCGGCAGGGCATCGGGCAGAAACGTGCCCCATCCGTGCCCTCAGCGGCGGATGACAGCGGTCGACATGGGCGTGCCAGAGCCCTCGCCACACGTCGCCTGACAGTCTATACGTGCAGGTCAGAGGGCACGTCAACACCCCAGGAGGACGCCGACTCCTTCGACCCCGCTACGGCCGACGCGTAGATTCCCCGGCTTTTGGCGCGAGTTCGACTCCCGTCCTCCGCTGTTGCACGAAGGCCCAGGTCGGCGACCTGGGCCTTCGTCATCGTCCCGAACGGTTCGACCGCGCCGCACCCTCCGTGGGTCCCCAGGAGGACGGGTGGACGCGGATCAGGACCTCCTCTCGGCCGGCGGTTCCGTCGGCAGGGCGGCGAGCCGGCTCACGGGTGACAGAACGAGCGCGATCAGCACGCCGGCGGATCCGATCGCCGCGACGGTCAACGCGCCGTGGGCGCCGAGCCGGCCCGACAGCAGGCCCGCGGACAGGCCGCCGAGGGCGCCGCCGCCGAACAGCAGGGTGCGGAAGACCGCCGTCATCCGGCCCATCATCGACTGCGGGGTACTGGCCTGGCGCAGGCTGACGATGACGACGCCGGCGACACCGAGGCCGAGGTAGCTGGTGAAGAAGGAGAGGACGAACATCCCCACCATCACCGGCCGGGGGCCGGTGGCCAGGACGATCAGCAGGGGGCCGAGGAGAAGGGCCGACTGCGCGACGAGGTAGACCGGCCCGAGCCGGAAGCGTCGGATCACCCTGCGGGAGATCGCCGCGCCGATCAGACCGCCCACCGAGGCGGTCGCCAGGACACCGCCGAGGGCCGTCGATCCCAGGTGCACGTCTCGTGTCCCGTACAGCAGGAACATGGTCCACACGGTGACCATCGAGAAGTTGCAGCAGAACCCGATGAGCGCGAGCGACCGCAGGACCGGATTCCCCAGCACCCAGCGCAGACCGTCCCGGAGTTCGGTCGGCACGTGGCGTTTCACGGTCGCGGGCTCGGGCCGCGGCTCGGGGGTGCGGATGAGCAACAGCGAAACCACGGACGCCAGATAGGAGAACGCGTCCGCGATCAGCGCCACGGGTGCGGTCAGGGCGCCGACCAGGACACCGGCGAGCCCGGGTCCCGCCACCTCGGCCGCCGACGAGCTCATCCCCATCTTCGCGCCGGCCTCGACGTAGCGTTCGGGACCGCGCACCAGGGTCGGCACGTAGGACATCCAGCTCACGTCGAACAGCACCGAGGCGACGCCGACGGCACAGGCGATCAGCAGCAGCGAGACCATGCCGAGCGCGTCCGTCCAGTACAGGACGGGCACGAGGGCCAGCAGGACCATCCGGACGAGGTTGGCACCGAGCATGATCCGCCGCCGCCGGGCCCGGTCCACCCACACGCCGAAGATCAGGGCGAGCCCGAGGTACGGGACGAGCTGCAGGAACCGCAGGACACCGACCTGTTCGTCGGTGGCGTCGAACGCGGTGATCGCGGTCAGCGGCAGGGCCAGGTTCGTGACCTGGGTGCCCAGCAGGGACAGCGTCTCGCCGAGCCAGAACCTGAGGAAGTCGCCGTTGCGCCACAGGCTTTCCGGGGTCGCCTCCGCGGTGGGCGCCTGGAGGGCGGTCACCGGCGCCGTCACCGTCCCCGTCGGCGGTCGGGTGCCTGGCGGACGAGGTCGGCGACCGCGTCGGCGACGTGGTCCACCTCCTCCTCGGTGTTGTAGTAGTGCGGAGACAGGCGCAGACACCATTCGATGCCCTTGTCCCCGAAGTCGAACTGCGCGAACTCGCGGAAGCTGAGCGCCGAGTTGATGCCGCGGGCGTCCATGGCCGCTTTGAACGGCTGGGGCTGCCAGCCCTCCACCGCGAAGGTGACGAGCGCGGCCAGTCGCGGACCGCGGTCGAGCACCCGCACCCCCGGGACGAGTGCGAGCCGGTCGCGCAGCCGGGCCGCGAGCGCGGGTGTGCGCTGCTCGATGGCCTCGATGCCGACCTCGCGGGCGTAGCGCGTCGCGGCGGCGCTGCCGAGCACCGTGGCGTAGGGGAACTCCCATTCCTCGAACCGGGCCGCCGTCGGGGCGGGCTCGTACGCGCCCGGCGCGGTCCAGCGGGCGCCGTGCATGTCGATGAACAGCGGTTCGTAGTCCGCCCGCAGGACGCGATCGGATACGTACAGGAATCCGGAGCCGCGCGGGCCGCGGAGGAATTTGCGGCAGGTGGCGGTGAGGAGGTCGCAGCCGATCTCCTCCACGTCGATGACGAACTGGCCCACCGATTGGCACGCGTCCACCAGGTAGAGCAGGTCCAGCTCCCGGCAGTGCCGGCCGATCTCGGCGATCGGCGAGACGAGTCCCGAGTTGGTGGGGACATGGGTGGCGGACACCAGGCGGGGCCGGTGGGTGCGCATCAGGGCGGCCATCGCCTCCACGTCGACGCCCCCGTCGGGGGTGTCGGGTGCGTGGACGATGCGTACGCCGAATCGCTTGCGCAGGGACAGGAAGGCGATCTGGTTGGAGACGAAGTCGTCACGGGTCGTGAGGATGACGTCGTCGGCCTCGAAGGGGATCGAGGACAGGGCGTTGGCGTAGGCATGCGTGGCGCTGCCCGCGAAGGCGATGTTGTCGGGCGTGGTGTTGATGAGGGCGGCGATCTCCGTGTAGAACGCGCGCACTTCGGTGGCGCGGGCGGCCGACGCCTCGTAACCGCCCATCCGTGCTTCGAGGTTCAGATGGCCGACCATCACGTCGAGTACGGGGGTGGCCAGCAGGCCGCAGCCCGCGTTGTTGAAGTGGATGACCTTCCGGCACCCCGGGGTGTCGGCCCGCAGAGCGGCGACGTCCAGCTGAAGTGCTTCTGAACCAGGGCCAGTAGCGCTATTCTTCTCTCTCATGAATGACGGTAGCACTTCTGGTGAGTTGGCCGACAGCCTTCGGACACTGCTCTCCCGGCTCTCGCCCGGCGACCGACTGCCGAGCAGCCGCGAGCTGATCAAGGAGTACCGGGTCGGCCCCGCGACCGTGGCACGGGCCATCGCCGCACTGGCCGCGGAGGGGGCGGTGGTGACCCGCCCGGGCAGCGGGACGTACGTCGCGCAGCGCACCCGGCTCCGCGACGAGGGCTCCGACACCGGCGCCAACACCGACTGGCAGACGGTCGCCCTCACGGACCGCGCCGTCGACACGCACCTGATCGCCGACCCGCTCGGACCTCCACCGGCCGGGACGATTTCCCTGGACGGCGGCTACGTGCACCGCTCGCTCCAACCCACCCGGGCCCTGAGCGCGGCGCTGGCGCGGGCAGCACGCCGTCCGGACGCCTGGGACCGCGCCCCGGCCGGCGGTCTGACGGCGCTGCGCACCGCGTTCGCCCGCATCGTCGGCGGCAGCGTGGCACCGCAGGACGTCCTGGTCACCGCCGGCGGACAGAGCGCCCTGTCGATCGCGTTCCGGGCCATCGCCGGACCCGGCAGCCCGGTCCTGGTGGAGTCGCCCACCTATCCGCGCGCCCTGACCGCCGCCCGCGCCGCGGGACTACGGCCGGTGCCGGTCCCGCTCGACGCCGACGGACTGCGGCCCGACCTGCTGGCCGACGCGTTCGCGATGACCGGCGCACGGCTGCTGTACTGCCAGCCGACCTTCCAGAACCCGACCGGCACGGTCCTGGCGCCCGACCGTCGCCGTCAGATCCTCGATGTGGCGCGCGCCTCGGGCGCGTTCGTGATCGAGGACGACTTCGCGCGGCACCTGGGACACGGCGGCGCCGTGCCGCGACCGCTGGTCGCCGATGACCGCGACGGCACGGTCGTCCACGTCACCTCACTCACCAAGCCCGCCGCACCGAGCCTGCGGATCGGGGCACTCGTGGCCCGCGGGCCGGTCATGGAGCGCATGCGGGCGGTGCGCCTGGTCGACGACTTCTTCGTCACGCGCCCGCTCCAGGAAGCCGCGCTGGAAGTGCTCAGCTCCCCGTCCTGGGACCGGCACGTCCGCTCTCTCGGTACGGCGCTGCGCGAGCGGTGCGCCGTGCTGGCCGCCGCGGTCGGCGAGGAGATCCCGGGCGCGACCCTGTCCGGGCTGCCGACCGGGGGCCTGCACCTGTGGGTCCGTCTGCCGCCCGGCGTGGACGACGCCGTCCTCACGAGCGCCGCCCGGCAGCGTGGCGTCGCCGTGAGCGCCGGCAGCCGCTACTTCGCCACGGAGCCGCCGGCCGCCCACCTGCGCATCGGGTTCGCCGCCGCGGCCGACCACGCGGAGCTGACGCAGGGGGTACGCCGGCTGGGAGCCGCGCTCCTGGATCTCGGCCCGAAGCGGGAAGAGTGAGGCGCCGGAGGACTTCGTCGTCCGGACCTCTGTCGGCGAGCCGGCGGGCTCTACCGCGACGGTGTCACGAAGCAGAGGCCCACCAGGTCGAGGGCGCCGCGACGGTGTAGCCCAGGGACTCGTACAGCGGCCTGCCCAGCTTCGAAGCGGTGAGGGTGACCGGCAGGTCCGCCACGTGGGCGAGGGCTCCGAGCATGACGGCCCTCCCGACGCCACGCGAACGGAAGGCCGTCGACGTGGCGACCCAGTAGTGGCCGCCGATGCCGTCGTCCACGACGCTGACGCAGGCTCCCGCGGCCACGCCGTCGTGCAGGGCGACGAACACGTCCACGCCCGACTGCCCGATCAGCGCCATCGGGAACAGCTCGCCGGGGCGGTGGGGCTCGAATCCGGCCAGTTCGAAGCCCTCGATCACGATCCGCTCGGCCACCTGGAGGTCCTCGGACCGCTCTACCCGGATCACGTCCAGCGCCGGTTCGCCGACGGGCCCGGGCAGGCGCAGCATGACCGGCATCTGCCAGTTGCGCATGCCCAGATGGTTCAGGTCCGTCGAGCTGAACGGATCCTCGGCGTTCACCGGGCCCGCGGCCCGCCGAACCAGCTCGCTCAACTCGGCCAGTTCGCCCGGGTCGAGGTCGGACTCCTGAATCAGGACCCGCATGCCGGCACGCTCGCCGCCGTCGACCGCGACGAATCCGCGGCGCCGGACGACCTCATGCCCCCGGGACCGGCCGGTCGCGATCCACAGGGCGGCGGAGTTACGGGCCTGACGCATCGGCGCATCGGCCAAGGCCACCGACGTGGACGGGGTCGCGGACGTGGGCGCGGACGTGGGCGTGGCCTGGTCGGCAGAAGTAGATCTTGTTGTCATTGCGCTTACGGTAGTGCGCAGTTGACCCTTCACACAGGCCAATTCCGTGCGCTTCGACTGGGCCACTTTCGGCCCGCGCCACGGCCCGAGGAATCCCCCGCCGAGACCTGGAGCGGGGCCGTCGGCGTCGCCGCCATCGTCTGGCTGGTCCTCGGCGGCGGCTGGACGGCGGGCTTCGCGGTACGCGCCCACCGCGCCCGGCAAGCAGACCAGGCCGCCCGCCGCACCGAACACGCCATCGCCGAGGAACGGCTGCGCATCGCACGGGAGTTGCACGACATCGTGTCGCACAGCCTCAGCCTGATCGCGGTGAAGGCGGGCGTCGCCGGGCATGTCGCCCAGCGCCGCCCCGAGGAGGCCGTGGATGCGCTGCGCGTCATCGAACAGACCAGCCGGGCCGCCATGACCGAGATGCGTCGCACCCTGGGCGTGCTGCGCACCGACTCGGCCACCGCCCCGCTGAGCCCGGCGCCCGACCTCGACGCGCTCGACCGGCTGGCCGATCAGGCACGACAGGCGGGCGTGGAAGTCGAGTTGGACGTCCGGGTCCCGGACGCCGGCCTGCCCGCCGGCATCACCCTGGCCGTTCACCGGATCGTGCAGGAGTCCCTCACCAACGTGGTGAAGCACGCGGCCCCCGCACGCTGCCGGGTGACGGTCGAGGTCGACCTGCGCGAGGTGCGGATCGATGTCACGGACGACGGCGTGCGGGGCGCCGACACCGAGCGGGTCGGGGGGGCACGGCCTGGTCGGCATGCGGGAGCGGGCCATGATGTACGGCGGGACGTTCAGCGCGGGCCCGCGCCCGCGCCCCGGGGGAGGCTTCGCGGTCTCCGCCCGCCTGCCGCAGGACGGCGTGAGGAGGAACGCATGACGGACGCGACCCGGGTGCTGGTCGTCGACGACCAGGTGTTGCTGCGCGGTTCCTTCCGGATCCTCGTCGAGAACGAACCCGGCCTCACCGCCGTGGGAGAGGCGGGCGACGGGGCGGAGGCCGTCGAGCTCGCGCGCCTGCACCGACCGGACGTGGTCCTGATGGACGTCCGGATGCCGGTCATGGACGGCATCGAGGCGACCCGGCAGATCTGTGGATCCCCGGAGACCGCCGGCGCACGGGTACTGATCCTGACCACGTTCGACCTCGACGAGTACGTCTACGCGGCGCTGCGGGCCGGCGCTGCGGGCTTCCTCCTCAAGGACGCCCCGCCCGCGGAGGTGCTCGCCGCCATCCGGGTCGTCGCCACGGGCGACTCCCTGCTGGCTCCGTCGGTGACCCGCCGGCTCATCGAGGAGTTCGCCCGCCGCCCGGACCGGGACTCGGACCAGGACCCGGTCCGGAATCACCGCCCCGCCCTTCTGACCGGGGTGACGGAGCGGGAGCGCGAGGTCCTGAAGCTGATCGCGCGGGGCCTGTCGAACGACGAGATCACGGCGCGCCTGCATCTGAGCATGGGCACCGTGAAGACTCACATCGGCCGTCTGCTGTCCAAGCTGGCCGCCCGCGACCGCGCCCAGCTGGTGATCGCGGCGTACGAGTCGGGAGTGGTGTCGGCCTCCGACGGCGGCCTGTGAACGCCGACCGCGCAGCGGCGGCGTCGTCCTGCGGAGTCCCGCACGGCGGCGGTGTGTCCGTCAGCTCCGTGCGGTGTCCTCGCCCGTCTGCCCCGCACCCTCGGCCGTGCCCTCGGCCGCGCCTGCCTTCTCGCGCATCTTGCGCACCAGCTCCGCCTTCTGGTCGGCGGCACCCTTGCGGTCGAGGTTGCGGTGCGGACCGTTGTTCTGCCGCTCGGCGCGGGACAGCCTCTTGCGCTGGCCGCCGCCCTGGCCCACGGGGTTGTTGATGTTCTTGCTCACGGTCATGGGCTCTCCCGGTGAAGATGCGAAGTGATGTACGGATTCGTCGGTGGGGGGACGGGCGCGGCGACGTCCAGGGACGTCAGCGGGGGCCCATCACACTCTCACTCGTGAATCGGCGTCTGGAAGAACATGACAATGACGTTACCCGGTTCCGTCGGCCCGGCACACCAAGCTCTACGCCGCCCCCCTAGGGCTTGATGTTCTGGTTCAGGTGGAACAGGTTCCCTGCGTCGTACTTCCGCTTGACCTCGACGAGGCGGTCGTAGTTGGTCCTGTAATTGGCCCTGATCCGGTCCTGGTCGTCGTCGGCCATGAAGTTGATGTATCCGCCTTCCTCCGAGTGGGGGGCGGTCGCTTCGTAGTAGTCGCGGACCCACGCGATGTTGGCCTCGTTCGCGGACGGGTCGGGCCACATGCCGGCGATGACGGTGGCGAACGAGGCGTCCCGGTAGGCGAAGGCCGTCGCGTCCGGTGCGACACGGTGGCAGGCACCGTTGATGGGGTAGATGTGGACCGTCGAGTTCACGGCCGGCAGGCGTGGCCCGTACCGCATGTGCGCCTCGATCGCGGCATCGCTGAGGTCGGTCACGAAGTTGGCCTTCCAGTAGTGCTGGAGGCCGGGCGGCACCAGCGCGTCGAAGGCGCTGTTGAGCGCGGGATACGGCATGGGGCCGACGTGCTCGGCGACCACCGGCGCGAAGTCGCGGAAGGCCTGGAGGGCGCGCGGCCCCTCGTCCAGCGGCCCCGCCCAGCACGCCACGATCAGGACGAACGGGTCGCCGTGCCGGTTCTCCGGGATGAACGGGAGCGGCGGGGCCAGCTGGAAGGCCGGGAAGCCGCCGAGTTCCTCCGGCGCGTCGGCGATGTAGTCGGCGAAGGAGCGCAGCACGGTGGCGGCGTCCTCCAGCTCGTAGAGGAGCGGCCCGCCGTAGATGTCCTTGACGGGGCTGAGCCGGAACTCGAAGGAGGTCACCGCGCCGAAGTTTCCGCCGCCTCCGCGAAGGGCCCAGAACAGGTCGTCGTTCTCCTCCTCGTTCGCGACGAGCAGCCTCCCGTCCGCGGTCACCACGTCGGCGGAGATCAGGTTGTCGCAGCTCAGGCCGAGTCCGCGGGCGAGATAGCCGATGCCGCCACCCAGGGTGAGCCCGCCGACACCGGTGGTCGAGATGATCCCCCCGGTCGTCGCCAGGCCGAAGGCGTGCGTCGCCGCGTTGAAGTCACCCCAGGTCGCGCCGCCTTCGGCGCGTGCCGTCCGCCGCACGGGGTCGACCCGCACGCCGCGCATCCCCGACAGATCGGCCACGACGCCGCCGTCGCAGGTACCGAAGCCGGGCACGCTGTGCCCGCCGCCACGCACCGCCAGGTCGACCTCGTTCTCCCGCGCGAAGTCGACCGCGGCCATGACGTCGCCCGCGTTGACGCAGCGCGCGACGGCGGCCGGCCTCCTGTCGATCATGGCGTTGCGGACCTCGCGTGCCGCGTCGTAGCCATCGTCTTCAGGGGTGGTGACCGCCCCGCGGACCCGTTCACGCAACTGCTCGATCGAGAGCTTGCCCATAGCGATCGCTCCTCGTGCCTCTACCCCGCCGGCTCCGCCGGCGAGGGCGCGACACCGGAAGCGGGCATCAGGGCGGGCTCGGGCGGGCATCGTGCGGACAGCCGGGCTCTCTGTGGGATGTCACACCCAGCCACGCACCCTGCTCACCGAGCTCGGCCCCTTCCACGCTACGCCTGTGGCGCGAGGCCTCAACCCGAGATCCGCGGAGGCCGTCCCATGACACCGACCCAGGTCTGCGACCCGGGGCTTTCGTGTGTTCCCTGCCGGGCTAGCGCTGCTCCAGCAGCCCGCTGTTCATCGCCACGACCACGGCGCGCGTGCGGTCGCCGACGTCGAGCTTCGCGAAGATCCGCAGGAGATGGGTCTTCACCGTGGCCTCTCCGATGAAGAGACGCCGGCCGATCTCCGCGTTGGACAATCCGTCGGCGACCGCGCGCAGCACGTCGGCCTCCCGCGCGGTGAGTGCCACGGGCACGGGCCGGCGCATCCTGGCCACGAGCCGTTGCGCGACGCGCGGGGCGAGGACGGTTTCGCCCCGGGAGGCGGAGTGGATGGCTTCGACCAGCTGGTCACGGGTGGCGTCCTTGAGGAGATAGCCGGTGGCCCCCGCCTCGACGCCCCGCTCGATGTCCGCGTCGGTGTCGTACGTGGTCAGGATGAGGACCCGGGTCCGCGCGCCGCTTCCGACGATCTCGGTGGTGGCGCCCACACCGTCGAGTACGGGCATCCGCAGGTCGAGGAGCACCACATCCGGGTCGAGCTGTTCGACGAGCCGTACGGCCTCGCGGCCGTCTCCCGCCTCGCCGACGATGTCGATGGTGGGCTCGGAAGCCAGCAGCGCGACAAGTCCGGCACGCATCACCGTATGGTCGTCGGCCAGGACGACGCGCAGGCGGCGCCCTTGGCTCGTGGCCGTGGTCGCGGTCGCGGTTGTGGCCGTGGTCGCGGTTGTGGCCGTACTCCCGCTCGTACTCGTGCTCGCGCTCGCGCTCGTGGGCTCAGTCGCCGTCATGTCTGTCACACCTGGCCGTTCATGGGGATCATGGCGAGGATCCGGGTCCCGTCGCCGAGCGAGCTGGTGACGGTGAGATCGCCGCCGAATTCGGCGAGGCGCTTGCGCATGCCGTCCAGGCCGAAGCCCTGGGACTCCTCGACGACGAACCCGCGTCCGTCGTCGGTGATCTCCAGCTCGACGCCGTTCCGGTGGCGCGCGAGGACGACGCCGACCGTGGAGGCGTCCGCGTGCTTGCGGATGTTGGCCAGGGACTCCTGCGTGCACCGCAGCAGGGCGACCCGCGTCGGCTGGTCGCACGCGAGGTCCGCCAGCTCCGCCGTGACGATGAGCCCGGTGTCCTCGGTGAACCGGTCCAAGGTGCGGCGGAGCGTCGTCGCGACCGATCCGGCGGCCACGCCGCTGCGGGGGGCCGCGCCGACGAGGACGCGGGCCTCGGCGAGGTTCTCCCGGGCGGTCTGTTCGATGGACTGCAGCTGCTGGGCGCTTCTGTCGGGGGCCACGGCGAGCCCGGACCGGGCCGCCTCCGCCAGCACGATGATGGAGGCGAAGCCCTGGGCGAGGGTGTCGTGGATCTCCCGGGCGAGGCGCTCGCGCTCCTCCGCGGCGCCCTGGCGCTGGTACGCCTCGACCAGCTCCAGCTGGGCGGACCTCAAGTCCGCTCTCAGCCGGGCCCGTTCGTCCCGCAGTGCCAGGGCCCGGGGCGTCACCACCGCGATCAGGACGCCGACCGCGAACACCGCGAGGGAGGAGACGGTGTTGGTGAACAGGACGTCGAAGCGCCGGCCTTCCCGCAGGGTGCCGCCGACCGTGATCGCCGCCGCGCCGAGACCCGAGGAGACGACCGCCGCCTTGAGGCTGTCCGCGAAGACGACGAACTGCGCGAGCATCACGGTGTAGAAGACCCCGAGGCCGTCGCCGACGTACGAGAGACCGCCCAGCGCTGCCACGAGGACGCCCAGATAGCCGTACGGGCGAAGCAGAGGGTTCTCGGGGCGGCAGCGCACGAGCGCGTAGCCGAGGGCCAGGACGCCCACCAGTACCGGTACCCCGACCTTCGTCGTCGTCGGAGCGTCGCCCACGACGGTGATCAGGGTGACGAGGGCGATGAGCGCCCAGGACAGCCCCTCCCACCCGTGGAGTGCCCAGATCCATAACGGGTCGCCGCGCTGCGGTCGTTGAAGCATGATCGTCAGATTACGCACCGGAGCGGACGGGGAGAGCGGCTTCGGGAGCGGCGGGCGTCTCCACGGGCCTCGGCGTGGGTCGCCGTGGCCACCAGGCCCGCTCGCCGAGGAGCAGCAGGAGCGACGGCAGGATCATCATCCTGATGATCACTGCGTCCAGCAGGACCCCCACCGCCAGGCAGAAGCCCATCTGCTTCATCTCGGTGAGGTGCAGGAAGACGAAGGCCGCGAACACCGTGACCATCACCATCGCCGCGCTCGTCACCACCTTGGCCGAGCGGCCGATGCCGTCCAGTACCGCCGCGCGGGCCGTCGTCCCGGTGTCCATCGCCTCCTTGATCCGGCTGACCACGAACACCTGGTAGTCCATCGACAGCCCGAAGAGGATCACGAAGAGGAAGAGCGGTACGCGCGACGCGATCGCCCCGAGGGAGTCGAAGTCCAGCAGGTTCTCCGCCCACGTTCCCTGGAAGACCAGGACCAGCGCGCCGAGCGCGGCGGCGGCGGAGAGCAGGTTGAGGAGGACGCCGATCAGGGCGATCACCACCGAGCGGAAGGCCCAGACGGTCATGAGGAAGGTCAGCAGCAGAAGGGCCCCGATGACCAGCGGCAGCTTGCCGTTCTCGTGCTCCACATAGTCCTGGCCGCGGGCCACGTCACCGCTCACCGCCGTCTCCACGCCGGGCAGCGTGCCGACCGTGGCGGGCAGATGCACCTCGCGGAGGCGGTGGAGCGACTCGATCGCCGGGGCGGAGGGCGCGGGGTGGGGGACGGCCAGTTCGAGCACGCTGGTCCGGCCGTCGGCCGAGGTGCGCACCGTCGGCTCGGCGTTCCGGGCGAAGAGCGGGTCCGTCTGGGCCCGCCGGCCCAGTTCCACCAGCGCCTGCCGGACCTGCGGTGCCCGGTCGGGGGTGGAGCGGGCCACGACCTCGTGCTTGACCAGGAGCTCCGGGAACTTCGCGGTCAGCCGGTCGTAGACCTGCATGGCCGGGATGTCGCGGGAGAAGGTGTCCTTGCCGGGGTCGATGAGCTTCATGCCGAGCGCGGGGGCCGCGATGCCGAGCATGAGCAGTACGGATACGCACAGGGTGATCGCGGGGTGCCGCCGCGCGGGGCGCAGCAGGGCGGTGAACACCCTGCCGTTCTCCGGCTTCACCGGCTTCGTACGCACCGGCTCGCCCCGGCTCGCCCGCCGCGCGGCCTTCTTGGCGGCACGGCGCTCGGTACGGTGGCCGATCTTCACGAGCAGCGCGGGGAGCACGGTCAGGGAACTGGCCACGGCGACCGCCACGACCAGGATCGTGCCCGTCGCCAGCGAGGAGAAGATGACGTCCGTGGCCAGGTAGAGCGTCGCGGTGGAGACGATCACCGCGAGGCCGGATGCCACGATGGCGCGGCCGGCCGTGGCCGCCGCGAGCTCCACCAGTGCCTCGGGGCTGAGCCGGCCTTCGGCGCGGGCCCGTTCCTCGCGTTCGCGCTTGAGGTGGAAGAGCGTGTAGTCGACGCCCACGGCCAGGCCGATGAGCAGGATCATGTTGGTCCCGACGCCGGCGTCGGGGAGGGCGTGGGAGGCCAGCATGGCCAGGCCTATGGTGGCGGCGATCGAGGAGAGTGCGAGGAGCAGCGGCACACCGGCCATGACCACCGAGCCGAAGACGATCAGCAGGATGACGAGGGTGACCGGCAGGGTGATGCGTTCCGAGAGCGCGAGGTCGTCCGAGCGCTGATCGTTGACGCCCTTGCTGATGGCGGGCGATCCGGACTCTTCCACGACCAGGCCGGGGTGGCCGGCGGCCACCTTCGCCGTCTGTTCGAGGAGCGGGACGACGTTCTTCCGCCCCTCCAGCTCGGCGCCCTTCAGGACCACGGTCACGCGCAGGGTGCTGCCGTCCTTCGAGCGGACCGGGGCGGCCACGCTGTCCACCTCCGGCAGCCCGGCCATCCGGTCGGTGAGCTCACGGACCGCGGCACCGGCCGCCTCCGGGTCCAGCGGACCGGACTTCGCGCGGATCAGGACGTGCTCGGTGGGCCGGCGTTGGAGACCGCCCTCGGTCGCCATCGCCTCGGCGTGCCCCGCCTCCCCGACCCAGAAGTCCTTGGTGGTCGCCGCGTTGCTGCCGGACGCGATGCCTGCGCCGAGGCACAGAACGACGAAGACGAACCACCCGATGATCGCGCTCCACGGGTGCCGGGCACTCCAACGGGCCAAACGAACCGGTCGATTTCTCATGCCTCAGATGCTCGTCCGCGGGCCCTTCCTCCCATCAGCCTCGACCGGTTGAACCCGGTGTCCACCAGTCGGTGGACACGACGGGCCCGCATGGCCGAACCGACTCAGTGGGGCAGCGCGTCGAGCTCGGCCAGGTCGGCCTTGGTGAGGGTCAGGGCGGCCGCTGCGATGTTGTCCTCCACGTGGGCCACCGAGGACGTGCCGGGGATCGGAAGGACGACGGGTGACCGGGCCATCGTCCAGGCGAGTTTGATCCGGGCGGGGGAGACGCCGTGTCGGGCGGCGATGCGCCTGAGCGGTTCGGCGGGCTCCGGGCGGCCCAGGCTTTCCAGGGAGAAGAACGGGACGAAGGCGATGTTCTGGCGGGTGCAGGCGGCGAGGACGGCCGGGTCCGGGCGGTGGAACAGCCCGTACAGGTTCTGTACGGCCGCCACCGGGGCGATGCGTTGCGCCTCGGTGAGCTGTTCGGTGGTCGTGTTGCTGAGGCCGAGGTGCCGGATCAGGCCCTGCTCGCGCAGGGCGGCGAGCGCGCCGAACCGCTCGGCGAGCGGCCCGGCCTCGCCGCCGTCCTCGTCGGGCTGGAGCCTCAGGTAGACGAGGTCGAGGCGGTCGAGGCCGAGTTCACCGAGCGTGCGGCGGACGCCGGCGGCCAGCTCGCGGGGCCCGGCCGGGGCGCCCCGGCCGCCGTCGGGGTGGCGGACCGGGCCGACCTTGGCCGCCAGGACCAGGTCCTCGGCGTAGGGGTGCAGGGTGCGGCGGATCAGGTCGTTCGCCGAGAGGCCGCCGTGGAAGTAGAACCAGGCGGTGTCGATGTGGTTCACCCCGAGCTCGACGGCCCGCCGCAGTACGGCCGCCGAGGTGGCCGGATCGTTCGCGGGGCCGGCGATCTCCCGGGCCGGGAGCCGCATGGCGCCGAAGCCCATGCGGGCGACGGGAAGGTCTCCGCCGAGGAGGAAGGCGGAGGAGGCGTTCTCATGGATCGTGGTCATGCCTCCAGATCCTCGGGACCGCTCGTGCCGGAGACGAACGGCTGGCAGTTTGGTGCCATGACGACGAAGAGCATCGTGACGCTGCGGGGCGAGAACGAGCTGATGCGGCGCGCGGGCGCCCTCTTCGACGGTGTGCGGCGGGAGTTCCTCTGCGCGGCCGGGGAACCCGGGACCTGGTCGGCGGCGGCCACGGGTTCCCGTCGCACACCCGTACCGGGCCTGGTGATACGCAAGTTGTACGGGCCCGACGTCTTCCGGGCCTCCGGCGGACGGGAGTTGCTCGACCTCCTCGTCGGGGCCGGTGCGGAGATCCGGATCTCGCCCGCTCCCCCGGCCCGCGAGGCGATCGTCGTCGACCGGCGCCTCGCCGTCCTCGCGGCCCCACGGCCCGCCGCGGGAGGACCCCGTACGTACAGCGTCGTCCAGGAGCCGGACGTGGTGGCCGGGGTGCGAGCCCTGTTCGAGACGGCCTGGGAGACCGCGACGGACCTCGCCGTCTACCGCCGCACCCCGTTCCCCCACCTCGGCGACGCCGACCGGGCCGTACTGCGATCCCTGGCGGCCGGCCACACCGACGAGACGGCGTCCCGCCTCCTCGGAGTGTCCCTGCGCACCTACCGGCGCCGCGTCGCCTCCCTGATGACCGCCCTGAACGCCCGCTCCCGCTTCCAGGCCGGCCTCCGGGCCCGCGAGGTCCTCGGCCACCGCTCGGACACGTGACCGGTCCGCCTCCGCTCCCCGGCCTTCCGCTCCTCTGCCTTCCGCTCCCGTCCTTCCGCTCCCCGGCCTTCCGCTCCCGTCCTTCCGCTCCCAGGCCCGGGACCGGTACGTCCGCTCGCCCGCGTACCGAGACGCCGGTCACCGATCCCGTACGGCCGTGTCCTCCGGTGCGGCCCACGGCTGGAGCTTCTCCGGGTTGCGGACCGCCCAGATGTGCGTGATCCGGTCGCCCGCGAGGCCGAAGGCCGCCACCGTCACGGTGGCGCCACCGCGCTGGGCCACCAGACCGGGACGGCCGTTGACCGAGCGCACCAGGAGCTTCATTCCGGGCACCTGGTCGCCGATCCCGACGATGTAGCGGGCGATCTCCCCGGCACCGACGATCGGGCGGAGCGCCGCGCCGACCAGACCGCCGCCGTCGGCGACCATCGTGGCGTCCGGGTTGAGCAGGCCGACGAGCGCGGCGATGTCCTGGGTCTCCCACGCCTGCTTGAAGTCCTTGATGACACGCGCCTGCAGGCCGGTCGGTGGCTCCGGGGGCCGGGCCGCGCCGACGCGGCGGCGGGCCGACGAGGCGAGCTGCCGGCAGGCCGCGGGGGTGCGGCCGACGATCGTGGCCACTTCGGTGAAGGCGTACCGGAAGACGTCGTGCAGGATGAACGCGACCCGTTCGGCGGGGGTCATGGATTCGAGGACGACGAGGAAGGCCATGTCGACCGACTCGTCCAGGGCGATCCGGTCGGCGGGGTCGGCCCCGCTGTCGCCCGGCCGTCCGGTCGCCCATTCCCTGGAGTCCGGCAACGGCTCCGGCACCCACTCGCCCACATAGCGTTCGCGCCGGGCCCGCGCCGAGCCGAGTACGTCGAGGCAGATGCGGCCGACCACCGTCGTCAGCCAGGCGCCGGGGGACTCGATGGCCTCCTGCTGCCGGTCCGACATGGCGTACCAGCGGGCGAAGGCCTCCTGAACGGCGTCCTCCGCCTCGGCCAGGGAGCCGAGCAGCCGGTAGGCGACATTGATCAACTGCCGGTACTCGCCCTCGGGCCGGGCGGGTACGGGCACGAGCCCGGGTTCTGGTTCCGTACGGCTGCTCATGGTGGTTGCCCCCTCGTTCGATGCGCGCTCGCCATGATCGGTGAGACGCGCATCACTCCGTAACCCCGGTATGCCACCTCACATTCTCGGTGGCTGCGTCGTCGGGCTGTCGAGAGAGCGACCGGCAGCGGAAGGACGGGATCATCATGGCCACGCGGACGACGACGGAGACGGCGGCATCGATGACGGCATCGGCGGGGGCGGAGCGGCGCGACGGCCGGTTCGCGGGGTTCGTGCGCGTCTCGATCGCCCTGCAGACGGTGGGCATCTTCTTCCAGGCGGTCACGGCCGGGATGGCGGTGTCCTCATCAGAGGTCGGATCGACCGTGCACGACCTCGGGTCCAAGGGCATGTACGCGATGTCGATGCTGTACCTGCTCGCCGCGATCCTGGCCTGGCGGCCGGGCGGCGGCCCGGCCCGGCCGATCCTCTACGCGACCGGCTTCCTCGCCCTCGGGACCCTGCAAGTGGTCATGGGCGTCAACCATGTGATGGAGGTTCATCTTCCGCTCGGCGTCTTGATGTTCGGTCTGAGCCTGCTCGATCTCGGTCGGGTGGCGCTCCAGCGGATGCGTCCGGCGAGGGGGTGACCGGGGGCGTCCGGCGAAGCGGCGACCGGGGCGTCGGCGAGGGTGCCCGGAGCGCGTCGGCGAGGGAGACCGAGGGCGTCAGTGAGCGTGACCGAGGGGCGTCGGCGGGAGTGCCCGACATCCACATTCGTCAGGAATCGAGAAGCGGGGGCGATCTCCCCCAACTAGCGTTGTGGGCATGGACATCACCATTCACACCACCGTCCTCCCGCACGACGACCCCGACGCCTCCCTCGCCTTCTACCGCGACGCCCTCGGCTTCGAGGTGCGCAGCGACGTCGGGCAGGGCAGGACCCGGTGGATCACCGTCGGACCCGTCGGTCAGCCCGGTACGTCGATCCTGCTCGCGCCGCCCGGCGCCGACCCGGGGGTCACCGAGGCCGAGCGGCGCACCATCGCCGAGATGATGGCCAAGGGCACCTACGGCTGGATCCTGCTGGCCACCCCCGACCTCGACGCCACCTTCGAGAAGGTGCAGGCCGGGGACGTCGAGGTGGTCCAGGAGCCGACCGACCAGCCGTACGGCGTGCGCGACTGCGCCTTCCGCGATCCCGCGGGCAACCTCGTCCGGGTCCAGCAGCTCCGCTGAAAGGATTCCCCTCATGTGTCATCCTGCGTGGATGAGCGCACTGACCGAGGCGCAGCGCCTGAGTGATCTGGCGCGGTTGCGCCGCGTACGCGACCGGATCGACCGGGAATACGCGCAACCGCTGGACGTCGAGGCGCTCGCCCGCGGGGTGAACATGTCGGCCGGGCACCTCAGCCGCCAGTTCAAGCAGGCGTACGGCGAGGCCCCGTACTCGTACCTCATGACACGGCGCATCGAGCGGGCCATGGCCCTGCTCCAGCGGGGCGAGCTCAGCGTCACCGACGTCTGCTTCACGGTCGGCTGCTCCTCGCTCGGCACCTTCAGCACCCGCTTCACCGAGCTCGTCGGCGTGTCGCCCAGCGTCTACAAACGCCAGGTCGCGGATGGTGAGGCGGGGCTGCCGTCGTGCGTCGCGAAGCAGGTCACCCGACCGGTCAGGAATCGAGAAGCACCGGTCACCACCCCGCAACTAGCGTGAATCCCATGAACGCCAACGACCTCACCAACGCCATCGCCGCCGTCACGATCGAGGTGGCCGACCTCTCGGCCGCCGAGCGTTTCCACACCGCCTCCGGCCTCGGTGCCCATGTGCGCCTGCGGGCCTCGGACGTGCCGACCACGGGCTTCCGCGGGTTCTCGCTCTCGCTCACGGTGTCCCAGCCGGCCGACGTCCGGCACATCGTGGACGCGGCCCTCGCCGCAGGCGCCACCTCGCTCAAGCCGGCCGCGAAGTCCTTCTGGGGCTACGGCGGCGTGTTCCAGGCCCCGGACGGCACCATCTGGAAGGTCGCCACCTCGGCGAAGAAGGACACCGGCCCGGCCACCGGCCACGTCGAATCGTTCGTGCTCCTCCTCGGAGCCACCGACGTCGCCGAGACCAAGAAGTTCTACGTCGAGCACGGACTGACCGTCGCGAAGAGCTTCGGCCGCAAGTACGTCGAGTTCGCCGCCGCCGAAGGCAGCCCGGTCAAGCTCGCCCTGTACGGGCGCCGCGCGCTCGCCAAGGACGTCGGCGTCCCCGTCGACGGCGAGGGATCCCACCGGATCGTGCTCGCCGGCGAGGGCACCGGTGCCTTCACCGACCCGGACGGGTTCACCTGGGAGGCCGCTTCCGTGGCCGCCGCGTCCTGACCCGTACGCGGTAACCCTCCCCCGTCCAGCTCCAGCTCCAGCTCCATTTTCAAGCTCCCACCTCATCCCCAGCCAGCCTTGTGAGAGGAACCCCGTCATGTCGAACACGCGGTCGTCCACCAAGAGCACCAGCACCGGCACCGCCGCCGAGGGCGAGAGCGGTGCGAAGTACGACGGCTTCACCGAGGAAGAGCGGGACGCGATGAAGGAGCGCGCCAAGGAGCTCAAGAGCCCCGCGCGGCGCGTCTCGCGCTCGGCCAAGGCCGACGGGGAGGCCGATGTTCTGGCGAAGATCGCCGAGATGACGGACGCCGACCGTGTCCTCGCCGAGCGGATCCACGCGATCGTCAAGGAGCACGCCCCCGGCCTGGCACCGAAGACCTGGTACGGGATGCCCGCGTACGCCAAGGACGGCAAGGTCGTCTGCTTCTTCCAGAGCGCGCAGAAGTTCAAGTCCCGTTACGCCACGCTCGGCTTCAGCGACCTGGCGCAGCTCGACGACGGCGCCCTGTGGGCGACCAGCTACGCCCTGACCGAGCTCAGCGTCGCCGACGAGACCCGGATCGCCGCGCTGATCGAGAAGGCCGTCGGCTGACACCACCGACGCTCAGGCGGTACGTGAGTGCGGCGGGCGAGCGGGCGGTGCAGGCGGGGGTACGGGAGCGGAACGCGCGGCGCGAGCAGGAGTACGGGAGTGCGGCCGGGAGCGGAACGGGCCGCGCGAGCAGGGGTGTTGAGAGCGGCGGTCGTGGCGGGTCTTCCGCGTCGCGCGGGTGTCGCCGTGACGACCCGCCCGGGAGGACCCGGCCGTCGGCCGGAGGACGCGGCCCGGGTCACGGCGCCGAGGCCCCGCCCGGCCCCTGCTCCACGTGGGCAAATATCCGAGATCGCCCCGTGAGAATTCGAAGCTACGCGCGGTGAAAATTTGTCATGTAAACACACGGGATGGGGCCGCGCGAAATCTTCACCCCGCACGCTCCGTCCCATCGTGCTACTGTCGATATCAGTTGCAGTTGTGGGTCCCGAACGTACGAGTGCCCTTCCGGTTTTTCCGGCGCGCTGGGCACCCTTTTTCATTTCCGGGCTTTTTCCGGGCGGGGCGATCATCGCAGCGACACGGAGTGCGCACCGCGTGCGCTCCGAGCACTGCCCCGAAGGAGAATTTGGCATGGCGACTGGCACCGTGAAGTGGTTCAACTCGGAAAAGGGCTTCGGCTTCATCGAGCAGGACGGTGGCGGCCCCGACGTCTTCGCCCACTACTCGAACATCGCCTCCTCCGGCTTCCGTGAGCTGCAGGAAGGCCAGAAGGTCAGCTTCGACATCGCGCAGGGCCAGAAGGGCCCGACCGCCGAGAACATCGTCCCCGCCTGACACCAGGCGCTGACGCGTAGCACAAGCTGACGAGCTGAGGCCCGCACCTTTGGGGTGCGGGCCTCAGCTCTTTGCAACCCTCAGTACCTCGCAGTACCGCCGTACCCTCAGTACCTCAGGCTTCAGTACCTCATCGGCTGCGGGAATTTCCTGGCCGGCCCCCCTCTGGACCACTTCTCCGCAGGAGTCACCATGCGCTGTGTCATCGCTCGCTTCCCCTTCGAACTCACCAAAGCCGGTGTCATCGAATCGATGAAGGGCGTCAAGCCCGAGCCCGCCGTCGGGGATGTCGTCGTCATCGGGCGCCGCCAGTACCCCGTGAAGCAGGTGGGCGAGGTCGTCACCCGCCAGGACCGCCGTGACTTCAGCGTCGGCGAGGTCGTGCGTGCCATGACCAAGCTCGGCTTCACCTGCCTCACGGTCAGCGCCGCGGAGCAGTCCTCGCCGTCCGAGCCGACCTCCGAGACGACCTTCTGACCGTCCGCGGAGCCGTCCGCGGAGCCACTGGCGGGGGCAGTGGCGAGGCCGGCGCCGGCCTCAGTGGTCGAAGTAGCTGAAGTCGCCGACCGTCCAGGCGCTGACGTCCTCCAGGGCGACCCGGTACATTCCGCCGGTCTCCGGGATACCCACCGTGCCCTGGAGGATCCGGGCGAGGTGGAAGTGCAGGTGGGTGGGTGGCTCGTCCTTCCGTTCGGAGGGACTGAAGATGCCGGAGAACTCACCCAGGCGGGCCGAGTCCGTCAGGACCTCCGACACCCGCTGTCGCCACAGGGCCTCCGGGGCCAGCCGACCGGTGAGGACCACACCCCCCACGACCACCGTCATGGACATCTGATTGCTCTGCCCGGACTCCACCGTGGCGGCAATGTCAACGAGCAGCTCGTCAGGCTTCGACATGGAAGTCGATTCTAGGCGGCGCCCCCTCCCCCGGCCCCCTTCCCGCGCCCCCGGCCGGACCCGTGCCCGCTAGAGCGGCGCCGTGTCGTCCGCCGGGAACGCCGGGCCGTGGCCCGGGACGATCACGTCGGCCGTGGCCAGGACGCGGAGGCGGGAGTCCTTGAGGACGGTGTGGTCGGGGGCCACCGGGTCCTCCACCGGGCCGTTCGGCCGCCACCACAGGTCGCCCACGAAGGCGACGACGCCCGTGTCGGTGCCCGCGAGGAGAGTGATGTCCTCGGGGCTGTGGCCGGGGGTACGGATCAGCCGCAGCGACGGGGCCAGCTCGTGGCCCTCGGCGTCGCGGTCGGTCCACTGGTCGTTCTCGTAGATCGCCTTGTGGTCGTGGACACGGGCCCGGCCGAAGAGGCCGACGTTCATGGTGTTGTCCGGGTGGTGGTGGCTGAGCACCACATCGGTGATGTCGTCGGGGCCGAGGCCGAGCTCGGCGAGCGGGCCGAGGATCCGGTCGCGGCTCGCCACCATGCCGGGGTCGACGATCACATGCCGGTCGCCGTCCCGCACGTAGGAGACGGTGGCGGCCACTCCGGGGCCGGTGGAGAGCGTGTAGCCGGTGGTCAGGATCGTGAAGGTGGCGGTGCGGCCGCTCGGTGCGTCGTGGTTCGTCATGCCCCCAAGTCTTCTGTGCGGCGCGCTCCCTCACGAGTGGCCGTGCTGCCACTGATCGCGGGAATCGTGCCACTCGCCGTACACCGTCACCGTCACCGTCAGTGCCGCGCGTGTCAGACTCGGCGCCATGCCGCCCTTCGTCACCGTCGCCGCCTACGCCCCGCACGGGGTCGGCATGCTCGGCGCCGGCATCGTCTCCGAGGTGTTCGACGCGCGCGGCGGAGGACTCCCGCTCTTCGACTTCGCCCTCTGCACCGACCGGCCGGGCAAGGTCCGCACCGATGTCGGGCTGCCGCTCGTGGTCGAGCACGGTCTCGACCGGCTCGCCGGTGCCGACCTGGTGATCGCCCTGCCCTGGGCGGAGTTCCGTACGCCCCCGGCGCCCGCCGTGCTCGACGCGCTGACCGCCGCGCACGCGCGCGGGGCGCTCGTCGCGGCCCACTGCGTCGGCGCGTTCGCGCTCGCCTCGGCCGGACTGCTCGACGGGCGGCGGGCCACCACGCACTGGCGGTTCGCCGGGCTCCTGGCCGAGCGCCACCCGGACGTCACCGTCGAACCCGACGCCCTCTACATCGACCAGGGCCCGATCGTCACGGGCGCGGGCGCCGCCGCGGGCTTCGACCTCTGCCTGCACCTGCTGCGCCGGGAGTACGGGGCCACCACGGCCAACGCCATCGCCCGGGACCTGGTGCTGCCCTCCCACCGGGACGGCGGCCAGGCCCAGTACCTCGCCACTCCCGTACCCGAGGACAGTCGGGACGAGCGGCTCACCGACGTCCTCGCCTGGGCCCGGGAACACCTCCACGAACCACTTCCCGTAGCGGAGTTGGCGCGCAGGGCGCTGATGAGCCGCCGCTCCTTCGCCCGCCGGTTCGCGGCCTCCACGGGCACCACCCCGCACGCGTGGCTGCTCTCCCTGCGCCTCGGCCGCGCCGAGGAGCTCCTGGAGACCACGGACCTCCCGGTCGAGGAGATCGCCCGGGCGGTCGGCTTCGGGAGCGCGGCGGTGCTGCGCGCCCAGTTCGTACGCCGCCGGGGCGTGCCGCCCCGGTCGTACCGCCGTTCCTTCACCCGTACGCCCACCGTCTGAGGGCGGACCAGGGCCGCGGCCGTCAGGGCCGGGGCCGAGCCGGCCAGCCGGTGCGTCCGCGCACCGGGGTCCCCCTTCCGGACGCCCTCCGCTTGTGGAAGGTCCCCGCACGACCGAGCTTGGGCTCAGCGTGCGACCAGAGGAAGGGCCTCCATGAGCAGCATCGACACACCGGCCGACGTCCCCAGGCCGCGGGCGGCGACGCGACCGGCACCCACCACCCTCACCTGGGTGACGCTCGCCCTCATGACCACCGCGTCGGTGGCGAGTCTGCGAGCCGCACCCACCATGGCCGTCTACGGCCTGGCCTGCGTGTTCCTCTATCTCGTCCCGGCGATCGTGTTCCTGCTGCCGACCGCCCTGGTCTCCGCGGAGCTCGCTTCCGGCTGGAACGGCGGCGTGTACCGATGGGTCTCCGAGGGGCTGTCGAAGCCGCTCGGATTCCTGGCCGTGTGGTGCCAGTTCGCGATGACGATCTTCTACTATCCGAGCCTGCTCGGGTTCGTCGCGTCCACCATCGCCTACATCATCGACCCGGCGCTCGCCAACAGCGGCCCGTACACCGCGATCGTCATCGTGGTCCTCTACTGGTCGGGCGTGTGGGTCTCCTCGCGCGGCACGAAAGCACTGGCCGGACTGGCCAGTGGGGGCCTGATCATCGGCACCCTGATCCCCGGCACCCTGCTGGTGGTCCTCGGCATGGTCTTCCTCGCTCAGGGCAACCCCTCGGCCGCCCCGATGACCGCCTCGAACCTGCTCCCGCAGTGGACGGGCCTGGCCAGCCTCGTCCTGATCGTCAACAACTTCCTGTCGTACTCCGGCATGGAGATGAACGCCGTGCACGTCTCCTCGCTCAAGGACCCGCCGAGGGAGTACCCCAAGTCGATGTTCCTGGCGATGGGCCTCGTGCTGCTGATCTTCATCCTGCCGGCGCTCGCCATCAGCTGGGTCGTGCCCGCCGACCAGCTCAGCCTCACGGCAGGCGTGATGCAGGCGTTCGACGCCTTCTTCGCGTACTTCGACATCGGCTGGCTCACCCCGATCGCCGCCGTCGCCCTGGTGTCCGCCTCCCTCGCCGGCATGCTCACCTGGCTCGCCGGGCCCTCGAAGGGCCTCCTTGAGATCTCCCGCCAGGAGGGCTACCTGCCGCCGTACCTGCAGAAGCTGAACAAGAACGGCATCCAGCAGAACATCCTGGTCACCCAGGGCATCGTCACCACGATCATCGCCCTCGGGTACGCGCTGATCCCGAACGTCTCCAGCGCCTACTGGATCTTCTCGGTCATCACCACGCAGGTGTACCTCATCGTCTACCTGCTGATGTTCGCCGCGGCGATGCGGCTGCGGAAGACCCAGCCCGACCACCCCCGCGGCTACCGCGCACCCGCGCTGAGCGTCCTGTGCGTCGTCGGTCTGCTCGCCTCGCTCGCCGCGCTGTGCATCGGCTTCGTCCCGAGCTCCCAGTTCGGCAGCGGCAGCGTCTGGGCGTACATCGGCATCATCGGTGGCGGCCTCGTCATCCTGGGCTTCCTGATCCCGTGGGCCTTCCTGAAGTTCCGCAAGCCGAGCTGGAAGACGGCCGCCGCCACCGCTCCGAGCGAGGGAGAGCAGGCATGAGTCCCACCCGCTTCGCCTCCGAGCACAAATGGGTCTACGTGGGCGCGATCGTGATCCTCGTCGGCCTCGTCATCACCGGCCTCATCCGGTACGAGAGCGTGAAGACGAACAACGAGACCGCGGCCAAGGCCAACCAGCTCCAGGACGCGCTGGTGGACGCCGGATACCCCTCCCCCGAGACCGACACCATCGAGCGGCTGCTCGGCACCGACGGCGGCCCGGTCTGCGAGGATCCGGGCAGCGCCCTGAAGACGGCGCTGTGGAAGATCCAGCAGGCGAACGGCGCCGCCGGCCCCGGGATGCGCCCCGTCATCACCGACACCAAGGCCGTCGAGGTCGAGCGCATCGTCCTCCAGGTCTACTGCCCGGACCAGGTCGACGACTTCGACGACGCCCTGAACGACCTCAAGACCGACGACACCGTCCGGCGGTAGGGCGCGGGGGCCGGGCGGCTGTACGCGTCAGGCGGAGCGGCGGGCCTTCCTCCGGCGCAGGCCGAGGGTGGTGGCTCCGCCGGCGAGGATCAGTGCGGCGGC
The DNA here is from genome assembly GCF_036192275.1 of Streptomyces sp. NBC_00250. Taxonomy (NCBI): domain Bacteria; kingdom Bacillati; phylum Actinomycetota; class Actinomycetes; order Kitasatosporales; family Streptomycetaceae; genus Streptomyces; species Streptomyces sp. NBC_00250. The sequence goes on along the minus strand of NZ_CP108088.1, from coordinate 4,881,544 downwards.
CACGCCGGCGAGCGCCGGAGTGTCATCGCCCGTACCGGTCTCGGCGAGGCCGGCGCCCTCTCCCGCGGGCGCCGGGCCGCCGTTGTCCTTCATGGTCCTGCCGATCCAGTCCGCGTAGGCGGGTGCGCTGGTGTAGAGGCCCGGTCCCCCCGAGCAGGGCACGTTCCGGGCGCCGGGGCCCGAGGTCACTCCGATGAGCTCCCACCGACCGTCCCTGCCCTTCTGCAGTTGCGGTCCGCCGGAGTCCCCGACGCAGGCCATGGCCTTGGGCACCGTGCTGATCGTGCACAGCCGGGTCCGGTCCGCGTAGCCGGGCGCGCACTCGGACTCGGCGCCCCTGCGGGTGTCCAGCTCCTGCAGCCGGGGCGCGAAGGCGAACGCGCCGTCGACTGTGGTCCCGAAGCCCAGGAGACGAGTCGGGGTGCCCGGCCGGCCCACCTGCCGTGCGAGGGGGACGGGCTCCCGGTCGACCGGGCGGTCCAGCCGGATCAGCGCGATGTCGTCCTTGTTGGCGGCCTTGTTCTCGCCGTTCACATAGCCGGGGTGGATGAAGGTCCGGTCGAACTTCCGCACGGTGCCGCCGGACTTCCGCCGGTCGCTGCCGACCCTGACGACGCCCTCCACGACGAGGCCGTCGCCCTTCAGACAGTGGGCCGCCGTCAGCACCCACTGCCGGTCGATCAGCGACCCGCCGCAGTTGCCGTCGTTGAGGCCGTACTTCGGGGCCGACTCCGGGATCGTCACCATGAAGGGGTAACTCTCGCTGGAATCATGACCGTTGACGATCGCCGAAGCACTGCCGGTCATCAGGGTGACGCAGGTGGCGGCGGCGAGGACACCGACGGCAGCGGTGCGCGCCGCACGACGGCGCACCGGCTTGTTGCTGAACACAGAGAGTTCCTTCGGCTGGGACATCCGTACGTGCTCAGCCTGCTCGGCCGAGATCCACCGGACCATGGAGCGAGCAGGCGGAAGGCGACTCCGGGCAGCGGCCCGAGGCCGGTGGGGGTATCCCCCCACCGGCAGGTCGTCGGGGGGGGGGAGCCCTCACCGACACCGCCGGGGAGGCTCCCCCCGGCACCGTCGCTCTGGGCAAGGCATCGGGCGTACGCGATCATGCCGTCATGAAGCTGCGCTGCGCCGTACTCGACGACTACCAGGGCGTCGCCCTGACCTCCGCCGACTGGAGCCCGCTCGCCGACCGCGTCGACGTCCGGATCCTGCGCGAGCACCTCACCGACCGGGACGCGCTCGTGGCCGCCGTCGAGGACTGCGAGATCCTCGTCGTCATGCGGGAACGGACCCCGGTCGACGCCGAGCTGCTCGCCCGGCTCCCCCGGCTCCGGCTGCTCATCACCTCCGGGCTGCGCAACGCCTCCATCGATGTCGCCGCGGCACGCGCGCGCGGTGTGACCGTCTGCGGGACCGCCAGCAGCTCCGAGCCGCCCACCGAACTCACCTGGGCGCTCCTCCTCGGCCTCGCCCGGCACGTACCGGCCGAGGCCCGGGCCCTGCGCGAGGGCGGGCCCTGGCAGTCCACCGTCGGTGCCGACCTGGCCGGCCGCACCCTGGGGCTCGTCGGCCTCGGCAAGATCGGCGCCCGGGTGGCCCGGATCGGTCTCGCCTTCGGGATGGACGTCCATGCGTGGAGCCCGAACCTGACGGAGGAGCGGGCGGCCGAGCACGGCGTACGGCTCGCGAAGGACAAGCGGGAGATGCTCTCCGACAGCGACTTCGTCTCGCTCCACATGGTCCTCTCGGACCGCACCCGCGGCCTGATCGGGGAACCCGAGCTGAGGGCGATGCGCCCGCACGCGTACCTCGTCAACACCTCACGGGCGGGACTCGTCGACGGCGGGGCGCTGCTGCGGGCGCTGCGCGAGGGGTGGATCGCGGGGGCGGGCCTCGATGTCTTCGAGACGGAGCCACTGCCCGTGGACGACCCCCTGCGGTCCCTGCCGAACGTCCTCGCGCTCCCGCACCTCGGGTACGTGACGGAGGGGAACTACGGGCGGTACTTCGGGCAGGCGGTCGAGGACGTCGAGGCCTTTCTGGCGGGTGCGCCGGTACGCGAGCTGGGCTGATCCGTTCGCCTGCTCACCCGGCCACCTGATGCACCCGTTCGCCGGAGTCCCGAGCCGCGCGAGTCGCCTGACCTGCCTGAGCCGGCTGACCTGCCTGAGTCGCCGGGGCTGCCTGAGCCGGCTGACCTGCCTGCCTGAGCCGCCTGACTCATCCCAGGCTCGTACGCGCCAGTTCCACGAACTCCTCGTCGGTCAGGCCCAGCTCGCGGGCGTCCGCCGCCGCCTCGCGGAGCCGGGAGACCAGGCGGGCCCGGTCGGGGGCGGTGGCGCCGGGGACGATGACGGCGCCGCGGCCCCGGCGGAGTTCGATCAGGCCCTCCTCGCGGAGCCGCTGGTAGCCGCGGAGGACGGTGTGGACGTTGACGCCGAGGGAGTCGGCGACTTCCCGGGCGGCCGGGAGGCGCTCGCCGGGTGCGGCGGAGCCGTCGGCGAGGGCGCCCCGGACGCAGGCGGCGATCTGGTCGCCGAGGGGCACGGCGGAGGCCGGGTCGACACGGAAGAGCACGGTCAGACCTTCCCATGCCGTTCGGCGAGCGTGTTGAGGAGGGCGGCGGCGGTGTGCGCGTCGGGCACGGTGACCACGAACTCCCGCCCGCTGTTGCGCCGGACGACGAGGGCCTCGCCGGAGTGCAGCATGATGCCGGTCCGGTCGCCCCGGACCCGGTAGCCCCAGCCGCCGAAGTCGGTGTGCACGGCGGGGATGTCGAGCTCCCGGACGCTCGCGCCCGCGACCTCGTCCAGCGGCACGCGCACGCGTGGCCAGGAGAAGAGCGAGGGCCTGACGGTGACGCCGCGCCGGTCGACGGTGACCCGGATCCTGGCGAGGGCCAGGCTCGGTACGCCGATGACCAGACCGGGCAGCGCGAGCAGGGCGTCGGGCCAGGGCTCCCGGACCAGGCCGACCGGGACGGCCAGGGCGATCACCCCGATGAGGGTCATCGGCAGGGAGGCGGTGGCGCGGGTCCAGCCGGCCACCTCGCTCGCGCCGAGCGCGAGCCGGGGGCCGTCGGTCTCGGCGGGCAGTCCGGCCAGGTCGCCCGGCGGGACGAGCAGGGTCAGCCCCCACCCCACGAGGGCGAGTACGGCGGCGACCGCCGCGGCGACCGCCAGGTTGGTGAGCGGCGAGGTGACCCGGGCCGGGTCGACGGCGTCCAGGTTGTCCCGCAGGACGAGGACGAGCAGCGTTCCGGCGAATCCGGCGGTGGCCCACGCTCCCCACAGGGCGGTACGGCGGACGAGGACCCTCCAGCCGGTGCGGAGCACGAGGAGCAGGCCGACGCTGATGCCAGCGAACGCGACACGACCGGTGAAACCGTCGGCACGGCCGCCGTCGCCGCCGCCGAAATGCGTGGCGAGGGTGTCGGGGATCCGGTCGTCCCAGACGGTGAGCAGGATCAGGTAGGTGACGATCGTGAGGTCGAACGGGAGCGCGGCGAAGTTGCGGACTCGGAGCGTGGCGCGGTGCATGAAACCCCCCTTTGTTTGCATCAGGATAGAACAAGTTGTTCGTACTTCGCTAGAACAACTCGACTTCCCGTCGTGTCTCCGTCGCCGACGGCAAGGGCGCGGTCGTCGCCGCCGCGGGCAACGACTCCACCGCGCTCCAGCCCGGAAACGTCGACGCGGCGGCGGCCGTGCAGGCCGCCGCCGCGTCGAAGGGTTGACCGGGGGAGGTCAGTCGGTGCTGTCGTCGAGGGCCGCGCGCAGCGCCTCCGCGAACTCCTCCGGGGCGCCCTGCTGGCCGAACTCGCCGCCCAGGAAGCCGCCGTGGTGGCTCGGGAAGACGGCGAGCGGGGTGCCGACGCCCTCCGCGACGGCGACCGCCGCGCGGGCGGCGAAGGTGCCCTCGGACTCCTTGCCGGCGGCGACGACGATCCGGGTCGGCGCGGCGCGCAGGGCGGTGAAGTCGGGGACGTAGGAGGTGCAGCCGCGCATGTTCTGGCCGAGCAGCGGGTCGCCGCGCGAGCCGTCGTCCTCGGCCGGCAGGCCGAACGCGGCCGGGGAGGGCGCGGGCTCCTCGGCCCAGTTCGCCGGGAACTCGCCCTTGCGGCCGGCCAGCGCGAGGAACTTGGCCATCGCGGGCCCCCAGCCCTCCCGCAGATAGGTCGCGTGGACGTCGGCGCAGACCCCCAGGACCGCCTCCCGGTCCGGGACGACCTGGGCCGTCGGGGGCTCGTGCGCGACGAGGGTGTGCACCAGGTCGCCGCGCCGGGCCACCAGGGCGAGGGCGTTGACGGCGCCGCCGCTGCTCGCGAAGACGTCCACGGGGCCGGCGCCGAGTGCCTCGATCAGCCGGGCCAGATCGTCGGCGTGCTCCTCGGGGAGCGTCTCGGTCGCGCCGTCGGTGCGCTCGCTGCGGGCCACCCCGCGCGGGTCGTACGTCACGACGGTCCGGTCGGTGAAGCGGGAGGCGAGCGTGGTGAAGCCGCTCGCGTCCATCGGGGAGCCGATCAGCAGCAGGGGGCGCTCGTCGGTCCCGGTGCCGGGGCGAACGTCGTAGCGCAGGGTCGCGCCGGCGGTGACCAGGGTGCGGGTGTCGGTCTCGGCCATGGTGATGTCTCCTCGGTGGTGGGCGCTTCACGGGGGTAGACCCCCGGCCCCACCGGAACTCATCGGTCGCGCGCCCGTTCGGGCACCCTTTTGCCCGGCGTCCTTACCCGGCGTCTCTACCCGCCGTCGCAGTCATGCTCGGCGGGGTCCACCACGACCCGGCCCAGCAAACCGCGCAGCAAGGTCTGTTCGGCTTCGGTGAGGTCACCGAAGAGCTCGCGCTCCGCCGCGCTCACCGCCGCGTCGACCCGTTCGAGCGCCACCGCGCCCGCCTCGGTGATCTCCACGATGTGACGGCGCCGGTCGGCCGGGTCACGGCGCCGCTCGGCAAGCCCGTCCGACTCCAACTCGTTGAGGATCGCCACCAGTTGACTGGGGTCGACCTCCATGGCGGCGGCCAGTTCCCGCTGACTCATGGATCCGGGGGCGAGCCGCATCAGCGTCATCGCGTTCCTCGGGTGCAGTCCGGCGACGCCCAGGGCCGCGCGGATGCGCGCGCCGGTGAGCTCGCCGCGGAAGGAGAGGAGGAAGCCGAGGCGGTCGGTCGGGAGAGCTGCCATGCCGTCCACCGTAGCAACAACCCTATTGTGGAGCGATGGAAATCGTTGATACAGTTCAACGATTGAAGCTGTCAGATCATTGGAGTACGTCCATGTTCATCGGTTATGTCGTCGTCGCGGCGCTGCTCGCCTTCGCGCTCTCCGCCTCCGCCTTCCTGACCTTCACGCGCAACCCGCAGATCGTCGGCAGCATGACCAAGCTGGACGTGCCGGAGTCCTGGCTGCCGAGACTGGCGAGCCTGAAGGCGGCGGGCGCGCTCGGCCTGCTCGCGGGGCTCGCCGTGCCGGCGCTGGGCGGGGCGGCGGCGATCGGCGTGGCCCTCTACTTCATCGGCGCCCTGATCACCCACCTGCGGGCCAAGGACTACGAGATCGCACCGGTCGTGGTCCTCACCCTGCTCGCGATAGCCGCGCTGGCGCTCCGCACGATCTCCGCCTGAGCCCGAACGGCGCCGGGAAGAGCACCCTGTTGAAGGGGCTCGCGGGTGAACTCGCCCCGGACGCGGGCACGGTGAAGGTGCCCGCCCGGGTGGGAACGCTCGGTCAGGAGACGGCCCCACCCACCGACCCCCGTACGGTGGGCGAGGCCTTCGGAGTGGACCGCACGGACGAACTGCTCGCCCTCGGTCTCTTCTCCGCCGGGGACCTGACGACCCCGGTCCGGTATCTGTCGACAGGACAGCGCCGGAAACTGGAACTGGCGCGCCTCGTCGCCGAACCGGCCGATCTGCTCCTCCTCGACGAGCCGACCGACCATCCGGCCCCGGCGCTCGTGGAGGAGATCGAGGCCGCGCTCGCGCACTACTCGGGCACGCTGGTCGTGGTCACCCACGACCGTCGCCTCAGGGAGGGCTTCCGGGGCCGCCGCCTCGAACTGGCACCGGCCCCGCCCTGGTGAGGAGTCAGTCCTCGTCGGAGGAGTCCGCCGCCCCTTCGAGGTCGCCCTCGGTCTCCAGGAACACCTGGCGCAGGGCGGCCAGGGTCTCCGGGTCCGGCTTCTCCCACATGCCGCGCGACTCGGCTTCGAGGAGCCGCTCCGCGATGCCGTGCAGGGCCCAGGGGTTGGCCTCCTTCAGGAAGGCCTGGTTCTCCGGGTCGAGGACGTACTCCTGGGTGAGCTTGTCGTACATCCAGTCGGCGACGACGCCGGTCGTGGCGTCGTACCCGAAGAGGTAGTCGACGGTCGCCGCCAGCTCGAACGCGCCCTTGTAGCCGTGGCGGCGCATCGCCTCGATCCAGCGCGGGTTGACCACGCGGGCGCGGAAGACCCGGGAGGTCTCCTCGACGAGCGTCCGGGTGCGGACGGTCTCGGGGCGGGTGGAGTCGCCGATGTACGCCTCGGGGGCCGTGCCCTTGAGCGCGCGGACGGTCGCCACCATGCCGCCGTGGTACTGGAAGTAGTCGTCGGAGTCGGCGATGTCGTGCTCGCGGGTGTCGGTGTTCTTCGCGGCCACCGCGATCCGCTTGTACGCCGTCTCCATCTCGGCGCGAGCCGGGCGGCCTTCGAGCCCGCGGCCGTACGCGTAGCCGCCCCACACCGTGTACACCTCGGCGAGGTCCGCGTCCGTACGCCAGTCGCGGGAGTCGATCAGCTGGAGGATGCCCGCGCCGTACGTGCCCGGCCGGGAGCCGAAGATACGGGTCGTGGCGCGCCGCTCGTCGCCGTGCTCGGCGAGGTCGGCCTGGGCGTGCGCCCGGACGTAGTTGTCCTCGGCGGACTCGCCCTCAAGCCCCGCGACGAGCCGGACGGCGTCGTCGAGGAGGCCGATGACGTGCGGGAACGCGTCGCGGAAGAAGCCCGAGATGCGCAGGGTGACGTCGACGCGCGGGCGGCCCAGCTCGGCGAGCGGGATCGGCTCCAGGCCGTTCACCCGGCGCGAGGCCTCGTCCCACAGCGGGCGGACGCCGAGCAGGGCGAGCGCCTCGGCGACGTCGTCACCGGCGGTACGCATCGCGCTGGTGCCCCACAGGGAGAGGCCCACGGACGTCGGCCACTCGCCGTTGTCGGTGCGGTAGCGCTCCAGGAGGGAGTCGGCGAGCGCCTGCCCGGTCTCCCAGGCGAGCCGGGACGGCACGGCCTTCGGGTCGACCGAGTAGAAGTTCCGGCCGGTCGGCAGGACGTTGACCAGGCCGCGCAGCGGCGAACCGGACGGTCCGGCCGGGACGAAGCCGCCGTTCAGGGCGTGCACCGCGTGGGTGAGCTCGTCGGTGGTGGCGGCCAGGCGCGGCACGACCTGCTCGCAGGCGAAGCGCAGCACGGCGTGCACCTCGGAGCCGTACGCGGCCGCCACGGCCGAGATCGCGTCCACGGACCAGCCCGCCGCCTCCATGCCCTCGACCAGCTCGCGGGCCTTCGCCTCCGCCTCGTCGGCGGTCGTGCGGGTCGCTGCCGACTCGTCGAGACCGAGGGCCTCGCGCAGACCGGGCAGCGCCTGCGTGCCGCCCCAGATCTGGCGGGCGCGCAGGATGGAGAGGACCAGGTTGACCCGGGCCTCACCCTCCGGGGCTCCGCCGAGGACGTGCAGACCGTCGCGGATCTGGGCGTCCTTGACCTCGCACAGCCAGCCGTCGACGTGCAGCAGGAAGTCGTCGAAGCCGTCGTCCTCGGGACGCTGCTCCAGGCCCAGGTCGTGGTCGAGCTTGGCGGCCTGGATGAGCGTCCAGATCTGGGCGCGGATCGCGGGCAGCTTCGCCGGGTCCATGGAGGAGATCTGCGCGTACTCGTCGAGCAGCTGCTCCAGGCGCGCGATGTCGCCGTACGAGTCGGCGCGGGCCATCGGCGGCACCAGGTGGTCTACGAGCGTGGCGTGCACGCGGCGCTTGGCCTGGGTGCCCTCGCCCGGGTCGTTGACCAGGAACGGGTAGATCAGCGGGATGTCGCCGAGGGCCGCGTCGGGGCCGCAGGCGGCGGACAGACCGGCGTTCTTGCCGGGCAGCCACTCCAGGTTGCCGTGCTTGCCCAGGTGGACCATGGCGTCGGCGCCGAAGCCGCCGTCCTCGGCGCGGGCGGCGATCCAGCGGTAGGCGGCCAGGTAGTGGTGGGACGGCGGGAGATCGGGGTCGTGGTAGATCGCGATCGGGTTCTCGCCGAAGCCGCGCGGCGGCTGGATGAGGATCAGCAGGTTCCCGCGGCGCAGGGCCGCGAGGACGATGTCGCCCTCCGGGTTGCGCGACCGGTCCAGGAACATCTCGCCGGGCGCCGGGCCCCAGTGCTCCTCGACGTGGGTGCGCAGCTCCTCGGGGAGCGTCGCGTACCAGCGCTTGTAGTCGGCGGCCGGGATGCGGACCGGGTTCTTGGCGAGCTGCTCCTCGGTCAGCCAGTCCTGGTCGTGGCCGCCGGCCTCGATGAGGGCGTAGATCAGCTCGTCGCCGTCGCCGGAGACGAGGCCGGGAAGGTCGGCCTCGGGGCCGAAGTCGTACCCCTCGGCGATCAGTCGGCGCAGGAGCGAGACGGCGGAGGCGGGGGTGTCCAGGCCGACGGCGTTGCCGATGCGGGAGTGCTTCGTCGGGTACGCGGAGAGGACGAGCGCCAGCTTCTTCTCGGCGTTCGGGATGTGCCGGAGCCGGGCGTGCCGGACGGCGATCCCGGCGACGCGGGCCGCGCGTTCGGCGTCGGCGACGTACGCGGGCAGACCGTCCTCGTCGATCTCCTTGAAGGAGAACGGGACGGTGATGAGCCGGCCGTCGAACTCGGGCACGGCGACCTGGCTGGCGGCGTCCAGCGGGGAGAGACCCTCGTCGTTCTCCTCCCAGGCGGCGCGCGAGCCGGTCAGGCAGAGAGCCTGCAGGATCGGCACGTCGAGCGCGGCGAGCGCGCCCGCGTCCCAGGCCTCCTCGTCGCCGCCGGCCTGTGCCTCGGCGGGCTTGGTGCCGCCCGCCGCGAGGACGGTGGTGACGATCGCGTCGGCGGTGCGGAGGCGGTCGAGCAGCTCCGGCTCGGGGGCGCGCAGGGACGCCACGTACAGCGGGAGTGCCTGGGCGCCGGCGTCCTCGATCGCCCGGCACAGCGAGTCGACGAAGGCGGTGTTCCCGCTCATGTGGTGGGCGCGGTAGTAGAGCACCGCGATCGTCGGGCCGTCGGTCGTCCGGGGGGTGCGCTCCAGCGGGCCCCAGGTGGGGGCGGCCGCCGGGGACTCGAAGCCGTGACCGGTGAGCAGGACAGTGTCGGAGAGGAAGCGGGCCAGCTGCTCCAGGTTCGCGGGGCCGCCGTGCGCGAGGTAGGCGTGCGCCTCGGTGGCGACGCCGACGGGGACGGTGGACGCCTCCATCAGCTGCGCGTCGGGGGCCTGTTCGCCGCTGAGGACCACCACCGGCTTTCCGGCGGCGCGAACCGCGTCGAGGCCCTCCTCCCAGGAGCGGAGGCCGCCGAGGAGCCGTACGACGACCAGCTCGGCCTCGGCCAGCAGGCCGGTCAGTTCGGCGAGGGGCAGGCGGGCGGGGTTGGCGAAGCGGTACTCCACCGGGCCGCCGGCCGCGCGGGCGCTGAGCAGGTCGGTGTCGGAGTGCGACAGCAGCAGAAGCATGGCGAGCGCAGGCCTTCCTCGGGGTTGTCCGCGCCCCGGGTGGTCGTATGGGTTGGGCCTCCCCTTGCTCGAGCAAGCCGAGAGCTTGGGGAAGGGAGTTCCTGACTCACCGTCCCGGGAGCGCGCAGACGCACAGCCCGGGTCGGCTCACAGTGGCGGGACCGCGCCGGATTCTCACCGGGCTTCCTCCCCGGGGTCCTGGGACCCCATGCCGTCTGCATAGTAGATCGTGCGGTCGACGGGCCGGGCCGGGTGACGGAGTCGGCCGGATCACACTGCGGATCACACGGCGGGCGGGATCGTGCGCCGGGCCCGCTGCCGGCCCCGGACCGACCGGCCTCCGCCGCCGCGTCGGCTGCCGCGTCGGCCGGATCGCGCCCGGTGGCCGCCCGGTGGCCCGTCGGTATGCTCGCCGCCATGCCGCCCACCCCGCCCCCGACGCCCGACCCGGGCGAACCTCGCATACGGGACCGTGGCGACGCGTGCCCCGGGGCGCTGCGCCTGCACTCCGCCGACGACGGCCGCCTCGCCCGACTCCGCCTGCCCGGAGGCCGCCTGACGTCCCGTCAGGTCGAGCTCCTGGCGGACGCGGCGGAGACTCTGGGCGACGGACGGCTCAGCATCACCTCGCGTGGCAACGCCGAGCTGCGCGGCCTCTCCGAGGACTGCGGGGCCGAGCTGGCGGCGCTCCTCGCCGAGGCGGGCCTGCTGCCCTCCCCCACGCACGAGCGCGTCCGCAACATCGTCGCCTCCCCGGCCGCCGGGCTCGACGGACTCGGCACCTCCGACGTGCAGTTGTGGGCCCGCGAGCTGGACGCGCTGCTGTGCGCCGCGCCCTGGGCGGCGGCGCTTTCCGGCCGATTCCTCTTCGTCCTCGACGACGGACGCGGTGACGTGGCCGGGCTCGGCGGGGATGTGACCTTGGTCGCAGTGACGTCCGGAGCGGCGGAACTGCACGTCGGCGGTCGAGCCGTCCGGCTCTCCGGCTCCGACGCGCCCGCCGCGGCCCTGGCGGTGGCGGGCGGGTTCCTCGCCACGGCGCGGAAGGCCGGAACCGGGGCCTGGCGGGTCCGGGAACTCCCGGAGGGGTACGAGGTGGACATGGCGGAGTCGGGGGTGACGGCGGAGCCCGTCCACGCACCCGTACTCCCCCACGGCTCACCCCCTTCCCCCGGCGTCCTGGGCCCCACCGCCCTCTCCGTGCTCGCGCCCCTCGGCCGTCTCACCGCCGCCCAGCTCCGGGCGCTGCTGCCCGCCGAAGAGGTGCGGCTCACGCCCTGGCGCGGCGTCGTCGTGGTCGGGGCCGGCGCCGACCGGCTGCCCGCCCTCGACGCACACGGCCTGATCACCCGCCCCGACTCCCCCTGGGCCGGTGTCACCGCCTGCACCGGGCGGCCCGGCTGCGCCAAGTCCCTCGCCGACGTCCGCGCGGACGCGGCCCCGGGCCCCGCACCCGGCCGCGGGCACGGGCACGGCCCCGGCCTCCCCGTGCACTTCTCCGGCTGTGAGCGCCGCTGCGGACATCCGCACGGCGACTGGACCGACGTCCTCGCCACCGCCGGCGGCGACTACCTGGTGGACGGCGTCCCCACCCCCCGTACCGCCCTGCCCGAAGCCGTGACCACGGCCCGCACGACGAGATGAGCGAGAGCAACAGGATGTTCGACTACGAGAAGGACGGGGCGGAGATCTACCGCCAGTCCTTTGCCACGATCCGCGCCGAGGCGGATCTGGCGGGCCTGCCCGCCGACGTCGCCCAGGTGGCGGTCCGGATGATCCACGCCTGCGGCATGACCGACCTCGTCCAGGACATCGCGTACTCCCCCGGGGTCGTCGCGAACGCCCGCGCCGCGCTCCGCGCCGGTGCGCCGGTCCTCTGCGACGCCCAGATGGTCGCGAGCGGTGTCACCCGGCGTCGGCTGCCCGCCGACAACGAGGTGATCTGCACCCTCTCCGACCCGTCCGTGCCGGCGCTCGCCGCCGACCTCGGCACCACCCGCTCCGCCGCCGCCCTCGAACTGTGGCGGGACCGCCTCGAAGGGTCCGTCGTCGCCATCGGCAACGCGCCGACCGCCCTCTTCCACCTCCTGCAGATGGTCGCCGACGGGGCCGGAAAGCCCGCTGCCGTCCTCGGCATACCGGTCGGCTTCATCGGCGCCGCCGAGTCCAAGGAGGCCCTGGCCGCGCAGCAGCTGGGCCTCGACTACCTCGTCGTACGGGGCCGCCGCGGCGGCAGCGCGATGACGGCCGCAGCCATCAACGCGATCGCCCACGAAGCGGAGATCCAGGCATGAGCAAGACCGGAACAGCGTCCGTGAAGGGCAAGCTCTACGGCGTCGGGCTCGGCCCCGGCGACCCGAACCTGATGACGGTGGCCGCCGTGAAGGCCATCGCCGCCGCCGACGTCATCGCGTACCACTCGGCCCGCCACGGCCGTTCCATCGCCCGCTCGATCGCCGCCGAGCACCTCCGTGCGGACCACATCGAGGAGCGGCTGATGTACCCGCTCACGGTGGAGACCACGGACCACCCCGGCGGCTACCGGGGCGCCCTGAACGACTTCTACGAGGAGGCCTCGGCCCGCCTCGCCGCGCACCTCGACGCCGGCCGCACGGTCGCCGTCCTCGCCGAGGGCGACCCGCTGTTCTACGGCTCGTACCAGCACATGCACAAGCGGCTCGCGGACCGCTACGACACCACCGTCATCCCCGGTGTCACCTCGGTGTCCGCCGCGGCCGCCCGGCTCGGCGAGCCGCTGTGCGAGGCGGAGGAGGTCCTCACGATCATCCCCGGCACCCTGCCGGAGGACGAGCTGACGGCCCGTCTCGCGGGCACCGACTCGGCGGTCGTGATGAAGCTCGGCCGTACCTTCCCCACCGTGAAGCGGGCCCTGGAGCGGGCCGGGCGGCTCGACGACGCCCGGTACGTGGAGCGCGCCTTCATGGCGGGCGAGCGGACCGGCGACCTCGTGGACGTCGACCCCGCGTCCGTCCCGTACTTCTCCGTCGCCGTGCTGCCCTCCCGCATCGACCGGGAACCCGCCGTACGCGAGCGGGGCGAGGTCGTCGTCGTCGGCACCGGACCGGCCGGCGCGCCCTGGCTCACCCCCGAGTCGCGCGGCGCGCTCGTCAACGCCGACGTCCTCGTCGGCTACACCACGTACCTGGACCGGGTGCCGGTGCTCCGCCCCGGGCAGATCCGGCACGGCTCCGACAACAAGGTCGAGTCCGAGCGCGCCGAGTTCGCCCTCGACCTGGCTCGCCGCGGCCACAAGGTCGCGGTCGTCTCCGGCGGCGACCCGGGCGTCTTCGCGATGGCCACGGCCGTCCTGGAGGTCGCCTGCGAACCGGAGTACGCGGACGTCCCGGTACGGGTCCTCCCCGGGGTGACCGCCGCCAACGCGGCCGCCGCCGCCGCGGGCGCCCCCCTCGGCCACGACTACGCGACCATCTCGCTCTCCGACCGGCTCAAGCCCTGGGACGTCATCGAGGCCCGGCTGCGCGCCGCGGCCGCCGCCGACCTGGTCCTCGCGCTGTACAACCCGGGGTCGAAGTCCCGTACCCACCAGGTGGCCGCCGCCCGCGACCTCCTGCTCGAACTCCGCTCCCCGGAGACCCCGGTGGTCGTCGCCCGTGACGTCGGCGGCCCCGAGCAGTCCGTACGGGTCGTCACCCTGAAGACCCTGGAGCCCTCCGAGGTCGACATGCGCACCCTGCTGCTCATCGGCTCCTCGCAGACGAGGGCGGTCGAGCGGGCCGACGGCCGGACCATCACGTGGACGCCGCGCCGCTACGGGTGAACGGCGCCTACTGACGGGTGAAGGTGCCGAGACCTTCCTCGTCCAGGTACTCGACGCGGACGGTCCTGCCGTCCGGGGAGAACGTGACGCCGGTGGGACCGACGGCGTTCTCCCCGCGCGTCACGAAGCTGAACGTGTCGCCGTCGTAGTGGGTGAGCTTGTACGACTGGGGCTCCGGCCCCAGTCGCAGGACCAGCCCGCCGTCCGCCTCCACCACCGTCAGACGGCCGTAGTAGTCGTTGGCGTACGTGCCGGTGTAGGCGCTGTTCTCCTTCGCGGCCGTCGCGTCGGCCGGGGGCTTCGCGAAGTCCGTGTCGGAGCGTCCGGCGTCCGCCTCCTGCTCGTACAGGGCGTTGACGAGCGGCAGCCAGTCCCGGCTCGGCTTCCCGTCCTGCGCGGTGTCGAAGAAGTCGAGGGCGACGGCGTCGGCGACACCGACCGGCGCGCCGTTGGTGAGGACGACGATGCCGAGCTGCTCGCCCGGCAGCATCGTGACGTTGGTGTGCGCGCCGAGCGCGAACGCGCCCGTGTGCGAGAGGCGCAGCCGGCCCTCGTCGTCGTACGACACGTTCCAGCCGAGGCCGTAGAAACCGGTCCTCCCGGCGGGTGCGTGCGCCGGGTTGGCGACGGACTCGGGGTGGTGGGTGAGGTCGAGGGCTTCCTCTTCGATGATCCGGCGCCCGTCGAGCGAGCCGTTGGCGAGCTGGAGCCGCAGCCAGGTCGCCATGTCACGGGCCGAGGAACTGACGCCGCCGGCGGGGGACTGGGCGTCCGGGTCCCGCACGAACTGCGCCTTCCACGTCCCGTCGGCCTGCTTGACGTGGCCGTGGGCCCGGTCGGGGTTCGCGATGAAGTCCTGGAAGGTGGAGCTGGTGTCGTTCATGCCGGCGGGCTTGTAGAGCGTGTCCTCGGCGAGCTTCGCCCAGGGCACGCCCTTCTCCGCGGCGACGGCCTCGGCGGCCGCCGTCAGACCGAAGTTGGTGTACGCGTAGCTCGCGCGGAACGGCGCGAGGGGCGCGTACCGCAGGTGGGACAGGATGTACTCCTGGTCGTAGCCGAGGTCTTCCAGCAGGTCGCCCATGTGGTCGGGGAGGCCGCTGCGGTGCGAGAACAGGTCGGCGGCCGTCACGTGATCGGTCACCCACGGGTCCTTCAGCCGGAATTCGGGAAGTTCGGGATTGACCGGCTTCTGCCAGCCGTCCACACCGACGGCCCCGGCGACGACGGTGGAGGCGATCGGCTTGGACACGGAGGCCAGTTGGAAGACGGTGTCGGCGTCGACCTTGCCTTCCCTGCCGACCTCGCGGACGCCGTATCCCTTGATGTGGACGACCTGGTCCTTGTACACGACGGCGACGGAGACCCCGGGCACCCCGGTCTTCCTCATCAACTCCGCGACGCTCGGGTCGAGCCGGTCGACCGCCCGGTCCACGTCCGCCCGGTCGAGCTGCGGCGGCGGCTGAGCCGGGGGCGGTTCGGGTGTCGGGGTGGGGGTCGGACCGGTCCCGGCGAGGGAACCCATGCCCAGCACGGACACGATCCCCGCGGTGACCAGCCATCGGACGGTAACCACGCTTCCATTGAACGCCTGCCGGGGTTGTCTGTCGCGCGGGGGGAACGGAGCCCAGTCCGTACCCGGCCGGCCGGGTACGGACTCCTGCTGCTCGACGACGCCGGGCGGCCGGAGGCAGGGGGCTCTGCCCCTCCTCACACGATGCGCGACTGCACCCAGGCCGCCGCTTCTTCCGGCGTCGTCGCCACCGGTACGCCCTCCGGGACCGGGGGGCGGCGGACGACGACGACCGGAAGGCCCGCCTCGCGGGCCGCGGTCAGTTTCGGGGCGGTCGCCGCGCCGCCGCTGTCCTTCGTCACCAGGACGTCGATCCGGTGGCGGGCGAGGATCTCCCGCTCACCGTCCGGGGTGAACGGCCCCCGGTCGAGGAGGATCTCGGTGCGGGCCGGCATCGGGGCGTCCGGGGCGTCCACCGAGCGGACCAGGAACCACTCCGGGCGGTCCGCGAAGGCCGCCAGGCCCATCCGGCCCGTGGTCAGGAAGACCCGGTCGCCGAGGCCGTCCAGGGCCCCGGCCGCCTCCGCCAGGGACGCCACGGAGCGCCAGTCGTCGCCGTCCCCCGGGACCCAGCCGGGGCGGCGCAGCGCGAGCAGGGGAACATGGGCGGTGGCGGCCGCCCGGGCCGCGTTGAAGCTGATCCGCTCGGCGAAGGGATGCGTGGCGTCGATGACCGCGTCCACGGCGTGCGCGCCGATCCACTCCACGAGCCCGTCGACGCCCCCGAACCCGCCGATCCGGACCTCGCCCTCGGGCAGCCGGGGACTCGCCACCCGCCCCGCGAGGGAGCTGGTGACCCGGGTCCGGCCGTCCAGCAGGCCCGCGAGGGCGCGGGCCTCGGTGGTCCCACCGAGAATGAGTATGTGCACAGGAGCCTCTTCGTGACTTCAGGCGGCGGGCGTGAGGCCCAACTCAAGCACACCGGTCTCCGCCCGGGCTGGACCACGGGCGCCTGCGCGACGGCGGCCACGACGGCCGCGTACACGGCGCTCCTGACCGGCGATTTCCCGGACCCGGTGACCGTCACGCTGCCGAAGGGCCAGACCCCGTCCTTCGCGCTGACGGCGGAGTCCCTCGACGCCGGTACGGCCATGGCCGCCGTGACCAAGGACGCGGGCGACGACCCGGACGTCACGCACGGGGCCGTGATCCGCTCGACGGTACGGCTCCTGCCGGCCGGCTCGGGCGTCGTGTTCCGGGCGGGCGAGGGCGTCGGCACGGTCACCCTGCCGGGGCTTCCGCTGGAGGTCGGCGAGCCGGCGATCAACCCGGTGCCCCGGCAGCTGATGCGGGAGCACGTGGCGGAGGTCGCGGCCCGGCACGGCGGGAGCGGCGACGTCGAGATCACCGTCTCCGTCGACAACGGCGCCGAGATCGCCCGCTCCACCTGGAACCCCCGGATCGGCATCCTGGGCGGCCTGTCGATCCTCGGCACGACGGGTGTCGTGGTCCCGTACTCGTGCTCGGCGTGGATCGACTCGATCCGCCGGGGCGTGGACGTGGCCCGCGCGGGCGGTCTGACGCACGTGGCGGGCTGCACGGGCTCGACGTCCGAGCGGACGGTCGCGGGCCTCTACGAGCTGCCGGAGATCGCGCTCCTCGACATGGGCGACTTCGCGGGCGCGGTCCTCAAGTACATCCGCCGCCACCCCGTCGACCGCCTCACGATCTGCGGCGGCTTCGCGAAGCTCTCCAAGCTGGCCGCCGGCCATCTGGACCTCCACTCGGCCCGCTCCCAGGTCGACAAGGGCTTCCTCGCCGACCTGGCCCGCACCGGCGGCGCCTCCGAGGCCCTCGCCGCGGAGATCGCCGAAGCCAACACGGGCCTCGCCGCGCTCCGCCTCTGCGAGGCCGCGGGCGTGCCCCTCGGCGACCTCGTCGCCGCCCGCGCCCGCGACGAGTCCCTCGCGGTCCTGCGGGGCGCCCCGGTCGCGGTGGACGTGATCTGCATCGACCGGGCGGGGACGGTCGTGGGGCGGTCGGAACCGGCAGGACCTGCGAGCACGTGAGGCTGGAGAAGCCGGGGGTCAGGCCGTCGGGTAGCCGATCTCCCGCACGTCCTCGGCGAGGTCCGCGAGCGTCGCCTCCGGGTTGAGGGCGGCGACGATCTCCGCCGTCAGCGGACGCAGCGCGAGCACGTGGCGTACGGCCTCGATGTCGATCGGCCGCTCGTAGTAGTCCTCGGCGAACTCCACGTACGCCTCCGCCGTGCGGTTCGTCAGCAGGTGGAGGAGACGCCCGGAGCCGTCCGGGTCCTCGCGGTCCTCCAGGTCCGTGAACTTCACCGGGCCCGTGTGCCAGGCCGTGTCCGTGGTCTCGCGCCACAGGCAGGCGGTGGTCACGTGGACCCCGTCCTCGTCGGTGAACGCGGGCTCCGTCAGGTACTCCCGGAAGGCCTCCGGGACCCCGTCGAGCACCCCCGGCCAGGTCTGCCCGTCCGCGAGCGGCCCGAAGGGGCTCATCTGCGACTCGTGGTCGAAGGCCCGCGCGAACGCCCCCGCGGAGGAGAGGACGATCGTGTACTCGCCGCCCGAACCGTCCTTCATCGACGCCAGCTGTTCGCGCTCCGACCAGTGGGCGTCGAAGGAGTAGTACCGGCTCTCCCACTCCGGGCAGAGCACGGCCTCCACCATCGCGAGCCCCCGGCTGTGGTCGCGCAGTTCCTCGATACCCGGCAGCGCCCGGGCCACGTCGTAGACAGTCACCCCTCCATGAGACCGCACGCCGCTGACGGCCGACATGCGGCCCCCAGGTCACGAACCTAGGCTTACCAGCACATACCCCCCGAGCGAGAGGGAGCCCCATGGCCAAGCGAGGCAACAAGAGGCGCGCCCGCAAGAAGAAGAACGCCAATCACGGCAAGCGTCCCAACGCCTGACGTACGGCGCCGGCGTACGGCGCCCGACGTCGGAACAGCCGACGTCCACGCGCCGGGGCCCCGGGGATCGGACTCCCCGGGGCCCCGGCGCGTGCGCCGACGGAGATCAGCAGACGTGCCGGTCGCGCGCCGGGTCGTACAGGTGGCTGTCGCGGAACTCCGAGGCCGCGAGCGTGCGGCCGACCAGGATGACGGCCGTCTTCGTGATGCCGGCCTCCTTCAGCTGGGCCGCGATGTCCTCCAGGGTGCCCCGCAGCACGATCTCGTCGGGGCGGCTGGCCATGGCGACGACCGCGGCCGGGCAGTCCGCGCCGTAGTGGGGGACGAGTTCGCCGACGACCCGGTCCACGTAACGGGCGGCCAGGTGGAGGACGAGCAGTGCGCCGCTGCGGCCCAGGGTCGCCAGGTCCTCGCCCTCCGGCATGGGCGTGGCCTGCTGCGCGATGCGGGTGAGGATGACGGTCTGGCCGACCGTCGGGACGGTCAGCTCGCGCTTCAGCGCGGCAGCGGCCGCGGCGAAGGCCGGGACGCCGGGGACGACCTCGTACGGGATGCCTGCGGCGTCCAGGCGTCGCATCTGCTCGGCCATCGCGCTGAACACCGACGGGTCGCCCGAGTGCAGCCGGGCCACGTCCTGTCCGGCCTCGTGGGCGGCGGCGATCTCGGCGACGATCTGGTCCAGGTCCATCCGCGCCGTGTCGACGAGCTTCGCGTCCGGCGGGCACTCGGCGAGCAGCTCGGTGGGGACGAGGGAGCCGGCGTACAGGCAGACCCCGCACTTCGCGAGCGTCCGCGCGCCGCGCACGGTGATCAGGTCGGCCGCGCCGGGGCCCGCGCCGATGAAGTAGACGGTCATGCTTCCTCTTCCTTGGTGACGGACCACTGGGTGACCGGCATCGCCTGGCGCCAGCCGGTGAAGCCGCCGACGGGGACCGCGGCGGCGACGGCGAGCCGGATCAGTTCGCCGCCGTGGCGGCGGTAGCGGTCGGCGAGCAGCGCCTCGGATTCCAGCGTCACGGTGTTGGCGACGAGCCGGCCGCCGGCCGGGAGTGCGTCCCAGCAGGCGTCGAGGAGGCCGGGTGCGGTGAGGCCGCCGCCGATGAAGATCGCGTCGGGGGCGTCCAGGCCGGTGAGGGCGGCGGGCGCCGGGCCCGTGACCACCCGCAGGCCGGGGACGCCGAGGGCGTCGGCGTTCCGCTCGATCCGCGCCGCGCGTTCCGGTGACTTCTCGACCGCGAGCGCCCGGCAGGAGCGGTGCGTCCGCATCCATTCGATGCCGATGGAGCCGGAGCCGCCGCCGATGTCCCAGAGGAGTTCGCCGGGCGCGGGCGCGAGGGCGGCGAGCGTGGCGGCCCGTACGTACCGCTTGGTGAGCTGCCCGTCGTGTTCGTACGCCTCGTCCGGCAGTCCGGGCACGGCGCCGAGCCGGAGCGTGTCCGGGTCCCGTACGCAGTCGAGCGCGAGGACATGGAGCGCGTCGGTCCGCTCGTAGGGCCAGTCGGCGGCGGTCGCGTCGAGGAGCCGCTCACGGGGTCCGCCGAGCTGTTCGAGGACCCGGACGCGGGTGCCGCCCCAGCCGGTCTCCCGGAGCAGGGCCGCGACCCGGGCGGGGGTCTCGGGGCCTTCGCCGAGGACGAGGAGCCTGCGCCCCGGGTGGAGTGCGGCGGACAGCGCGGCGAGCGGCCGGGCGACGAGCGAGACGGTCTCGACGGCCTCCAGGGGCCAGCCGAGGCGGGCGGAGGCGTACGAGACGGAGGAGGGGTGGGGGTGGATCCGGAGGCGGTCGGCGCCGACGGTCTCGGCGAGGGTGCGGCCGATGCCGTAGAAGGACGGGTCGCCGCTGGCGAGGACCGCGATGGTCCTGCCCTGGTGGGCGGCGAGCAGGCCGGGGACGGCGGGGCGGAGCGGAGAGGGCCAGCTGATCCGCTCGCCGGGGCAGTCGTCGCGGGGCAGCAGGTCGAGCTGACGGGGGGCGCCGATCAGGACCTCGGCGTCGCGCAGGACGCGGCGGGAACCCTCGGGGAGCCCGTCCCAGCCGTCCGCGCCGATTCCGACGACCGCTATCGCACCGTTCACCTGCGTGACTTTACGTGAGGGCCGTTTTCCGGCGGTACGTGGCGGGTCCCACTCGGGCGGCCTCGCCCCCGTCGGGCGGGCCGCTACTTCTGGGCGTGCTGTCCCACGTAGAAGAGGATCCAGACGAAGCCGGCGAACGCGTGCGTGGCGAAGACGTAGATGAAGACACGGAGCATCACTCCGCGCTCTTTCCAGCGCTCCAGATCGGTCATGCGCTCCAGGGTACGGGCCGGGGCGGGCTCGGTACGGGCCGGAGGAGGCGGAGGGGTGGCACCGGAATAGGCGGAGGGGTGGCACCGTTGAGCGGGATAGTTTAAGCTTCAACCACTAGCCGCGAGGCACCAGGAACGCGAGAGGTGAGCACGATGCAGTTCGGGATCTTCACCGTCGGCGACGTGACGACCGACCCCACCACCGGCCGTACCCCGACCGAGCACGAGCGGATCAAGAACACCGTCGCCATCGCGCTCAAGGCCGAGGAAGTCGGGCTGGACGTCTTCGCGACCGGTGAACACCACAACCCGCCGTTCGTGCCCTCCTCCCCCACCACCCTCCTCGGGCACATCGCCGCCCGCACGGAGAACCTGATCCTCTCCACGTCCACCACGCTGATCACCACCAACGACCCGGTGAAGATCGCCGAGGACTACGCGACCCTCCAGCACCTCGCCGACGGCCGCGTGGACCTGATGATGGGCCGCGGCAACACCGGCCCCGTCTACCCGTGGTTCGGCCAGGACATCCGGCAGGGCATCCCGCTCGCCATCGAGCACTACGCGCTCCTCCACAAGCTGTGGAGGGAGGACGTGGTCGACTGGGAGGGCAAGTTCCGCAGCGCCCTCCAGGGCTTCACCTCCACCCCGCGCCCGCTCGACGGCGTCCCGCCGTTCGTCTGGCACGGCTCCATCCGCTCCGCGGAGATAGCCGAGCAGGCGGCCTACTACGGTGACGGCTTCTTCGCGAACCACATCTTCTGGCCCAAGCAGCACACCGAGAAGATGGTCCGCCTCTACCGCCAGCGGTACGCCCACTACGGCCACGGCACCCCCGAGCAGGCGATCGTCGGCCTCGGCGGCCAGGTCTTCATGCGGAAGAACTCGCAGGACGCGGTACGGGACTTCCGCCCGTACTTCGACAACGCGCCGGTCTACGGCCACGGCCCCTCCCTGGAGGAGTTCTCCCGCGAGACCCCGCTGACCGTCGGCTCACCGCAGGAGGTCATCGAGCGCACCCTCTCCTTCCGCGACTACGTGGGCGACTACCAGCGCCAGCTGTTCCTGGTCGACCACGCGGGACTGCCCCTCAAGACGGTCCTGGAGCAGCTCGACATCCTCGGCGAGGAGGTCGTCCCGGTGCTGCGCAAGGAGTTCGAGAACCTGCGCCCGGCCGGCGTCCCCGCCGCCGCGCCGCTCCACCCCGCCGTCATCGCCGCGCACACGAAGGAGTCGTAAGCCATGCAGACCCTGAAGCTGGTCGCGGTCTCCGCCGGCCTCAGCTCCCCCTCCTCCACCCGGCTGCTCACCGACCGGCTCGTGCAGGCCGCCCGGTACCGGCTGGCCGAGCAGGAGTACGCCGTCGACGTCCAGGTCGTCGAACTGCGCGACCTGGCCGTCGACATCGCGAAGAACTTCGTGACCGGCTTCCCCTCCGGGCAGCTCCAGGAGGCGATCGACGCGGTGACCGGCGCGGACGGGGTCATCGCGGTGACCCCGGTCTTCACCGCCTCGTACAGCGGTCTGTTCAAGTCGTTCTTCGACCTGATCGACCCGGCCGCGCTGACCGGCACCCCGGTCCTCATCGGGGCGACCGGCGGCACCGCCCGGCACTCGCTCGTCCTGGACCACGCACTGCGGCCGCTCTTCGCCTACCTGCGGGCCCTCGTCGTCCCGACCGCCGTCTACGCGGCGTCGGAGGACTGGGGTTCCGGCGGTGACGAGGCCTCCCCGACGGGATGGGGGGAGGGGCTGCCCTCCCGGATCACCCGGGCGGGCAACGAGTTCGCCGACACGGTCGCGGCCCGGCCGTCCCGGCGGCTCGACGACGACGAGGTCGTCCCGTTCGAGAAGCAGTTGGCCGATCTGCGCCTGGATTGATCCTTTTGTTACGTTGTGGGGGAGGGTTCCCGACAACGAACGGAGGTCGGCGATGGCCGGCAGGATCGTGGTGGGCGTGGACGGCTCGGAACCGTCCCTGAAAGCGCTGCAGTGGGCGGCCGGGCAGGCCGCCCTCACCGGGGACTCCCTCCAGGCGGTCATCGGATGGGAGTACCCGGCGTCCTGGGCGGCGGCGCCCGGGGTACCGCCGGACTTCAACCCCGAGATGCTCGCCGAGCAGTCCCTGGACGAGTCCCTGTCCAAGGCGCTCGACCCGGCCGTCGCCGCCGGCGTGACCCGTACGGTCGTCAGCGGCAGCCCGGCCCAGGCCCTGATCGACCAGGCCGAGGGCGCGTCCCTGCTGGTCGTCGGCGACCGCGGCTACAGCGGCTTCAAGGCGGCGGTCCTGGGCTCCGTCTCCAGCAGGGTGACCCAGCACGCGCCGTGCCCGGTGGTGGTCGTACGGGGCACGGACGACTGACGGGGCGTCCTCAGGCGGGCACCACGTCCGCCACCACGCACGCCACGTTGTCCGGGCCGCCCAGGTCCCGCGCCAGCGCGACCAGCGCCCCGGCCGCGTCGTCCGGGCCGACGCCCGCGGCGAGCGCGCGGCGGATGTCCTCGGCCGACGCGATCGCCGAAAGCCCGTCCGTGCACAGCAGATAGCGGTCGCCGGGCCGCGTCTCGTGCACTCCCAGCTCCGGCTCGGGCGGCACGTCCCCGCCGTCCAGGGCCTTCAGGAGCAGCGCCCGGTCGGGGCGGTCCGCCGCCTCGGCCGGGTCCAGTTCGCCCGCGTCGACGAGGGCCTGGACGACGGTGTGGTCGCGGGTGAGGCGTACGAACGTGCCGTCCCGCAGCAGGTACGCCCGCGAGTCGCCCACGTGCGCGAGGGCCAGACGGCCGCCCGTCCACACGGCCGCGGTCAGCGTCGTGCCCGAGTCGGCCAGGCCGGAGACCGCGCCGTCGGCCGTGCGGACAGCGTCCTCCAGGGCGTTGAGCACGTCCCCGGCGCGCGCCGAAGGCGACGGCGGCGGTACGGCTTCCAGCGCGCCGACCGCGGCCAGCGCGGCCCGCTCACCCTCGGGGCCGTACCCGTCGGCGACGGCCAGCAGGTGCGGGCCCGCGTGGGCCGCGTCCTGCTGGGCGGCGCGGACCAGGCCGCGGTCCAGGCACACGGCGGTCCGCAGGACGAAGGCGGGAGCGTCGGTCCTCCCCGCCGTCGCCCCCGCCGTCGCCGCGGTCGTCGCCTCTACGTTCATCTCGCCGGTCATCTCGTCGGTCATCTCGGTGTGTCCCCTCAGCCGGTCCACCAGGGAGGCCGCCAGGTCTCGCCGCGCCTCGGTCTCCGACTCGACCCGCGCCCAGTAGCCGCGGATCGCCCGGGCCGCGGCCGCCGCGTCCGACGCGTACAGCCCGCAGACCCGTCCCACCTCGGCGAGCGGCATGTCGATCCGCCGCAGCCAGGAGATCAGCCGGGCCCGTTCGAGCTGTTCCACGGCGTAGTAGCGGTAGCCGGTGAACGGGTCGACACGGGCGGGCGGCAGCAGGCCGAGCTCGTCGTAGCGACGCAGCACCTTGGCGGAGAGCCGGGAGGCGCGGGCGAAGTCCCCGATGGTCAGCATCGGCCCGGGCACGGGCGTGCCCTCGGGCAGGGACGTGGACATGGGCTCTTCGTCGCGCACGGCTCGATTCTCCTCCCTGCGCCGGGCTTTCCGCCCGGCACGACGATGCTGGGCCTTCCCCGCGGGGGAAGGTCAACCGTGAGGCGGCGCACGCCGTGCGCCCGGCTGCCGCCCGGCGCATGATGCCCCCATGGACATCAGACTCGAACTGATCGGCGTGCCCGTCACCGACATCGACCGGGCCAAGGCCTTCTACGAGCGCGTGGGCTTCCACGCCGACCACGACATCCCGGTCAGTGACGACATCCGCTTCGTCCAGATGACCCCGCCCGGTTCGGCCTGCTCGATCGCCTTCGGCAAGGGGATCACGGAGATGGCCCCGGGCTCCCTGGACAACATGCAGGTCGTCGTCACCGACATCGAGGAGGCCCACCGCGAACTCAGCACCCGCGGGATCGAGGTCACCGAGATCGACGACCAGCCCTGGGGTTCCTTCGTCTACTTCGCCGACCCGGACGGCAACCGCTGGGCCGTCCAGCAGACCACCCCACGAGGTCGGTGACAGCGGTGGCTACTTGCGGTTGTAGAGCCGCATGGTGACCGTGCCGAAGACCACCACGAACAGCACGGACCACCCCAGCGACCACGCGATGTCCGCCGCCGGCCAGTTCCCGGCCATCAACTCCCGCACCGCCGAGGCCAGGTGCGTCACCGGGCTGTTGTTCACGAAGGCCTGCAGCCAGCCCGGCATCGTCTTCGGGTCGACGAACACGTTGGACAGGAACGTCAGCGGGAAGATCACCATCATCGACACGCCCATGACGGACTTCTCGCTGCGCAGCAGCAGACCGAACATGGTCCAGATCCACGAGAACGCGAACGAGAACACCAGCAGCAGCGCGACCCCGAGCAGCACGCCCACGATCCCGCCGTCCGGCCGGTAGCCGATGATCATGCCGACGGTCAGCATCACCGCCGAGGCGATCAGATAGCGCACCACGTCGCCGAGGAGATACCCGACCATCGGCGCCGGCCGCCAGATCGGCAGCGTGCGGAAGCGGTCGAAGACGCCCTTCTCGATGTCGGTGTTGACCGAGACCCCCGTGTACATCGTGATCATCACGACGCTCATCACGAGGATGCCGGGCAGCAGGAACTGGATGTACGAGGAGACCGAACCGGCCAGGGCACCTCCGAAGAGGTACGTGTACATCAGCACCATCATGATCGGGAACGCCGTCACGTCGAACAGCTGCTCCGGCACGTGCTTGATCTTCAACATGGCCCGCCAGCCGAAGGTCATCGAGGCGGAGACCGCACTGGGGCGCGGCGGGCGGGACTGCCCCACGAGCAGCTCCGCGAGTTCGTCCGCCTTGGGGGCGACGAAGTCGAGCGCCTCGGTCGTCTGCGTGTCCTTGCCGGTGGTGACGGTGCTCATGCCGTCGGTCCCTTCCGGTGGGTGTCGATGCCGTCGCTGCCGTCGCCGTCGCTGCCGTCGCCGTCGCTGCCGTCCCTGCCGGTCGTGTCCGCGGGCCGGTCGGTCAGCGCCAGGAACACCTCGTCGAGGCTGGGCTGCCCGAGCGCGAAGTTGTCGACCAGGATCCCGGCCCTCGACAGCTCCGCGAGGGCCCGCGCGGCCTGCTCGGCGGCGCCCAGGTCCGTCCCGTGGCCGTTGACGGTGGCGGTGAGCGCCACGGGGTCGGGTTCGAGCTGCACGGACGCCTTCAGAGCGGCCTGGAGGACCCGCTCCGCCTCCGGGCGCTGCTCGGGGTCCCGGAGCCGTACGTGCACCGAACCGGAGCCGACGGAGGCCTTCAGCTCGCCCTTCGTGCCCTCCGCGATCACCCTTCCGTGGTCGATGACGGCGATGCGGGAGGCCAGCTGGTCCGCCTCGTCCAGGTACTGGGTGGTCAGCAGGACGGTGGTGCCCTGGGCGACCACCGCGCGGACGATGTCCCAGACCTGGTTGCGGCTGCGCGGGTCGAGGCCGGTGGTCGGCTCGTCGAGGAACAGCAGGTCGGGGGTGTTGAGGATGGACGCGGCGATGTCGATACGGCGCCGCATGCCGCCCGAGTAGTTCTTGATCTGCTTGTCGGCGGCCTCCGCGAGCCCGAACGCGGCGAGCAGCTGCCCGGAGCGCTCGCGGGCGGCGGGCCGGGAGTGGCCGAGCAGCCGGCCGAGCAGGACGAGGTTCTCGGTGCCGGTCAGGTCCTCGTCGACGGAGGCGTACTGGCCGGTGAGACTCACCCGGCCGCGCACGGTGTCGGCGTCCTTGACGACGTCCTTGCCGAAGACGCGGGCCCGGCCGCCGTCGGGGCGGAGCAGGGTGGCGAGCATCTTGACGGCGGTGGTCTTGCCGGCGCCGTTGGGGCCGAGGACCCCGTAGACGGTCCCGGCGGGGACTCGCAGATCGATCCCGTCGACGGCGCGGTTCGTACCGAAGACCTTGACCAGGCCCTCGGTCTCGATGGCGAGGTCGGTCATACCGTGGATCCTCCAGGAGAGGGCGCGGAAGAGCGCGCGGAAAAGGGCGCTCCCACCAGTCTCCGTCGCCCGGCGCCGTCTCGCCAGGGCGGAGGATCCCGTCTCCGCCTCGCGGTGGAGGCGGACCGCTCTCCGGGGCGACGTCAGGACCCCGGCCCCGGCGGAACGCTGGACGCATGATGAGAACCAAAGCCCTTCCCGACGTGCCCCGTTGGGCCGTCCTCGCCGCTCACGCCGTTCCCCTCGTCACCCTCCCGTCCGGTCTGTGGCGCCTCGCGCTCGTCGCCGGTCTCCCGGTCACGCAGGACGCCGACCTCGGCGCCATGAGCCCGGGGGAGTCGGTGTACGTCGTCTCCCTCAGCGTCGTGTCGGAGCTCCTCGCCTTCCTGACCCTGGGGCTCGTCCGCTCCTGGGGCGAGGTCTTCCCCCGCTGGATGCCGTTCCTCGGCGGGCGCCGGGTGAACCCGGCGGCGGCGACCGGCGCGGCCCTGGCCGGAGCGGCGGGACTGTGCGCGATCGTCGGGTGGGGCGTGTACGCCTCGTACGCGGACCTGGGGCCGGGCATCCAGGGCACTCCGGCACAGGAGGCCCTGCTCGTCGCCTGCTACGCGCCGCTCCTGGCCTGGCCGGTACTGCTCACCGCGGTGGCGGTGGCCTACCGCCGGCGCCGTCGCGACGACGGGAGGCGCGGGGCCGCTCAGTACGGCGCGGGCCGTCCCTCGGCGTCCTCGTGGGTGTAGAAGAGGTAGTAGGCGGCAGCGGCGTTGACCCCGGCGACGATGAGTCCGAGCCCGCTGGACGAGAAGATGCTGGCGCCGGACAGGCTGTAGAGGAACCCGACCGCGATGCCCGACAGGGAACCCCAGGCGGCGGCCCGCAGTTCGCGGGGCAGGGCGCGGCCGAAGCGCCGGAGGACGTAGATCCCTCCGGCGAGCACCACGGCCGAGATCAGCCCGAGCCACAGCTGACCCAGGGTCGTGGGTCCGCCCTGGCGTGCGACGGTCGCCGCGTAGAGGCCGTACAGGACACCGATGATGGTCGGGGTGGCCAGGCCGTGCGTGCTGAACGGCTTCCGGACGGGTATCGCTGCGTGTGCGGCCATGGCAGGAGCTCCTTCGTCTCTCGCCCCCCTGCTGCTTCCCGCACCCTCCAGGGCACACCCGCGCCCGGCGCCCCGCAAGTGGATCAGGCGGCGGGCCGGGCGGCGGGCGGTACGCGCGTCGGGCAGCGGGTCAGGCGGCGGGCCGCACGGCCACCGCGTCGATCTCGAAGAGCATCCCCGGCAGGGCGAGCGCGGCGACCCCGCTGAGGGTCTGGGCCGGCAGCCGCTCGCCGAAGTGGGCGTGCAGGCCCTTGCCGAGGGCCTCCAGCTTGGCCATGTCGTGCTCGACGACGTACGTGCCGAGGCGGACGACGTGCTCCAGGCCGAGGCCGACGCCTTCGAGGGCGAGCCGGAGGTTGGTGAGGGAGAGCTCGACCTGGGCGGCGAAGTCGCCGGGGACGGGGGCGCCGGTGGCGTCGGAGGCGTACTGGCCGCCGATGAAGACGAGCTCGCCGGGCGCGGAGACGGCGTGGCTGTAGCCGAAGGGGGTGGGGTCGTGGAGGGTGCCGGGGTTGGTGATGACCCGCTGGTCGGCGGCGGCTGCGGAGGCGCCGACGGTCTGAGCGGCGGAGGTCTGAGCGGCGGAGGTCTGAGCGGTCATGAGTGATCGTTCCTTCCGGAGAGCGCGGCCACCGGGCAGGCGGCCAGGGTGAGTGCGGCGCGCGAGCGTACGGCCCGTGGAACGGGCGGCCCGGGGTCGACGAGGCAGAAGCCCACCCGAAGCCGGGAGGGCGGCCGTTTTCGGACGTCGGCGCACGTCGCACGTCGCACGCAGAACGCAGAACGTCGGTGGACGTCAGACGTTGGCGAACCAGTGGCGGATTCGCTCCGGCGCGGCCGGTGCCTGGAGTTCGGCCCGCTCCCGGACGTCGTCCAGGGTCTGGGCCATGAGCTCCCGGCGCCAGGCCAGGTCGGCCCGCCCCATGGCCCCGGCGATGGCGCACTCCGCGGCGTACGCCCCCGGCGCCCCCGCACCGGGTCCCTGCTGCCGGATCTCGGTGCAGCGGAAGGCCTCGTCAGGGCCTTCGACGGCGGCGACGACGTCCATCAACGTGATCCGGTCGAGGCCGCGGGCCAGCCGGAAGCCGCCCTTGGGGCCCGAGACCGAGGTGACGATCCCGGCGCGGGCGAGCGCCTGGAGCTGCTTGTTGAGGTAGGCCGGGGGCAGCTCGTGATAGGCCGCGAGGCGCGCGGCGGTGACCGCCCTCCCGGACCCGATCCAGGCCAGGTTCAGGCAGCTGTGCAGTGCCCATTCCACGCCGTCGCCCATCTTCATAACCTGGACTTTACATATCCAGAATAGAGACCGCAAGGAACGTCCCCGAACAGGCCCTGGGGAGAGGGCCGTTCAGGAGGAAGGCCCGTTCAGGAGGAAGGCCCGTTCAGGGGACGGGCGCGCTCAGGCCCCCGCCTCCGCCAGCGCCACGAGTCGCCCCAGGGCCTCGTCGAGCACCGCGCGCGGCGGCGACGCGAGCCCGACCCGGATCGCGTCCGGGGCCGTTCCCGTGCCCACCGCGAAGGCGCTGCCCGGGGTGACCGCCACGCCCGCACGTGCGGCGGCGGCCGCCGTGAACGTCTCCGCCCGCCAGGGCGCGGGCAGCTCCCACCAGCAGTAGTAGGCGTGCGGGGAGGTCCGGACGACCTGCCCGGCGAGCCGCCGCCGGACCAGGGCGTGCCGGGCCTCCGTGTCCGCCCGCTTGGCCGTGACCGCCTCGGCGACCGTGCCGTCCCCGGTCCAGCGGACGGCGGCCGCGAGCGCGAGGCCGCCCGCCGTCCAGGCGCCGGAGCGCAGGGCCTCCGCCACGGCCGCGCGGAGCCGTCCGGGGACCACGAGGTAGCCGACGGTCAGGCCGGGGGCCAGCCGCTTGGAGAGGCTGTCGACGAGGACGACCCGCTCGGGGGCGTGGGCGGCGAGCGGGACGGGCGGGTCCGGGACGAGGAAGGCCCAGGTGGTGTCCTCGACGGCCGTCAGGTCCAAGGTCCGGAGCAGCTCGGCCAGTTCGGCCCGGCGCCCCTCTCCCGCGGTCGAGGAGAGCGGGTTGTGCAGGGTCGGCTGGAGGTAGACGGCGGACAGCGGTGCCGCCCGGTGGGCCGCCGCGAGCGCCTCGGGCCGTACCCCCTCGGCGTCCAGGGCGAGCGGCACGAGCCGGATGCCGAGCCGCTCGGCCACCGCTTTGACCAGGGGATACGTGAGGGCCTCGACGCCCAGCCGACCGCCGGGCGGAACGAGCGCGGAGAGCGCGGCGGCGATGGCCTGCCGGCCGTTCCCGGCGAAGAGCACGCTCGCGGGGTCGGGCGCCCAGCCGGGCCGGGCGAGCACGCTCACCGCCGCGTCGCGGGCCTCCGGGGTGCCGGTCGCGGCGGCCGGCCGGGACACCGCCTCGGCCAGGACGTCGGGCCGGGCGAGGGCGGCGAGCGCGCGGGCCATCAGCTCCGACTGCCCTTCGGCGACGGGGTAGTTGAGCTGGAGGTCGACGGGGGCGAGGCCGGTCGCCTCGGCGAGCGCGGGCCCCGGGAGCGGGGGCGCGGCCCGGACGAAGGTGCCGCGCCCGACCTCCCCGACGACGACGCCCCGGCGGGCGAGCTCCCCGTACACGCGGATGGCCGTCGAGTTCGCGATGGCATGGCGGCGGGCGAAGACCCGCTGCGGCGGCAGCCGGTCGCCGGGCCGCAGCCGCCCGTCCCGTACGGCCGCCTCGACCCGGTCGGCGATCCTCCGGTACTCCTCCACGCCCAGCCCCTCCCCCATTGCACCGAGAGCAAAGATCTTATTGCACCGAGCACTTGGGCCTGCCTAGCCTGCGGACATGCCCGACATCCGCACCCTCGCCACCGAGATCCACTACGAGGACAAGGGCGAGGGCCCCGCCCTCCTCCTCGTTCACGGCCACCCCTTCGACCACACCATGTGGCAGCCCCAGATCGACCGCTTCTCCGCCACCCACCGGGTGATCGCCCCGGACCTGCGCGGCTACGGAAGGACCCCCCTCGGCGCACGGCAGGACAAGACCGGCCTGGGCGACTTCGCCGAGGACCTGATCGACCTCCTCGACGCCCTCCGGATCGACGACTGCGTCCTCGCCGGCCTCTCCATGGGCGGCCAGATCGCCATGGAGCTCTACCGCCGCCACCCCGAGCGGATCCGCGGCCTCGTCCTCGCCGACACCTTCCCCGCCGCCGAGACCGACGAGGGCAAGGCCGCCAGGAACGCCATGGCCGACCGGCTGCTCGCCGGGGGCGCCCAGGCCGCGCGGGAGTACGCCGACGAGGTACTGGACCGGATGGTGGCCCCGTACAACACGCACGCCGCCCCGCACGTGCACCGCATGATGTGCGCGACCGACCCCGCGGGCGCGGCGGCGGCGCTGCGCGGCCGGGCCGAGCGCCCGGACTACCGGGAGACGCTGACGAAGGTCCCGTTCCCCGCGCTCGTCGTGGTCGGCCGGGACGACTCGTACACCCCGGTCGCCGACGCGGAGGACATGCACGCACTCCTCCCCCACTCCACGCTCGCCGTGATCGAGGAAGCCGCGCACCTGCCGAACCTGGAGCGCCCGGACGACTTCGACGCCGTACTGGAGAACTACCTCCGCTCACTCGTACGGCCCAACTGAAGATTCGGAACCGTACGAACGCTCCGACGATGGGGCCATGAGCCAGAACACGGCACCACCCCGCAGGCAGAACTCCTCCTCCGCCGCCTGGGCGAGCGGCGGCACGCTCTTCGCGGGCGTCCTCATGCTGGTCACCGGCTTCATGGACGTCTTCCAGGGCATCGCCGGAATCGCCGAGGACGACGTCTACACCCGCGTCGGCGACTACGTCTTCAAGTTCAACCTCACCACCTGGGGCTGGATCCATCTGATCCTCGGCATCGTGCTCGCGATCGCCGGCTTCGGCATCCTCAAGGGCGCGGAGTGGGGCCGGGTCGCGGGCATCGCGCTCGCGTCCCTGAACATCCTGCTCCAGTTCCTCTTCCTGCCGTACCAGCCGGCCTGGGCGCTGTTCGCGATGGCCATCTCGGTCTTCGTGATCTGGGCGCTCGCGACGGACGAGTCGTACGGCTCGGGCGAGAAGTTCTGAGGAGGCGGGCGCATGAGGCGAATCCCGCGCATCCCCGCTCTCGCTCTCGGGGTCGCCGCCACGGCGACCCTCACCCTCACCGGGTGCGACGCCGCCAAGGAGACGGCCGGCGACATCGTGTCCTCGGCGACCGCGGCCGCCGCCTCGGCGGCCCAGGACAAGATGAACGAGGTCAAGGACGGGGTCAAGGCCACCGGCGACGTGACCGCCGGGCCGACGAGCACCGACGGGGACCGCACGGTCGCGGAGATCACGGCGACCAACCCGAAGGACGAGGACGCCGACTACACGATCATGGTCACCTTCCGGGACGCGGACGGAAACTTCCTCGACTCGGTCGTCCTGAACATCGACGGCGTCAAGCCCGGAGCGTCCAAGACCGGTACGGCACGCAGCAATCGGACGCTCTCGGGCGAACCGACGGCAGAGATCGAGCAGGCCCTGCGACACTGACGGAGTGGACCGAGTCCTGACCGCAGAGAACGCAGAACCCGCAGAACCCGCGGAGAGTACGGAGAGTGCGGAGACTGCAGAACCCGTGAACAGCAGCAGCCCGCCCCCACCACCCCGCGATCAGCCCCTCCGGCCCAGGCACCGCGTCACGGCCTGGGCCGCCGGGCTGCTCCTGGTGGTGCCGGCCCTGGTCACGGCCTGCCGCGTCCTGGACACCGACGCGGTGACCCCGATCCCCCAACTGCTCTCGTTCCTCCCCTGGCTGACGGTCCCCGCCGGCCTCGCCCTGCTCCTCGCCGCCGCGGCCCGGCGCCGCGCGCTGACCTTCGCGGCGGTCCTCGTCCTCACCGCCACCGCCTGGAGCTCCGTGCCGTACATGCCGCAGACCGTCATCTCGTACGGACTGCCGCTCGCACGGGTCAAGGCCATCGCCGCGAACGTCGAATTCGGCCAGGGGACGCGGGCGCTGACCGGCGTGATCCGACGGGAGCGGCCCCAGCTCGTCTTCGTGTCGGAATGCGACCGGGCCTGCCGGGACACCCTCACGAAGACCTTCGCCACGGAACTCCCGCACTACGCCACCGTCGACGGCGAAGGCTCGGTCGGCTCCATCCTGCTCAGCGCCTACCCCCTCCGCGACTGGCGCATGATCCCGGCGGCCATGGGCATGCCGGGCGCCACGGCCGACATCGCGGGCGTACCGGTACGGCTCCAGCTGGCGCACCCGCTGCCGCCGCTGCCCGGCCAGGTGCATCTGTGGAAGCGGGAACTGGCCCGGATCAAGGACTTCGCCGCCCGGCAGGCCCAGGGCCCGACGCTGATCGCCGGCGACTTCAACGCCTCCCAGGACCACGCGGCCTTCCGCGCGATCCTCGCCGCGGGCGGGCTCCAGGACGCGTCCCGGCGCGCGAACGCGAGCCGCACCCCCACCTGGCCCATGGAGGGCCCCCTCCCCCCGTACGTCCAGATCGACCACGTCCTGGTCAACGGCTTCAGCGTCCGCGACGTCCGCTTCCTCGACCTGGCGGGCTCCGACCACCGCGCGGTCCTCGCCGATCTCGACCTGCGCGGGCCGCGCTGATCGGCGACCCTGGAGGACATGGAGAACGAGGAGATCCTGGACGACATCGGAGCCCTCGTAGAGGAGGAACGCGCCCTGCGCCAGCGCACCGGCGGCCTCCTCCCCGAGGAACGCACCCGCCTCGCGGACCTGGAGGTCCGCCTGGACCAGTGCTGGGACCTGCTGCGCCAGCGCCGGGCCAAGGCGGAATACGGCGAGGACCCGGACACGGCCACCCTCCGCCCGGCCACCGAGGTCGAGTCCTACCGCAACTGAGCCGCGGCACCCCCGACACCGCGCCGCCGAGCCGGCTTCCGTTGTGGGCAGGGGCGGGGGGCCGCGGGCCCGACCGGAGCCACCGCGCGGCCCCGGCCAGTACGTTGGCCCCATGGCACGTCCCGCAGGTCCCGTACGGCTCTCCCCGCCCGCCTGGCTGACCGCCGGGTTCAGGCCCGCGCCCGCGCCGATTCCCTGGGCCGCCGTCGGACGTTCCGCCGTCGCGCTGTCCGTTCCGCTCGCCGTCGGGCTGGCCGTCGGGCGGCCCGCCTATGGGGCGCTCGTGTCCATGGGGGCGCTCTCCGGGGTCATCGGCGACACCGCCGACGCCTATCGGATGCGGATCTTCAACATCGCCGTGCCGCAGTTCTTCGGGGCCGTCGGAGTCACTCTCGGGACCGTCGTCTTCGGGCACGGCTGGGTCGCCGTCGCCGTGCTCACCTTCGTCGCGCTCGTCTCCGGGATGATCTCCTCCATCGGGGCCGTCGCCTCCGTCTCCGGACTGCTTCTGCTCCTCAACTCCGTGGTGGGGGCCGGGCTCCCCATGCCCGACCCCTGGTGGACGGCGCCGCTCCTGCTCACCCTCGGCGGGCTCTTCGTCCTCCTCCTCTCCCTCCTCGGCTGGCCGCTCCGCGGCGCCGCGCCCGAGCGGTCCGCCGTCGCCGCGACCTACCGTTCCGTCGCCGAGCTGTACGAGGCCACCGGCAGCGACGCGTACGACGAGAAGCGGCAGGCCGTCACCGCATCCCTCAACCAGTCCTACGACCTGGTCCTCGCCCGCCGCGCCCGGCAGCACGGCCGCGCGCCCTCCCTCGTCCGGCTGCTCGCCCAGCTGAACGTCGTCATCCCGCTCGTCGAGGCCGCCCCCGCCGCCCATCTCCGCGCCCAGCTCTACGGGCCGCTGTCCCCGACGATCCCCGCGGCCGTGCGCGAGCTGGCCGACGCCGTCGACGAGGGCCGCACCGGGGCACCCGTACTCGATCTGCCGACCCCCGAACGGCCTGCCGAGAAGGCCGTCGACCATGCCCTGCGGCACGCCGCCGCCGTCGTCCACAAGGCCGAGCCCGACCCGTACAACGTCGACGACCGGCTCGGCCGCCCCGCCGCGCTCCGGGTGCGGGCCCGCCGCGCCACCCGCGCAGTCCTGTTCTCCGAGGCGTCCTGGCGGTACGGGCTCCGGCTCGCCCTCTGCATCGGGCTCGCGCAGGCGCTCGTCTCGCTGATCGCCGTCCCCCGCTCGTACTGGGTCGCCCTCACCGTCACGTTCGTCATGAAGCCCGACTTCGGCTCGGTCTTCTCCCGCGCCGTGCTCCGCGCCTTCGGCACCGCCGCCGGACTCCTCCTCGCCGCGCTCGTCCTCGCCGAGGTGCCGCGCGGCTGGTGGGACGTGCCCGTGATGTGCGTGCTCGCCGCCCTCATCCCGGCCTTCTCCGCGAAGGGGTACGCCTTCCAGACCGCGGCCATCACCCCCGTGATCCTGCTGCTCTCCGACACTCTCAACCAGCAGGGCTTCGACCTCGTCATGCCCCGCCTGTACGACTCCCTGATCGGCTGCGGCATCGCGCTGGTCGCCGGCTATCTGCTCTGGCCCGAGTCCTGGCACGCCCGGGTCGGCGACCGGCTCGCGGACGCCGTCTCCGACACCGCCGCCTATGTGACCTGCGCGTTCGGAGGAAGCGAGGACCAGGGCGGGCGACTGCGCGCACGGCGGAAGCTCTACCGCGATCTCTCCACCGTCCGCTCCGAGTTCCAGCGCGCGCTCACCGAGCCGCCGCCCACCGGTACCCGCGCCGCCGCCTGGTGGCCGCTCGTCGTCGCCGTCGAGCGGATCGTGGACGCCACCACCGCCGCCCGGATCCGGGTCGACCACGGCGCCCCGGATCCCGACCCCGCCGAGGTCACCGCCGTCGAGCGGGAGCTGCGCGAACTCGCTCAGGGAATCCGTGCGTCGGACACCCTGGTCGAGGTCCGCTCCGAGCTTCCCGGCGACGAGAACGGAGTCCTCGCGCCCCTCCGCCAGGAGGTCAGCGCGGCCCGCGCCATCGCCGGTCCCGACCTGCGGTAAACCTCCCCGCAGGGGCGTACGGGAGGACTTACCGGCGGTCACGGAACGGAACCCTCCCCACCGCCGTTACCGGAAGCCACCCGGGCGACTACGATGCGCTCGATCTCACCGTGATCCGCGCCCGCCGCCGTCGGCAATCGGCCCGGCGGACGGGCCACTTCGCCCTGCCTCACCCCCCGCGCCCCGAGGACCCCGCCATGCGCACCACGAACAGAGGGCTCCAGCCCAATGTCCTCGGCACCTTCGACACGATCGTGATGGCCGTCGCCGGCAGCGCTCCCGCCTACTCGATGGCCGCGACGACCGCCGTGCTCTTCGGCGCCGTCGGCTACGCGGGACCCGCCGCCCTGCTCTACTGCGCGATACCGATGTTCGGCATCGTCCTCGCGTACGCCCGCCTCGGGCGGATCGACGTCAACGCCGGTGCCGGCTACTCCTGGGTGGGCCGCACCCTCCACCCCTTCCTCGGCTTCCTCTCCGGCTGGGCCCTCGTCTTCGCCGCCACCGTCTTCATGGTGGCGGGATCGCTGCCCGCCGGCTCCCTCACGCTCGCCCTCATCGACCAGGACCTCGCCGACAGCACCCCGCTCGCGGCGGCCGTCGGCGCCGGCTGGTTCCTGATCATGCTGCTCGTCGTCCTGGGCGGCGCCCGGCTGACCGTACGGGCGCAACTGATCATGTCCGGCGTCGAGATGCTGATCCTCTTCGGTTTCATCCTCGCCGCCATCGCGCACCGGGGGCGGGCCACCGCCTTCGACTGGTCCTGGTTCTCCTTCAGCCAGTTCGACGGGCCGCAGGGCTTCGCCGCCGGCGCGCTGATCGCCGCGTTCTACTACTGGGGCTGGGACGTCACCAGCAACCTCAGCGAGGAGACCAGGAACAGCCGTCGCACCGCGGGGCTCGCCGCGCTCGTCGGCGTCGGCTTCGTCTTCCTCCTCTTCGTGGCCGTCACAGTCGCCGTGAACGTGCTGCTGAGCGCCGACGAGATCCGTACCGCCGGACCCAACGTCCTCGCCGTCGTCGGCCAGGAGATCTGGCCCGGCATCGGGGGCAAACTCCTCGTCGTGGCCGTCCTCCTGTCCACCGTCGCCACCCTGGAGACCACCCTCCTCCAGGTCACCCGCTCGCTCTTCGCGATGGGCCGCGACCGGACCCTGCCGGCCGCGCTCGGCGCCGTGCACCGCCGGTGGAACACCCCGTGGGTCGCGATCGCCGCCGTCGGCGGCGCCGCCCTGGTGATGTTCGCCGCCGCCGCGGCCGCCGGCTCCGTGCAGCAGATCCTCCGGGACGCCGTCTCCGCGATCGGACTCCAGATCGCGTTCTACTACGGCCTCGCGGGCATCGCCGCCGTCGTCGCGTACAAGTCGGTCCTCTTCCGCTCCGTACGGAACATGCTGCTCGGCGGCCTCTGGCCGCTGCTCGGCTCCGCGTTCATGCTCTGGACCTTCGTCGAATCGCTCGGCGAACTCTCCACCACCGCCCTCACGATCGGCCTCGGCGGCCTGCTCCTCGGCGTCGTCCCGCTGCTCGTGTACTGGCGCAAGGGCAGCGACTACTACCGCCCGGCCCGCCTGGACGCCGCCCGCGCGATGGCCGCCTCGGAGGGCTCGGGCCCGGCCACGCACGCGCGTACGGGCCCCCGGGACAAGAGTTACGCCACGGACTTCTGACCACCGGCAGCACCAGCACCACCGCGACACCCCTCACGCCCACGACTTCTGACGGCAGCCGAACCCGAAGGAGGCCCCCGATGGCCGTACGCCGCCGCTCCGCGCGCTCGGCACGTCCGGAGCGCTTCGCGCCCGACTTCGACCCGGACTTCGGGGACCGCGCGCTGACCGAGGCGCGCCACGACATCGTCATCGGCCGCTGGCAGGGCGTACGGGACCTGCTCGCCGCCACCGGCGACCACTGGGCCCGCCGCACCCACCGGCTGCGGCTCCTCTCGCACGCCGCCGCCGGCAGCTCCACCGTGGAGACCTGGCGGGCCGCCGAGCCGGGCAACCCGGACGCGGCCGTGCTGCGGGCGGCGACCGAGGTCGTACGGGTCTTCGACGCGGCCATCGCCGCCGGCCGGGGCGCCGCCGTCGAAAGGGGCCGGATCGACGCCGCCGTCGACGCCTGCCGGGGCGCGGCCGAGGCGGCCCCCGCCGACCCGATGCCGTGGGTGTCGCTGCTCTCGGTGGCCCGACTGTACGAGGGCGGGGTGCCGCGCCGGGAACTGCGTCACTGGTTCGACGAGTTGCGGCGCCGGGACCCGTACAACACGGAGGGTCACATCCAGGTGCTGCGCTACTGGTCGGCGCGGTGGCACGGCACGCACGGCAGCATGTACGACTTCGCCCGCGACGCGGCGGGCGTGGCCCCGCCCGGCTCCCCGCTGCCCGTCCTCGTGCAGGTGGCCCGGGTCGAGGAGTACCGGTACATCGCGGACGGGGCGCTCGGGCGGGGCCCGGTGCGCGGCTTCGACCAGCACTGGAAGCACGAACTGGCCGTGACGGAACTGCGCCGCACGCACGCGCGGTGGATCGGCGGCCGGGACCCGGGGGCACCGGTCGCACCGGAAGAGGTCGGCGACCTCAACTTCCTGGTCCACGCCGCCTGCTACGCGGGCCAGGTCGAGATCGCCCGGGAGCTGCTCGGGATGCTGGGCACCCGGGCGGCGTGGGTGCCGTGGGCGTACACGGGGGACCCGGAGGAGCAGTTCGTACGGTTCAGGGAGGGCCTGGGGGTGGAGTGACCGAGTCACCCCACCCCCGGGCCCCGTGAGGCTCAGACGCCGATGTCGCGGCCGTCCGTGCGCCAGACGGCGACGACCGACGGGCGGACGATCTTCCCGGGTCCGTCGGGCCAGACCGAGGCGGGCTTCTCGACGGAGGCGCCGTCGATCTCGCCCGGGTGCTGCACGGCCACCAGGACGCGGCGGTCCTGGATGATCGGGCCGCAGGTCTCGGCGCCCTTCGGCACGGTCAGGAACTGCTTGAGCTCACCGCGGCGCTCGCCCTGCGTGGCGACGCCGAA
Source organism: Streptomyces sp. NBC_00250 (assembly GCF_036192275.1). NCBI lineage: Bacteria > Bacillati > Actinomycetota > Actinomycetes > Kitasatosporales > Streptomycetaceae > Streptomyces > Streptomyces sp. NBC_00250. Next base: position 4,843,245 of record NZ_CP108088.1, on the reverse strand, counting down.
CAGGCCGTCGTGCGAGCCGAGCTGGGCGCCGTCGGTGGAGATCCACAGGTTGCCGTGCGGGTCGAAGGCCACGTTGTCCGGGCAGGAGATCTGGGAGACCTTCTCCTTGGGGTAGCCCGCGAAGTAGGTGGCCGGGTCGTTCGGGTCACCGGCGACGAGGAAGAGACGCCAGGCGAAACCGTCGGAGGACGGGTCGTCCCAGTTCTCGGCCAGTTCGAGGATCTGCCCGTGCTTGTTGAGGTTGCGCGGGTTGGCCTCGTCGGCGGGGGCCTTGCCGGCCTTGCCGCGGTCGGTGTTGTTGGTGAGCGCGACGTAGACGCGGCCGGTGCGCGGGGACGGCTCGACGTCCTCGGGGCGGTCCATCTTGGTGGCGCCGACCTTGTCACCGGCGAGGCGGGTGAAGACGTACACCTCTTCGGCGGTCATGCCGGGGACGTGCGAGACGTCGCCGGTGGCGAGCGGGATCCACACGCCGGAGCCGTCGAACTCGCCGTCGGTGGGGTGCTTGCCGGTGCCGTCGATCTCGGCGGCCGGGGAGTCGCCGGTCAGCTTGGCGACGTACAGGGTGCCCTCGTCGAGCAGGGTGAGGTTGTGCTCGCGGGCGGCCCGCGAGTTCCCCTTCTTCATCCGCTTCGAGGAGACGAACTTGTAGAAGTAGTCGAAGCGCTCGTCGTCGCCCATGTAGACGACCGGGCGGCCGTCGTCGGTGAGACGGGGCTGCGCGGCCTCGTGCTTGAAGCGGCCGAGCGCGGTGCGCTTGCGGGGCGTGGAGTCGGGGTCGTACGGGTCGAGCTCGACGACCCAGCCGAAGCGGTGGACCTCGTTGGGCTCCTGCTTGAGGTCGAAGCGCTTGTCGAACCGCTCCCACTTGCGCTCGGTGGCACCGGTGCCGACGCCGTAGCGCTTGTCGGTGGCGCTGGAGCCGTTGGCGAAGTACTGGTTGAAGTTCTCCTCGCCGTGGAGGGTGGTGCCCCACGGGGTGGTGCCACCGGCGCAGTTGTTGAGCGTGCCGAGGACGGTACGGCCCTCGGGGTCGGCGGAGGTCTTCAGCAGGTCGCTGCCGGCGGCGGGGCCGGTCACCTCGAACTCGCTCGTCGTGTGGAGACGGCGGTTGAGGTAGTGGCGGGAGACCGGGGCGAGCTTGCCGGTGCGGTGCTCCTCCTGGACGACGACGACCGACAGGCCGTGCGCGGCCCAGGCGATCTCGACCTGCTCGCGGGTCGGGTTGGCGGCGTCGTAGCCGCGGAACATCAGGACCTCGTCGGTGTACTCGTGGTTCGCGACGAGGACCTGGCGGTCGTGCTCCCCGCGCAGCGGCAGCAGGGAGAGGAAGTCGTTGTTGTAACCGAACTGGCCGGCCTGGGCCTTCGCCGTCTGCTTCTCGGAGTCGAAGGCGGGGGCGCCGCGGAGGATGGGCTCGCCCCAGCGGATGACCACGTTCTGCGAGTAGCCGGAGGGGACGGTGACCTGGTCGGCGGTGTTGGGCGCGACCGGGGTGAAGCGGAGACCGCGGGCGCCGTCGGCCCTGCCGGAGCCGTGGCCGTGGCCCGGCTTCTGGGAGTGGGCTTCGGCGGCGGGGGCGTTGCCGAGGGTGAGGGCACCACCGGCGGCGGAGGCGACGGTGACCACGGCGGCGGCGCGCAGGGCGGAACGGCGGGAGAGCGCACCGGCTATGACGTCGCCGACGTACTCGTTGTCGCTGGTGTTGGGCACCTCGTGGAAGCAGGCGTCACCACAGCGGTAACGGCACGTGAGAGCGGAACGGCCGCCTCCGTGGGGGTTCGTGCTCAGCAGCGGCAGCAGTTTGCGCACTTCGTCCTCCTACGGCGCACACTGCGCCGACATGGTGTCGGGATTCCTTCGGCGGCGACGCTATGTGCGCACATCTGCACAGGGACGGCGATGGAGTGAACGCCGAATGAATGCACGGCAACCGGGGGCGACCGGGTCGCCGAGGAGGGGAGGGGTGGCCGCTAACCTTACGTGTCCGCCCTGGCCAGGGATGAACGTCCCGAAACGCCCAGTACGGACATTCACACGCACCCCACTCATGCGAAAGGGTTCGCCCATGGGTATTCGGAGCATGCTGCGCAAGGTCTTCGGCCGGGACCGCGAGGAATCCCCGGCGACCTCCGTCGTCCCGTCCCAGACGCGTGAGACCACGTCGGCGTCGGCGTCGGCGTCGACGGCCTCGTCCGCCTCCACGTCTTCGTCCTCGTCCTCGTCCTCGGGCACTCCCGAGTCCGAGGCCCGCCGTGCGGCGGACGATCTGGTGGCGGCGTCGTTCGACAACCCGCAGATCCCGCGCGCACGGGCGAAGACGCCTGCGCCGGGAGCGGGGACGGAGACGCCTGCCGCTGAGGCGAAGACGCCGGTTGCGGCCGAGGCCGAGGTGGAAGCGCCGGTTGTGGCTGCCGTCGAGGCCGACGCGGAGCCGGAGGCGACGACGACGCCGGTCGCGGAGGCGGCCGAGCCGCAGGCCGTGGAGCCGGTGGAGACGGTCGAGACGCCGGTGGAGACGCCGGTGGCCGAGGAGTCGGCCCCGGCCGAGACGCCGGCCGAGGCCACGGCGGACGCCGACGCGCCGGCCGCCGCAGAGGCCGAAGCCGCCCCGCAGGAGCGGGACGTGGAGCCTGAGGCGGACGCCGTCGAGGCGGAGCCGACGGAGCCTGAGGCGGCTGCCGTCGTGGACGGGGACGCCGACGCGTCCGCACCGGCTTCGGAGGAGCAGGTGGAGGCGGAGTCCGCCACCGCGGCTCCGGCCGAGCAGGCCGTCGGGCCCGTCGCGGCCGAGCCGCAGACGGGTGCCGACGAGGCCGCCGCCGAGCCGGAAGCTCAGCAGGAGCCCGCCGCCGCGCAGGCCGAAGCGGAGGCCGAAGCAGCCGACACCGCCGCCGAGCCGGAGGCCGACGTCGTGGCTCCGACCGAGCCGGAGGCCGTCACCGTCGAGGCGGAAGCCACCGAGCCTGAGGCCGTCGCGGTCGAGGCGGAAGCCACCGAAGCCGAAGCCACCGAGGCCGAAGCCACCGAGCCGGAGGCCGTCACCGTCGAGGCGCAAGCCACCGAGGCCGAGGCGGAAGCCACCGAAGCGGAAGCCACCGAGCCGGAGGCGGAGGCCGACGTCGCCCCGGAGTCGGCAGGCTCCCCCGCTCTCCCCCTCGCCCGTCTCAAGGCGGCCGCCCCCCACCTCGCCGACGCCTACAAGGCCGCCGGCGCGCAGCTCAAGAAGCAGGGGCTCGCAGGGAGCCGGGCCGCCGTGTACCTCGTCGTCGACCGGTCCGGGTCGATGCGCGGGTACTTCAAGGACGGCTCCGTGCAGCGGCTCGCCGAGCAGGTCACCGCGCTCGCGGCGCACCTCGACGAGGACGCCACCGTCACGACCGTGTTCTTCTCGACGGACATCGACGGGACGGTCGACCTGACCCCCGGCACCCTCACCCCCACCCACGTGGAGGAGGTGAACGCCGGTCTCGGTCGCCTGGGCCGTACCAACTACCACCGCGCCGTGGAAGAGGTCCTGGCGCACCACGAGAAGGCCGACCCGACCCGTACCGCCCTGGTCGTCTTCCAGACGGACGGCGCGCCGGAGTCGAAGACCGCCGCGACCCAGGCCCTGGCCGAGGCCGCGGAGCGTCCGCTGCACTGGCGGTTCGTGGCCTGGGGCGAGGAGGACAACAAGGCCTTCGACTTCCTCCGGAAGCTCGACGGCGCTCCTCGTACCGGCACGTACTTCGCGGGCGTGACCCCCGTGGAGACCGCGCACGCCGCCTTCTACCGCGGACTGCTCGCCGACCTGGAGTTCTGACCCGGGACCGGGGTGACGGTGACCGGCAGGGTCACCGTCACCACCAGGCCGCCGCCTTCCTCCGCGCCCCGCGCCACCGCCCGCACGCTCCCGCCGTGCGCCGCCGCGATCGACCGCACGATGGACAGTCCGAGCCCCGCGCCCGGCCCCATGCGGTCCCGCCCCTCGCCCCGCCGGAAGGGCTCGAAGAGACCGGTCACCTCGTCGGGCGGGACGACCGGACCCGTGTTGGTCACGGTCAGCACCCCGCCCTCGGCGCGTACGTCCACGGTTCCGCCCGGCACGTTGTACGCGACCGCGTTCGTGACGAGGTTGCGTACGAGCTGTCCGAGCAGCACACGGCTGCCGCGTACGACACCTCCGTCGGCCATCACGCACGCGCCCGCGTGCTCCTCCTCGGCGACCTCGCCCAGCGGCACGTCCTCCCGTTCGGCGAGCCCCCGCTCGCCGCGGGCGAGGAGGAGCAGGCCGTCGATGAGGCGTTCGCTGCGCCGGTTGGCGTCGAGGAGCACCTGCCGTACGTCGCAGTCGTCGTCGAGGCCGACCTGGATCGCGACGCGCTGGGTGGCGAGCGGGGTCCGCAGTTCGTGCGACGCGTTGGCGATGAAGCGGCGCTGGCTGTCGAAGGCGGTCTCCAGACGTCCGAGGAGCGCGTCGATCGTGTCGCCGAGTTCCTTGAGCTCGTCGTCGGGTCCGCTCACCGCGATCCGGTCGTGCAGGTTGCGTTCGGAGAGGCGGCGCGCGCGGGCGGTCATCTCGTGGACGGGCCGCAGGACGCGCCCGGCGGTCCACCAGCCGACGACGACGGCGCAGCAGGCCATGACGAGCAGGGCGAGGCTCGACCACATGAGCATCTGTTCACCGGCGGCGCGGCTGATGTCGTCACCCAGCTCGTACGCCTCCACGACGGCGACGCCGCTCGGCACGCCGCTCGCCGCCCCGTTCGCGCGGGCGACGATGGCATCGGTCTCGTCGTCCGTACCGGCGAGGACGAGCAGGTTCACGACGAGCAGCAGCACCGTCCCGAGGACCAGGAAGACACCCCCGTACACGAGCGCGATGCGGGTGCGGATGGTGGACCCGGACCCCAGGTAGCCCGCGTCACCCGAGGTCACAGCTGGTACCCCACGCCCTGCACCGTCCTGATCAGCGCCGGCTCGCCCAGCTTGGCCCGCAGCTTGCTCATGCAGACGCGTACGGCTCCGGTGAAGGGGTCGGCGTGGACGTCCCAGGCGCGGTCGAGGAGCTCCTCGGCGGAGACGGCCGCCCCGTCGGCCTCCAGGAGGATCTGGAGGACGGAGAACTCCTTGGGGGAGAGGTCGAGGTCCCGTCCGTCGCGGGTGGCGGTCCGCCGGACGGTGTCCACGCGGAGCCCGTACCGCTCCAGGAGCGGGGGCAGCGGCGCGCGGGCGGAGCGGCGGCGCAGGGCCCGGACCCGGGAGACCAGCTCGGGGAACTCGAAGGGCTTGCCGAGGTAGTCGTCGGCGCCCAGGTCGAGCCCGGTGACACGGTCCTCCGTCGCGGTGGCGGCGGTCAGCATGAGGATGCGGGTCGGGGAGCCCTCGGCGACGAGCCGCCGGGCGACGTCGTCGCCGTGGACGCGCGGCAGGTCGCGGTCGAGGACGAGGACGTCGTACGGGTGGAGGCCGAGGTGGTCGAGGGCGGCGTCGCCGCTGTGGACGGTGTCGACGGCGAAGCCGGCGCGCCGCAGGCCGGTGGCGACGAGCTCGGCGAGGTCCCGTTCGTCCTCGGCTACCAGTACACGCATGTCCCCCATCCTCCTCGTCCGCGGCCCGCCGCCCGCCCCGGGGTTTATCGATGTGAGTGGATCTTCGTACGACGGTTAGGATTTCGACCATGGCGGCCACTGGATCCGAGAAGCAGGGGGCGAAGGCGTTCTACGTCACGACCCCCATTTACTACGTCAACGACGCTCCTCACCTGGGCCACGCCTATACGACCGTCGCAGGCGACGTGCTCACGCGCTGGCACCGTCAGCGCGGCGAGAAGGTGTGGTACCTCACCGGCACGGACGAGCACGGTCAGAAGATCATGCGCACGGCCGAGGCGAACGACGTCACGCCCCAGGCCTGGTGCGACAAGCTCGTCGAGGAGGCCTGGAAGCCCCTCTGGGAGCACCTGAACATCGCGAACGACGACTTCATCCGCACCACGCAGAAGCGTCACACCGATCGCGTCCAGGAGTTCGTGCAGGACCTGTACGACAAGGACGAGATCTACAAGGGCGGCTACGAGGGCCCGTACTGCGTGGGCTGCGAGGAGTACAAGCTCCCCGGCGACCTCATCGAGGCCGAGGACGGCACGAAGCTGTGCGCCGTCCACAAGAAGCCGGTGGAGATCCTCAAGGAGGAGAACTACTTCTTCAAGCTGAGCGAGTACGGCCCGAAGCTCCTGGAGTTCTACGAGGCGAACCCGGGCTTCATCCAGCCGGAGTCGGCCCGCAACGAGGTCGTGAACTTCGTCAAGCAGGGCCTGGAGGACCTCTCCATCTCGCGCTCGACGTTCGACTGGGGCGTCCCGGTGCCGTGGGACGAGAAGCACGTCATCTACGTGTGGATCGACGCGCTGCTCAACTACGCGACGGCCGTCGGCTACAACGAGAACCCGGCGAAGTTCGACGAGACCTTCCCGGCGAACGTCCACCTCATCGGCAAGGACATCCTGCGCTTCCACGCGGTGATCTGGCCGGCGATGCTGATGGCGCAGGGCCTGCCGGTCCCCGGCCGGGTGGCGGCCAACGGCTGGCTGATGGTCGGCGGCGAGAAGATGTCGAAGTCGAACCTGACCGGCATCAAGCCGCAGGACCTGACCTCGCACTTCGGCGTGGACGCGTACCGCTGGTACTTCCTGCGGGCGATCGCGTTCGGCCAGGACGGCTCGTTCTCGTGGGAGGACTTCTCCGCCCGCTACACGTCCGAGCTGGCCAACGACTACGGCAACCTCGCCTCGCGCGTCGCGGCCATGGTCGGCAAGTACTTCGACGGCGCGCTGCCGGCCTCGACGGCCGACGGCGAGGCGGAGAAGGCGATCCAGGACGGCCTGGCCAAGGCGGTCGCGACCGCCGACGCGAAGATCGGCGAGGAGCTCGACTTCCAGGGCGGCATCCTGGCGATCTTCGACTTCGTGAAGCAGGTCAACGGCTACATCACGGAGCAGGAGCCGTGGAAGGTCGCGAAGGACGACAGCGAGGAGGGCCGCGCCCGCCTCGCCACGATCCTGTACACGGCCGCCGAGTCGCTCCGCGCCGTCGCCGTCCTGCTGAACCCGATCATGCCGGAGACCTCGCAGGCGCTGTGGGAGTCGCTGGGCGCCGAGGCGTCCCTGGGCACGCTGCCCTCGCAGCCGGTCCAGTCCTCCGCCACATGGGGGCAGCTCCCCGCCGGGGCGACGGTGACGAAGGGCGCGGTGCTGTTCCCGCGTCTGGAGGAGCCGAAGAAGGACTGACGTCCGTCTGACGTACGGCGAAGGCCGCCGGCCCTGTTCACAGGGCCGGCGGCCTTTTCCCTACGGGTCACCGGGTCACCAGGTCAGGGCGAGGGCGGCGACGGCGGGGGCCATGTAGACCAGCGGGAAGGGCACGTGGCCGTACGAGCGGGCCCGCAGGATGGTGATCACGGCGCCGGCGAAGTACAGGATCAGCCCGATCGCGGCGAGGGTCCCGATGACCGGCACGTAGAACCCGACGATGAGCCCGGCGGCCCCGGCGGCCTTGGCGGCCCCGAGCCAGTTCCACCACGACTGCGGCACGCCGTACTGGGCGAGGGGCTCGACGACGAACGCGGCCCTGAAGAAGATCGCCGCGGCGGAGAACCCGGCCATGAAGGCGGCGACGGCGGTGACGACGATGGCGGTGGTGGACATCTCGGTGAACATCGCGACGGCTCCTTCAGCCTTGCCCGTGTCCGCCTCGACCGAGCCGGACACTGCACTGACGGAGCGGAGCCGAAGAGTGTGACGGCCCGCGCGAAAAACTTCAGTGGACCCAGTTCTTCAACGGTTCCGTGTCCAGCTCCATCCCCACCGGCTCCGGCAGAGCGACCGTCTTGCCGAAGGGCACCGTCACGACCATCTCGTACCGCTGAACTCAAGGCGCAGGGATTCGTCCACACGTTCGCCAAGACGGGCGAGTTCCTCGAACCCCTCCTGAGTCAGGACGCTCACGGCAGACTCCTCCTGGATCGGTGGCGCCTTCCACGGTACGTGTTCCCCGGCCCGCCCGACCGGGTTCGTCGCTGTCGCCATGACAGCCACGCTGGCATATGCCAGCGCCGTGGGATGCGGGAATCCATGGCCTTCACCCCCGTGGGTGACACAGCCGGTTCACAGGGCGGCGCGAGGAAACCCCCAGGTCCGGTGCCTAGCGTGCGCGGCATGGTCGTGACGCGTGAGGACGAGGTGCTGGCCCGGGCCGCTGTGGAAGGGCTCCTTGCGGGGGTGGAGTTGACGCCCAAGCCGGGGCTTCCGGATGCCCGTGAGGCGGATCTGTCGAGGCTGAGGTGGTCCGCGCGGGCGCTGGAGCCGGGGCTCGCCGCGATGGCGGCGGCCGCGCGGCGGACCGGGGAGCCCGGGAAGGGACTTCGGGGTGAGCTCGGTGCGATCGGGCGGTCCACGGAGCGGGACATGACGCGCGCGGACGGCGGTGCGGGCCCGCACCACGGGGCCGTGTGGCCGCTGGGTCTGCTGGTGGCGGGTGCCGCGCTCGCGCCGGGCGGGACCGTGGAGGAGATCACCGGACTCGCGGGGCGGATCGCGGCGCATCCGGACGGCCGGGCTCCGCGCATGGCCACCCCCGGCTCGGCCGTCTCCGTCCGGTACGGGGCCGCGGGCGCGAAGGGCGAGGCGCGGGCGGGGTTCCCGCACGTACGGCGTGCGTCGGCGGCCCTGCGGACCGCCCGGGACGGCGGGGCGCGCGAGGCGGACGCGCGGATCGGCGCGCTGCTCACCGTGATGGCGACGCTCCAGGACACCGGCCTGCTGCACGCGGCGGGGCCGTACGGCCTGCGCGAGGTGCAGGACGGGGCCCGGGATGTCGTCGAGGGCCGGCTGGCCCTCGACGACTTCGACCGGCGACTGCGGGAACGCGGCCTCCGGCCCCGGGGCAGCGGCCACCTGCTCGCCGCCGCCCTGTTCCTGGACGGCCGCCGTTAGGCGGAGGTCCCCGTGTGGGTCTCGTCCGGGTCGACGCCCATCGTCAGCGTGGCGACGACCCCCTTGGCGATCTTCCCCTTGGGGTACTTGAGGGTGAGCAGACCGCCCTCGGCGCCGTTGCCGGGGTAGATGGTGTCGTCGTCGAGGGTGGTGCGCTCGGTGGTGCTGGTGGAGTACGGGGCGACCTTCGCGGAGTCCAGGACGGCGGCCTCGGCGAAGAAGAGCTGCCCGGTGTGACAGGTGTGCCCGCCCTCGTAGCCGGAGGCCGTCATCTTCCCGCCGACGTGCACCTTGGTGTGGACGTGCACGCACCGCCCCCGGTACCAGCCGGGGAAGACCGTCCGGAACTCCACGTACCCGTGCTTGTCGGTGAGCTGGGTACCGCGCAGGTACCGCTTGTCGTCGGTGGGCTCCTCGTGTCCGCCGCCGCCACCGCCACCGGGACCTCCGGTCGGAGGCGTACCGGTGGGCGCGTCGGTGGGCGGGGTGCCGGTGGGCGGCGTTCCGGTCGGCGGAGTACCGCCCCCGGGGGCACCGCCTCCGCCGCCCGAGCTGAGGCTCTCGTACCCGGAGTAGATGCCGAGCGCGTCGCAGTGCCAGATGTCGACGGCGGCGCCCCGCAGCGGCTTGCAGGTGTCGGAGTCGATCACCTTGAGGCGGACGGTCATCGGGATGCCCTCCCGGTCCTCCGTGATGTCCTTCCGGATCTTGTCCGCGTCGATGTAGTACGGACCTTCGGTGGTCTCCGAGGTCAGCCGGTAACAGGCCTCGCCGGTCGTGGGCTTCGCGGCCGGCTTCTTCCCGGCCGCTCCACCCGCCGAGGCGGTGGAGACGACCCCGACGCCGATCCCCGCCGCGACCACGGCCCCTCCACCGGCGACGAGTGCCCGCCGCCGGGTCATGTCCCGCCTGTGCTTCTGGTTTTCACTCATGGGCGAGGACCCTAGGAACCGCGCCTGTCAGGAACGTGAGAGCGGGCTGTGGCTTCCTGTGTACGTGTACGCCCACGTCAGTTGGCGACGGCGTACGAGACGAAACCCGCCCAGGCGGACGGCGTCAGCGCGAGCTGGGGACCGCCGAGGTTCTTGGAGTCGCGGACGTGGACGGTGGCGGGGGTGGTGGCGACCTCGATGCAGGTGTCTCCGTCGGGGCCACTGCTGTAGCTGCTCTTGAACCACGCCAGTTCGGAGGCGTCCCCGGCGCAGGAGTTGTGGATCATGTTTCTCCCAACAGTTGCTCAATGAGGGTCAGAGACTCTCCTGGCGGGAGGGCCTGAGCCCGGATGGTGCCATACCGCAACTCAAGGATGCGCAACTGCTTCAGGTCCGACACCGGGCGACCGTTGAACGCGCCGTCGGAACGCCCCACAGCCGTGCCGTCCTCGAACTTCAGCAACTCGATCCTTCCGCTCATGCCGGGGTGAGCTCCGCTCATCGTCGGCATGACCTGGAGCGTGACGGTATTCAACCGCCCCACCTCCAAAAGGCGTTCAAGCTGGCGTCTCCGCACCATTGTGCCTCCAACGTTGCGGCACAGCGTCGCTTCTTCCAGCACGAAACCGAGAGCGGGAGCGGGTGACCGCTCGAAGACCGACTGCCGGGCCACACGGGCTGCCACCCGGCGTTCCAAGTCCTCAGGCGAGTAGGCGGGCAGCCACGACTCCATGAGAGCCCGTGCGTGCTCTGGCGTCTGGAGCAGTCCAGCGATGTTGATGGACTCGTACACGCCGATCTCGACCGCCCTCTCCTCCATCTTCGCCAAGGCCCGCATCTTCTTCGGGTATCGGACCTTCGCCACGTCCTCCTTCATCGCCGAGATCAGCCCACCCGCCCCCAACACCTCGTCCGCCTTGTCCAGGAACTCGGGTCGCGGGATCCGCTTGCCGCTCTCGATCTTGTAGATGAGGTCCTCGCCATAGCCGGTGGCCGTCCCGAGCTCGGCGGCCCGCATCCCCACCGCCTCCCTCCGCAGCCTCAACTGCCGCCCCACGGTGGCGACTACGGCCACACCCCAGTCATCGTCGGGATCGACCTCCCACCCCGGCTCGTCCGCTTCGGTCTTGAGCCGCTGCGCCCCACCGTCCACCGACATACCGCACCCTTCCCTCGCCCCTTCGTGGCGCGATGCCCCTACCCCCGAGGCGCGTCCGGACAGCCCGGACAGCAGTGGACAAGGTCCGGACAGTCACCCTACGCATCGACGTCGTCACTGTTCACGGTAGGCGTCGGCGGCCACGCTCGGTGACGTGAATCAGCAGAACACCACCCAAGTACCCCCGTCGACACGTCACTTCAGCGTGCTCCTGTCGCCCACGCCACGCGGGGCCCGGCTCGCCCGGCTGCTCGCCGTCGAGTGGATGCGGGATCACGAGGTGCCGTACGACGTGAGGGAGGCCGCCACCCACGTCGTCGCCGAACTCGCCGCGAACGCCGCGACGCACGGCCGGGTAGCCGGCCGGAGCTTCCGGCTGGCGCTCCGGTCGCAGCCGGAGGTCCTTCGTATCGAGGTGACGGACACCCGGGGCGAGAGCCTCCCGCGCCTCCAACCGCCCTCCCCCGAGGGCGACTCCGGACGCGGGCTGCTCCTCGTCGAGGCGCTGGCCGACCGGTGGGGCGTCGGGATCGGTCCCGTACCGAGGAAGACCGCATGGGCCGAACTCGACCTGCCACGCCCCTGACCTGCACAGAAGGAGCGGTCACCGAACCCCGGAAATGTGGACTCCGGTGGGGCGGACGGTCTCCTCAAGGACGACCACAGAGAGAAAGAACCCCCACCAAGCCCCACCCCTCCGCCCCGCTCGGGCCGGACTCACTCACTCGGGTGAAATACCCCAAGTCGGCTGGCTTTGGACCGGGTTGCTTGATCTACGCTCGGCGCGACAGACCACATCACCGCTGACATGCGTCGGCCCCCGCCGGGACCGCGAATCCCAAAGGCGAGGGCCTGACCACCAAGGAAGTAGGCCCTTCCCGATGGGTACCCAAAACACTAGCGTGCCCGCGCGCTCCCAGTCCCGTAACGACGGGAAAAGCCACTCCTCCTCTCGTATTGCCCGCAGGCACTACGGCGGCGGTGTCGTCCACGACAACACCCGTCACACCACCCGCTTCACGGTGGTCGGCAATCACCTCGCCCAGCACGACGCCCTGTCGCTGACGGCCATCGGCCTGGCCCTGCACATCCAGTCGCTCCCGACCGGCGCCCAGGTCGACATCGACAGCCTCGCCGGCCGCTTCCCCGAGGGAAAGACCCGGATCGCGGCCTCCCTCCGGGAGCTCGAAACCCACGGCTATCTGCGACGTACCCGCGTACGTACCGACGGGGGCCGCATGGTCACCCGTACGGTCTCCTGCAACCAGCCGGGCAGGACGGACGGCGCGGACGAACCGAGCCCCCGGCCCCGACGGGTCGTGGAGAAACCACCGCGCCGCCGCGCCCTGCCCGCCGTACCGCAGCCCGTGTACCCCACCCCGGACCTCCTCCGGACCGCCCTCGGAGTCCTCTCCGGACTCCGCCGCGAGGACCCCCGGCTCCTGATCTCCGCCACGGATGCCGAACACCTCGTCCCGGGCGTCGCCGCCTGGCTGGAGCGGGATCTCACCCCCGAGGCCGTCCACCGCGCCCTGACCCACGACCTGCCCCCGGAAACGCTGCACCGCCCGGCCGCACTCCTGGCCCACCGCCTCACGGCCCAACTCCCGCCCCTGCCGCCCTTCCGCGCCCCGAGCGAGAACCCGGCCACCCGCCACCCCCTCCAGAACTGCGACACCTGCGACCGCGCCTACCGCGCCCCCGAACCGGGCACCTGCGGCACCTGTACGCCCGCAGCCGACAGGCTCGATCAGCCGATCGGTGGTGCGAGGTACTCCAGCGCATAACCGTCGCCGGAGGGGGTCACGCGGGCGATGCCGGGTGAGTCGAGGTGGGCACCGGCCACGAAGTGGTGCGGTTGGGCCAGTTGTTCGAGGAGTGCCGCTCGCGCGGCGCGCGCCTGGGGCTGGTCGCCGTCGAGTTCCCAGGACACGTTCGGCTGATCGAACTGGAGCGTGGGAACGTGCACGGTGTCACCCCAGACGAGAAGACGGTCGGTGCCGCTGCTGATCTCGTAGACGGTGTGACCGGGCGTGTGGCCCGGTGTCGGGATCGCGGTGGTCCAGTCGTTGATCGCGACCTTCTCCGACACGGGTACGACGCGGTCACGGATCGGTTCGAGCCGCCCCGTGAACACCGAGGTGTCGCCCGCGCCGATCCACACGCGCTCGAGTTCGGTGAACGCCTCTGCGCCGTCCGGCGCGATCAGGCCGCTCACGTGGTCTTCGTGCCGGTGGGTGATGGCCACATCGGTGACATCCGCGCGGTCGATTCCCGCTTCGTCGAGCGCGTCGTAGATCAATCCCATGGTGGGGTCGTGCCAGACGTCGGACGCGCCGGTGTCGATGAGAACCGACCGCGTGCCATCGGTGACGTAGAAGGCGTTGACCGACAGCCGCAGGTTGTCGTCGGCCAGCGGGACGGCGGCCGGCAGCTCGTCGAGCGTGCGCCCGTCCTCGTCGCGGAGCCGTGTCGGCGGCATGTCGATGTACCCGTCTCGCAACGAGATCACCTGCAGGTCGCCTAATTCGAACGTGGCATGGTGCCGGCCACTTGAGATCAAACGCATGGAACCCCTCCGTCGTGTCGGGCGCACATCGCACATCGCGTATCTCCGATAGGAGATCGGAATCTCCTATCGGAGAAAACCTACACTGGTGGGCAGCGCGGTACCCATGGATCGAGGAGCACGGTGGCCAAGCAAGACGAAAACGCGGCCGGACCACAGCACGGTGACGACCTGGCCGGCGCGTTCGGCCGTAACGTGCGGCGACGCCGCGAGGAGGCGGACCTGACGCTGGAGCAGCTGTCCACACAGTCGTCGGTCAGCCGGGCGATGCTGTCCAAGGTCGAACGCGGCGAGAAGAGCCCGACGATCGGCGTCGCGTCCAAGATCGCCCACGCGCTCGACGTGTCGCTCTCGGACCTGGTCGGTGCGCCGGCTGCTGCCGCGTCCGGGGTGGCCGTTGTCATGCGCAAGAGCGAGCGCCCCGCTTTCCGTGACCCGGAAACCGGCTTCGAGCGGCACATCGTGTCAGCGGCCCCGGGAGCGGGACGAGCCGAGATGGTCTTCCACCACCTCCCCGCGCAGGTCTCCACCGGGCTGCTGCCCGCGTATCCGGCGGGTACGGAGAAACAACTCGTGGTGCTCGAAGGCGCCCTCACCGTCGCGATCGGCGGGATCAGCGAGACCCTGAACGCAGGCGACTCCCTGTTCTTCCAGGCCGACGCGGACCACGGCTTCGCCAACCGGACGAACGCTCCCTGCGAATACATCATGGTCATCTCGCGCAGAACCTGAAGGGGCCCGGAACCATCGCTGGTTCCGGGCCCCTTCAGTGACAGAACGTCAGTGACTAGCGCGCCGCGTCCGGGTGCACCGCGTCCGTCACCGGGCGGTCCTCGGTCGGCTTCGGGGCCGCCTTCTCGACCGGCTTGCGGAGCTGGATGTTCAGCTCGCGCAGGCGGGACTCGTCCAGCTCGGTCGGGGCGCCCATCAGGAGGTCCTGGGCGTTGCCGTTGAGCGGGAAGGCGATCGTCTCGCGGATGTTCGGCTCGTCGGCCAGGAGCATCACGATGCGGTCGACGCCGGGGGCGATGCCGCCGTGCGGCGGGGCGCCGTACTCGAAGGCGCGGAGCATGCCCGCGAACTCGTGCTCGACCGTCTCGCGCGAGTAGCCCGCGATCTCGAAGGCCTTGAACATGATCTCGGGCTCGTGGTTCCGGATCGCGCCCGAGGACAGCTCGATGCCGTTGCAGACGATGTCGTACTGCCAGCCGAGGACGTCCAGCGGGTCCTGGGTCTCCAGGGCCTCAAGGCCGCCCTGCGGCATCGAGAAGGGGTTGTGCGAGAAGTCGATCTTGCCGGTCTCCTCGTCCTTCTCGTACATCGGGAAGTCGACGATCCACGCGAAGCGGAAGACGTTCTCCTCGAACTGGCCGGCGCGCTTGGCGGCCTCGACCCGGACCGGGCCCATGATCTTGGAGACCTCGTCGAACTCGCCCGCGCCGAAGAAGATCGCGTGGCCGGGCTCCAGGCCGAGGCGCTCGGTGAGGACCTTGACGTTCTCCTCGGTGAGGAACTTGGCGATGGGGCCGGTGAGGGCGTTGCCCTCGCCGACGCGCACCCAGGCCAGGCCCTTGGCGCCGAGGGAGACGGCGAAGTCGCCGAGCTGGTCGAAGAACTTGCGCGGCTGGTCGCCCGTGTTCGGGACGGCCAGGGCACGGACGTGCTTGCCCGCGAAGGCCTTGAACTCCGACGCCTCGAAGACGTCGGAGATGTCGACGAGTTCCAGGGCCGTACGCAGGTCGGGCTTGTCGTTGCCGTACTTCAGCATCGACTCGCGGAACGGGATCCGCGGGAACGGCGAGGTGACGTGGCGACCGCCGCCGAACTCCTCGAAGAGCTCCGTCATGAGCTTCTCGATCGGCTGGAAGACGTCCTCCTGCTCGACGAAGCTCATCTCGACGTCGAGCTGGTAGAACTCGCCCGGCGAACGGTCCGCGCGGGCGTCCTCGTCGCGGAAGCAGGGCGCGATCTGGAAGTACCGGTCGAAGCCGGAGATCATCAGCAGCTGCTTGAACTGCTGCGGCGCCTGCGGCAGCGCGTAGAACTTGCCCGGGTTCAGGCGGGACGGGACGACGAAGTCGCGGGCGCCCTCGGGGGAGGTCGCGGCGAGGATCGGGGTCGCCATCTCGTTGAAGCCGAGGGCCACCATCTTGGAGCGGATGGAGGCGATGACGGCGGAGCGCAGCATGATGTTGCGGTGCATGCGCTCGCGGCGCAGGTCGAGGAAGCGGTACTCCAGGCGCCGCTCCTCGTTGACGCCGTCGTCGGCGTTGATGGTGAAGGGGATCTGCTTGGCGGCGCCCAGGACCTCGACCGTGACGGCCTCGATCTCGATGTCGCCGGTGGCGAGCTCCGGGTTGACGTTCTCCGCGCCACGCGAGACGACCTTGCCGTCGACGCGGACGACGGTCTCCTTCGTCAGCTTGTCGAGGACCTCGGCGGCGGCGGTGCCGGGCCGGGCGACGAGCTGCGTGATGCCGTAGTGGTCGCGCAGATCGATGAAGAGGATGCCGCCCAGGTCGCGCCGATTGTGCAGCCAGCCGCTCAGCCGGACGTCGGTGCCGACGTCAGAGGCGCGGAGCTCGCCGCAGGTGTGGGACCTGTACCGATGCATCGTCGTTCATCCAGTCTTCGGGATCTTGGGTCGTGGACCGCCGCCCGTGGTCCCTGTCACAGATGTCACAGGACACGCGGGCAGACGCACCCAGAGTACCGGCCGGGCCAAGATCGCTTTTCGAATACTCTCGGTGGCGACCTGGTGTCCGATATTCATAAAGTGGGGCAATGCGCACCGAGGACGTCCTGGCCGCGATCGCGACCGGCCTGTGGCGCTGGGACAACGCGTCCGGGATCGTCTCGCTCGACGCCGAGGCCGCCCGGCTGCTCGGGCTGCCCGCGGAGCCCGTCCGGCTGTCCGAAGCGGCCGTGCGCTCGCGATTTCACCCGGTCGACTGGAACGAGATCGACGGGGTCGTGAACCTCGCCGTCGCCGAGGGGACGCTCGCCGAAGCGCGGCTGCGGATCATGGACACGCACGGCCGGGTGATCCGTACCGTACGGAGCAGGTCGAAACCGCTCATCCAGGGGAACGACTACCAGCTGGTCGGCACCCTCCAGGAGGTCGCCGAGCAGTTGCCGGGGACCGCCGCCCGTACGCCCATCACGGGTGACTGGCGCCGTTCCCGCGAGGCCTTCCTGCTGGACGCCGGGCGGGCGCTCGCGGAGGCGCGGTCGACGGCCGAGGTGCTGCGGGTGGCGGCCTCGCTGTCGATGCCCGGATTCTCGCCGGACGGGCTCGCGGTCTTCGGCGTGGCGGGCGACCGGCTGACGGTCATCGGCCACCACGGGCACAGCGAGGGCGACGAGGGGCCGTTCTCGTCGATGTCCCTGGACACCGACTATCCGGCGGCGGAGGTCGCGCGGACGGGCCGGGCGATCTATCTGCCGACCCCCGACGAGTACCTGCGCCGCTTCCCGATGACCTGGCCGCTCGCGCAGCGCTTCGGGCGCCGTTCCTGGGCCTTCGTGCCGCTGATCGTCGCCGGCCGCACGATGGGGGCCTGGATGGCGGCCTTCAAGCACCCGGTCGCCTTCACCCCCGACGAGCGTTCGGTGCTCACGACGGTGGCGCGGATGCTCGCCCAGGCCCTCGCACGCGCGGGCGTGGCCGAGTCCGAGCGCGAGCTGTCGCTCGGCCTCCAGCGGACGATGATGCCGGTCCTCGGGCCCGGCATCCCCGGCATCCAGGTCGCCGCCCGGTACGTGCCGACCGGCGGCGGGCTGCAGGTCGGCGGCGACTGGTACGACATGATCCGGCTGCCCGGCGGCACCTCCCGCACCGGCGGGCGCGGTTCCGGACGCATCGCGCTCGTCATCGGCGACGTCCAGGGCCACGACGTCCGCGCGGCCGGCCTGATGGGGCAGCTGCGGATCGCCCTGCGCGCGTACGCCTCCGAGGGCCACCGGCCGGACGCCGTCCTCTCCCGCGCCTCGCGCTTCCTGTACGGGATCACCGACGGCGACGACGGGGAGGAGAACGGCGGGCCGCGCTTCGCCACCTGCCTCTACCTGGAGGTCGACCTGGAGACGGGGACGGTCGACATCGCGCGGGCCGGGCATCCGGACCCGGCGGTCCGGATGAACGACGGAACGGTTCTTCTCAGGCCCACCGCCGGCGGTCTCCCCCTCGGCATCGATCCGGACACCGACTACCCCACCACCCGGCTCACCCTGGAACCCGGCGAGACTCTGATGATCTGCACCGACGGCCTCCTGGAGACCGGCGGGCATGACCTCGACACGGGCTGGGATCGGGTCAGGGAACTCCTGGAGTCACACGACGGCGAGGATCTGGAACACCTCGCCGACGCCCTCGTGGAGGCCGTCCACGGCCCCGGCTCCCACCACACGACCGGTCCGCTCGCCGACCGCCGCGAGGACGACATCGCCGTCCTGCTGCTCTCCCGCCGGCCCGGCGGGGCGCCGGCCGAGGCCCCGCGCCGCACCCTGATGACGATCGCCCAGGCCGAGCCGGAGCGGATCGCCGAGGCGCGCGAGCAGATGCGGCAGCTGCTGCACGACTGGGCGGACGAGGACCAGCTCGACTCGGCGGTCCTCATGGTCTCCGAGATGGTCACCAACGTCCTCGTGCACACGGACGGCGACGCGCTGTTCGTCGCCGAGGTCGCGTGCGGCGAGAAGTCCCGGCGGCTGCGCGTCGAGGTCTCCGACACGAGCGACGAACTGCCGCACAAGCGCCACCCGGGCGAGATGGCGTCGAGCGGACGCGGCCTGCTCCTGATGGAGATGCTCGCGGACGCGTGGGGCGTCGACCCGCGCGGCGAGGGCAAGGCGATCTGGTTCGAGCTGAACGAGCCGGACTCGGCGAAGGACTGCTGAGGGGGCAGGGGAGCGCGCCCTGCGGGCCGGGCCCGGTGTGCGGGGCTCTGCCGTGGGCGGGGCTCTCGCGTGCGTGTGCGGGGCTCTCGCGTGCGGGCATGAGGCTCTCGCGTGCGCGGACCTCCCGTGTGCGGGGCTCTCCCGTGCGGCGCAGACTGGTGTCGTACGGCCGCCGGGGGACCGCGTCGCGGGACTCGCCTCGGGGGGACCACGGAGCTTGCCATGGACACCCACAAGGTCGGCAGTGACACCACCGTTCTGGCCGACAGCCTCGAAGCACCCGGCATGGGGCACATGCCCGTCAACGCGTACGTCGTCACCGCCACCGAGCCCGTCGTCGTCGACACCGGCCTCTCCCTCGCCGACCGTGACTTCGTCGCGTCGCTCGGCGAGGTCGTCGACCCGGCCGACGTGCGGTGGATCTGGCTCACCCACCCCGACCGGGACCACACCGGCGGGATCTTCGCCCTCCTCGACGCGGCCCCGCACGCGCGCGTGGTCACGACCTTCCTCGGGGCCGGGGAGATGACCACCGAACGCCCCCTGCCCATGGACCGGGTGTACTTCCTCAACCCCGGCGAGTCCCTGGACGTCGGCGACCGCTCGCTGCACGCCTTCCGGCCGCCGCTCTTCGACAACCCGGCCACCGTCGGCTTCTACGACGACCGCACCCGTATCTGCTTCAGTTCCGACTGCTTCGGCGGGCCCATGCCCAGCGCGGAGGTCGCGGAGAGCGGTCACGCGAGCGACCTCAAGCCGGAGGAGCTGCGGCGGGCGCAGCTGCTGTGGGCGACGATCGACAGTCCGTGGGCGCACCTCGTGGACGCCGAGAAGTACCGGGCGACGATCGAGCCGTTGCGGGAGATGGACCCGGAGATCGTGCTGTGCACGCATCTGCCGCCGGCCGTGCGGATGCTGGACCGGATGATCGAGACGATCGCGATGGTGCCGGACACCGACCCGTTCGTCGGCCCCGACCAGGCGGCTCTCGAACAGCTCCTGGCCTCGTTCCAGCCGGGTGGCATGGCCCCCGCCTAACCCTCCTAACCTTCCTAGCCCTCCTTGCCCTCCTTGCCCTCCTTCTCCCCGCCGGGCGCCCCCGGCGGCGCGTACCGCGTGCGCAGCTCGCTGAGGATTCCCGTGGCCGCGGCCGTCAGCGGTACGGCGAGCAGCATGCCCAGGATGCCCGCGACGGACGCCCCGGCCGTGATCGCCAGCATCACCGCGGCCGGGTGCATCTGGACGGTCCGGCTCTGCACCATCGGCTGGAGCAGATAGCCCTCGATCATCTGGACGGCCAGGACGATGGCGAGCACCCACAGCGCGATGGCGAAGCCCCGGTCGGCGAGCGCGACGAGGACGGCGATCGCGCCGGACAGGAAGGCGCCGAGGTACGGGATGTAGGCGGTGACGAAGACGAGCGCGGCGAGCCCCACCGCGCCGGGGACGTCGAGGACGACCAGCCCGATCCCGATGAGGATGGCGTCGACGAGGGCGACGAAGGTCGTCCCGCGCATGAAGCCCTCGACGGCCTCGAAGGCGCGGCGCGCCATGGCCTCGACGAGGTCGCCGGTGGCGCGGGGGGCGAAGGAGCGCAGGGCGCCGGCGGCCCGGTCCGAGTCCCGCAGGAAGAAGAAGATCAGCACCAGGGCGAGGGCGGCGGTGGCGAGCATCCCGCCGACGACGCTGAGGCCCGTGAGCACCCCGGACGCGGCGGTCCCGCCGAACTCCTTCAGGAGGCCCTCGGCGTTCTTGGCGAGGTCGTCGAGGGAGGTCCCGGCCGGGCCGAGGTGCTCGGCGATGTCGGTGGCGGCCTGCCGGAGCGAGGTGATGATCTGGTCGCCGGTCTCGATGAGGGCGGCGACGACGATGTACGTGGCTCCGCCGACGACCGCGAGGACGGCGACGACGGTGAGCGCGGCGGCGAACGACTTCCGCACCTTCATCCGGACCAGGTACCGGTAGAGGGGGCCGAGGAGGGCGGTGCCGAGGATGGCGAGCAGGACGGGGGTGACGACCGTTTCGAAGAAGATGCACAGCCAGATCCCGACGGCGGCGACCCCGGCGGCGAGCAGCAGGACGACGCACCAGGCGGCGGCCCTGCGGGCGGGTTCGGGAAGGAGCGGGGGCGACGTCTGCACCCGACCACCGGACCACGCCCGTCGGCGTGTCGTCGCGCGCGGACGGGCCGTACGGGTGACGGGGCGTCAGCGAGCCCACATGCGCGGCTCGCAGCCCCGAATCACCGCGCGCGCGTAGCCAGGGCCGGGCGCCCACCCGCGTATACGGAGGCCGGGCGCCGCCACGCGGGCCTACGGAGGTCGGGCGTCGCCCACGCGCGCGTACAGGGGCGCGCATCCCCCACGCACGTACGGGGCCGGGCGCGCCGCCCGGCCCCGTATCGCGTGCGACCGTTCCTACTCGCCCATCCCGTGCACCGCCGGGATCGTCCCGAGCCGGCCGGCCTGGAAGTCCTCGAAGGCCTGGCGGAGTTCGGCCTGGGTGTTCATGACGAACGGGCCGTAGTGGGCCATCGGCTCACGGATCGGCTGCCCGCCGAGGAGTACGACCTCCAGGTCCGGGGTGTTCCCGTCCTGCTGCTCGTCGGCGCGGACGGTGAGCGCGCCGCCCTTGCCGAAGACGGCGGTCTGGCCCGTGTGGACGGGCCGCCGTTCGGCGCCGACGGTGCCGCGTCCGGCGAGGACGTACGCGAGGCCGTTGAAGTCCTCGCGCCACGGCAGGCTGATCTCGGCGCCGGGTCGCAGGGTCGCGTGGATCATCGTGATCGGGGTGTGGGTGATGCCCGGCCCGTCGTGGCCGTCGAGCTCGCCCGCGATGACGCGGAGCAGCGCGCCGCCGTCGGGGGAGGTGAGCAGCTGGACCTGGCCGCCGCGGATGTCCTGGTAGCGGGGGGCCATCATCTTGTCGGCGGCGGGCAGGTTCACCCACAGCTGGAGGCCGTGGAAGAGGCCGCCGCTGACGACGAGGGACTCCGGCGGGGCCTCGATGTGAAGCAGACCGCTACCTGCTGTCATCCACTGGGTGTCTCCGTTGGTGATGGTGCCGCCGCCACCGTTGGAGTCCTGGTGGTCGAAGATCCCGTCGATGATGTAGGTGACGGTCTCGAAGCCGCGGTGGGGGTGCCAGGGCGTGCCCTTGGGCTCTCCGGGTGCGTACTCCACCTCACCCATCTGGTCCATCATGATGAACGGGTCGAGGTACTGGTAGTTGATCCCGGCGAACGCGCGGCGCACCGGGAAGCCCTCGCCCTCGAAGCCCGAGGGAGCCGTGGTCACGGCCAGGACGGGGCGGGAGACGGCGTCGGCGGGGGCGGCGACGCGCGGCAGGGTGAGCGGGTTCTCGACAGTCACAGCGGGCATGGTGGGGCCTCCTTGTGCGACCAGTTTAGTTGAACGATGAACTTCCTGCCACCCAGAACGCGGAACGCCCGGAAGGAATTCCTCCCGGGCGTCCCCGCACGTACCAGTACCAGCCTGCGTCAGCCGTACATCCGCCGCATCGCGAAGTCGACCATCTGCTCCACTGCCTTCGCGTCGAAGACCATCCGGTGGTCGCCCTCCATGTCGAGGACGAAGCCGTACCCGGTCGGCAGCAGGTCGATCACCTCGGCGCCGGTGATCACGAAGTACTTCGACTCCTTGCCCGCGTACCGCCGCAGCTCCTTGAGCGAGGTGAACATCGGGATGACCGGCTGCTGGGTGTTGTGCAGCGCCAGGAAGCCGGGGTTGTCGCCGCGCGGGCAGTAGACCTTGGAGGTCGCGAAGATCTGCTGGAAGTCCTCGGGCGCGAGCGTGCCGGTCGTGAAGGCGCGGACGGCGTCGGCGAGCGACGGAGGGGACGGCTCCGGATACAGGGGCGGCTGCTGGCCGTACCCACCCTGCACACCCCCCTGCATACCGGCCTGCATACCGCCCTGCTGCGGCGGGGCGTACTGCTGCTGGGCACCCGGATTCTGCTCGTAGCCGTACATGGGGGCCAGCCTATCGACCCGGGGCCGGTCGCAGCACTGCCCACGGACGGTCGACGCGGAGGGCGGCCCCGGACGGCACCGACCTGACGAATCCGTGCCGAATCCTGCGGCTCGCGTCACAGATGACGGGATAGGGGTTGCTCTTATTACCGGTGGGTAGCATCATCGTAGAGAAGCGTGGGCTACTCACCGGTAGTACGAGCAGGACGCGCGCGCATTCAGGACATCCGCCTCCCCGAGCCTTTACGGAGCCGTCGCCATGGGGCACTACAAGTCGAATCTCCGCGACATCGAGTTCAACCTCTTCGAGGTGCTCGGCCGCGACAAGGTGTACGGCACCGGGCCGTTCGAGGAGATGGACGTCGAGACCGCCAAGAGCATCCTCGACGAGATCCGCCGCCTCGCCGAGAACGAGCTCGCGGAGTCCTTCGCCGACGCCGACCGCAACCCGCCGGTCTTCGACCCGGAGACCAACACCGCCCCCGTGCCGGCCACCTTCAAGAAGTCGTACAACGCCTTCATGGAGTCCGAGTACTGGCGTCTGGGCATCCCCGAGGAGATCGGCGGCACCGTCTCCCCGCGCTCCCTGATCTGGGCGTACGCGGAGCTGCTCCTCGGCTCGAACCCGGCCATCTGGATGTACTCCTCCGGCCCGGCCTTCGCCGGCATCCTCTACAACGAGGGCAACGAGGCGCAGAAGAAGGTCGCGCAGATCGCCGTCGAGCGCCGCTGGGGCTCCACGATGGTCCTGACCGAGCCCGACGCCGGTTCGGACGTCGGCGCCGGCCGCACCAAGGCCACCCAGCAGGAGGACGGCTCCTGGCACATCGAGGGCGTGAAGCGCTTCATCACGTCCGGTGAGCACGACATGGAGGAGAACATCCTCCACTACGTCCTCGCCCGCCCCGAGGGTGCCGGCCCCGGCACCAAGGGCCTCTCCCTCTTCCTCGTCCCGAAGTTCGAGTTCGACTGGGAGACCGGCGAGCTGGGCGAGCGCAACGGCGTCTACGCCACCAACGTCGAGCACAAGATGGGCCTCAAGGCCTCCAACACGTGCGAGATGACCTTCGGCGACCAGCACCCCGCCAAGGGCTGGCTGATCGGCGACAAGCACGACGGCATCCGCCAGATGTTCCTCATCATCGAGTTCGCCCGCATGATGGTCGGCACGAAGGCGATCTCCACCCTCTCCACGGGCTACCTCAACGCCCTGGAGTACGCCAAGGAGCGCGTCCAGGGCACCGACCTGGCCAACTTCATGGACAAGGCCGCGCCCAAGGTCACCATCACGCACCACCCCGACGTCCGCCGCTCGCTGATGACGCAGAAGGCGTACGCCGAGGGCATGCGCTCCCTCGTCCTCTACACGGCCTCCGTGCAGGACGAGATCGCGATCAAGGAAGCGGCCGGCGAGGACGTCAAGGCGCTGCACGGCCTGAACGACCTGCTGCTCCCGATCGTCAAGGGCTACGGCTCCGAGAAGGGCTACGAGCAGCTCGCGCAGTCGCTCCAGACCTTCGGCGGCTCCGGCTTCCTGCAGGAGTACCCGATCGAGCAGTACATCCGGGACGCCAAGATCGACACCCTCTACGAGGGCACCACGGCCATCCAGGGCCAGGACTTCTTCTTCCGCAAGATCGTCCGCGATCAGGGCGCGGCCCTGAACGCGCTGTCCGAGGAGATCAAGAAGTTCCTCGCGGTCGGCACCGGCGGCGAGGACCTGGCCGGCGCCCGCGACTCGCTCGCCAAGGCGGCCGTCGACCTGGAGAGCATCGTCGGCACGATGATCACCGACCTCACCGCCACCGGCGAGGACGTCAAGAACATCTACAAGGTCGGCCTCAACACCACCCGCCTGCTGCTCGCCTCCGGCGACGTCGTCGTCGGCTACCTGCTCCTGCGCGGTGCCGCTGTCGCCGCCGAGAAGCTGGCCGCGGGCGCCACGGGCAAGGACGTCGCTTTCTACCAGGGCAAGATCGCGGCCGCGAAGTTCTTCGCCGCCAACGTCCTGCCGGGCGTGAGCGCCGAGCGCGCCCTCGCTGAGGCCGTCGACGGCTCGCTGATGGACCTGGACGAGGCCGCGTTCTAGGACGCCCTCGCCCACACAGACGACGGCCCGTCCCCGGGGAGGGGGGCGGGCCGTTCTCCTTTCCGCGGCCGTTCTCCTTTCCGCGGCCGCTCCACGAGCAGCGTCGTCCCTACGAGGGCCGGCCGCCGAACTGCCAGTCGTGGACCTCGACGGCCGCGTACGCCTCCGCGGTCAGGACCGCGCGGGCCGCGTCCGGGTCCGGCGCCCGGACGAGCGCCGCCGTGCCCAGCCAGTGGGCGCCGTCGTCCGAGAGCAGCGGCCCGTAGGCGATCAGCTCGTCCCGGCCGGGCGGCACGTCGAGGTCGGCGGCGGGTCCCGTACCGAGACCGAGCACCAGGAACCGGTTGCCGCCGTCGCGGCCGCCGGGGAAGTCCCACATGGTGCGCCCGAGCGTGTTGCGCCACCGGCGCACCATCACGTCCCGGTAGGCACCGGCCTGGTAGTTGGGCTCGTCGAAGGCGAACGCGCGGGCTGCGGCCGCATCGGGCAGATCGAGGATGTGCACGCTGCCGCTGAGCGTCTCGCCGTCCTCGGCGAACGTCGGGCCGCGGGCGATCATCTCCTTCGCGAACCCGTCCATGTAGGACCAGTGCGCTTCGAGCAGTTCCTCGCGCAGGGGCAGGGATCCGGGCCGGTCACGGTGGTAACAGAGGAATTCCATGCCCAAGGATCTCCCTGCCGGACCGACCGGGCGAGCGAATTGCGGGCACGCGTATTCGTATTCCGGTCCCTGCGTAAGGTGAACCCATGAGCAGCGCAGCTTCCCGTCCGACCGCCGGCGCATTCGACCGCGGACACACCGACGACCTCATGGCCTTCCTGATGGCCTCGCCCTCGCCGTACCACGCGGTCGCGAGCGCCGCCGAGCGGCTTGAGAAGGCCGGCTTCCGCAGGGTCGAGGAGACGGCGGCCTGGGACGGTACGACCGGCGGGAAGTACGTCGTCCGCGGCGGCGCGATCATCGCCTGGTACGTGCCGGAGGGCGCCTCCGCCCACACCCCGTACCGGATCGTCGGCGCCCACACCGACTCCCCCAACCTGCGCGTCAAGCCGCAGCCCGACATGGGCGCGCACGGCTGGCGGCAGGTCGCGGTCGAGATCTACGGCGGCACCCTCCTCAACACCTGGCTCGACCGCGACCTCGGCCTCGCCGGGCGTCTCACCCTCCGCGACGGCAGCCACCACCTGGTCGATGTGGACCGGCCGCTGCTGCGGGTCCCGCAGCTCGCCGTCCACCTCGACCGGGGCGTCAACGACGGCCTCAAGCTGGAGCGCCAGCGCCACATGCAGCCCATCTGGGGCATCGGCGAGGTCCACGAGGGCGACCTGATCTCCTTCGTCGCCGCCGAGGCCGGGGTCGACGCCGAGGACGTGAGCGGCTGGGACCTGATGGTGCACGCCGTCGAGGCGCCCGCCTACCTGGGCCGCGACCGCGAGCTGCTGGCCGGCCCGCGCATGGACAACCTGCTCTCCGTCCACGCCGCCGTCGCCGCGCTCGCCTCCCTCGCGGGCCGCGACGACCTCCCGTACATCCCGGTCCTCGCCGCCTTCGACCACGAGGAGAACGGCTCCGAGGCCGACACCGGCGCCCAGGGCCCGCTCCTCGGGAACGTCCTGGAGCGCTCGGTGTACGCGCGCGGCGGCTCCTACGAGGACCGGGCGCGGGCCTTCGCCGGCACCGTCTGCCTCTCCTCCGACACCGGCCACGCCGTCCACCCGAACTACGCGGAGCGCCACGACCCGACGCACCACCCGCGCGTCAACGGCGGCCCGATCCTCAAGGTGAACGTCAACCAGCGGTACGCCACCGACGGCAGCGGCCGCGCGGTCTTCGCCGCCGCCTGTGAGAAGGCGGGCGTGCCCTGGCAGTCGTTCGTCTCCAACAACGACATGCCGTGCGGCACGACGATCGGCCCGATCACCGCCGCCCGCCACGGCATCAAGACCGTCGACATCGGCGTGGCGATCCTCTCCATGCACAGCGCCCGTGAACTCTGCGGCTCGGACGACCCGTACCTCCTCGCCAACGCCCTGGTCGCCTTCCTGGAGGGCTGAGCGCCGGGAAACACCACCGGCCGCGAAACATCCGCGAAAGGCCCCGCTTGGCAGCCTCTGCCTCATGCATCGTCATGAGGGCCCCTCGCGGGGAAAGTTCGCCGTAGGTCTCACCGTCGCCGTCGTGCTCGCCACGGCGGCGACGGCGTTTCTGATCAGTACGTTCAACGAGCGGCCCCCGTGGGGGACGGACATCGCGTACGAGGGGGGCTTCGTCCAGGCCTCCCGCATCCGCGGGTACGACGTGGACGGCTCGCGCACCAAGGCGCTGCTCGCCGGGGAGTGCGCGCTCATGGAGCGGCAGGGGATGGGCGGCGACCGGGCCGTGCACGATCCGGCGGCATGGGTCGCCGGGTGCCTGGACGGGGCCGCGGGGCGCCCGTCCAGGAACCAGGGACTCGTGCGTTAGGGCTGGACTCTTTACCGCGGTAAAGGCCTGTCCGACCCTGATCCGCCGGACACCCCCTAGGCGTCCATGCCCGCGAGGATCAGGGGGAGGCGGGCCGTGCCCGTCTCCGTGATCTTCACCGGGACGCCCCAGTCCTGCTGGTGGACGTGGCAGGCCGGGTACTCGTTCGCCGGGTCGTCGTCGCAGGACGCGGCCATCGCCGAGACGTGCAGGACGCCCTCCGTGAGCTCCGGGTTCAGGTCGAGCTCACGGAACAGGTCCGTGCCCGTGCCCTCGCCCGCGAGGAGGAGTTCCGGCGGGGTGGAGGAGACCAGGAGGCGGGTCGAGGGGCCGTAGCGCTCGTCGAGCTTCTGGCCCGTCGGGGCCTGGAAGACCACGTCCAGGCGGAGGCGGCCCGGGGCGACCTCGGTGGCCTCGCGGCGGGTGCGGTGGGCGACGGCCTCGACCTGGACGGCCTCCTCGGGGAGGCGCAGCCGGGTCAGCCGGTGCCGGGCGGACTCCACGACCACGATGTCGCCGTCGACGAGGACCGCGTCGCTGGGCTCACGCAGGTCCGTGGCGAGCGTCGTCACCTCGCCGGACGCCGGGTCGTAGCGGCGCAGGGCGTGGTTGTACGTGTCGGAGATCGCGACCGAGCCGTCCGGGAGGGCCGTCACGCCCAGCGGGTGCTGGAGGAGGGCCTGGCCGGCGGCGCCGTCGCGGTGGCCGAAGTCGAAGAGGCCCGTGCCGACCGCCGTGTGCACGGTGTATCCGTCGGCCGCCGGCTCGATCCAGCGCACGGCACTGGTCTCGGAGTCGGCGATCCACAGCCGGTCCTCGGTGGCGGCGAGCCCGGAGGGCTGCGCGAACCAGGCCTCGGCCGCGGGGCCGTCCACGAGACCCTCGTTGGTGGTGCCGGCCGCGACCTCGACGGTGTTCGTGGCCGGGTCGTACGTCCACAGCTGGTGGACGCCCGCCATGGCGATCCACACCTTGCCCTGCCACCAGGCGACGTCCCACGGCGAGGACAGGTCGACGTCCAGGGCGGGCCCGGAGGTCGGGGAGCCCTGCCACCACTGCTTCCCGGTGCCGGCGACCCGCTCGATCGCGCCGGTCTCGGGGTCGAGGACGCGCAGGGCGTGGTTCACGGTGTCGGCGACGACGACCTTGCCGTCGGGGAGCTGCGCGAGGCCCTGCGGCTCCCGGAAGACGCCTTCGCCGATGCGGCGCACCACGGTCTCGCCGTCGGCGGCGAGCTCGACGAGCTGGTGGCGGGTGGTGTCGGAGACCAGGAAGTTCCCGGACGGCAGCAGGATGGCCTTGCCCGGGAAGCGCAGGTCGGTCGCGACGGGCTCGGGCGCCACGTAGGGTCCGTCGCCGCGCCGCAGCGTCCCCTTGGCCTCGTGCTCGGCCTCCAGCTCCTCGACGAGGGTCCGGATGGCGTTGGCGTGCCCCTCACCGGCGTGCTGGGCGACGACGTACCCCTCGGGGTCGATCACGACGAGCGTCGGCCACGCGCGGACGGCGTACTGCTTCCAGGTCGCGAGCTCCGGGTCGTCCAGTACGGGGTGGTGCACCTCGTACCGCTCGACGGCGTCGACGACGGCCTGGTGCTCGGCCTCGTGCACGAACTTCGGCGAGTGCACGCCGACGATGACGAGCGTGTCGCGGTGCTTCTCCTCCAGGTCGCGCAGCTCGTCGAGCACGTGCAGGCAGTTCACGCAGCAGAACGTCCAGAAGTCGAGCAGAACGATCTTTCCTCGCAGGTCGGCGAGGGTCAGATCGTCCCCGCCCGTGTTCAGCCAGCCACCCTTGCCGATCAGCTCGGGGGCACGGACACGGGCACGGCGGGGCGGGGTCGCGGGCGCGGAGTCGTTCATGGGTCAAGGGTGCCGTACGGGTGGAAATCGTGGGTCGGGTGGGGCCGGGGTGCGTGTCCGGGGCGGGGTGGGGGCGGGGCCTTGGTCAGCATGACGGGCATGGCGGAGCGCTTGATCGGATCATCTGACCATTCCCTCCGGCGGGTCAGGAGCGGGCTCCTGGCGTTGCTGTGCGCGCTGCCCTGCCTCGCCCTGCCCGCGACCGTCGCTCGGGCCGGTGGGGTCGGGGACGGGGCCTTACGGGTCACCGTGACGGTGAACGGGCGCGGGAACACCGGGACCCGGCCGCCCGACGTCCGGGTCGGCGGGCCGGTCGTGAAGCGGTACCGGCTGGTCAACCGCAGCGAGGCGCATCTGTACGGGGTCGAGGTCGTCGACCCGGCCGTGCCCGGCGGGGCCGTGCGATGCCCCGGGCGGCCGCTTCCCGCGCTCGGGGAGCTGGAGTGCGTCGCCAGGTTCCGCGCCGCGCCCGGGGCGCACCGGGGGACCGCCCGCGCGGAGGGCTCCGTCCCCTCGCTCGGGCGGCGGCTGACCGCGACCGCCCGCGCCGGGTACACCGGGGTCGCGGGCGGCCTCGGCCTCACCGAGCGGGTCACCGTCGGGCCGCCTCCCGGCCGGCGCTCGGTCGGCGTCACGGACACCGCCACCGTCACGTACACCGCCACCGTCACGTACACCGTCACCAACCGGGGCGACCGGCCCCTCCACGCCGTACGCGTCGAGGACACCGCCCTCGGCCTGCGCGCCGGCTCCGTGGACTGCGCCGGGCGGCCCGGAACCGTGCCCCGGCTCGCCCCCGGCGCCTCCGCCCGCTGCACGGCCACGGTGCGGCGGCCCCCCGGCACCCACCGGAGCACGGGGCTCGCCTCCGGGAGCGACCGGGTCTCCACGTACGGGCCCGGCGGGGAGCGGGTACCGGCGCCGACGCTCGTGGCCCGGTCGTCGGCCGTGTTCACGGTGGTCGATCCCGTACGGGCAGCGGAATCCGGACGGACAGCGGATCCCGTACGGACGGCGGGTCCGGTACGGACGGCGGATCCCGTACGGGGGAGGGGGAGCGGCGGGGCGCCGAGCGCAGCTGGGGCGGCTGGTGCACCTGGAGCGGCTGGCGCGCCCGGGGTGGCCGGCGCGCCCGGGGTGGCCGGCGCCCCTGAGGTGGCTGGTGCGCCCGGGGCCGTAGGCGCGCCTGGGGTCGGCGGCCTTCCTGCGCCCGGGGCCGCCGGGGTGCCCGCTGTTCCCGTCCCGGGGGCCGGGGTTCCGGTCCCCGGAGCCGCCGGTGCCGCGGCCGTACCCCCGGAGGCCGTACTCCCCGACGTCTTGCCCCCGGCAGCCGTGCCACCGCCGGCCGTCCCCCCGGCCCAGCCCCTCGCCCCCGCCACAACGGACACGGCAGCCACAGCGGCCACCGACCTCGCCGGCCCCACCGGCCCCGCCGCCGCCCGCCGTGCCGTCGCCCTCGGCGACGAAGGGTTCCTCGGGCGGCTGCGGCGCCGGGGGCGGGAGGCGAGCGAGTTCGGGGTGGTGGCGATGCTGCTGCTGATCCTGATCCCGGCGGCCGTCGCGGCCGCCCTTCTCGGCAACCGGAGAAGCTGACCGTGGCCCTGCTCGAAACGTTCGTCGTGGTCCTCGGCGTCGCGTTCGTCGCCGCCCTCGCCGTCTTCGCCAAGACCAGGCTCTTCCCCGTCCACGAGGACGAGGAGCCCCGGGAGGACGTCGCCGAGTACATCGCCATGATGGTCTCGGTGCTCTACGCCGTCGTCCTCGGCCTCTGTCTGGTCTCGGTCTGGGAGACCCGCTCCTCCGCCGCCGACCACGTACAGGTCGAGGCGAGCGCCCTGCACCAGATGTATCTGCTCGCCGACGCGCTTCCCGCCGACCGTCGGCAGCCGGTGCGCGACGCGGCCAAGACGTACGCGCGTCATGTCGTCGACGTCGAGTGGCCGGTGATGGAGGCGCGCGGGCCGCTCGACCCGACCGGCTGGCGCCTGCTCGAACAGCTGCGGCAGGCCGGCGAGGTGAGCGACTCCGCGAAGGTGCCCCAGCAGATCGCCGCCCAGGAGGTGCTCGCCCAGCTGAGCTACATCGACGACGCGCGGCGCGGCCGGGAGGCGGCGGCGCAGGAGCGGCTCTCCCCCGTGCTGTGGACGGGGCTGCTCATCGGGGGCGCGCTGACGCTGGCGTTCATGTTCCTCTTCGGGATCAGGAGGAGCACGACCCATGTGGTGATGGTGATGGGCCTCTCCGGCTTCATCGCGTTCACCGTGCTGCTGATCCATCAGCTCGACTCGCCGTTCGGCACGACGCTGGGGGCGACCCCGGACGCGTTCACCCGCTACTTCGGGTGAGAAGCACCGGTCGTGCGGGCAGGCATGGCGGCGTGAAATATCTCGTACGGGACAAGATCTTCGCGATCGGCGACGACTACTGGATCGAGGACGAGCAGGGCCGCCACGCCTTCCTCGTCGACGGCAAGGCCCTGCGCCTGCGCGACACCCTGGAGCTGAAGGACCCCGACGGGCAGGTCCTGATCACCCTGCGGCAGAAGATGTTCAGCCTGCGGGATGCGATGACCATCGAGCGCGACGATCGGCCGCTGGCGACCGTCCGCCGCAAGCGGCTCTCGCTGCTGCGCAACCACTACCGGGTGACGCTCGTCGAGGGCACAGAACTCGACGTCAGCGGCCGGATCCTGGACCGGGAGTTCACCGTCGAGTACGAGGGCGAACTCCTGGCCCACATCTCCCGCCGGTGGTTCCACGTCCGCGAGACGTACGCGGTGAACGTGGTCCGCGAGGACGCGGACGCCGCACTGCTCGTCGCGGTGGCGGTCTGCGTGATCCGGATGGCCGAGCGGGAGCGGGAGGACTGACGCGGCGGACGCCTAGAGGGCCTTGTCCAATGCCTGCTCCAGGTCCGTCCACAGGTCCTCGACGTGCTCGATGCCGGTCGAGATCCTGACCGTGCCGGGGCCGATCCCGGCCGCCTCCAGGGCCGCCGCGTCGAGCTGGTGGTGGGACGTGGAGGCCGGGTGCATCACCAGGGTCTTCACATCGCCGAGGGAGACGCTGAGGGAGGCGACGCGGACCGCCTCGACGAAGGTGCGGCCCGCGTCCCGGCCGCCCGCGAGGTCGACGGAGATCACCCCGCCGCCGCCGTCGGGCAGCAGGCGCGCGGCGATCTCCCGGTCCGGGTGGCTGTCCAGGGAGGGGTGCCGTACGGCCGCGACCGCCGGGTGCGCGGCGAGCCGGGCCGCCAGGTCGGCGGCGCTCGCGCACTGGCGCTCCATGCGCAGGGACAGCGTCTGGATGCCGCGGAGGGTGAGCCAGGCGGCGAACGGGTCGGTGGAGGCGCCCTGTTCGACCGAGTGGTGGCGGATGCGTTCGTACAGCTCGGCGTCCTTGAAGACGGCGACGCCGCCGAGGACGTCCGCGTGCCCGGCCAGGTACTTGGTCGCGGAGTGGACGACGATGTCGGCGCCGTGGTCCAGCGGCCGGAAGAGGAGCGGCGAGGCGAAGGTGTTGTCGACGGCGACCGGGACCCCGGCCTCGGCGGCCACGGCGGCGAGCGCGGGCACGTCGGAGACGCGGGTCGTCGGGTTGGCGATGGTCTCCAGGTAGAGGAGCCGGGTCTCGGGGCGCAGGGCCGCCCGCACCTCCTCCGGGTCCGTGCCGGAGACGTACGTGACGTCGACGCCCCAGCGGGTGGCGAGGTCGGTGAGCACCCCGTACGTACCGCCGTACAGGCAGGTCTGGGCGATGACGTGACCGCCGCTGGCGAGCAGGCCGAAGAGGACGGCGTTCACGGCGCCCATGCCGGAGGCGAAGGAGATGCCGGCGGTGCCGCCTTCGAGGCGGGCGACGGCGTCCTCCAGGGTGCGGACGGTGGGGTTGCCGTGGCGGTTGTAGAGGAAGGCCTCGGTGGAGGTGAAGGCGGTGGCGAGGGCGTCGGCCGAGTCGAAGGCGAAGACGTGTCCCTGGTGGAGGGGGACGCCGAGCGGCCGGCTGCCGGTGATCTCGACGTGGGGCGGGTGGACCGTGAGGGTCTCGGGACGGGGGGAGGCCGAGGAGGACGACGTGAGGCTCATGAACTCAGTCTGTGGACAGGCCGTTTGCCTTCCCAGGGCCAATCCCGGCAGATTGGTTCGGCGATGAAACCAATCGACCGGTCCCCGGACGCGTCACCGGACACCCGCGAGGTCCCCGAGACGCTCGACGGCCTCGTCTCGCGGCTCGGTCGCTGGTCCGCCGGCCGTGGGCCCCTCTATCTGCTGCTCGCGGCCCGGCTGCGCCGCCTCGTCGACGAGGGCGCGCTGCCCCCGGGCGCGCTCCTGCCGCCCGACCGGCGGCTCGCGAAGGCCCTTGCCGTGGGCCGTACGACGGTGGTCGCGGCGTACGACACCCTGCGCCAGGAGGGGCGGCTGGTCCGGCGGCAGGGCAGCGGCACCCGGGTCGCGCGGGCCGCGCTCGCACCGGAGGCGACCGAGGGGGCGCGCGTGACGGAGACGTCGAACCCGCTGTTCCTGCACCTCCTGGAGGCGCCGGACGACGTGATCCTGCTGAGCTGCGCGGCCCCGGTGGAGCCCCCGCCCGAGCTGGCGGAGGCGTACCGCTCGCTCGTCCTGCCGGGCGGCGACCTCGGCTACCACCCGGCCGGTCTGGGGGTGCTGCGGGAGGCGGTGGCGGCGCGGTACGCGGCGCGGGGGGTGCCGACCGGGCCCGGGCAGATCCTGGTCACCACCGGTGCGCAGCAGGGGCTTTCGCTGCTCGCCCGGCTGCTGCTGGCGCCGGGGGACGGGGTGCTGGTGGAGGCGCCGACGTATCCGGGGGCGCTGGACCTGTTCCGGGAGGCCGCGGCGAGGCCCCTGCCGGTCGCGGTCGGTCCGGACGGGCTCGACGTGGCGGAGGCGGTACGGGTGATGGAACGCCACCGTCCCGCCCTGGCCTATGTGGTGGCCCGGTTCCAGAACCCGACGGGGACGGTGCTTCCGCCGCTCGCCGGACGCCGCCTGGTGGAGGCGGCGAACGCCCTGGGGGTGCCGCTCGTGGACGACGAGGTCCTCGGCGACCTGGCCTTCGACACCGCACCGGAACCCCCGGCGCTCTCCGCGTACGGCGACGTCATCGGGGTCGGTTCGCTCAGCAAGGTCGTGTGGGGCGGGCTGCGGATCGGCTGGGTGCGCGGCCCGGCGCCCCTGATCGCCCGCCTCGGCCGGCTGAAGGCCCTGCACGACCTGGGCTGCGACGTGCCGTCCCAGCTGGTCGCGGCCCGTCTGCTCGACGACTTCGCTCCCGTACGGGCCGCCCGGCTCCGCACCCTGCGCGCGGGTCACGCCCACCTCCGCGCCGAGCTCGCCCGCCGTCTCCCCTCCTGGTCCTGTGCCCCGGCGACCGGCGGCCAGACCCTCTGGGTGCGGCTCCCCCACGGCGACGGCGTCTCCTTCGCCCAGGTCGCCCTCCGGCACGGTGTGGCCGTCCTGCCGGGTGCGACCACCGACGCCCTCGGCGGCAGCGTCCGGCATCTGCGTCTGCACTTCCTGCTGCCGCCCGACGTGCTCACGGAGGCGGTAGGGAGGCTGGCGGCGGCCTGGGCGGAGTACGCGCCGGTCCCGGGACCGGAACCCGTGTCGGCGTCGCTGCGGGGCATCACGGTCTGAGCGGACAGGTGGAATCCAGCCTTGCGCCCCGGGCATCACCACGGAAACATACGGTG
The DNA here is from genome assembly GCF_036192275.1 of Streptomyces sp. NBC_00250. NCBI lineage: Bacteria > Bacillati > Actinomycetota > Actinomycetes > Kitasatosporales > Streptomycetaceae > Streptomyces > Streptomyces sp. NBC_00250. Next base: position 4,808,600 of record NZ_CP108088.1, on the reverse strand, counting down.
CACCTGCAAAGCGATGATCATTTAATTCCATGGGGGCGCCGCGACATGGGTTTTGACGAGGACTGGGCCGGAATGCGGTCCGCCGCGACCGAACAAGCCCCCGTGGGAACGCGGTTGAACCAGCTCGACGGCGGCGGCGGTGGCGGCACCGCCGGCGGGCCGGCCGACCTCGCCACCGCGCCGGCAAAGAAGAAAGCCGCGGCAAACACCATCGAGACAGAGCTGGAACCGGACACCGCCAAGGCCGCCAAGGTCGCGGACGCCGCCACGACCGCCGCCGTCGGCGCCTTCGACGGCTGGGCGACCGCGGCCGGCCTGAAGACGGTCGAGACCACCTGGGACGACCAGGTGAAGAACCTCCTCGCCCGGCTCGCCTCCGAGAAGACCGCCCTGCGCGGCACCGCCGTCGCGTTCAGCCGGCAGGAGCTCGACACCCGTGCCCGTATGGCGGGGGTCCGGCCGACCTCCTCCATCGAGAAGTACTGAAGAGGCGTACGGACATGCTGACGTACTCCGAGATCATGACGACCGACCTGGGCAAGCTCGCCACCACCGCCGACAAGTGGGCCGAGATGGCGGGCGACCTGCACAAGGTCGAGGAGCGCTACCGGGACAGCGTGCAGTCGCTGACGACGGCGCAGACCTGGCTGGGCGAGAGCGCGACCGCCGCCCACACCAACTTCTCCGCGACCCGCTACGAGTACCAGGCGGCCCAGAGCCAGGCCAAGGCCACGGCGACGCTGCTGCGCAACGCCCACGAGCAGTTCACCGAACTGAAGAAGCAGCTGGAAAGCGCCCGCGCCGACGCCGTCAAGGCCGGGATGAAGGTGTCCGAGCAGGGCAGGGTGGCCTACGACTACGAGCGGCTGTCGCCGAGCGAGCGCAGCGCCCTGCACCACGACCCGGACGGCGCCAAGAGCGTCCGGGAGGCCGAGACGGCCTGGACCGAGCACCTGGACGGCTGCGTCAAGGCCTTCGACGTCGCCGACCAGGACCTGAAGAAGGACCTGGAGGCCGTGGTCAAGGACGGCTACGGCAACAAGAACGACGAGACGCTCGGCACCGGGTTCAACGGTGACGCGGGCAAGGTCGCCGCGGCCGACGACAAGGCCGAGGACGACCGGATGAACCTGGCCTGGCTGAAGATGAAGGACGACGAGACGCTCGACGACTACGTCCAGCGGCTCCAGCGGGACGGCATCGCGAAGCTCACCGGCAACGAGAAACTCGCCGATCTGGTCGACAAGTTCACCAAGGGCACCATCACGGCGGGCGCGTTCGCCGGCGCCCTGACCGCGGCCGGCCTGTACTCGTACAAGCTGTCCAAGGCGGTCCGGCCGCCGTTCGTCCACCCGACCGCACCCGGCACCTTCCTGTCCCGGCAGTTCAACATGCGGCTGGCCGGGGCCGCTCCCGGCAGCCTGCTCACCAAGGTGCCGCCGGGCCTCGCGACCGCGCTGACCGGCTCCGACGAGGCCGCCATGTTCGGCGGGTTCATGCGCAACGGCGCCTTCTTCATGCCGACCGCCGCCGAGGCCAACCTGGTGAAGGTCGCGCAGAACGGCGGCCTCGCCAACGCCGCCAAGGCGGCCGGCTGGATCCGGGGCGCCGGTGTCGTCGGCGGCGTGGCGGCCACCGCGTACGGCGTGGCCAACCTCGCCACGTACAACACGGACATGATCAAGGCCGACCCGGCGAAGTTCGCCTCGGACCTCACCGGGACGGCCTTCAGCGCCTCGATGACGGCACTGACCGTGGCCCCGAACCCGGTCACCCTCGGCCTGGCCGTCGGCACCGGCGTGGCCTACGGGGCCGCGCTGATCTGGGACAACCACGAGGCCATCGGGAAGGGTATCGAGGAGGCCGGGGACTGGATCGGCGACAAGGCGTCCGACGTGGGCTCCGGCATCGCGGACGGAGCGAAGAAACTGGGCAGCGCGCTGAACCCCTTCGACTGAGCCCGTCGAGCCCCTCCCGACAGCGAAAAGGAATCCGTTCATGCACACCCAGGTCAGCCCGTTCGAACTCCACGCGTGGAAGGAGGGAAACCGGCACAACTACAGCGCGGGCTGGAAAGGTGTCTCCCCGGAGTTCGGCGAGATCGTGCTGACCGCCCCGCTCCCCCGCGCCAACCCCGAGACGATCGTCTCGGAGGTACGGGGCGGGCTGCTCCCCGTCACCTCCTTCGAGGCGCGCGGAATGCACGCCGAGGGGCTCAAGCTGCCGACCCTGAACCGGTCCACGCTGCGGGTCGGCGACCGGATGGTGTACGTGGAACGGAACCGTTTCGGCGCCACCCTCGACCAGCGCGCCCTGGTCATGCGGTACGCGGGCGACCACTACCGGCTCGCGGCCCTCGACAAGAACTCCTACGTCCTGACCCGCGAGGCCGACGACGAGGACCCCGGAGTCACGATCACCGTCCGCGAGTCCGGGCGCGGCAAGAACCGCAGGCTCTCCGTGCGGGTCGCCGGACGCGCCGAGGGCGGGGACCTGGCCCTGGCGCTGATCTTCGCGGGCGTCGACCGCGCCGTCCTGACGCGGGTCGGCGCGGTGAAGGCGGGCATCTCCCGCGTGACCCACTTCTGGACCGAGTCCCAGTACTGAGCCCCGCTGCCAGGCCCGGCACCGAGTCCCAGTACCCGCTGCCAGGCCCGGCACCGAGCCCCGGTTCCCACCCCTCGACCGCCACCCACCCGCCCTACCCGAGTGAGCGACACATGCCTTCCTTCGACGTGACCCGATCCCGTTTCCGGCTGACCGACGACGAGGTCTTCGTCCTCGCCCAGCTGGCGACCGGTCAGCCGGTCCCGGAGTCCATGGCGCCCGCCGAGGCGCGGCTGCGGGACGCCGGGCTCACCAACGCGGCCGGGGAGCTGTCCGCGCTCCTGCTGCCCCTGATGCGGACCCTCGTCCAGCCCTCCGTGATCGTCTCCCTGGAGGCGGGCGGCCGGCAGGGCACCCTGCACCACGGGATGCTCATCGGTGACGAGCACGTCGTCTGCCACGAGACCTGGCCGGGCGAGGAGGAGGCGGAGTACCGGCTCGTCGAGCCGAGGACCGTGGTGTGGACGCTGGCCGACCTGATCGCGCTGCGCCGGTCCGACGCCGCCGAGGCGGAGGAGCAGGTCGTCGAGACGACCGTCGGCGTCCTGGAGACGGGACTCACGGCCCTGGAGAAGGCCGCGTCGACGCCCGGCGCGGACGAGCGGGCCCTGGTCGACGAGGCGCTGCGGGCGGCGGGAGCCGCGGACGACACCGCCACGCGGCTCGCACCGCTGATCGTGGAGCTGCGCTCCAACTGGCGGATGACCGCGGCCTGGCAGGGCCGCAAGGACGGCGTGCCGGGTGTGGCGGCCCGCGCGGTCGCCGCCTGGGACTGCGGTCCGCTCGGCCAGTGGCTGCGGGAGCTGCCCGCCGAGCCGATGGCGGAGGGCGGGGCGACGGCCGACAGCCCGTTCCGGCTGCGCCGCGTCGCCCCGAAGCGGATCTGGGAGGAGCTGACCGGCCTGCTGCCGGACGCCACGGAGCTCGTACGGGAGCAGGCGCCGCCGCAGGCCTGACACGGGCTCACCGGGCTCGGTGGACCCGATGTCCTACGGCGGTGGGGCCGGCCGGTGGACCTGATGTCCCACAGCGGTGCCGGCCGGTGGGTCCGATGCCCTACGGCGGTGCCGGGTCGCCCGGCCCTGCTTCGGCGTGGCTGTTCCGCCCCGCAGCGCCCCGCAGCGCCCCGCAGCGCCGCTCAGCCCCGCAGCGCCGCTCAGCCCCGCTTCGGCGTCGCGATCCCCAGGACCCGGTCCTTCAGGGCCGGGAACTGTTCGCGGGTCGTGGTGACCTTCGCCGGGTCCAGGACGACCCGGAGGATCTCCTCGTCCGGGCCCGCCTCGGCGACGGTCTCGCCCCAGGGGTCGACGACGATCGAGTGGCCGGCCTGCTCCACGCCCGCGTGGGTGCCCGCCGTACCGCAGGCGAGGACGTACGCCTGGTTCTCGACCGCGCGGGCCCGGGCCAGCAGGCTCCAGTGGGCGCGGCGGCGGGCGGGCCAGCCGGCCGGGACCACGAAGGCCTGGGCGCCCGCGTCGACGAGCCCGCGGAAGAGTTCCGGGAAGCGCAGGTCGTAGCAGGTGCCGACGCCGACGGTGAGGTGCGGCAGGTCGACGGTGACGAGGTCCTCCCCGGCAGCCATCATCACCGCCTCGCCCTTGTCGAAGCCGAAGCGGTGGATCTTCCGGTAGGAGGCGGCGAGTTCGCCGTCGGGGGAGAGGACCAGCGACGTGTTGTACAGCGCGCCGCCCTCCGCCTCGACGAACGATCCGGCGTGCAGCCAGACGCCGGCGTCGGCCGCCGCGGCGGCCATCTCGCGGTGCGTGGGGCCGTTCAGCGGTTCGGCCTCGGCGGCGAAGGACTCGTACGCGAAGGCGCCCGTGGGCCACAGTTCCGGCAGGACGACGAGGTCGGCGCGGCCGGATTCCTCCCGTACGAGACGCGCCACGCGGGCGCGTCGGGCGTCGACCGGTTCGTCCGGGTCTACCGCGATCTGGATCAGCGAGGCGCGCACACTACCACCGTCCTGGCATTCGAGCCGTCAACACCGGCCTACGATCGTCACACGAAAGCACTGCCGGGGTGCCTTCGGGCAGCGTAACTTAGCGTCCGAGCCTCCCACCCAGTCGTGTTTTCAGCCCGCGCACCGAAGAACCGCCGAGGGGTCCCGTGACCGTCCATCCCAGCCTCCAGAACTACGCCGACGCCTGGACCCACTCCATCGAGGCGATAGCCGAGCTGGTGCAGCCGCTCGTGGAGGGCGAGTGGAACCGGCCGACACCGTGCCCAGGCTGGTCGGTGCGGGACATCGTGTCCCACGTGATCGGCATGGAGACGGAGATGCTCGGCGACCCGCGGCCGATCCACTCCCTGCCGCGCGACCTCTACCACGTACGCAGTGACTTCGCGCGCTACATGGAGGTCCAGGTCGATGTGCGGCGGCACCACACCGCGCCGGAGATGACCTCGGAGCTGGAGTACATCCTGATCCGCCGCGCCCGGCAGCTCCGCAACGAGAACCGCTCCCCCGAGCACCTGATCCGCGCCCCCCTCGGCGCCGAGCAGTCCCTGGAACTGGCCTACCGGATGCGCGCCTTCGACGTGTGGGTGCACGAGCAGGACCTGCGGGTCGCGCTCGGCGTGCCGGGCAACCTGGACTCGGCGGGTGCGCACGTGACCCGTGACGTGCTCCTGGAGGCCCTGCCGAAGGTGGTCGCCAAGGACGCGGGGGCACCCGCCTCTTCGGCCGTGGTCCTCGACGTGAGCGGTCCGGTGGAGTTCCTGCGGACGGTAAGGGTCGACGCGGACGGCCGGGGTTCGGTCGACGGCGCGCCCTCGCTCGGCCCCGCGGTCACGCTCGCGACGGACTGGGAGACGTTCGTGCGTCTCGCCTGCGGCCGGGTCCGGCCGGCCGATGTGGCCGACCGGGTCAAGACGGAGGGCGACGAGGCGCTGGCCCAGGCCATCCTCGACAACTTCGCGGTGACGCCCCGCTGACCCTTCACACGGGGACGTGTACGGCCTCCACCCGGCTGGCGACGAGCCGTTCGCGTTCCCTGCGGTGGGTGCGGGCCTTGAGGCGCAGGATCTGCACGACGCCCAGAGCCTCCAGGACGAAGACCGACGAGAACGCGATCCGGTAGTTGCCGCCGGTCGCGTCGAGCAGCACGCCGACGGCGAGCAGGGTCGTCATCGAGGCCACGAAACCACCCATGTTGACGATGCCGGACGCGGTGCCCTGACGCTCCGGCGGGTTCGCCGGGCGGGCGAAGTCGAAGCCGATCATCGAGGCCGGTCCGCAGGCGCCGAGGACCAGGCAGAGGGTGACGAGCAGCCACATCGGGGCGTGCTCGCCGGGGTACGCGAGAGTGGTCGCCCACAGCAGGGCGGTGGCGGCGACCGTGCCGAGGGCGAGCGGGGCGCGGGCCGTGTGGTGGCGGGCGATGATCTGCCCGTACGCGAGGCCGACGACCATGTTCGACAGGACGACCAGGGTGAGCAGGGTCCCCGCGGTCGACCGGGACAGGCCCTGCGCCTCCACCAGGTACGGCAGTCCCCACAGCAGCAGGAAGACCATCGCGGGGAACTGGGTGGTGAAGTGCACCCACAGGCCGAGCCGGGTGCCGGGTTCCCGCCAGGACTCGGCGATCTGACGGCGTACGAAGGCGGCGCCCGCGTGGGATGGGGGTACCCCCTGCTCGAACGAAGCCGAGAGCTCGGGGGAGGGCTGCGGCTCGTACCCCTCGGGGTGGTCCTTGAGGAAGAGCAGCAGCAGCACGAGGACGAGGACGCCCGCGAGGGAGCTGCCGACGAAGGTGGTCGTCCAGCCGAGGCCGTGCAGGGCGCGGGCGATGAAGACGGTGGAGACGAGGTTGCCGGCCATGCCGAAGAGGGCGGCGACCTGACCGATGAGCGGGCCCCGGCGGGCCGGGAACCAGCGGGTCCCGAGCCGCAGGACGCTGATGAAGGTCATGGCGTCGCCGCAGCCGAGCAGCGCCCGGGAGGCGAGCGCGGTGCCGTACGAGGGGGAGAGCGCGAAGCCCAGCTGGCCGAGGGTGAACAGGGCGACGCCGAGGGTGAGGACCTTCTTGGTGCCGAGCCGGTCGACCATCAGGCCGACGGGTATCTGCATGCCCGCGTAGACGAGCAGCTGGAGTATGGAGAAGGTGGAGAGCGCGGAGGCGTTGACGTCGAAGCGGTCGGCGGCGTCGAGTCCGGCGACCCCCAGGGACGTACGGAAGATGACGGCGACGAAGTAGACGGCGACGCCGACGCCCCAGACGAGGGCCGCGCGACGCCCGCCGGGCGGATCGCCGGGGAGGGTGACGGCGGAGCCGTATCCGTTGCGGCTGCTCACCGGTCCTCACCCCGGACCAGGATCTTGACCCAGCTGAGGTGCTGGCGGACGCAGTGCGCCGCGCCCTCCACGTCGCCGGCTCTTATCCGGTCGAGGATCTCGGCGTGCTCGGTGATGTTCTTGGCGACGCGGTCGGGCTGGGACTGCATCACGGCGACGCCCATCCGCAGCTGGCGGTCGCGGAGCTGGTCGTAGAGGCGCGAGAGGATCTGGTTGCCCGCGTGGCGGACGATCTCGGCGTGGAAGCAGCGGTCGGTGACGGCGACTTCGGCGAGGTCCCCGGCCTCGGCCCGCAGCTTCTGCTCCTCCAGGAGCTCTTCGAGGCGCTCGATGAGCGAGGCGGGCGCGGGCACGGCCCGGCGGACCGCGAACTCCTCGACGAGCAGCCGGGTCTCGACGACGTCGGCGATCTCCTGAGCGGAGACGGCGAGGACGAGGGCGCCCTTCTTCGGGTAGAGCTTCAGCAGCCCTTCCATCTCCAGCTTGAGGAGCGCCTCGCGGACGGGCGTCCGTGACACCCCCACGGCGAGGGCGAGTTCGCCCTCGGTGAGGAGGGTGCCTCCCTCGTAGCGCCGGTCGAGTACGGCCTGCTTGACGTGCATGTAGACACGGTCGGCTGCGGGGGGTGCGGATGCCATGAACACAGCATAGATACAACAGAGGTGCAACAGGCAGGCACGTCCGCGATATGGACGTGGACCCCGCTAGATCCGGTGGTCGTAGTAGTCCGCGCCGCCGACGAGGACCGAGGTGAAGCACACCGGGAGACCGTCCGGCCGGCGCGGGACCTCCTGGGAGGTGCTGCGGGTGAAGCCGAGCGAGAGGCCGGGAACGAAAGGGGATTCGCCTTCGGCCTCGCGGGCCGGGAGGCCCCGTAGCAGCTCGTCGGCGGGAGTGCGGAACACATCGGCGCCGTCCAGGAGCACCCGCGTCGCGGTCTTCCGGCCTTCCCCCGGCCACCACAGCTCGACGGCCGTGACCGTGTCCCGCTCCTCCAGGAGCACCTCGACGCCGACGCCGTCGCAGGCGGTCGAGACGGTCACGAGGACACGGTTCGGCCGGGTGCGCACCCGGGGCTCGCCCCAGGGGGAGACGGCGGCCACCGCCTCGTCGAGCGTCATGCCGAGCCGTACGGGCCCGGCGCCGTGCGGAGGTTCGAGCAGCAGGTCCATTCCCTCACCCTGACGGAAAAGACGTCCGGCGGTGGCCGAAGCCACCGCCGGACGTTTCACGTGAAACAGGCCGATCTGTCCGTCACGCCCAGCTGATCAGGCGCTTCGGCTGCTCCAGGATCGCGGCGAGGTCCGCCAGGAACTTGGAGCCGAGCTCGCCGTCGACCAGACGGTGGTCGAAGGAGAGCGCCAGCGTCGTGACCTGACGCGGCTTCACCTTGCCCTTGTGGACCCACGGCTGGAGCTTGATCGCACCGACCGCGAGGATCGCGGACTCGCCGGGGTTCAGGATGGGCGTACCGGTGTCGACGCCGAAGACGCCGACGTTGGTGATGGTGAAGGTGCCGCCCTGCATCGCCGCCGGGGTCGTCTTCCCGTCGCGGGCGGTGGAGATCAGCTCGCTCAGCGACGCCGAGAGCTCGGGCAGGGTCTGCGCGTGCGCGTCCTTGATGTTCGGCACGAGCAGACCGCGCGGGGTGGCCGCGGCGATGCCCAGGTTCACGTAGTGCTTGAGGACGATCTCCTGCGCCGCCTCGTCCCAGGCCGCGTTGATCTCCGGGTTGCGCCGGACGGCGACCAGGACGGCCTTGGCGATGAGGAGCAGCGGGTTGACCCGCAGACCAGCCATGTCCGTGCCGGACTTGAGCTCGTCGACCAGCTTCATCGTGCGCGTGATGTCGAAGGTCACGAACTCGGTGACGTGCGGGGCGGTGAAGGCCGAACCGACCATCGCCGCCGCCGTGGCCTTCCGTACGCCCTTGACGGGGATACGGGTCTCCCGGGCGTCGGTCGAGACGACGGGAGCGGCCTGAACGGCTGCCGGGGCCGCCACGGGCTCGACCACGGGCGTCGGGGCCACCGGGGCCACGACGGCCGGCGCGGGCGCCGGAGCGGCCGCCGCGTGGACGTCCTCACGGGTGATGATGCCGTCCGGGCCGGTCGGGGTGACCGTCGCCAGGTCGACGCCGAGGTCCTTGGCGAGCTTCCGGACCGGCGGCTTGGCCAGCGGGCGTCCGGCGGCCGGCGCGTGCCCGTTGAGCTGCTCCGGTACGGCGACGGCGACGGGCGCCGCCTGGACCGGGGCGGCCGGGGCCGCCGTGCCCGCGGGGGCCTTGCGCGCCCGCCGCTTGGTGGAGCTGGCGGCCACGCCGTAGCCGACGAGGACCGGCTGGCGGCCCTTGGGCTCTTCTTCCTCGGCCTCCGGGGCGGCGGGGGCCGCCGCCACCGGCGCGGCCTCGGCCACCGGGGCCTCGGGCGCGGCGCCGCCGCCGACGTTCACCGAGATGATGACCTCGCCGACGTCGACCGTCGTGCCCTCGGGGAAGCGCAGCTCGTGGACCGTGCCGTCGAAGGGGATCGGCAGCTCGACGGCGGCCTTGGCCGTCTCGACCTCGATCACGACCTGGCCATCGGTGACGGTGTCACCGGGCTGCACGTACCACTTGAGGATCTCGGCCTCGGTGAGGCCCTCGCCCACATCGGGCATCTTGAATTCGCGGATCGTCACGGTGCTCTCCTCAGTACGCCAGCGAGCGGTCGACGGCGTCGAGCACGCGATCGAGACCCGGCAGGTACTCCTCCTCCAGGCGCGCCGGCGGATACGGCGCGTGGTAGCCGCCGACCCGCAGGACGGGGGCCTCCAGGTGGTAGAAGCAGCGCTCGGTGATCCGGGCGGCGATCTCCGCGCCGGAACCGAAGAACACCGGCGCCTCGTGGACGACGACCAGGCGGCGGGTCTTCTCGACCGAGGCCTGGATCGTGTCGAAGTCGAGCGGGGAGATCGAGCGCAGGTCCACGACCTCGATCGACTTGCCCTCCTCGGCGGCGGCCTCGGCCACCTCGAGACAGGTCTTCACCATCGGGCCGTAGGCCACCAGGGTGAGGTCCGTGCCCTCGCGGGCGACCCGGGCCTTGTGCAGCTCGCCGGGGAAGGCCTCGGTGTCGACTTCGCCCTTGTCCCAGTAGCGGCGCTTGGGCTCGAAGAAGATGACCGGGTCGTCGCTCTGGATCGCCTGCTGGAGCATCCAGTAGGCATCGGAGGAGTTCGCCGGGGTGACGACCTTGAGGCCCGCGACGTGCGCGAAGAGCGACTCGGGGGACTCGGAGTGGTGCTCGACGGCGCCGATGCCGCCGCCGTACGGGATGCGGATGACGACCGGCATCTTCACCGTGCCGAGCGAACGGGCCCGGATCTTCGCCAGCTGGGTGACGATCTGGTCGTACGCCGGGAAGACGAAGCCGTCGAACTGGATCTCCACGACGGGCCGGTAGCCGCGCAGCGCGAGGCCGATCGCGGTGCCGACGATGCCGGACTCGGCGAGCGGGGTGTCGACGACCCGGTCCTCGCCGAAGTCCTTCTGCAGACCTTCGGTGATCCGGAAGACACCGCCGAGCTTGCCGACGTCCAGGCCCATGATGAGGACCTTGGGGTCGGTCTCCAGGGCCTTGCGCAGCGACTCGTTGAGCGCCTTCGCGAGGGGAAGCTTCTGAACAGCCATGATTACTCGGCCTCTCCGTTCGCGAAGGACGCCTGGTAGGCGGCGAACTCCGCGCGCTCCTCGTCGACGAGCGCGTGCCCGTCCGCGTACGTGTGGTCGAAGATCGCCATGTGCTCCGGGACGGGCATGGCGCGCACGACCTCGCGGACCTGCTTGCCGAGGGCCTCGCTCTCCGCCTCCAGCTCCTCGAAGAAGGCCGCGTCGGCGTGGCCCTCGTTCTCCATGTACGCCTTGAGGCGCTGGATCGGGTCCTTCGCCTCCCAGGCCTCGCGCTCCTCGTCCCGGCGGTACTTCGTCGGGTCGTCGGAGGTGGTGTGGGCGGCCATGCGGTAGGTGAACGCCTCGATGAGCGTCGGGCCCTCGCCGCGGCGAGCGCGTTCGAGCGCCGACCGCGTCACGGCCAGGCACGCGAGGACGTCGTTGCCGTCGACGCGGACGCCGGGGAAGCCGAAGCCGCGGGCGCGCTGGTAGAGCGGGACACGGGTCTGCTTCTCGGTGGGCTCGGAGATGGCCCACTGGTTGTTCTGGCAGAAGAACACGACGGGGGCGTTGTAGACCGCGGAGAAGACGAACGACTCGTTCACATCGCCCTGGCTGGAGGCGCCGTCGCCGAAGTACGCGAGCACGGCGGAATCCGCGCCGTCCTTGGCGATACCCATGGCATAGCCCGTGGCGTGCAGGGTCTGCGAACCGAGAACGATCGTGTACAGGTGGAAATTGTTGGTGCTGGGATCCCAGCCACCGTGGTTCACACCACGGAACATTCCCAGCAGATTCGTGGGGTCGACGCCACGGACCCACGCGACACCGTGTTCACGGTAGGTGGGAAAGACGTAGTCGTCGTCCCGCAGGGCCCGGCCGGAGCCGATCTGGGCGGCCTCCTGGCCGAGCAGCGAAGCCCACAGGCCCAGCTCACCCTGGCGCTGCAGCGAGGTGGCCTCGGCGTCGAAGCGACGGGTCAGGACCATGTCGCGGTAGAGACCGCGCAGCTCCTCGGCGCTCAGGTCGATGTCGTAATCGGGGTGCTGGACGCGCTCTCCCTCGGGCGTCAGCAGCTGGACGAGCTCGGGCTCCACAGCGTCCGCCTCGGCGCGCGTGCTCGTCTTCTTGGTGGTGCTGGTGCTCGCGCTTGCGGTGCGCTTGGTGCCGCTGCTGCGTCGCGTCGTCTTGCGCGCTGCAGTGCTCTCCACGGTCACGTGCGTGCTCCTCCGTCGGTCCGGCCCCCGGGTTCGCCGGGCAAGGCCAGTGCGGCTCTCCGCCTTATCCGTACCCTTCGCACGGGGTGGGTGCGACGCGGCCGGGGTCGGGCGTGACAGGTGCCCCGGCGAGCGCCCTGTCTTAGGCACGTTACCCACAGCGCGCCATTCCTGCGAAACCCCACTTGACCTGCGATTTTGCTTGGATTTCCAAGTAAATCGAGAAAAGCGGGAACACCGGCTGGTCAGCGCGTCGGCAGCGGCCGAGAGGGCCGCCGGAACATCCGGCACGTTATCCCGCGCACCCCGGGCGCGGGAAGAGCCAATATGTGAGACTGACTGCGTGCGCGAAGATGGAAAAATCCGGGTATTTCTGCTGGACGACCACGAAGTCGTCCGGCGCGGCGTCCACGAGCTGCTCTCCGTGGAGGACGACATCGAGGTGGTCGGGGAGGCCGGGACGGCGGCGGACGCGCTGGTCAGGATCCCCGCGACCCGTCCCGACGTCGCGGTGCTCGACGTCCGGCTGCCGGACGGCAGCGGGGTGGAGGTGTGCCGCGAGATCCGCACGCAGGACGAGGGCATCAAGTGCCTGATGCTCACCTCGTACGCGGACGACGAGGCGCTCTTCGACGCGATCATGGCCGGGGCCTCGGGATACGTCCTCAAGGCCATCCGGGGCAACGAACTGCTGAACGCGGTACGGGACGTGGCGGCCGGCAAGTCGCTGCTCGACCCGGTGGCGACCGCCCGCGTCCTGGAACGGCTGCGCGACGGCAACAATCCGAAGGGTGACGACAAGCTCGCCAACCTGACGGACCAGGAGCGCAGGATCCTGGACCTGATCGGCGAGGGACTGACCAACCGGGTCATCGGCGAACGGCTCCACCTCGCGGAGAAGACCATCAAGAACTATGTCTCCAGCCTGCTGTCGAAGCTGGGCATGGAGCGCCGCTCGCAGGCCGCGGCGTATGTGGCGCGGCTCCAGGCGGAGCGCCACTGACGCTCGGCTGCCCCGGCCGGCCGGGCTCTCGCCTCACCCGTACGGGTCAGAGCGCGGCCGGCGGCCCCGATTCGGGACCAACGTCCCCGTGAAAGCGGGGCAGGGGCCCCTTTCCGACACGGTGCCGGTGGCGGAGAGTGGATGCCATGTCCACCGACGAGATCCGCGCCATCGAGTTGCTCAGCGGCGTGTCGTACGGCCGGGTGGCGACGAGCATGCGGGCGATGCCGTTCGTCGCACCCGCCCGGCACATCGTGTCCGACGGCCGCGTCCTGCTCCGGCTGCACCGGGGCCTCGGCTACCACCGCGCCTGCAACGGCAGCGTCGTCGCGTACGGCGCGGACAACTTCAACTCGGGCTCGAAGCACCTCTGGTCCGTGCAGTTCACCGGCACCGCCGAGATCGTCGAGCCGGCCGAGGAGGAGCTCGCGGCCTTCGGCGCCGAGCCGGAGCAGGTGGACGGCGAGACCTTCGACCCGGTCTACATGCGGATCGAACCGCAGTTCGTGACGGTGCACGCGCTCGACTACGCGAGCGAGACCCCGGTGACCCGGACCGCCCCCCATTCCGTGCGGCGACACCTCCACCACGTAGCGTGATCTAACATCTGGCGGGTGCCGCGCTCATCTGAAACGCTCACTCCGCCGGCTGTACCGCCCGCCCCGCCGGACGCCGCGACCGGTGCCCCCCGCGCGGCCACCCGGCCCGTCGGCGCCCCGGCACCCCGGACCGCCGGCGTCCCGGCCGCCAGGGCCGTCGGCGCCCCGTCGGCCCGGCCCGTCGGCGCCCCGCCCGCCCCACCCGTCGGGGCCCTGCTGCGCCGCCACCGGCACGCCGGGGAGCCCCTCTCCTGCGTGCCCGTCACCGAAGGGCTGCTCAACCGCGGCTTCCGGCTCTCCACCACCCGCGGCACGTACTTCCTCAAGCAGCACCTGGACGCCCCCACCGCCGACCGCGTCACCATCGCCCGCCAGCACCGCGCCACCCAGCGGCTGCACGCCCTCGGCCTGCCCGTCGCCCCGCCGCTGCCCGACGCCACCGGCCGCACCGTCGCCGTCGTCGACGGCCGCTGCTACGCCCTGCACCCCTGGGTCGACGGCCGCCACCGGGACGGCACCCAGCTCTCCACCGGCTGCTCCCGGCGCCTCGGCACCCTGCTCGGGCAGGTCCACACGGCCCTGGACCGGGTCATGGAACCCTCGGGGCCGGACGGGGCACCCGGGGCCGCCGACGACGGCGTCTGCGCGAGCGCCGACCTGCAGGACACCTTCCGGGCCATCGACGAGCTGATCCGCCTGGCCCGCGCGCACCGCCCCCGCGACAGCTTCGACGCGCTCGCCGAGCACCGGCTCAGGGAGCGCCGCCGGCTCCTCGCCCAGCACGCCCACCACCGTCCGCCGCCCGCCGCGGCCGCCGGCTGGGTGCACGGCGACTTCCACCCGCTGAACCTGCTCTACCGGGGCGCCGAGCCCGCCGCGATCGTCGACTGGGACCGGCTCGGGGTCCGGCCGAGGGCCGAGGAGGCGGTCCGGGCCGCCGCCATCTTCTTCGTACGGCCGGGGGGCGAGCTGGCCCTGGAGAAGGTGCGGGCGTACGCGCGCGCGTACCGGCGGGCGACCGGCGCCGACCGCGCCGAGCTGGCGGCGGCGGCGCACCGGGTGTGGTGGGAGCGGCTCAACGACTTCTGGACGCTGCGCTGGCGCTACCAGCTGCACGACCGAAGGGCCGACCCGCAGTTTCCTGCGGTGTCGGCCCTGGCGGTCTGGTGGACCCGCGAGTACGAGGCGGTACGCGACGCGTTCGCGGGGTGAGACGGGTCAGCCCGTCTCGGTGCCGTCCGTCGGCGGCGGGTCCGAGTTGTTGTTGCCCCCGGTGGGGTCGGTCGTCGTCTCGGTCGGCGGCGGGTCCGTGGTCTCCGTCGGCGGGTCCGTCGGCTCCGTCGGCTCGTTCGTGGGCTCCGTGGGCGGCTCGGTCGTCTTCGACGGCTCGGTCGTCGGCGGAGTCGTGGTCGGCGGCTGGGTCGACGGCTGGTACGTGGTCGGCGGCGGCCACGGTGCCTCCGTGACGCCTCCGTCCGACGTGCCCTGGTCGGTCGACGGCTCCTCGGAGGGCTCCTCCGAGGAGGGCGTGGGCTCCTCCGACTTCGTCGACGGCGAGGTGGTGACCGTCGGCGGCGTCGTGCCGCCCGTGCTGCCGCTCTTCTCGCCCGCCTTGTCGAGGGCGAAGACGACACCGGCGACGACCGCGACCAGCGCGAGCGCGGCGAACAGCCACACCTTGCCGCGGCCGCCCCTGCCACCGCCGTGCGAGCCGTACGACCCGTCCTGGCCGTAGCCGCCGTTCCCGCCCGTACCGCCGTCGTAGCCGCCGTACCCGCCGACGCCGCCGTCGTCCGGGTTCCGCGGGGGAAGGATCGGGCCCTGCGAGGTCTCGCCGTGCATGGGGTGGCCCATCGCGGTCGTCGCGGCCATGCCGCCGACCGGGGTGTGACCGCCGTCGTGCGTCTCGACCGGGCCGGTGTTCCACGTACCGGTGTGGCCGCCCTGCTGCTGGAGCATCTGGAGGCCGTACTGGATGAGGCCGCGCATCTCCTCGGCGCTCTGGAACCGGTCGTCCGGGTCCTTCGCGAGCGAGCGCATCACCAGTCCGTCGAGCTCCGGCGGCACGGACTGCGTGACGTCGGACGGCGGGATCGGCGCGTCCTGGACGTGCTGGTACACGACGGACAGCGGGGTCTCGCCGGTGAACGGGGGCCGCAGCGCGAGGAGTTCGTAGAGGAGACAGCCCGTCGCGTACAGGTCGGAGCGGTGGTCGACGGCCTTGCCGAGCGCCTGCTCGGGGGAGAGGTACTGCGGGGTGCCCATGACCATGCCGGTCTGGGTCATCGTCGACTGCGCGCCGTGCAGGGCGCGGGCGATGCCGAAGTCCATGACCTTCACGGCGCCGCCGTGGGTGATGATCACGTTCGCCGGCTTGATGTCACGGTGCACGATGCCGTGCTGGTGCGAATAGGCCAGCGCCTCCAGGACTCCGGAGACGATGATGAGGGCCTGCTCGGGCCCGGGGGCCTCGGCGCTCATCAGCAGCTCGCGGATGGTGCGGCCCTCGACCAGTTCCATCACGATGTACGGCACGGGCCGGCCGGCCACCAGGTCCTCGCCGGAGTCGTACACGGCGACGATCGCGTGGTGGTTGAGTCCGGCGACGGACTGCGCCTCGCGGGTGAACCGGGCCTTGGAGACCGGGTCCTCGGCGAGATCGGCGCGGAGGAGCTTGACGGCGACCGTACGGCCGAGCCGTACGTCCTCGGCAGCGAAGACCTCGGCCATGCCACCGCGGCCCAGACGGTGCGTCAGCCGGTAGCGGCCGTCGCCGACGACGCCACCGACGCCCCAGGACTCCGCCGACGAGTCGGGCACACCGCCATCTGCTCCGGATTCGGGTGCCATCAGTCCTCGCCGTCGTCTGTCGTGCCGTGTCCAGTCGTCACGCTACAGGCTCCGTACGACAACACAGTCCGAGATGGACCGGCCATCCAACCCCTTCCACGTACACCAGTGCAAATTCGGCAGGATTCCTCCGCCACTTCGAAAACGTGCGGGGAACCTTCCTGTGCGGAGGGTCACGGAACGGGCACCCGGCTTGACGTGTCACTGCCCTCGGGCAGACTTGGCCAGTAAATTCCGGATCAACGCCGCCACGCGCGCGTAGGGGGAAGCACAGATGAGCCAGGACGGCGCACAGGGCCGCTATGCGGGCGGTTCGGTCGCGGGCGGCCGGTACCAGCTGCGCGACCTTCTCGGCGAGGGCGGTATGGCGTCGGTCTACCTGGCCTACGACAGCGCCCTCGACCGGCAGGTCGCCATCAAGACGCTGCACACGGAACTCGGCCGGGAGCAGTCCTTCCGCGAGCGGTTCCGACGCGAGGCGCAGGCGGTCGCGAAGCTGTCGCACACCAACATCGTCTCGGTCTTCGACACCGGCGAGGACACCCTCGACGGCGCCGTCATGCCGTACATCGTCATGGAGTACGTGGAGGGGCAGCCGCTCGGCTCGGTCCTCGCCTCGGACATCCAGCAGTACGGCGCGATGCCGGCCGACAAGGCGCTGAAGGTCACGGCCGACGTGCTCGCCGCCCTCGAGGTCAGCCACGAGATGGGCCTGGTCCACCGCGACATCAAGCCCGGCAACGTGATGACGACCAAGCGCGGCGTCGTCAAGGTCATGGACTTCGGCATCGCGCGGGCCATGCAGTCCGGGGTCACGTCGATGACGCAGACCGGCATGGTCGTCGGTACCCCTCAGTACCTCTCCCCCGAGCAGGCCCTCGGGCGCGCGGTGGACGCCCGCTCCGACCTCTACTCGGTCGGCATCATGCTGTTCCAGCTGCTGACGGGCCGTCTCCCCTTCGACGCCGACTCGCCGCTGGCCATCGCGTACGCGCACGTACAGGAGGAGCCGGTCGCCCCGTCCACCGTCAACCGGTCGGTGACGCCGGCGATGGACGCGCTCGTCGCCCGCGCCCTGCGAAAGAACCCGAACGAGCGGTTCCCGAGCGCGGCGTCGATGCGCGACGAGTGCCTGCGGGTGCTCTCGGCGGGTCAGACCGGTGCCCCGATGATCGTCCAGGGCGGTCCGGTCAGCAGCGGTGCGGGAGTCGGCTCGGCGGTCTTCCCGCCCGTCGGCCAGACCCCGCCGCCCGCTCCGCAGCCCGGAACGCACGGGGTGCAGCAGCCCTACCAGCCGCCGACGCCGCAGCCGGGCCCCTACGGCCCCGCGACCCCGGCGCCCGCCCCCTCGTACGGCTACCCGCAGCAGGCCCCGCCGCCCGCTCCGGCGTACCCGACCCCGGCCCCGCAGTCCGCGTACCAGAACCCCGGCCCCGCGCCGTACGCCCCGGTGCACACGCCCGTGCCCGCCCCGGCGGGCGGCGGTTCGCGGCGGAACACTCCCGTGCTCGTGGGCGCGATCGTCGTCTCCCTGCTCGCGGTCGGCGGCCTGCTCGTGGCCCTCAACCTCGACAAGGACGGGGACCCCGAGGCCGGCGGCACGGGCGGCACCGACACCCAGCAGAGTCAGACCGCGGCCCCCGGTCACAAGGGCCCGGACCTGACCAAGAGCATCGACCCGAAGAAGTGCACGCAGCCGACCGAGTCGAGCGACGACCCCGAGAAGTTCGAGGTCCCCAACTTCACCTACAAGAACCTCCAGTCGGTGAAGGAATGCATCCAGGCGGCCGGCTGGAAGCTCAAGCCCCAGCGCCCGGTGGACGAGAACACCTACGGCGAGGGCACGGTCCTGGAGCAGTACCCGCCGTCGGGCCAGGACATCGCGGCCGAGGACGCCGAGTTCACGCTCACCGTCTCGACGGGCAACCCGGGGCAGTGAGGCGCGACCCTCGGCAGTGACGGGCGACCCTCGGCAGTGACGCGCGACCCGCGGCAGGGGAGCTGACACCTCCTTAAACACCCGCTCCGGGTCGCCGTTACGCCTGCTGCCCCTCTTCCGGATGCCGGAAATGTCCCAGCGTGTCTACGCTGAATCGACCATCTCGGCGGCCTCGGTACGGGAGGGGGTCACCCCGTGACTCCAGCACTCCGCAGGGCACGGGCGCGGGCTCTCGGCCCCGCGCTCACCTGCGTGTTCGCCTGCGCGTGCGCCCTGTACGGGGAGCCGCTCGCGTACGGAGCCGAGGCACCCGGCAGCTCGGTGGGGGCCCCGACGACGCCTTCGACTCCCTCTTCCTCCTCTTCCTCCTCTTCCTCCCCGCCCTCGTCGTCTCCCTCGTCGCCCTCCACGCCGTTCCCCTCGCCCGACGCGCCGTCCGCGACCGTCACTGCCTCCCCTTCTTCCTCCTCCATCTCTCCGGGGCCGACCGGGAGTGCCGGTACGCCCGCGTCACCCGCGCCCGCGCCCACCGGCACCGGGGCGGCCGCGCCCGCCGCGCCGAGCGCCGATCCCAGCGACGCACCCGCCCCCATCGGCTCCGCCTCGCTGGCGGGCCGGCCCGCCGGCGAGGGGCGGCCACGGCCCGGACGGTCCGCGGGCCCGAGCACCCCGGAGAGCGACACGACCCGGTCGTCGGAGGGCTCTCGTACCGAATCGGCAACAGACCCGGAAGCCGCCGAGGCCGCCGAGGAA
The DNA here is from genome assembly GCF_036192275.1 of Streptomyces sp. NBC_00250. Classification (NCBI taxonomy): domain Bacteria; kingdom Bacillati; phylum Actinomycetota; class Actinomycetes; order Kitasatosporales; family Streptomycetaceae; genus Streptomyces; species Streptomyces sp. NBC_00250. The sequence continues at coordinate 4,789,686 of NZ_CP108088.1, read as the reverse complement.
GAGGCCGGGGGGGTACGCGAGGAGGAGGCCGTCCTCCCGGAGGCGGCGCCCGCCAGCCGGCCCGGCGCCGCGCCACGCATGGCGTCCGAAGCCGCACCCACCCTCGTCCACCAGCGGATTCCCGTCCTCACCCTGGGGGTCGGGATGGCTCTGATGGGGCTCGGGATCGGCTTCCTCGGGCTCCGGATGCGGCGCCGCTGAGCCCCTCGGCCGCGCCCGGGTCCCCCTTGAGGCGGACCTGCCGCTTCCGTCTCAGGACGGTTGTCGGCTCCGGCATACCCGGTATACATACTGAGTATGTCGATCCGCCACGGGCTTCTCGCCCTCCTCGAACGCGGCCCTCGGTACGGCTCGCAGCTCCGTACGGAGTTCGAGTCGCGCACCGGTTCCACCTGGCCGCTGAACGTCGGCCAGGTCTACACGACCCTCAGCCGGCTCGAACGGGACGGCATGGTCGCCCAGGGCGGCGAGGACGCTGCCGGGCACGCCCTCTACGCGATCACCGACAGCGGCCGCGCCGAACTCAGGACCTGGTTCGAGAAGCCGGTGGACCGCACCAGCCCCGCCCGTGACGAACTGGCCATCAAGCTCGCCATGGCCGTGGGCGCCCCCAGCATCGACATCCGCGACGTCATCCAGTCCCAGCGCCGACACACCGTGAAGGCGATGCAGGACTACACCCGCCTCAAGGCCCAGGCACTCGTCGCCGTCGAGAGCGGCGGAGCCCGGGAACGGGACGACGTCGCCTGGCTGCTCGTCCTGGAGCAGCTGATCTTCCAGACCGAGGCCGAGGCACGCTGGCTGGACCACTGCGAATCCCGGCTGATCCGCCTCTCGGCGACGGCGTCGGCGTCGGCCGCCGCAGCCTCCGACTCGGCGCCCGACGCCGAAACGCCGACCACCACGTCGGCACCCCGAACCGAAACGGCCCCGCCGGCCACCTCCGCCACCCCGGCCGGGGCCCCGACGGCCACCGCCCGGCCGGGCGCCGAGGCCGTGCCACCCGTGGCCGGGGCGCGCTGACCGCACCGTCGCGCCCCACCTCGTACCGCCCGCGCACCACCTTCCGTACGGCCCCCGCACCGCGTGCCGTACCGCCCTTCCACCGCTCGCTCCCGTACGCGGCCGACCGCCGCGCACGCCCAAGGGGGGACCCCTCATGTCCGCACAGCAGCCCGTGCTGCAACTCCAGAACCTGACCCGCGTCCACGGCGCGGGTGCCACCGAGGTCCATGCCCTGCGCGGCATCGACCTCGCCGTGTACCCGGGTGAACTCGTCGCCGTCATGGGCCCGTCCGGCTCCGGCAAGTCCACGCTGCTCACCATCGCCGGTGGCCTCGACACCCCCACGTCGGGGCAGGTGATCGTCGAGAACACCGACATCACCCGGGCGAGCGTCAAGGAACTCGCGGCCCTGCGCCGCCGCAGCATCGGTTACGTCTTCCAGGACTACAACCTCATCCCGGCCCTCACCGCCGCCGAGAACGTGGCCCTGCCCCGCGAGCTGGACGGGACCTCCGCCCGCAAGGCGCGCGTCGAGGCCCTCAAGGCGCTGGAGGAGATGGGCCTCGGTCACCTCGCCGACCGCTTCCCCGACGAGATGTCCGGCGGCCAGCAGCAGCGCGTGGCCATCGCCCGCGCCCTCGTCGGCGACCGCCGGCTCGTCCTCGCCGACGAACCGACCGGCGCCCTCGACTCCGAGACCGGCGAGTCCGTGCTGGCCCTGCTCCGCACCCGCTGCGACGCCGGCGCCGCCGGTGTCCTCGTCACCCACGAGCCGCGGTTCGCGGCCTGGGCGGACCGGGTCGTGTTCCTGCGGGACGGCGCCATCGTCGACCAGACCGTGCGCAGCGAGGCCGATTCCCTGCTGTCGGGACAGGTGGCTGAGGCGTGAAGACCTGGTTCCACTCCTGGCGGGCCGCGATCCGTATCGCCCGTCGTGACGCCTGGCGTTCCAAGGGCCGCAGCGCCCTCGTGCTGGCCATGATCGCCCTGCCGATCCTGGGTGTCAGCGGCCTCGATCTGACCATCCGCAGCTCCGAGCTGTCCCCCGCGGAGCGGGCGGACCGCACGATAGGCGCGGCCGACGCCCGGTTCCAGGACTCCGGCTACGGCGGGGTGCCCGTCTTCCAGGACCCGCCCGGCGACATGAACACTCCGGCCAAGGACTACGGGGACTCGGCCTGGCCGAGCGGTTCCGTCGATGTCACCAAGACCTTCCCGGCGGGCTCCACGGTCCTGAAGGACACCATCGGCGGGGCCAAGCTGACGACGGCTCACGGTCTGCTGATGACGGAGGTCCGTGAGCTCAAGGCGGCCGATCCGATCGCCCGGGGCATCACGACCCTCCTGGAGGGGCGTTATCCGGAGAAGAACGACGAGGTGATCGCGACCTCGCACTTCCTGGAGACCAGCGGTCTGTCGGTCGGGTCGACCCTTTCCGCACGCAACTTCGACCGCCAGTACCGCATCGTCGGCGCCTACGAGATTCCCGATTCCCTGAACGCCGACCAGGTCAACGCGCTGCCGGGGGCCTTCCTCGCCCCGTACGCGAAGGCCGCGGAGAAGGCGGGGCTGCAGAAGCCCGGCGCCTCCAGCACCTATCTGGTGCGCAAGTCCGGTGGTTTCACGTGGAACATGGTCAAGGAGCTCAACACCAAGGGTGTCATCGTCACCTCACGTGCCGTGCTCCTCGACCCGCCGGCCAAGTCCGAGGTCCCGCTCTACCAGCGGGGTGGCTGGGGCGACTTCGAGTCCAGCGCGGGGGCCGATGCCGCCGAGCTCGCCGCCCTCGGCACCGTCGTCGGCCTGGCGATGCTGGAGATCTGCCTGCTCGCCGGACCCGCCTTCGCGGTCGGGGCCCGACGCTCGCGCCGCCAGCTCGGTCTCGTCGGGGCCAACGGCGGTGCCCGCAGCCACATCCGGGCCATCGTCCTGAGCGGCGGCCTGGTCATCGGTGTCGCCGCTGCCGTCACCGGTACGGTCCTCGCCCTGATCCTCACCCTGGCGCTCCAGCCGGTCCTTGAGGAGACCATGGGCCAGCGGTTCGGCGCCTTCGACGTCCGGCCGCTCGAAATCCTCGGGATCGCGCTGCTCGCCGTGCTGACCGGTCTGCTCGCCGCGATCGTGCCGGCCATCACCGCCTCCCGGCAGACGGTCCTCGCCTCGCTCACCGGCCGCCGCGGAATCCGCCGCAGCAGCCGGGTGCTGCCCCTGATCGGCCTGACGGCCGTCCTGATCGGCGGCGCGATCGCGCTCTTCGGCTCCCTCGTCAGCCAGCAGTTCATCATCGTGGCGGGCGGCTCCGCCATCGCCGAACTGGGCATCGTCGCCATGACCCCGGCCCTCGTCGGCCTGTTCGGGCGGACCGGGCGCTGGCTGCCGCTCTCGCCGCGGCTCGCGCTGCGGGACGCCGTACGCAACCGGGGCCGTACGGCACCCGCCGTCGCCGCCGTCCTCGCCGCCGTCGCGGGAACGGTCGCCGTCTCCGTCTACATGGCCAGCAGCGAGGCCCAGTACGAGGCCGAGTACCAGGCCCAGCTGCCGTACGGCGCGGTCTCCGCCTTCGTCATGGAAGAGGGCGGCCGGGACGTCCCCGCCGTCCGCGACGCGGTCCAGCGTTTCCTGCCGGTCGACGTCCGCGCCGATGTCGAGCGCGTCGTCGTCGGCAAGCCCAGCTGCCCGGCGTGGGGCGGCGGTGGCAACGACTGCGGCCGCTATGAGGTCGTCGTCCCCCCGGCCAACGAGTGCCCCATGTACGCCACCGTCCCCGGCAACAGTGACCCGTCGGAGCGGTTCACCCCCGAGCAGCGGCGGAAGATGATCGCCGAGGACTGGCGCTGCGACCAGTCCTACTCCGGCCACGGGGTCTACACCGACGGCGGTCTGCTCGTCGGCGACGCCACCGTCCTCAAGGTCCTCGGCATCGAGGACGCCGGAGCCGCGAAGGCCCTCGCCGAAGGCAAGATCGTCAGCTTCAGCCGCGCCCAGGTCGACAAGAACGGCGCCATCGGGATCAAGCAGATCACCGACATGACCGCCGCCGACAAGGCGGCCGAGGAAGGCCGCCCCGCCCCCGGCAAGGTCAGCTCGATCCCGGCCTACCGGGTGCCCGGCAGCCCGAAGACCTACGGTCTCCAGGCCCTGATCACCCCGGCCACCGCCAAGGCCGCCGGCCTCACCACGACACCGATGGGCCTGTACGTCGCCACCGACCGGCTGCCCGACAGCGAGGCGCGCCAGAAGCTCGACAGCGAACTCGCCAAGCTCGGCAGCGACGTCGAACTCCATGTGGAGGAAGGCTTCGTCAACGACAACAGCATCATCCTGCTGGCGCTCGCCGTCTTCGCGGGCCTGGTCACCATCGGCGCCGCCGGCATCGCCACCGGCCTCGCCCAAGCCGACGCCGAGGCCGATCTGAAGACGCTCGCCGCCGTGGGCGCCCCGCCCCGCGTCCGCCGCACCCTCAGCGGATTCCAGTGCGGAGTCGTCGCCGCGATGGGCGTGATCCTCGGCTCGGCCGCCGGAGTGCTCCCCGCGGTGGGGCTCCGGCTCACCGAGGAACGGCAGCAGATCCGCTTCCACGAGGATGCGGTCGCCCAGGGCTGGAGCACCGCGACGGACGTGCCGTACCTCCCGATCGTCATCCCCTGGGAGACCCTGGCCGGCCTGCTCGTCGCCGTGCCGCTCGGTGCCGCACTGCTCGCCGCCCTGGTGACCCGCTCGCGCGGCGCACTGGCCCGGCGCGCGGCGATCTGACGTACTTCGTTGTCGTGCTGTGCCCCCGCACGAGGGTGGATCACCCTCGTGCGGGGGCACACCTCGTGGTGACGCGTGTGTACGAGAGAATGGCGGCATGGAGATGCCGAGGAATGACAGGTCGCAGGAGAGCCCCCAGGTCCTCATCGTGGGACAGGACGGGATGGCGCTCGGCGGCACTCAGGGCGACGACGAACCCCGCGAGGTCCCGGTGACGGAAATGGTCGAGCAGCCTGCGAAGGTCATGCGGATCGGCAGCATGATCAAGCAGCTCCTGGAGGAAGTACGCGCGGCACCTCTCGACGAGGCCAGCCGGGTCAGGCTCAAGGACATCCACGCAAGCTCCGTGAAGGAGCTGGAAGACGGGCTCGCGCCCGAGCTGGTCGAGGAACTGGAGCGGCTCTCCCTGCCGTTCACGGACGAGGCGATCCCCTCCGAGGCGGAGCTGCGCATCGCGCAGGCGCAGCTGGTGGGCTGGCTGGAGGGCCTCTTCCACGGCATCCAGACCGCGCTGTTCGCCCAGCAGATGGCGGCCCGCGCACAGCTGGAGCAGATGCGCAGGGCGCTGCCGCCGGGTGCCTCGCACGACGATGACGACGACGACCGCGGCCACGGCGCGATCCGCTCGGGGCCCTACCTGTAAACAGCCCCTCACCTGCGGTTCCCACGTACGACGGGAGCTGTGGGTCCCTCGTACGGCAGGGGCCGCAGGCCCTTCACACGGCAGGGGCCCGGCACACGGTGTGCCGGGCCCCTGCCGTGTCCCCCGTCAGTTCTGGGGTGCGAGCAGCAGGACCTTGCCGACGTGGGTGCCGGACTCCAGCGCCCGGTGGCCCTCGGCGGCGTCGTTCAGCGGCAGCGTCCGGTCGACGACCGGCCGGACCCTGCCCGCGCCGATCAGCGGCCACACGTGCTCCCGGACGGCGGCGACGATCGCCGCCTTCTCGTCCACCGGGCGGGCACGCAGCGTGGTCGCCATGACGGCGGCACGCTTGGCGAGCAGCGCACCCAGGTTCAGCTCGCCCTTCACCCCGCCCTGCAGACCGATGACGACGAGCCGGCCACTCACGGCCAGCGCCTTCACGTTCCGCTCCAGGTACTTGGCGCCGACGATGTCCAGGATGACGTCCGCGCCCACCCCGTCCGTCGCCTTGGCCAGCTCCTCGACGAAGTCCTGCTCCCGGTAGTCGATGAGGATGTCCGCACCGAGCTCGGCACAGCGCGCCAGCTTCACGGGGCCGCCGGCGGTGACCGCGACCCTCGCCCCGACCGCCTTCGCCAGCTGGATCGCCATCGTCCCGATCCCGCTCGCCCCGCCGTGCACCAGCAGCGTCTCGCCCGGCCGCAGGTGCGCGATCATGAAGATGTTGGACCAGACGGTGCAGACCACCTCGGGAAGCGCCGCCGCCGTGGCCAGGTCGACACCCTCCGGTACGGGGAGGAGCTGACCGGCCGGGACGACGACCTTCTCCGCGTAACCGCCGCCCGCGAGCAGCGCGCACACCTCGTCGCCGACGGCCCAGCCGGCCACCCCCGGACCGAGCGCGGCGATCCGGCCCGAACACTCCAGGCCGGGGTACGGGGACGTGCCCGGCGGCGGGTCGTAGAAGCCCTGGCGCTGGAGCAGATCGGCGCGGTTGACGGCGCTCGCCACCACCTCGACGAGGACCTCGCCCTCGCCGGGCACGGGATCGGGCACCTCGGCCCAGACCAGGGCCTCGGGACCGCCGGGTTCCGGAATCGTGATCGCATACATGGCGGCGAGGCTACTCCCGGCACCGGCCGGAGGCCCGGTACTCCCCGGCCCGGCGCTCCCCGCCCTGGTCCCCCTCCCGGACAGGCCCTAGTCCTCCGGCGGCGTGCTGAGCGGGGTGACCGGCGCGGCGCGCACGATGGTGATCACCCGGTCGGTGAGCTGGAGCGGGCTGGCCGCGGGGTCGTCGTAACCGAGCAGCCGGTGGCCTCGGAGCACGCTCACGACCAGGTCGCCGGTCTCCCGCACGCTCTTGCCCACCTCGCTCTTGGTCACCGGACGCTCGACCAGGTCGAGGCCGGAGCCCTGCTGGATGAGGTCCTCCATCACCGTGCCGGCGCTGGGGCTCAGCACGGAGAGGCCGAGCAGGCGCCCGGCGGCGCTGGCGCTGGTGATGACCGCGTCCGCGCCGGACTGGCGCAGCAGCGGCGCGTTCTCCTCCTCGCGGACCGCGGCGACGATCTTCGCGCCCCGGTTGAGCTGGCGGGCCGTGAGGGTGACCAGCACGGCGGTGTCGTCTCGCTGGGTGGCGATGACGATCTGCCGGGCCCGCTGTACCTCGGCGCGGAGCAGCACGTCACTGCGGGTCGCGTCGCCGACGACACCGACGAACCCGTCCGCGTTCGCCGTCTCGATCACCTTGTTGGAGGGATCGACGATGACGATCTGCTCCTTGCGGAGACCGGTCGCGCAGAGCGTCTGGATCGCGGACCGCCCCTTGGTGCCGAAGCCGACGATGACGGTGTGGTCGCGCAAGGTGGACCTCCAGCGGTTCAGCCGGAACTCCTCGCGGGTCCGCTCCGTGAGGACCTCGAGGGTGGTGCCGACCAGGATGATCAGAAACAGCACGCGCAGGGGCGTGACCAGCAGGATGTTGGCGAGCCGCGCCGTGTCGCTGTACGGGACGATGTCGCCGTATCCGGTGGTGGAGAGCGTCACGGTCGCGTAGTAGGCGCAGTCGAGGAAGTCGAGCGTCTCGTCGGCGTTGTCGTGGTAGCCGTCGCGGTCGATGTAGACGATGAGCACCGTCACCAGGAGCACACCGAGCGCCATGAGCAGCCGCTTGCCGACCTGGCGCAGCGGACGCTCGACCTCCCGGCGCGGCAGCCTGATCTGCGGGCCGGAGATCCGCTCGTCCGCGTGGCGGGCCATGGCGTCACGACTGGGAAGTTTCACGTGAAACACGCTCCTTGGGCCGGTACGGCCCCCTCGGCCGTCGGCCAGGGAAGGTCGAGGACATCCAGCTCTTGACCGGGGCGTGCGCCACCGGGCGGGACGACGGCCAGGCCGTCCGCGGTGGCGATGCCCCGGAGCATGGCCGGTCCGTTGTAGCGCAGGGGTACGGCCCGTCCATCACGGCGGACGACCGGGACGAGCCGGGTGTCGTACGGATGCCCGTGCACCTCGTCCTGGACGGGTACGCGGGGCGGATCCCCTTGCCCTTGGTCGGCCAGGGCCCTGAGGAGCGGCTCGGCCAGGGTGAGAAGCCCGGACACGGCCGCGAGCGGGTTGCCGGGGAGGCCGACGAGGTGGCGGACGTGCCCGGGTCGGCCGGGCTCGGCACGGGTGAGCTCGGCGCGGCCTGGCTCGGCGCGGTTGGGCTCGGCGCCGAGGCGGGCGAGCAGCATCGGGTGGCCGGGCCGGACCTTCACCCCGTCGACCAGGAGGGTGGCGCCGGCCTTGGCCAGCACACCGTGAACGTGGTCCACCGGCCCGGCGGCGGTCCCGCCGGTGGTGAGGACCAGGTCGGCGGTGGAGCCGGTGACGGCCGCGTACAGCTCCTCGGCCTCGTCGCCGATCCGGCGGGTGGCGAGGACGTCGGCGCCGAGCGCCGTCAGCCAGGGGCCGAGCATGGGGCCGAGGGCGTCACGGATGAGGCCGTCGTGGGGGAGCCCGGCCGTGAGCAGCTCGTCCCCGAGGACCAGGATCTCCACCCGGGGGCGCGGTGACACGCGGAGCTCGTCGTAGCCGGCGGCCGCGGCGAGGCCCAGTACGGCGGGGGTCACGACGGTGCCCGCGGGGAGCAGTTCGTCACCGGAGCGGCACTCCTGGCCCCGGGGCCGGATGTCCTGCCCCGGCACGACCTCGCGCAGGGCGTGCAGCAGGGCGCCCTCGGGAGCGGAGCGCTCGGTACCGGAGGGCTCGGTACGGGTGCGTTCGGTACCGGAGGGCTCGGTACGGGAGTGCTCGGTGCGGAGGACTGCGGTGGTCCCGGAAGGGACGCGCGCGCCGGTGGCGATCCGTACGGCCTCGCCGTCGACCGTCGCCGCCCCGGGTGCCTGCCCGGCGAGGACGGCACCCTCCTCACGCACGGTCCAGGGTCCGGGCCCCGCGACCGCCCAGCCGTCCATGGCGGAGGTGTCGAAGGGCGGCAGGTCGGTGAGGGCGAGGAGCGGCTCGGCCAGGACCTGGCCGAGTGCCTGCCCGAGCGGTACGCCGAGCGGCGCCCGGCCGGCCCGCGCGGCGGCCCCGGCGCGGACGGCGGCGGCCCGCGCCTCGGGCCAGGCAGTGGCCCGGTGCGGTTGCCCGTCCCGCGCGTCGGGGGTGGTTCCCGGGGCCACCGGGAGGGGCTCCTTCAGGCTCATCCGGCCTCGTCCTGCTCGGCGGCCCAGCGCTGGGCCAGCGCGGCGGCCTTGCGGGCGGCCTCGGCGACCGCCTCCGGTCCGCCCCCGGCGGCCGCGCTCGCCGCCGCGTAGCCGACCAGGAAGGTGGTCAGGGGTGCGGCGGGGCGGGCCACGCCATGGGCGGCGTCACGAGCCAGATCGAGCAGTACGCCGGTGTCGACGTCCAATTCGATGCCCAGTTCGTCCTTGACTGCGGTGATCCATTCATCCAACACGGTCCCATGCTCCCTGATGCGGGCCCGGGCCGTGGCGATGTCCTCCCAGGTGTCGCAGTCGAAGGAGGCGAGGGGCCCCGCGGCGACCCGGGTGAGCCGCAGCGCGCCGGTGAGCAGCCGCAGCGGGCCGCCTGCGAGGGTGCCGCGCTCCCCGGCGATCCGAGCCAGCTCCCGCCGGAGCGGGGCGGCGCGGTACGCGGCGACGAGCGGCTGGTCCCGCCCCCCGGCGTCGGTGAGGAGCGCGGCCTCGGCCCCGGGGTCCTCGGCGAGCACCCCGAGCAGCCGTCGGACGGTGTCCTCGTCGAGGAAGGGCAGGTCGGCGGAGAGGACGAGCAGGACGTCGGCCCGGGTCTCCCGTACTCCGGCGTCGAGAGCGGCCAGCGGCCCTCCGCCGGGCGGGTCCTCCCTGGTCCAGCGGACGGGGTGGACGGTCGGGCGGGGATCGCCGACGACCACGGTCCGGTCCGCGCCTCGGCAGGCGGTGAGGACCCGGTCGAGGAGTGCCCGGCCTCCGACCCGTACTCCGGGCTTGTCGGCACCGCCGAGGCGCTGGGCGGCACCTCCGGCGAGTACGACGGCGTCATGTGGGGTGGTCACCCGAGCAGTATGGTCCGCCGCCCGTCCCCACCGGCGGGCGCGTCTCCCTCTGCGAGAAGAGTCGGCCGGCCCGCTCGTCTCGCGAGAGCGAGCCGACCGGTGCGTACGGACCCGAGGGGCGGGCCCGTACGCACCGGTCGGGTGTCAGAGCGTGCGGAGCAGGACCGCCGGCTGCTCGACGCAGTCGGCCACGTACCTCAGGAAGCCGCCCGCCGTGCCGCCGTCGCAGACGCGGTGGTCGAAGGTGAGCGAGAGCTGCACCACCTGACGCACGGCCAGTTCGCCCTGGTGCACCCAGGGCTTGGGGATGATCCGGCCGACGCCGAGCATCGCGGCCTCGGGGTGGTTGATGATCGGCGTGGATCCGTCGACCCCGAACACCCCGTAGTTGTTCAGGGTGAACGTGCCACCCGTCAGATCGGCCGGGGTCAGTGCGGACTGCCGTGCGGCCTCCGTCAGCCGGGCGAACTCGGCCGTCAGCGACTCGGCCGTCCGGGTCCCCGCATCCTTGACCACGGGCACGACCAGACCGCGCGGCGTCTGGGCGGCGAAGCCGAGGTGCACGGACGGCAGCCGGACGATCTCCCGGGCCGCCATGTCCACGGTGGAGTTGAGCTCGGGGAACCGGGCCAGGGCGTGGGCGCAGATCCGGGCGAGGAGCGCGAGCAGCGAGATCTTCGGCCCGCCCGCCGCGTTCATCGCCGTCCGTGCGGCCATCAGCTCGGTCGCGTCGGCATCGACCCAGCAGGTCGCGTCCGGGATCTCCGTACGGCTGCGCGACAGCTTGTCCGCCACCGCGCCACGGACCCCGCGCAGCGGAACCCGCTCACCGGCCGAGGCGAGCGCGGGCGCCGAAGCGGCGGCCGGGGCGGGAGCGGGCGCGGGCGCCGGTGCGGCGACGGGCCGCTCCAGGGCCGCGATGGCCAGCTCCACGTCGGCCCGCAGGATCAGGCCCTCGGGCCCCGATCCGTGGATCTCCCGCAGGTCGAGTCCCCGGTCCCTGGCCAGTTTCCGCACGAGCGGCGAGATGACCGGCACCGGACCCTCGTGGCCGGCGACGGCCACGGCCACCGGCGCCGCGACGGGTGCCGGGGCCGCGACGGGTGCGGGTGCCTGTGCCACGGCGTGGCTCTCGTGCCGTACCCGGCGGCGCCGGGCGGCGGGCTCGGCCGTGCCGTACCCGACCAGCACATTGCCCGAGTACTCGGACGACACGGCGGACTCGGCGGCGGTCCCGCCCGCCGTGGGGGTGGCTCCCGGAGCCGCCTCCGCGAGCTCCTCCGGCGCGCCCGTGCCGCCCACGGCGACCGTCAGCAGCGGTGCGCCGACGGGCAGTTCGGTGCCCTCTTCGCCGTACCGCGCGGTGACGACACCGCCGTACGGGCAGGGCACCTCGACCATGGCCTTGGCCGTCTCGACCTCGACGACCGGCTGGTCGATGGCGACGACGTCGCCCACGCTGACCAGCCAGCGGACGATCTCCGCCTCGGTGAGTCCCTCACCGAGGTCGGGCAACTTGAACTCGAGCACCTGCGCCATCAGCTTCCCGCCTCCCACTGCAGCCGTGCCACCGCGTCCAGGACCCGGTCCACGCCCGGCAGATGGTGCCGCTCCAGCATGGGCGGCGGGTACGGGATGTCGAAGCCCGCGACCCGCAGCACCGGCGCCTCCAGGTGGTGGAAGCAGCGCTCGGTCACGCGCGCGGCGATCTCCGCGCCGGGGCCGCCGAAGCCGGTCGACTCGTGGACGACGACCGCGCGGCCGGTGCGCCGCACCGAGGCGCTGACGGTCTCGTCGTCGAAGGGCACGAGCGAGCGCAGGTCGACGACCTCCAGGTCCCAGCCCTCGGCCTGCGCGGCCTCCGCCGCCTCCAGACAGACGGGCACGGAGGGACCGTAGGTGATCAGGGTGGCGCCGGTGCCCCGCCGCCGTACGACGGCCTTTCCGATCGGCTCCACCGGCGCGGGCGCCTCGGGAGACCAGTCGGACTTGGACCAGTAGAGCCTCTTGGGCTCCAGGAAGACCACCGGGTCGTCGGAGGCGATGGCCGCGCGCAGCAGCCCGTAGGCGTCCTCGACGGTGGCCGGGGTGACGACATGCAGTCCGGGGGTGGCCATGTAGTAGGCCTCGGAGGAGTCGCTGTGGTGCTCGACTCCGCCGATCCCGCCGCCGTACGGGACACGGATGACGATCGGCATCGGCATCGCGCCGCGCGTCCGGTTCCGCATCTTCGCCACGTGGGAGATCAGCTGCTCGAACGCCGGGTAGGCGAACGCGTCGAACTGCATCTCGACGACCGGCCGCAGGCCGTACATGGCCATGCCGACCGCCGCGCCGAGAATGCCGGCCTCGGCCAGCGGGGTGTCGGTGCAGCGGTCCTCGCCGAACTCCTTGGCGAGCCCGTCGGTGACCCGGAAGACCCCGCCGAGGGTGCCGACGTCCTCGCCCATCACATGGACGGTCGGGTCCTCTGCCATCGCGTCGCGCATGGCGCGCTGGAGCGCCTGCGCCATCGTGGCGGGCTTGGCCTTGCCGGTCCCGCCGGTCTTGCCGGCGCTCGCGGCGGTCCTGTCCGCCGCGGGTCCGGTCGTCGCCGTCGTCATCACGCCTCACCCTCGGCTTCGAGCTCGGCGCGCAGCTGCGCCGCTTGTTCCCGCAGCTGCGTGGTCTGCTCCGCGTACACGTGCGAGAAGAGGTCCATCGGGTCGAGCACCGGGTCGGCGTTCATCCGCTCGCGCAGGTCGGCGGCCATCGTCTCGGCGGCCTCCGCCGCCGCCCGCTTGCCGTCCTCGTCGAGCAGGCCGCGCTCCGTCAGCTCCCGTTCGAGGATCAGGATCGGGTCGTGCGCCCGCCAGGTCTCGACCTCGCCGGCCGCGCGGTAGCGGGTGGCGTCGTCGGCGTTGGTGTGGGCGTCGATCCGGTACGTGATGGCCTCGACGAGGGTGGGGCCGCCGCCGCGCCGGGCGCGGGCCACGGCCTCGGTCAGCACCTGGTGGACGGCCACCGCGTCGTTGCCGTCGACCAGTCGGCCCGGCATCCCGTATCCGACGGCCTTGTGGGCCAGGGAGGGGGCGGCGGTCTGCTTGGCCAGCGGAACGGAGATCGCGAAGCCGTTGTTCTGCACGAAGAAGACCACGGGGGCCTGCCAGACGGCCGCGAAGTTCAGCGCCTCGTGGAAGTCGCCCTCGCTGGTGCCGCCGTCGCCGACCATGGCGAGGGCCACCACGTCGTCACCCTTGAGCCGGGCGGCGTGGGCGAGGCCCACCGCGTGCGGGAGCTGGGTGGCCAGCGGGGTGCAGAGCGGCGCGATGCGGTGCTCGTGCGGGTCGTACCCGGTGTGCCAGTCGCCGCGCAGCAGGGTCAGGGCCTGCACGGGGTCGAGGCCGCGGGCGACGGCCGCCAGGGTGTCGCGGTACGAGGGGAAGAGCCAGTCCCGCTCCTCCAGGGCGAGGGCGGCGGCGATCTCGCCCGCCTCCTGCCCGGTGGTCGACGGGTACACGGCGAGCCGGCCCTGCTTGGTCAGGGCGGTGGCCTGCGTGTTGTACCGGCGGCCGCGGATCAGCTCCGCGTAGAGCCGGAGCAGCAGCGCGGGGTCGGCGTCGGCCACGGCGTCCGTGCCGAGCACGCGCAGCGGCTCGGTGTCGGGCAGCAGCGGGGCGGGGTCGGTACGCGGCTGCCACGCCGGCGGCGGGGTGGGCCGGTAGTCGGAAATGGCACCGGGCGGCTCTTGGACTGTCGAACTGCGCTGTTGCAACGAGTCCACCTCCTCGTGGGAGCGGGCATAAGACCCGAAGGCGGGTGGCGCGAGTGTGGCGCGCCTCACCTACCGATTGTTCGGTCGTGGAGGCATTTTGGCTACAGGCACCTCCAGCCTGTGGACAAACGGTTCTCCACAGCCTGGGATATGTGCAGGTCGTCCACCGGAGAGAGGCGGGGGGACATGGCGGATGAACAAATGGCCGTCGACCGGAACGAGGTTCCGGACGACGACGAGGGCGGCGCGCTCGGCGGGACCGGGAACGAGGTGCCCGGCGAGGCCCTGAGCGCCCCGGTCGGCATGCCGACGGGCGCGCTTCCGGCACGCCCGCTGGACGCGATCGACCGCGACATCCTGCGGTTGCTGCAAACGGACGGGCGCGCCTCGGTACGCTCCGTGGCCGAGCGGGTGCACGTCTCCCGGGCCAACGCCTACGCGCGCATCAACCGGCTCATCGACGACGGGGTGATCCGCGGCTTCAGCGCCCGGGTCAACCACGAGCGGGCGGGCCACGGAGCCTCCGCCTACATCACGCTCAAGATCGTCCAGAACTCCTGGCGCACGGTCCGCGAGCAGCTCAAAACGCTGCCGGGCGCCACGCACATAGCGCTGGTCAGCGGGGATTTCGACGTTCTGCTGCTCGTCCACACGCCGGACAACCGAACCCTCCGCGAGCTGGTCCTCACCCGGCTCCAGTCGATCCCGGAGGTGCTGTCCACGCGCACGCTGCTGGTGTTCGAGGAGACGGACCTCAACAACGATCCACGCGCCTGAGGGCCGTCCCGGGCGCGGTCCGGGACGACCCTCAGCAGGCCCCCGGGCGCGATCCGGGACGGGCCCTCAGCAGGCCCCCGGGCGCGGTCCGGGACAGGCCCTCAGAAGGCCTCGGCAGATGCTCGACACGCCTCGGCAGATGCCCCTCAGGGCCTCGGCAGAGCCCGGCACGCCTCCGGCGGCTGCCCCTCAGGCCTCGGCAGCCCTCAGCGAGCCGTCCGCAGCCCGTCGAAGGCCAGGTGCGCGACGGTCTGAGCGAGCTGCTCGCGCTCCGCCGGCGCGTCCGGATGCGGCCGGTACCACTCGACCAGCGAGTTGATCATGCCGAAGAGCAGCCGGGTCGCCAGCCGGATGTCCACATCGGCCCGCAGGTCGCCCTCCTCCGCGGCGGCCTTGAGCAGGTCGGCCACCTTGTGGTCGAACTCCCGCCGCCGCTCCATGGCCCACCGCTCGGTGCCCGTGTTGCCGCGCACCCGCAGCAGCAGCGTCACGTACGGCAGCTCCGCGATCAGCACCTCGACCGTGCGGCGGGTGACGTACTCGACCCGCTCGACGGCCCGGCCGCGCACGGCGTCCGGCTCGTCGAGGATCCCGAAGAGCCCGTCGAGCGCCCGGCTGACCGCCCGCCGAAGCAGGTCCTCCTTGCCGGCCACGTGGTGGTAGATCGACGACTTGGAGATCCCGGCCGCCTTGGACAGGTGCTCCATGGAGGTGCCGTCGTAGCCGCGCTCGTTGAAGACGCGCACGGCGACCGAGAGCAGGGTCTCGGGGGTGTAGGTGTCGCGCTTCACGGTGGTCATCGCGCGTCCTCCGCGTCCTCGGCGTACGCCCGGCGCACGATGCCGAGCGCCGGCGCGTACCGGCCGGTGGGATACCGCTCGTGCAGCTCCCCGAGCAGGTCGCACGTGCGCCGGTGGCCGATCTTCCCCGCCCACTCCAGCGGTCCGACCGGATAGTTCACCCCGAGTCGCATCGCCGTGTCCACGTCCTCGGCCGTCGCGACCCCTCGGTCGACCGCGTCGGCCGCGATGTCGGCCAGCATGGCGACCGTACGGGCCACGATCATGCCGGGCACGTCGCCGATCACGGACACCTGCTTGCCGAGCGCCTGGAAGAGCCCCACCGCCTCGGCGAGGACCTCGGGGTCGATGGTCTCGCGGGCCGACAGGACGATCCTGGTCGCGGTCGCGTAGTCGAGTGCGAGGTCGAAGTAGAGGATGTCCTCCCTCGCGTACTCGAAGGAGGTCTCACCGTCCGCGAGACTGAGTTCGCCGCCGGACGGCAGCTCGATGTGGCCGTTGCCCTTCTTGCGCCGGACGGTGATCCCGGCGGCCTCGAAGAGCGCCACCAGCGGCTCGGCCGGACCGAGATCGCCCCGGACCGTGATCCTCTCGGGTGCCTCCGCCGGCGCCGCCGTGTGCGGCTCCGGCCGCTCCGCGCCCTCCGCGTACGAGAACCAGCCCTGGCCCGTCTTGCGGCCGAGCCGACCCGACTCCACGAGCCGGCGCTGCGCGAGCGAGGGCGTGAACTTCGGGTCCTGGTGGAAGGACTCCCAGACGGAGCGGGTGACGGCCTCGTTCACGTCCTGGCCGATGAGGTCGGTCAGCTCGAAGGGGCCCATCTTGAAGCCGCCGCACTCGCGCAGGGCCGCGTCGATGGTGGCCGGGTCGGCCGCACCCTCCTCGAAGACCCGCAGCGCCTCCGCGTAGAAGGGGCGGGCGACCCGGTTCACGATGAAACCGGGGGTGTCGGCGCAGCGCACCGGCGTCTTGCCCCAGCCCTTCACCGTCTCGTACGCGCGCGTGGCGACGTCCGGCTCGGTGGCGAAGCCGCTGACGACCTCGACGAGGGGGAGCAGCGGCGCCGGGTTGAAGAAGTGCAGTCCGACGAACCGGCCGGGCAGCCGCAGCCCTCCGGCGATGGCGGTGACGGAGAGCGAGGAGGTGTTGGTGGCGAGGACGGTGTCGTCGCCGACGACCTTCTCCAGGTCGGCGAAGAGCTGCTGTTTGACGGGCAGCAGCTCGACGATCGCCTCGACGACGAGCGCCGCGTCCGCGAGCTCCTCAAGCTCCTGTGCGGCGTACAGGCGGCCGACGGCCGCCTCACGCGCGGTGGTGTCCAGGCGCCCCTTCTCGACGAGCCGGTCGAGGCGGGCGGTGAGGGCGGCCACGGCCTCCTCGGCGCGGCCCGGGGCGCTGTCGTAGAGGCGTACCGGGTGGCCGGCGACCAGGGCGACCTGGGCGATGCCCTGGCCCATGGTGCCCGTGCCGACGACGGCGACGGCACGGTCCCGCCCGACGGGCCCGAGGGCCCCTTCGGCTACGGCTTCTGCGGCTTCCACGGCGGCGGCAGGCTCACTGGCGGTCACGTCGTCGCTCCCCCTGACGGTCACGTTGGCGCTCATAGGAGTGATCCTCCCCGATGGGTTTTCCACAGGATCGACAGGCCCCCTTGTCCCGACCGATCGTTCGGTTACTCTAACTCCGTACGTGTCTCCCTGCCCAGCTCGACGAGGAGTTGGTCCACCCATGGCCACCGCTCTGCCGACCACCGACCGACTGGCCGAGAAGCACCGGTCCACGCTCGACCAGGCGCTCGACACCATCCGGACCCGTGCCTACTGGTCGCCGTACCCCGAGCACCCGAAGGCGTACGGGGAGGACGGCTCGCTCGACGCGGCGGCCGGCCTCGCCGCGCACCAGGCCCTGCTGAACACCCGCTTCGAGCTCGACCAGCCCGGCACGGACGGCTGGACCGGCGGCGAGACCTCGCCGTACGGCCCCGAGCTCGGCATCGAGTACCCGCACGCCGACATCGACGTCCTGCTCCCCGCGATGCGCGCGGGCATGGGTGCCTGGCGCGACGCCGGGGCCGAGACCCGCGCCCTGGTCTGTCTGGAGATCCTCGCCCGGATCTCCGCCCGCACCCACGAGTTCGCCCACGCCGTCATGCACACCAGCGGCCAGGCGTTCATGATGGCGTTCCAGGCCGGCGGCCCGCACGCCCAGGACCGCGGCCTCGAAGCCGTGGCGTACGCGTACGCGGAGCAGACCCGCACCCCCGCCGGCCGGGCCGACTGGTCCAAGCCGCAGGGCAAGCGCGACCCCCTGGAGCTCAGCAAGGAGTTCACCCCGGTCGGCCGCGGCATCGCCCTGGTGATCGGCTGCAACACCTTCCCCACGTGGAACGGCTACCCGGGCCTGTTCGCCTCGCTCGCCACCGGCAACCCGGTCCTGGTCAAGCCCCACCCGCGCGCGGTGCTCCCGCTCGCGCTGACCGTCCAGGTCGCCCGTGAGGTGCTCGCCGAGTCCGGCTTCGACCCGAACCTGGTCGCGCTCGCCGTCGAGCGGCCCGGCGAGGGCATCGCCAAGACCCTGGCCGTGCGCCCCGAGATCCGGATCATCGACTACACCGGCTCGACCGCCTTCGGCGACTGGCTGGAGGCCAACGCCCGCCAGGCGCAGGTCTACACCGAGAAGGCCGGCGTCAACACGGTGGTGGTCGACTCCACCGACAACTACAAGGGGATGCTCGCCAACCTGGCCTTCTCGCTGTCCCTGTACAGCGGCCAGATGTGCACCACCCCGCAGAACCTGCTGATCCCCCGCGACGGCATCACCACCGACCAGGGCCCCAAGTCGTACGACGAGGTCGTCGCCGACCTCGCCGCGGCGGTCGGCGGCCTGCTGGGCGACGACGCCCGGGCGAACGGTCTGCTCGGCGCGCTGGTCAACCCGGACGTGAAGGCGCGCCTGGAGGCCGCCGCCGGTCTCGGCGAGGTGGCGCTCGCCTCCCGCGAGGTGGCCAACCCGGACTTCCCGGACGCGGTGGTCCGTACGCCGGTCATCGTGAAGCTGGACGGCTCCAAGCCCGACGCGGACGCCGCGTACTTCTCGGAGTGCTTCGGCCCGGTCTCCTTCGCCGTCTCGGTGGACTCCACCGACGACGCCCTGGAGCTGCTGCGGCGCACCGTCCGGGAGAAGGGCGCCATGACGGTCGGGGCCTACACGACCTCGGCGGACACCGAGCGCGCGGTGGAGGAGGTCTGCCTGGAGGAGTCGGCCCAGCTCTCGCTGAACCTCACGGGCGGGGTCTACGTGAACCAGACGGCCGCGTTCTCCGACTTCCACGGCTCCGGCGGCAACCCGGCGGCGAACGCCGCCCTGTGCGACGGCGCCTTCGTCTCCAACCGCTTCCGGGTGGTGGAGGTCCGCCGCCAGGCCTGAGGCACGCACGCGTGGAGGCCCCTCGGGGCCTCCACGCATCGCCTACGACCTCACGCCACCAGGACCTGTCCGGTCCTGATCCGCGGCCGGGCTCAGGGAGTCTCGATCTCCGCGTAGCGCTGCACCCAGGCGTGCATGGCGATGGCGGCGGCCGCTCCCGCGTTGATCGAGCGGGTCGAGCCGAACTGGGCGATCGAGCAGACCATCTCCACGTGCGCGCGGGCCTCCTCGGTGAGTCCCGGGCCCTCCTGCCCGAAGAGCAGCACGCAGCGGCGGGGCAGCACGGTCCGCTCCAGCGGCACGGCGCCCGGCAGGTTGTCGATCCCGATGACGGGGATGCCCTCGGCCGCCGCCCACGAGGTCAGCGACTCGGTGTCCGGGTGGTGCCGGACGTGCTGATAGCGGTCGGTGACCATGGCGCCGCGCCGGTTCCAGCGCCGCCGGCCCACGATGTGGACCTCCTTCGCCAGGAACGCGTTGGCCGTCCGTACCACCGAACCGATGTTGAAGTCGTGGCCCCAGTTCTCCACGGCCACATGGAAGTCGTGGCGGCGGGTGTCCAGGTCGGCGACGACCGCCTCCCGCGTCCAGTACCGGTAGCGGTCCACGACGTTGCGCCGGTCGCCGCCGGCGAGCAGCTCGGGGTCGTACCGCTCGCCCTCGGGCCACGGCTCCGGATGCGGTCCGACGCCGATCTCGGGGGCGAAGCCCTCGTCGTACTGGACCGGCTCGGCGGCCTCGGCTCCCGCTTCGGCCACGGCCTCGGGCGCTGCCTTCTCTTCGGTGGTGCTCACCCGACGAGGGTACGGGGACCGTGCTCCTCACCCGTACGGCGCTGCTCGGGCAGGGTCCCGGCGGACCTGCGCCGCAGCAGCCGGTCCCTGCCCCGTACGGCCCAGGAGCCGAGCGCCAGCAGGAAGGGCGTCGGCAGGAACACGGCGTCGGCGGAGATCATCGCGAGCGAGAAGACCGGCAGTCCGAGGAGCACCGCGATCCCGGCGTGCTCCAGCATCATCACGACGAGCAGGACGTTCTTGACCTTGCGGTGGAAGAGGGTGAACGGGAAGGCGACCTGCACGATCACCGTGCCGTAGGTCAGCAGCATCACCATGACCCCGCTGGTGCCGAGCAGCTCGGAGAGGGCCGGCCAGGGCGTGAAGTAGTCCAGGTTCAGCGGGTAGAACAGCGCGGTGCCGTCCTGCCAGCGCGAGCCCTGGATCTTGTACCAGCCGGCCGTGGCGTAGATCAGACAGACCTCCGCCATGATCACGACGAGGGCGGCGTTGTGCGCGAGGTGGGCGAGGGCGTCGAGCAGGGTGCGCGGCTCCTCCGGCGCGTACCGGCAGACCAGCCACCACAAGCCGTTCCCCAGCCACAGGACCCACAGCAGCACCGGCAGCCACCACTCGCCGGTGACCTCGCTGAACCAGGTGGTGGCGAGGAGGAAGCCGCCGAGCACCGTCCACAGGAGCGGGCCGACGCGATCCTGGCGCGGCGGCTCCCCGGCCCGGGCGGCGCGGGCCTCGCGGGCCGCCCGCCGTGCGTCGAGGGACCACACCTGGGAGCAGCGGGTCAGCACGAGGTAGATCGCGGCGAGGTGGAGGACGTTGTCGCCGCCGTCGCCCACGAAGACGGACCGGTTCAGCAGGGACAGCACGCCGACCATGAAGACGACCGACACGGCGCGGGTGCGCCAGCCGACCAGGAGCAGCACGGCGGAGAGCACGGCGAGCCCGTAGACCAGCTCGAACCAGAGGCCGCCGTCCGACCACATGAGCACGGTGAAGGACCGGTTGTCGGCGATCAGCCGGCGGGCCATCTCCCAGGACCAGGGGCCGTCGGGGCCGTACAGCTCGTGCCGGAACGGCAGCTCGCGCAGCAGGAAGAACAGCCAGGTCAGCGAGAAGCCGATCCGCACGATCGCGGTCTGGTACGGGCCGAGGGAGCGACCCGTGACGGTCTGGACGGCGCGGGCGAGCCGCCGGTCGAAGGGCTCGCGGGCACCTCCACGCGCTCGCGTGGACGTGGTGGAAGGGGGCGTGGGGCCGGGGCTGGGGGTGGGGGTGCTCATCGGCCCGCCTCCGTGTGGCCTCGGTCGACCCCGGTGGGCCGGTCGGCGTCGGTGACCGGCCACCACGGGAGGTCGCGGTAGGCGGGGGCGGTGTCGATCTTCTCGGAGCTCCACTTGGGGGCGGGGACCGCCCGGGTGACGGTACGCAGCTGGACGCGCTTCACGTCACCGGACAGGTCGCCGAGGCGGAGCATCGCGATCCGGCGCATGTACTCCTCCGAGAGGCGGCCGCGCAGCCCGCTGGGGCTGTGGTCGTCGGAGTGGGTGTTGAGGTAGAAGTCCACGGCCCGGCGGAGCTCGTTCTGCTGCGCGTGGCTGGGCATCGGGTTGTGCCGTATCGCCGCGGCGTCCTGGGCGGTGAGGTCGATCCAGCCGGTGGTGCGGCGGCTTCCGTCGTCGGTGGCGAGTTCGGCGCGGACCTCGACGGAGATGTTCTGCTGGAGCGGATTGGGCGCGAAGAGCTTCCAGTTCTGTTCGAACTCGGGGTAGACCCAGTCGTCGACCGCCTGGCCGTGCCGCTTGGTCAGGGTGTTGGACGGCGCCACGTGCAGGAACACCATCGCCAGATGGACACAGGCGAAGACCCCGACGACGGCGAGGGCCACGGCGAGGACGACCTGGTAGGGCATCGACAGCGCCATGATCCCGGTGGTCGCACGGTCCGCCGTGTGTGCCGTGTGTGCCGCGTCCGGGGTGTGCGGCGTGTCCGGGGTGTGCGACGCGTCCGGGATGTCGGCCCGGGCGCATGTCGGGGCGCCTGTCGGGGCGCCTGTCGGCGAGTCCGCCGAGGGATCCCTCAGGGCGTCCGCAGGGGCGTCCGCAGGGGGTGTCGGACGGCCGTCGGCCACGTCAGCCGCGTCCTTTTCGACGTGCGCGTCCATCCCGCCCCGATCTCGATCGGCCCACCTCGGTTATCCACAGGGTTGACACCATACGGGCCGTCGACTCACCATTGAAGTCATTCAACCGAACGATCGGTCGGTAGGGGGTCCGATGACCGCAGTGACGGCAGGGACGGCAGAGACCACGGGCGTGCCCGGCGTGTCGGACGCGGCCGTGGCGGCGGAGCAGGCCGCTTACGAGGCCGTGTTCGACGCCGCCGTGGCCGCCGAGGAGCGGATCGAGCCGCGCGACTGGATGCCCGAGGCCTATCGCGCCTCGCTCGTCCGGCAGATCGCGCAGCACGCCCACTCAGAGATCATCGGCATGCAGCCGGAAGCGAACTGGATCACCCGCGCGCCCTCGCTGCGGCGCAAGGCGATCCTCATGGCCAAGGTCCAGGACGAGGCCGGCCACGGCCTGTATCTGTACAGCGCCGCGGAGACCCTCGGCACCAGCCGGGACGAGCTGCTCGACAAGCTCCACTCGGGCCGCCAGAAGTACTCCTCGATCTTCAACTACCCCACGCTGACCTGGGCCGACGTCGGCGCGATCGGCTGGCTGGTGGACGGCGCCGCGATCACCAACCAGGTCCCGCTGTGCCGCTGCTCCTACGGGCCGTACGCCCGCGCGATGGTCAGGGTCTGCAAGGAGGAGTCCTTCCACCAGCGCCAGGGGTACGAGGCGCTGCTCGCCCTGTCGAACGGCACCGAGGCCCAGCACGCCATGGCGCAGGACGCCGTGGACCGCTGGTGGTGGCCCTCGCTCATGATGTTCGGCCCGCCGGACGACGAGTCGACCCACACCGCCCAGGCGATGGCCTGGAAGATCAAGCGCCACTCCAACGACGAGCTGCGCCAGCGCTTCGTCGACATCGCCGTCCCGCAGGCCGAGGCCCTCGGACTCACCCTCCCCGACCCCGACCTCCGGTGGAACGAGGAGCGCGGGCACTACGACTTCGGCGCGATCGACTGGGCCGAGTTCTGGGACGTCCTCAAGGGCAACGGCCCCTGCAACGACCAGCGGCTGAGCAAGCGGCGCCAGGCCCACGAGGACGGCGCCTGGGTCAGGGAAGCCGCGGCGGCCCACGCGGAGAAGCACAAGCACACCGGCAAGCACGGGGAGGCACAGGCATGACGAGCGACGGTTGGCCGCTGTGGGAGGTGTTCGTGCGCTCCCGCCGCGGGCTGTCCCACACCCACGCGGGCAGTCTCCACGCGCCCGACGCGGAGATGGCCCTGCGCAACGCCCGTGACCTGTACACCCGCAGGAGCGAGGGCGTGTCGATCTGGGTCGTCCCCTCCTCCGGGATCACCGCCTCCTCGCCCGACGAGAAGGACCCCTTCTTCGAGCCGGCCGCGGACAAGCCCTACCGCCACCCGACGTTCTACGAGATCCCGGAGGGGGTGAAGCACCTGTGAGCACCACCCCCGACACACGCGAGAGCGCCGCGACCCCCGAAGCCGCGATCACCGCCGCCGCACTCGCCCTCGGCGACGACGCCCTCGTCCTCTCCCACCGCCTGGGGGAGTGGGCCGGCTCCGCCCCCGTCCTGGAGGAGGAGGTCGCCCTGGCGAACATCGCGCTCGACCTCCTCGGCCAGGCCCGCATCCTGCTCTCCCTCGTCGGCGACGAGGACGAGCTCGCGTACCTGCGCGAGGAGCGCTCCTTCCGGAACGTCCAGCTGGTCGAGCAGCCGAACGGCGACTTCGCCCACACCATCGCCCGGCAGCTCTACTTCTCCACCTACCAGCGCCTTCTCTACGGGCAGCTGGCCTCCGGCGACGGCCCCTTCGCCGGCCTCGCGGCCAAGGCCGTCAAGGAGGTCGCCTACCACCAGGACCACGCCGAGCACTGGACCCTGCGCCTCGGAGACGGCACCGCCGAGAGCCACGAGCGCATGCAGCGCGCCTGCGACGCCCTCTGGCGGTACACGGGCGAGCTGTTCCAGCCCGTCGCAGGCCTCGACGTCGACCACGCGGCCATGGAGAGCGCCTGGCTGACCTCCGTCACGGCCGTCCTCGGCCGGGCCACGCTCACCGTGCCCGAGGGGCCGCGCACCGGCGCCTGGGCCGCGGGCGCCGGCCGACAGGGCCTGCACACCGAGTCCTTCGGCCGGATGATCGCCGAAATGCAGCACCTGCACCGCAGCCACCCGGGGGCGACATGGTGACCATGACCGCCCTGGAGGAGGAGCTGAGCCGGATCGCCGGCGCCGTCCTCGACCCCGAGCTGCCCGTCCTCACCCTGGCGGAGCTCGGCGTACTCCGGGGCGTCCAGGTCACCGGCCCCGGCCGGGTCGAGGTCGCCCTCACCCCGACGTACACCGGCTGCCCCGCCGTCGAGACCATGTCCTCGGACATCGAGCGCGCACTCCACGAACACGGAGTGCCCGAGGTCTCCGTCGTCACGGTCCTCGCCCCCGCCTGGTCCACCGACGACATCAGCGAGGAAGGCCGACGCAAGCTCGCCGAGTTCGGAGTCGCACCGCCGCGCCCCCAGGGCCCGGCCGGCGGCCCGATACCGCTGACCCTGGCGATCCGCTGCCCCCACTGCGGCTCCACCGACACCGAACTCCTGAGCCGCTTCTCCTCCACCGCGTGCAAGGCCCTGCGCCGCTGCACCGCCTGCCTCGAACCGTTCGACCACTTCAAGGAGCTGTAGATGGAGTCCTCAGGCGTGGGCGGCCCGGCCGCCGGACGAGCCGGGTTCCATCCCCTCACGGTGAGCGAGGTCGAGCGGCTCACGGACGACTCCGTGGCCGTCACCTTCGCGGTCCCGCCCGAGCTCCACGAAACGTACCGGCACCTCCCCGGCCAGCACCTCGCCCTGCGCCGCACCGGCGAGCAGGGCGAGGAGATCCGGCGCACGTACTCGATCTGCGCCCCCGCCGCCCCGGCCGGCGAACCCCCCGTCCTGCGCGTCGGCATCCGGCTCGTCGACGGCGGATCGTTCTCGACGTACGCCCTCAAGGAGCTGGCCGTCGGCGACCTCGTCGAGGTCATGGAGCCCATGGGCCGCTTCTCGCTCGCCCCGCGCCCCGGCCACTTCGCGGCCGTCGTCGGCGGCAGCGGCATCACCCCGGTCCTGTCGATCGCGGCCACCCTGCTCGCCCGCGAGCCCGAGGCCCGGTTCTGCCTGATCCGAAGCGACCGCACCGCCGCGTCCACGATGTTCCTCGACGAGGTCGCCGACCTGAAGGACCGCTATCCCGACCGCTTCCAGCTGGTCACCGTCCTCTCCCGGGAGGAGCAGCAGGCGGGTCTGCCGTCCGGCCGGCTCGACCGCGAGCGACTCGCCGCCCTGCTGCCCTCACTGCTGCCGGTCGAGGCGATCGACGGCTGGTTCCTCTGCGGGCCCTTCGGGCTCGTCCAGGGCGCCGAGCAGGCACTGCGCGGCCTCGGCGTCGACCGCGGCCGGATCCACCAGGAGATCTTCCACGTCGACGACGGCTCCGCACCCGCACCGGTCCCGACGGCCGACACCCCCGCGCACGCCACGCTGACCGCGACCCTGCACGGCCGGTCCGGCACCTGGCCCGTGGACCGCGGCGAGACGCTCCTCGACACAGTGCTCCGCTCCCGCGCGGACGCCCCGTACGCGTGCAAGGGCGGGGTGTGCGGCACCTGCCGCGCCTTCCTCGTCGGCGGAGAGGTGCGGATGGACCGCAACTTCGCGCTGGAACCGGAGGAGACCGAAGCCGGATACGTGCTGGCCTGTCAGTCCCACCCGGTCACCCCGGACGTGGAGCTGGACTTCGACCGCTGACGAGAGGCCCCGGCGCCACACCCGACCAACTGCGGCGCCGCCATTCCCTTCCACTAGAACCTGTTCTATCTTGACGAACCGTCAGGACCAGCAGGGGCACAACGGGAGGGCAGGGCAGTGGACTTCACCTTCACCGAAGAGCAGCAGGCAGCCGTCGAGGCGGCCAAGGCGGTCTTCTCCGGCGTCACACCCGACGCCGTACCGAGCCCCGCCCTCACCCCCGGCGCCGTGTCCGAGGACCTCGACCGACCGCTCTGGTCCCGCCTCGCCGCCGCCGACCTGCTGGGCCTCGTACTGTCCCCGGAGCACGGCGGCGGCGGGCTCGACCCCGTCGCCCTCTGCCTCGTCCTGCGCGAATCGGCCCGCGTCCTCGCCCGCGTCCCCCTCCTGGAGACCAGCGCCGTCGCCATGACCGTCGAGCGGTACGCGCCCCCGGAGACGGCCGCCACACTGCTCCCCCGCGTGGTCCGCGGCGAACTCGTCCTCACCGCCGCCGCCCAGGGACGCACCGGCCACGACCCCGCCGAGCGCGCCGTCACAGCCCGCCGCGACGGCACCCACTGGATCCTCGACGGCCTCCAGACCGCCGTCCCCTGGGCCCACGGCGCCGACATCATCGCCGTACCCGCGCACACCACCGACGGCACCACCGTCCTCGCCCTGCTGCCCCGCACGCACGACGGACTCACCCTCACCGCCCAGTACTCCACCAGCGGTGAACTCCTCGCCGAACTACGGCTCGACGCCGTACGCCTCGACGGCACCGACGTCATCGACACCGAAGGCGCCTGGGACCGGCTGCGCGGACTCCTCACCACCGGCACCTGCGCACTCGCCCTCGGCCTCGGCGAAGCCGTCCTCACCATGACGAGCCAATACACCGGGAAACGCGAACAGTTCGGCCACCCCGTGGCCACCTTCCAGGCCGTCGCCGTCCAGACCGCCGACCGCTACATCGACCTGCGCGCCATGGAAGTCACCCTCTGGCAGGCCGCCTGGCGTCTCTCCAGCGGAGCCGAAGCGGCACTCCCCGCCGCCGGGGACATCGCCGTCGCGAAGATCTGGGCCTCCGAAGGGGTACGACGAGTGGTGCAGACCGCCCAGCACCTGCACGGCGGCTTCGGCGCCGACACCGACTACCCCCTGCACCGCTACCACGCCTGGGCCAAGCACCTGGAACTCTCGCTCGGCCCCGCCGCCGCCCACGAGGACGCCCTGGGCGACCTGCTGGCCACCCACCCCCTCGACTGAGACCCGTCAGAGAACGAAGGCCGGGCTTCCGGTACCCGCCACCATCGGGCGCCCGGCACCGTCCCAGGCGAGCATTCCGCCCTCGACGTTCACCGCGTCGAAGCCCTGCTGCACCAGATACTGCGTGACCTGCGCCGAACGGCCACCCACCCGGCACATCACATACGCCCGACCGCGCTCGGCCACCGCCTCGGTCACCTCACCGAAGCGGGCCACGAAGTCGCTCATCGGCACGTGCAGCGCGCCCTCGACATGACCGGCCGCCCACTCGTCGTCCTCCCTGACGTCCAGCACCAGGGCATCGGCCGGCACGGAAGCCGCGTCCACCGAGGGCAGCGGGGAGAAATTCATGGGACCGGCCTTCTCTCGTTCAGTACCGCCCGAAGGAACTCGAGCGCACGGAAAAACCTACTGCACCAACTCGGCCAGCTCGCTCTCCCGCTCGGAAACCTGCGCGAGCAGCTGCTCCGCGATCTCCTCCAGGAGCCGGTCCGGGTCCTCCGGCGCCATCCGCAGCATCGCGCCGATCGCGCTCTCCTCCAGCTCGCGCGCCACCGCCGACAGCATGTCCTTGCGCTGCGCCAGCCACTCCAGGCGCGCGTACAGCTCCTCGCTCTCGCTGAGCCGCTCCTCGGCCGGCACGGGACCGGCCTCCCACTCCGCGGACAGTTCGCGAAGGAGCGTCTCGTCGCCCCGGGCATAGGCGGCGTTCACCCGCGTGATGAACTCCTCGCGCCGCTTCCGCTCGTCCTCCTCGCGGGCCAGGTCGGGGTGGACCTTACGAGCCAGCTCCCGGTAGAGCCTGCGGGCCTCCTCAGTGGGGCGGACCCGCTTCGGCGGCTGCACCGGACGGTCGGTGAGCATGGCCTGGGCCTCGGGGGAGAAACCGTCGGAGTCGATCCAGTCGTGGAACAGCTCGTCCACCCCGGGCATCGGCATGACCGCAGCCCTCGCCTCCTGCGCGCGCCGCAGATCCTCCGGGTCGCCGCTCCGCGCCGCCCGGGCCTCGGCGATCCGGGCATCGAGCTCGTCGAGCCGCGCGTACATCGGGCCGAGCTTCTGGTGGTGCAGCCGCGAGAAGTTGTCCACCTCGACGCGGAACGTCTCGACCGCGATCTCGAACTCGATCAACGCCTGCTCGGCCACCCGCACAGCCCGCTCAAGCCGCGCCTCGGGCCGCTCGTCCTGAGACGACTCACCCTGGGTCTGCTCACCCTGAGGCTGCTCACCCTGAGGCGACTCGCCTTGGGGCTGCTCGTCCTGCGGCGACTCTCCCCGGGACGGCTCGTCCTGCGGCTGCTCACCCTGGGACGCGCCCGGGGGCCGCTCGTCCTGGGACGGCTCGTCCTGGGGCCGCCGGCTCTCGGGGCCCTCGTTCGCACCCTGGTGCACGCTCACGTCTACGCCCGCCCACGTCCTCGTTCCGGCTCGTCCCACCCAGCCTACGGTCCTTCCAGGGGGGCCTCCCCCCTCCCCTCCCCCTCCCCTCCCTCCCCCTGGTCATACGTAGGGCGTCAGCCGACGCCCAGCCCAGCCGGATGCCAGCCGGATGCCGGTCGGACGCCCAGCTCGGCGGGGCATCCGTCGGACGGCCTGCCCGGCGGACGTCGGTCGGACGCCCCGCCCTGCCGGGCATCCACCGGACGCCCCGCCCTGCCGGCCGTCGGTCAGACGCCCCGCCCTGCCGGCCGTCGGTCAGACGCCCAGCTCGGCCGCTATTCGTCCGGAGCGGACGGCGGCGAGCAGGTCCTCGTGGTCCGCGGTGGTGCGGTCCGCGTACGAGACGGCGAACGCGGCTACGGCCTCGTCGAACTCCTCGTTCTTCCCGCAGTACCCGGCTATCAGGCGCGGGTCGGCGCTGTGGGCGTGGGCGCGGGCCAGCAGGGCTCCGGTCATCCGGCCGTAGTCGTCGACCTGGTCCACGGTGAGCGCGGCGGGATCGACGCTGCCCTTGCGGTTGCGGAACTGGCGCACCTGGAAGGGCCGCCCTTCCACCGTGGTCCAGCCGAGCAGGATGTCGCTCACGACCTGTATTCGCTTCTGTCCGAGCACGACGCGCCGGCCCTCGTGGCCGGGGTCCGGCACGGTGAAGCCCGCGGCCGGCAGGTGGGGCAGCAGGGCGGACGCCCGGGCCTCCTTCACCTGGAGCACCAGCGCCTCGCCCCGGTGGTCGAGGAGCAGCACGACATAGGAACGGGTGCCGACGCTGCCGGTACCGACGACCCGGAAGGCGACGTCGTGGACGGCGTACCGCGCGAGGAGCGGCAGCCGGTCCTCGGACACGGTCTCCAGGTACGGGCCGAGGGCGGCGGCGACGGCGGCCGCCTCGGCGTCGGGAACCCTGCGCAGGACCGGGGGAGCGTCCACGAATCTGCGGCCGCCGCCCTCGGCGTCGGTCACGGCCTCGGTCGACCGGGCGGCGAACCGGGCGCTGGTGTTGTTGCGGGCCTTGGCGGAGACCCGCTCCAGGGTGCCGAGGAGGTCGCGGGCGTCGGTGTGGGAGACGAGTTCCTCGTCGGCGATCGCGTTCCAGGCGTCGAGAGCGGGGAGCCGGGCGAGGAGCCGCATGGTGCGCCGGTAGGCGCCGACGGTGTCGAAGGCGGCGGCCCGGCACACCTCCTCGCTCGCTCCGACTTCACGGCCGGCGAGGACGAGGGAGGTGGCGAGCCGCTTGAGGTCCCATTCCCAGGGGCCGACGACGGTCTCGTCGAAGTCGTTGAGGTCCATGACGAGCCGGCCGCGGGCGTCTCCGTAGAGCCCGAAGTTGGCGGCGTGGGCGTCGCCGCAGAGTTGGGCGGCGATTCCGGTGACGGGGGTGCCGGCCAGGTCGTGGGCCATCAGTCCGGCGGATCCGCGCATGAAGGCGAAGGGGCCGGCCGCCATCCTGCCGACCCGCATCGGCGCGAGTTCGGGGACGCGGTCGCGGTTCGACTCCTCGACGGCCCGGACGGCGTCGGGGCGGTCAGCGGCGAGGGCGGGCTGCCGGTGCGCGGAACGCGGGACCCGCTCGCGCAGCTCCTTGCCCCGCTCCTTGGGGGAAGCGACGGGGCGGGTGGTCCCGCCGACGGTGGTGGCCCGGCGCGCGAACCCCGGCACGTGCGGCATGCGCACGCCGTCCGTCCCGCTGTGTGAGCGGCCGTCCGCCCCGCCGTCCGTGTCGCGCTGTTCCGGCACCACGGCCCGGATCTCGTCCATTGCCTGCCCTCCCCCGATGCGAAGTCCAACATCATCCGGGCTGACCGTACCGCCGCGTCCGAGCAGGCGTCTCCCCCTGTGGACAACCGCCTGTGGACAACTCTCAGACCGCGACTGCCTCCTCCATCTCCTGCTCCGTCTCCTGCTCCGTCTGCCGCTCCGTCTGCCGCTCGCCAGCCGCCGCCACCTGCTGCGTCGCCCACCTCGCCTCCGTGATTCCCGCGGCGACGACGAGGGCGGCTCCGGCGAGGAGCCACAGGGCGAGGACGAGGATGTGTCCGCCGAGGGCGCGCCCGTCGAAGTACACATGGCCGCGTACGCCCTCGACGAAGCCCGCACCGTTCCAGAAGGAGTGCAGCGCGCCGAAGAAGCCGGGCTGGAGTTCGGGCCGGTAGATGCCGCCGGAGCTGGTGAAGTTGAGCATGACGAAGAGGACCATCACGCCGAGCGTGGTCCAGCGGCGCAGGAAGGTGTGGAGGCCGACGCCGACGAGCAGGATGCCCGCCGCGTACAGCCAGGACAGTGCCCACACTCCGCCGAGCCCTTGATCGACGAGGTGGAAGAGCGGACCGGCGAAGAGGGTGCCGATCAGGCTGACGACGAGCGACATCGCGGCGGCGAGGAGGGCCCTGATCCGCATGGGCAGAACGGCTCCGGCTCCGCCGATGACGGCGACCGAGGCGTACGCGCCGATGCTGAGGGCGACGAGCAGGAAGAAGACGCCCTGCCCGGTGGGGTCGCCCGAGGCGACGGGGGCCACGTCGGTGACCTTGAGGGGGGCGTCCTCTGCGGCGGCGACCTTGGTGAACACCTTCTCGACGGCCATGGCGCTGGTGTCGGAGGAGGCGGAGGCCACGAGCAGTTCGGGCCGCTCGCCGGGGATGTAGGCGCCGAAGCTGTTCTGCTCGCGCAGCGCGGTGATCGCGGTGTCCCGGTCGGCGACGGTACGGACGTCGAGGGCGCCGGCGCCCTTGTTCTGGAGGGTCTGCGCGAGGACCTGGGTGGTGGGTCCGGAGCCGACGACGTCGACGCGCAGGTCGTGGGGTTGGGGGGCGTGGAAGGCGCCGAGGTAGGCGAGTCCCATGCCGACGCACATCAGCAGCGGAGTGAGCAGATGTCCGAGGACATGCCGCACCGCACCGGTGGTGTTCGGTCCTGCGGACACCGAGACCTCCATGGTTGGCTTTTACAACTAAACAACCGTTGTACTATACAACCGGAAGCGCGTGGCGGGCGAACCGTGCCCGTTACGGCGACGAGGGAGCCCACCATGACCGGCGACACACAGCCACCGCATGAGGCGTCGCACGCACAGCCATCACCCGAGACATCGGGCGTGCCGTCCCGTGGGACAGCGGACGCGCGGCCAGGCGAGACCTCGGACGCGCCACCACGTGAGGCCTCCGTGGACGTCATCCAGCGCGAGCTGACGGCCTTCGCCCGCCGGGCCCGGGCCGCGGCGGCCCGCGTCCACCCCGAGCTGCCGCTCGTCTCGTACACGCTCCTCGCCCACATCGAGGAGCAGCGCGGCTGCCGTGCGACGGATCTCGCGGCCCACTACCTGCTGGACAAGTCGACGGTCAGCCGCCAGGTCGCCGGCCTGGAGAAGCTCGGCTTCGTCGAGCGGCGTCCCGCGCCCGACGACCATCGCGTGCACGTCCTGCACCCCACCGAGGAGGGCACCAGGGTGCTCGCCACCGCCCAGACGAACCGTCTCGCGGCCTATCAGGAACGCCTCAAGGACTGGTCCGCCGAGGACCTCGCCCGCTTCGCCGCCTACCTGCTCCGCTACAACACCGCGGGCACGGCCGGCCTCCCGGACAGCCCCCCGCGCTGACCGGAACGACCGCGCCCGCGCACAGTCCCCCTCCTACAGCCCGGCGTCCCGCGCGAGCAGCGCCGCCTGAACCCGGTTCTCGCAGTCCAGCTTGGCGAGGATCCGGCTCACATACGTCTTCACCGTCGCCTCGCTCATGTGCAGCCGCTTCCCCGCGTCCGCGTTGGACAGCCCTTCCCCGAGCAGCGCCAGCACATCGCGCTCCTTCTCGCTCAGGCCCGCGACCCGCCCCCGCGCCTCCTCGGCGCGGGCCGCCTCCCGGCCCGTGGCGAGCCGCTCCACCACGTGGCGGGTCGCCGCCGGTGACAGATACGCGTCGCCCGCCGCGGCAGCCCGTACCGCCCGGATCAGCTCCGCCGGAGCCGTGTCCTTGAGCAGGAACCCTGCACCCCCGTGCTCCAGGGTCCGCAGTACGTTGTCCCGCTCCCCGAAGGTCGTCAGGACGATCACCCGGGCCGTCGGCACCGCCCGGCGCAGCTCCGGCAGCGCCGACAGGCCGTCGAGCACCGGCATCTGGATGTCGAGCAGCACCACGTCGGCGGCGTGCGCCCGGGTCTGCTCGACCGCCTCCCGGCCGTTGGCGGCCTCGGCGACGACCTCGATCTCCGGGTCGGAGTTGAGGATCATCCGGATCCCGGCCCTGATCAGAGGCTC
Source organism: Streptomyces sp. NBC_00250 (assembly GCF_036192275.1). NCBI lineage: Bacteria > Bacillati > Actinomycetota > Actinomycetes > Kitasatosporales > Streptomycetaceae > Streptomyces > Streptomyces sp. NBC_00250. The sequence continues at coordinate 4,757,327 of NZ_CP108088.1, read as the reverse complement.
GTCGTCGGCGATCACGACCCTGATGGGCTGCCCTGCCACAGCTACTCCCCACGGCTCCGGTACGGGCGGGTCGGCGCTAGCGCGCCTCGACCTCGTACGACTTCTTCTCGATCAGCTTGCCGTCCTTGAAGCAGAACCGGAAAACGGGCTCCTTGTCGAAGGTGTCGCTCACCTCCGAGGACATCAGCACCAGGCAGTCCGCGCCGTCCGGCATCGCGGGTCCCTTGCCGCTCAGGCCCGCGGTCGCGATCGTGTCACCGGACGGGAGTTGGCCGCGCACCTCCTTCTCCGGCGCCCCGACCTTCACCGCGTCGTACTTCTCGGGGTCGATCATCCCCTCCTGCACCGACCCCATCAGGAAGTAGAGACCGAAGCCCGCCGCCACCACCAGCAGCACGAGGGCCGCGAACGCGATTCCGCAGCCCAGTGCGATGGAACCGCCCGTGCTTCTGCCCCTGCCCCCACGTACCGCCATAGCGAGCTCCCGCTCCGTGAACGTCCAGTCGGCCGGTCCGACCATGACCGGACGACCATCGCCCGGGAGCGGCCTCGTGGTCTGCTGCCGGAAGTCGTCGGCCGCATCGACCAAAGGCGCTGCCTCCGCGACGGGCGCCGCCCCGTAGGGCAGCATCCCGGCCACCCGGAACCCGCCGCCGTCGGCCGGACCCGCATGGCACATGCCGCCCACCAGCCGGGCCCGTTCGGCGAGGCCGGTCAGTCCCTGCCCGCCGCTGACCACGTCCGCCGCCGGCTCGTCCGTGGGCCGCTCGTTGAGGACCTCGACCACGAAGGTGTCCGGCTCGTACCGCAGTTCGACGCCGATCGCCGCCCCCGGCGCGTACTTGTAGGCGTTGGTGAGGGCCTCCTGCACGATCCGGTACGCGGCGTGGTCGGCCGCCGGTGCCAGCGTCCGCTCCGCGCCCGACCGGCTCAGACCCACCTTGGTGCCGGCCGTCCGCGCCGCCTCCACGAGCCCCTCGATGCCCGCGATCCCGCGCGCGGCGCGGCCCGTCTCGTCCCCGGACCGTCCGGGCGCCGCCGCCGTCCCGTCGGCTGCTTCGATCCCGTCGCGGAGGATCCCGACGACCTCGCGCAGTTCGTGCATCGCGGTCACCGACGCGTTCCGCAGGACGCCGACCACCTCGCGCTGGCGGTCGCTCAGGTCCCGGTCCACCTCCAGGGCTCCGGTGTGGACGGCTATCAGGGCCAGTTGGTGCCCGAGGCTGTCGTGCATGTCCTGGGCGATCCGCTGCCGTTCCCGCAGCCGCGCCTGCCCGACCACCATGGTCCGCTCGCGCAGCAGCTGGGCGTTGCGCTCCTGGAGGGCGTGCAGCAGGGTCCGCCGCTGGGTCCAGTAGCGGTGGGCCAGCCCGGGGGCCAGGGTGGTGCCCAGGTAGTAGAGGGTCGCCATGAACGCGATGGTGAGCAGCCGGTCGCGGTCCCAGGGCCCCAGCAGGCTCGCCCCGACGTTCACCACGAAGGCGGCGATGAACGCCGCGATCGCACGGCCCACCCCCGCGATGTACCGCCCGGAGGACCAGCCGACGACGAGCAGCAGGGGCCCGAAGCCGGGCACGAGGGGCGCGAGTCCCGCGGTGAGGACGAGCACGGTGGCGGGAAGTCTGCGCCGTACGAGCGACAGCACGGCGGACCCGGCGGCGACGCCGGCCAGCAGCCATCCCTCGCCGCCCAGGAGGTCCTCGGTGCCGGCGCCGAGCAGCGCGAGGACCGCGGCGAGTGCCACCTCACCGGTGGTCCTGCGCCCCGACCATTGCCCCGGCACCGCGAACCACGCCCACCCTGCGGCGAGCGCGGCCCCGATCCCGTACGAACTCCGGGTCCCCGACGACTTCGACATAGCGTCCACGCTCGCACGGTAGGCCGCGACCCCGTCCCGGGTCTTCCCTCTTTCGTCTCGCCCCCCGACGACAAAAGTCGCACCCCATCAGCCATCCCCATGAGCCATCCCCGTGAGCCACAGCCACAGCCATCAGCCGACGGTCCCACCGGAAAAGCACGAGCGCGTGAACCCACGAACCCACGAACCCAGGAACCCACGAACGCGCGAGCACGCGAAGGCACGAGCACGCGAACACACGAAAGCCCCGTAGGTCTCCCTGACCCACGGGGCTTCCGCCCGACGGACACCCTCAGCCCTCGTCCGACTCCTTGAGGCGGTCCACGTCGCAGTAGTCCTGGTGCCAGTACGGGTACGGCAGCGGCGGGGCGCTGACCTCGTCGAGGGCGGCGTGCTCCTCGGGGGTCAGCGACCAGGTCGTCGCGGCCAGGTTGTCGGTGAGCTGGCGTTCGTTGCGGGCGCCGATGACCACCGAGGTGACGCCCCTTCCGTCCAGCGCCCAGCGCAGCGCCACCTGGGCCGGGGACACCTCGCGTTCCTTCGCGATCCTGCGCAGGACGTCGACGGTGTCGAAGGCGCGCTCGGGGTCGACGGGCTCGAACCAGCCCACCGCCCGTCGCGTGCCCGGCGGCGGCGTGGCGCCCCGCTCCTGGTGGCCGCTGAGCAGACCGCCGGCGAGCGGGCTCCACACCATGACTCCCACGCCCTCGGCCTCGGCCATGGGCAGCAGTTCCCACTCGACCTCGCGGGCCGCCAGGCTGTACTGGATCTGGTGCGAGGCGAAACGCTCCAGGCCGGCCCGCTCGCTGGCGGCGAGGGCGCGGGTGAGCTGCCAGGAGTTGAGGTTGGACGCGCCGGTGTAGCGCACCTTGCCCGCCCGGACGAGGTCGTCCAGGGCCCGCAGGGTCTCCTCCACCGGGGTGCGGCCGTCCCAGCCGTGCGTCTGGTAGAGGTCGATGTAGTCGGTGCCGAGGCGGCGCAGACTGGCCTCCACCGAGCGCACGATGTGGTGCCGGGACAGGCCGCGGTCGTTCGGACCGCTGCTGCCGTCGGGCATCTGCCAGCGCACCTTCGTCGCGATGATCACGTCTTCGCGTCGGGTGCCGAGGGCGGCGCCGAGGACCTCCTCGGACTGTCCGGCGGAGTACATGTCGGCGGTGTCGAAGAAGTTGACGCCCGCGTCCATGCTCGCGTGGACGAGCCGCCGGGCCTCGATGGTGTTGAGCTGGCCCATGTGCTGGAAGCCGTGGCGGCCGCCGAACGTCATGGTGCCGAGGCAGATCTCGGACACCTGGAGGCCGGTGCGGCCCAGGTAGCGCATACGCATTCGGATCGTCTTCCTCGGTGTCTCAGCGCGCTTCGGCGGGGACCTGGCGGTCCGTCGCGGCGGGGGCCTCGGCCGTCGTCCGGCCGGGCCGCAGGAAGGCGATGGCGACGATGCCCGCGACGAGCAGCGCGCCGGCGGCGAGCAGCAGACCGCCCTGTACGCCTTCCAGGACGGCGGCGGGGCCGCTGCCGCCCGCGGAGTCGATGCCGGCGGCGGCGACGGTGGCGAGGACCGGGGTGCCGACGGTGACGCCGAGCTGCTGGCCCGTGTAGGCGAGGCCGGTGGCCAGGCCCTGCTCGCTGTCGGGCAGGCCCGAGGTCGCGGTGATCATGTAGCCGACGACGGCGAGGAGGTGGCCGAATCCGCCGGTGGCGGTGGCGATGAGGAGCAGCGGCATGCCGCCGGTGGTGTCGAGGAAGTAGAGCGCGGCCGTGCTGACGGCCTGCAGCAGCAGACCGTAGACGAGGGCCCGGTGGACGCCGATCGCGCCGATGATCCGGGCGGCGAAGGCGCCGCCGAGGACGGCGGCGACGCCGAGGGAGGCGAAGGTGAAGCCGGCGTTGAGCGGGCTCATGCCGCGCACCTGCTGCATGTACAGGGTCAGCAGGAACACCATGCCGGTCATCATCGCGAAGGTGATGAGGCCGGTGGCGTTGCCCCAGCTGACGGTGCGGCGGCGCAGCACCTTCAGGTCGACGAGGGGTGCGGTGACCCGCGACTCGACGGCGAAGAAGGCGACGAGGAGGACGAGTCCGGCGGCGAGGGAGACCAGGGTGGTGGTGGCGCTCCAGCCGTTGCGCTCGGCCGAGGTGATGCCGAAGATCACCGAAATGAGGCCGCCGGTGACGGTGACGGCGCCGAGGAGGTCCAGCTTCGGGGTCTCCTCGTTGCGGCTCTCCTTGATGAGGATCGGGGCGGCGATGGCGGCGACGATGCCGACGGGGACGCTGATGAAGAGCGTCACGCGCCAGCTGGTGAGGTCGGTGATGACACCGCCGAGGACCACGCCGGAGAGGAAGCCGAGGGAGAGCAGGGCGCCGTTGATGCCGAGCGCGCGGTCGCGCTGCGAGCCCTCGGAGAAGTTGGTGGTGAGCAGCGACATGGCCGCCGGGGTGAGCATGGCGGCGGCGACGCCCTGGGCGGCGCGGGCCGCGAGCAGGAAGCCGGGCGTGGTGGCGAGACCGCCGGCGAGCGAGGCGACCGCGAAGAGGACCATGCCGGCGACGAACCAGTTGCGGCGGCCATAGAGGTCGGCGGCGCGGCCGAAGAGCAGCAGCAGGCCGCCGGAGGGCAGCGCGAACGCGGTGACGACCCACTGCAGGTCGCTCAGCTTGAAGCCGAGGTCCTCGCCGAGGACGGGGAGCGCGACGCTGAGGATGGAGAAGTCGAGGGCGAGCATGAACTGCGCGCCGCACAGGAGGGCGATGATGAGCCACTGGCGGGTGGTGAAGGGCGCCTTGCCGGGCGGCTGAGTGGCGGAGTCGGGAGTCATGCCAGAAGGCTGGCAAATATCGCCATGGCGTGGGGAGCCCGAACGTATCCTGGGTTCATGACCACCAGCCTCAACGCAGTACGGGAGCCCCGTCGACGCGAGGAGCTCAAGCACTTCCTGCGCACGCGCCGGGAACGGCTCAGGCCCGAGGACGTGGGGCTTCCCCCCGGTGCGCGTCGGCGCACGCCGGGGCTGCGCCGGGAGGAGGTCGCGATGCTGGCCGGCATCGGAGCCTCCTGGTACACGTGGCTCGAACAGGGCCGGGACATCAAGGTGTCGGAGCAGGTTCTGGACGCCATCAGCCGGACGCTGCGGCTGGACGCCGTGGAGCGGGACCATCTGTACCGGCTGGTGGGGATGAACCCGCCGCAGCGCGCGGCGGACGACCTCGCGGACACGGCGCAGTTGACGGCCCTCGTGGAGGGCTGGATGCCGAGTCCTGCGTATGTGATCGACCGGTGCTGGGACATCGTGGGGCTCAACAGGGCGGCCTCGCTGGTCTTCGGTTTCGGCGAGCGGGACACCAACTGCCTGGTGTCCTTCTTCACCAATCCGGCGTTCCGGGCGCGTCATCGGTACTGGGCGGAGGTCGCTCCGGGTCTGGTGTCCGAGTTCCGCAGGGATGCCGCGCGCTATCCGGAGGAGTCGCGGTTCACGTCGATCTCGCGTCGACTGACTGAGGAGAGCGAGGAGTTCGCGGAGCTGTGGTCGCGGTACGAGCTCACGGCGACGAACCAGGGCGTGAAGGGCATCGACCATCCGCGGGCGGGGTTCCTGATCTTCGACCACTCGGTGCTGGAGATCCCGGACCGTCCGGGGATCCGGCTGATGCTGCACACGGCGCGGCCGGGTACGGAGACCCGCGAGAAGGTCGTGGAACTGCTGGGCCGGGACGAGCGGAAGGGCAGGATCTCGCTGGTCGAGGCGGGCTGAGCGGCCGGGCGGGAATCCCGTCAGGAGAGCCGCCCCGAGGCCGGTCGCACAGCGGGTCCGAGGGCGGGTCCGAGGGGCTCGCAAGAGAACCGCTCAAGGCCGACTCAAGGGCAGCACAGGAAGTCACGACAGACCTCATCTCAGTGACAATGCTCTGATACATATGACTGCGATCGTTCCCGTGAGCAGAGGACATTCCGTGGTCAAGAAGAGCAGGCTCATCACCGCCGGTGCCGTCGTCGCGGTGGCGCTCGGCGCCGGATTCGCCACCCAGCCCATGGCCCAGGCCGACGTCACGGCCGACGTCCCCCCGGTCAGCGCGGTCACGCTGAGCCAGGGCATCACCTCGGCACCCTTCAAGATCAAGGCGACCGGCGACCGCAAGGTCCTCTACCGCAAGGCGATCGTGCAGCCGGGCGCCTCCACGGGCTGGCACTACCACGTGGGCGAGGAGATCGCCGTCATCAACTCCGGTACGTTCACCCGGATCGACGGCTCGGACTGCTCGGTGGAGGAGTACAGCGCGGGCGAGTCGCTCGTGGAGCCCGTCGGCCCGACCACCGTGCACATGGGCATCAACAAGGGCACCGAGCCGGTCGAGTTGTACGTCGTCGACATCATCCCCACCAAGGCGACCGCGCCGACCACGGCCGCCCCGGACCCGGGCTGCGACGTCGCCGCGCTGACCTCGAAGAGCACGAGCACCGGGGCCGAGTGATGCGTCTGCCCCGCCCGTTGGGCATCTCGGGCCCCTCGCTCTGGCTGCCCCCGGGCAGGCAGAGCGCGGCCGAGGCGGTCGCGCGTGAGCTGGTCGACGCCGAGACCGCCGACGAACTCGGGTACGCCGTACTGCCGGTGACCGACCTCGCGCCGCCCGAGATGGCGGTCGAGGCCGGCCGCGAGGCACTCTCCGCGGCCGGTGTGGACCCGGGCGCCGTGGGCCTCCTGCTGCACGCCTGGATCCACTACCAGGGCCACGACCTGTGGTCCCCCGCGCACTTCGTCGCCGACCGGCTGGGTGCCGCCGACGCCGTGCCCCTCGGCGTCCAGCAGGTGTGCAACGGCGGTGCGGCGGCCGTGGAGCTGGCCGCCGCCCGGCTCTTCGTCGAGCCCGGCCTGGGGAACGCCCTGATCACCACCGCGGACGCCTTCGTGGAGCCCGGCTTCGACCGCTGGGGCGGGGACTACGGCATCGGGTACGGCGACGGCGCCACCGCCCTCGTCCTGCACCACCTGCCGGGAACCGAGGGCGGCCGGCCGGCCGATCTGGTCCTGCACGCGATCGCCACGGTCGCCGCGCCCCGGCTGGAGCGCATGCACCGCGGCGACGACCCGTTCGGACCGGCGGCCCGTTCCCTCGGGCCGAAGGTCGACATCCGCCGCACCAAGAAGGCGTTCCTCAAGGCGGAGGGCATGGAGGCGTTCACCGCGGCGAGCACCGCGTCGCTGCGGTCGGCGGTGGAGTCGTGCCTGGCCGACGCGGGCCTGTCGGCCACGGGCGACGTGCCGCTGCGGTACGTGGTGGCGCCCCGACTCGGCCGCAAGACCATCGACCTGGCCTACGCGCCGCTGCTGGGCAAGCTCACCGGGGCGGAACTGCTGCGGCCGGGCGCCGACACCGGACACCTGGGCGCCGGCGACGCCGCGGCCAGCCTCGCGGAGCTGCGGACCGGGCGGATGCTGGGTCCCGGCGAGTACGCGCTGGTGGTCAGTGCCGGGGCCGGGTTCACCTGGTCGTGCCTGCTGGTCAGCGGAGCCTGAGACCGGAAGGACCGCGCGCGTCCGCGGGCACGGAGCGGTCCGCGTACGAAGAAGGTCGCAGAAGCAGGTCGCACAAGAAGGTCGCAGAAGCAGGTCGGATACGAGGTCGCATACGAAAGGGTCCGCGGGCACGTGCCCGCGGACCCTTTCACGATGTCGGCCGCCCGGTTCGGCTGGTCAGTGCCGGCCCGGTTCAGCCGGTCACCCCCGGCTCGGTTCAGCCCGTCGCGCGCAGCGCCAGGCTGTGCACCACGCTGCCCATGCTGCGGCGGTCCTGCTGCCGTACGACGGTGGCCCGGTCGGCCGACCTGAGCCGGGGCGTGTCGAGGGACGGCTCGCCGCGCAGGATGTCCTGCTCCATCTGGACCAGGAACGGCGAGGGCTCAAGACCCAGCTCCTCCACCAGCCGGGCCCGCAGCCGCCGCATGACGGCGAGCGACTCCGCCCGTCGGCCGCAGCGGTACAGCGCGAGCATCAGGTGCCGGTGGAAGTTCTCGTGGAGCGGGTGGCGGGCGGTGAGCTCGGTGAGCTCCGGGACCAGGGTGTGGTGCGCGCCGCGCTGGAGGTCGGCGTAGATCCGGTGCTCCAGCGTGCACAGGAGGGACTCGTCCAGGTGGACGATCCGGGCGCCGAGCAGTTCGCCGGCCTCCACGTTGACGAGCGCCGGGCCGCGCCACAGCGCGACGGCCTGATGAAGCAGATCGGAACCCTCGACGAATGCGCCGCGCTGCACCGCGGCGTTTCCGGCAGCGGTCAGCATCTCGTACTCGGCGATGTCGAGCGCGACCCTCCGCGTGGACAGCACATAACTGCTGCCCTCGGTAATGAGGATTTCTTCGGCGATTTCGTTGGCGCTCTTGTCGAGGGCTTCCGCGATGGTGCGGCGGACCTGCCCGATATATGTCTGGATCGTTGCGGTGGCAGTTCGGGGAGGATTGTTCCCCCACAACTCCTGCACAAGCGCATTGACGGATATCGCACTGTCGGCATTGACGGCGAGTAAAGCGAGCAGACGACGCGGCTTGGGTGCCAGAACGACCGGCTCCAGGTCATCATCGAATACGGTCATCGGGCCCAGGACGTGAATCTGCACCATTCCCCCTTATTGGTACATCCATCCCACCCTGCGGTGAAATGGTCGAACCCTTCGCTCCCCGCGCAGGTACGTGCACCTAGCACGAGTCACCAGGTCACCCTAGCAGGAATCCGGCCGAAAACCGTTTTCGGTCGACCGTCGTACGAAATGTTTACGGGCCGGAGCCCCGGCTGTTACCTGCCTCACAGGTGACATAAAAAGAAAACCACCTTGAATTTCGTCGGCAGACGAATTCGAGGTGGTTTTCTACGCGTCCCACATACCCCCGAGGGGTTTATTCGAGGGACCCCAGAACGGCGATCGACCGCTCCAGGTACTCCTCGAACCGGGCCCTTTCCTCGGGCGTGAACTCGGCGCCCAGCGACCCCTCGACGCGCAGGGCCGCCTTGTCGGCCTTCTTCGCGATGGCGCGGCCGGCCCGGGTCGCCCGGTTGACCACGACCTTCTGGTGCAGCTCCGAGGGTTCCCGGAACACCAGGTCGGCCTTCTCCAGGTTGGTCAGGACCGTCGCCATCGTCTGCGGCGTGACCATGCACTCGCGCGCCAGCTGGGCCGCGGACATGCCGTCCGAGACCGACAGCAACAGCAGGACCGAGTACTGGGGAACCGTCAGGCCGAACTCCCGCAGCACGTCCGTCTTGCGGCCGATCAGAGCCTGCTCGGCCCGCTTGATCGTGTGCCCGAGTCGGCCTGCGGCGACCGTCTCCGTCGTCGTCTTCGCCATATCAATAGTCTTGCATACGACAGAGGACGAAGCAGTAGTCGCGCATTGCCTTCGCCGCACCGGCCGGCCGTCGTTCCCCGCGGTGCGTTCGGTCACCGGCCCGCCCGGCGCCTGACCGGCGGGATCGCACAGGTCAGCCGGGCGGTACAGGTGCGCCGGCCGCGTTCGTCGCGGATGACGATCTCGTACGTGGCGGTGTGCGTGCCCACGTGCAGCGGACGGCACTCGCCGGTGACCCGGCCCGACCGCGCCCCGCCGTGGTGGGTGCAGGACAGTTCCTGGCCGACGATGATCCGGTCGGCGCCCGCGTGCGTCCAGGCCGCGAGCGAGCCGAGCGTCTCGGCGAGCACGGCGTTGGCCCCGCCGTGCAGCAGGCCGATCGGCTGGCGGTTGCCCGCCACCGGCATGCTGCCGATCACGAGGTCCGGCTCGCACACCGTGACCTCGATGCCGAGGAGTTCCACCAGCTGCTCGTCGACATAGGGGGACAGGACCTCGACGGGTCCGAGGGCGGTCTGTGTCATGACCCGCCCCCTCAGCGCGCGGAGGCGGGCTCGGGCGACGCCGTGACCGGCTCGGCCTCGGCGGGGGCGGCGGCCGAGGGCTTGCCGCCCTTCAGCAGGCTGCCGACGACCACGGCCGTGACCGCGCAGGCCGCCGCGACGATCCACATGGTGGTGTGCAGGCCGGAGGCGTAGGCGTCGGCCATCGCGGTCACCGCCCGGTCCCGGACCTCACCCGCGGGCAGCGTCTCGGCCGCCTCGGTCAGACCGCCCTGGAGGGCGCGCGAGGTCAGCGCGTCGGCGCCGCCCTTGAAGGCGGAGACGGCGTCGCTGTCGAGGGCGCTCTTGGTGAGCGCCGTGACGAGCGCGCCGAGACCGGCCATGGACACGGCGTCGGAGGTGAGCCGCACCGTGTTGAACATGCCCGCGGCCATGCCCATCCGCTCCGGCTCGACGGCCGAGACGGCCGCGCCGTCCAGGATGCCGAGCGAGATGCCGTACCCGATGCCCAGGAAGAGCAGCGGGCCGGCCAGCGCGACGGTCGAGGCACCCGGCTCCACCATGGTCAGCCAGGCGGCGCCGACGGCGGAGAAGGCGAGCAGGACGAGGAACAGGGTGCGCTGCGAGACCTTCTGCGCGACCACACCGGTGAGGGCGGGCATCACGAGCGACGGGCCGGTCAGCAGCAGCAGGACCAGACCGATCCGGACGGCCGACAGACCGCTCGTGGAGGTCAGGTACGGCGGCAGCACGATGACGAGCGCGACGAAGCTGAACGCCAGCACCAGCGGCACCAGGCAGACGGCGAGGAACTGCGGGCGGGCGAAGAGGCCCAGGTCGAACATCGGGTGCTCGGAGCGGCGCTCCACCGCCACGAAGGTCGCGAGCAGGACCAGACAGCCGACGGCCGAGGCGAGCACGATCGGGTCGGTCCAGCCGCGGCCCGGTCCCTCCACCAGGGCGAGGACGAACAGGGCGATGCCGAGGCCGAAGGCGAAGGTGCCGGCCCAGTCGAAGCGGGGTCCGCGGTTCGGTTCCGTACGGGGCAGCAGCGGCGTGCTCAGCAGGACGAGCGCGGCGACCCCGGCGAGCACCAGGAACACCGAGCGCCAGCCCCAGAGGTTGACCAGGACGCCGCCGAACATCGGGCCGAACGCGAGGCCCGCGCCCAGGAAGGTGCCGAAGAGTCCGAACGCCTTCGCGCGGGCGGGGCCGTCGAAGGCCTGGGCCACGATCGCGGTGATGGAGGCGAGGGCCGCGCCGCTGCCGAAACCGGAGATGGCGCGGGAGAGGTCGAGCAGCAGGATGCTGTTGGAGAGACCCGAGACCGTCATCCAGAACGCGAAGAAGGCCATGCCCCAGGTGAACATCCTGCGGTGGCCCACGCGGTCGGCGAGCGAGCCCATCGCGGCGAGGCTGCTGGAGGCGGTCAGCATGTAGCCGTCGACCACCCACTGGGCAGCGGCGAGGGAGCTGTGCAGGTCGGCGCCGATCTCGGGCACGGCCACGGACGGGCCGGTCACCACCAAGGTCATCAGCGGGCCGACGACGCACGCCGCGGCGAGCGTCGCCCGCGGGTTGCCGGTGGACACGGAGAATCACCCCTGTTCTGTTCTATTCGTTGGCAGGCATGTGTAAGAACTCTGTCATAGAGTAGGAGGCTGAGCATAGGAGATGTCAATGTCGTATGGCAGAGTTCTGCATGAAGACGAGGGCCTGTCACACGAATCGAGTGGGCGGGACTCGGCGGGCACAACGGGAGAGGCGGTGCGCACGAACATGCGCAGGATCCAACTGGGCGGCACGGAGCGGACCTTCGCGGCCGTCGGCATCGGCTGCATGGGCATGTCGTGGGGGTACGACGAACTGGGCCGGGACGAGAGCGAGTCCATCGCGGTCGTACGGCACGCCATCGACCTCGGCGTCGACCTGATCGACACGGCCGACCAGTACGGCCCGTTCACCAACGAGCTGTTGGTCGGCAAGGCGCTGCGGGGCTACCGCGACAAGGCCCTGCTCGCCACCAAGGGCGGGCTCGTCGTCGACGACCCGGCCACCTACAAGAGCCACCGGGACGGCCGGCCCGAGTATCTGCGCTCCGCCGTCGACGCCAGCCTGCAGCGGCTCGACGTGGACCACATCGACCTCTACCAGCTGCACCGCATCGACCCCGAGGTGCCGGTCGAGGAGAGCTGGGGCGCGCTCGCGGAGCTGGTGAAGGAGGGCAAGCTCGGCGCGATCGGGCTCTCCGAGGCGTCGGTGGACGAGATCGGCCGGGCGCACTCGGTCCACCCGGTCGCGTCCGTGCAGAGCGAGCTGTCGCTGTGGAGCCGGGAGGCCCTGAAGGACGGCGTGGTGGAGTACTGCGGGCGCGAGGGCATCGCGTTCATCGCGTTCGCCCCGCTCGGCCGCGGCTTCCTGTCCGGCCTGATCAGCACCCCGCAGGACCTGCCCGAGGTGGACGGGCGGCACCGCATCCCGCGCTTCCAGCCCGAGGCCATCAGCGCCAACCAGGCCATCGTCGACCGGGTGCGTGACCTGGCCGACCGCGTCGGCGCGACCGTCGCGCAGGTGGCGATCGCCTGGGTGCTGGCGCAGGGCGAGCACGTGGGCGTCATCCCCGGCACCAAGACCCGCCGCTACCTGGAGGACAACGTGGAGGCCGGCTCGGTGACCCTCCCGCCCGAGATCCTGGCCGAACTGGCCGACCTGCCGGAACCGGTCGGCGCCCGCTGACCTCGCCGACGACGACCGGCACCCGCACAGGCCGACCGACGCCCGCTGACCCGACCGGCGACGGTCGACGCCCGCCCAGGCTGACCGACGGCCACTGACCCGGCGACGGTCGGCACCCGCGCACGAGGATCCTGCCGCGGAGCCGGACCGCGCGGGCGAGCCCCCGCCACGGAGCCGGTCGGAGCGCCGTGCCGCCCGTCGGAGCGGCGCGTCCGCCCCGCCCGTCGGACAACGCCGAAGGGGCGCCTCGGCCGAGGCGCCCCTTCGTGCTCCTTCTCCCCCGGGTCACACCGGCTGGCGGCGCGTCCCGGCCATCAGGGTGGCCGGGATGACCGGCCAGCCGTGCTCGGCCGCGTGGGCCGTCATCCGCGGGTTCTCGCCGACGACCGTCGGGTGGCCCACCATGCTCAGCATGGTCAGGTCGCCCGGGTCGTCGCCGTAGGCGTAGCAGTCGGCGGGGTCCGCGCCGAACTTCGCCAGCGCCTCCCGGACCGCGTCCGCCTTCGCCGGACCGAACATCGCGTGCCGGATCGCCCCCGTCATGCGCCGGTCCGCGTCCAGCTCCGGCTCCGTGCACAGGACCAGGTCGACACCCAGGTCGTCGGTGATCGGGTGGAGCGTCGCCGGCCAGGAGCCGGAGATGACCACCGTGTGGTGACCCGCCTCCTGGTGGCGGCGCAGCCGGGCGACCGTCGGCTCGATGAACGGCGCGCCGCGCTCGCGCAGATGGGCGTACCACTCCCGCGCCTCGGCGACCACGTCGTCCCAGGGGACACCCGCGTACAGCTCGTAGAACTTGGACACCACCTCGACCGGCGTCACGCCCATCGACGCCAGCCGCCGCAGCGGCTCGACGAGCCGCTCGTACGCGGCGCCGGTGACATCACCCTCCCGCTTCATCCGGTGCCGCAGCAGCGAGAACGGCGTCTTCATCGCGACGAGCGTCTCGTCGGCGTCGAAGAACGCCACCACCGGGCGGGAATGGTCGGTGGTGAGGGGAGGGAGGGCGGGGGACGTGGTCAAGACCGGCTCCTGAGGTGTGCCGCTCGGGTGAGCAGTCGCGTGATGTCCTGGGGGCTCCCGGGGTCGACCCGCGCGAGCAGATGGCCGTCCGGGCGGACGACCGCCACGGCGGGCCCCGGGCCGAGCGCCCGGGCCAGGCCCCGGGGAACGGCACGGGTCAGATCGAGTACGGGGGTGCCGTCGGGCAGCTCCCGGCGGACCCGGTCGCGGGTCCGCTGCCAGTCCGCGGGCGGGGTCCGCGTGCCGGGCCACAGCAGCACGGTGTGCCGGTCCCGGTCGATCGTCGGCCAGCCACCGCTGTCGAGCCGCGGAGCCACGGGGGCCGCCTCGCCCGAACCACCGGCGCCCGGACCGGAACCGGTGACCGGGCCGGAGGCGACCGGGCCGGAGGCGACCGGACCGGACGACACCCTCAGCGGCATACGGGGATGCCGGTCGCCGTCGTAGCTGACGGCCGTCTGACTCAGCTGCGGGGCGAACCTGCGCTGGAAGAGCCCGGTCCGGTCGGCCGCCGTGAACGCGGCGTCCCGCAGCGCGACCTTCGCGGGCGTGTTGACCAGGCCCGCCTTGGTCAGCAGCGCCGTCGAGCGGGCCACCTCGTGCGAGACGGCACGGCGCTCGGAGTCGTACGAGTCGAGGATCGGTTCCCCGAACTCCCCCCGGAGGACACCGGACAGCTTCCAGGCCAGGTTGAACGCGTCCTGCATGCCGGTGTTCATGCCCTGGCCGCCGGCCGGGCTGATCACATGGGCGGCGTCGCCCGCGAGGAAGCAGCGACCGCTGCGGAACGCGGAGGCGATCCTGACCCGCACCCGGAAGGAGCCGCTCCACAGCAGCTCCTCGACGCGGCTGCGGCCGGCCGCCCGGTCGTCGACGACCTGCTGGAACATCTCGCGGGGCGGTGGGTTGTCCTCGCCGTACGCGTCGTGCGGCACGTTCAGGGCGATGCGGTGCACGCCGCCGCCCATCGGCCCGAGCACCATGGCGCCGCTCGGCGCGTAGCAGTAGTGCGACAGGTCCTCGGAGAGGGTGGTGGTCAGCCGGGCATCGGTGATCGCGAACGACACGTCGACCGGCGGGCCGTCGTAGCCGATGCCCAGCTCCTTGCGGACGGTGCTGTGCGCGCCGTCCGCGCCGACGAGCCAGCTCGGCTCCAGCTCCTCGGTCCGGCCGTCCTCGTGCTCCAGCTTGACGGCGGGACCGTCCGCGGCGTTGTCGAGGGCGGTGAGCCGGACGCCCTGCTCGACGGTGCCGCCGAGCGCGGCGAGGCGCCGGCGCAGCACTCCCTCGGTGTCGTTCTGCGAGAGGGTGAGCGCGAACGGGTAGGGGGAGTCGGGCAGTTTGCTCATCCAGGCGGTCGCGAGGTGCCGGCCGCGCGAGTAGAACGCGGTGCCCGCGAGACGGTGACCGGTGTCGAGCAGCTCCTCGGTCACCCCGATCCGGTCGAGCAGTTCGAGGTTGCGCGGCCAGATGACGTTCGCGCGGGAGTGCGCGGTGTGTCCGCGGCCGGCGTCCACGACGCGTACGGGGATGCCCTGCTGGAGCAGTTCGCACGCGACGACCAGCCCGACCGGCCCGGCCCCGACGACGAGGACGGGCCGGTCCGCCCCGTGCACCGTGCGCCGTTCCGTCAGGCCGCCCACATCAGCCCCCCGTTGACCTCGACCACGCTGCCGTTGACGTACGAGCTGTCCTGCGAGGCGAGGAAGACGGCGGTCGCGCCGACCTCGGCGGGACGGCCGAGGCGACCGGAGAGCAGACGGCCGCGGTAGCTCTCCCAGGCGCGCTCGTTGGAGGCGAGTTCCTTGCCCATGCCCTCGTCGATGTAGCCGGGGGACAGGCAGTTGACGGTGATGCCCTTGGGGGCGAGTTCGGCGGCCGAGGTCTTGGTGAACATCTCCACGGCGGCCTTGCTCGCGCTGTACGCGGCGGCGCCGATCGCGGCGCGGCCCGCGACGCAGGACGAGACGTTGATGATGCGGCCGCCGGTGCCGGTCGCCTCGCGGCGGGCGGCCATCGGGCCGATCACCGCGCGCGTGCAGAGGAAGACGCCGGTGAGGTTGGTGGCGAGCGTGGTGTTCCAGTCGTCCACCGAGAGCCGGGCGATCTTGCCGTCCCGGCTGACGCCCGCGTTGTTGACGAGGACGTCGACGCCGCCGAACGTCTCGCCCGCGGCGGCGACCAGCTCGGCCACCGAGGACTCGTCGGTGACGTCGGTGTGGTGGAAGAGCAGCCGGTCGCCGTGGTCGTCGGCGAGTTCCTTGATGTCGTACGGGTTGCGTGCGGCGACCACGACCGAGGCACCCTCCGCGAGGAAGGCCTCGGCTATCGCCCGCCCCAGGCCCCGCGTGCCGCCAGTGATGACGGCCGTCTGTCCGTCGAGCCTCATGGCTCCTCCATCCGATGCTGCTGCGTGTGGTGTGCGTGTGGGGTCGGTAGTGGGGTACGGGTGGGGCGCCGGCGCGGAAGGGGTGCGCCGGCGCCCCGGGGCGGGCCGTCAGTACCAGGTCAGGAGTGCGGCGCCCGCGGTCATTCCCCCGCCGACCGACGCCATCAGGACCCGCTCGCCGCGCTTCAGCGGGCGCTCCCGGTGCGTGGCGTGCAGGGTGAGCGGCACCGAGGCGGCCACCGTGTTGCCCAGGTGCGGCGCGGTGTAGGCGACGCGGTCCGGGTCGATGCCGGCGTCCGCCACGAAGGTCTCCAGGAGCCTGGTGTTGGCCTGGTGGAAGACGAACCGGTCGATGTCCTCCAGGGCGAGCCCGCAGTCGTCGAGCGTCTGGGCGGTCAGCTTCGCGAGCACCGCGAGGGCGTAGTCGCGCACCGCGCGCCCGTCCATCCGGAAGTACTGGTGGCCGGCCTCGCGGGCCTCGGCGTCGAGCGGCGTCCTGGTGCCGCCGCCCTCCACGCCCACGTAGTGGTGGAACTCGCCGTCGGTGACCAGGTGCACCGACTGCAGGCCGTAGCCCTCGGGCACCTCGCCGAGCAGGACGGCTCCCGCGCCGTCGCCGAACAGGCTCACCGTGCGCCGGTCGGACCTGTCCATGATCGTGGAGAACATGTCGGCGCCGACCAGGAGCACGTGCCCCCCGTGCCGACCGGCCGCCAGCAGCCCCTCGGCGACCGAGAGGCCGTAGAGGAAGCCGCTGCAGACGGCGTTGATGTCGAAGGCGGGCAGGGTGGAGAGCCCCAGCTTGTGCTGGAGGATCGCCGCGGTCGACGGCTGCGGCACGTCCGGGGTGCTGGTCGCCACGACCAGCGCGCCGAGCCGCTCGCGGACCTCGTCCGGGACGCCTTCCAGCGCCTCCCGGGCCGCGTGCACGGCGAGGTCGGAGGTGGCGGTGCCCGGCTCGGCGTATCGCCGTGTCAGGACACCGGTCCGCTCGGTCACCCAGGACTCGGGCATCCCCGTCCAGGCGCTGATCTGCTGGTTGTCGACCACCTGGTCGGGTGTGTAGGAGCCGATCGACAGGACACCGACGGGCATGGTTTACCTTCCCTGTGCTTGGTGAGTGGTGGTGGATGCGTGCGGCACGGGGCCTCAGTGACCCATGCCGAGCCCACCGCTGACCGGCAGCACGGCGCCGGTGATGTACGAGGCCTCCTCGCCGGTGAGGAACCGCACGGCGGCGGCCACCTCGTCGGCGCTGCCGGCCCGGCCCAGTGGCGTCATCGCCAGGTACTGGTCCATGCGGGCCGGCCGTACGTCGCGCAGCATGTCCGTCTCGACGAGCCCGGGGGCGACGACGTTGACGGTGATGCCGCGGCTGCCGAGCTCCCAGGCGAGGGAGCGGGCGAGGCCGACGAGGCCGGACTTGGCGGCGGTGTAGTTCGTCTGGCCGGGCGAGCCGGTGAACGCGACGGCGGACGAGATCAGCACCAGCCGGCCCCAGCGCCCGCCGAGCATGCCCCGGGCCGCGTGCTTGGCGACCCGGATGACCGACCGCAGGTTGGTGTCGAGGACGGTGTCGATCGCGTCGTCGCCGAGGGCGAGCAGCAGCCCGTCCCGGGTGATCCCGGCGTTGGCGACCAGCACCTCGACGTCGCCGTGGGCGGCCGCGACCTCCTTGAAGGCGCGTTCCACCTGGGCCTCGTCCGTGACGTCGCACTGCACCCCGAGGAGCCCCTCCGGGGGTTCGCCGGTGCGGTACGTGACGGCCACCCGGTCGCCGCGGGCGGCGAGCGACCGGGCGACGGCCAGACCGATGCCGCGGTTGCCACCGGTGACGAGGACCGAGCGGCCCGAGGGCCCGGAGGAGGCAGCGGGGCTCGCGGGGCCGGGAGTCGCCGTCATGCCGGCGTCACCACGATCACGGCGTTCTGTCCGCCGAAGCCGAAGGAGTCGTTGACCGCCGCGCCGATCTCCATCGGACGGGCCTCCTTGGCCACCACGTCCACCCCGATGCCCGGGTCCAGGCTGTTCAGGTTGGCCGTCGGCGGGACGAGGCTCCGCTCCACGGCGAGCACCGTGTAGACCGCCTCGGCGGCGCCGGCGGCGCCCAGCAGGTGGCCGACGACACCCTTGGTGGAGGTGACGGCGGGCTTCTCTCCGAAGACCCGGCGGAGCATCCCGGCCTCGGTGATGTCGTTGAGCGGGGTCGACGTGCCGTGCGCGTTGACGTGGTCGACCTCGGAGGTGTCGACCAGGGCGTCGGCGAGCGCCGCCCGGATGGCCCGCTCGGCGCCGCCGCCGGTCGGGTCGGGCGCCGACGCGTGGTGGCCGTCGGCCGAGGCGCCGAAGCCGGAGACCCGGGCGCGGATGCGGGCGCCGCGCGCCCGCGCGTCCTCGACCCGCTCCAGGACGAGCATGGCCGCGCCCTCGCCGGCGACGAACCCGTTGCGGTCCGCGTCGAAGGGGCGGGAGGCCGACGCCGGGTCGTCGCGCCGGGTCGACAGCGCTCCGGCGCGGGCGAGGCTGGCCATGGCGGTCGGGGACATCGCGGCCTCGGCGCCGCCCGCCAGGACGATGTCGCAGACACCGGACTCCAGGAGGGCGCGGGCGTACCCGATCGCCGTGTTGCCGGAGGCGCAGGCGGTCGACACGACCTGGTTGGGGCCGAGTGCCTTGAGGTCCATGGCGATGTAGCCGGCGGTCATGTTGACCGGGCCCATCACCATGAGCAGCGGCGAGACGAACTCGGGGCCGTCGGCGAGGTGCTTGCCGTGCTCGCGTTCGACGGTGGACCAGCCACCGAGCGAGGTGCCGACCACCACGCCGACGCGGGGGCCGTCCCAGGCCGCCGGGTCGAGCCCGGCGTCCTCGACGGCCTGCCGGGCGGCGACCACGCCGAAGTGGCTGATCGGGTCCATGCGGACGGCGCTGCGCCGCCCGAGCAGGGCGCCCGCGTCGAAGTCCGGTACGCGGCAGGCGAAGTCGACGGGCAGACCGGCGAGGTCCGGGTCGGTGGCCGCGGTGGACCTGCCCGACCAGACCCGCTCGAAGTTGGCCTCGACACCGAGGCCGGCCGGGGTGACCAGGCCGACGCCGGTGACCGCCACGTCGAAGCGTTTGGTGCGCCCGCCCGGGCGCTGCGTCGGTATGCCGGTCATCAGGCCACCGCGACCTTGGAGTCGATCTCGGTGAGGATGTCGGCGAAGGTGTTCTCCGGGGTCAGCGCCGTCTCGTCGATCTGGACGCCGAACTCCTTCTGCACGATGACGCTGAGCTCGATCAGGGCGAGCGAGTCCAGGTCGAGGGCGTCGAAGGTGGACGTGGTGTCGAGCTCCTCGGTGGGGACGCCGAGCTTCTCGGAGACGAGGGCGAAGAGACGGTCCTGGTGAGCGGACATGAGGGGTTCTCCTTGGGAGTCGGATGCGAGTCGGGTGCGAATCGGGTGGAGCAGTGGATCGGTGATCGGTAGATCGGTGGATCGGTGGATCGGTACGGATCGCGGGAGGTCAGCGCTTGCTGACCACGACCGCGGTGAAGGTGAACCCGCCGCCGCCGTTGAGCACCAGGGCGTGGGCCCCGGGCCTCAGGAGGTCCGAGCGGGCCAGGTCGGCCAGGGAGGCGTTCAGGTCGCCGGCCCCCACGTGCCCGGTGACCCGGCCCAGGTCGAGCACCTCCGCCGAGGTGACGTCCTTCAGCGGCGGGATGTACGCCTCGTTCATCGCCTTGGTGCCCAGGCGGGGGATCACGGCGTGGTGCAGCCGCGGGTCGTCGCCGGTGAGCCCGGCGTCGGCCAGGGCCTCCTCGACGACGGCGCGGATGCGGTCGGCCGCCGTCTTGACGAAGAAGTCGACGCCGTACGCCTTGATGAAGGCGCGCTTGGTGCGCCGCACGTCGATCATCGGGCTGTGCCCCATCGGCGTCGCGTTCAGCTCGTCGTCGCCGCGGTGCATCACCTCCAGTTCGGAGGCGGTCCGGGTGGCGAGCGAGTGCAGCAGCAGGTCCGGGGGGAAGGCGTGCGCCGAGCCGGGCTCGGCCGCGGAGCCGGTGCGGTGGACGAGGACGGCGGTGGCCGCGTCGCCGGCCGCCATCCCGTAGTCGCTGCGCCAGCGGTGCCAGCTCGGCATCAGGAAGCGGTCGGCGGTCGTGACCAGGGCGGGTCCGGCGGACGGGTCGCCCTGGAGTCGGCTCGCGGCCAGTTCGATGCCGATGGCGCCGCCGTTGCACTGCTGGAGCAGCCCGATCGGTACGGCACGGTCGGCGCCGATCCGACTGGCGATGTAGTGCGGGGCGGACCAGGCGTCGTGGCCCTGGTGGTGGACGCTGGCGTGCAGGACGAGGGAGAGGGCGTCGGCGCGGGCGCCGGAGAGCGTGAAGAGCCGGTTGGCGGCCTCGACGGCCATGTCGGGCGGCGCGATGTCCTCGCTGACGGGGAGCGAGGTGTAGCCGAGTTCGCGGGCGGTGCGGGCGTCGATGTCACCGGCGGCCACGGCCTCTTCGGTCGTCTGGAGACCGTCGGGGTACCAGGCCGTCGCGGAGAGACCCAGGGGTGAGTCCAGTCGCACGGCCCGTCACCTGCCGTCCGTGTCGGGCGCCTCGGACGCGGCGGACGGCCCGGACGCGGCGGCCGGCTCGGGCTCCGCGAGGACCGCGACCTCGATGTCGGCCGAGCAGACCGACTCCCCGTCCTGCAGGAAGTCGACGGTGAGGCGCTCGCCGGCCGACGGCGTGACGGAGACCGTGACCGGGCTGTCCAGCTCGACGAACCGGCGGAACGTGGCGCCGAAGGCACGCGCGTACCGCCGGTCGCCGGACTCCCCGGACTCGTCGGAGGCGAGGACCGCGGCCTGGCGGGCCGCCTCCATCAGGGCCATCGCCGGTACGTGGTCCAGCGGGTGGTCGTACATGGCCGCGTGCCGCACCGGGACGTCGAGCACGGCGCGCAGCGCGGTCGTGGCGTCGGGGTGCCGGACCACGTCGGTGAGGACGACGTTCTCCGTCCGCTCGCGGCCCACCAGGGCGGGCGCGACGGGCGTGCCGGTGCGGGTGTGCGGCATGGCGGAGGAGAGCGGCGGGACGGAACCCCGGCTCTTCTCGCGGTGGGCCGTGTAGCCGTCGCGGCTGAGGTATCCGGCCACGACGACGCTCGTCCCGGCCCGTCGGCCGCCCACCAGGAAGACGCACTCCAGGGTGGCCGCGAGGAGCCTGGTGCCGCGCCGCTTGAGGTCGCGCGTGGTGACCTCGACGACGAGCTCGTCCGGGGTGTCGACGCGGGTCCGCAGGGCGGCGAGGTCGGTGAACTCGGTGGTCCAGTCGCTGATCAGGAAGGAGGTGTCGTACGTGACGTCCAGCCACTGGTGCGCCACGACGGTGACCGCCTGGCGGGCGGCCTCCAGGAGGAACAGCGGGTCGAGCAGCGCGGGCCGCTGCGTGTGGTCGTTGTAGTAGCTGTGCGCGCGGGGTGCCTGGACGGCCACGGCGAAGGCGTCGTCGCCGTGCCGGACGGCGTCGGTGACGAAGACCTCCATGACGGCCCGGCGGTGCACCAGGGCGCGGTCCATAGGACGCTGGTAGGCGAGTTCGGCCGCGGCCGGCGCCGCTGCCGTCGGCTCCTGCTCAGCAAGGGTCATGCCCGGTTCCGTTCGTCCGTGGGTCTGCTTCGGCGGGCCCCTGAGGGCATGAATCAAGCCTCACAGCCCCCTCTGGGGTTTCATCTGCGAACGACGGGGCAATCGGCCGTGGCCTCACGTGTGGGCGACTTGAGAGCCGCTGAAGATTCGCTGAAGACCGGCCGCAGAGGCCCCCGGACACACGAGAAAGGCCGCCCCTGACAGGGGCGGCCTCGGGCCTCTCACACGTGTGGGATGCGGATCTTCTGCTACGGGTAGCGCGTCGGGCTCTTCCGGTACGGGTCTCGGACGGGTGCGGTGAGGTCGGCGGGACGGGCCGGATCAGGCCTTTCCGACCGCCGGTCAGGCCGTGCCGACCGCCAGGACGACCTTGCCGCGCACATGGCCGGTTTGCATGAGTTCATGGGCGCGGGCCGCGTCCGCGAGCGGGAACTCGGCGCTCACGTGGACCCGGACCTCGCCGCGGTCCGCCATCGCCACGAGCTCGGCCAGATCGACCGGGTCGGGGCGGACGAAGACGTAGCGTCCGCCGAGCCCCGTCACGTCACCGGAGATGGAGGCGAGCCGTCCGCCCGGCCGCAGCAGCGCCGGCGAACCGGCCAGGGTGTCCCCGCCCATGAGGTCGAAGACGGCGTCGACGCCCTCCGGGGCCAGGGCGCGCACCCGGTCGGCGAGCCCGGGGCCGTAGGTCACCGGCTCCGCGCCGAGCGACCGGAGGAAGTCGTGGTTGCGCTCACTGGCCGTGCCGATGACGCGGGCGCCGAGGGCGCGGCCGATCTGGACGGCGAGCGAGCCGACCCCGCCGGCCGCGGCGTGGACGAGCAGCACGTCGCCGGGGCCGATCTCCAGGTGGCGGCGGAGTGCCTGGTACGCGGTGAGGCCGGCGGCCGGCAGTCCGGCCGCCTCCCGCGCGTCGAGGGAGCGCGGTTTGTGCGCCAGGGTCCGGACGGGCGCGGCGACCAGTTCGCCGTACGTGCCGCGCTGCATGTGGTCGGCGCGGACGTAGCCGACGACCTCGTCGCCGGGGGCGAACTCGGTGACGCCGAGGCCGGTGCGTTCGACGACGCCGGACAGGTCGCAGCCCATCACCAGGGGGAAGTGGGACTCGAACCAGTCGTCGATGTAGCCCTCGCGGATCTTCCAGTCGGCGGGATTGACGCCCGCGTACCGCACCCGGACGAGCACGACGTCGGGGCCGAGGCGCGGTTCGGGGAGATCCATGAGTTCCAGGACCTCCGGGCCTCCGTAACGCTGGACGGCGATGGCCTTCACGGACGAACCCCCTGGTGGGACGGCTGATTGACGGACTGACACGCACCGGACGCCGACCGTACGACGGGTACGGCGGTGGTGGCCCTCGCCACTATAGGGCAGACTTGAGCCAGAGTTCTGCGACACCTATGGCAATTGACATATGACCGAAGGCTCAGCCAAAGTCGCGTCATGCTCGTACTGTCCGCCGCCACCGGCAAGTTCGGAACGAACGTCCACATCGTCGCCGCCGGACCGGGGAATCCCTGCCTCGTCGTCGACCCCGGACACGACTCCCGCGAGGCGGTCCTGCGGGCCGTCCGCGCCCACCGCCTCGAACCCGAGGCGATCCTGATCACACACGGCCACATGGACCACACCTGGGACGCCGTGCCGCTCGCCCGGCACTACGGCGTCCCGGCCTGGATCCACCCGGCCGACCGCTACCAGCTCGGCGCTCCCGCCAAGGGACTGCCCGACTCGTTCCCCCGCGACCTCCTCGTCGGCCACCCCGACCAGGAGCCCGACGAGGTGAGCGAACTCCCCGAGCGGGGCGGCGAACTGACCTTCGCCGCCGGCATCGTCACGGTGCTGCACACCCCCGGCCACACCAGCGGCTCGGTGATGTTCCGCTTCGACAGCGGCGACGCTCCCCTGCTCGCCACCGGCGACACCCTGCTCGCGAACGGCCCGGGACGCGCGGACGCACCGACCGCCAGCCCCACGAGCATGGAGGACTCCCTCCGCATGGTCACCGGCCTCTGCCCGGACGACACCCGGTTGCTCACCGGCCACGGCCCCACCTCCTTCCTCAGCCAGACGGGAATCCGATGACGAACACCGCCCCGACCTCCACGACCTCCGGCAGCCGTATGCGCACCGTCCGCTTCGACGACTTCGGCGCCCCGTCCGTCCTCACCGTCGGCGAGGTCGAGACGCCCGAGCCCGAGGCCGGTCAGCTCACCGTCGACGTCCGGTACGCGGGCGTGAACTTCGCCGAAGTGATGTTCCGCCGCGGCCAGTTCCCGGTCGGCCTGCCGCACTTCCCCGGCCTTGAGGCGGTCGGCACGGTCCGCGCCGTGGGCGAGGGCGTCACCGGCTTCGAGCCCGGCGACCGGGTGGCCGCGCTCACCCTGGGCGGCGGCGGAAACGCCGAGGTGGTGGCCGTCGGAGCCGAGCACGTCGTCCGCCTCGACGGCGAGCTCGCCGACCTCGACGGAGCCCTCGCGGCCGGCGCCCTGTGCAACGTCACGACCGCCCTCGGCGTCCTCACCTCGGCGGGTCACCTCGCCAAGGGAGAGACCGTGGTCGTCCTCGCGGCGGCGGGCGGCGTCGGGACGGCCGCGGCGCAGCTGGCGCGTCAGCTCGGCGCGGGCACGGTCATCGGCGTGACCAGCTCCCCCGCCAAGGCCGAGTACGCGCGCGGCTTCGGCTACGACAGCGTCGTGTCGTACGAGGAGCTTGAGCAGGAGGTGGCCGAGCGGACCGGCGGAGCGGGCGCGGACCTGGTCCTGGACTCCGTCGGCGGCGCGTTCCGGTCGTCCGTGTCCGGCCTCCTGGCCGCCTTCGGCCGACACGTCATCTTCGGCAACGCGGCGGCCGAGGACGTCACCTTCGAGGGCAACCACCCCTGGTACACGAACAGTTCCCTCGCCGGCTACAACCTCGGCGGCGTCGCCGGCCGGGCCCCGGAGCTGCTCCGCGCCCACCTGGAGCAGGCCCTCGCCGAGGTCGCCAAGGGCAGCGTCCGGGTGGACGTGACCGTGCTTCCGCTGGCCGACGCGGCACGCGCGCACGAGCTCCTGGAGACCCGGGCGTCCACGGGCAAGTACGTCCTCGATGTCCGGTCCTGAACAAGGCACGCCCAGCACACAGCCGGTGGAACACGGGGGATACGCATGACGCGCGAGTCGGAGTCGGGACTGCCCATCGAGCCGGTCTACGGACCGGGGGCCCTGGAGGGCTGGGACCCGGCCGGGAAGCTGGGTGAGCCGGGTGGGTATCCCTTCACGCGTGGTGTGTACCCGTCGATGTACACGGGCCGGCCGTGGACGATGCGCCAGTACGCGGGTTTCGGTACGGCGGTGGAGTCCAACGCCCGGTACAAGCAGCTGATCGCGAACGGCACGATGGGTCTGTCGGTGGCGTTCGACCTGCCGACGCAGATGGGCCACGACTCCGACGCGCCGATCTCCTCGGGCGAGGTCGGGAAGGTGGGGGTGGCGATCGACTCGGTCGACGACATGCGGATCCTGTTCGACGGCATCCCGCTGGACAAGGTCTCGACGTCGATGACCATCAACGCCCCCGCCGCCCTGCTCCTCCTCATGTACCAGCTGGTGGGTGAGGAACAGGGCGTTCCGGCCGAGAGGCTGACGGGGACGATCCAGAACGACGTGCTGAAGGAGTACATCGCGCGGGGCACGTACATCTTCCCGCCGAAGCCGTCGCTGCGGCTGATCGCGGACATCTTCAAGTACTGCCGCAGTGAGATCCCGAAGTGGAACACGATCTCGATCTCGGGCTATCACATGGCGGAGGCGGGGGCCTCGCCCGCGCAGGAGATCGCGTTCACCCTGGCCGATGGCATCGAGTACGTCCGCACGGCGGTCGCGGCGGGCATGGACGTGGACGACTTCGCGCCGCGGCTCTCCTTCTTCTTCGTGGCGCGCACGACGATCCTGGAGGAGGTCGCGAAGTTCCGGGCGGCCCGCCGGATCTGGGCGCGGGTCATGAAGGAGGAGTTCGGCGCGAGGAACCCCAAGTCGCTGATGCTCCGTTTCCACACCCAGACCGCCGGTGTGCAGCTGACCGCGCAGCAGCCCGAGGTCAACCTCGTCCGCGTCGCCGTCCAGGGCCTGGCGGCCGTCCTGGGCGGGACGCAGTCCCTGCACACCAACTCCTTCGACGAGGCCATCGCCCTGCCCACGGACAAGTCCGCCCGCCTGGCCCTGCGCACCCAGCAGGTCCTCGCCTACGAGACGGACGTGACCGCCACCGTCGACCCGTTCGCCGGCTCGTACGTCGTGGAGAAGATGACCGACGACGTGGAGGCGGCGGCCCTGGACCTGATGGGGCGGGTCGAGGAGATGGGCGGGGCGGTCAACGCGATCGAGCACGGTTTCCAGAAGAGCGAGATCGAGCGCTCCGCCTACCGGATCGCGCAGGAGACCGACAGCGGCGAACGGGTCGTGGTCGGCGTC
This sequence comes from Streptomyces sp. NBC_00250, assembly GCF_036192275.1. Lineage (NCBI taxonomy): Bacteria > Bacillati > Actinomycetota > Actinomycetes > Kitasatosporales > Streptomycetaceae > Streptomyces > Streptomyces sp. NBC_00250. The sequence continues at coordinate 4,731,404 of NZ_CP108088.1, read as the reverse complement.
AACCGCTACACGATCGACGTCGAGGAACCCTACGAGCCGCTCCGCGTCGACCCCGCCATCGAGGCCCAGCAGGCCGAACGCCTCACCACACTGCGCGCCGAGCGGGATCAGACGGCGGTGGACGCCGCGCTCGCCGCACTGAAGAAGACGGCCGAAGGCACCGACAACGTGCTCTACCCGATGAAGGACGCCCTCAAGGCCCGCGCCACCGTCGGCGAGGTCTGCCACGCACTCCGCGACGTCTGGGGCACCTACAGCCCGACGACCACCTGAGACCTGACGGACGCCCGCGTACGACAGAAGACAGCACACAACAGAAAACAGAGGGGGAATCCGATGGACACGCCGATTCGGGTCGTGATCGCCAAGCCCGGCCTTGACGGACACGACCGAGGGGCGAAGGTCATCGCTCGCGCCTTGCGGGACGCGGGGGTCGAGGTCATCTACACGGGGCTCCACCAGACCCCGCGCCAGATCGTCGACACCGCCGTCCAGGAGGACGCCGACGGCATCGGCCTTTCGGTCCTCTCCGGCGCTCATATGACGCTCTTCGCCGAGGTCCTCAGACTCCTCGACGAGGCGGACGCACGGGACATCACCGTCTTCGGCGGCGGCATCATCCCGGAGGCCGACATCCCGGTGCTCCGCGAGATGGGCGTGGCCGCACTCTTCACCCCCGGCTCGCCCACCCGCGACATCTCCGCCTGGGTGACCCGGAACATCGCCGCACTCGAGGAGGCACGATGACGACCGAGCACGACACGACAGCCGACCACGACACGACCGCCGACCTGGGCGCGCTGCTGATCCGGGCCGCCGCGCGGTTCCCGGAGCACGGGATCCGTTACGGCTCCGCGGACCGGCCGCTCGACTTCCGGCTCCAGACCTATCCGGAGCTCCTTGAGGAGTCGCTGCGCGTCCTCGCCCGGCTGCGGAGGTCCGGAGTGGGCGAGGACCGGATCGTCGCGCTGCTCCTCGAACGGCCGGAGGACTTCCTGCCGGCCCTCTGGGCGTGCCTGCTCGGCGGGATCACGGTGTGCCCGCTGGTCCCCCTGCGCGACGACCCGCAGCGCTGGGCGGCCCAGCTCGGCCACGTCGACACCCTGCTCGACGGGCCGCTCCTGGTCACCGACGTCCGCACGCGCGAGGAACTCCCCGCCGTCCAGAACCTGTCGGTCGTCACCCTGGAAGACCTGGCACCGGCCGGCACGGACGCGGGTACCGAGGGAGACGCGCTTCCGCTCACCCCGGCCTCCCCCGACGACGTCGCCCTCCTCGTCCTCACCTCCGGTTCCACCAGCGCCTCCAAGGCCGTCCGGCTCACCCACGGAAATCTGCTGGCCTCCATGGCGGCGAAGGCCGGAACGCAGTCGCTGACCTCGGACGACGTCACCCTGAACTGGATCTCGTACGACCACGTCGCCGCGCTCCTCGAAGCGCATCTGCTTCCGCTGTCGGTCGGCGCCGTCCAGCTGCAGACCTCCCCGGAGACGGTGCTCGCCGCCCCGATGCGCTTCCTGGAGCTGATCGACGCGCACCGGGTGACGATGACGTTCACGCCGAACTTCCTGCTCGGCCAGCTCAACAAGATCGTCGACCGCCTGCCGGCCGCTCCGTCCCTGGACCTGTCCTGTCTGCGGCACATCGTCTCCGGCGGCGAGGCCAACCCCGTCGCCACGGGCATCGGCTTCCTCGACCGGCTGGCCCCGTACGGGCTGCGCCGCGAGGCCCTGTGGCCCGCCTTCGGGATGACCGAGACCTGCGCCGGCAGCATCTACAACCGGGAGTTCCCCGAGGCCGACCGTGAGGCCGAGTTCGCGGCGGTCGGCCGGCCGGTCGACGGGCTGCGCATCCGGATCGCGGCCGAGGACACCGGCCTGCCGCAGGCCGCGGGCGAGACCGGAGAGGTGCAGCTCACCGGCCCGATGGTCACGGGCGGGTACTGGAACGACAAGGAGGCCACCGAGGCCGCCTTCACCGCGGACGGCTGGTTCCGGACCGGTGACCTCGGCCGGCTCGACGGGGGCCGGCTGACCCTCGTGGGGCGCAGCAAGGACAGCGTCATCGTCAACGGCGTCAACTACTACAGCCACGACCTGGAGTCGGTGCTCGACGGCTTGGAAGGCATCGAGAAGTCGTTCGTCGCCGCCTTCCCCACCCGTCCGAAGGGCAGCGACACCGAGCAGCTCGCCGTCGCGTTCGCGGCCGCCCCCGAGGTGGCCGGCGACGAGCCGGCGCTGCACCGCCTGCTGATAGCCGTCCGGAACAGCGTCGTGCTGCACTGGGGCTTCCGCCCCGCGCTGCTGCTTCCGCTGCCCAAGGACGCCTTCCCGAAGACCAGCCTGGGCAAAATCCCGCGCGCACTGATGCGGCGCCGGCTGGAGGCCGGCGACTACGCCGAGCAGGTGGGCTCCGTCCAGGCCCTGGTCACCCGGCAGCTCGGCGGGTACGTCGCTCCCGAGGGCGCCCGTGAGGAGGCGCTCGCGGAGCTGTACGGCGAGCTCTTCGAGACCGACCCGGCGACGATCAGCGCCACGGCGAGCTTCTTCGACCTCGGCGGCACGTCACTGGACATCCTGCGTCTCAAGAGCCTGATCGCCCGGCGTTTCCCGGGCACGGAGCCACCGGTCCTCGCGATCCTCACCTCGCCGAGCGTCCGCGCGCTCGCCGCCCGCATCGAGGCGGACCGGAGCGACGCGCCCGCGCCGTACGACCCGATCGTCCCGCTGCAGACCAGCGGGGAGGGGACGCCGCTGTTCTGCGTGCACCCGGGCGTCGGCGAGGTGCTCGTCTTCGTCAACCTGGCCAAGTACTTCGTGCACGAGCGGCCCTTCTACGCGCTGCGGGCCCGCGGCTTCAACCCGGGGGAGAAGCCGTTCGCGTCCTTCGACGAGATGGCACGCGCGTACGTGGACGCCATCAGGTCCCGGCAGCCGCACGGCCCCTACGCGATCGCCGGGTACTCCTTCGGCGCGGCGGTGGCCTTCGAGGTGGCCAAGCTCCTTGAGGCCGACGGTGAACGCGTCGACTTCCTGGGCAGCTTCAACCTCCCCCCGCACATCAAGTACCGCATGGACGAGCTCGACTTCGTCGAGACCGCGGTCAACCTGGCCATGTTCCTGGACCTGGTCTCCGAGCAGCGGGCGAAGACGCTGCCCGCCGAACTCCGGCCGCTGGACAGGCGGGAGCAGCTCGGCCGTCTGATCGACATCGCTCCCCCGGAGCGGCTCGCCGAACTCGACCTGGACCTCGAACGGTTCACCGCGTGGGCGGAGCTCGCGGACGGCCTGACCGACCTCGGACGGAGCTACGTGCCGTCCGGCGACGTCGCCCGGATGAGCGTCTTCTACGCCGTTCCGCTCCGCGGCAGCAAGCAGGACTGGCTGGACGACGAGCTGAGCCGGTGGACCGACTTCACCCGCGAGGCGCCCCGGTACCTCGACGTGCCCGGCGAGCACTACACCCTCATGGGCGCCCGGCACGTGGCCGCCTTCCAGTCGATCCTGCGGGCGGAACTGGCCCGGTCGCTGTCCGCCCCGTCCGACGAGCAGTAGAGGAGCCACCCGGATGCAGACACCGACCGGCAAGAAGATCCTGATCACCGGGGCGACCGGACTGGTCGCCCGCACGGCCGCCGAGACGCTCGCCCGCGACAACGAGGTGTGGTGCCTGGGCCGGTTCTCGGACCCGGAGACGGAGCGCGGGCTGCGGGACCGGGGCATCCGGACCCGGCGCTGGGACATGGCCGCGTACGGACCGGACGGGCGGGACGGCCTGGACGAGGTCCCCGACGACTTCACCCATGTCCTGCACGCGGCGGTCGAGCGGGGCGACGGGGACTTCGAGGACGTGGTGGCGGTCAACTCCGTCGGCACCGGCCGCCTGATGACCCACTGCCGATCCGCCGAATCGTTCCTCTTCATCTCCACCAGCGCGGTCTACGCCCCCGGGGCACTGGACCACCGGTACACCGAGACCGACCCGCTGGCGGCCCACTCGGCCTTCCTGCCGACCTACCCGGTGGGCAAGCTGGCCACCGAGGGGGCCGTACGGGCCCTCGCCGTCACCCTCGGCCTGCCCACCACCATCGCCCGGCTCAACGTCGCCTACGGGCCGCACGGGCACGGCGGGGCCCCGGTCATCCACTACCGGGCGATGCTCGCCGGGCAGCCCGTCGCGGTCCCGCACACGGACCAGCACTACTGCTCCCCGATCCACACCGACGACATCGCTCGGCACGTGCCGGGCCTGTGGGCCGCGGCGACGGTGCCCGCGACCGTCGTGAACTGGGGCGGGGACGAGGTCGTCGGCATCACCGACCTCCTCGCCCACGTCTCGGAACTCACCGGGGTGCCCGTCGACTTCGTCCCGGGCGACGTCACCCGCGCGGTCGTCGCGTACGACGACACCCGCCGCCGGAGCCTGGTCGGCCCCTGCGAGTGGTCCTGGCGCGACGGCGTCCGCCAGGTGCTCGAAGCGCACTTCCCCGGCTGTGTCACCGCCGCCGCCCGACAGACCCGATAGAGAGGCCCCCTTTCGTGACCGGTTCCACCGCACCCACCACGTCGTCCGCCGAACCGTCGTGGGAGCCGCCCACCCAGCCGCCCACCGAGTCGTCCACCGGGCCGTCCACCGAGCCGCAGGTGCTGAGCCTGCTGGAGCGCGCGCTGAGCAGCAGCTGCGCCGCCTCGCTGCGGGCGGCCGTGAAGCTCGGTCTCGCCGACGCCCTCGGCGAAGGCCCGGCGACGGCGGACGACCTCGCGCGGACCGTCGGAGCCGACCCGGACGCGCTGCGGCGCCTGCTGCGCTCGCTCACCTGCCACCAGGTGTTCGCCGAGGACCCCGAGGGCCGTTTCGTCCCCTCGGAGATCTCCCGGCTGCTGCGCACGGACACCCCGGACAGCCTCGACCAGCTCGTGCTGTGGATGACCGAGCCGTGGACCTGGGAGCTGTGGGGCCGGCTCGACGAGTCCGTGCGCACCGGCAAGGACGTCTTCGTCGACCTGCACGGGCAGGAGTTCTTCGACCAGGTGCACTCCGCGTGGCCGGAGTCCGCGGCGGCCTTCGACCGTGCGATGACCCAGGCGAGCATCCAGTCCGCCAGGGCCGTCGCGGGAGCCGTGCCGCTGTCCGGCGCGCGGACCGTCGCCGACATCGGAGGCGGCCAGGGCGCACTGCTCGCCGCCCTCCTCGAACACCACCCGGACGTACGGGGCGTCCTCTTCGACCGGCCGGACGTGCTGGCCGGCGCGGACGCCCGGCTGCGCGAGGACGGGACGCTCGCCGAGCGGGCGGAACTGGTCGCCGGGGACTGCCGCGAGGCCGTCCCGGCCGACATCGACGCGTACGTCTTCAAGAACGTCCTGGGGATGAACGACGAGGACGCGGTCGTCGTACTCGGCAACGTCGTACGCACGGCCCGCCCGGGCACCAGGGTGATCATCGTGGAGAACCTGGTCGACGACGGCCCCGGGCAGATGTTCAGCACCGGGATGGACCTGCGGATGCTCCTCACCGTCGGCGGCCGCAAGCACACCCGGCAGAGCCTGCTCGGACTGGTGGAGCGGGCCGGCCTGACCGTACGGGACGTCCGCCCGGTCAACACCTACCAGCACCTGATCGAGGCGACGGTGTGAACGAGAACACCGCGGACGTCCTCGTCATCGGGGCAGGCCCCACCGGCCTCCTCCTGGCCGGCGACCTGGCCACCGCCGGGGTGCGGGTCACCCTGCTCGAACGGCGCGAGCAGGCCGCCGACACCGCCATGACCCGCTCCTTCGCGGTGCACGCCCGCACCCTGGAGCTGCTCGACGCCCGGGGCCTGGGCGACGAACTCGTCGCACTCGGCCGCAAGGCGCCCGTGATCGGCGTCTTCGGCAGGATCGAACTCCGGCTGCACCGGCTGCGCTCCCGCTTCCCGTTCGCCCTGATCACCCCGCAGTACCACGTGGAACGGCTCCTGGAGCGGCGGGCGCGCGCCGCCGGGGCGCGGATCGTGCGGGGCGCCGAGGTGACGCGGCTGCGCCAGAACGACGACGGCGTCGAGGTGGAGACGGCCGACGGGGACGTCCTGACCGCCCGGTACGTGGTCGGGTGCGACGGCGTACGCAGCTCGGTGCGGCGGATGGTCGGCATCGGCTTCCCCGGCAAGTCGGTGGTGCGCTCGGTGATGCTGGCCGACATCCGGCTCACCGAGATCCCCGTCGACGCGGTGACCACCAACTCCAACGCGCACGGCTTCGCCTCCCTCGTGCCGTTCGGCGACGGCTGGTACCGGGCGATCGGCTGGGTCGCGGGAGACGAGCGGCCCGACGACGCGCCGGTGGTGGCGGAGGAGCTCTCCGCGCTGCTGCGCCGGGTCCTGGGCTCCGACTACGGCATGCACGACCCGCGCTGGATCTCCCGCTTCCACAGCGACGAGCGGCAGGCGGTGCGCTACCGCGAGGGCCGGGTGCTGCTGGCGGGCGACGCCGCGCACGTGCATTCGCCCGCCGGCGGCATGGGGATGAACACGGGCCTCCAGGACGCCGCCAACCTGGGCTGGAAACTGGCCGCCGTGGTCCAGGGCCGCGCCGGGCAGCCGCTGCTCGACTCGTACGAGCGAGAGCGCCACCCCGTCGGGCGGCAGGCGCTGCGGGTCTCCGGGGCGATCACCCGGGGCGTGCTGCGGTCCCCCCGCAACGGTCTGACGCGTGGTCTGCGCGAGGTCGGACTGCCGCTCGCGAACCGGCTGAACTCGCTGACGGCGACGGGCGAGCGCCTGCTCTCCGGGATCGGCATCGCCTACCCGGCGCCGCGCGGCAGCCACCGGCTCACCGGCCGTCGGGTCCCCGACCTCCGCCTCTCCGGCGGACGGCGCCTGTACGAGGTACTGCGCGACGGCCGTTTCGTGCTGGTCGCCCACGGCAGCCCGGTACCGGAGACGAAGTGGCTGCACCTCGCGGCCCCGGCGGGGAACCTGCCCGGCCCGCTGCTGATCCGCCCCGACGGCCACATCGCCTGGGCCTCCGACACCCCGGACCCCGAGGCCCTCCGCGCGGCCCTGAGGCACTGGCCGGTGACCGCGGCCTGACCCCGGAGACGTAGCCCACGGTCCCGCGGACGCACCCCGCCCCGCACCCGTGGGTTACGTCACATCCCCGCCCGAAAGAATGAGGGGAAAACGAAACGGTCGGCATCGTGATCACGATGCCGACCGTTTCCTCGGTTTCCCGAGATGGTGCGCGAGGGGGGAGTTGAACCCCCACGCCCTTTCGGGCACTGGAACCTGAATCCAGCGCGTCTGCCTATTCCGCCACCCGCGCATTGGGTGTGCTCCGGGCTCCCTCACCTTTCGGTGCGATCGCCTGGCGACATCAGAAGATTAGCACGTCGCAGACCGTGGATTCACATCCGTTGTTTGGCCTCCGCTCACGGAGACCAAGGTGAGGGAGGGACGGAACGACGGACGCGGGAACGACGGTGCCGAGGACGACGGAAGAGAGGGGAGACCGGCGGAGAGACGGAAGGGAAGGTAGGGGGAGGAAGCGGACGGACCGCCCCCCGGACCCGGACCGAGCCCCCACTCCCACAGCCGGGTGCGGGACACTGTCCACAAGCCGCCTCTACGATCCGTGGGGAAAGCCTGTGAGAGGTGACACTCGTCCACAGGGCAGAGAAGGGGAACCAGCCGATTTCCCGACGCGTGGATACGATCAGTAAGCAGTACGAGGACGACAACGACGGAGGAGGTGCCCCATGGGAGTCATGAAGCGTTTCGAGCAGCGTCTCGAAGGTCTGGTCAACGGCACCTTCGCCAAGGTCTTCAAGTCCGAGGTCCAGCCGGTCGAGATCGCGGGCGCACTCCAGCGCGAGTGCGACAACAACGCGCAGATCTGGAACCGCGAGCGGACCGTCGTCCCCAACGACTTCATCGTGGAACTGAGCACGCCGGACTACGAGCGCCTCAGCCCCTACTCGGGCCAGCTCGGCGACGAGCTCGCCGGCCTGGTCAGGGACTACGCCAAGCAGCAGCGGTACACCTTCATGGGACCGATCAAGGTCCACCTGGAGAAGGCCGAGGACCTCGACACCGGTCTGTACCGCGTCCGCAGCCGCACCCTGGCGTCGAGTACGTCACAGCCGCAGCCTCCCGTGGGCGGCCAGCAGCAGCCTCACCAGCAGCAGGCCCAGGGACAGGGTCGCGGCGGCTACGGGTACCCCCCGGCCGGCGCCCCGCCCATGCCCGCCTCCCCGCCTCCCGGCGGCCCCGGCCACCGGCCGGCGGCGGCCCGTCCCGCGGGCCCCGGCCCCGGTACGCACGGCGGAGCGGGCACCCAGGTCCGCCACTGGATCGAGATCAACGGCACCCGCCATCAGATCTCCCGCCCGACCCTGGTCCTCGGCCGCAGCACCGACGCGGACGTGAGGATCGACGATCCCGGCGTCTCCCGCCGGCACTGCGAGATCCGGACCGGAACGCCCTCGACGATCCAGGATCTGGGATCCACCAACGGCATCGTGGTGGACGGGCAGCACACCACCCGCGCTACGCTCCGCGACGGCTCGCGGATCGTCGTGGGCAGCACCACCATCGTTTACCGGCAAGCCGAAGGGTGAAGCGGGGGCAATGTCAGAGCTGACCCTGACGGTCATGCGGTTGGGTTTCCTGGCCGTTCTGTGGCTGTTCGTCATCGTGGCCGTCCAGGTCATCCGCAGCGACCTCTTCGGTACGCGGGTCACCCAGCGCGGTTCGCGGCGCCAGGAGGCGCGACCTCAGCAGCAGCAGCAGGCGCGGCAGGCCGCCGCGCCGCCGCAGCAGCGCGGCCAGCAGCCCGCGGGCGGTGGGCGGCAGCGCCGCGGCGCCCCGACCAAGCTGGTCGTGTCCGAAGGCACCCTCACCGGCACGACCGTCGCCCTCCAGGGGCAGACGATCACGCTGGGCCGGGCGCACGATTCGACGATCGTGCTGGACGACGACTACGCGTCCAGCAGGCACGCCAGGATCTACCCGGACCGGGACGGCCAGTGGATCGTCGAGGATCTCGGGTCCACCAACGGCACGTATCTCGACCGGACCCGTCTCACCACCGCGACACCCGTTCCGCTGGGCGCGCCGATCCGCATCGGCAAGACCGTCATCGAGCTGCGGAAGTAGTGCTACATCATGAATAGGCGCGAGCGGAGCGAGCGAGTCGGGACGGTCCCCGCCACAGGCTGTGCCGCGCTCCCGACCGGAGCGACTGAAGCGACCGGCGTGACCGGAGCGACCGGAGGGTGGGCAGTGTGGGTCGAGACCGGCCGTACCCCGATGCGGCGTCGACAGGGCAGGTGCGCATGACTCTGTCCCTGCGATTCGCCGCGGGCTCGCACAAGGGCATGATCCGCGAGGGCAACGAGGACTCCGGCTACGCCGGGCCCAGGCTGCTCGCCATCGCCGACGGCATGGGCGGCCAGGCCGCCGGTGAGGTCGCCTCGTCCGAGGTGATCTCCACCCTCGTCACCCTCGACGACGACGTCCCCGGCTCCGACATCCTCACCTCGCTCGGTACGGCGGTGCAGCGCGCCAACGACCAGCTCCGGATGATGGTCGAGGAGGACCCGCAGCTCGAAGGCATGGGCACCACGCTCACCGCCCTGCTGTGGACCGGCCAGCGGCTCGGGCTCGTGCACGTCGGCGACTCGCGCGCCTATCTGCTCCGCGACGGCGTGCTGACCCAGATCACCCAGGACCACACCTGGGTGCAGCGGCTCGTCGACGAGGGCCGGATCACCGAGGAAGAGGCCACCACCCACCCGCAGCGCTCGCTCCTCATGCGCGCGCTCGGCAGCGGTGACCACGTCGAACCCGACCTCTCCATCCGCGAGGTCCGGGCCGGCGACCGCTATCTGATCTGCTCCGACGGCCTGTCCGGCGTGGTCTCGCACCAGACGCTCGAGGACACCCTCGCCAGCTACCAGGGCCCCCAGGAGACCGTGCAGGAGCTGATCCAGCTCGCCCTGCGCGGCGGCGGCCCCGACAACATCACGGTGATCGTCGCCGACGTCCTGGACGTCGACGGCGGCGACACCCTCGCCGGTCACCTCAGCGACACCCCGGTCATCGTGGGCGCGGTCGCCGAGAACCAGGCCGCCCAGCTGAACGACGGCGGGGCCATGCAGACCCCCGCGGGCCGCGCCTCCGGACTCGGCCGCCCGGCCCCGCACCAGCAGCCGCCCGCCGGCGGGTTCGGCCCGCCCGGAAGCGGCGACGACCACGGCTACGGCGGAATGCCCCCGCAGGGCTCCTTCGAGTCGTACACGGACGACGACTTCGTGAAGCCGCGCAAGGGCCGCAAGTGGCTGAAGCGCTCCTTCTTCCTGATCCTCGTCCTCGCGGTCATCGGCGGCGGGCTGTACGGCGGCTGGCGCTGGACGCAGACCCAGTACTTCGTCGGGTCCAAGGACCAGCACGTGGCGCTGTACCAGGGCATCAGCCAGGACCTCGCGTGGGTCTCGCTGTCGAAGGTCGAGAAGGACCACCCCGAGATCGAACTCAAGTACCTCCCCGACTACCAGCAGAAGCAGGTCGAGGACACGATCACGGGCGGCAGCCTCGCCAAGGCCGAGACGAAGATCTCCGAGCTGGCCGTGCAGGCCTCGGCCTGCAAGAAGACCGAGCAGCGCCGTGCCGCCGCCGAGAAGGCCGCCGACCAGGCGAGCAAGCCGCCGGCCGAGACGCCGGACGGCGCCGCCAAACCCGAATCCAAGCCCACCACAGCCGCTCCGACCCCGGGTCCCACCCTCACCGCGGAGGAGCAGAAGCTGGCCTCGAACTGCGGCAAGCAGTAAGCACCCGTAGGGGGCCTTTCACCACCATGAGCGTTGTCACCAACACGACCACCATCGGCGCGATCGAGGCGCCGAGCCGCCGCAACACCGAGCTGGCGCTGCTGGCGTTCGCCGTTGTCATCCCGGTGTTCGCCTACCTCAACGTGGGCCTGGCCATCGACGGCAAGGTCCCGGCCGGCATGGCCGGGTACGGGCTCGGGCTCGCCCTGCTGGCGGGCGTCGCGCACCTGGTGGTGCGGAAGTGGGCCCCGTACGCGGACCCGCTGCTGCTGCCCCTGGCGACCCTGCTCAACGGCATGGGCCTGGTGCTGATCTGGCGGCTCGACCAGTCGCCGCGGCTGATCGCCACCTCGATGAGCCGGTACAACAGCTTCAGTCCCGACGCACCCAGCCAGATGATGTACTCGGCCATCGGCATCGCCATGTTCGTGGGCGTGCTGCTGCTCCTGAAGGACCACCGCGTCCTCCAGCGCTACACGTACATCTCCATGGCGGTCTCCCTCGTCCTGCTGTTGCTGCCGCTCGTCCCGGGCCTCGGCACGGATGTCTTCGGCGCCAAGATCTGGATCAACGTCGGCGGCTTCTCCATCCAGCCCGGTGAGTTCGCCAAGCTGGTCCTCGCGGTCTTCTTCTCCGGCTATCTCATGGTGAAGCGGGACGCTCTGGCCCTGGCCAGCCGTCGCTTCATGGGGCTCTACCTGCCGCGCGGCCGTGACCTCGGCCCGATCCTCACGATCTGGGCGGTCAGCCTCCTCATCCTGGTCTTCGAGAACGACCTCGGTACCTCGCTGCTGTTCTTCGGCATGTTCGTGATCATGCTGTACGTGGCGACCGAGCGGACCAGCTGGATCGTCATGGGTCTGCTGATGGCCGTGGCCGGCGCGGTGATCGTCGGCTCCACGGCCAGCCACGTGCAGTCCCGTGTGGCGGCCTGGCTCGACCCGTTCGAGTGCCTGGAGACGGCCACCGACCCCAACATGCTGAACGCGTGTGACCAGATGACCCAGGTGCTGATGTCCTTCGGCTCCGGCGGCATCCTCGGCACCGGCCTCGGCCAGGGCAACTCCGACCTGATCGGGTTCGCCGCCAACTCCGACTTCATCTTCGCCACCGTCGGCGAGGAGCTCGGCCTCGCCGGTGTGATGGTCTTCCTGCTCCTCTACGGGCTGATCGTCGAGCGTGGTGTCCGCACCGCCCTCGCCGCCCGTGACCCCTTCGGCAAGCTGCTCGCGATGGGCCTCTCCGGTGCCTTCGCACTCCAGATCTTCGTCGTCGCCGGCGGTGTGATGGGTCTCATCCCGCTCACCGGTATGACCATGCCGTTCCTCGCGTACGGCGGTTCTTCGGTGATCGCCAACTGGGCTCTGATCGGCATCCTGATCCGGATCAGCGACACCGCGCGGCGCCCCGCGCCCGCGCCCGCCCCGTCCCCCGACGCCGAAATGACCCAGGTGGTCCGTCCGTGAACAAGCCGCTGCGCCGGGTCGCGATCTTCTGCGGCCTGCTCATCCTCGCCCTGCTCCTGCGGGACAACTGGGTCCAGTTCGTCCGAGCCGACGAACTCAACGCCCACCCCAAGAACACCCGTGTCCGGATCGAGCGATACGCGAACGAGCGCGGCAACATCATCGTCGACGGCAAGCCGATCACCGGCTCCGTCGACTCCAAGGACGAGTACTTCAAGTACAAGCGCACCTACACCGACGGCCCCATGTGGGCCCCGGTCACCGGTTACGCCTCGCAGGCCTACGACGCCAACCAGATCGAGAAGATCGAGGACGGCATCCTCACCGGCAACGACGACCGGCTCTTCTTCGACCGCACGCTCGCCATGTTCACCGGTGAGAAGAAGAAGGGCGGCGACGTCGTCACCACCCTCAGCGGGGCCGCCCAGAAGGCCGCCTTCGAGGGCCTCGGCAGCAAGACCGGCGCCGTCGTCGCCATCGAGCCGAAGACCGGCAAGATCCTGGCGATGGCGTCCACCCCCTCGTACGACCCGACCTCCTTCGCCGGCTACTCGCGCAAGGACGAGAAGGCCTGGGTGGCGCTGGAGAAGGACAAGAGCAAGCCGAAGCTGAACCGGGCGATCCGAGAGATCTACCCGCCCGGTTCCGTCTTCAAGGTCGTGACCGCCGCCGCCGCTCTTGAGAACGGCAAGGTCAAGGACATCAACGCGGCGACCGACACCCCCGAGGGCTGGAAGATCCCGCTCTCCCGCGTGCCCATGAAGAACCACGCCAGCGGCTGTGCCGACGCCAGCCTGAAGCGTGCCCTCGACATCTCCTGCAACTCGGTCTTCGCGAAGCTCGGCGACGACGTCGGCCGCGACAAGATGGTGGAGATGGCCGAGAAGTTCGGCTTCAACGCCGAGCAGTTCACCCCGGTCCGTTCCTCCGCCTCGGTCTACGACAAGACGGCCGACCGCGGTGGCAACGCGCTCTCCTCCATCGGCCAGTTCAACACCGCGACCACCCCGCTCCAGATGGCAATGGTCACAGCGGCGATCGCCAACGACGGCAAGCTGATGAAGCCGTACATGATCGACGAGCTGCGCGCCCCCAACGTCGACCTGCTCAAGAAGACCGAGCCGGAGGAGATGAGCCGGCCGGTCTCGCAGGAGAACGCCCAGCTGCTCCAGCAGATGATGGAGAGCGTCGTCACCAACGGCACCGGTGGCAACGCCGACCTGAACATGGACGGCGTGAAGGTCGGCGGCAAGACGGGTACGGCCCAGCACGGCGCCAAGAACGCGAAGCGCCCCTACGCCTGGTTCATCTCGTACGCGAAGACCGCCGAGGGTTCCCCGGTCGCGGTCGCCGTCGTCGTCGAGGACTCGGCGGGCACCGACCGTGAGGACATCAGCGGTGGCGGCCTGGCCGCGCCGATCGCGAAGGCCGTGATGAAGGCGGTCCTGAAGACCCGGGGCTGACGTCTCGGCCCCGTACGTGCCAGGTACCGGTCAGGTATCAGCTACCGGCCCCGGGCGGATCGTCTTCCCGGGGCCGGTACCGTATCCGCGAACAGCACACACCGCCGGACCACCCATGGGTGCGGTCGGGACAGACGGAGAGGGCTGGATTAGCTATGGAAGAGCCGCGTCGCCTCGGCGGCCGGTACGAGCTGGGCTCGGTGCTCGGCCGTGGTGGCATGGCCGAGGTGTACCTCGGACAGGACACCCGGCTCGGCCGCACCGTCGCCGTGAAGACGCTGCGGGCCGACCTGGCCCGCGACCCGTCCTTCCAGGCCCGGTTCCGCCGTGAGGCACAGTCCGCCGCCTCGCTGAACCATCCGGCGATCGTCGCGGTCTACGACACCGGCGAGGACTACGTCGACGGGGTCTCCATCCCGTACATCGTGATGGAGTACGTCGACGGGTCGACCCTGCGTGAGCTGCTGCACTCCGGGCGCAAGCTGCTGCCCGAGCGCACGCTCGAGATGACGGTCGGCATCCTCCAGGCGCTGGAGTACTCGCACCGCGCCGGCATCGTGCACCGTGACATCAAGCCGGCGAACGTCATGCTGACGCGCACCGGCCAGGTCAAGGTCATGGACTTCGGCATCGCACGCGCCATGGGCGACTCCGGCATGACCATGACGCAGACCGCCGCGGTGATCGGTACGGCCCAGTACCTCTCCCCGGAGCAGGCCAAGGGCGAGCAGGTCGACGCCCGCTCCGACCTGTACTCCACGGGCTGCCTGCTGTACGAGCTCCTCACCGTCCGTCCCCCGTTCATCGGTGACTCCCCGGTCGCGGTCGCGTACCAGCACGTCCGCGAGGAGCCGCAGCCGCCGAGCAACTTCGACCCCGAGATCACGCCCGAGATGGACGCCATCGTCCTCAAGGCGCTGGTCAAGGACCCCGACTACCGCTACCAGTCCGCCGACGAGATGCGCGCGGACATCGAGGCCTGCCTCGACGGTCAGCCGGTCGCGGCCGCCGCCGCGATGGGCATGGGGATGGGCATGGGGAGCGCGCCCGCCTACGGCGGGGGCTACGGCGGCTACCCGGAGGACCAGCCGACCACGGCGCTGCGCCAGGCCGACCCGGCAGGCCAGACCTCGATGCTGCCCCCGATCAACGCGGACGACGGTGGCTACGGCTACGACGACCGCCCGGACCGCCGTCGCGGCGGCCAGAAGAAGTCGAACACCTCGACGATCCTGCTGGTCCTCGCGGGCATCCTGGTGCTCGTCGGTGCGATCTTCATCGGCGTCTCCCTCTTCGAGAAGAAGGACGGCGTCCGGCAGGTCACCGTCCCGCAGCTGGTCGGTCTGACCCTGGAGGCGGCGAACGGGAACGCGACCAACTCCGAGGTGAAGCTGCAGGAGGCCGGCACCGAGCGCTGCGACCAGCCCAAGGGCTCCATCTGCCGCCAGTCCCCGGTCGCGGAGAACGCCGCGAAGATGGACACCGGCGCCACGATCCAGGTGTACGTCTCCGAGGGCGCCCCCCTCGCCGAGGTCCCGGACGTCGTCGAGCAGTCCCAGGAGCGCGCCGAGGAGACCCTGAAGGACAAGGGCTTCAAGGTCAAGGTCGTGCAGGAGGAGTCCGACGAGGACCCCGGCACGGTCCTGCGGCAGAACCCGGACGGTCTCACCAAGGCGGAGAAGAACTCCGAGGTGACGATCACCGTCGCGAAGCAGAAGCTGCTCCAGCTCCCGGATGTGAAGAACCGGAGCTACGACCAGGCCGTTCAGCAGCTGAACGGGGTCGGCTTCAGCAACATCGTCAAGGAGGAGGTGGACAACGACCAGCCCGCGGGCACGGTCGTCGACCAGACTCCTCAGGGCCCCTCGGACCAGTCCAAGGAAGTCCAGATCACGCTCAAGGTCTCCAAGGGCCCGCAGCAGACCCAGGTGCAGATTCCCGGCGATCTGACGAACAGGCCGTTCAAGGACGTCAAGGCGCAGCTTGAGGCCCTGAACCTGGTCGTCGTCCAGGAGGGCTCCGACAAGGAGGACGCGATGGTGCTCGGCACGAACCCGGCCGCGAACTCCATGGTCAACCCCGGCACCTCGATCACCGTCTACACGATCGGTGGCGGAGGCAACGGCGGCAACAACGGGAACCCCGGCGACGGCGGCGGCGGCTTCTTCGACTGACGCCCCCGCGACCGTTCGAAGGGGAGAGCCCCGGCATCCAGTGGATGCCGGGGCTCTCCCCTTCGGTCCTCTTCGGTCACCTCAGCGAAGCTCCGCCGGAGGGGTCCGGTCGCGGTCGACCCTCTCCGTGCGCTCCAGCTCGCCCCAGACGATGTACCGGAAGTCGGAGGTGTACATGGGGGTGCAGGTGGTCAGGGTGATGAACCGGCCGGGCTTGTTCTTGCCGGACTCCTTCGGCACGGGCTGGAGGACGTCCACGTTGTACTTCGTGGTCTCCGGCAGGGTCTTGTAGACCTTGTAGATGTACCAGGTGTCCTTGGACTCGAAGACGATCGCGTCGCCGTTCTTCAACTTGTGGATGTTGTGGAACTTGGCGCCGTGGCCGTCCCGGTGCGCGGCGAGCGTGAAGTTGCCCTGCTTGTCCTGCGGGAGCGCGGACTTGATCGGGTCGGTGTAGTAGCCGGCAACGCCGTTGTTGAGGTTGTCGCTGCCGGTGCCCTGCTTGACCAGGACCTCACCGTTCTTCATCGCCGGCACGTGCAGGAAGCCGATGCCGTCCTTGGTGTCGAGCGCTCCGGGTCCGTCGGCCCAGCGGTCGCGGACCTGGGCGCCGTCCTGGTCCGCGGCACGGTCGGCGAGGACGTTCGTCCACCACAGGGAGTAGACGACGAAGAGGCCGAGCACCACGCCCGCCGTGATGAGGAGTTCACCGAAGAGGCTGATGATCCCGGCGATCCGATTACGCACGCGTGCCACTAGGTCGTCCCGTCGTCCCGTCCGGAGGTGTGGGGTCTCAGCCTACGAGCGCTTTCGGCTTTCCCTGGCTGCGCGGGCGTTCCTCGACCAGCTTGCCCCACACGATCATGCGGTAGGTGCTGGTGAACTCGGGTGTGCAGGTGGTCAGCGTGATGAACCGGCCCGCCTTCGTGAAGCCCGAGCCCTTCGGCACCGGGTCGATCACGGAGACGTTGGAGGGCGATGTCTGCGGCAGGATGCTCGCCATCTCGTAGGTGTAGTACGCGTTCCGGGTCTCGACGACGATCGGGTCGCCGGGCTTCAGCTGGTTGATGTACCGGAACGGCTCGCCGTGGGTGTTGCGGTGGCCGGCGACCGCGAAGTTGCCCTGCTTGTCGGCGGGCATGGCGGTCTTGAGCTTGCCGTCGGAGTAGTGGCCGACCATGCCCTTGTCGAGGACCTTGGCCTTGTTGATGCCCTCGGCGACGGGGACGACGACGTCCAGCTTGGGGATGTACATGATGGCGAAGCCCTCGCCGGGCTCGAAGGCGCCCGGCTTGCTGTCGTCCTTCTCGGCGTCGCCGTTGGCCCAGGTGTCCTCGATCTGCTCCTTGGCCCGGTCGGTCTCCTGACCGGCGAGGATGTTCGTCCACCACAGCTGGTAGGTGACGAAGAGCAGCATGACGACGCCGAAGGTGATGAAGAGTTCCCCGACGGCGCGGCTTGCGACGACGCCGACGCTGTCCTTGGCCGCGCGGGCGGCACGCCGGGCCTCGACGCGGGAGAGCGGGGCCGCGGGCGGGGCGGTCGGCGAGGCGCCGGACGGGGTGGCGGGCGGGCCGCCTCGGCGGCTCTTGCCCCGACCGCCCTTGGCGGCGCGCCGGCGCTCGGCCCGGCCGGGCCCGGGAAGGGCCTCCACGGCCTCCAGAACCGCCGTGTCGCTCGCTGAGGGCCGGGGGACCTCCACCGCCTCGTACGGCTCGTACGAGGGCGTGGAGGAGTCCTCGCGGGGAGCCTCGTGGGGAGCTGCGTAGGGAGCTGTGTAAGGGGTCTCGTAGCCGGACTCGGGTTCCCGGTAGGGCTGCTGGTGCTCCTGGTAGGGCTGTCGAGGCTCCTGGTAGGGCTGCCGGTGCTCCTGGTAGGGCTGCTCGGGGTACGGGGCCGGAGCCGGTTCCTGGTACGGCGAAGGGACCGCGTAAGGGTCCACGGGTATCGGCTCGGGCTCGGGCTCGTTCGTCGCCCGGAACCACGGAGAGCCCGTCGTCACGCGACGGCCTTGCCCACCACCGGCGCGAGCCCCGCCGACCGTCCGACCGCCCCCTTGTCGCCGCACTGCTCCAGCCAGTTGGCGAGCATCAGGTGCCCGTGCTCGGTGAGGACGGACTCGGGGTGGAACTGGACGCCCTCGACGGGCAGTTCGCGGTGGCGAAGGCCCATGATGATGCCGTCCTCGGTCCGCGCGGTGACCTGGAGCTCGGCCGGCAGCGCGGCGGGCTCGGCGGCGAGCGAGTGGTAGCGGGTCGCGGTGAACGGCGAGGGCAGCCCGGCGAAGACGCCCTGGCCCTCGTGCGTGACGAGCGAGGTCTTGCCGTGCAGCAGCTCGGGCGCGCGGTCGACGACCCCGCCGTACGCCACGGCCATCGACTGCATGCCGAGGCAGACCCCGAAGACGGGCACGCCGGTGTCCGCGCAGTGGCGGACCATGTCGATGCAGACCCCGGCCTGTTCGGGCGCGCCGGGTCCGGGCGAGAGCAGGACGCCGTCGAAGCCGTCCTGGGCGTGGCTCAGCTCGACCTCGTCGTTGCGGAGGACTTCGCACTCGGCGCCGAGCTGGTAGAGGTACTGAACGAGGTTGAAGACGAAGCTGTCGTAGTTGTCGACGACGAGAATTCGCGCGCTCACTGGCCGTCCACCGTCACATCGTTGAACGGAAGCAGAGGCTCCGCCCAGGGGAACACGTACTGGAACAGGACGTAGACGACCGCGAGGACCAGCACGATCGAGATCAGCGCCCGCACCCACGCGTTGCCCGGCAGATGCCGCCAGATCCAGCCGTACATGACGTCGACCGCCCCTTCCGTTCGTTACGGGGACCAGAGTACGGGGCGAGGGGGCCGTGGGGGGTCAGCTGTCCAAAGCCTGTGGACGGCCGTCGGCGACCGGACGGGTGGCGTCGAGGTGCGCCCAGACGACCAGCCGGTGGCTGCTGCCCCACTCGGGTTCGCAGGTGGTGAGGGTGAGATAGCGGCCGGGCCCGGCGAAGCCGGACTTCACGGGTACGGGATCGATGACGCCGATGTCCGTGGGCACGGTCCGGTGGGGAGCGCGGTCGACGCGGTACGTGAACCAGGTCGTCCCGTCGGTGAGGACGATCGCGTCGCCCTCGCGCAGCCGGGGGAAGTCCTTGAAGGGGTCGCCGTAGGTGCGGCGGTGGCCGGCGACGGCGAAGTTGCCGGTCGCGCCGAGCCGGGCGGTGCCGGCGTAGTGGCCGAGGCCCTTCTTCAGGGTGCCGACCTCCGTGCCCTGGAGGACCGGCCACTTCCAGTCCTTGCCGAGCCGGGGGACGTACATGACGGCGATGCCCCGGCCGGGGACGTACGGCACGGCCCTGGGGGCGGGGGCGGCGGTCCGGACCGGGGTGCTCGTCCACTCCCGCTGGAGGGTGTCGATCTGGCCGGCGCTCGCGCTCGCGGCCTGGACGCCGGTCCAGTACAGGACGTACACGACGAAGAGGACGATCAGGGCGCCGACGGTGATGCACAGCTCGCTGAAGGTCCTCACGACGAGACGCAAGCGGCCCCTCCCGCAGTCGACGCACCGGGTGTCGGCCCACCAGCGGTCGGCGAGGCGGCTGTCAGCTCACCGGCTTCGCGTAGTGGAGGTCCACTGTGCCCGAGTACCCGGGAAGAGTCACCGCCCTGTGCTCGTCGACTTTCCAGCCGAGCCCGTACGCCTTCACGTACAGCTGGTAGTTCTGGATCGCCGGGGAGCCCGCGAGGGCCCTGTTCAGCTTTCCCCGGTCGCCGACGGCCGTGATCTTGTACGGGGGCGAGTAGACGCGGCCCTGGAGGATCAGGGTGTTGCCGACGCAGCGCACGGCGCTGGTGGAGATCAGCCGCTGGTCCATCACCCGGATGCCCTCGGCGCCGCCCTGCCACAGGGCGTTGACGACGGCCTGGAGGTCCTGCTGGTGGATGACCAGGTCGTTGGCCTGCGGCTCGGGGTAGCCGGGGGCGGCCTGGGCGTTCGGCGGGGCGTCGTCGAGGGTGACGGTGAGACCGGAGCCGGAGACCTCGGTGGTGCCCGCCGCCGCCTCCAGCGCGTCGAGTCTCGCGTCCTCCGCACGGGTGGAACCGTCGTCGCGGGCGGCGAGGGTGTCGACCTGGGAGCGGAGGGCGGAGGTGGACTCGTCGAGGCCCGCGTTCTTGTGGCTGCGTTCCTCGATCAGGTCGGAGAGCCGCAGGAGCGAGGCGTCGGTGCGGATGTTGGTGCCCTTGGCCGTGTTGAAACTCGTGACGAAGATCAGTCCGGCGAGGGCGAAAACGGCAAGGGTGAGCACCTGGACGGGGCGCCACCTCGCGGGGCGGCCGGGTCCTTCGGGAGTGCCGGCGGAATTGCTCAACGTACCCTGATCCCCTTCGGTGCCGCGGAACCACTACGCTAACGGACGCCTGGGGGACTCAGTCGTCCTCCTTCGTCACATCCCGGCGCCAGCCACAGTTCCCTGCGCGGTCACGCAGCGCATCGACAGGAGAGTCCCTCGTGCCGAAGTCACGGATCCGCAAGAAGGCCGACTTCACGCCCCCGCCCGCGAAGCAGGCCACCTCGATCAAGCTGACCAACCGCAGCTGGGTGGCGCCTGTGATGCTGGCGCTGTTCGCCATCGGTCTGGTGTGGATCGTGGTCTTCTACGTCACCGACGGCTCGATGCCGATCGAGTCGATCCGGAACTGGAACATCGTGGTGGGCTTCGGCTTCATCGCGGCCGGCTTCGGTGTCTCCACGCAGTGGAAGTAGCTGCGGGGAAGTAGGGGAGACAGCGGCGGGCGCGGCGATCTAGCGTCCGTACCTGCCGCTCGTCAAGCTCTCCCCTGAACTTATCCACAGCGTTGTGCACAGCACTGGATAACTTACGAAGATCTGTGGATAACTCGCACGAGGTTGACGCCGGTATGACCGGAATCACCCTCGGCGGAGACCGCAATGCCCCTCGCCTCTCTGGAGAAATACCAGGTCAGAGGCGAGGGGCGCGGTCTTTCCCCACAGAACGGGGGGAGATCGCCACGCACTGTGGATAACTCTGGGGAAAGCTCACAGAGAAGCTCGTCCACAGCCCTGTGCGCTCAGGTGAGCGCCGCCGAACGGGCCAGCACGACCCCCAGGTCGATCAGCAGCACCAGCGCCAGGGCCCCGTACTGCACGAGGTCCCGACGGACCCTGGGCGCGTGCACCAGCGCGTACGTCACCAGGAGACCCGCGACCAGACCGCCGACGTGGGCCTCCCAGGAGATCCCCGGTCGGGTGAACGTCATGAGCAGCGACAGGGCCACGAAGAGGACCACCGGCCGCATGTCGTGCCGGCGCCGACGGGCCAGCACCACCCAGGCGCCGATCAGGCCGTAGACGACGCCCGAGGCGCCGAGCGAGGGCTGGTTGGGCGCGGCGACGAGGTAGGCGAGCACGGATCCGGAGAGACCGGAGAGCAGGCACAGGGCCGCGTACCGGATCCGGCCCAGCTCGGGCTCGACGATCCCGCCGATCACCCACAGGCCCAGCACGTTGAAGAGGATGTGCCAGACCTCCTGATGGAGGACGGTCGAGGTCAGCAGCCGGTACCACTCGCCGTCGGCGACCCCGACGACCTCGCCGAGCGCCGGGCTGAAGGCGTAGCCGATGAGCACGAGCTCGTCGACGAGCCGGTCGCCGAACACCAGGACGGCGAGGTACACCGCGAGGTTGATCCCGATCAGGATCTTGGTGACGAGACGGTCGTCCGCCGCCACCCGGCCACCCGCGAGCGTCCGCGGCTGGTTGGCGTCGGCGGCGTGACCGGTCCCCGAACCGTTGCGAACGCAGTCGGGGCACTGGAAGCCGACGGAGGCGGAGACCATGCACTGCGGGCAGATCGGCTTCTCGCAGCGCGTACAGCGGATGCCGGTCTCCACCTCCGGGTGGCGGTAGCAGCGCGGCAGTCCGGAGTGCGGGTTCTCGGAAGGTCGCGGATCCATAGGAGGTGCCGTCCCTTCCGCCTCAGCGCTTCTCGATCACCACGGACTCGATGACCACGTCCTGGAGCGGTCGCTCGGTGTGCGGGTCGGTCGCGGTGGCCGCGATCGCGTCCACGACCTTCCGGCTCTCCTTGTCCGCGACCTCACCGAAGATCGTGTGCTTGCGGTTCAGCCAGGTCGCGGCGCCCACGGTGACGAAGAACTGCGAGCCGTTGGTGCCCGGACCGGCGTTGGCCATGGCCAGCAGGTAGGGGCGGTCGAAGAAGAGCTCCGGGTGGAACTCGTCGGCGAACTCGTAGCCGGGACCGCCCGTGCCGTTCCCCAGCGGGTCACCGGCCTGGATCATGAAGCCCTTGATGACCCGGTGGAAGACCGTGCCGTCGTAGAGCGGGTCCGAGGAGACCTTGCCGGTCGCGGGGTGCGTCCACTCGCGCTCACCGCCGGCGAGCTCGACGAAGTTCCTGACCGTCTTCGGGGCGTGGAACGGCATCAGCCGCACCTCGATGTCACCCAGGCTGGTCTTGAGGATCGCGTACAACTGCTCGGCCACGGTCGCCTTCCGTCCACGTCATGTCGCGTCATGTCACGTCTGCTCTGGCGTGTCCGATCCTCGCATGCCCCGGATGCCCGCCCCACATGCCGGACTTTGCTCCGGGGGGCATGATTCCGAAAAGGATGGAAAGGTGAAAAACCGACATCGTCGCCACCGAGGAGGAGGAATCCCGTGACCCGCATGGACAGCGTGCGCGCCGCGTCAGATTCGGCGAAGGAGAGCGTCCTGCACGCCGCGGAAGTGGTGGCGCCGTACGCCGGCACGGCCAAGGACCAGGCCGCGCACTACGCACAGGAGGCGCGTGCGGTGATCGCGCCGAAGGTCTCGAAGGCCGCTCAACAGGCCCGGGCGCAGGCTCGTGCACAGTACGACTCGCATGTCGCACCGCATGTACCGCCGCGGGTCGACGCGGCCGCACAACGTGCGGCGGTCAAGACCCGCCAGGCCTGCCGTCAGGCGGCCGACTACACCGTCCCGCGTGTCGAGCACGCGGTCGCCGCGACCGGTCCCGTCCTTGAGGAGGCCGGGTCGCGTTCCACTGCCGCCTGGGCCGCGCTGCGCGGTCAGGTGACACCGAGGGACATCGAGAAGATCGTGAAGAGGCACGAGCGGCGAACCAGGGCCGGACATCTCGCCAAGGGCCTTGTGGTCCTGGGCGTTCTCGTCGCCGGCGCCTACGTCGCCTGGAGGTGGTGGGACAAGCAGGCCAATCCCGACTGGCTGGTCGAACCGCCCGCTCCCACCGAGGTGGACGAGGAGGAGACCATGCTGACGTCCGTCGACGACAGTGGGACTTCCCTCGACCCGGAGGTGGAGGCCAAGGAGAACGAGGCCGAAGCCGCGGCCGCAGCCGAAGAGGCCGCCGAACGCGACGAACGCCGCTGACCGACCGGGTACTGCTCTGGGTACTGCCAGGTACTTCTGAGGTACTGCCGGGCACTGCCGGGTACTTCTGGAGTTCTGCCGGGGTCCTGCCGGGCTCTGCTGAGGTCCTGCCGGGCCCTGCTGAGGTTCTGCTGGGGTCCCGCTGGGGTCTGCCGAGGTTCTACGGAGCAGGTTCCACGGAGCGGGTTCTGCGAGGCAGGTCCTGGGAGGCAGGTTCTACGGAGCGGGTTCTGCGAGGAGGCAGGTCCTGCGAGGCAGGTTCCACGAGGCAGATGCTGCGAGGAGGTGCGAGGTGCGGGGAGCATGCGTGATCGTCTCTCCGCGCCCTACGCCGCTGCGGCGAGCGCCAGCTCCGTCAGCGCGGCCGGCTCGTCGTTCTCGGCCGCGGCGTTCGCGCCGGCCGTGGAGCGGTGCCGGGCGGCGGGAGAGGACCCGTGGGCCTCGGCGGCGATGCGCTGCTTGATGGTGGGCGGCAGGGAGCGGTCCCCGACGAGCGGCCACCGGTGTGCCCTCTGTGCCGGTACGGACGCGAGGGCGGCCCGCTCCCCGGCGACGGGGGCCGTGGCGGCGGCGGGGCCGACCGGCTCCTCGGGCTGCTGAACGGCGGGCTGCCCGGTCGCGGCGGCGGTGCCCGCCAGGCCGACGGAGGCGAGCAGGGCGAAGAGGACGGAGATGAAGGCGGTCCAGAACTGCTTGACCTTGGCGGTGGCCATGGCCCCTCACTTTCGTGACGTTCTCGAATGGTTCATTTCGGTTTGCGCGCTTTACGTACTTTCCTCATGATGTGGATGCGCGCCCGATTTCCACGGAACGTCGCCGCTGCCGCGCAGTTCTTCCGATGAACACCACCCGTCCGGAGCAGCGGTCCTTCCGGACCGCCGGATCGGGCCCCCTCAACCGCCCCCTGCATCGCGCCGGTATCGCGCGAACTTGGTGCTCGCGCTGAGCGGCTGCGAAGAGGGGGACGGCCCTGCGGCGGGAAGCGCGAAGCCCACGGGCTCGGCCCCCGCGGAGAAGCAGCCGGGAACGGCGGACACGAAGGCGTCCGAGACCTGGATCGACGCGACGGGGATGTACACGCATCGAGTTCTCCTCCGGCTCCGCGGCGGAGGCGGGCGCGGCGGCCAAGAGCATGGCGAAGAAGAAGAGCGGGGAGGCCGTGAAGGACGGCCGCCCGACGAAGCCGCTGACCGTGGACTCAGAGGCCGACGAGACCGAGGCGCTCACGAACGGGTCCTCCGCCCACGTCTACCTGCGCATCGGCTCGGTCGTGTCGCACATCTACTCGTCCGAGACGGACCCCAGGAACCTGAAGTACGCGGCGGACATCCAGGTCGCCCGCGTCAAGGAGGTCGCGGCAGGCAAGAACCCGGACCGCTGATCCCGGCCGCCGCCCGCCCCACCTCATGAAAACACCCCCTCTGACCTGCGTTTCCGCAGTTCGGAGGGGGTGTTTCTCGTGGAGCCTAGGGGAGTCGAACCCCTGACATCTGCCATGCAAAGACAGCGCTCTACCAACTGAGCTAAGGCCCCGGAACGAAGACAGCGTACCGGGTCACCCCCCATGTCCGGCAAAAGGATTGGGACTCCCGGTCGGCGACCACTCTCCGTAAGATGCTGATCGAGGTTCGCAGTGGCGAACCGAGGGATGGGGAGAAGAAATGGACGCAGCGCAGCAGGAAGCCACGGCGAGAGCCAGAGAGCTTCAGCGCAGTTGGTACGGAGAGCCGCTGGGGGCGCTCTTCCGTCGGCTGATCGACGATCTCGGGCTCAATCAGGCCAGGCTCGCGGCCGTGCTCGGACTGTCCGCGCCCATGCTGTCCCAGCTGATGAGCGGCCAGCGGGCCAAGATCGGGAACCCGGCCGTCGTCCAGCGTGTCCAGGCACTCCAGGAGCTCGCCGTGCAGGTCGCCGACGGCAGTGTCAGCGCCGCCGAGGCCACCGACCGGATGGACGAGGTCAAGAAGTCGCAGGGCGGCTCCGTCCTCACCAGCTCGGGCCAGTCGACCACCGGGTCCGGCGCTCCGACCGTCCGCCGGGTGGTCCGCGAGATCCAGTCGCTGCTGCGCTCCGTAGCCGCGGCGGGCGACATCATCGACGCCGCCGACTCCCTCGCCCCGGCCCACCCGGAACTGGCAGAGTTCCTCCGGGTGTACGGCGCCGGGCGCACCGCGGACGCGGTCGCCCACTACGAGTCGCACCAGAACTGACGCGGTCGGCAGCCGGCCGGCAGGCTTGAGACGAAGCAACGGGGAGCGGACGCAGCACGATGGGTGAGATCTTCGCTGGTCGGTACGAGCTGGTCGACCCGATCGGCCGGGGCGGGGCGGGCGCGGTATGGCGTGCCTGGGACCACCGCCGCCGCCGCTATGTGGCGGCCAAGGTGCTTCTGCAGAGCGACGCGCACACGCTGCTCCGCTTCGTCCGCGAGCAGGCGCTGCGGATCGACCATCCACACGTCCTCGCGCCGGCCAGCTGGGCCGCCGACGACGACAAGGTCCTGTTCACCATGGACCTGGTCGCCGGCGGCTCTCTGGCCCATGTCATAGGGGACTACGGCCCGCTGCCGCCCCGGTTCGTCTGCGTCCTGCTCGACCAGCTGCTCTCGGGACTGGCCACGGTGCACGCCGAGGGGGTCGTGCACCGTGACATCAAGCCCGCGAACATCCTCATGGACGTCACCGGCACCGGGCGGCCGCATCTCCGGCTGTCCGACTTCGGCATCTCCATGCGCAAGGGTGAGCCGCGTCTCACCGAGACCAACTACGTCGTGGGCACGCCCGGGTACTTCGCGCCCGAGCAGCTCCTGGGCGCCGAGCCGGACTTCACGGCCGACCTCTTCGCCGTCGGCCTGGTCGCCCTCTATCTGCTCCAGGGCCGCAAGCCGGACTCGCAGGCCCTGGTCGAGCACTTCCTCACGCACGGCACTCCCGGCGCCCCCGAGGGCATCCCGGAACCCCTGTGGCAGGTGCTCGCCGGACTGCTCCAGCCCGACCCGCAGGCCCGTTTCCGGACGGCCACGGGCGCGCGCAAGGCGCTGACCGCCGCCGTCGACATGCTGCCCGAGCCGCGTCCCGACGAGGAGCCGGTCGAGATCTTCGACCAACTCGGGCCCCTGCCGTCCGGCTTCGGCCCCGAGGGCCCCGCGGGACCCGCCGGCCCCGCTGCCCCCACCGGCTTCGCCGGCGACCCCGCCACGGCCGCCGCACCCGATTCCGTACCGACGCCCGCCCCCACGCCCGTACCGCCCTGGCAGCAGCCCCCACAGCCGCACTACCAGCCCCAGCATCCGGTCACCCCGGGCACCGTCCCGCTCGCCGCCCCGGTCCCGGCTGCCGCGCCGGTGCCCGCGGCCTCCGAGACGGGCAGCTTCCACCTGCCCCCGCCGGTCACGCATCCGACCCCCTCCTTCGAACAGACCCCCACCGCGGCGGTGCCGTACGGACAAGCCCCTACTCATCCATACACCGCTCACCCCGTTCAGGTTCCCGGGCAGCACACCGCCCCCGTGTCCGCCCCGGCGGACGCCCCCGGCCCCGTACGCCGACCGGGACCGCCCCCGAAGGTGACGATCCCGGTCCTGCTGCTCGCACTGGTCTGCTTCGCGGTCGGCTTCTGGGCCCTCGCCCAGACCTGAGCCGACCCACCGACCGAGAGTTCTAGGCCGCCCGCCGCCGCGCCATCAGCGTCCATGCGCCGAGCCCCAGCAGCAGCACCGTGCCGCTGCCGATGCCGGCCGCCGCGACGACCCGCAGGGAGTCGCTTCCCGCCGCCTGCGCCCCGGAGGCGCCGTTCGCCGCCGCCTCCTTGTCGTCGGCGGTCACGGTGAACGGCCCGGGGTCACCGTCGTACCCGGGCCCCGGCTTCGCGGCGCCCCGCACGGAGACCCGAAGGGTCAGCGGCACCGCCTTGTCCCCGTACTCCTTGGCGACCTCCGGGCTGAGCGTGGCCGACAGGTAGTACCAGCCGGCGAACCGCATGCCACTGGTGGCGTTGTCGTAGGTGTGACGGTTCTCGTGGGCCACCGGCCGCTGCGGGTCGAGTGCCAGCGTCGCGGGCTCCCCGTCGTAGCTGACCGTGTTCATGTCGACGAAGCCGAGGGCCGGGTTGTCGAGCGAGAGGCTGAGCGCGTTGCTCACGGAGTCGCCCTCGGCGCCGCTGCCCAGTTCGGCGCTGGCGAAGAGCTGCTGCCCCCAGTCGACGGGCACCCGGTAGAAGAGCGTCTGGCCGGGCCGGATGTCGGCCCGCCACTCGCCCTCCCGCAGCGAGACGGCGTCGTGGAACCCGGCGCCGCCCTGCCTGTTCTGCTGACCACCGGCCGGCGGCGCGGGCGTGGCCGACGCCCAGGCCTCGGGGAGCGCGGTGGGGCCCGCCTTCTTGAGGAGGGGCTCGGTCACGTGCCGGAGTTCCAGTTCCCAGTCGTCCGGGGTGGAGACCGCCGCCGACTCGCGCTCGACGAGCACGTAGTGGGCGCCCTCCTTCTGGCAGGTGGAGGACTCCGGGTCGATGATCCGGCGGGCGTAGGCGGCGAGCGGCCGGGTGTAGGTCCCGGAGCCGAAGTCGACCTCCTGGTAGCCGCACTCGGCTCCGGTGGTGTCCTGGATGCTGACCTTGAAGCCGTCGCCGTACTCGACCTTGCCGCCGGGCTTGGGGACGGCGACGACGGACACGTACGCGTTCCGCTTCGTGTCGAGGTCGACCCGGTAGTAGACCTTGCCGTCCTTCTTGAGGGTGTCCCGGTACGTCTGCCCGGCCTTCAGGGCCTTCGCGTCCAGGCTGGAGGCGGCGCCCTGGATCCGCTGGGCGGAGCCGTCGAAGGCGTACGGCGGTACCGCCGACCCCTCGGCCCCTTCGGCCGCGTGGGCCTGGACGGGCAGTGCCGTCACCGCGCCCACCGCGGCGACCGCCGCGATCAGGGCTCCCGCCCTCCGGCCGATCCCGGTCCGCCTCCCGGCCTGCGTGCTCACGCGTTTCTCCCGTCCGTTCCTGCCCTGCGCCGCGCCCGCCCGAGGGCGATCAGCACCCCGGCGAGCAGCACGAGCGCCCCGCCGCCCACCGCGACGGCCGTGGTGCCGGTCCATCCTGCCCCGCCCGTACCTCCGGTGTCCGCCCGCGTGGTGGATTCGTCCGGCTTCGCGGGGTCCATCGCGCGCGCGTGGTGCTCGGGTCCGGCCTTTTCCTCGCCGAGGACGGCGATCCGGAGGACGACGGTGATCTCGGGGTTGCGGGCGAGCCTGGCCGTGTCGGCGCCGAGGGTGACGGCGATGTAGTGGCCGCCGGGCGTGTGCACGGGGATGACGTTCGGGTCGGGCTCGTACCGGTTGGTCCAGGCGACCGGGACCGTGCCCATCCGCAGCGAGGCCGGGTGCCCGGTGTACGTGGTCTGCGAGGTGAAGACCCCGGTGCCGATGCCGACCGGGTGCCGGGCCGGGGTGTAGACCTCGGTGCCGCCGTACGACATGGCCGGGGAGCCCGGGCCCCTGACGGTCGGCTCGTTGGCGAAGTCGACGTCGTAGCGGAGCTGCTGTCCCCAGCCGACCGGCACCTTGTACCAGAGGGTCTGGGCGGGCAGCAGCCGGTCGCGCCAGACGCCCGGGCCGAGCTCCTCGGCATCGTTGAAGCCGGTGCCGCCCCGGACGTCCTTCGGGTCGCCGGTGGGCAGGGTGGCCTTCGGGCCGCCGGCCCCGTACTCGGGCTGCGACTGGGCCGGGACCGCCCCTGCGGGCAGCGGCTCCTCCACGCCGAAGACGAGCTCCAGGGGCCAGCGGGCCGCGTCGGACTCCGGCTTGCTCTCCCGCTCGACGGCCAGCCAGTAGCGGCCGGCCTTGTCGCAGGTGGAGTACCGCGTCTCGGTGGGGATGCGGGAGACGGCCGAGGTCAGCGGGACCGCGCCCTCGTCCTGGTGGAAGATCTCGGTCTTCGTCGCGCAGTTGCCTTCGTCGCCGACGCCGGAGACCCAGACGAGGCTGGTGGCCAGCTTGTCGACGGTGTCCACGGCGGCGCCCGGTTGGGGTACGGCGGTGGCCGCGAAGTTCGCGGTGGAGGCGGAGTCCAGGTCGACCGCGTAGTAGCGCCGCTCGCCGGGTCCGATGGTGTCGAGGTACTGCCCGGGGGCGATCTTCGGGGCGCCGTCCCTGGCCGGTGTCCCCTCCACCCGGGTGCCGCGCAGCCGGTAGCCGTCCGCGGAGAGGCGGGCGGCCCGCTGGAGCTGTCGGGCGAGCGCGTCGGCGTCGGGCGCGTCGTAGTAGTGGCCGTTCCCGGCCTCGGCGACGCACTCCAGCTGTTCCCGGGCTTCGCCCTTCACCTGGAAGCCGACGGTGTCGATGCGCAGCCCGATGCCCTGGTGGGCGAGCTCCGCCGCGACCTCGCAGGGCTGCGGAGTGCCGCAGGTGTCCTCGCCGTCCGAGATCAGCAGGATCGTGCGGGTCGTGATGGCTCCGGGGGCCGGCTCGGGCAGGTCCTCGGCGGCCTTCCTCAGCGAGAGCCCGATGGGGGTGTCACCCCTGGGCGTGAGCGCGGCGACGGCCGCTTTGAGGCCGGCCCTGTCGAGCGGGGCGACCGGCTTCGCGAGCCGGGTGTCGGTGCAGCCACTGGTCCGGTCGGCGCCGTACACGCGCAGTCCGGTGGGGTGGCCGTCGGGGAGGCCGTCGACGACGGTCCCGACCGCGTCACGGGCCGCCGCCATCCTCGTACGTCCGGGGTCCTCGCCGCCGCCCACCGGGTCGGCCATGGAGCCGGAGGAGTCGAGCACCATGACGAGGCTGCCCCCGCCGGGATCCTCCGTGGTCTCCGCCACGGCTGCCGGAGCGGGTACGAGCAGTAGGGCGAACAGCCCCGCGACCACGCCCCCGGTTGTTCCTCGTCGAACTCTCATGACCGTCCCCCTTGTTCGCGATCACTCAACTTTGCTTAAGCAAGCTAGTGATTTGCTCAGGCGAACTCAAGGAGGTCCGTGTCACGGTCCTGGAACAGCGAAACCCCGGCCGCGCTCACGCGCGGCCGGGGCCTCACCCACAGAATGTGTGTCTCAGACACCCGAACCTGCGGGCACGGAGTCGGTCGCCTCCGTCCACAGATCCTGCTCGGCGCGATCCGCCTGGATCTGGCGGTACACGAGGAGCCCGCCGATGGCGGCCAGTGCGACCAGGAGAAGCTTCTTCACCGCGCGACCTCGTCTTTCGTTGACGTAGGAGACATCTGACGCCCACTCTACACATCGACCGATACCGATCGGTGACCTGTACGAGGTTCAAACCTTCCAACGCCCCCGGGAAAACAGATCGACCCGGACGGAGTAACCGTCCGGGTCGATCGACACTGTGGGGCTAACAGGATTTGAACCTGTGGCCTCATCCTTATCAGGGATGCGCTCTAACCAACTGAGCTATAGCCCCGCCGCGCTCTGCGGTGTGTGTCCCGCGCGCTGACTCCTGAAGATTAGCGCACGTGGGGGCCAGTCCCAAAATCCGTTCCCGGACCGGCCCCGCGCGTCCTACTCGTCCTCGGCGAGCGTGAGCTCCACGCCACCCACGAAGCCGGCCGACAGGTTGTAGATGAACGCGCCCAGGGTCGCCAGAGCGGTCATCAGGACCACGTCGATCACGGCGATCACCGAGGTGAACATCAGCACCCGCGGCAGCGACAGGAACGACTGCAGGTCGAAGCCGTTGGACTCGTTCGAGCCCGTGGCCTCGCTGATCGTGCCGCCGACCGTCGAGAAGACGCCCATGGCGTCCATGACCATCCACAGCACAGCCGCGGCGACGATCGTGCAGATGCCCAGTGCGATGGAGAGCAGGAAGCTCACCTTCATCACCGACCACGGGTCGGCCTTGGCCACCCGCAGCCGCGCCTTGCGCGTACGGGGCGTCGTGCGCGCCCCGGTACGCGGCCGGCGCACCGCACCGGCCGTGCCGCCCGCCGTGCCGCCCGACGCCGGAGCGCCGTACGCCTGCGGCGGGTGGTAGGGCGTGCCCGGCTGCTGCGCACCCGCGCGCTCGCCGGGCAGCGGCCCGTTGTAGGTCTCGTACGAGGGCTGCTGCCCCCGAGTGTCCGTCACCGCAACCCCCTGGGAGTCCGTGGCGGGGCCACGGGCGCCGTTCGCTCCAGCACCAGCAGAAGCTCCGGCGGCCGCCGATGCGGCGCCCGTGGCTCCACTCACGCTCTTACTCCTCGTGCTCCCCGGCCGAGGGCTCCGTGCCCTCGACTGCCTCGGTCTCGACCACCACGGCCTCGACCACCGCGCCTTCGGACGCCTCCACGGCGCCTTCGGCGTCCTCGGCGTCATCGACGTCGTCGTCGCTGCCGGCCTCGGCGTTCCGTGCGATGCCGACGACGGCATCGCGCTTGCCCAGGTTGATCAGCTGGACGCCCATGGTGTCACGGCCGGTCTCCCTGACTTCGTTGACTCGCGTACGAATCACACCGCCGGACAGCGTGATGGCGAGGATCTCATCCGTCTCCTCGACCACCAGCGCGCCCACGAGCGAGCCACGGTCCTCCACGATCTTGGCGGCCTTGATACCGAGGCCGCCACGGCCCTGGACGCGGTACTCGTCGACGGGGGTGCGCTTCGCGTACCCGCCGTCGGTCGCGGTGAAGACGAACGTACCGGGCCGGACGACATTCATCGAGAGCAGCTCGTCGTCCGCGCGGAAACTCATCCCCTTGACGCCCGATGTGGCACGTCCCATCGGACGCAGCGCGTCGTCGGTGGCGGTGAAGCGGATCGACTGCGCCTTCTTGCTGATGAGCAGCAGATCGTCCTCGGCCGAGACCAGCTCGGCCCCGATCAGCTCGTCGGCGATGCCTTCGGCGCCGTTGTCCGTCTCCCGGAGGTTGATCGCGATGACACCGCCGGAACGCGGCGAGTCGTAGTCCTTCAGCGCGGTCTTCTTGACCAGACCGGCCTTGGTGGCGAGCACCAGGTACGGCGCGGCCTCGTAATCGCGGATCGCCAGGATCTGGGCGATCTGCTCGTCCGGCTGGAAGGCCAGCAGGTTGGCCACGTGCTGGCCGCGCGCGTCCCGCCCGGCGTCGGGCAGCTCGTACGCCTTGACGCGGTAGACCCGGCCCTTGTTGGTGAAGAAGAGCAGCCAGTGGTGGGTCGTGGAGACGAAGAAGTGGTCGACGATGTCGTCCTGCTTCAGCTTCGTGCCGCGCACGCCCTTGCCGCCGCGCTTCTGCGAGCGGTAGTCCTCGGTCTTCGTCCGCTTCACGTAGCCACCGCGCGAGATGGTGACGACGATGTCCTCCTCGGCGATCAGGTCCTCGATGGACATGTCACCGTCGAAGGGCACGAGCTTGGACCTGCGGTCGTCGCCGAACTTCTCGACGAGCGCGGCCAGTTCCTCGCTGACGATCGCACGCTGGCGCTCGGGCGAGGCCAGGATCGCGTTGTACTCGTTGATCTTCGCCTGGAGTTCGTCGTGCTCGGCGACGATCTTCTGGCGCTCCAGGGCGGCGAGCCGGCGGAGCTGCATCTCCAGGATCGCGTTTGCCTGGATCTCGTCGATCTGGAGGAGGTCCATCAGGCCGCCGCGGGCGACCTCGACCGTGTCGCTGCGGCGGATGAGCGCGATGACCTCGTCGATCGCGTCGAGCGCCTTGAGCAGACCGCGCAGGATGTGGGCGCGCTCCTCGGCCTTGCGCAGCCGGAACTTCGTCCGGCGGACGATGACCTCGATCTGGTGCGTCACCCAGTGACGGATGAACGCGTCGAGCGAGAGCGTGCGCGGCACGCCGTCGACGAGCGCCAGCATGTTGGCGCCGAAGTTCGTCTGCAGATCGGTGTGCTTGTACAGGTTGTTGAGGACGACCTTGGCGACGGCGTCGCGCTTGAGCACGATGACCAGGCGCTGGCCGGTCCGGGACGAGGTCTCGTCGCGGACGTCGGCGATGCCGCCGACCTTGCCGTCCTTCACCAGGTCGGCGATCTTCTGCGCGAGGTTGTCCGGGTTGGTCTGGTACGGCAGTTCCGTGACCACCAGGCACTGGCGGTTCTGGATCTCCTCGACCTCGACGACCGCGCGCATCGTGATCGAGCCACGGCCGGTGCGGTACGCCTCCTCGATGCCCTTGCGGCCGACGACGAGCGCGCCGGTCGGGAAGTCGGGGCCCTTGATCCGCTCGATCAGCGCGTCGAGGAGCTCCTCGTGGCCGGCGTCGGGGTGCTCGAGCGCCCACTGCGCACCGGCCGCGACCTCGCGGAGGTTGTGCGGCGGGATGTTGGTCGCCATGCCCACCGCGATGCCGGCGCTGCCGTTGATCAGCAGGTTCGGGAAGCGGGCCGGCAGGACCGTCGGCTCCTGGTTGCGGCCGTCGTAGTTGTCCTGGAAGTCGACGGTCTCCTCGTCGATGTCCCGGAGCATCTCCATCGACAGCGTCATGAGCTTGCACTCGGTGTAACGCATGGCGGCGGCCGGGTCGTTGCCCGGGGAGCCGAAGTTGCCGTTGGAGTCGACGAGCGGCATCCGCATCGACCAGGGCTGGGCGAGGCGGACGAGCGCGTCGTAGATCGAGGAGTCGCCGTGCGGGTGGTACGTACCCATGACGTCACCGACGACGCGCGCGCACTTGTAGAAGCCCTTCTCGGGCCGGTAGCCGCCGTCGTACATCGCGTACAGCACGCGACGGTGGACGGGCTTGAGGCCGTCCCGTACGTCGGGCAGCGCGCGGGACACGATGACGGACATCGCGTAGTCGAGGTACGAGCGCTGCATCTCGGTCTCGAGCCCGACGGGCTCGATGCGCAGGACGGGCTCTTCTTCGGTGGTCCCGGTCGGGGTGTTTTCGTCGGCCATTGCTGGTCGTCAGTCCTTTCGTACGGTCAGCTGAGACCGACTCAGATGTCGAGGAAGCGAACGTCCTTGGCGTTGCGCTGGATGAACGAGCGGCGTGCCTCGACGTCCTCGCCCATCAGGACCGAGAACAGGTCGTCGGCCTGGGCGGCGTCGTCCAGGGTGACCTGGCCGAGGACGCGGTGCTCGACGTCCATGGTGGTGACGCGCAGCTCCTCGGCGTTCATCTCACCGAGACCCTTGAAGCGCTGGATCGAGTCTTCCTTGATGCGCTTGCCGCTCTGCTTGCCCAGCTCGACGAGTGCGTCCCGCTCGCGGTCCGAGTACGCGTACTCGAAGTCGTCCCGGCCCCACTTGATCTTGTAGAGCGGCGGGCGGGAGAGGTAGACGTGACCGGCCTCGACCAGCGGCCGCATGAAGCGGAAGAGGAAGGTCAGCAGCAGGGTGTTGATGTGCTGGCCGTCGACGTCGGCGTCCGCCATCAGGATGATCTTGTGATAGCGGAGCTTCTCGATGTCGAAGTCCTCGTGCACACCGGTGCCGAAGGCCGAGATGAGCGCCTGGACCTCGGTGTTCTGCAGGATCTTGTCGATCCGGGCCTTCTCGACGTTCAGGATCTTGCCGCGGATCGGCAGGATGGCCTGGTACATCGGGTTACGGCCGGACTTCGCCGAGCCGCCGGCGGAGTCACCCTCGACGATGAAGATCTCGCACTTGGCCGGGTCGTTCGACTGGCAGTCGGACAGCTTGCCCGGCAGCGACGCCGACTCCAGCAGGCCCTTGCGGCGGGTCAGGTCGCGCGCCTTGCGGGCGGCCACGCGCGCGGTGGCGGCCTGGATCGACTTGCGGATGATGTCCGCGGCCTCGACCGGGTTGCGGTCCAGCCAGTCGTTGAGGTGCTCGTAGACCGCCTTCTGGACGAAGGTCTTGGCCTCCGTGTTGCCCAGCTTGGTCTTGGTCTGGCCCTCGAACTGCGGCTCGCTCAGCTTGACCGAGATGATCGCGGTCAGACCCTCGCGGATGTCGTCGCCCGTGAGGTTGTCGTCCTTCTCGCGGAGCAGCTTCTTGTCGCGCGCGTACTTGTTGATCAGCGAGGTCAGCGCCGCACGGAAGCCCTCCTCGTGCGTGCCGCCCTCGTGGGTGTGGATGATGTTGGCGAAGGAGTAGACGCCCTCGCTGTAGCCGCTGTTCCACTGCATCGCGACCTCGAGGGACAGGGCCTTGTCCTTGTCCTCCGCCTCCAGGTCGATGACGGTCGGGTGGACCAGCTCGCCCTTGCGCGAGTTGAGGTACTTCACGAAGTCGACGATGCCGCCCTCGTAGTGGTACTTCACCGTGCGCGCGGCCGGCTCGGCGGCCGCCTCGGCGTCCGGGTCGTCGGCGCCGACCGTGGCCTTGGCGGACTCGCGCTCGTCGGTGAGCGTGATCGTCAGGCCCTTGTTGAGGAAGGCCATCTCCTGGAAGCGGCGCGAGAGCGTCTCGAAGGAGTACTCGGTCGTCTCGAAGATGTCCGGGTCGGCCCAGAACGTGACCGAGGTGCCGGTCTCGTCGGTCTCCTCGTGCTGCGCGAGGGGCGCGGTCGGGGCGCCCATCTTGTAGTCCTGCGTCCAGCGGTGGCCGTCCGTCTTGATCTCGACGGAGACCTTGGTGGACAGGGCGTTCACGACCGACACACCGACACCGTGCAGACCGCCGGAGACGGCGTAGCCGCCGCCGCCGAACTTGCCGCCCGCGTGCAGCACGGTGAGCACGACCTCGACGGCCGGCTTGCCCTCGGAGGCCACGATGCCGACCGGGATGCCACGGCCGTTGTCGATGACGCGCACGGCGCCGTCGGCCAGGATCGTCACGTCGATGGTGTCGGCGTGGCCGGCCAGGGCTTCGTCGACCGAGTTGTCGACGACCTCCTGCACCATGTGGTGCAGACCGCGCTCGCCGGTCGAGCCGATGTACATGCCAGGGCGCTTGCGCACGGCATCCAGGCCTTCGAGGACCTGGATGTTGCTGGCGGTGTACTGGTTGTTCTCGTTGGGGTCGCCGGAATCGGCCACGAAGCGCCCTTTCTGGCACAGCACAGGCCGTTCTCCGGGCATACGGGAGCGGCTGCGTCGTTCGACTTGTTCCGCAGGGTGGCGGGATTGTCTCCCAGTCTACCGGT
Organism: Streptomyces sp. NBC_00250; assembly: GCF_036192275.1. Taxonomy (NCBI): domain Bacteria; kingdom Bacillati; phylum Actinomycetota; class Actinomycetes; order Kitasatosporales; family Streptomycetaceae; genus Streptomyces; species Streptomyces sp. NBC_00250. The sequence continues at coordinate 4,695,134 of NZ_CP108088.1, read as the reverse complement.
AGCGCCGACACTCATGGGGGTTTGCCGGTGCCTGAGTCCGCATGTGCCGCCCTGAGCGGGAGCCAAACGACTCCCCATATCCGGACAGGGGCTTCAGAGCCCTCTGACGGCCACCCAGCGCTTCGACCCGTAGCGCGTTGTGGGCACCGACGCCGCCCCGTCGTGGGCATGCGGCCGCCGGGCGTGGAAGTCCGCCCGGACGGAGTCCGGGGGAGGGTGGGCACAACGCCCACGCGCACGGCGCCCGTCCGCTGTGACCAGCACCACCGGGACCCGCTGCAGCGACCACGCACGTGGCCCGCGCCGAGAAACCGAGGCCGCCCGGCGCCCTAGCCGTACGTGTCCCCGGGCCCGACACTGCCGGGCGCCCGCAGCGGCCCGTACCCCCGCCGCGGCGCCCCCGGCCCCAGCACCTTGATCATCCGCACGGTCCCGTGACCGAGGTCCTCGTTGAGCCGCGCGACGAGCGTCGGCGCGAGCAGCCGCAGCTGCGTCGCCCACGCCGTCGAGTCGCACTGCACCGTCAGCACCCTCGCGTCCGGCTCGTCGTCGAACTTCAGCGGTACGCAGTGCTTGGCCAGGTCCTCGCCGACGATCTGCGGCCAGCGGCCCATGACCCCGCCGACCGCGGCCGGCGTCTCCCAGCCCCGCTCGGTGATGAGCCGGTTGATCGCGGCGCCGAGCGCCATCGGGTCGCGCCCGTCGGCGCGCGCGCCGGAGCGCAGACCGCCCCCGCGCCGGGCCTGCTTCTTCTGCTGGGCGGCAGCGCCCTTGGCCTTCGCCTGTTCCTTGGCGGCGCGCAGCGCGACCCGTGCGAGATCCACACCCGAGGGTTCGGGCACCGACGGCGCGGAAGGCCCCGAAGGCGAAGAGGTATCCACAGGCTGGGGAAGGTTTTCCTCGCTCATACCCGCTCCACCGTCCCTCCGGCCACCTCGTACCGCGTCCCCGCGAGGACCCCCGGTACGTCGTCGTCCACGGCGGCCGTCACCAGGACCTGCTCGCCGCCGGCCACCAGCTCCGCGAGCCGCTCCCGCCGCCGGGCGTCCAGCTCGGCGAAGACGTCGTCGAGGACGAGGACGGGCTCGTTGCCCTCGGACCGCAGCAGGTCGTACGAGGCGAGCCGCAGCGCCAGCGCGTACGACCAGGACTCGCCGTGGCTGGCGTACCCCTTCGCCGGCAGCTCGCCGAGCTTGAGCAGCAGCTCGTCGCGGTGGGGGCCGACGAGGGTGACGCCCCGTTCGATCTCCTGCTTGCGCACCTCGGCGAGCGCGGCGATCAGCTGTTCGTACAGCTCCTCGCGGGTGTGTCCGGTGCCCGGCGCGGAGGGCCGGTACTCCAGCAGAATCGGTCCGCCGCCGGGTGCGAGCTGCTCGTACGCCTTGTCCGCGAGCGGCTGCAGTACGGCGATCAGATCGAGCCGCTGCGCGAGCAGCTCGGCGCCGGTCCGCGCCAGGTGCTGGTCCCAGACGTCGAGGGTGGACAGGTCCATGCCGCGGCCGCCGTGCCGTCGTGCCATGGCCGCCGACTTCAGGAGCGTGTTGCGCTGCTTGAGCACGCGCTCGTAGTCGGAGCGCACGCCCGCCATGCGCGGTGTGCGCGCCGTGATCAGCTCGTCGAGGAAGCGCCGGCGCTCGCCGGGGTCGCCCTTCACCAGGGCGAGGTCCTCGGGCGCGAACAGCACGGTCCGTACGATCCCCAGCACGTCACGCGGTCTGACCTGCGAGGACCTGTTGATACGGGCACGGTTGGCCCGGCCGGGATTGAGCTCCAGCTCGATCAGCTGGGAGCGCTCGCCCTGGGTGACGGCGGCGCGGACGACCGCGCGCTCCGCCCCCATCCGGACGAGCGGGGCGTCGGAGGCGACGCGGTGGCTGGAGAGGGTCGCGAGATAGCCGACGGCCTCGACCAGATTGGTCTTGCCCTGGCCGTTGGCGCCCACGAAGGCGGTGACGCCCGGGTCGAGCGGGACCTCGACCCGGGCGTAGGAGCGGAAGTCGGCCAGCGACAGATGCGTGACGTGCATGGTTGGGCGCCGACCTTCTTCCCCCGGCGGCCGTGCACCGCGGGGTGCACAGCCTGTGGATTACTTCTTCGTCTCGACCGCGTGGCCACCGAACTGGTTGCGCAGCGCGGCGATCATCTTCATCTGCGGGGAGTCGTCCTGGCGGGAGGCGAACCGCGCGAACAGCGAGGCGGTGATCGCCGGCAGCGGTACGGCGTTGTCGATGGCGGCCTCGACCGTCCACCGGCCCTCGCCGGAGTCCGACGCGTAGCCGCGCAGCTGGTCCAGGTGCTCGTCCTCGTCCAGGGCGTTCACCGCGAGGTCGAGCAGCCAGGAACGGATGACCGTTCCCTCCTGCCAGGAGCGGAAGACCTCACGCACATCGGTGACGGAGTCGACCTTCTCCAGGAGCTCCCAGCCCTCGGCGTAGGCCTGCATCATCGCGTACTCGATGCCGTTGTGGACCATCTTCGCGAAGTGACCGGCGCCGACCTTGCCCGCGTGGACCGAGCCGAACTCGCCCTCGGGCTTGAGCGCGTCGAAGATCGGCTGGACCCTCGCCACGTCCTCGGCGGAGCCGCCGTACATCAGCGCGTAGCCGTTCTCCAGGCCCCAGACACCGCCGGAGACGCCGCAGTCGACGAAGCCGATGCCCTTGGCCGCCAGCTCCTCGGCGTGCTTCTCGTCGTCGGTCCAGCGGGAGTTCCCGCCGTCCACGACGATGTCACCGGGGGAGAGCAGGTCGGCCAGCTCGTCGATGGTGGACTGGGTCGCGGCACCGGCCGGAACCATGACCCACACGACGCGCGGACCCTTGAGCTTGCCCACAAGCTCTTCCAGGCTGTGGACATCGGCGAGGTCCGGGTTGCGGTCGTATCCGATGACGGTGTGGCCTGCGCGGCGGATGCGCTCACGCATGTTGCCGCCCATCTTGCCGAGACCGACGAGACCGAGCTCCATCAGAGATTCCTTAAGCGTCGTGTGCGGTTTACCCGGGTCCGAGCCTACGCCCGGACCCGGGTGCACACCTGTGGGGTCAGCCGCTCAGGCGATGCCCCAGCGGCGTCGTCCCGACCGGGATCAACCGGACAGCCGCACCGGCATGATCAGGTACTTGTAGGCCTCGTCCGCCTCGGCGTCGAGCGCGGGCTTGCCGCTCAGCAGCGCCGGCTTGGTGGAGGTCGTGAAGGAGAGCTGGGCGACCGGGGAGTCGATCGCGCTCAGGCCGTCCAGCAGGAAGGTCGGGTTGAAGGCGATCGAGATGTCGTCGCCCTCCAGCTGCGCGTCGACGCGCTCCACAGCCTGTGCGTCGTCGCTGGAGCCGGCCTCCAGGATCAGCACGCCCTGCTCGAAGCTCAGCCGGACCGGGGTGTTGCGCTCGGCCACCAGGGCCACGCGCTTGACGGCCTCGACGAAGGGCGCGGTCTCGATCACCGCGACCGAGTTGAACTCGGTGGGGAAGAGCGTCCGGTACTTCGGCAGGTCGCCCTCGAGCAGGCGGGTGGTGGTGCGGCGGCCCGCGCCCTCGAAGCCGATGAGGCCCTCGCCCTTGCCGGAGCCGGAGAGCGCCAGGGTGACCGTGTCACCGCTCGTGAGCGCCTTGGCGGTGTCCAGGAGGGTCTTCGCCGGCACCAGGGCGACCGCGGAGGCGTCCGGGGACTCCGGCTTCCACAGGAACTCGCGGACCGCGAAGCGGTAGCGGTCGGTGGAGGCCAGGGTGACCGTGTCGCCCTCGATCTCGATGCGCACACCGGTGAGCACGGGCAGCGTGTCGTCACGGCCGGCGGCGATGGCCACCTGCGCGGCGGCGGAGGCGAAGACCTCACCGGGGACGGTGCCGGTCGCGGTGGGCATCTCCGGCAGCGCCGGGTACTCCTCCACAGGCAGGGTGTGGAGGGTGAAGCGGGAGGAGCCGCAGACCACGGTCGCCCGTACACCGTCTGTGGAAATCTCCACCGGTCGGTTGGGGAGGGCGCGGCAGATGTCGGCGAGCAGCCGGCCGGAGACCAGGACGGTGCCGTCCTCCTCGACCTCCGCCTCGACGGAGACACGGGCCGAGACCTCGTAGTCGAAGCTCGAGAAGCTCAGCGCGCCGTCCTCGGCCTTCAGCAGAAGGCCAGCGAGCACGGGGGCCGGCGGACGGGCCGGGAGGCTGCGGGCCACCCAGGCCACCGCCTCGGCAAGTACGTCGCGCTCCACCCGGATCTTCACCGGAACCGCCTCCTGCTTGTTGCTGGCTCTTCGTCGACTGCGGGAACCAGTCTGACGTACGCCGCGGACACTCGGTGCTGCTCGGGGTCAAGTCGCGACAAGAGCGCGTCGGAGCTCCGGCGCCGAGTTGTGCACAGGTCCCACTTCGAAGCGAATTCCGGGCTAACTCTATGTGGGAGTAGTAGTAGGGCCTGTGGAAACGGTGGATAACGTCGTTTTCGCAGGTCAGGCCCGGTTTTTTGTCCACTGCGCCTGTGGGTGGAGCCGGTGGACAACTGGGGTTCTCTGTGGACACCCAAAAGTTCTGCACACCCGATGCACAGGCCATGGGGAGTTCTCCCCAGCGCTGTCCCCAGCTTTACCCACGTTCCCCACAGCCCAACCGTCCCCCTTGGTGTGACGGCTTTCACTCGACGCGGTGAGAGGGGGCGATTCGTTGCCGAACAGTGGACAGGGGTGTGGAGAAGCTGTGGGCAACGAAGCCCGCCCTGTGGGCAGCCGGTGGACAACCTTCGGGACCCCCTGTGGACGAAAGTTTTGTCCACAGCCTGTGGAGATCTTTTACCAACAATTCCACAAGGGGCTGACCTGGGGTGATGATCTGTCAGCAGTCCCGCCTGTGGACACGATCCGGATAACTCGACAGTCCCCACCCTGTGGACGGGAGATCATCCCCCAATCTGTGGAGAACCCGCCACCGGAACGGAGTAATCGAACAGCTCGTCCCCCGGACGAGGTCCCGGGCGGCGGTCGCGAGCGCCGCGGGAGGGCACCGGGAGGGCTTCGGGAGGGTTCTCCGACCCCTTCTGGAGGGTCCGGGAAGGGCTCTGGAACGTCCTGTGGACGGCCTTACGACGGCTTCAGGGGAACGTCAGCAGAGCCCCAGCAGAGCCCAGGAGGGCCTCAGGAGGCCCCCGCGAAGTCCCGGGGAACGCCGAAGGGCGCCCCGGGAGATGTCCCGGAACGCCCTTGCAGGGGTCGGCTGCGGCCGTCCGCCGGCCGGATGTCAGCCGGCGGTCAGCCGTTCTTGATGCGGTTGGTGAGCTCGGTGACCTGGTTGTAGATGGAGCGCCGCTCCGCCATCAGGGCCCGGATCTTGCGGTCCGCGTGCATCACCGTCGTATGGTCACGGCCGCCGAACTGCGCGCCGATCTTCGGCAGCGACAGATCCGTGAGCTCGCGGCACAGATACATGGCGATCTGCCGGGCCGTCACCAGGACGCGGCTGCGCGAGGATCCGCAGAGGTCCTCCACCGTCAGACCGAAGTAGTCGGCCGTCGCCGCCATGATCGCCGGCGCCGTGATCTCCGGAGACGAGTCCTCGCCGCCCGGGATCAGGTCCTTCAGGACGATCTCGGTGAGCCCGAGGTCCACCGGCTGCCGATTGAGGCTCGCGAAGGCCGTCACCCGGATCAGCGCGCCCTCCAGCTCGCGGATGTTCCGCGAGATCCGGGACGCGATGAACTCCAGCACCTCCGGCGGGGCGTTGAGCTGCTCCTGCACCGCCTTCTTGCGGAGGATCGCGATCCGCGTCTCCAGCTCGGGCGGCTGCACATCGGTGGTGAGGCCCCACTCGAAGCGGTTGCGGAGCCGGTCCTCCAGGGTCACCAGCTGCTTGGGCGGCCGGTCCGAGGAGAGCACGATCTGCTTGTTCGCGTTGTGCAGGGTGTTGAAGGTGTGGAAGAACTCCTCCTGCGTCGACTCCTTGCTCGCGAGGAACTGGATGTCGTCGACGAGCAGGATGTCCACATCGCGGTAGCGCTTGCGGAAGGCATCGCCCTTGCCGTCGCGGATCGAGTTGATGAACTCGTTCGTGAACTCCTCGGAGCTCACGTACCGCACGCGCGTGCCCGGGTAGAGGCTCCGCGCGTAGTGCCCGATCGCGTGCAGCAGATGGGTCTTGCCGAGCCCCGACTCCCCGTAGATGAAGAGCGGGTTGTACGCCTTCGCCGGCGCCTCGGCCACCGCGACCGCCGCCGCGTGCGCGAAGCGGTTCGAGGAACCGATGACGAAGGTGTCGAAGAGGTACTTGGGGTTCAGCCGCGCGTGCTGCTCGCCGGGAGCGCCGGAGCCCTGCCCGGAGGAGGCGCCGTGGCCGCCACCCGGGACACCCACGGGACCGCCCGGCCGGGGACCGGGACGGGCACCGTGGTTCTGCGGGTCGGGCAGCTCGGCGCGCTCGGGCCGCTGCTGCTCGTAGCCGCGGGGCGGCTCGTCGTAGCGCGACTGCCGGGACTGCTCGGGGCCGGTGTACGGGGCCCGCTCCTGGTAGCCGCCCAGCCGGGGCTGCTGCCAGGAAAGGTCCTCCTGGGTGCGCGGCCAGGCGCCCGGGTCCGGGCGCTGCTGCGAGTAGTCCGGGTAGGCCGGGCGGGCCGTGGGCAGCCCGTCGTCGGGCATCGGCCGGTGGCCGTAGCCGTCGTACTTCTCGTACGGCTCGGGCTGCTGGCGCTCGTCGTAGCGGGGCTGCTGGGACTGCTGCACCGGGGGCGCCGGCGGAGTCGGCTCGCCGACGGAGTCGTCGACGGTGATCGCGATCCGGATCGGGCGGCCGCACTCACGGCTGAGGGTCTCGCTGATCAGCGGGGCGAGCCGGCCCTCCAGGACGCGCTTGCCCCATTCGTTGGGCACGGCGAGAAGTGCCGTGTCGGCGACCAGGGCCAGGGGCTGGCAGCGCTCGATCCACTGCTTGTCCTTGGGCTCGATCCCTTGCTGACCCTCGGCGAGGAGATGCTCGAGGACGCGTGGCCACACTGCGGCAAGATCAGCAGGTACGTCAGCCACAGGGCACGCTTTCTCGCAGGTCCCACGATGGTGTGGTTCTCGGGGACGGTGGGTCGATGTCCGTGAGGACAGGACCCGTGAGGACAGTAAGGACAGAACGGAAAAGATTGTGGAGTCCGTCCACGGTAGTCGGGGCGGCTGACGTGGTTCAAGTTGTTGTCCACAGCCTGTGCACAATGGGGGGTGGCGACAGGTCGGTTTGACCGGATGGCGTAGCCGCGCGTACCGTGACCAGGTCGAGTTGTCGATGGCTGCTGCCGCCTGCCTCCGATGGGCAAAGATCACGGTTTTGAACGTGTAGCGGTGCACTCGGGCGTATTGCGAGCTACTCGTGGGCGCACGGTGACAGCCAGGCGATGTCCCGCCATCTACGAATCATTTCTGGAGCCCCCGAGTGAGCAAGCGCACCTTCCAGCCGAACAACCGTCGTCGCGCCAAGACCCACGGCTTCCGCCTGCGGATGCGTACGCGTGCCGGCCGAGCCATCCTTGCGAACCGCCGTTCCAAGGGTCGCTCTGAGCTGTCCGCCTGATCTGCTTAACAGGTCATGACGTGCTGCCTACCGAGAATCGGCTGAGGCGGCGCGAGGACTTCGCAACCGCGGTACGCCGAGGGCGCCGGGCCGGTCGCCCGCTCCTCGTCGTCCACCTACGCAGCGGTGCAACGAACCCGCACGCGCCTGGGGAGAGCGCTCCCCCGACGCGTGCGGGTTTCGTCGTGAGCAAGGCTGTGGGCGTTGCGGTCGTACGCAACAAGGTGAAGCGACGTCTGCGCCATCTCGTCCGCGACCGCCTCACCGAGCTGCCCCCCGGTAGCCTGGTGGTCGTACGGGCGTTGCCCGGAGCCGGTGACGCCGACCACGCACAGCTGGCCCGAGACCTGGACGCCGCCCTCCAGCGGCTGCTGGGAGGGGGCACGCGATGAAGTACCCGCTGCTGGCTCTCATCAAGCTGTACCAGTGGACGATCAGCCCTCTTCTGGGGCCCGTCTGCCGGTACTACCCGTCGTGTTCCCACTACGGATTCACGGCCATCGACCGGCATGGCGCGATCAAGGGCACTGCTCTGACCGCCTGGCGCATCCTGCGGTGCAACCCGTGGTCGCCCGGCGGCGTGGACCATGTCCCCGCGCGTAAGCGCCCCCGCTGGCACGAAATGCTGAGGAACGCGCTGCGCGGCGACAAGGGCGGGTCCACCGCCGAGACGAGCCCGGCCGCAGAGACCTCGCCCAATGCTCAAGGAGCCTGATTAGTGGACACGATTGCCAGTCTGTTCAGCTTCATCACCTGGCCTGTTTCCTGGGTCATCGTCCAGTTCCACAAGGTGTACGGGGCGATCTTCGGCCCTGACACCGGCTGGGCCTGGGGCTTGTCGATCGTGTCCCTTGTGGTGCTGATCCGTATCTGTCTGATCCCGCTGTTCGTCAAGCAGATCAAGTCGACGCGGAACATGCAGGCGCTCCAGCCGAAGATGAAGGCGATCCAGGAGCGCTTCAAGAGCGACAAGCAGCGTCAGTCCGAAGAGATGATGAAGCTGTACAAGGAGACGGGTACCAACCCGCTTTCCTCGTGCCTTCCCATCCTTGCCCAGTCGCCGTTCTTCTTCGCCCTGTACCACGTGCTCTCCAGCATCGCCTCGGGCAAGGAAATCGGCGTCATCGACGGCCCGCTGCTGGCCAGTGCCCGTCAGGCGCACATCTTCGGCGCCCCGCTGGCGTCGAAGTTCACGGACACCGCCGCTGAGGTCGCCGCTCTCGACGCCTCGCTGACCTCGGTCCGCATCGTCACCGCGATCATGATCGTCATGATGTCGGCCTCGCAGTTCTTCACGCAGCGCCAGCTGATGATGAAGAACGTCGACCTCTCCGTGAAGACCCCGTACATGCAGCAGCAGAAGATGCTCATGTACATCTTCCCGGTCATCTTCGCCGTCATGGGCGTCAACTTCCCCGTCGGTGTCCTCGTCTACTGGCTGACCACCAACGTGTGGACGATGGGCCAGCAGATGTACGTGATCAACCAGAACCCGACCCCGGGCAGCAAGGCTCAGGACTCCTACCTCCAGCGCCTGCTGAAGAGCGTCACGCAGCACGGCGAGGTCCGCGGCCGTCGCCGGAAGAACATCGTCAAGGTGATCGTCGCCAAGGGCAGCGACCGCAACGACAACGAGCGCCGCTTCTTCGCGGGTCTGAGCAAGGCCGGCTTCGCCGCCCAGGCCGACGGCACCGTGATCAAGAGCGACACGATCGTGGCCGAGGCCGAGGGCGGTCCCGCCGCCAAGCGCCAGCAGCCCAAGCGCCAGACCAAGGCCCAGCGCCAGTCCGCCGCTCAGCACGCCATGGCGAAGGACACCGAGGAAGCTTCCGAGCCGGCCGCCGAAGAGGCGCCGACCACCTCGCTCGAGAAGAAGCCCCAGGGTCCGGCCAAGGCCGCCGCCAAGGATGAGCCGAAGGACGAGGCAGAGGGCGACAAGCCCGCGCGTCCGAGCCGCGCCAACTCCGGAGGCTCCCGCCAGGGCAAGTCCGGCCAGCGCAAGGGCCAGCAGCGGCCCAAGCACCCGTCCTCCAAGAAGTAAGCCTCGCCGAAGCAAGAAGGAGTCCATCCGTGACGGAAGGCACCACCTCCGCCGCCGCCGAGGGTGGCGACACCCTGACCCGCCTGGAGCAGGAGGGTGAGATCGCGGCCGACTACCTCGAGGGTCTGCTCGACATCGCCGACCTCGACGGCGACATCGACATGGACGTCGAGGCGGACCGGGCCGCGGTCTCGATCATCAGCGACTCTGCCCGTGAGCTGCAGAAGCTCGTGGGCCGCGACGGTGAGGTCCTGGAGGCACTCCAGGAGCTGACCCGGCTGGCCGTGCACCGCGAGACCGGTGACCGCAGTCGCCTGATGCTCGACATCGCCGGTTTCCGTGCCAAGAAGCGCGCCGAGCTCGCCGAGCTGGGTGCCAAGGCCGCAGTCGAGGTGAAGTCCACCGGCCAGCCGGTCAAGCTGGACCCGATGACGCCGTTCGAGCGCAAGGTCGTGCACGACGCGATCGCCGCCGCCGGTCTGCGCAGCGAGTCCGAGGGCGAGGAGCCGCAGCGCTTCGTCGTTGTGCTCCCGGCCTGAAGCCTCACGTAGTGTCGGCCCCGTCTGTTCGCAGGCGGGGCCGATCTTTGTCAGCCTGATAGTCAGCCACCACAGTGCGCTCGCACGCGATGCGTGCGGTACGGAAGGACGGTTCCCGTGACGGAGGAAGCGGTGCTCCCCGAGGCTCCGGAGCAGGCGCGGACAGTCTTCGGTGAGTACTTCCCGGAGGCCGTGCGGTACGCGGAGCTCCTCGCGGACGCGGGTGTGAAGCGCGGTCTGATCGGCCCGCGTGAGGTCCCGCGACTGTGGGAGCGCCACCTGCTGAACTGCGCCGTGCTCTCGGAGGTCGTCCCCGAGGGCGTCACCGTCTGCGACGTGGGCTCGGGCGCCGGTCTTCCCGGCATCCCCCTGGCGCTGGTCCGGCCCGACCTGAAGATCACGCTTCTCGAGCCGCTTCTTCGCCGGACGAACTTCCTTCAGGAGGTCGTCGAGCTGCTCGGGCTCGACCATGTGACCGTGGTCCGAGGACGTGCCGAGGAGATGCTCGGCAAGATCACGCCGGTGCATGTGGTGACCGCTCGCGCGGTGGCGCCCCTCGACCGGCTGGCCGGCTGGGGAGTCCCCCTGCTGCGTCCGTACGGGGAGATGCTGGCGCTCAAGGGCGACACCGCGGAGGAGGAGATCACCGGTGCTCGCGCCGCGCTCTCCCGTCTCGGTGTGGTGGCGACCTCGGTGCTGCAGGTGGGCGAGGGGATCGTCGATCCGCTGTCCACCGTCGTCCGGGTGGAGGTCGGCGAGAGCCCGGGTGGTGTGCGGTTCGCGGCCAAGCGAGCCAAGGCGGCCCGGACGAGCAAGACCCGTCGACGCCGCTGAGCGTCGCATACGTACCATTTCGGAGTGTCGAACGGTCCCGGCCGGGCAGCAGGGGCATGGTGTTTCACGTGAAACGTCGCTCACTGCTGCAGGGGATCATCAGCCGCGGTCGCGCGGCTGCCACGCCCCGGGACCGTCGACCCCGCGTGAACCCACCCGCGAGGGTTACGGAGATGTCCACAGAGGTGGATTCACCCACAGAACCCCCGGCCTCGCTGGTTCGCGACCCCGAAAGCATGGCAGGCTCTCCCCATCGCGAGCCTGAAGCCGAGGAGAGTGAATCCTTGCGGTCCGACGCCAACATCGCGGGACCGATGACCGATCCGGTCCCCGGTCCCCGAACCGAATCGGTGGGGGAGGATGTTTCACGTGAAACACCGCCCCCGATGGACGACACCCCCATTGGTCGTGCTGCCCAGCTGGCAGTAGAGGCCTTGGGTCGTGCCGGTGAGGGACTTCCCCGCCCGGCCCAGACTCGCGTGATGGTGGTCGCCAATCAGAAGGGCGGCGTCGGCAAGACGACCACGACGGTCAACCTTGCCGCGTCCCTCGCCCTGCACGGTGCCCGGGTCCTCGTCATCGACCTGGACCCCCAGGGCAACGCCTCCACGGCACTCGGTATCGACCACCATGCCGAGGTCCCCTCGATCTACGACGTCCTCGTGGACAGCAGGCCGCTCTCCGAAGTGGTGCAGCCGGTCATGGATGTCGAGGGCCTCTTCTGCGCCCCCGCCACCATCGACCTGGCCGGCGCGGAGATCGAGCTGGTCTCGCTGGTGGCCCGTGAGAGCCGCCTGCAGCGGGCGATCCAGGCCTACGAGCAGCCGCTCGACTACATCCTGATCGACTGCCCGCCCTCGCTCGGTCTCCTCACGGTCAACGCCATGGTGGCCGGAGCCGAGGTGCTGATCCCGATCCAGTGCGAGTACTACGCGCTGGAGGGGCTCGGGCAGCTCCTGCGGAACGTCGAGCTGGTGCGGGGGCATCTCAACCCCGTGCTCCATGTCTCGACGATCCTGCTCACCATGTACGACGGCCGGACGAGGCTCGCCTCGCAGGTCGCCGACGAGGTGCGCACCCACTTCGCGGAAGAGGTGCTGCGTACCAGCATCCCGAGGTCCGTCCGTATTTCTGAAGCCCCGAGCTACGGTCAGACGGTCCTCACCTACGACCCGGGCTCCAGTGGCGCCCTGTCGTATCTCGAAGCGGCTCGTGAGATCGCCCTGCGGGGGGCGGCCGTGCACTACGACCCGCAGCACGCCCATGTAGGGCACCAGAACCACCAGCGCAGCATGTCGGAGGGGATCCAGTGAGTGAGCGACGTAGGGGATTGGGGCGTGGGCTCGGTGCGCTGATCCCCGCTGCTCCCCAGGAACGGCAGACGCCGGCCGCCGGCGCGGGGGCAGGCATGGCCTCCCCCGGCGCGGCCCCTGTGCTGACCTCGGACCGAGGGGTGGCCGCCGCGAAGCTGGCGACGCTCCCGCAGAGCGCGCAGTCCCCGGAGTCGACGCGGGCATGGAACGAAGCCGAGCCGGTGGTCCGGCCGGAGCCCCCGGCGGGGGCCTACTTCACCGAACTTCCGCTCGACGCCATCGTTCCCAACCGGCACCAGCCGCGTGAGGTCTTCGACGAGGACGCCCTGGCGGAGCTCGTCGTCTCCATCAAGGAGGTCGGTCTCCTCCAGCCCGTGGTCGTGCGCAAGCTCGACGCCGAGGGCTACGAGCTCGTCATGGGCGAGCGGCGCCTGCGGGCCTCCAAGGAGGCGGGTCTTGAGCGGATCCCTGCGATCGTCCGGGACACCGATGACGAGAAGATGCTCCTGGACGCCCTCCTGGAGAACCTTCACCGTGCCCAGCTGAACGCGATCGAAGAGGCTCACGCCTACGAGCAGCTGCTCAAGGACTTCGGCTGCACCCATGACCAGCTCGCGGAGCGGATCGGGCGCTCGCGCCCGCAGATCTCCAACACGCTGCGACTGCTGCGGCTCTCCCCTCCGGTGCAGCGCCGGGTGGCCGCCGGAGTGCTCTCCGCCGGCCACGCGCGGGCGCTGCTCGGTGTGGAGGACCCGGAGTCCCAGGACAAGCTGGCGTACCGGATCGTCTCCGAAGGCCTCTCGGTGCGTACCGTCGAGGAGATCGTGAGCCTCATGGGCTCCGAGGAGCCCGCCGGTACGGTCAAGCCGACGAAGCCGCGCGCCGGTGGCCGGGTCTCGCCCGCGCTCACGGATCTGGCCTCCCGTCTCTCGGACCGCTTCGAGACCCGGGTGAAGGTCGACCTGGGTCAGAAGAAGGGCAAGATCGTCGTCGAGTTCGCCTCGGTGGAGGATCTGGACCGGATCCTGGCAACCCTGGCTCCCGGTGAGGGACGGGTCATGGACCAGAAGAGCACCGAGAAGGGTGCGGAGGGCTGACGCCTTCCACTGTGTGAGGCCGCCGAGGGCGGGTCGCGCTCCGGTCTTCGCCGGAACGCGGCCCGCCCTTTGCCTGTGAGCGGTGTCGTCCGGATCGCCCGATCGATACGATTCGAATGGCGTATCCGTGCTCGATGGCGAGGGAATGAGGAGGGCCGTGGGGCGTCGGCTCGTACCGCTCACGCTGGACAATCTTCCGGACCTGCCCAAGCGGTGTCGCTCCTGTGTGTTCTGGGAGCTGGACCCGGTCAGTGGAGAAGCCGCGGCGAAGGCGGGGCGTCCGGAGCTGGAGAAGGAAGCCTGGATCTCGGGCGTTCTCCTGGAGTGGGGCTCCTGCGGCCGGGTGGTCTACGTCGACGAGGTGCCGGTCGGCTATGTCCTCTACGCTCCCCCGGCCTATGTGCCGCGCTCCACGGCCTTCCCGACGAGTCCTGTGGCGGCCGATGCCGCGCAGTTGATGACGGCCTGGATCATGCCCGGTTACCAGGGCCAGGGGCTCGGCCGGATGGTCGTACAGACCGTGGCCAAGGATCTGCTGCGGCGGGGCTTCAAGGCCATCGAGGCGTTCGGCGACGCCCGGTGGAAGGAGCCGGCCTGTGTACTGCCGGCCGATCACCTGCTGGCGGTGGGATTCAAGACGGTGCGGCCGCACCCGGCCTTTCCGAGACTGCGGCTGGAGCTCCGGACGACGCTCTCCTGGAAGGAGGACGTCGAGATGGCGCTTGATCGACTGCTCGGGGCCGTGCAGAAGGAACCCGTGCTCAGACCGCTCTAGGCGTCGGGACACGAGAACGGCCCGCCCCCGGAAGGGGCGGGCCGTTGCTGTTTCACGTGAAACGCTGCTCTGTTTCACGTGAAACAGAAGGAGAGCATCAGGCCTTGGTCGGCGCGACGAAGTCCGCGAGGTCGCGCAGGATGGCGGCCTTCGGCTTGGCGCCGACGATCGTCTTCACGACCTCGCCACCCTGGTAGACGTTCAGCGTCGGGATGGACATGACGCCGTACTTGGCGGCCGTGGCCGGGTTCTGGTCGATGTTGAGCTTCACGATCTCGATCTCGCCGTGCTCGGCGGCAATGGCCTCCAGCGACGGGGCGATCTGGCGGCACGGGCCGCACCACTCGGCCCAGAAGTCCACCAGGACGGGCTTGTCGCTCTTGAGGACGTCCTCTTCGAAGGAAGCGTCGGTCACAGTCTTCAGGGCCACAGCGGCCTCCTTGATCTCGCGGGGTGTGGGTGAGGAGAGACGGGGGTCAGACCGCGGGGGTCTCGGCCAGCTTCTCGCTGTCGGCGAGGGCGGCCAGGAAGCGCTCGGCGTCCAGGGCGGCGGAGCAGCCGGTGCCGGCGGCCGTAATGGCCTGACGGTAGGTGTGGTCGACGACGTCGCCGGCGCCGAAGACACCGGTGACGTTGGTGCGCGTCGACGGGGCGGCCACCTTGAGGTAGCCCTCCTCGTCGAGGTCCAGCTGGCCCTTGAAGAGCTCGGTCCGCGGGTCGTGGCCCACGGCGATGAAGAGGCCGGTGACGGGCAGGGCGCGGGTCTCGCCGGTCTTCGTGTCGCGCAGGGTCAGGCCGCTGAGCTTCTGCTCACCGTGGATCTCGGTGACCTCGCTGTCCCAGGCGAAGGAGATCTTCGGGTCGGCGAAGGCGCGCTCCTGCATGGCCTTGGAGGCACGCAGGCTGTCACGGCGGTGGACGATCGTGACCGACTTGGCGAAGCGCGAGAGGAAGGTGGCCTCCTCGATCGCGGTGTCGCCGCCGCCGACGACGGCGATGTCCTGGTCCTTGAAGAAGAACCCGTCGCAGGTGGCGCACCAGGAGACACCGCGGCCGGAGAGCGTGTCCTCGTTCGGGAGGCCGAGCTTGCGGTGCTGGGAGCCGGTGGTGACGATGACGGCCTTGGCGCGGTGCACGGTGCCGGCGGTGTCGGTGACGGTCTTGATGTCACCGGTCAGGTCCACGGCGATGACGTCGTCGGGGACGAGCTCGGCGCCGAAGCGCTCGGCCTGGGCCCGCATGTTGTCCATCAGGTCCGGGCCCATGATGCCGTCACGGAAGCCGGGGAAGTTCTCGACCTCGGTCGTGTTCATCAGTGCGCCACCGGCGGTGACGGCACCTTCGAAGACCAGGGGGTTCAGCGACGCTCGGGCGGTGTAGAGCGCAGCGGTGTAACCCGCGGGCCCCGAGCCGATAATGATCACGTTACGGACGTCGCTCACGGGTTTCTTCCTCGTCTCTGCAGACTGCCACTGCCTACGGGGGCGGTCGTCTCGGTCACTCTCACCCCACCCAACGGATCCTAAGGGGCGTACATTCCCGAGACCGCCGCGCGGCACCGTGGCCGGACGGGGAGAGAGATCAGGAGCGCGGGTATGTCTCGCTGAACAGGAGATCGGCTGCCGGGCTTCCGCTGCCGGTGGTGCGGTCCGCGCAGGAGGCGTCGAGCACATAGGCCTGGACCCGGCTGCTGTCCGCGGGGTCGGGGAGGACCAGCAGATAGGCGGGCGATCCCCGGTACTCACCGCGCTCGTGCTCCAGCACCGCGTCGGAGCGACCGGTGCCCGCGAGGACGCAGCCGGGGACCGTGGAGTCCCTGTTCCGCTCGGGGGCCGTGGTCTCGGCCTCGGTGGACATGGATTCCGGTGCGATGCCACGGGGAGTCTGGGCCGTGTCGCCCTCGGCCAGGAGCGCGTGGACCCGGTCCTCGACCGGAGAGCCGGAGAAGGGGCTCAGGGCCGCCCCGGCGGCGGTGTCGGCCTTCTTGGTGTCCCCCGCCTCCCCTCCGGCGGTCACACTGCCCGTCTGGCTGAGATACAGGCTCGTTCCGAGGACCACGGCTCCGAAGGCGGCGCCGAGCGTCGAGAGCAGGGCGATACGCCGGCGGCGGGGCTTCCCGGCCCGGCCGGGGCCGGTGGCGCCGGAGCGACCGGCAGGCCGGTCCGCAGCGCGGGCCGTGACCGGACGGGGAGGGGCAGCGGGAACCGTCTCGGCCGTGGTGCGCGATGTTTCACGTGAAACAGCGGTGTCGCTCTCCGGCGTGGTGGCGTTGAGGAGCGCTTCGGCGGCGAGGGCGGCATCGATCCGTCCGGCGATCTCCGCGGGCATGCGGGGCGGCCCGGGAAGGGTTCCGAGCAGGCCACGGATCTCCTCCAGGGAGGAACGTACGTCCGCGCAGAGGGGACAGCTGTCGAGATGCCGACGGACGGCGGCCGAGCGGGTCGGTGAGAGCAGCCCCTCGGTCAGATCGGAGATCTCCGAGACGTCCGGGTGCTGTGTGGTGTTGGCCCTGCCGGCCGTGGAAGTCACGTGCGCCCACCTCCGCCCTTCACAGCAGCTGGATCAGTCGGTCCGGTATCCGTCGGCCCCGGCACCGGTGGGACGGATGTCCCCGGCGTCCGGTTCCTTCCCCCATCGGGGGGCTCGTTACCCACAGTGTCGGCGCGCAGATGAGTGACCATCGGAAGCAGTCGTGCCCGCCCGCGCGCGCAGCGGCTCTTCACGGTGCCGGTGGGAACGCCGAGGATACGGGCCGCCTCGGCGACCGGGTATCCCTGCATGTCGACCAGGACGAGGGCGGCGCGCTGCTCCGAGGGCAGTGTGGCGAGCACGGCCAGCAGCTCCCGGTGGAGGTCCTGGCGCTCGGCGGGGGCCTCGGCCGACTCGTGGGGTTCGAGGAGCTGCTCGAACCGGGCGGTGTCGTCGATGGACGAGGTCCTGCGGGAGGCGGTCTTCCGGGCGCGGTCGATGCAGGCGTTCACCGTGATGCGGTGGAGCCACGTTGTGACGGCCGACTGGCCGCGGAAGGTGTGGGCGGACCGGAAGGCGGAGATGAGGGCGTCCTGGACGGCGTCAGCGGCTTCCTCGCGGTCCCCCAGGGTCCGCAGGGCCACCGCCCAGAGCCGGTCGCGGTGTCGCCGTACGAGCTCACCGAAGGCGTCGGGATCGCCGGCGACATGGCGGGCCAGAAGGTCGTCGTCCGTCGCCGTCCGGGGATCGTCAGCCGCTGGTGCCACGGTTCCCCTCCTTGCTCGGCAGCCGTGCAGGCATTCAATCCGGTCCGTGCCCGGAAGTAAATGAGCGCCGAGCTGGGCTCGGCGCTCATCGGTGGGACGTGCGGTGTCAGGGGGTGGTCCCCTTGAACGACAGGTTCGTGATGGCCTGCTTGTAGCCGGCTCCGAAGTATTCGTCACCGCTGGAGTACGGCACGGACGTCATCCAGAGGAGTACGTAGCGGGTCTTGACCGGTGTCTCGGTCTCCGGCTTCGCCGTCGAGTCCGAGGTCTCGACGGTGGCGATCTTCTTCATGGTGTCCGGGGTGCCGGACGGCGACAGCGAGTCCGCCGCGTACAGGGTGACCGTGGTGTGCGGGCCGTTGTAGCGGAGCTCTATGGAAGCGGACGAGACGTTCTGTTCGCTCCCGAGGTCATAGACGATCCCTACGCCCTGCTTGTACGGGGCCAGGACGGGGCCGCCGACGAAGGTCTTGGTGCGCCAGTACGAGGCACTGTCGCTGTCGTACGTGTTGCCGACAGCCGAGGCGTTCTGCGGCAGCCCGTCGGGTGCGTACTCCTCGGCGGACTCGATCGCGAGCGGCTTGGGCGGCTCGGGCTTCTCGTCGTCGATCGTCGGAGACGTGTTCGGGGGCTTGGGCGCGTTGTCCTGGCCCAGGAGCCGGTCCGCGATCTGCCAGCTGCCGAGGCCCAGGGCGGCGATCAGCAGGGCCGAGACGGCCCACTTCAGCGCCTTGCCGGTGCGACTCTGCAGCGGGGGCGGCGGGATGACCACCGGCTGGGTGACCGGCGGGCGCACCTGGGGACGCCCGTAGGTGCCCTGCTGGTACGTCGTGCGCTGGTACTCGGGCGGAGGGGCGAAATCCGGCTCGGGCGGCTTCACCCGAGGCATCGCTGCGACGGCCTTGGCCAGCTCGTCCGGGGTCGTGCAGGGCGGCTCCTGGCGCGAGGCGGTGGCCCCGTCGTTGGCCAGGGCGCGCATGGCGATCTCGGAGAGGCCCCGGTGGACGCCGGCGCGGACCTGGTCGGGCGGGAGCAGACCGACGCCCTTGGGCAGGCCGGAGAGCCCGTAGGCGTCGCTGTCGTACGGCCAGCGCTGGGTGAGGGCGGCGTACAGGAGCGCCCCGATGGCCTCGGTGTCGCTGCGCTGCGGGCGCTCGGCGGTGATGCCGCGCAGGGCGGCGTTCACGGCCAGGCCGCGGATCCGGTACTGGCCGGTGGAACTGCGCAGGACGGCGCTCGGCGTGAGCCGGAGGTGGGCGAGGCCTTCGCGGTGGGCGGCGGCCATGGCCTGGGAGACCTGGCTGACGAGCTGGTAGGCGTCGTGGGGCTCCAGCGGGCCGGCCGCGAGCAGCGCGGTCAGCTCGGTGGAGTCCGGCAGCCACTCGTGCACGACGTAGACCAGGTCGTTCTCCTCGACGGCGTCGAGGACCTGCACGAAGCGAGGGTCGCCGAGGAGGGCCGAGGAGCGGGCCGCGGCCAGGACCGAGCGGGCCCTGGGGTGGTCGGCGGGCAGCAGGTGGACCCCGACGGCACGCCGTAGTTTTTCGTCGACGGCACGCCAGCTGCTGAAGCCGTCCAGACGAGTGACGCACTCCTCCAGCCGGTAGCGCCGGGCCAGTTTGTGGCCGCTGTGCAGTTCCGGAGCCGCGATGGAGGGCTGTTCGCCGCTCTGTCGTTCGACCGCCTTCTTGTCCGTGGCCTCGGCGGGCTGTTCCGCCGTCTTCTGCTTGTCCGCCACCCCGTCGGTCGCGGCCGTATCCGCCTTGGCGGTCAGCGGGTCGTCACCGCTGTTGTCGGCCACGTCGACGGCAGCCGTGCTACGTTCCGCCACCGTCGTTCCCTGCCTCCCCATCCGTTGCGCCACATCCAACAGCCAAGCCAATTGTGCCCACAGTCGGACGCTATGCACGACACGCGGCTCCCCCCGATGGTTGTGCGGGACCCGTCGGTTCAGCGTCCCAGGCGTCCGCGCACCATCCCGACCAGGGTGTTCAGCTCGGCGATCCGCATGCGCTTGGCCGCCACGAAGAAGACACCGAGGAGTACTGCTCCGCCGACGAGCAGGGCGACGAGCGAGCCCAACGCGCCTTCGCCGAGGAGCTTCAGCAGGCCGAAACCGACGGCGCCGGAGACGATCGCTGCGGGCACGGAGGCCATGCAGAGGCGGGCGTAGGTCCGCATCACGTGGGTGCCGTCCAGGTCGCCTCCCAGCAGCTTGCGGAGGCGGCGCCACGCGATGCCGACACCGACGGCGTAGGCGAGACCGTACGAGCCGGCCATGCCGACGACGGCCCACTGGGCGGGCAGGACGACGTAACAGATCGCCGAGGCGGCCGCGTTGACGGCGGCGACGATGACCGTGTTGTAGAAGGGCGTCCGGGTGTCCTCGTAGGCGTAGAAGCCGCGCAGCACGACGTACTGGACGGAGTAGGGGATCAGTCCGAGGCCGAAGGCCATCAGGATGAAGCCCATGCCCTGGGCGGCCTCGACGCCGCTGGACGCGTAGAGCAGGGTGCACATCGGGACGCCGAGCGCGAGGAAGGCGAAGGAGACGGGGACGATCGCGACGGCCGAGTTGCGCAGGCCCTGCGAGATGTCGTCCCGGACGGCGCCGGGGTCGTTGTCGTGGGCGGCGCGGGAGATCCGCGGCAGCAGTGCGGCCATCACGGAGACCGTGATGATGGCCTGCGGCATGCCCCAGATCAACTGGGCGTTGGAGTAGGCGAGGAAGCCGGCACCGTTCCTCCCGGACTCCTCACCGGCGGCCGTGGCGAGCTGGGTGACGACCAGGACACCCGCCTGGTTGGCGAGGACGAAGAGAACGGTCCACTTGGCGAGCTTGACCGTCTTGCTGAGCCCGTGGCCCTTCCAGTCGAAGCGGGGGCGGAAGCGGAAGCCCGTCTCACGCAGGTACGGGATCATCGCCAGGGCCTGGACGACGAGGCCGAGCAGGGTGCCGATGCCGAGCAGCCGGATGCCTTCGTCCGGGATGGTCTGCACACCCATGTGCGACTCGGCGGAGGTGCCGTAGACCCAGATGAACAGGCCGAAGGTGACGATCATGACGATGTTGTTGAGGACCGGGGTCCACA
This sequence comes from Streptomyces sp. NBC_00250, assembly GCF_036192275.1. Classification (NCBI taxonomy): domain Bacteria; kingdom Bacillati; phylum Actinomycetota; class Actinomycetes; order Kitasatosporales; family Streptomycetaceae; genus Streptomyces; species Streptomyces sp. NBC_00250. The sequence continues at coordinate 4,674,678 of NZ_CP108088.1, read as the reverse complement.
TCATCGCGCCGAACTTGCCCCGGGCGTTGAGGATCTGACCCATCACCACGTGCACACCCATGAAGAAGATCGTGGGCAGGCAGTAGCGGGCGAAGGTCACGGCCACGCTGTTGGCCGCGGCGTCGTCGGCGATGGTGTTCGACATCAGCCGGATGAGCAGTGGCGCCGCGAAGACGGCCAGGACCACGATCGCGCCGAGCGCCACCATCACCAGGGTGAGCAGACGGTTGGCATAGGCCTCGCCGCCGTCCTCGTCGTTCTTCATCGAGCGGACGAGCTGAGGGACGAACACCGAGTTGAGGCCGCCGCCGACGGTGAGGATGTAGATCATCGTCGGCAGGGTGTAGGCGATGGTGAAGGTGTCACCGAGCAGGGCGGCGCCGAGCGCGCCGGTGATCACCAGGCTGCGGACGAAGCCGGTGAGCCGGGAGACCAGGGTGCCGGCGGCCATCACCGCGCTCGACTTCAGCAGCCCGGAGGCGCGGCCGGACTTCTTGGGTGCGGGGGCGGGCATCGGGTCCGGCTCCGGGGCGGGCGGGGGCACCTGGCCGGGCGTCTGCTGGTCCCGGTAGAGGTGCGCGAAGGCGTCCGGCTCGGGCTCCTCCTCACCGGCCCGGGTCACAAGGTCGTCGACGCCGGTGAACTGGACGGTGCGCGCGTCGTCGCCGTACGGCAGGTGGCGCGAGGGGCCCTCGGGTTCCGGCGCCGGGGTCTGCGCCCACACCCGGGGGTCGGGAGCGTGGTGGGGCGCGGCCGGCTGCTGGTAGAGCGGCTGCGGCTCCTGGTACAGGCCGGGCGGGGGCGGCGGATGCGCGGCGCGGTCGTAGAGCGCCTCGGTCACCGGGTCCTGCGCGGACAGGTCCTGGGCCCGGTACGGGTCATGGGTGAAGACGTCCTGGACGTAGGGGTCCTGGGCGTAGGGGTTCTGCGTGGCGGCGTCCTGCGCGTAGGGGTCGTGTCCCTGCCCCTGCGGGCCAGGAGCCCCCTGCTGCGGGGGCGGCACGGGCGGGTAGCCGGAGCCGGGGGGCGCCGCGGGCGTCCCACCGGACGGCTGGGTGCCGCCCGCGCCCTGGCCGCGGTCACCGTCGTACGGCGCGTTCATGGTTACCCCACCTCATCGTCCCCGGCCGACCGGCCACGACATCGCTCAACGGTCCACTTTCTCACCCGGGCCCGACGGGTCGCCGCTTTCGGGCCCGGTGTCCGGTGTCGGGTCACTCGGCTGCTCGGGTTCGTCCGCGTCGGGCTTCGTCGACGGGGCCGAGGCCTCCTGAGGCGCCGTGTCCGCCTCAGGCTCCGGATCCGTCTCGTCCGGAGTGGTGTCCGTCTCCGCGGCTTCGGACTCGGCGTTCCGCGCGGCCACCCGCTTGCGCTGGCTGTACATCCGCACGCCGGCCAGGACGAGGAGCAGCACGCCACCGGCGATCACGAGCATCACCGTGGGGGTGATCTCGGAGACCCGGACGGTGAAGGTCATCGGCTTCCCGTACGGGGTGCCGTCGTCGGTGTAGAGCTGCGCCGTCATCGGCACCTGGCCGTTGACATAGGCGGAGGCGGAGAACTTCACCGACTGGCTGTGGCCACCGTTGATCTTCACGGGCTGCTCGGCGACCCCGTCACCGTTCAGCTTCAGCCGGTGCTTGTTGTCGGAGGTGAGCCGCAGTACGAGGTGTACGTCCTGCAGCAGCTTGTTCTGGACGGTCACGGGGATCGTCGCGCTGCGGCCGGAGAGCGTGAGGTCGGACTTGTCGACCAGCTGGACCCCCTCGGTGAGGGTCTGCAGATACTCCAGGACGTTGATCCGGTAGAGCGCGGCGGCTCTGGCCTGCCCGCGCCACGAGGTCGACATCTCGCGGTTGATCGCGTTGCTGAACGGGGGCACGACGCGGTACTGGGCGGTGAGGATGACCTTGAAGTCGTCCAGCTCGTCGCGGGTGGTCTTCATGTCACGGAAGGCCTGGACGGGCAGCTCCCGGTCGCGCAGCTTCTTCGGGTACCGGGAGCCGGGGGGCACCGCGGTGGAGGCGTCCGGGTCCGGCTTGGCCGTGGCGGCGGCCAGGAGGTCGCTCGGCTGGCTCCACCGCTTGCCTGAGAGCCCACGCAGGGCGGTCGCCATGGTCTGCGCCTGCGCGACGCTCGGCATCCGCTGCGGGGCGACGACGATGCTGCGCTGGTCCTCGGGCTGTTCCAGGGTGATCGCGAGGGACTGGGCGAGGAACTCCTGGACCGCGAGCGTGGAGTTCTCCGCGCGGACCATGTCCCCGTCGAAGGTGGTGGACAGCAGCGCGTCGCTGACCACCGCCGTGGTGCTGCCGTTGCCGAAGGGGCGGGCAGCCGTGGGCGTGTAGGGGAGGTCGTCGCGGACGCTGTCGCTGCGGGCGATCACCTTGTCGGCCCCGGCAGAGGTCGCCACCGCCACGATGGAGGGGTCGACGGCCCCGTCGACGGGCCAGGCGAACTCGGTGGAGGGCTGGACGTGGAGGATGGTCTCGACCGTCGTCCCGGCGAGGGCGGTCGCCGACTGGAGGTGCCCCAGCGAGCCGGGAACGTCCTTGCCGCGGTGGGCCAGGGAGGCGAGGTCGGGATCGGCGAAGGGAAGGGCGACGACCTTGTGGCCCTGGATCGCCTTCTCGAGGGAGTCCAGCCACCGCTCGGCGACGGCCTGGTTCTTGCCGGGGACGTGCAGGGTGCCGTCCTTGACTCGGTAGCCGTTCGCCATGGCGTCGACCGACGCCAGCAGATCCGGGTCGACCACCCAGGTGACCGGGAGGTCCTTGCCCAGCGAGACCAGCTCGTCGAGGCGCCCGCCCGGCTTCAGCTCGGCGGCCAGGGCGTCGTCCTCGAACACCGGGGTCTGCTGGTCGTCGGTGGCCGTCTCCGCCGACACATGGGCGGAGGAGATCAGCGGCCAGAGGTAGGTGAGCTGGGTCTTCTTCTCGGTGGCCTCGGGCTGGTACGGCACGAAGGTCCGCTCGATACCGAGGACCCGGTCGTAGCGCCGGTCCGAGGTCTGGCCCATGAGGGAGACGCCCAACTGGTAGACCCCCGCGTCGTCGAATCCGAGCTCGGAGACCGGCACGGAGAGGGAGAAGTCCGTACTGAGGCCGGGGCCCAGCCGGGGGACCTTCACCGTGGGGGCGTCGTCGAGGGGGGCCGGGTCGCTGTCGTTCCGGAAGCCGGTCCGCTTGGTGACCTGGTCGATCTCGCTGCGGCTCGTCATCCGGGGCCCGACGTGCAGGTCCACGGTCGCGTCGGTGACGGTCTTCTTGCTCCGGTTGGTCACCGTGCCGGTGATGGTGACCGTGTCCCCCTCGACGGGCGCGCTCGGCGCCAGCGTGTCGAGAGACACATCGACGGTCTTCGAACCGGTGGCGTCCTCGGCGGCGGACGCCGGGGAGGTCGCGGCCGGGGCCTGGAGCAGGCCGGCCAGGAGCGGCGCCCCGAAGGCGACGGTGATCGTGCGCCGCAGCCATCGGCGGGCAGGTGAGGGACCGGTTCCCTGGATGTCTGCCGCCTCGGCCACGCGTTCGCCCGTCCTCGTCGTTGTCTCTGGTGTCAGTGGTGTAGGTGGTTCCCGGTTGCTGTGTCCAGGCATGGTAACGAGGCACGCTGGGAGCAAGTGCCGGGGACTGCTCCAGTGGATCTTCGTCCGGCCCCGTCCGGCGGCTCGGAGGGTCCTGTCCACGGGAAAACGAGGACGTCACCGCGAGCCGGGGCACGTACCCTTTTCTGTTGTGCCGAACGCCAACGAAGACACCCCGACTGCACTGAGCCAGGTGCAACGCCGCGCGGTCAGTGAACTGCTGCGTGTGTCCCCCGTCGCCGACGACCTCGCCCGCCGCTTCCGGGAGGCCGGGTTCAGCCTCGCGCTGGTCGGTGGCTCGGTCCGGGACGCGTTGCTCGGCCGGCTCGGCAATGACCTGGACTTCACCACCGACGCCCGCCCCGAGGACGTACTGAAGATCGTCCGTCCGTGGGCCGACGCGGTGTGGGAGGTCGGCATCGCCTTCGGGACGGTGGGCTCCCAGAAGGAGGCCCGCGTCGGAGACGTCGTTCAGAGCTTCCAGATCGAGGTCACCACGTACCGCTCGGAGGCGTACGACCGGACCTCGCGCAAGCCCGAGGTCTCCTACGGCGACTCCATCGACGAGGACCTCGTCCGGCGTGACTTCACCGTCAACGCCATGGCCGTGGCTCTCCCGGAGAAGGAGTTCATCGACCCGTACGGCGGTCTTGAGGACCTCGCCGCCCGGGTGCTCCGTACGCCGGGTACGCCGGAGGAGTCCTTCTCCGACGACCCGCTGCGCATGATGCGGGCCGCGCGCTTCGCCGCCCAGCTGGACTTCGAGGTCGCCCCCGAGGTCGTCACGGCGATGAAGGAGATGTCCGGCCGGATCGAGATCGTCTCCGCCGAACGGGTCCGTGACGAGCTCAACAAGCTGCTGCTCTCCGCCCACCCCAGGAAGGGCCTCGGGCTCCTCGTGGACACCGGTCTCGCCGACCATGTGCTTCCCGAGCTGCCCGCACTCCGCCTGGAGAGCGATGAGCATCATCGCCACAAGGACGTCTACGAGCACTCGCTGACCGTGCTCGACCAGGCCATCGACCTGGAGGAGGACGGCCCCGACCTGGTGCTGCGCCTCGCGGCCCTGCTCCACGACATCGGCAAGCCGCGCACCCGCCGTTTCGAGAAGGACGGCCGGGTCTCCTTCCACCACCACGAGGTGGTGGGCGCGAAGATGACCAAGAAGCGCATGACCGCGCTCAAGTACTCCAACGAGATGATCAAGGACGTCTCGCGGCTCGTGGAGTTGCATCTCCGCTTCCACGGCTACGGGACCGGCGAGTGGACGGATTCGGCCGTGCGCCGTTACGTCCGTGACGCCGGGCCGATGCTCTCGCGTCTGCACAAGCTGACCCGCTCGGACTGCACCACCCGCAACAAGCGCAAGGCGGGCGCGCTCTCCCGCGCCTACGACGGCCTGGAGGACCGCATCGCCCAGCTCCAGGAGCAGGAGGAGCTCGACGCGATCCGTCCCGACCTCGACGGCAACCAGATCCAGGAGATCCTGAGCATCGGTCCCGGTCCCGCCATCGGTCAGGCCTACAAGTTCCTGCTGGAGCTCCGACTGGAGAACGGGCCGATGGAGCACGACGAAGCCGTCGCCGCGCTCAAGGAGTGGTGGGCCGCACAGGGCTGAGCCGCGTCCCGGCCCTGCCATGTTTCACGTGAAACATCGCAGCGCCGGGACCTGTGAGGGGTGGTGTTTCACGTGAAACATCACCCCTTCGCGCGTTCCCCGCGCAACGCCAGGGCGATTGCCGCGTAGATCACGGCCACCAGGACGATCAGCAGGGTGGAACGGCCGTCGGGTGGCAGCATCAGCGCGGCGACCCCCGCCGCGGCCACGAAGGCCACGTTGAACAGCACGTCGTACAGCGCGAAGACCCGGCCTCGATAGGCGTCGTCCACGGACGTCTGCACCACCGTGTCCGTCGCGATCTTGGATCCCTGGGTGATGAGCCCGAGGACGAAGGCGGCGACGAAGAACGGAGCGGGGGCGAAGGTCAGGCCGAGCAGCGGTTCCAGCACGGCGGCCGTCGCCGCGCACACCGTCATCCACCCGAAGGGGCCGAGCCGTCCCACAGCCCAGGGGGAGAGCACGGCCGCCGCGAAGAAGCCCGCGCCCGAGGCGGCGACCGCGATTCCGAGGAGCCCGAGCCCTTCGGACTCCGTGGAGCTCCACTCGTAGCGGCAGAGCATGAGCACGGTGACGAGCAGCGCTCCGTAACAGAAGCGCATCAGGCTCACCGCGGCGAGGGCGCGGGCCGCCGGCCGTCGTTCGCCGAGGTGTCGCACTCCCTCGGCGAGGCCGCGGGCCGTGGAGGCGAGGGCCGGAACGAGTCGCTGGGGCACGAGGCCGGTATCGGGCCCCAGGAGTTCCCTGGACATCCGCAGGGAGGCGAGGGCGGCGCAGAGGTAGAGGACGGCGCCGAAGGCCACCACGGCCGCGTCGGACTTGTCGGCGATCAGCTGGATGCCGAAGGCGAGACCGCCTCCCACGGTCGCGGCGAGGGTGCCGGCGGTGGGGGAGAGCGAGTTCGCCACGACCAGCCGTTCGGCGTCGACGACTCGCGGGAGCGAGGCCGAGAGACCCGCGAGGACGAAGCGGTTGACGGCCGTGACGGAGAGCGCGGAGGCGTAGAAGAGCCACTCGGGGACGGAGGCGAGGACGAGTACGGCGGTCCCGCCGGCGAGGACGGCCCGCAGGAGGTTGCCGTACAGGAAGACCTGACGGCGCTGCCAGCGGTCGAGGAGCACACCCGCGAAGGGCCCGACGAGCGAGTACGGCAGCAGGAGGACCGCCATGGCGGAGGCGATCGCGGCCGGGGAGGTCTGTTTCTCGGGGGAGAAGACGACGTACGTGGCCAGGGCCACCTGGTAGACGCCGTCGGCGCACTGGGAGAGCAGCCGGACCGCGAGCAGGCGGCGGAAGTTCGTCAGGCGCAGGAGTACGCGCAGATCACGTACGACGGACATGGCAGCAAGACTCACATACGAAGAGGGCCCCCGGGCAGTGCCGCGGGGACCCTCGATCGACAAGCGTGCGGAGCTTTAGCGCTCGACCTCACCCTTGATGAACTTCTCGACGTTGGCCAGGGCCTCGTCGTCGAAGTACTGAACCGGCGGGCTCTTCATGAAGTAGCTCGACGCGGAGAGGATGGGGCCGCCGATGCCGCGGTCCTTGGCGATCTTCGCGGCGCGCAGGGCGTCGATGATGACACCTGCCGAGTTCGGGGAGTCCCACACCTCGAGCTTGTACTCGAGGTTCAGCGGAACGTCGCCGAACGCACGGCCTTCGAGGCGCACGTACGCCCACTTGCGGTCGTCCAGCCAGGCCACGTAGTCCGACGGACCGATGTGGACGTTCTTCTCGCCCATCTCACGGTCGGGGATCTGCGAGGTGACGGCCTGGGTCTTGGAGATCTTCTTGGACTCCAGGCGGTCGCGCTCCAGCATGTTCTTGAAGTCCATGTTGCCGCCGACGTTGAGCTGCATGGTGCGCTCAAGACGGACACCGCGGTCCTCGAACAGCTTCGCCATCACGCGGTGCGTGATGGTCGCGCCGACCTGCGACTTGATGTCGTCGCCGACGATCGGGACGCCCGCCTCGGTGAACTTGTCAGCCCACTCCTTGGTGCCGGCGATGAAGACCGGAAGGGCGTTGACGAAGGCGACCTTGGCGTCGATGGCGGCCTGGGCGTAGAACTTCGCCGCGTCCTCGGAACCCACCGGCAGGTAGCAGATGAGAACGTCGACCTGGCGGTCCTTGAGGATCTGGACGACGTCCACCGGCTCCTCGGCGGACTCCTCGATGGTCAGGCGGTAGTACTTGCCGAGACCGTCGAGCGTGTGACCGCGCTGGACCGTGACGCCCTTGTTCGGGACGTCGCAGATCTTGATGGTGTTGTTCTCGCTGGCGCCGATGGCGTCGGAGAGGTCGAGGCCGACCTTCTTCGCGTCGACGTCGAAGGCGGCCACGAACTCGATGTCACGGACGTGGTAGTCGCCGAACTGGACGTGCATCAGGCCGGGCACCTTGGCCGCCGGGTCGGCGTCCTTGTAGTACTCGACGCCCTGCACCAGCGAGGCGGCGCAGTTGCCCACGCCGACGATGGCTACGCGAACCGAACCCATTCCGGTTGCTCCCTGTGTGATCGTGGAAGCCCTGCTGTGCGCAGGGTTTCACTTGGCGGTGTCGTCGGACGGATCCGGCCGGGTACTGCCCCCGTGCCGGGGCAGGCCGCCCGTCTCTCCAGAATCGTTGTCGTGCAGAGCGGGGGTGTCGGGGCCGGATCGCTGATCCCGCCCCGCCCGCTCGCTCTCGATGAGCTCGTTCAGCCAGCGCACTTCGCGCTCCACGGACTCCATACCGTGGCGCTGCAGCTCAAGCGTGTAGTCGTCGAGGCGCTCGCGGGTCCGGGCCAGGGAGGCGCGCATCTTCTCCAGACGCTCCTCCAGCCGGCTGCGGCGGCCTTCGAGGACCCTCATCCGCACCTCGCGCTCGGTCTGCCCGAAGAAGGCGAAGCGTGCGGCGAAGTGCTCGTCCTCCCAGGCATCCGGGCCGGTGTGGGACAGGAGCTCCTCGAAGTGCTCCTTACCCGCGGCCGTCAACCGGTAGACGATCTTGGCCCGGCGTCCTGCGAGTGAAGCGGCGAGGGCTTCCTCGGGAGCGCTGCCCGGTTCCTCGATCAACCAGCCGTTGGCGACCAGCGTCTTGAGGCAGGGATACAGCGTTCCGTAGCTGAAGGCCCGGAAGACGCCCAGCGAGGTGTTGAGACGCTTCCGCAGCTCGTACCCGTGCATCGGAGCCTCGCGCAGCAGGCCGAGAACGGCGAACTCGAGGATGCCGGAGCGTCTGCTCATTCGTCGCCTCCTCCTCCGCCTTCGGGGCTCTTATGCCGTGCTGATGTATCGACTCGATACATCAGCACGATAGAACGGCCCGTCTGTCTCGACAAGTGGGACCGCCGTGACCGGCGTCACATCGTCAATTCACAGCGATCGACTTGCCTGATTTGGGGTGAACTCCGGCCCTAGGTGGGTTTTGGCCGTGCGTAGTCTGTGCGGCATGCAGAACACCGGGAACCGAGCGCTGCCGAGGGGCGTCAGTGCTCCGGGTGACCGGCTGCGATACGGAGGGGCCTCCGATGGGGTTCCGGCCGTGCGCATTTCGGGGGGACCGGAACTCAACTGCCGCTTCCAGGCCTGTGTGCCTGCCCGAGGAGTAGTCGTTCGATGAGCGAGCATCGTCGCAAAATGCCGCCGCAGCAGCCGCCGACGGGCGGTCGCGCGGCGGCACGGCGCGCTGCCCAGCAGCCGGTGGGCCGCAGGTCGGCCCCGGCCCAGGACGTCGGTACGGGGGCCCCTTCGGCCTCGTACGGACCCCGTTCCTCTCATGGAGAGGAGCAGCAAGCCTATGGAGGTCGCGCGGAGGCCCGTCGGGCTGCCCAGCGCGGCAGCCGCCGCAGGGGGGCGGAGGCCGGCCCCGGTGGCCCGGGTGGCCCCGGGGGCGGACGGCGTGGTGGTGGTGGCGGCGGTGGAGGCCGCGGTCCTGGTCGCGGCCCCGGTGGCCGTCCGCCGGGCAAGAAGCGCATGATCGACTACCCGAGGTACGGCAAGCACGGCTGGCGTCGCTGGATGCCGTCGTGGAAGTTCGTGACGGGCACCTTCCTGTTCTTCGTGGCGAGCGTGATGGGCGCGGCCGCCATCGCGTATTCGCGGGTGGACGTTCCCAACGAGGCTCTGTCCGCGAAGTCGCAGAACAACATCTACTACTGGGCCGACAAGACCCGGATGGTCGCGACGGGCAGCGGTACGAACCGCCAGATCGTTCCGTTCGCGAAGATTCCGAAGTCCATGCAGAACGCGGTGATCTCGGCCGAGAACAAGACCTTCTGGGACGACTCCGGAATCGACCCCATGGGTATCGGCCGCGCCGTGTGGAACATGGCCAAGGGCGGCGAGACCCAGGGTGGCTCGACGATCACCCAGCAGTACGTGAAGAACAACCGTCTTGACGACCAGTCGCAGACCATCAGCCGGAAGGTGAAGGAACTCTTCATCTCCATGAAGGTCGGCAACGAGACCGACAAAGACGAAATCATGGCCGGCTATCTGAACACCGCGTACTACGGACGCGGCGCCTACGGCGTTCAGGCGGCGGCTCGGGCCTACTTCAACACGGACGCCGAGAAGCTCAACCCCAGCCAGTCGGCGCTGCTCGCCGCGGTCCTCAAGGGCGCGACGTACTACGACCCGGCCGGCTATCCCGAGATCGACCCCGAGGCCACGCCCGAGAACAACACCGTGCGGGCCACCAAGCGGTGGTCATGGATTCTCGACGAGATGCAGAAGGACGGGCATCTTCCGGCCGAGGAGCGGGCGAAGTACACGAAGTTCCCCAAGGTCGAGGGGCCCAAGAAGAGTGCCAATCTGAGCGGTCAGATCGGATATCTGGTCAGCACCGCCAAGGCGAACGTCAAGGCGCAGTTCGGTATCACCGAACAGGATCTGGAGCGCGGCGGCTACGAGATCTACACCACCTTCGAGAAGGACAAGGTGGACAAGATGGAATCCGTGATCAAGGACGTGATCAAGGAGAACATCGACCCGAAGAAGCGCCCGAAGACGGACACGCACGTCCAGTTCGGCGGCGCTTCCGTCGACACGGCGACCGGGAAGATCGTCGCCATCTACGGCGGCGCCGACGCCACCAAGCACTTCCAGAGCAACGCCGACAGCACCGGCGCCCAGGTCGGGTCGACGTTCAAGCCCTTCGTGCTGGCCGCCGCGATGAAGGACGGCGTCCGGAACCCGGAGCTCAGCGCCGATCAGGACGCGTCCGAACGCAAGATCCTGGACCCGGACAAGAGCCTCTACAACGGCAAGGACGACCTGGAGATCCGCCGGTACAACGGGGAGATCTGGAAGGACGAGAACGGGGACGAGTGGCGTCAGAGCAATGACGAGGACGCCAGCTACGGGCCGATCTCGCTTCGCTACGCCATGATCAAGTCCGCCAACTCGCCGTATGTGCAGCTCGGCATGGACGTCGGCATCGACAAGGTCCGCAACGCCGCCGTCGCCGCCGGACTCCGCGAGGAGTCCCTGGTCAAGGGCGAGGTGCCGTCCTTCTCCCTCGGTGTCTCCAGCCCGAGCGCCATTCGCATGGCCGGCGCGTACGCCACCTTCGCCAACGAGGGCAAGCAGAACGACCCCTACTCCGTCGAGATGGTGAAGAAGAGCGGCGTCGTCTACAAGGAGCACGAGGCCAAGCCCAAGGTGGCCTTCAGCCCGGCCATCGCCGGCAACGTCACCGACGTGCTGCGGAGCGTCGTGGACGACGACCGGGGTACCGGCCGGAAGGCGCGGATCCCGGGCCGCGCGGTGGCCGGCAAGACCGGTACGACCGACGACAACATGTCGGCCTGGTTCGTGGGCTACACGGCCCAGCTGTCGACCGCGATCGACATGTACCGCTTCGACGACGACGGGACGAAGAAGGACCGCAAGTTCGAGAAGATGTACGGCACGGGTGACCAGCCGACGATTCACGGTTCGTCGTTCCCCTCGCGGATCTGGCGGGAGTACATGACGGATGCCGTGGAGGGCATGCCGCTCGTGGACTTCCCGAAGCCGGAGAAGCTGGAAGGCGCCCAGCCCGTCTTCGGCGGCGGCGCCAAGAGCCCGACGCCGACCCCGACGGCCACGCCGACGCCGACCGAGACCTCGGCGACGCCGACGACGGCTCCCCCGACCACCACGGCGCCTCCGACGACGACTCCCCCGCCGACGCGGACGCCGAAGCCGGGCAAGACGACCTGTGGCGTCTGGGACTGGGACTGCAACAACACCCAGGAACCGGGCAACCCGGGCGGCAACACCGGGCAGCCCACCACCACGCCACCCGCCACCGACACACCGACGCCGACGGACTCAGCGACGGACGGCGGAGGCAACGGCCCAGGTGGGGGCAACGGCAAGCCCGACGACGGGACCTGGATCCCCTGATCCTCGTCCGGGGCACTCGCTGATCCCCCCGTCGACGCACTCCGTGAGGGCCGCCGCGCCCGATCCGTACCTTCCGTACGGGTCGGCCGCGGCGGCTCTCGCCGTTTTCCCGGAGCCGTACGGCAGGATGTCCCCCATGCCGAGCCTCCAGAAGACGAGCGCGCCGCAGGACCGGTCGCAGGGCCGCTCGCAGACGGTCATCCCCACCCACCGGGACAAGGTGGCCGCCGCGGGCAGCGAACTGATCGGCGGCCCCTACGGCCGCCGGGCGGTGACCGGCACCGGGCAGCTGACGCCGGTGCGGGTGATCGCCCTCGTCGCCATCGGCATGTTCGCCCTCGGCATGGTGCAGAAACTGCCCTGCTACAACTGGGCCTGGTTCCGGGGCACGACCTCCCAGTACACCCACGCCTGCTACTCGGACATCCCGCACCTCTTCTCGGGGCGGGGCTTCGCCGACGGCCTGGTGCCCTACTTCGACCGGCTGGGCGGCGACATACCGTTCCTGGAGTACCCGGTCCTGACCGGACTCTTCATGGAGGTCGCGGCCTGGCTGACGCCGGGCGGCGGCGACACCATGCAGCAGGAGCAGTCGTACTGGCTGGCCAACGCGGGTCTGCTGATGGTCTGCGCGGCCGTCCTCGCGGTCTGTGTGGCCCGGACGCACCGGCTGCGCCCCTGGGACGGGCTGCTCGTCGCCCTGGCCCCCTCGGTCGCGCTGACCGCCACGATCAACTGGGACATACTGGCCGTCGCGCTGACCGCCGCCGCGATCCTGATGTGGTCGCGCGAACGCCCGCTGGCCTTCGGCATCCTGCTCGGCCTGGCCACCGCCGCCAAGTTCTACCCGATACTGCTCCTCTGCCCGCTGCTGCTGCTCTGCTGGCGGGCCGGGAAGTGGCGGGAGTACGGGACCGCGGTGCTCGGTGCGGGCGGTGCGTGGCTGGTGGTGAACCTGCCTGTGATGCTGCTGGCCCCCGAGGGCTGGAAGCAGTTCTACCTCTTCAGCCGGGACCGGAACGTCGACTTCGGTTCGATCTGGCTGCTGGTCAGCCAGCGGACGGGCGACGCGATCACGCCTGACCAGGCCAACCTGTACGCGCTGCTGCTGATGGTGGTGGCGGTCGGCGGGCTCGCCTACCTGGCGTTCACCGCGCCGCGCAGGCCGCGCTTCGTCCAGCTGGCCTTCCTGATCGTCGCCGCGTTCGTGCTGACCAACAAGGTCTACTCACCGCAGTACGTGCTCTGGTTGGTCCCGCTGGCGGCGCTCGCCCGGCCGCGCTGGCGCGACTTCCTGATCTGGCAGGCGTGCGAGGTCATGTACTTCGTGGGTGTCTGGATGTACCTGGCGTTCACGACCAGCGGCAACGCCAAGCAGGGACTGCCGGTGGACGGCTACCAGTTCGCGATCGTCCTGCACCTGCTCGGCACCCTGTACCTGTGCGCGATGGTCGTACGCGACATCCTCACGCCCGAGAAGGACCCGGTCCGGCAGGACGGGGGGGACGACCCCTCGGGGGGCGTCCTGGACGGTGCGGAGGACGTCTTCGTCGCGGGCAGGGCGGCCCATCCGGCCCGGCACGCGGCCCCGCCCGCCGAGGACGGGCCGCGGGTGGAATGGGGCACCCCCAGGAGCTGAGCTCCCGGGGGTGAGGGGGACCGGCCGGCTCAGCGCTCGACGAGCCGGTCGAACTGCGTCGTGGTGTGGCGCAGATGGGCCACGAGCTCGTCGCCGACCCGGGGCTCCTGTGCGTCGGCCGGCACGAACAGGATCGACACCTGCATGTGCGGCGGCTCGGCGAACCAGCGCTGCTTCCCGGCCCAGACGAACGGAGAAAGGTTCCGGTTGACGGTGGCGAGACCGGCCCGTGCGACGCCCTTGGCGCGCGGCATGACGCCGTGCATCGCCTTGGGGGCCTCCAGGCCCACGCCGTGCGAGGTGCCGCCGGCGACGACGACCAGCCAGCCGTCCGACGCGGCCTTCTGCTGGCGGTAGCCGAACCGGTCTCCCTTGGAGACCCGGGTCACGTCGAGGACCGCGCCCCGGTACTCCGTGGCCTCGTGGTCACCCAGCCAGAGGCGGGTGCCGATCCGGGCGCGGAAGCGGGTCTGGGGGAACTGCTGCTGGAGCCGTGCCTGTTCCTCGGCCCGCAGATGGCTGACGAACATGGTGTGCAGCGGCAGCCGGGCGGCCCGCAGTCGGTCCATCCACCCGATGACCTCCTCGACGGCGTCGGTGCCGTCCGGGCGGTCCAGGGGGAGGTGGAGCGCGAAGCCCTCCAGGCGCACGTCCTCGGTGGCGGCGTGGAGCTGCGGGAGCTCCTCCTCGCGGACACCGTGCCGCTTCATCGAGCTCATGCACTCGATGACGACGCGGGCCCCCACCAGGGCGTGGACGCCGTCCACCGACGACACGGAACGGATGACCCGGTCGGGCAGCGGAACCGGTTCCTCACCCCGTCGGAAGGGGGTGAGGACCAGCAGGTCGCCGCTGAACCAGTCCTTGATCTTCGCGGCCTCGTACGTGGTGCCCACGGCGAGCATGTCGGCGCCGAACCGGGCCGCCTCGTCCGCGAGGCGCTCGTGGCCGAAGCCGTAGCCGTTGCCCTTGCAGACCGGGATCACACCGGGGAACTGGTCGATGACGGTCTTCTGGTGCGCGCGCCAGCGAGCGGTGTCGACGTAGAGGGAGAGCGCCATGGCCGGCCCGGAACCTTTCTGATGGCAGCGGTGTATCAAAGGTATGTACGAGACTACGGAAACGTCAGCGGTACGGCACGGGGCAGCGACGCGACGTCACGGATCAGCGGCGCGACATGTAGATGTCGAGCGCCTTGTGCAGCAGCTTGTTGAGCGGGAAGTCCCACTCGCCGACGTACTCGACGGCCTCGCCGCCCGTGCCCACCTTGAACTGGATGAGCCCGAAGAGGTGGTCGGTCTCGTCGAGCGAGTCCGAGATGCCCCGCAGGTCGTAGACGGTCGCGCCCATCGCGTAGGCGTCGCGCAGCATGCGCCACTGCATCGCGTTCGAGGGCCGGACCTCACGGCCGATGTTGTCGGAGGCGCCGTAGGAGTACCAGACGTGGCCGCCGACGACGAGCATCGTCGCAGCGGAGAGGTTCACGCCGTTGTGGCGGGCGAAGTAGAGCCGCATGCGGTTGGGGTCCTCGCTGTTGAGGACGGTCCACATGCGCTGGAAGTACGAGAGCGGGCGCGGCCGGAAGTGGTCACGGACGGCCGTGATCTCGTACAGGCGCTGCCACTCGGCCAGGTCCTCGTAGCCGCCCTGGACGACCTCGACACCGGCCTTCTCGGCCTTCTTGATGTTGCGGCGCCACAGCTGGTTGAAGCCCTTGAGGACATCGTCGAGCGAGCGGTTCGCGAGCGGGACCTGGAAGACGTAGCGGGGCTGCACGTCGCCGAAGCCGGCGCCACCGTCCTCGGCCTGCTGCCAGCCCATCTTCCGCAGCCGGTCGGCGACTTCGAAGGCACGCGGCTCGATGTGGGTGGCCTCGACGTCCTTGAGGCGCTTGACGTCCGGGTCCTGGATGCCGGCCTTGATGGCGGCCGAGTCCCAGCGCCGGATGACGACCGGCGGGCCCATCTTCACCGAGAAGGCGCCCTGCTGCTTGAGGTGCGCCAGCATCGGCTGCAGCCAGTCGTCGAGGTTGGGCGCGTGCCAGTTGATGACCGGGCCCTCGGGCAGATAGGCGAGGTAGCGCTTGATCTTCGGGAGCTGGCGGTAGAGCACCAGGCCGGCGCCTACGAGCTCGCCGTTCTTGTCGAACCAGCCGAGGTTCTCCGAGCGCCACTCGGTCTTCACATCAGCCCACGCCGGGACCTGGCAGTGGCTCGCCGCGGGCTGGCTCTGGATGAAACCCAGATGCTGCTCACGACTGATGGTCCTCAGGGTCAGGCTCATGCGGGGCGCTCCTCGGCAGGTGTGTCCCCATCGGTCAGGGGCTCCGGCTCTCGCGCCGAAGCCTACTGTGACCGGGGAGCGCCCCGGATGGGCGTGTACGCCCTGACGTGCCGTTCGGCTCAGCTGACGACGCCGCCGAAGAGCCCGCCGTGGGCCATACCGAGGTAGAAGCCGAACGCCGAGGCGCCGAGTCCGAGGATCAGCAGGAAGCGCTCGCGGGTCGTCACGGAGATGAACTGTCCGTAGCCGCCGGTCAGGATGCCGATGAGCCCCGTCCAGGAACTCAGTAGGTGCAGGTTGTGGAACTGCGCGGTGACGAAGGCGATGACGCCGAGGACCAGCGTCACTCCGACCAGGGTGTCCTGGATGGGGTGCGGTTTGCCGTCGGTGGCGAAGAGGGAGTGGCCGGGGTCGGGTCGCATTGCCTGTGCCATGGGGCACCTCCTGGCGTAGCTGCCGGAAGGCGGCGCATCGTAGCGCCGCCGACATCCGTTGTGTACAGATTGCGTCCCCTCACCAGTGAATTTCAACCGCAGGGCGATGAGCGGGTACTCTGTACGGTCTGCACCGGTGTCTGCCCTGGTCCGTCTGGATCCCGGCAGTGCCCCTCGTTCGCCGAGGGGGACTGTCAGTGGTGGCGGATACCGTTGCTTACGCATCACGACCCTCCTGCCACGGAACGACCGTGGCCGCTGAGTCCAAAGGAGGTGGGTTCCACATGCGTCACTACGAAGTGATGGTCATCCTCGACCCCGATCTCGAGGAGCGCGCTGTCTCCCCGCTGATCGAGAACTTCCTTTCCGTCGTCCGTGAGGGCAACGGAAAGGTCGAGAAGGTCGACACCTGGGGCCGTCGTCGTCTCGCCTACGAGATCAAGAAGAAGCCCGAGGGCATCTACTCGGTCATCGACCTGCAGGCCGAGCCTGCAGTCGTCAAGGAGCTCGACCGACAGCTCAACCTGAACGAGTCGGTCCTCCGGACCAAGGTCCTCCGTCCCGAGACCCACTGAGCGTCTAGCTCAGTGGTCATCGGATCCGAGTAGCAACAAAGCAGCCAGAAGCAATCCCGCCGAGAGGTTCCCCCATGGCAGGCGAGACCGTCATCACGGTCGTCGGCAATCTTGTCGACGACCCCGAGCTGCGCTTCACCCCGTCCGGTGCGGCGGTCGCGAAGTTCCGTATCGCGTCCACCCCCCGCACCTTCGACCGTCAGACCAATGAGTGGAAGGACGGCGAAAGCCTCTTCCTCACCTGCTCGGTCTGGCGTCAGGCGGCGGAGAACGTCGCCGAGTCGCTTCAGCGAGGCATGCGCGTCGTCGTGCAGGGCCGGCTGAAGCAGCGGTCCTATGAGGACCGTGAGGGCGTCAAGCGCACGGTCTACGAGCTGGATGTCGAGGAAGTCGGCCCCAGCCTCAAGAACGCCACGGCCAAGGTCACCAAGACCACCGGTCGAGGCGGCCAGGGTGGTTACGGCGGGGGCGGCGGCGGCCAGCAGGCCGGCGGCGGTGGCAGCTGGGGTGGAAACTCCGGCGGTGGCCAGCAGGGTGGTGGCGGTGCTCCCGCCGACGACCCGTGGGCGACCGGCGGTCCCTCCTCCTCCGGCGGCGGCCAGCAGCAGGGCAGCGGTGGCAGCTGGGGTGGAAACTCCGGCGGCGGCTACTCGGACGAGCCCCCCTTCTAGGGCACGCCCTCGAAGCAGCTCGTACCCCCATTCTTGATCACACAGGAGAAACACCATGGCGAAGCCGCCTGTGCGCAAGCCTAAGAAGAAGGTCTGCGCGTTCTGCAAGGACAAGACCGTCTACGTGGACTACAAGGACACGAACATGCTGCGGAAGTTCATTTCCGACCGCGGCAAGATCCGTGCCCGCCGCGTGACCGGCAACTGCACGCAGCACCAGCGTGACGTCGCCACGGCCGTCAAGAACAGCCGTGAGATGGCGCTGCTGCCCTACACGTCCACCGCGCGATAAGGAAAGGGTGACCGAATAATGAAGATCATCCTGACCCACGAGGTCTCCGGCCTCGGCACCGCCGGCGACGTCGTCGACGTCAAGGACGGCTACGCCCGCAACTACCTGGTCCCGCGTGGTTTCGCGATCCGCTGGACCAAGGGTGGCGAGCAGGACGTGGCGCAGATCCGCCGCGCCCGCAAGATCCACGAGATCGCGACCATCGAGCAGGCCAACGAGATCAAGGCCCGCCTCGAGGGTACGAAGGTGCGCCTGGCCGTTCGCTCCGGCGACGCCGGCCGTCTCTTCGGCTCCGTGACCCCGGCCGACATCGCCTCGGCGATCAAGGCCGCGGGTGGCCCCGACGTCGACAAGCGTCGCGTCGAGCTCGGTTCGCCGATCAAGACCCTGGGCTCGCACCAGGTGTCCGTGCGTCTGCACGCCGACGTGGCCGCGAAGCTCGGCGTCGAGATCGTCGCCGCGTAACGCTGCCCCTGGCAGTCTGCGCTCAGCAGTGAGGAAGGGCCGCACCCCTCGGGGTGCGGCCCTTCCGCTGTGTCGGCTGCCGTCGTTTCACGTGAAACCGGACGTTTCACGTGAAACATTCAGCGTGTGGCGCCGGTGACGATCCAGCGTCCCGAGCGGGAGCGGAGCCAGAGCGTGGCCATCCGGACCGACATCATCAGCGTCATCGCCCACCAGAGCGCCGTCAGCCCGCCGCCGAGCGCCGGGATCGCGAGAGCGACCGGGGCGAAGACGGCCAGCGTCAGCAGCATGGCCCAGGCCAGGTAGGGGCCGTCCCCCGCGCCCATCAGGACACCGTCGAGGACGAAGACGACCCCGGAGATCGGCTGCGAGAGTGCGACGACGAGCAAGGCGGGGAGCAGGGTGTCCTGGACGGTGGCGTCGCCGGTGAAGAGCGGGATGAACAGAGGGCGGGCGACGATGAGCAGCGCGCCCAGGACCACACCGGACACCACGCCCCACTGGATCATGCGGCGGCAGACCTGGCGTGCGCCCTCGGCGTCGTCCGCACCGAGATAGCGCCCGATGATGGCCTGGCCCGCGATGGCGATCGCGTCGAGGGCGAAGGCCATCAGACTCCACAGGGACAGGATGATCTGGTGGGCGGCGACCTCCGCGTCGCCCATTCGGGCCGCGACCGCCGTGGCGATCAACAGGACTGCGCGGAGCGAGAGCGTACGGACGAGGAGTGGGACACCGGCCTGGGCGGAGGCGCGTATGCCGGCCGAGTCGGGGCGGAGGGACGCTCCGTGGCGCCGGGCGCCCCGTACGACCACGACGAGGTAGGCGGCGGCCATGCCGCACTGGGCGATGACCGTGCCCCAGGCGGAGCCCGCGATCCCCAGACCGGCCCCGTAGACCAGCCCGATGTTGAGCGCGCCGTTGGCGGCGAAGCCGCCGATGGCCACGTAGAGCGGCGTACGGGTGTCCTGAAGACCGCGCAGGACGCCGGTCGCGGCCAGGACCACCAGCATCGCGGGGATGCCGAGGCTGGAGATCCGCAGGTACGTGATGGCGTACGGAGCCGCGGTGTCGGAGGCTCCGAAGACATCGACGAGCCACGGTGCCGTGGGCAGCGTCAGCACGACGACGGCGGCGCCGAGGAGGAGGGCGAGCCAGATGCCGTCCATGCCCTGCCGGATGGCGGCCTGGAGGTCTCCGGCGCCGACGCGGCGGGCGACGGCGGCCGTGGTGGCGTAGGCCAGGAAGACGAAGACGCTGACGGCGGTGGACAGCAGAGCGGCGGCGATGGCGAGACCCGCGAGCTGGGGGGTGCCGAGATGGCCGACGATGGCGCTGTCGACCATGAGGAAGAGCGGCTCGGCGACGAGAGCGCCGAAGGCCGGCAGGGCGAGGGAGACGATCTCGCGGTCGTGCTGTCGGCGGACGGCCTGGGAGGTCTCGGGGGCCTGGGTCATGGGGTCAATCTAATCTTCCACAGGTAAGAGATGCAATGCATCTGTGATCCTTACTTTCGAGGGGCAAGGCGCTTCGGGTGTGGGTCGTTTGTTCTGATCTTGGCCCAGGGGCAAAAGTTTTTCTCCCCCACAGCCCCCGGATGGGAAAAGGGCAGGTCAGGCCCATGAGGTCGGGGGGTTTATGAGTTTGTCCACATGGCTGTCCCCCGGTCCGTGCACAGGTTCCGGCGAGTTCTCCACAGACTCTGGCCCTTCACCCACAGGGCCTGTGGATAACCAGATTGGCTGACGCCCCTCGCGGGCCTACCGTGGACCGGCGCCCGACGCGCCAGAAGCGGTCGCAAAGCCACTCGTTGATCAAGCCCGTGGCGTAAGAAAGAGTGGCACGGCGAGGTCCGCGGAGCGGACGGGAGGAGGTGCTTGGTGAGCGTTCCCGAGCCCATGGACGACCCTTGGGCCGACAGCGGACCAAGTGACCGACTGCCCACCCGAACCCGAGGCGAAGGGCGTGGTCGCGGCCGCGGGCGCGACGACCAGCACGAGCGGGGCAACGAGGGGCCGTGGGACGGAGGGCTCTCCGGCTTCGAGCGCGTTCCCCCGCAGGACCTCGACGCCGAGCAGTCCGTCCTCGGCGGCATGCTGCTCTCCAAGGACGCCATCGCGGACGTCGTGGAGATCATCAAGGGCAACGACTTCTACAAGCCCGCCCACGAGACCGTCTACTCCGCCATCCTCGACCTCTACGCCAAGGGCGAGCCGGCCGACCCGATCACGGTCGGCGCCGAGCTCACCAAGCGCGGCGAGATCACCCGGGTCGGCGGCGCCTCCTATCTCCACACCCTGGTCCAGTCGGTCCCGACCGCGGCCAACGCCTCGTACTACGCGGAGATCGTCCACGAGCGGGCCGTCCTGCGACGGCTCGTCGAGGCAGGCACCAAGATCACGCAGATGGGATACGCGGCCGACGGAGACGTCGACGAGATCGTGAACTCGGCCCAGGCCGAGATCTACGCGGTCACCGAGCAGCGCACCACCGAGGACTATCTGCCGCTCGGCGACATCATGGAGGGGGCGCTCGACGAGATCGAGGCGATCGGCTCCCGCAGCGGTGAGATGACCGGTGTACCCACCGGTTTCACCGACCTGGACTCGCTCACCAACGGTCTGCACCCCGGTCAGATGATCATCATCGCGGCCCGTCCCGCCATGGGTAAGTCGACCCTCGCCCTGGACTTCGCCCGGGCGGCGTCCATCAAGCACAACCTGCCCAGCGTCATCTTCTCCCTCGAAATGGGCCGCAACGAGATCGCCATGCGTCTGCTCTCGGCGGAGGCACGGGTCGCGCTGCACCACATGCGCTCCGGCACGATGACCGACGAGGACTGGACCCGCCTGGCCCGCCGGATGCCGGACGTCTCACAGGCCCCGCTCTACATCGACGACTCCCCGAACCTGTCGATGATGGAGATCCGGGCGAAGTGCCGCCGGCTCAAGCAGCGCAACGGGCTCAAGCTCGTCATCATCGACTATCTGCAGCTGATGCAGTCCGGTGGCTCGAAGCGCCAGGAGAGCCGTCAGCAAGAGGTCTCCGACATGTCGCGAAACCTCAAGCTCCTCGCCAAGGAGCTTGAGCTGCCCGTGATCGCGCTCTCCCAGCTGAACCGTGGCCCCGAGCAGCGCACCGACAAGAAGCCGATGGTCTCCGACCTGCGTGAGTCCGGCTCGATCGAGCAGGACGCCGACATGGTGATCCTGCTGCACCGCGAGGACGCCTACGAGAAGGAGTCCCCGCGAGCGGGCGAGGCCGACATCATCGTGGGCAAGCACCGTAACGGCCCGACGGCCACGATCACCGTGGCCTTCCAGGGCCACTACTCCCGTTTCGTGGACATGGCTCAGACCTGACCTCGCCGGCCGTAGAGCCTCACCTTGCTTCCCTAGGACCTCTAGGTTATACCTAGGGGTCCTAGGCGATGTGAGGAGGGGCACATGGTGCGTGCCGGGCTGACGGCGGAGCGGGTCACGATCGCGGGTGCCGAGCTGGCGGACGAGGTCGGACTCGACCAGGTGACCATGTCGCAGGTCGCGCGGCGGCTGGGCGTGAAGGACGCGAGCCTCTACACGCACGTCCGCAACCTGGAGGACCTGCGGGGACGGATCGCGCTTCTGGCGGCGGACGAGAAGACCATCCGCATCGCGGAGGCGACCGCCGGCCGGTCGGGCAGAGACGCTCTGGTCGCCTTTGCGAACGCCTGGCGGGAGTACGCCCACACCCACCCGGGCCGGTACACAGCGACGCAGACCCCGATCCGGATCGACCCTGAGCTGGCCGCGAAGGCATCCGGACCCCGGCGTGCGGTCGAACTGACCTACGGCATGCTGCGCGGCTACGGGCTGACCGAGCCCGACCTGACCGACGCGGTCCGGCTGCTGCGCAGCACGTTCCACGGTTTCGTCGCCTTGGAGGCCGCGGGCGGGTTCGCGCACGCGCGTGCGCCGCAGCAGTCCTGGGTCCGTGCGCTCGACGCCCTGCACACCCTCCTGGAGCACTGGCCCCCGTCCCGAGAAGGAGATTCCTCATGACCGCCCCGACCATGGGCAGCCTGCGTGTGAACGGCGCGACCCTGCACTACGAAGTGCGCGGCCAGGGCCCGCTCCTGCTGCTGATCCCCGGCGGGACGGGCGGCGCGGCCTCCTTCGACGGCATCGCCGACGGCCTGGCCACGGAGTACACCGTCGCGACCTACGACCCGCGCGGCATGTCCCGCAGCACGCTGGACGATCCCGACGCCGAGCAGCACGTGGTCGAGCACGCCGACGACGCGTTCCGGATCCTGGAGCTGATGTCGCCCCGTGAGCCCGCCCGAGTGTTCGGCGCCAGCTCGGGCGCGATCGTCGCAGTGCACTTGCTCACCGCCCATCCCGAACGCGTCGCACGCGTCGTGGCGCACGAGCCCCCGTTGGTGGAGGTCCTTCCGGACGCCTCCGAGCATCGCGCGCTCATCGCCCGTGTGAAGGAGACCTTCCGCACGCAGGGGCTCATGCCGGCGATGGCCGAGTTCGCCGCCGGGCTGAAGAAGGACGGTGAGGCCACCGAGCCGGAGGCCGAGATCGAACTTCCGCCCCAAGCGGCGGCGCGGGCCGAGCAGACGATGGCGAACCTGCCGTACTTCGTCGGCCGCATCGTGCCGAGTTTCATGTCCTACGCGCCGGACATCCACCGAATGGCGGCGCTGTCGGACCGGCTCGTCCTCGCATGCGGCGAGGACTCACGCGGCGAGCTGCCCTACCGTCCGGCCGCTTTTCTTGCCGATCGTCTTGGCATGGAACTCCGGCACTTCCCCGGCGGGCACACCGGACTGACCACACACCCGGCAGAGTTCGGCGAACTCCTGCGGAAGGCCCTCCGTGCCTGAATCCCACTCGCCCTGGGCAACCATGCCGAGGACCGTCAGAGGAACCGACACGACTGACACGGTGCTGAGACCGAACCGATCCGGAACTGTCTGAGCCAGAGGGAAGAACGGCAGGTCGCAGAGTCCCCGGAGGGCAGCGAACCGGAGAACCTACAGCCGGAGGAGCGCGGGAACGACCACGTCCCAGACCTCGCGGGGGAACACCTCGTGGCCGGTCCGCTCCATGGCGAGGAAGCCGGCGCCGGGGACCTCGGCGGCGAGCGCCCGCCCGTGTTCCAGCGGGAACAGCGGGTCCTCGGTGCCGTGCAGGACGAGTGTCGGTGCCGTGATCGCGCCGAGGCGATCCCGCCAGGGCGCTCCGGCATCGATCATGAAGGGGTTGGTGACCTGCGCGGCGATGTCGCGCGCGTGGTCGGCGACCCGCGCGGCCCAGGCGCGCAGGGCGTCGGTGTCGAACGGGCGTGAGGGAGCGGCGAAGGGGCGCTCGCCCTCGACGAGATAGTCGACGACGGCGGCTCGGTCGTCCCAGTCGGGCACCGGCGCGTCCTCGGTGAAGACCGCCCGCAGGGCCTCGGACATCGGCGGCAGGTCGGGCTGTTCGTGGCCCGGCCCTCCGGGGGTCGAGGAAGCGAGGGCGAGTGCGGCGACCCGGTCCGGGTGGTCGAGGGCGAGCAGCTGGGCGACGGCCGCGCCCTGGGACATGCCGACGATCTCCGCGGACCGAAGGTGGAGCGCGTCGAGCAGCCCGGCGGCGTCGGCGACGAGAGCGCGCAGATCGTACGGCGGCTCGCCCGCGGGATATCCCGTGGACCGGCCCGCGTCCCGGCTGTCGTAGCGGATCACGTACCTGCCGCCGGTCGCGAGGCGACGGACGAACTCCTCGTTCCAGGCGAGCATCGAGTGACCCGCGCCGTGGATGAGCAGGAGGGGCGCGTCGGCGGGGTCACCGAAGGTCTCGGTGCACAGTTCGACGCCGTTGGTACGGATGAAGTGTTCGGTGCCTCGCATGGGTGCTGCCG
Source organism: Streptomyces sp. NBC_00250 (assembly GCF_036192275.1). NCBI lineage: Bacteria > Bacillati > Actinomycetota > Actinomycetes > Kitasatosporales > Streptomycetaceae > Streptomyces > Streptomyces sp. NBC_00250. The sequence goes on along the minus strand of NZ_CP108088.1, from coordinate 4,650,852 downwards.
CCTTCCGGTCGCTCTCGTTGCCTGTATCGAAGATGCTGGGCGCAAAGCCGCCTGTCGCGGCACCTCGGTCGCACGGAGGGGCGCGGCCTCGTCGCGCGCGAACCGCGCGAGCGGGACGGCCGCGGCGACGACGTCCTGCCGACCCCCGCCGGGCGTGCGGCATACGACGGTGCGACCTCCGCCCATCTGGCTTCCGTCCACCGGCATTTCGCCTCGCTGCTCTCCCGGGAGCAGCTCGCCGCCCTCGTCGGCATCGAGGAGACCATCGCGGCGCACCGGTAATCGGGAAGCCGCCACGGGGGAAGTTCACGTTGGATGGGTCTCATGACTACATCTTTCGAATCCCTGTTGCCCGGTACCGAGCGGGCTCTGCTGCATCGTGTCGCGGTCGCCCAGTCCGAGGGGCGGGCGCCGTCCTTCGTGGGGGCGGTCGTGCGTGACGGAGCGTTGGTGTGGAGCGGTTCGCGCAGTTGCGTGGACGGGCACGCGCCGGACGCCGACACGCAGTTCAGGATCGGGTCGATCACCAAGGTGTTCACCGCCGTGCTGGTGATGCGGCTGCGGGACGAGGGACTCCTCGGTCTCGACGACTCGTTGGAGCGGCACCTCAAGGGGACCGGCGTCGGGGAGGTGACGATCGCCCAACTCCTCGGGCACAGCGGGGGGCTCGCGGCCGAGACGCCCGGCCAGTGGTGGGAGCGCTCGTCCGCCGCGCTGCGGCCGGAGCTCGCCGACGTTCTGGGGGAGCGGCCCTTCCTCCGGTCGCCGGGGCGCCGTCACCACTACTCCAACCCCGGTTACACACTGCTCGGTTCGTTGATCGAGGCGGTGCGAGGAGTCTCCTGGGAGGAGGCGCTGCGGCGCGAGCTCCTGGAGCCGCTGGGGATGAGCCGGACGACGCTCGATCCGGTCGCCCCGCACGCCGGTGGCTGGGCGGTGCATCCCTGGGCCGATGTGATGTTGCCCGAGCCGTCCGAGGACCTCGGGCTGATGGCGCCGGCCGGGCAGCTCTGGTCGACGGCGGGGGACCTCGCCCGCTTCGCCGCGTTCCTCGCGGCGGGTGACGAGAGGGTCCTCGCCGCGGCTTCCGTGGAGGAGATGGGCGCTCCGGCCTCCGCGGCCGGCGAAGGGGACTGGGAGGGGAGCTACGGGCTGGGTCTCCAGCTCGTACGCAAGGACGGCCGCACCCTGATCGGCCACACCGGCTCCCTCCCCGGCTTCGTCGCGGCCCTCTGGGTGAGCGTGGAGGACGGACTGGCGGCGATCGCCCTCTCCAACGCCACCTCGGGGCCGCTGACGGGGGTCGTGGCCGCCGATCTCGTACGGATCGTGGCGGAGGCGGAGCCGAGGTTCCCGGAGCCCTGGCGCCCGCTTCCCGAGGCCGAGGCCGACGAGGAGCTGCTGGCTCTGACGGGGCCCTGGTACTGGGGTACCTACGCCTACGGGCTCCGGCTCGGCCCCGAGCGGGGCGTGGTGCTCGAACCCCTGCGGGGAGCCGGGCGGCGGGCTCGCTTCCGGGCGCTGCCCGAGGGTGGCTGGGTCGGGCTGAACGGCTACTACGAGGGGGAGACGCTCCGGGCGGTGCGGCGCGCCGACGGCAGTGTGAGCCATCTCGACCTCGGCTCGTTCGTGTTCACCCGGGAGCCGTACGCGCCGGCGGACGCGGTGCCGGGCGGTGTGGATGAGGCGGGCTGGCGTGGCCTCTGAGCCGTTCTGCGGTGTTTCACGTGAAACAGCGCACCGGGACGATGTCCCGGTGCGCTGCTCTCGTGCTCGCCCGTCTCAGAGGGGCTTCTTGAAGCCCACGTGGGAGGCCTCGAAGCCCAGGCGCTCGTAGAAGCGGTGTGCGTCGGTCCGGGTGGCGTCGGAGGTCAGCTGGACGAGGTGGCAGCCCAGTCGTCCGGATTCCTCGACGGCCCACTCGATGAGCAGCGTCCCCAGGCCACTGCCGCGTTCCTCGGCGTGGATGCGGACGCCCTCGATGATGGAGCGGGTGGCGCCCCGGCGGGAGAGCCCGGGGATGATCGTCAGCTGGAGGGTGCCGACGACCTTGTCTCCGCGGACGGCCACGACGACGTTCTGGTGCGGGTCGCTCGCGAGCCGATCGAAGGCGGCGAGGTACGGAACGAGGTCGTCCGGGGATTCGCGCTGCGCGCCCAGGGGGTCGTCGGCGAGCATCGCGACGATGGCTTCGAGGTCCTCCGCGGTGGCGGGGCGTATCTCAAGATCGCTCATGCCCCGCAGCGTACGCCGGGCTCACCTCCGCCATCTCGTCGCGCGGCAACGCTTACGCGGGAACGCTCACGCCCTCCACGACCTGGACCAGCGGGGCCAGCTCCGGGTTCTTCGCGGCCTCGTCGAGGGCCTCGCGCAGGGCGCTGTCGTTGGTGGGGCGAGCTTCTGCCAGAAGCTTCAGGCCGGGCTCGGTGACATCGGTGTAGATGCCGCGCCGGTCGGTGGCGCAGAGGTACCGGGTGAGCAGGCCGCGGTCTTCCAGCCGGGTGACCAGTCGGGTGGTGGCGCTCTGGCTGAGCACGACCGCGTCGGCGACCTGCTTCATCTGGAGGTGGCCGCCCGGTCCGCTGTGCTGGCGGCTGAGGACGTCGAGCAGCGAGTACTCCCGCACGCTCAGCCCGTGCCGGGACTCCAGGGCGCGCTCGATGTGCGACTCGATCCTGCCGTGCAGCAGGGAGAGGGCGCACCAACGCTGGGAGAGCGCGGTGAGTGCGGGGTCGGTCGCGGTCATGGTCTCTCCTCGGTCTCTCCTCGGCACCGGAGCGGCTCTCGACCCAGGGTAGACGATGCGGCGCAATAATGCGCGTCTGCAAGTAATCTGCCGAGGGCCGAGGGCCGAGGGCCGCGAGCCAGGAGCCGAGGCCCGGGAGCCGAGGCCCGGGAGCCGAGGTGCGGGAGACGACGTGCGGAAGCCGAGATCCGAGGCCCGGAAGCCGAGGGCTTATCCGGCCGCGACCGTCAGGGGGGCGAAACGGCGGCGCCAGTCGCCGGGGAGGTCCGGGAGGGAGCGGACCATCACCGCGTTGGACATGATCGAGTCGAGGCCGTTCTCCTTCACCCAGCTCAGCAGAGCCGTGTGACGCACGTCGATGTCCGTACGCAGGGGGCGGTCGGTGGCCGCCGCCAGTGAGGCGATCAGGGCCTGGGCCGTGGCCGGGTCCCGGGCGATCAGCGGTCCGACGACATGCGTGTCCATGTTGGGCCAGATCGCTCCGAAGCCCGTGATCTCGCCGTCCTCCTCCGCGACCCGGAGGTGGTCCGCGAACGCGGGGAGCCGCGTGATGATGTGCGTGCGGTCGAGGCCGAAGACCTCCTGGTCCAGGCGCAGGATCGCCTGGAGGTCCTCCGCCGTCGCCGCGCGGACCGGAACGGCCGGAGCGGGCGTGGTGAAGGTGAAGCGCCCGCGCACCATCTCCGCCCGGCTCGTCTGGACGAAGCCGAGCTGCTCGTACAGGGGCTGCCCGTTCGGCGTGGCGTGCAGGGTGAGCGCGGTGTCCCCCGCCTCCGCCAGGACGTGCTGCATGAGCCGGCGTCCCACCCCTTGGCGCGCGTACCGCTCGGCGACGAGGACCATGCCGATCGCGGCGAGCCCCGGGCCGTACGAGGTGACCACGCTGCAGGCCGCCAGCCCCGGGCCGGACGGGTCGTCGATTCCGTAGCCGGTGCCCGCGGCGAGCAGCAGCCCCCACTTGTGTTCCTCGCGCGGCCAGTTCCGGTTCTCGGAGAGGTCGGCGCAGGCGAGGAGGTCGTCGGAGCCGAGGCGCCGGACGGGGAGCTGAGCGAGCGGGGAGGGGGAGGTCGGCATGCCTTTCAGGCTGACCGACGCGGTGATCTTCCGTCCACCGGTTTAGCGGATCTGGCCGATACGAATGCGCGACCCTTGGCCGGGAGGAGACGTTGATTCCACGTCGTGGCATGGGGACGATGTTTCACGTGAAACCTCGCACTCGACGACTGCACCTCTTCGACCTCGACGGCACCCTGATCCGCGGATCGGCCGCCGCCGTGGAGATCTCCCGGCAGCTGGGTCTCGTCGACGAGATCGCAGCCCTTGAGGAGGGCTTCCTCCAGGGGCTCACCCCGGACGAGTTCGCCGTCCGGGCCCGCGAGCTGTGGTTCGCGCTCACTCCGGACCAGGTCGCGGCCGCCTTCGAAGGGGCGCCCTGGCTGGCGGGCATCCGCGAGGTCTGGGCCGACATCCGGGACCGGGGCGACCGCTGTGCGGTCATCTCCCTCTCTCCGGACTTCTTCGTCGAGCGTCTTCTCGACTGGGGCGTCGACGCGGCACACGGCTCGCGCTGGCCGGCCGTCCCCTTCACCGAGCCGATCCACCGGCCCGGCATCCTCGACGCGAGCGCGAAGGTGCGGATCGCACGGAAACTCTGCGCGGAGTACGGGGTGGATCCGGCCGACTGCGTCGCCTACGGGGACTCGATGTCCGACGCGGAACTCTTCGCGATCGTGCCGGAGACCGTGGCCGTGAACGCGGACCACCATCTTGCCGGGCTCTCCCGTCACAGCTACGCCGGCGGGGATCTGCGCGAGGCCTACGCCCTGGTCCGAAACAGCGCAGCTTAGTCAGAAACCCTGCCCTATGGCCCGAGAACTCCGCTTTCCGTCCGAAGCGGCGTTCGGGAGGGTCATGCTGCGACCACGGAAGCCGGCCAGCGCGAGGGCGAGGCACATGATGGATGCTCCGACCAGCACGAGGGCGGCGGACGACGCGGACGGCCGCGAGCCCGGGGCGACGCACAGGTACGCAGCCGTGGCGGGGGACGGTCAGGGGTCCTCGGCAGAGGATGAGGGCTCCCCTGCGGTTGGCGGTCAGGAGGGCCGGGCGGGGGACGGGAACGAGCCCCGAATACCCGGGGAGGCCTCCGCGGACGCGGTGCTCGTCCGCCGCACCCTGGCGGAGATCGCCCCGGTCGCCGACCGGGTGACCTCGTACTTCTATGCCCTGCTCTTCATTCGCAACCCCGAGCTGCGCGAGATGTTCCCCGTGGCCATGGACACCCAGCGGGACCGGCTCCTGAAGGCGCTCCTCACCGCGGCGGAGCAGATGGACGACGTCCCGGTGCTCACCGCCTACCTGCAGAACCTCGGCAGGGGGCACCGCAAGTACGGCACCCACTCCGCCCACTACCCGGCCGTCGGCGAGGCCCTGATCGGCGCGCTCGTGCGGTACGCGACGACGACCTGGGACGAGGAGACCCAGGCGGCCTGGGTCCGTACGTACACGACGATCTCCCAGATCATGATCGACGCGGCGGCGGAGGACGAGCGGTCGGCGCCCGCCTGGTGGCAGGCCGAGGTGGTCTCCCACGATCTGCGCACCCCGGACATCGCCGTCGTCACGCTCCGGCCCGACCAGCCGTACCCCTTTCTCGCGGGGCAGTACACGACGCTGGAGACCCCGTGGTGGCCACGGATATGGCGCCACTACTCCTTCGCTTCGGCGCCCCGGCCCGACGGGCTGCTCTCCCTGCACGTGAAGGCGGTTCCGGCCGGTTGGGTGTCCAACGCGCTGGTCCATCGGGCCCGCCCCGGAGACGTACTGCGCCTGGGGCCGCCGGCGGGCTCCATGACCGTCGACCACGCCACGGACACCGGCCTGCTCTGCGTGGGCGGTGGCACCGGGATAGCGCCGATCAAGGCCCTGGTGGAGGACGTCGCCGAGCACGGGGACCGGCGTCCGGTCGATGTCTTCTACGGGGCCCGCAGCGGCCACGACCTCTATGACATCGACACGATGATGCGGCTCCAGAAGACCTTCCCCTGGCTCTCCGTCCACCCGGTCACCGAGGAGGAGGGCCGGCTCCCGGAGGCCGTCTGCCGCTACGGCCCCTGGAGCGAACGCGACGCCTATCTCTCGGGGCCGCTCGGCATGGTCCGTCGCGGGGTGGACGCGCTGCGGGGAGCGGGGGTCCCCGCGGAGCGCATCCGCCACGACTTCCTTGCCGAGCTGGCTTCGGCGGCCGCCGATCAGCCCAGGTCGGGGGCGTGCATCGCGCGGACGCCCTCGATGTTGCCGTCGAGGTAGTGGCGCAGGGAGAGCGGGACGAGGTGCACGGCGGCGATGCCGACCCGGCTGAAGGGCACCCGGACGATCTCGTACTCCCCGACCGGTTCGTCCATCTCGGGGCCGTGCCGTAGTGAGGTGTCCATGGAGTCGAGGCGGCAGACGAAGAAGTGCTGGACCTTCACCCCGGAGACCCCGCCGTCGACGATGTGCTCGACGGTGTCGACGAAGCAGGGCACCACATCGGTGATCTTGGCGCCGAGCTCCTCGTGCACCTCGCGGTGCAGGGCCTCGACGACGGTGGTGTCGGTGGATTCCACGCCGCCACCGGGCGTGAGCCAGTAGGGATCCATCCCCGGCTTGGTGCGCTTGATGAGGATGAGATCGTCCCCGTCGAGCAGGATGGCGCGTGCGGTGCGCTTGATCACGGGCCGTTCGTTCATGGGCCGTTCGTTCATGGGAAGAAAATGGCCCGTCCGAGGTGTCCTGAAACTCGCTGTCCCCGGCGGAAACTCATCAGTGCTCCGTGGAGACTCACCAGCCCCCCGCGGCCCGCAGCAGTTCCTCGTGAGCCCGGGCGATGGGCGCGAGCGCGAGCGTCCCCGTGCGCACGACCAGGAAGTAGGTCCGCAGCGGAGGGACCGGGGGATCGAGCAGCGCCACGAGCCTGCCCTGCTCCAGGGCCTCCTCGCACAGATAGCGGGGAAGCACGGCGAGCCCCGCGCCGGAGGCGGCCGATTCCCGCACGGCGCGCAGATCGGGGGCGATGACGGTGGCGGCGACCGCCGGCTTGGTCTCGAAGACGCTCGCCCAGTAGCGGGCGACGAACGGCAGCGACTCGTGCACTTCGACCACCGGGAGCTGCTCCAGGACCACCGCGCCCTTGCGCAGGAGTACGTCGGGGGCGAGCCGGGCCGCCCAGCGCGGCGCCGCGACCAGGACGTACTCCTCGTCGCAGAGCGGGGTGGAGACAAGAAGGCCGCCCCGGGGCCGGGCGGTGGCGACGGCCAGATCGTGGTGGCCCGCGGCGAGCCCGTCGAGGATCTCCTCGGTGTTGCCGAGGAACGACGCCCGTACGGCGAGCCCCTGGCCGACCAGCGGGGTGAGGGCGGGCAGGACGCGGAGCGCGGTGAACTCCGGGGGCCCGGCGACATGGAGGGTACGGACGCCGCTCTCCTCGTCGAGGCCGGTCTCGGCGATCTCCACGAGGGCGTCCAGATGGGGAGCGGCGCGGTGCGCGAGTTCGTCGCCGATGGTCGTCGGTGTGACCCCGCGGGCCTGTCTGAGGAAGAGGGGACGTCCGAGCTGTCGTTCGAGCGTCCGGATCTGGCTGGTGACGGCCGGCTGGGAGAGCCCGAGGAGCGCGGCGGCGCGGGTGAAGGAGCCGGCCCGGTGCACCGTGACGAACGTGCGCAGCAGAGCCAGATCCATGTCCGCCCCCTCCCGGCCGTGCGGCCGTTCGACTCAGGCGGTCGGCTGACGGCGCCTCAGGACCGTCCAACTATAAATAAGTCGATAGGTCTCTGTCGCTACCGTGATTGGACACTGACGCACAGTCAACTAGCCTTGTTCAGGCGGTCTCCGCGCGTGGAACCGAGGCGTTCCGAGCCACGAGGGGGGAGGCTCGGAGCGCCTCGTTCCGTGCGCCCGGGACCGTGAAGGTCGTGCGCCCGGGACCGTGAGGCCCATGTCCCGGGACCGACGGCCGCCGTGAGGCCGATTCCCGGGACCGACGCCGGCCGCGTCCCGGACGCGCTTACGCCCCGGCCTCGTCGAGGGCTCGCAGCACATCGGCGATCAGGTCCTCCGGATCCTCGGCGCCGACCGAGAACCGGATGAAGCCCTCCGCGACCGCGTCCCCGCCCCAGCGCCCGCGCCGCTCCGCCGTGGAGCGCACGCCGCCGAAGCTGGTGGCGTCGTCCACGAGCCGCAGCTCGTCGAGGAACCGCTCGGCCCGCTTCCGGTCCGCCAGCTCGAAGGAGATCACGGGCCCGAAGCGCCGCATCTGCCGGGCGGCCACCGTGTGCGAGGGATCGTCGGGCAGCCCCGGGTAGCGCAGCCCGGTCACGTCGGCGCGCCCGGCGAGCGTCTGCGCGAGTGCGAGCGCGGTGGAGCACTGGCGGTCGATCCGCAGCTGGAGCGTGGCGAGCGAACGGTGGGCGAGCCAGGCCTCCATGGGGCCGGGGATGGCGCCGACGACCTTGCGCCAGCGCCGTACTTCCGCCGCCCGCTCGGGATCGCGGCAGCTGACATGGCCGAGCAGGATGTCGCCGTGTCCGGTCATGCCCTTGGTGTCGCTGGCGACGGAGAAGTCGGCGCCCAGTTCGAGCGGCCGCTGGCCGAGCGGGGTGGCGAGGGTGTTGTCGACGGCCACGAGCGCCCCCACGGCATGCGCCTCGTGCACCAGACGCCGGATGTCGCAGACGTCGAGCCCGGGGTTGGACGGGGTCTCGATCCACAGCAGCCGGGCCCCTTCGAGGACGGCGAGCTGGCCGTCGCCGCCGGTGGGCGCGGTGCGGACCTCGATGCCGTACGCCCTCAGCTGCTCGTGCAGCAACGGCAGGGCCTGGTAGCCGTCGGTGGGCACCACCACCGCGTCGCCCGCCTTCAGCTGGGAGAAGAGGACGGCGGAGATCGCGGCCATGCCCGAGGCGAACACCAGCGTCTCGACGCCCTGCTCCCCCGGCGCTTCCAGCTCGCCGATCGCCCGCTCCAGATGGGTCCAGGTCGGGTTCTCGTCGCGGCCGTACGCGTACCCGCCCGTCGGCTCGCCCGGCAGATGGAAGTGCGCGGCGAAAACCGGCCCCGGCAGGGTCGGCTCGTACTTCACGGGCTCGGGCAGCCCGGCTCGTACCGCGCGCGTTCCGTCGCCGATCTCCATGTCCGTCACAGTGTCCGGTCCTCCAGTTCCAGGCGTACGGCCGCGAGCAGGGCTCCGCTCGCGGCCTCCACCATCTCAAGGCACTCCTCGTAGTCGGCACGGCCCCCGGAGTACGGGTCGGGGACGTCGAGCGCGTTCCCGGCGGCCGGGTCGTAGGAGCGCAGCAGTCGTGTCCGCGCCGCCTCCTCGGGCGTGCGGGCGAGCCGGTGGAGCTCCCGCAGGTGCCCTTCGTCCAGCGCGATCACCAGGTCGATGGCCGGGAACCAGGAGGCCCGGAACTGACGGGCGGTGTGCGCCGAGGTGTAGCCGTGCTCCTCGAGTACGGAGACGGTGCGCGGGTTGGCGGCCTCGCCCTCGCGCCAGACTCCGGTGCCGGCGCTCTCGACCACCACGAGCTCGCCGAGGCCGGCCTCCTCCACATGTCTGCGGAAGACGTGCTCGGCCATCGGCGAGCGGCAGGTGTTGCCGGTGCAGACGAAACAGATGCGGTAGGTCATGGGCGGCACTCAGTCGCCGTCGGGGAGCACGACGTTCAGCGCCCACGAGACGACGGAGATGATCAGACCGCCCAGGACGGCGGTCCAGAAGCCTTCCACGTGGAAGCTGAGGTTGAACTGCTCCGCCAGCCAGGAGGTCAGGAGCAGCATCAGGGCGTTGACCACGAGGGTGATCAGGCCGAGCGTCAGAATGAAGAGCGGCAGCGTAAGGAGTTTGACAATCGGCTTGACCAAGAAGTTCACGAGCCCGAAGACCAGGGCGACGAGAATAAGGGTCAGGGCCTTCTTGCCGGTGCTCTCACCGGTCAGGGTGATGTCCTGGAGCAGCCAGATGGCGACTCCCAGGGCGCCCGCGTTGGCGAGTGTCTTGACTACGAAATTCATCATGTGTCTGATCGTGGCAGACATGATCGGGCCGAGGGCAGGGGCTGACAGGCGATGAAGGCATTCCGACTTGATGAACTGGAGGCGGAGCGTGCCGCGAACGAGGGCGCGTACCTTCAGTTCCTGCGGGAGCGGAACATGTCGGTGGGCCTGTACGCGCTGGACGCCGGGCAGCTCGACCCGCAGCAGCCGCACCGCCAGGACGAGGTGTACTTCGTGGTGAGCGGCCGGGCGGCGATCACGGTGGGGGCGGAGACGACCCAGGTGGCGCGCGGCAGCGTGGTCTATGTGCCGGCCGGGGTGGAGCACAAGTTCCACCACATCAGCGAGGACCTGCGGGTGATGGTGGTCTTCTCCCCTCCGGAGAGCTGAGGGCCGGGGAGCCTGACGGCGAGACCTGGGGGCGGACGGCGAGAGCCGGGGGCGGACGGCGAGAGCCGGGGGCCGGCCCCGAGCCCAGGGCACCGACCTCCAGCCCCAGGCTCCGACCTCCAGCCCCAGGCCCCGAGACCCGGGGTCCGACCCCGAGACCCGGGGTCCGGGAGCGAGGGTCGGGCGGCCCGAACCCCCTAGGGGTCGGATCAGGGGAGAGCGGGGGCCGCAGGGACCCCGTGGGCCTCTCCCGGCCCCTAGCCTTGGAGGTGTTCGGCGCGGAGTGCGCGGAACAGTCTTCGAGAGCGAGGAGTGGACCATGGCCGTACAGGAGATTCTCGCGGGGATGCCCTGGTGGGTGAAGTGGGTGGCCATACCCGCGCTTGCCCTGATCGTCTTCGGCGGACTGATCACCAGCGTCCTGGCCTTCGTGGTCGGAGTGCTCTTCAAGGTGCTGCTCTTCGTGGCCCTCGTCGCCGGACTGATCTACGTCGTACGGAAGTTCAGCTCCTCCGACCGGTCGCGCGAGGAGTGGTAGCACAAGCTACCGATCGGTATGGAGCCGACGGAGGGTATTAGCCCGCCCGGGGGAACGCGCTGGTCGAATCAGGGCGTGGCCCCGGGGGCTGCCACTAGAGTGGAATCCCTCCGCCGCGTTGGGGACTTCAGGCGTAGACCTCCGTACTGACCAGCGGTTTCCCAGGCCCGGCGGGCGCGCGGGGGCGGCCCCCGCGGGCGGATGCAATGCATCCGTCGTCACGCCTGGGGGTGACCTTTGGCCACGGCTACGCAGACGGCTGCGCCTACCTTGATCGGCTCGGTGCAGCGGGCGCTGAGACTTCTGGAGGCCGTGTCCTCCCATGGGGAAGGCGCCCCGGCCAAACAGCTCGCCCGTGAGACGGGCCTTCCGCTGCCCACCACGTACCACCTGCTCCGCACCCTGACGCACGAGGGCTATCTGGTCCGCGAGAAGGGTGTGTTCGTCCTGGGCGACGCCGCGGTCCGACTGGCCGGCGGCGGAGATGTGCAGAATCGTCGCATCAAGATCGAAGACTCCCTTGCCCGTTGGCGGGACGAGATCGGTGTGCCCGTCTACTTCGCCCTCTATCGCGAGGGGGAGATCGAGCTCGTCGCTGTCGCCGACACCCCTTCCGCCCCCGCAGTGGAGGAATGGGCCGACTTTCGCGAGACCGCGCACGCCCACGCGATCGGGCAGTGTCTGCTGAGTCAACTCGATCTGAAATCTCGTCAAGACCACCTTGACCGCCACCCGGTGGAAGCCATCACTCCGTACACGGTGCGTAACCAGCGCCTGCTTTTGGAGCGTTTGGGCGGTTTGGGGCGAATGGAACCCCTGGTAGAGCGTCAGGAATATGCGCTCGGCACGGTCTGTGCCGCAATCCCCATCACTGCGGGTTCCGCGGCGGCCGCAATGGCCATTTCCCTCCCTCTTCACCAGGAAGAACGGTTGCTCCCAGCAGTCGAGCGGCTACGTACGGAGATCGGGAGGCTCTTCAGTTCCCTCGCGTTCTCTATCAGTATCTGAAAAATCACTCCTTGTGATCTGCTAGCGCTTACAGCACGATTGCGTCAAGAGGGCCACGGGGGATCATTCCTGGCCGTTTCGGTCACAGCTTTCAGCAGCTGTGTTTACACAACTGCTTCATCTACTGCGGGGTACATGATGCGAGAGTCCGTTCAGGCCGAGGTCCTGATGAGCTTCCTCGTCTCCGAGGAGCTCTCCTTCAAGATCCCGGTAGAACTGCGATATGAGACCCGGGATCCCTACGCGGTGCGGATGACCTTCCACCTCCCCGGAGACGCGCCTGTGACCTGGGCGTTCGGCAGAGAGCTGCTGCTCGACGGGATCAACCGGCCGAGTGGGGACGGTGATGTGCACATCGCCCCGACGGAGCCCGAGGGACTCTCGGACGTGTCCATCCGACTCCAGGTCGGTGGCGACCGCGCCCTGTTCCGGGCCAGCGCACCGCCGCTGGTCGCCTTCCTCGACCGTACGGACAAGCTCGTTCCGCTCGGTCAGGAACGGACACTCGGCGACTTCGAGGACAACCTGGAAGCCGCACTGGGCAAGATCCTGGCCGAGGAGAACGCCGGACCGGCGGCCTGAGCCGGGACGTCACTTCGCGCGACGGCGCCGTCCGCCGCGTGCGGCCGCGGGCTTCCGGCCACCCGTCGCCGGCAGTCCCCCGGCCTCCGTGCGGTCGGCGGAGACCACCAGGGCCGCGAGCGCCGTGGTGAGCGGCACGGAGGCGACCAGACCGATCGACCCGACGAGCGTCCGGACGATCTCCACGGCGACCAGCTCGCTGTTGGCCACCGTCCCCATGCTGCTCTGCGCGATGGAGAAGAGCAGCAGCAGCGGGAGGGCGGCACCCGCGTAGGCGAGCACCAGTGTGTTCACGACCGAGGCGATGTGGTCGCGGCCGATCCGGATCCCGGCCCGGTACAGCGCGCGCGGCCCCATGCCCGGGTCGGCCTGGTGCAGCTCCCAGACCGCCGACGTCTGGGTGACCGTGACGTCGTCGAGCACACCGAGCGAACCGATGATCACCCCGGCCAGGAGCAGGCCGGACATGTCGATGTTCGGGTACAGGCCGTGGATCAGCCCGGTGTTGTCGTCGGTGTTGCCGCTCAGCGAGGCCCAGCCGATGAACACCGAGCCGAGCAGACCGATCAGCAGCAGGGAGATCAGCGTCCCGAGCACCGCGACCGAGGTGCGGGCCGAGAGACCGTGGCACATGTACAGCGCGATCAGCATGATGGCGCTCGATCCGACCACCGCCACGACCAGCGGATTCGACCCGTCCAGGATCGCAGGCAGGATGAAGAACGTCAGGATCAGGAAGCTCACGACGAGCGCGACGAGTGCCATCACGCCCTTCATCCGGCCGACGACCACGACCGCGACGGCGAAGATCCCGGCGAGCACCGCCATCGGGAGCTTCCGGTTCACATCGGTGACCGAGTACTGCAGATCGCGCGGGGCGTCGGGCGCGTACGCCACCACCACGCCCTGTCCCTCGTGCAGTTGGCGCGGTGCGTCCGGCTGCACGATCTCGGTGAACGTACGCCCCTTCTCCGGACCGCTGGTGACCTCGATCGTCGCCTTCTCGCACTCCCCCTGCTGCGCGTTGACCGCCTCGCGCCCCTGCGGGGTCGAGGTGTCACCGGTCGGCGGGACCTGCCCCGCGTTCACGGAAGCGCAGTCGACCTGCTCGACGGCGACGACCTTGCCCTGCTCGGTCTGCCGGTCGAAGCCCACGCCGGTGCGCTCGTGCGCCGGCGTGCCACCGGGCCACAGGACCACGAGCCCGACCACGACCGCCGTGGCGAAGGGGATCAGGATCGCGGCGATGACCCTGCGCAGGTGCCGGGACACCGGGGTGGCGGGCCCGTGGTTGTGGCTGTGCCCGTGGGATCCGTGTGCCTGACCGTGCCCGTGCGAGCCGTGTGCCTGAGCATGCTCGTGAGGGCCATGATCCTGGTCGGGGGAGTGCGGCTCGGGAGGCTGCTGGGGGGAAGTCACCGACCGATCATCGCAAGAACGGTGGGGGCCCACTGTTCAGCACGCCAGGGATGACGCTAGCGTGGTGGCACCTTTGCACACGCGGGAGCTCGGAGCACCGGGCTGAGAGGGCGCTGATCACCGTACGCGCGTACTGATGTACGTACGGGAGGAGGCTGCGCCGACCGCCGAACCTGTTACCGGGTAATGCCGGCGTAGGGAGATCGGTCTCATGACCATTCAGGATGCACGCACGCCTGCCTCCGAGCAGGACGACACCTCTGCCGACGGCGCCCGCACGCCGGGCTGGCACAAGGGGTACGTCCAGGGCTCGCGCCCCGACCTCCGGGTGCCGGTCCGTCAGGTGCACCTCACCAACGGCAAGGACGTCACGCTGTACGACACGTCCGGCCCGTACACCGACCCCACCGTCGACACCGACGTACGGCGGGGCCTTCCGCCGCTGCGCGAGAACTGGATCATCTCGCGCGGCGACACCGAGGAGTACGCGGGCCGCCCGGCCCGCCCCGAGGACGACGGCATCAAGCACACCTCGCCGCGCGGCGGGGGGCTGAAGAACCTCGACGCCGTCTTCCCCGGCCGCCCGCGCCTGCCGCGCCGTGGCCGCGACGGCCAGGCCGTGACCCAGCTCGCGTACGCCCGCCGGGGCGAGATCACCCCGGAGATGGAGTACGTGGCGATCCGGGAGAACGTCTCCCCCGAGGTCGTACGGGAGGAGATCGCGGCAGGTCGCGCGGTGCTCCCGGCCAACGTCAACCACCCGGAGATCGAGCCGATGATCATCGGCAAGCGGTTCCTGGTGAAGGTCAACGCCAACATCGGCAACTCCGCCGTCACCTCCTCCATCGAGGAGGAGGTGGAGAAGATGACCTGGGCGACCAAGTGGGGCGCCGACACGGTCATGGACCTCTCCACCGGCCGCAACATCCACACCACCCGCGAGTGGGTCCTGCGCAACTCCCCCGTGCCGATCGGCACCGTGCCGCTCTACCAGGCGCTGGAGAAGGTCGACGGCAGGGCCGAGGACCTGACCTGGGAGATCTACAAGGACACGGTCATCGAGCAGGCCGAGCAGGGCGTGGACTACATGACCGTGCACGCCGGCGTACTCCTGCCGTACGTGCCGCTCACCGCGCGCCGCAAGACCGGCATCGTCTCGCGCGGCGGATCGATCATGGCCGCCTGGTGTCTCGCGCACCACAAGGAGAACTTCCTCTACACGAACTTCGAGGAGCTCTGCGAGATCCTCGCGACGTACGACGTCACGTACTCGCTGGGCGACGGGCTGCGTCCCGGCTCGATCGCGGACGCCAACGACGCCGCTCAGTTCGCCGAGCTGAAGACGCTGGGCGAGCTGAACACCATCGCCAAGCGGCACAACGTCCAGACCATGATCGAGGGCCCGGGCCACGTCCCGATGCACAAGATCAAGGAGAACATCGACCTCCAGCAGGAGATCTGCGAGGAGGCGCCGTTCTACACGCTCGGCCCGCTGACCACGGACGTGGCGCCCGCGTACGACCACATCACCTCCGGCATCGGTGCGGCGATGATCGCCTGGTGGGGCACGGCGATGCTCTGCTACGTCACGCCCAAGGAGCACCTGGGCCTGCCGAACCGCGACGACGTGAAGACCGGTGTCATCACGTACAAGATCGCGGCCCACGCGGCGGACCTCGCCAAGGGGCACCCGGGCGCGCAGGAGTGGGACGACGCGCTCTCGGACGCGCGGTTCGAGTTCCGCTGGGAGGACCAGTTCAACCTGGCCCTCGACCCGGACACCGCGCGTGAGTTCCACGACGAGACGCTGCCGGCGGAGCCCGCGAAGACCGCGCACTTCTGCTCGATGTGCGGTCCGAAGTTCTGCTCGATGAAGATCTCGCAGGACATCCGGCGGGAGCACGGCGGCGATCTGAAGGCGGACGAGATCGAGGCGGGCATGGCCGCGAAGTCGGCCGAGTTCGCGGCGACAGGCAACCGCGTGTACCTGCCGCTGGCGGACTGACCCCCGCCAGCCGCTTGAGTCGGCCCGCGACCCCGGGGGAGTCGCGGGCCGGTGGTGTCTCAGGGGCCCGGTGGGGTCGGCGGTGTCTCAGGGGCCCGGTGGGCCGGTGGGTGGGCCGGTGGCGGCGAGGACGTCGCGGAGGAACGGCAGGATGCCGCGCTCCAGCAGGGCGCGGCGCCAGGCCTCCCGGGCCAGCGACAGCTCGTCGTCGGGTGCCGCGGCGGGCGGTCCGCCCGCGCTGACCTCGGCCGGGCTGTTGCGGAGGGCGGTCACCAGGAGTCCCGCGGCGGCGCCGAGCAGTCCGGCGGCGGCGACGGCGCCGAAAACCAGACCTGCCGTGAGGAGGGTCGCCCCGAACACCGCGGTGGGGGCGAGGGCGTGCAGGACCGCGCCGACCAGCAGGAAGATGACGGCGGCCGCGCCCGCGAGGACGGGCACCATGACGGTGAAGATCGCGACGACGCCCGGGCCGGGGCCGGGGCCGGAGCGGTCCGGGGACGCGGGTGCCCGGGTCCCGAGGGCCGCGCGGTTCTGCTCGCGCACCTTCACGAAGTGGTCGTACTCGCTCGCCGCCGCGCTGGTGACCAGAGTCGTCGCGTTCAGGGTCAGGGAGCGTAGTTGGGCGAGAGTGAGCCGGGTTCCGGCCCCGGCGAGATCCGGACGTGCGTGGGCGGTGCTCAGTGCGTCGTCGAGGACCCGCTCGTACTCGGCGCGGTCCTCGGTCAGCAGGTGCGGAGCCACGTTCATGTGCATCCCCCGATGCTCCGTAGGCCCGGATCAGCCGTGGGAAACGGTCGGTTGGGCGGAAACGGAGGAGAGCCTGCTACGGATGGACCGATGGTATTGCGGTCGTGCCACGCGCTGACAGGGTGTTTCCGGAATTCGCCTTCCCCGGATGCGGAGGGTTATGCGTCAGCCGTTCAGGGGGAGTTGGACGACCAGTAGCTTTCCGGCCATGGTCACTCCGCCGTCCATGGCGATCGCCAGCCCGTCGGCGTACACGTGCGGTCCGTCGACGTTCGGGCCCGAATTGCCCTCGCTGTCCTCCGTGCCGACCTGGCCGAGGAGGTACGGGATCGGGCTGTGGCCGTGCACGACCCGGTGGCCGCCGTAGGTGGAGAGCAGCTCCTGGACTGCCTGCGGGCCGCCGTCGTCGCGGAACGCGAAGCGCTTGGTGAACTTCCGGAAGACGTCCCAGACCTCGTCGGCGTCGTTCCGGTTGAGGATCTCGTGGACCGTGTCGTTGACGTCCTCGATGGTCTCGCCGTATTCGAGGTACTCGGTGGTGTCGGAGTGCAGGAGGAGGTGGTCGTCCTCCAGCACCACGGCGTCGAGCCGGGACATCCACTGCAGGTGGACGTCCTGGAGCCGGTCCATGTCGTGCTTCTGGCCGCCGTTGAGCAGCCAGGCGGCCTGGAAGGTGGCGGTGCCCGCGCCGGAGTTCACCGGGGTGTCGCCGAAGCGCTTGGCGCCGATGAGCAGCAGTTCGTGGTTGCCCATGAGGGCCTTGCAGTAGCCGCCGGCGGCGGCGGCCTCGGCGGAGAGGCGCATGACCAGGTCGATGACGCCGATGCCGTCGGGGCCGCGGTCGGTGAAGTCGCCGAGGAACCAGAGGCGGGCGTTGCCGGCGGCCCAGCCGCCGTTCTCGTCGATGAGGCCCTGGGCGCGCAGTGCGGCGACGAGTTCGTCGAGATAGCCGTGGACGTCACCGACGACGAAGAGCGGGCCGGGGCCCTCGCCGCCGGCGACGGCGGGCTCTGCGGCGGGGCCGGGCTCGGGGGTGACCGGGACCTGGACGGTGTCGCCGCGGTTGATGACCGGGAGGTCGCGCTCGGTCGGGGTGTAGCCCTCGGGCATTCCGCCCTCCGGGAAGGCGTTGCCGGGGTGACCCGTGGCGACGGAGACGATGGAGGAGCCGGCAGCGGCGGGGTACGCGGGGGCGGTGAGGCGGCGTCCCAGATGCAGGGTCGGCTCGGCGGGCGCGGGCGCGGTGGGCGCGGGTGTGGCGGGCACGACGGGTGCGGCCACGGGGGCGGCGGGCACGACGGGTGCGGCCACGGGGGCGGCGGGCACGACGGGTGCGGGGGCCGCAGGTGCGGCGGCCGGGGGTGCGGCGGGCGGGACGGGCGCGGGTGCGGCCGTGGGTGCCCGCTCCGCGGGAGCGGGTCCGGCCGGTGGAAGCACCGGCAGAGGCTCCGTGGACGTCGGTTCGGTGGCATGGCCCTGTACGGGCACGCGGGCGTACGGCGGTACACGGAAGTCACGCAATGTCGCCGTGCGCACCACGGGCTCCTGCCCGGCCCCCTGAGTCATGGACCCCTCCACCACCGTCGCGATGCCCTGCACATCGTGGACCGGCCTGGTCGGGGAGGTCCACGATGTCGTGCGCCCATCATAGGAATGAGGGTCCTCCTGTGTGACGCACCAGGGGTGGTGAATCCGGGTCCACTCCGGGTTCACCGGTTGTTTCGCCCGAATTGAGAAGGTCGAGTTCAGGGTTGAGGCCGGATCGGTGGCCGGTTTCGCCGCCCCGGCCCACGGGCAGGGGACGGGACGGCGGATTCGGTGAGGCCGGTTGACGGGGCGTCGATGCTGCGTGGATCAGTGCTGCGTGGATCAGTCGTTCGTGGACCGGTCGTCCGGGGATCAGTCCTTCGCGGGTGAACGCGGTGGGCTGACGGTCGTGCGCGGCGAACGGCGCTGCGAGGAGGTGCGCACGATGAGTTCGGTCGGTATCACCTGCTCGACCGGGCCGTCGGTGTCGATCCCTTCGATGGCGTCGATGAGGAGCTGGACGACGGCCGTGCCGATCCGGCGCGGCTTGAGCGAGAGCGTCGTGATGGGCGGTTCGGTGGTGGCGTAGACGGTCGACTCGCTGCAGCAGACCAGCAGCAGGTCGTCCGGGACGCGCAGTCCGTAGCGGCGCGCGGCCGCGAGGAGGTCGGTTCCGTTGGGGTCGAAGAGGCCGTACACGGCGTCGGGCCGGTCCGGTCGGGCGAGCAGCCGGTCGGCCGCGACGGCGCCCGCGCACGGGTCGTGCGCCGGATAGGCCTCGTAGACGGGGTCCTGGCCCACCCGCTCGCACCAGTTGAGGTACGCGGTGGTGGACAGGCGGGTGTAGGTGTCGGTGGTGGTTCCGGTGAGGAGACCGATGCGGCGGGCGCCGGCGTCGGCGAGGTGGTCGAGCAGATCGAGGACGGCGGCTTCGTGGTCGTTGTCGACCCAGGCGGTGACCGGAAGGGTGCCGGCGGGGCGTCCGTCGGAGACGACGGGCAGGCCCTGGCGGACCAGTTCGGTGACGACCGGGTCGTGGTCGGAGGGGTCGATGACGACGGTGCCGTCGAGGGCGACGTTCGACCAGACGTCATGTCGGGAGGTGGCGGGGAGGATGACCAGGGCGTAGCCCCGGGCGAGCGCCGCCGATGTGGCTGCTCTGGCCATCTCCGCGAAGTACGCGAATTCGGTGAAGGTGAAAGGTTCATCCCCGTACGTGGTCACGGTCAGGCCGATGAGTCCCGACTTCCCGGTGCGGAGCGTGCGGGCCGCCGCGGATGGGCGGTAGCCCAGCCGGTCTGCGACCTCGCGCACGTGACGGCGGGTGGCGTCGGGGAGTCGGCCCTTGCCGTTGAGCGCGTCGGAGACAGTCGTGATGGAGACCCCGGCGGCGGCGGCCACGTCCCGGATGCCTGCCCGGCCCTGCCGGCTTCCCCGGGTCTGTGCCCGGCTCACCTGGTGCTTCCCTGCTGCTGTCATGGCGAGCCGATAGTAGGGCGATGAGGGGCGGTTGGGCCGGTCGCATATGCGGGCGTTGACAGGCACGTTTCTGCATGGCTGAAAGGCGTCAAGAGGCAATGAATCCAAGGTAGTTAGGGCCTTCGCCATGGGACCTATGGTTGTCGAACGGCGTAGGCCTGGCGAGGGGGCGAGGTCTCGAAGAGGTCTCAACTCACCTCTACGGGGGATGCGCGCCACGGCGCCCGCCACCGGCGCACGCCACCCGGGCGCGCGCTCCCCCACTCCGGAATCACTCCGGAATCACTCCGGAGCTACTCCGGAACCGCTCCGGGGGCCGCGGCGGTATCGCCGCGGAGGCCGCTTCGACGTCGAGTCGGAGGCCGGCGCCGGGGAGCCGTGTCCACAGCGTGTCCCTCCTGTTGTCCACAGCCCATTCGCAGCGGAGGGGAATCCTCTTAAAGTGAGGAGTATTGGCGGTACGGACGGTCGAGGAGGCCACACTGTGAGCGAGACCAGCGGGACCAGCGGGACGAGCACGGGCCCGAAGCTGCGCGCCGAGCTGGACGGCGTCCCCACTTACAAGCCGGGCAAGCCGGCGGCCTCTGGCGGCCCGGTGGCCTTCAAGCTGTCCTCCAACGAGAACCCGTATCCGCCGCTGCCGGGGGTCATGGAGACCACGCTGGCCGCCGCCGCGAGCTTCAACCGCTACCCGGACATGGCCTGCACGGGTCTGACCGAGGAGCTGGCCGACCGCTTCGGCGTGCCCGTCTCGCACATCGCGACCGGCACCGGTTCGGTCGGCGTCGCCCAGTCGCTGCTCCAGGCGACCTCGGGCCCCGGTGACGAGGTCATCTACGCCTGGCGCTCCTTCGAGGCGTACCCGATCATCACGCAGATCAGCGGGGCCACCTCGGTGCAGGTGCCGCTGACCGAGGGCGAGGTGCACGACCTCGACGCGATGGCCGAGGCGATCACCGACAAGACCCGGCTGATCTTCGTCTGCAACCCCAACAACCCCACGGGCACCGCGGTGCGCCGGGCCGAGCTTGAGCGTTTCCTCGACCGGGTGCCCTCCGACGTCCTGGTGGTCATCGACGAGGCGTACCGCGAGTTCGTCCGCGACACCGAGATCCCCGACGGCATCGAGCTGTACCGCGACCGGCCGAACGTCGCCGTGCTGCGGACCTTCTCCAAGGCGTACGGCCTGGCGGGGCTGCGGGTCGGCTTCGCGGTCGCCCACGAGCCGGTGGCGGCGGCGCTGCGCAAGACGGCGGTGCCGTTCGGGGTGAGCCAGCTGGCGCAGGACGCGGCGGTGGCCTCGCTGCGGGCCGAGGACGAACTGCTCGGGCGGGTCGGCTCCCTGGTGTCCGAGCGCGAGCGGGTTCACGCCGGGCTCGTGGGACAGGGCTGGACCGTGCCGGACACCCAGGCGAACTTCGTCTGGCTGCGGCTCGGCGAGCGGACCCTGGACTTCGCGGCGGAGTGCGAGAAGCACGGGGTGATGGTGCGGCCGTTCGCCGGCGAGGGCGTGCGCGTCACGATCGGCGAGTCCGAGGCGAACGACCTGTTCCTGAAGGCGGCGGAGGGCTTCCGCAAGGAGGGCTGATCGGCCGCCGGCGAGTTCCACGCACGTCGGCTGACGATCGGCCGCCGACGAGGTCCATACGCATCGGATGCTGATCAGCCGCTGACGAGCTCCCCGCGAATCGGCTGACGATCAGCCGCCGACGAGTTCCACGCGAATCGGGTCGCCGTCCCGGACGGTGGCCAGGACCCCGGGGTCGCCGTCGAGCGCGCCCAGGAGGTTGCACGGGCTCGCGAGCCGGCACTCGTCGCCCCGCGAGATCGGGGTGGGGCCGTAGGGGAGGGCCAGCGCGTCGCCCTCCGTCCAGAAGGCCACCGTGCCCGGGTCGACGACCTGGCGCGCGCCGTCCTCGACGGAGGCGGAGACCGGAGTGTCGAAGTAGACCTCCTCGCCCCAGGTCCGGGCGGTGGAGGAGATCGGGAGAGCCCCCGCGAGCGCCTTGCTCGTGGGGGTTTCCTCAAGGGTGGCCGTGGTGTGTCCGGCCGGCCAGACGATGCGTATCCGAAGGGTCATGCCCAGGATTCAACAATATGTTGAAGGACCTGGGAAGGGGTGACCTTCGGTAGAGGGACCCCGACCGAAGGTACGGATTTCGTATGAGCCATAATGCTTGTGAATGTGAACGCGTTCACAAGCGTGTCCCGGTTCATCCCTGGATGGGTGGGATTATCGGGGCAAACTGCCGATGTGACCACGGCGATGTAAGGAGAAAACGACGTGGACCTCGCTCTAGCGCCAGAGACCTTGGCGCGCTGGCAGTTCGGCATCACCACCGTCTACCACTTCCTCTTCGTCCCTCTGACGATCTCCCTCGCCGCACTCACCGCCGGTCTCCAGACCGCATGGGTCCGCACGGAGAACGAGAAGTACCTCAGGGCGACGAAGTTCTGGGGCAAGCTCTTCCTGATCAACATCGCCATGGGTGTCGTCACCGGCATCGTCCAGGAGTTCCAGTTCGGCATGAACTGGTCGGACTACTCCCGGTTCGTCGGCGACATCTTCGGAGCCCCGCTCGCCTTCGAGGCGCTCATCGCCTTCTTCTTCGAGTCGACCTTCATCGGTCTGTGGATCTTCGGCTGGGACAAGCTCCCGAAGCGGATCCACCTCGCCTGCATCTGGATGGTGTCGATCGGCACCATCCTCTCCGCGTACTTCATCCTCGCGGCCAACTCCTGGATGCAGCACCCGGTGGGCTACCGCATCAACGAGGAGCGGGGCCGGGCCGAGCTCACCGACTTCTGGCACGTGCTCACCCAGAACACCGCCCTCACCCAGTTCTTCCACACCATGACGGCGGCCTTCCTGGTCGGCGGCGCGTTCATGGTCGGCATCTCCGCCTTCCACCTGGCGCGCAAGAGGCACATCCCGGTGATGCGGACCTCGCTGCGACTCGGCCTGATCACCCTGATCATCGCCGGCCTCGGCACCGCCATCAGCGGTGACCTGCTCGGCAAGGTCATGTTCAAGCAGCAGCCCATGAAGATGGCCGCCGCCGAGGCGCTCTGGGACGGCGAGGCACCCGCACCCTTCTCGGTCTTCGCCTACGGCGACGTCGACAAGGGCCACAACTCGGTCGCCATCGAGATCCCCGGTCTGCTGTCCTTCCTCGCCAACGACGACTTCACCTCGTACGTCCCCGGCATCAACGACATCAACAAGGCCGAGCAGGAGAAGTTCGGCCCCGGCGACTACCGGCCCAACATCCCCGTCGCGTACTGGGGATTCCGCTGGATGATCGGCTTCGGCATGGCTTCGCTGACCATCGGCGTGATCGGCCTCTGGCTGACCCGCAAGAAGTTCATGCTGGCACCCGGGATGCGGACCGGTGAGGACGAGGTGCCGAACCTGGTCCTGTTCAAGCGGAAGGCGCTCAGCCCCCGCCTGGGCAAGTGGTACTGGATCGTGGCCCTCTGGACCATGGCGTTCCCGCTGATCGCCAACTCCTGGGGCTGGATCTTCACCGAGATGGGCCGTCAGCCCTGGGTCGTCTACGGCGTGCTGCGTACCCGGGACGCCGTCTCCCCCGGCACCACGACGGGCGAGGTGCTCACCTCGATGATCATCTTCACCGCGCTCTACGCCGCCCTCGCCGTGATCGAGGTCAAGCTCCTCGTGAAGTACATCAAGGCAGGCCCTCCGGAGCTCACCGAGGACGACCTCAACCCGCCCACCAAGATCGGCGGGGACTCTCGTGACCCCGACCGCCCCATGGCCTTCTCGTACTGAGGCTCAGGAGATCGAGGCATGGAACTCCACGACGTCTGGTTCGTACTCATCGCCGTCCTCTGGATCGGCTACTTCTTCCTCGAAGGCTTCGACTTCGGGGTCGGCATCCTCACCAAGCTGCTCGCCCGTGACCGGCCCGAGAAGCGGGTCCTCATCAACACCATCGGACCCGTCTGGGACGGCAACGAGGTGTGGCTGCTCACCGCCGGCGGCGCGACCTTCGCCGCCTTCCCCGAGTGGTACGCCACTCTCTTCTCCGGCTTCTATCTGCCTCTGCTGATCATCCTGGTCTGTCTGATCATCCGGGGTGTCGCCTTCGAGTACCGGGTGAAGCGGCCCGAGGAAAGCTGGCAGCGGAACTGGGAGCAGGCCATCTTCTGGACCTCGCTGATCCCCGCGTTCCTCTGGGGCGTCGCCTTCGGCAACATCGTCCGGGGCGTGAAGATCGACGAGAACATGGAGTTCGTCGGCAGCTTCTGGGACCTGCTCAACCCGTACGCGCTCCTCGGCGGCCTGGTCACGCTCACCCTCTTCACCTTCCACGGGGCGGTCTTCGCCTCGCTCAAGACGGTCGGCGACATCCGGGAACGGGCCCGGGCGCTCGCGCTCAAGCTGGGTCTGGTCACGGCGGTGCTCGCGCTCGGCTTCCTGATCTGGACCCAGGTCGACACCGGGGACAGCTGGAGCCTCGTGGCGATGCTGATCGCCGTGGTGGCCCTGGTCGGGGCGATCGGCGCGATCAAGGTGGGGCGTGAGGGCTGGTCGTTCGCGCTCTCGGGCATCACCATCGCGGCCGCCGTGGCGATGCTCTTCCTCGCGCTCTTCCCGGACGTCATGCCGTCTTCGCTCAACCCGGAGTGGAGCCTTACCGTGACGAACGCTTCGTCGAGCCCCTACACCCTCAAGATCATGACCTGGTGTGCGGCGATCGCGACCCCGCTGGTGCTGCTCTACCAGAGCTGGACCTACTGGGTGTTCCGTAAGCGGATCGGTACGCAGCACCTCGCCGACGCTCACTAGCCGGCCCTTCCCAGGGAGCATGTTTCACGTGAAACCGATCGATCCGCGCCTGCTCCGGTACGCCAGGGCCACCCGTGTCTTTCTGATCGCGGTGGTCGCGCTCGGCCTCGTCGGGGCGGCGCTGGTCATCGCCCAGGCGATGCTCATCGCCGAGATCGTGGTGGGGTCCTTCCAGAAGGGTCAGTCGGTTTCCGCCCTGACCACCCCCCTGGTGCTGCTCGCGGGCATCGCGGCGGCACGGGGCCTGGTCTCCTGGCTGACCGAGCTCGCCGCCCACCGGGCGAGCGCGGCGGTCAAGTCCGAACTCCGCGGCCGCCTTCTCGACCGGGCGGCCGCGCTCGGACCGGGCTGGCTGAGCGGCCAGAAGGCCGGGTCGCTGATCGCCCTCGCCACGCGAGGTGTGGACGCGCTCGACGACTACTTCGCGCGCTATCTGCCCCAGCTCGGCCTCGCGGTGGTCGTGCCGGTGGCCGTTCTGGCCCGGATCGTCACCGAGGACTGGGTCTCGGCGGCGATCATCGTCGTCACCCTGCCGCTCATCCCGGTCTTCATGATCCTCATCGGCTGGTACACCCAGGCCCGGATGGACCGGCAGTGGAAGCTGCTCTCCCGGCTCTCCGGACACTTCCTGGACGTCGTGGCCGGGCTTCCCACCCTCAAGATCTTCGGCCGGGCGAAGGCCCAGGCCGAGTCGATCCGCGCGATCACCTCGGAGTACCGCCGGGCGACGATGCGCACCCTGCGGATCGCCTTCCTCTCCTCCTTCGCGCTGGAACTCCTTGCCACCCTGTCGGTCGCGCTCGTCGCCGTGACCATCGGCATGCGGCTCGTCCACGGCGAACTCGATCTGTACACCGGTCTCGTCATCCTGATCCTGGCGCCCGAGGCGTATCTGCCGCTGCGGCAGGTCGGCGCGCAGTTCCACGCGGCGGCGGAGGGGCTCGCGGCGGCGGAGGAGATCTTCGACGTCCTGGAGGAGCCGGTACGGGACGGGGGCGGCGCGGGTGCCGGCGTCCCCGGCTCCGTGCGGCTTGAGCTGGAAGGCGTGACCGTACGTCATGCCGGTCGGGCCGAGCCCTCGCTCGACGCGATGTCCCTGACGGTCGAGCCCGGAGAGACGGTGGCCCTGATCGGGCCGAGCGGGGCCGGGAAGTCGACGCTGCTCGATGTCGTCCTCGGGTTCGCCGTGCCGGAGGAGGGCGGTTCCGTGCGCGTCGGGGGAGAGCCGCTCGCCTCACTCGACCTGGAGGCCTGGCGGTCGCGGATCGCGTGGGTGCCGCAGCGGCCGTATCTCTTCGCGGGGACGGTCGCCGAGAACGTCCGCCTCGCCCGCCCGGACGCCTCCGACGAGGCGGTACGGGAGGCCCTGCGGGACGCCGGGGCGGACGGGTTCGTCGCGGGGCTGCCGCAAGGGCTCGACACCCCGCTCGGCGAGGACGGCGCCGGACTCTCGGCGGGGCAGCGGCAACGCCTCGCGCTCGCCCGGGGCTTCCTCGCCGACCGTCCGCTGCTGTTGCTCGACGAGCCGACGGCGGCGCTCGACGGTGAGACCGAGGCGGGTGTCGTCGACGCGGTCCGTCGACTGGCGGCTGGGCGGACGGTGCTTCTGGTGGCGCACCGGCCGGCGTTGCTCGCGGTGGCGGACCGGGTGGTGCGGGTCGGCGCGGGCGGGTCGGGTGCTGCGGACGCTGACGCTGACGCGGTTGCGGTTGCGGTTGCGGGCGGGGGCGCGGAAAGCGCGAGCACCGGTGGTGCGGGTGCGGGTGCGGGTGCGGCGTGGGAGGGCGGCGCTGCTGTGAGGGTGGGCCCACCCGTTCCACCCTCCGCGGAACAGCTGCCCACACCCCGGCGGTCCGTTCTGGCGCGGGTGCGGGGGATGGCCGGTGAGCTCAAGGGGCGGATGGCGCTCGCGCTGTTGCTCGGGAGCCTCGCCCTTGGTTCCGCCGTCGGGCTCATGGCCGTGTCCGGGTGGCTCATCTCGCGTGCTTCCGAACAGCCGCCCGTGCTCTACCTGATGGTGGCCGTCACCGCCACGCGCGCCTTCGGGATCGGGCGGGCCGTCTTCCGGTACGCCGAGCGGCTCGTCTCGCACGACGCCGTGCTGCGGATGCTCGCCGAACTCCGGGTCTCCGTCTACCGGCGCCTGGAGCGGATCGCCCCCGCCGGGCTGCGCCGCACCCGCCGCGGGGACCTGCTCTCCCGGCTCGTCCAGGACGTCGACGCGCTCCAGGGCTACTGGCTCCGTTGGCTGCTCCCGGCGGGCGCCGCACTCGTCGTGGGAGTCGCCTCCGCCGGATTCACCGCCTGGCTGCTGCCCGAGGCCGGCGCCGTCCTCGCCGTGGGCCTGCTCGTCGCGGGCGTCCTCGTACCGGCCGTCGGTGGCGCGCTCGCCCGCCGTGCCGAACGGCGGCTCGCCCCCGCTCGCGGAGCCCTGGCGACCGCCGTGGCCGATCTGCTGCGCGGCTGCGCCGAGCTGACCGTGGCCGGCGCCCTGCGGGGCCGGCTCGAACGGACGCGGGCCGCCGACCGTACCCTCACCGACATCGCCTCCCGGCAGGCCGCGGCCGCCGCGCTCGGCGCCGGTCTCTCCGCCCTGGTCTGCGGCCTGACGGTCGCGGCCGCCGCGGTCGTCGGCGTCCAGGCCGTGGCGGCCGGCCGGCTCGACGGGGTGGCCCTCGCCGTGGTCGTCCTCACGCCGCTCGCCGCGTTCGAGGCCGTCACCGGGCTTCCGCTGGCCGTCCAGTACCGGCAGCGCGTCAAGCACAGCGCCGAGCGGGTCTTCGAAGTGCTCGACGCCCCCGTCCCCGTCCACGAGCCGGACCGGCCCGAGACTCCCCCGGCGAGCCCGTTCCCGCTGGAGCTTTCCGGGCTCTCCGCCCGGCACGCCGGGCAGGACCGGGAGGCGCTCGCCGACTTCCGGCTCACCCTGGAGGCCGGGCGCAGGGTCGCCGTCGTCGGCGCCTCGGGATCCGGCAAGACCACGCTCGCCCAGGTGCTGCTGCGGTTCCTGGACGTCGAGTACGGCATGTACCGGATCGGCGGGGTGCCCGCCTGGGAACTCGACGGCGACGCGGTACGGCGGCTCGTCGGCCTCTGCGCTCAGGACGCCCACCTCTTCGACAGCTCCGTCCGCGAGAACCTGCGGCTCGCCCGCACCGGCGCGAGCGACGAGGAGCTGCGCGAGGCGCTGCGCCGGGCCCGGCTCCTCGACTGGGTGGACGGGCTGCCGGACGGGCTCGACACCCTCGTGGGCGAGCACGGCTCCCGGCTCTCCGGCGGTCAGCGGCAACGCCTGGCGCTCGCCCGCGCGCTGCTCGCCGACTTCCCCGTCCTCGTCCTCGACGAGCCCGCCGAGCATCTGGACCTGGCCACCGCCGACGCGCTCACCGACGATCTGCTCCGCGCCACCGAAGGCCGTACGACCGTCCTCATCACCCACCGGCTGCACGGACTCGACGCGGTCGACGAGGTGCTGGTCCTGGACGAGGGCAGGACCGTGCAGCGCGGTCCGTACGCGGAGCTCGCCGTCGCGGACGGTCCCCTGCGCCGGATGCTGGAGCAGGAGCGTCAGACCGATCTGCTGGCTGCCGGCGCGGCGGCGGAGACGACGACCGGCACCACGGTCCACGAGGGCAAGGACCGGCCGACTTTTCTCGCCAAATAGGACTTACTAGGCTCAAGCCCATGACCGCCGCAGCGTCCGATGCCTCGGACCCCCTGGAAGCCGCCACGCAGGCCACCCGCAGCCTCCAGGGGCTGTCCACGGAGCTCACCGCCCGCGTGCCACAGCTCCTGGAAGCCATGCGTTCGGTGGGCACCGGGCTCGAACTCCACTCCACCCTCGACCGCATCTGCGAGACCGCCGCCGAACTCGCCGACGCCCGCTACGCCGCGATCGGTGTCGTGGACGAGGAGGGCAAGGGCCTGTCCGACTTCGTCACCTTCGGCGTCGGCGACGACGTGGCCCGCACGATCGGGCACCGGCCCGACGGGCACGCCGGGCTGCTCGGCGCACTGATCCGCGACCCCCAGACGATCCGGCTCGCCGACCTCTCCGCCGATCCGCGCGCGGCGGGCTTCCCGCCGGGACATCCCCCGATGCGGACCTTCCTCGGCGTCCCCATCCGGGTCCAGGGCGAGATCTTCGGCAATCTCTACCTCGCGGAGAAGCGCGGCGGAGGCGAATTCAACGACTACGACGTGCACATGGTCCGGGTGCTCGCCACCGAGGCGGGCATCGCCATCGGCAACGCCCGCCTGTACGAGGCCGCTCGGCAGCGCGAGCGCTGGATCGACGGCTCCGTCGCCGTCACGACCGCGCTGCTCTCCGGCGGAGACGCGGACGACGCCCTCACGGTCGTCGCCGAACAGGCCCGGCGTCTCGCCGACGCCGACGCGGGGATCGTGCTGCTGCCCGCCGAGGACGGCGGCCTTGAGATCGTCGCCGTCTCCTCGCCCCGGCCCACGAAGTCGCTCGGCGTGGTGATCCCGCCCGAGAGCGCCGTGGTGCGGCGGCTCCTGGACGGCGAGGCGGTATTCGTCGCGGACGCCTCGACCGACCCGCGCATGATCAGCCGGCTGACCTCGCCGTACGGGCCGAGCATGATGCTGCCGCTGCAGAGCGGCGGCCGGGTGCTCGGTGCGCTCGCCACGCCCCGGGTGCGGGGTGGGCGCCAGTTCACCGAGATGGAGCGGACGCTCGCCACGCAGTTCGCCTCGCAGGCCGCGCTGGCGCTGATGATGGCCGACGCGCAGCGGGACCGGGAGCGCCTGGCCGTGTACGAGGACCGCGACCGGATCGCCCGTGACCTGCACGATCTCGTCATCCAGCGGCTCTTCGCCACCGGCATGATGCTGGAGAGCGCCCAGCGCAGGTCGATCGTGCCGGCCGTGCGCGAGGGCGTCGGCAAGGCCGTGGACGAGCTGGACGTGACCATCCAGGAGATCCGTACGGCGATCTTCGCGCTCCAGCAGGGGCCCGCCGAGGCTCCGTCGGGGCTGCGGACCCGCGTGCTGCGGGAGATCAACATGGCGGCCGTGCCGCTCGGCTTCAAGCCCGCCCACCGCTTCCTCGGCGCGATCGACGTGACGGTCGGCGAACTCACCGGGAAGAACCTCATCGCCGCCCTGCGCGAGGCGCTGTCCAACGCCTTCCGGCACGCGGAGGCGAGCCGGATCGAGGTGGTCGTCGACGCCGGCGTCACCCTGCCCGACGGCTCCTCCGGGGTGCGCCTGGAGGTCGCCGACGACGGCATCGGCCTTCCGGCGGGCGGCCGGCGCAGCGGCCTGCGCAACCTGGCGCGTCGGGCCGAGTCGCTGGGCGGCGCGAGCTGGTGCGGGCCCGGCATCGGGGAGGACGGCGGCGGTACGACGGTGGTGTGGGAGGCCCCGTTGTAGGCCCGCTGCGCCCCGCCCAGGACTAGCCCGCGGCGGCCACCTCGGCGACCAGCTGCTCGATGACGACGGCCACCCCGTCCTCGTTGTTGCCGACGGTACGGCCGGAGGCGGCGGCGATCACGTCGGGGTGGGCGTTGTCCATCGCGTACGAACGGCCCGCCCAGCTCAGCATCTCGATGTCGTTGGGCATGTCGCCGAAGGCGACGACCTCCTCGGCCGTGATGCCGCGCTCGGCGCAGCACCGGGCCAGGGTGGATGCCTTGGAGACCCCGAGCGCGCTGATCTCGATGAGGGCGGTGGGGCTGGACCGGGTGAACGAGGCCCGGTCCCCGGCGGCCTCCTTGGCCACCGCCAGGAACGCGTCGGGGTCGAGCTCCGGGTGCTGGGCGAGCAGCTTCAGTACCGGGGCCGCGGCGCCGGGCACCTCCTCGAAGAGGAGCTTCTCGGCGGTGGCGACGGTCGCGCCGGGGTCGAGGAAGAACGGCGGGTACTGGGGCTCGTAGTGGATGCCGGTGGTGAGCTCGACCGCGAAGGAGGTCCCGGGCGCGGCGGCGCGCAGGGCCCGGACGACGTCGAGGGCGACCGGCCGCTCCAGCGGCCGCACCTCCAGGAAGGTGCCTCCGGAGTGGAGGTCGACGACGGCGGCGCCGTTGGCGCAGATCGCCAGGCCGTGGCCGTGGACGTGGTCGCTGACGACATCCATCCAGCGGGCCGGGCGGCCGGTGACGAAGAAGACCTCGATCCCGGCCTGCTCGGCCGCGGCGAGGGCGGCGACCGTGCGCGGAGAGACGGACTTGTCGTCGCGCAGCAGCGTGCCGTCGAGGTCGGTGGCGATCAGCCGGGCCGTCGGGGCGGGCGTGCGCGGGGAGCGGGGAGAGGTCACCGCACCATTCTTCCGCACCGGACGCACGGGCGTGCGGGGAGCCGCACATATGAGTGGCCGGTTTCATGCCGGGCGCCGGTGGTGCCGAGCGGGGGCGGCCGGGTGTTTACGCCCCGACGTGGCCGTAAACGTCCGTTCGTTTTCGGAGTGACGGGGAAGATCCCTGAGAGCTGATGTCGTCTCAAGGGGGCGGGGAATGGGCTCGGGCCGGCGAAAGGGCGAGTGCGACTCCTGCGGTGCGCCGTACGGGACGTGGGTCCCGAGCCTCGGCATGGCCCTCTGCTCGGAGTGCGAGGGGGCGGGATCGGCGCACCCCGCGCGGGACCCGGTGCTGGTGGGTGACGTACTGGCGGGCCTGGTCGACGCCGCGTCGTTCGCGGTGCGCGGCGGGGGTGGCGGTTTCAGCGGTGGCGGCGTGCGCGACGCGCGGCTGGGGGACGAGGCGTGGGATGTCCGGCTCGGCGAAGCGATACGGGATGTCCGGCCGCAGGGCTCCGGCCCTTCGCGGACCGGGAGCGTGGCCGTGCCCGAGCCCCGATCCGGGGGTGGTGTGCCGGGGGCGGCGCGGTCGGCCGCCGCGGTCTGCCGTCGGTGCGGGGCGCGCGCCGAGTGGCACCGTACGGTGCGTGGCCGCTGGATCATGATCGAGCCCGGGGAGCTGGCGACCACCGCGGTCCCGGCGGGCAGCCGCTGGCGGGTCGCGGGCGACGGAACAGCGGTCAACCTGGGCTCCGCGGTGCCGTCCGACACCTGCCGGGTCAGCCACTTCGACGTCTGCGCGGCGGGTCCGGAACCGGTCGGCTCCCCCGCCCTGCTGGCCCTGTGGCGGGGCCACGCCCGGCGGATCGCGTGATCCACCGGGCGAGTGCCTCGGGGCCCGTAGCCGACGCCGACGCCTGATGCACCGGGCGGGCGCCGACGTCTGATCCACCGGGCCGACGCCGACGTCTGATCCACCGCGCGGGCGCCGACGCTGTCGTCAGCCCAGCTGAGCGAGTGCCTCCGTGGCGATCTGCTCGAAGACCGTCTGGTCGGCGGCGAAGTCCGAGTCCGGGATCGGCCAGTGGATGACGATCTCGGTGAAGCCCAGCTCGCGGTGGCGCCCCGCGAAGTCGACGAACGCGTCCACGGACTCCAGCGGTCGGCCGCGATCCGGGGTGAAGCCCGTCAGCAGGACCTTGTCGAGCTCGGCCACGTCGCGCCCGGTCTCGGCGCAGGCCTTGCCGAGCTTCTCGATCTGGCCGCGCAGCGCCGCCACGGACTGCTCGGGGGTGCCGTCCTCGAAGATCTTCGGGTCGCCCGTCGTCACCCACGCCTGCCCGTATCGCGCGGCCAGCTTCAGCCCGCGCGGACCGGTGGCCGCGACCGCGAACGGCAGCCGGGGGCGCTGCACGCAGCCGGGGATGTTCCGGGCCTCGTCGGCCGAGTAGAACGTGCCCCGCTCCGTCACCGCGTCCTCGGTGAGCAGCCGGTCGAGCAGCGGCACGAACTCGCCGAAACGGTCCGCGCGCTCCTTCGGCGTCCACGGCTCCTGCCCGAGCGCGGTGGCGTCGAAGCCGTTGCCGCCCGCGCCGATGCCGAGCGTGATCCGCCCCTCGGAGATGTCGTCGAGCGCCATCAGCTCCTTGGCGAGCGTCACCGGGTGGCGGAAGTTCGGCGAAGTCACGAGCGTGCCGAGGCGGATCCGCTCGGTGGCCGTCGCCGCCGCGGTGAGCGTGGGCAGCGCCCCGAACCACGGGCCGTCCCGGAAGGTCCGCCAGGACAGATGGTCGTAGGTGTAAGCGGCGTGGAAGCCGAGTTCTTCGGCCCGCTGCCAGGTCTTCTGCCCCTCGCTCCATCGGTGGATGGGGAGGATCACCGTACTCAAGCGCATGACTGCCACGATACGCGCGGGAGGATCAGCGGACGTTGCGGTTCATCCAGGGGGTGAGCGAGGCGCCGGGGACGAGCTCCTTGTACGTCTCGTCGCCGGGCAGCGGGACGACCAGCCACCAGCCGGGCGGGAGGAAACGTCCCTTCACATGGGCGAGGCCGCCGTGCACCGAGCGGAGGAAGGCGGGGACGGCGTCGCGGGGCACGTCCTCGAAGGCGATGCCGTCCACGACGATCCTGGCGTCGTCCTCGGGGAAGATCTGAACCGTGACCAGGGGCGATCCGCCCAGTTCGACATAGGCCTCGTGCGGCAGCGAGCCGTCCGGGTCGAGGACGGCGAAGGCGCCGGCGGAGGTGCGCCGGGACGTCCGGTCCGCGCCGATGTCGTCGGTCACCGTCATCTCCAGGTTGAACTCCTGGGCGAACCCGCGGATCGCGGTGACGGCCGCTTCGGTACTGGGCAGGTGCGGGTGAGGCATGGTGACGATCATGCCTCAGCCGGGAAAGCGGAGGAACCGGGGCGGGACGGCGTCCGCCAGCCAGACCCCGTTGGCGCTGACACGGAAGACGTGTCCGGCGCGGTGCATGGCGCCGGCGTCCACGCTGAGCACGACCGGCCGTCCGCGACGCGCGCCGACGCGGGTAGCGGTCTCCCGGTCGGGGGAGAGGTGCACATGGTGGCGGGCCATGGGCCGCAGTCCCTCAGCCCGGATCGCGGGAAGCAGGGCGGCGACCGTACCGTGGTAGAGGTACGCGGGCGGTTCGGCGGGCGGCAGGTCCAGGTCCACCTCGACGGTGTGGCCCTGACTGGCGCGGATGCGGGTGCCCTCGATCGCGAAGCGCTTCTTGTCGTTGGTCGCGACGACGTGGTCGAGTTCCTCGCGGGTGACCGGGAAGCCGTTCCGCGCGAGGGCTTCGAGCAGCGTGTCGATCTCGGTCCAGCCCTGCGCGTCGAGGACGAGTCCGATGCGCTCGGGCTGGTGGCGCAGATGCTTGGAGAGGTACTTCGAGATCTTCACCGTACGGCGTTCGTCCGGTGGTTGTGGTCGGGTCATTCCGTCAGGATGACGGAGCCCGGATCGCCCGGCCAGAGATTTTCGGCTGTCAGGTTTGATCCACAGCCAAAGTGAGTTATCCACAGGGCAGTTGGCAATTCTGTGGACAACAGCCCTCCATTTTAAGGCGTATTGGGTAAATTACCTCTCGATTGGGCGACTTGAGGCAAGAGTATCCAATGTCCTTTTGTGAACTTCCCGTTCGGCTGCCGCGGCGACGAAGGCCGCGACGCCCTCCGGACCCACCAGCCCCTGAACGGCCCGCACCGTCCCGGCCGGTAGCCCCACCGGACGCGGCTCGTCGTCCGTCACCGGATGCCCGTCGGGCGACAGATGGAGCTGAAGGTGACGGGTCGCCAGCAGACGCATGGCGCGGGCCAGTTCGGCGTCCACCGTCTGCTGGGCGAGTGGCCGGAGTCGCCGCACCATCGTCGCCGCCTCGGTCGCGTCCGCGTCCGTCGGCGGCCGGTGCTCCAGGTAGCGCGCGAAGACGTGCTCGGTCGTGAACTCCAGGAAACGGGCGGCGATGTGCTCCACTTGATCCCGAAGTTCCCGCAGGTGTCCGGTGATTGCCGCGAGGGGCACCCCTGCCGCGTACAACTCCGCTGCCACGGCGAGTTCCTGTGGACTCGGTACGAGGTACTCCTCCGTATCCCGGTCCGGGAGCGGCTCCAGTACGCCGAGCTCGACGGCCTCCAGAATGGCGTCCTCGTCCGGCGTGCCGCCGAAGCGGGCGTCCAGCTCCGCGCGGGAGATCCGGTCCGCCTGCTCGTCCGTCCACGGTCCGTGGACCTCCGCGACCAGCCCGAGCACCCCGCCGAGTCCCCGGCCCGTGTCCCAGGCCTCCAGGAGCTCCTTGATCGAAGCCAGGGTGTAGCCCCGGTCGAGGAGGTCGGCGATCTGCCGGAGCCGCGCGAGATGCGCGTCCCCGTACACGTTCGACCTGCCCCGCCGCTCCGGGCGGGGCAGCAGACCGCGGTCCTGATAGGCGCGGATCGTCCGGACCGTGGCCCCGCTGTGATGGGCGAGATCCTCGATCCGGTACTCCGGCTGTGCTGACTGCTCGGACAAACCCGCTCCCACCGACCGCTCGCTCCACCCCGCGCCGCGGGGCCCCTCCTGCAGGGGATCGTACGACCGCGGCCCCGACCCGGCCCCCGCGCGTACGACCGCGATCCCGACCCGGCCCCCCCCCGCTTAGGACAGCAGGCCCGACCCGGCCCCCGCGCGTACGGGCTGGGGCCGGGCCCCGGCCCGCCGCGCTCCCTCCCTACGCCGGCGGCTGCCACCGTGCGAAGGCCCGCAGCGTTCCCGGGCTCAGCCGGGACAGGAAGTGCGCGCCCTTGGCCTCGGGCGTCACCGGGACGACCGCGCGGTCGTGCAGGACCGCCCCCAGGATCGCGTCCGCGACCTTCTCCGGCGGGAAGTTCCGCAGGCCGTACAGCCGGGACGCCTTCTTCTGGCGCCGCTTCTCCTCCGCCTCGTCCGTGACCCCGGCGAACCGCGCGGTCGCCGTGATGTTGGTGTTGACGATGCCGGGGCAGATCGCGGACACCCCGATGCCCTGATCGGCCAGCTCCGCGCGCAGGCACTCGCTGAGCATCAGCACCGCCGCCTTCGACGTGCTGTACGCGGGCAGGGCACGGGAGGGCTGGAACGCCGCGGCGGACGCGGTGTTCACGATGTGGCCGCCCTGGCCGCGCGCGGTCATCTGGGCGCCGAAGACCCGGCACCCGTGGATCACGCCCCACAGATTGACGTCGAGGACCCGCTTCCACTCCTCGCTCGTCGTGTCGAAGAAGGAGCCGGTGAGTCCGATGCCCGCGTTGTTGACGAGGACGTCGACCGTTCCGTATTCGCTCGCCACCTTGGCGGCCAGCTTCTCCATCGCCTGTTCGTCGGCGACGTCGACGGTCTCGCCCCAGGCCTCCGGGGCGCCGATCAACCGGGCCATCTCGGCCGTGCGGACCGCGCCCTCGGCGTCCCGGTCGACGGCCACGACCCGGGCACCGGCCTCGGCGAAGGCGAAGGCGGTGGCCCGTCCGATGCCGCTGGCCGCCCCGGTCACCAGGACGAGCTGGCCGCCGAACCGCTCCGCGTACTCCGGCTTCACCCCGTTCTTCGCCGCCGTCTCCGCGACCGGCTTGGGAGCCTTGGCCGCCGGTTCCTCGTTGGTCCGGACGAACTCGCCGATCCAGGCCGACAGCTGGTCCGGCCGGGTGCGCGGCACCCAGTGCTTCGCGGGCAGCGTGCGCCGGGTCAGGTCCGGCACCCAGTCGCCCAGGTCGTCGTAGAGCCGCTCGGAGAGGAAGGCGTCACCGGTCGGCGTGATCAGCTGCACGGGCGCGTGCGCGTACGCGTCGGGGCGCGGCCTGCCGAGGCGGGCCCGGACGTTGTCCCGGTAGAGCCAGGCGCCGTGCGCCGCGTCGCTCGGCAGCGAAGGCGTCGGATAGTCGCCGGCCGGGACCTTCTCGACACGTTCGAGGATCTTCGGCCAGCGCTTGCCGAGCGGGCCGCGCCAGGCGAGCTCCGGCAGCACGGGCGTGTGCAGCATGTACACGTACCAGGACTTGGCGCCCTGGCCGAGGAGCTGGCCGACCCGGCGCGGGGTGGGCCGGGCCATGCGCCGCTTGATCCAGTGCCCGAAGTGGTCGAGGGAAGGCCCCGACATCGAGGTGAAGGAGGCGATCCGGCCCTCGGTGCGCGCGACGGTGACGAACTCCCAGGACTGCACCGAGCCCCAGTCGTGGCCGACGAGATGGACCGGCCGGTCCGGGCTGACGGCTTGGGCGACCGCGAGGAAGTCGTCCGTCAGCTTCTCCAGGGTGAAGCCGCCGCGCAGCGGGGCCGGCGCCGTCGAGCGGCCGTGGCCCCGGAGGTCGTAGAGGACGACGTGGAAGTCCTCGGCGAGCCGGGTGGCGACCTCGGACCACACCTCCTTGGAGTCCGGGTAGCCGTGCACGAGCAGGACGGTGGGCCGGCCGGTCTCGCCCAGCTCGGCGACACACAGCTCTATCCCGCCCGTACGGACCCAGCGCTCCCGTGCGCCCGCGAGCCCGGTCGCCGGTCCGCCGGCCCTTGCCACCGGCTTCTTGAGCCCCGCCATCAGACCGCCCCCTCGTTCCAGCGCCGCACGTGCGGCAGATCGTCGTCCAGCCAGAATGCGCTCTGCTCCGGGTCCCGGGAGTCGGTGACGACCAGGATCTCCTCGAACTTCGCGCCCGTCCCCCGGAAACCGAGGTGCGGCTCGACCGCCCACAGGCCGGGCTTCGGCGGGTGGTCGGAGAACTTGTACGGCGACCAGAGCGGCGACCAGCCGTCCCGGTGGCCGTGCAGGGCGTCGCTCGCGAGGCCCTTGAGCGCCTGGGTGCCGAAGCCGAAGACCGTCGGCGACCAGCGGCGCTCCTTCACCCGGTCGATCTTGTGGGCGATGACGCCGAAGGGGTAGGCCCGGTGCCGGTTCGCGTACCCCTGGCGGACCATCAGCCGGTCCACGTCCTGGTAGATCTCGCGGAGCGTGCGGCGCTCGCGCACCTCGCGCAGGATCAGCTCGCGGTGGTCCTTGAGGTCGGCGAGCAGCTTGTCGTGCAGGGGGTTGAGGCCCAGGCAGCCGCTGTAGCCGATGTCGGCCGTGTGTCCCTTGTAGACCGGGGCCATGTCGAGGATGAACGGCATCCCCGCCTCAAGACGCCGGTTCGTCGGGAAGAACTGCAGCGGGATCTTGAAGTCCACGAAGGCGGTGCGGTCCCCGAACCAGGCGAACGGCCGGTGGAACCAGTCCCGCACCCCCCGCTCGTACAGCCACTCGCGCTGCATCCGCGCCGCCTCGCGCTCGGTCACCCCCGGCTTGAGCTGCGCCGCGACGGCCTCCGCGCACTCGTAGGAGAGCCGCTGTACTTCCCTGAACCCCCGCAGCTCCGCGGAGAGTTCCCCTGTCACTGCTGAGGCCATGCCACCCGCCGTCCCGTGTGAGCGCCCGACTGCGCTACGCGTCCGTAACTTGACACCGATGAATGTGACAATGACCGGCGGCTGCGTCAAGGGGTCGGACACCGGCCTGTGGAAGAGCGGACGCCTACGCCGATCCCCGAGCCTGTGGAAAAAGACTTTCGTCGCGACCGCCCCTACGGGCTTGTACTCCTCTGGTCGGACAAGGATCGAGCCGTTGGGCTGACGACCGCTGTGGCGCACACCACTACCGTCGAAGGCGTGACTGTGATCGCGACCGAAAGCCTCAGCAAGCGGTTCCCCCGGGTGACCGCTCTTGACCGGCTCTCCCTGGACATCGGACCCGGTGTGACCGGACTCGTGGGTGCCAACGGAGCCGGCAAGTCCACCATGATCAAAATCCTGCTCGGACTCTCCCCCGCCACGGAGGGCACCGCCCAGGTCCTGGGCATGGACGTCCGGACCTCCGGCGCCCAGATCCGTGAGCGCGTGGGGTACATGCCCGAGCACGACTGCCTTCCGCCGGACGTCTCGGCCACCGAGTTCGTCGTCCACATGGCGCGGATGTCCGGGCTGCCCGCCACCGCCGCCCGCGAGCGGACCGCCGACACCCTCAGGCACGTCGGTCTGTACGAGGAGCGGTACCGCCCCATGGGCGGCTACTCGACGGGCATGAAGCAGCGCGTGAAACTCGCGCAGGCCCTGGTCCACGACCCGAAGCTGGTCCTCCTGGACGAGCCGACGAACGGTCTGGACCCGGTCGGCCGGGACGAGATGCTGGGACTGATCCGCCGGGTCTGGACCGACTTCGGCATCTCCGTCCTCGTCACCTCGCACCTCCTCGGCGAGCTGGAGCGCACCTGCGACCACGTCGTCGTCATCGACGGCGGCCGGCTCCTCCGCTCCAGCTCCACCAGCGACTTCACCCGGACCACCACGACGCTCGCGGTCGAGGTCACCGACTCCGACACCCACCCCGACGGCACGGCGGCCCTCCGCGCGGCCCTCTCCGGTGCGGGTGTCACCCTCCACGCGGGCGTGGAGGACGGCCTGCCCGGCGCCGGCCACATCCTCCTCCTGGAAGCCCCGGGCGAGGAGACGTACGACCTCGTGCGGGACACCGTCGCCGGTCTCGGTCTCGGTCTCGTCCGCATGGAGCAGCGCCGTCACCACATCGCCGAGGTCTTCCGCCCCGAGGCGTCCCCGCAACACGAGGACCCGCAGCACGAGGAGGTGCCGGCCCGATGAGCACCCAGACCCCCCAGCCCTCCCAGGCCGCTCCCGACACGACCCGCATCCACAACATCGGCTACCGGTCCTACGACGGCCAGCGTCTCGGCCGGGCGTACGCGCGCAGGTCGCTGTTCTCGCAGTCGCTGCGCGGCGCGTACGGCCTGGGCCGCAGCGCCAAGTCCAAGGTGCTGCCGATGCTCCTCTTCGGTGTGATGTGCGTTCCCGCGCTGATCATCGTCGCGGTCGCGGTCGTCACCAAGCAGACCAAGCTGTCGATCGAGTACACGCAGTACGCGATCTTCCTCCAGGTCGTCATCGGCATCTACCTGGCATCGCAGGCACCGCAGTCGGTCTCCCGCGACCTCCGCTTCAGGACCGTGCCGCTGTACTTCTCCCGGCCGATCGAGCGCGCGGACTACGTGCTCGCGAAGTTCGGCGCGATGGCCTCGGCGCTCTTCCTGCTGACCTCGGTCCCGCTGCTGATCCTCTGGATCGGCTCGCTGCTCGCCAAGATGGACTTCGGCACCCAGACGCAGATGTTCGGTCAGGGACTGCTCTCCGTGGCGCTGCTCTCGCTGCTGTTCGGCGGCATCGGGCTGGTCATGGCGGCGCTCACCCCGCGCCGCGGCTTCGGTGTCGCCGCCGTGATCGGCGCGCTGACCATCTCGTACGGCGCGGTCTCGACGCTCCAGGGCATCGCGTACGGCACGGACAACCTGGGCGCCATCTCCTGGCTCGGCCTCTTCTCGCCGATCACGCTCATCGACGGCGTGCAGACCGCCTTCCTCGGCGCGCCCTCCTCCTTCCCCGGAGGCGAGGGGCCGGGCGCCGGCACCGGTGCGGTCTATCTGCTGGTCGTCCTCGCGCTCATCGCCGGCTCGTACGGCATCCTGATGCGCCGCTACCGAAAGGTCGGGCTGTGACAACGCTCCACATCGACCACGTCTCCCGCTGGTTCGGAAACGTCGTGGCCGTGAACGACGTCACGATGACGGTGGGCCCGGGTGTCACCGGCCTTCTCGGGCCCAACGGCGCGGGAAAGTCCACCCTGATCAACATGATGGGCGGCTTCCTCGACCCCTCCACCGGCAGCGTCACCCTCGACGGGCAGACGATCTGGGGGAGCGAGTCGGTCTACCGCGAGATCGGCGTCGTGCCCGAGCGGGAGGCGATGTACGACTTCCTCACCGGCCGCGAGTTCGTCGTGGCCAACGCGGAGCTGCAGGGCCTCGGCGCCAAGGAGGCCCAGCAGGCCCTGGCCACGGTCGAGATGGAGTACGCGCAGGACCGCAAGATCTCCACGTACAGCAAGGGCATGCGGCAGCGCGTGAAGATGGCCTCGGCCCTCGTTCACGGCCCGTCCGTGCTCCTGCTCGACGAGCCGTTCAACGGCATGGACCCGCGCCA
This sequence comes from Streptomyces sp. NBC_00250, assembly GCF_036192275.1. Classification (NCBI taxonomy): domain Bacteria; kingdom Bacillati; phylum Actinomycetota; class Actinomycetes; order Kitasatosporales; family Streptomycetaceae; genus Streptomyces; species Streptomyces sp. NBC_00250. The sequence goes on along the minus strand of NZ_CP108088.1, from coordinate 4,610,771 downwards.
GCGCATGCAGCTGATGGACCTGCTGCGGCAGATGGGCGCGGACGGCCGGACGGTGCTGTTCTCCTCGCACATCCTGGAGGAGGTCGAGCAGCTCGCCTCCCACATCGAGGTGATCGTGGCCGGGCGTCACGCGGCCTCCGGTGACTTCCGCAAGATCCGCCGGCTGATGACGGACCGGCCGCACCGCTACCTGGTCCGCTCCAGCGACGACCGGGCACTCGCCGCGGCGCTGATCGCCGACCCGTCCACGGCCGGGATCGAGGTCGACCACGCGGAGGGCGGACTGCGCATCCAGGCGGTGGACTTCGGACGGTTCACGGAACTGCTGCCGAAGGTCGCGCGCGAGCGGGGGATCCGTCTGCTGACGGTCTCGCCCTCGGACGAGTCCCTCGAATCGGTCTTCTCGTACCTCGTCGCGGCCTGAAAGGAGCCTGACCGATGTACAACCCCACAGTCGCCCGGCTCACCTACCGGGCCCTCCTCGGCCGCCGCCGGGCCTTGATCCTCTTCCTGCTGCCCGGGATGCTGCTGCTCATCGCGGCGGCGGTGCGCGCCTTCAACGGCGCGGACGACCAGGTCGCGGCCGATGTCCTCGGCGGCTTCGCGCTGGCCACGATGGTGCCGCTGATCGGTGTGATCGCCGGTACGGGTGCGATCGGACCCGAGATCGACGACGGCTCGATCGTCTATCTGCTGTCCAAGCCGGTGAAGCGGCCCTCGATCATCTTCACGAAGCTGATCGTGGCGATCGCGGTGACGATGGTCTTCTCGGCGGTGCCGACGTTCATCGCCGGCTTCATCCTCAACGGCAACGGCCAGCAGGTGGCCGTGGCGTACACGGTGGCGGCGCTCGTGGCCTCCATCGCGTACAGCGCGCTGTTCCTGCTGCTCGGCACGATCAGCCGGCACGCGGTGGTCATCGGCCTGGTCTACGCCCTGGTGTGGGAGGCCCTGTTCGGCTCCCTGATCGCCGGCGCGCGGACCCTGAGCGTCCAGCAGTGGGCGCTCGCCCTCGCGCAGAAGGTCACCGGCGACGGCCTGGTCACCTCCGAGGTCGGCCTGACGACGGCGGTGGTGCTCCTCGCCGCGGTCACGGTCGCGGCGACCTGGTTCGCCGGCCACAAGCTCGGCAAGCTGACCCTGGCGGGCGAGGAGTAGACCGGAAGAGCAGGAGACGCGGTACGGCTCCGAGGATCACCGCCCCGTCCCCGGGAGCCCCACCCCGGAGCCGCACCGCAACCCCCCACCCCTCACACCGCCCGGTCCCGGGCGGCGAGCAGTCCCACGGCGAGGGCCGCCGCGCAGACGCCGAGGACCCCGCAGATCGGCAGGGTCCAGGAGCCGGTGGCCTGGTGCAGCGCGCCGGCCGCGAGCGGCCCCGCGGCGGCGAGCAGATAGCCGACCGTCTGGGCCATCCCGGACAGCCGGGCCGCGGTCACCGCGTCCCCGGAGCGGAGCACGATCAGGGTCAGGGCGAGACCGACCGCACCGCCCTGGCCGACCCCGAGCACCGCCGACCAGAGCCAGGCACCCTCCACCGGCGCCACCATCAGACCGGCGTAACCGGCCGCGACCAGCGTGGTGACCAGCACGATCAGTGGACGCTGGCTCCGCATCCGGCCGGCGAGCAGCGGCACCACGAAGGCGCCGGCGACCTGGATCAGGTTGTTGAAGGCGAAGACGACACCGGCCGTGGAGCGGCTCATCCCGTGGTCGGTGAAGATCGTCGGCATCCAGGCGATCAGCACGTACGACCACAGCGACTGCAGGCCCATGAAGAGCGTGACCTGCCAGGCCAGCGCCGAGCGCCAGACGCTCACCGGGCGGCCGCCGACGGCCGGGACGGCCCGTACCTCATGGCCCGTCCGGCCCCGGGCGATCAGCACCTGGGGCAGCCAGGCGACCGCGGCGACGACGGCGAGCAGCGACCAGGAGCCGAGCGAGCCCTCCCAGCCACCGCCGAGCGCCTTCTCCAGCGGCACGGCGGCCGCCGCCGCGACCGTCGCACCGGCGATCATCGCGCCCGTGTAGACCGAGGTCATCGCCGCGGCCCGGCCCGGGAAGTCACGCTTGATCAGGCCCGGCATCAGCACATTGAGCAGGGCGATCGCGGTGCCGACGAGGAGGCCGCCGCCGTACAGCGCGTACACGGAGGGCAGTACGCGCGCGAGGATGCCGACGGCGAGCAGCAGCAGGGCCGCGAACAGGACGCGTTCGGCACCGAAGCGGCGGCCCAGCCAGGGCGCGACCAGCGCGCCCACGCCGAGGAACAGCACCGGCACCGAGGTGACGAGCGAACTCGCCGTCGCGGAGAGCCCGAAGGCCTCGGATATCTCGCCGACCAGGGGCGCCACGCTCGCGAGCGCGGCCCGCATGTTCAGCGAGGCCAGCACGATGCCGGTCAGGAGCAGCGCCGGATGCGCGAGCAGCGCCCGCCGGGCCGCCGCCCCCGCCGCCGACCCCTGGACCCAGGCCTCGGCGTCGACGAGCACGGGCGCGGACGCCGGTACGGGTACGGGCGCGGTGGAATCCCTCGGGCCCGTGCCCGTCTGTGTCTCCGCGCCCATCAGGAGTTCTCCGTCAGCGCCGCGACGGTCTCCATCGGGACCCGCAGCAGCTCGCGGGCCTGCCGCTCCGCCGCCTCCGGGTCGGCCGCCTCGATCGCCGCCACCAGGGCCTCGTGGGCGTCTATGTCGACCGGCGGCATCTCCCGGTCGCCGAGGGCCTCCACGAGCACCTCGTGGACCTGGGCGGAGAAGAACCGGTAGACCTCGACGAAGGCCGCGTTGTGGGTGGCGCCGACGACCGCCAGGTGGAAGGCGAGGTCCGCGTCCGCGTCCCGGTCGCCCTCCTCGCGCAGGGTGGTCAGGGCCGCCCGGAGCCGCAGCAGGTCGTGGGTGTCCCGCCGGGCCGCCGCGAGCCGGGCGGCCTCGGCCTCCAGGGCCACCCGGAGTTCGAGGACGTCGCCCGCGCCCGCGTGCCGCATCCCGCGCAGCACGGCCGCCGGATCGGCGGTCGACCTGACGAAGGTGCCGTTGCCCTGTCGGGATTCGAGGAGACCCGCGTGGACCAGGACGCGGACCGCCTCCCGGACGGTGTTGCGGCCCACGCCGAGCTGCTGCGCGAGCTCGTGCTCGGTCGGGATGCGGTCGCCGACCGCCCACTCGCCGTCCGCGAGCTGTGTCCGCAGCTGGTCCACGACGGAGTCCACCAGCGAGGTCCGTCCCGCCGCCCTGAGTGCCATGCCGTTCCGACCTCTCCATTTGCCCGGTTGCCCAGTCATCCTACAACTGACCGTGTGGGGGACACCGGACTACTGTGGGCCCGTACGCGGACCGAACACCCTCACCACCCTCGGGAGTCAGTCATGTCAGACCGCTTCGACGTCGTCGTACTCGGAGCTGGCCCCGGCGGCTACGTCGCCGCCATCCGCGCCGCCCAGCTGGGCAAGCGGGTCGCGGTCGTCGAGGAGAAGTACTGGGGCGGTGTCTGCCTGAACGTCGGCTGCATCCCCACCAAGGCACTGCTGCGCAACGCCGAACTGGCCCACATCTTCAACCACGAGGCCAAGACCTTCGGCATCAAGGTGGACGGCACCGTCTCCTTCGACTACGGCGAGGCCTTCAGCCGCAGCCGTTCGGTCGCGGACGGCCGCGTCAAGGGCGTCCACTTCCTCATGAAGAAGAACGGGATCACCGAGTTCGACGGCCGGGGCACCTTCCTCGACGCGAACACCCTCCAGGTCGCCAAGTCCGACGGCACCTCGGAGACGATCCGGTTCGACAACTGCATCATCGCCACCGGTGCCACCCCGCGCCTGCTCCCGGGCACCGCCCGCAGCGAGCGCGTCGTCTCGTACGAGGAGCAGATCCTCGCCGCGGACGCGCCGAAGTCGATCATCATCGCCGGCGCCGGCGCGATCGGCATCGAGTTCGCGTACGTCCTCAGCAACTACGGCACCAAGGTCACGATCGTCGAGTTCCTCGACCGGATCGCGCCGCTGGAGGACGAAGAGGTCTCCAAGGAGCTGGCCCGGCAGTACCGCAAGCTCGGCATCGACGTCCTGACCTCGACCCGCGTCGAGGCCATCGACGAGTCCGGCCCGCAGGTCCGCGTCACCGTCACCGGCAAGGACGGCGTCCAGAAGGTCCTGGAGGCCGACAAGGTCCTCCAGGCCATCGGCTTCGCCCCGAACGTCACCGGCTACGGCCTGGAGGCCACCGGCGTCGCCCTGACCGAGCGCGGCGCGATCGACGTCGACGGCCGCTGCCGCACCTCCGTGCCGCACATCTACGCCATCGGTGACGTCACCGCGAAGCTGATGCTCGCGCACACCGCCGAGGCCATGGGCGTCATCGCCGCCGAGACCATCGGTGACGCCGAGACCATGGAGCTCGACTACCCGATGATCCCGCGCGCGACCTACTGCCAGCCGCAGATCGCCAGCTTCGGCTGGACCGAGGCGCAGGCCCGCGAGAAGGGCTACGACGTCAAGGTCGCCAAGTTCCCCTTCGTGGCGAACGGCAAGGCGCACGGCCTCGGCGACACCACCGGCTTCGTCAAGATCATCGCCGACGGCACCCACGGCGAGATCATCGGCGCCCACCTGATCGGCCCCGACGTCACCGAGCTGCTCCCCGAGCTGACCCTGGCGCAGCAGTGGGACCTCACCGTCCACGAGGTCGCGCGGAACGTCCACGCGCACCCGACGCTGGGCGAGGCCGTGAAGGAAGCCATCCACGGCATTGCCGGACACATGATCAATTTCTGAGGTTTCTCCCAGCTCGGGGTGATAGGCACGGATACGTGCCTCCCGAGAGCTCCCCGGGTGGCGAACCGTCCCGACCGATCAGGTCGTGGGTGCGTTCGTCACCCGGTACGCATCTGTGGCTGGCGATCATCGCGATCACCAGCCTCGTCATCGCGCTGTCCCCCGAGGGCCTTGAGACCTACCTCCTGCACCGCAACAGCAGCAATCTCCATCAGCTGGCCCACCACCCGCTGCGGGCCCTGCTCGGCAGCGCGTTCTGGATCGAGGATCCGGCCGACCTCCTGCTGTACGCGGCGCTCTTCGAGCTGATCCACGCGCCCGTGGAACGCTGGCTCGGTACACCGAAATGGCTCTTCGTCGTCGCCACGGCCCACATCGCGGCGACCCTGATCAGCCAGCAGGTCGTCCTGGTGGCCATCCGCCTCCACGACGTGCCGCGCAGCATGGCGCACGTCGTCGACATCGGCGTCAGCTACGGCCTCGCCGCCTCGGCGGGCATCCTCACCTACCGGCTGCCCGGCCCCTGGCGCTGGCTCTACCTCGCCGGAGTGGTGGGCTTCTTCGTCGTCCCGCTGCTCGCCGACCGCACGCACACCGACCTCGGGCACGCGATCTCGCTGGCGATCGGCCTGGCCTGCTACCCGCTCACCCGCGGAAAACCAGTCGCCCCCGAACCGGGCTCCGGAGCACACTAGTTGTGCGGGGGGAACGGGGGATCCCCCGAAGGGGGCGGCCGCTTCGAGCGCGCGGACCTGTCCGTGCGGGCCGCTCCCTCCCGAAACGACGAAGGCCCGCTCCCCTCAGGGGGAGCGGGCCTTCGTCACGGTCATCGAGGCTTTCGAAGCCGCTTTCGAAGCTGTTCTCGACCCGTTCTCGAAGCGGGTCTCGGAACGTCAGGCCGACAGCAGGCGTTCCAGGACGACCGCGATGCCGTCCTCCTCGTTGGAGGCCGTGGTCTCGTCCGCCACCGCGCGCAGTTCCTCGTGGGCGTTGCCCATGGCCACGCCGTGGGCCGCCCAGCCGAACATCGGGATGTCGTTCGGCATGTCGCCGAAGGCGATCGTCTCCGCCGCCTTCACGCCCAGCCGGCGTGCCGCGAGCGAGAGACCGGTCGCCTTGCTCAGGCCGAGCGGAAGGATCTCCACGATCCCGGGCCCGGCCATGACGACGTCCACGAGACCGCCGACCGTCTCACGGGCGGCCCGGGTCAGCTCGTCGTCCGTCAGCGTCGGGTGCTGGACGTAGAGCTTGGTCAGCGGCGCCGCCCAGAGCTCCGCGGGGTCCTCGTACGGGACGTACGGCAGCGGCCCCTCGTGGACCTTGTAGCCGGGGCCCATCAGGACCTCGCCCTCCAGGCCGTCGCGGCTGGCGGCCAGCGCGAGCGGGCCCACCTCCGCCTCGATCTTGGAGAGCGCGAGCCCGGCGAGCTGCCGGTCCAGGGTCAGCGAGGTGAGCAGCCGGTGCTCACCCGCGTGGTAGACCTGTGCGCCCTGCCCGCACACCGCGATCCCCTCGTAGCCGAGGTCGTCCAGGATGTGCCGGGTCCAGGGCACCGCCCGGCCGGTGACGACGATGTGCGCGGCGCCCGCCTCCGTGACGGCGGCGAGCGCGTCCCGCGTGCGGGCCGAGACGGACTCGTCGGCGCGCAGCAGCGTGCCGTCGAGATCCGTCGCGACCAGGCGGTAGGGGAAGGGGCTCACTTGGTGATCGGCTCCAGGACCTCACGGCCGCCGAGGTAGGGCCGCAGGATCTCGGGCACCCGCACGGAACCGTCGGGCAGCTGGTGGTTCTCCAGGATCGCCACGATGGTGCGCGGGACGGCGCACAGCGTGCCGTTCAGGGTGGCCAGCGGCTGGACGGTCTTCTTGCCGCCCTGCTCGTCGCGCATTCGGACGGAGAGCCGGCGGGCCTGGAAGCTGTCGCAGTTGGACGCCGAGGTCAGCTCGCGGTACTTGCCCTGGGTCGGGATCCACGCCTCGCAGTCGAACTTGCGGGAGGCGGAGGATCCGAGGTCACCGGTGGCGACGTCGATCACCTGGAACGGCAGCTCCAGAGCGGTCAGCCACTGCTTCTCCCAGTCGAGGAGCCGCTTGTGCTCGGCCTCTGCGTCCTCCGGAGCGACGTACGAGAACATCTCGACCTTGTCGAACTGGTGGACGCGGAAGATGCCGCGGGTGTCCTTGCCGTACGTGCCGGCCTCGCGGCGGAAGCAGGGCGAGAAGCCCGCGTACCGCAGCGGCAGCTTGTCCGCGTCGATGATCTCGTCCATGTGGTACGCCGCGAGGGGCACCTCGGACGTGCCGACGAGGTAGTAGTCGTCCTTCTCCAGGTGGTACACGTTCTCCGCGGCCTGGCCGAGGAAGCCGGTGCCCTCCATGGCGCGCGGACGGACCAGCGCCGGGGTCAGCATGGGGATGAAGCCGGCCTCGGTGGCCTGGGCGATCGCCGCGTTGACCAGGGCGAGTTCCAGGAGGGCGCCCACACCGGTCAGGTAGTAGAAGCGCGAGCCGGAGACCTTGGCGCCCCGCTCGACGTCGATGGCGCCGAGCGCCTCGCCGAGCTCCAGGTGGTCCTTGGGCTCGAAGCCCTCGGCCGCGAAGTCGCGGATGGTGCCGTGCGTCTCCAGGACGACGAAGTCCTCTTCGCCACCGACCGGGACGTCCGTGTGGACGATGTTCCCGAGCTGGAGCAGCAGCTGCTTGGCCGTCTCGTCGGCCTCGTTCTGCTCGGCCTCGGCGGCCTTGACGTCGGTCTTGAGCTGTTCGGCCTTCTGGAGGAGTTCGGCGCGCTCCTCCGGGGTGGCCCTGGGGATCAGCTTGCCGAGCGCCTTCTGCTCGGATCGGAGCTCGTCGAAGCGGACGCCGGACGACCTGCGCCTTTCATCGGCGGAGAGCAGGGCGTCGACGAGCGCGACGTCCTCTCCACGGGCGCGCTGGGAGGCGCGAACACGGTCGGGGTCCTCACGGAGCAGGCGAAGGTCAATCACCCCACCAGGCTACCGTCGCGCGTTCGCCCGCCCCCACCGGATAACGTCACGCGTGTTGTCACGCGGGCTGTTTCGCCCGAATTGATACCCGTGGAAATGCCGGGAGCCGGGCCTTCGCATTCAGTTATCCACAGGCTGTGCGGAAGATCTGTGGACTACGGGGAAGATCGCGTGGATTTCCCGTCCCGCACCTGGGAATTCCGTGATCAAACGCCATTGAGGCACTCATTTGGGTGGGAATTGCTCGCTCCAAAGAGTTGGTCGGGCGAGCCGTGCTGACGAGGGCTTCTTCCGCATGCTGTGGACAGCCGGGGTGGTGCCGAGGAGTGGCTAGGGCGATTTGTCGACCTTGTCGGGGTGAGCTGTCGACTTGTCCCCAGGTCGAACGCGGAGCCTGTGGATAACCGCTGTGGGTAACTGAAAAATATGCAGGTCGGACTAGTGGTTCGCACCTGTGGACGAACGCTCCCGTCGCCGGGAGCGTTCGGTCACCATCGGGTCAGGCCCGACCGTCCTGGGCCCTCGCCAGCCAGTCGGAGGCCGACATGAACTCCCCGTCCGAGGTGCCGCGCCGCAGCGCCGCCACGTCCTCGACCGCGACGCCCGCCCTCGGGTACGAGCCGAGGAAGCGCACCTTGGGGCAGATCCGCTTGAGGCCCATCAGCGCCTCGCCCACCCGCCGGTCCGAGATATGGCCCTCGGCGTCCACGGCGAAGCAGTAGTTCCCGATCCCCGCCCCCGTGGGCCGGGACTGGATCAGCATCAGGTTCACCCCGCGCACCGCGAACTCCTGGAGCAGTTCGAGAAGGGCACCCGGATGATCGTCACCCAGCCACAGCACCACCGAGGTCTTGTCCGCGCCGGTCGGAGCCGCCGGCCGGGCCGGCCTGCCCACCAGGACGAACCGCGTCTCGGCGTTCTCCGCGTCGTGGATCTCGGTGACCAGCGCTTCGAGACCGTACGTCGCCGCCGCGAACTCCCCCGCGAAGGCGGCGTCGAAGCGGCCCTCCTGCACCAGCCGGGCCCCGTCCGCGTTGGACGCGGCCGACTCCCACAGCGCCTCGGGCAGATGGGCCCGCAGCCAGTTCCTGACCTGCGGCTGGGCCACCGGATGGCCCGTCACCGTCTTGATGTCCGACAGCTTGGTCCCGGGCCGGACGAGCAGCGCGAAGGCGATCGGCAGCAGCACCTCGCGGTAGATCATCAGCGGCTCGCCGGAGGCCAGCTCGTCCAGGGTCGCGGTCACCCCGCCCTCGACCGAGTTCTCGATCGGGACGAGCGCGGCGGCGGCCTCCCCGTTCCGTACGGCGTCGAGCGCGGCCGGGACCGAGACCATGGGGACGAGTTCCCTCGTCGCGGCCTCGGGCAGCGTACGCAGCGCGGCCTCCGTGAAGGTGCCCTCGGGGCCGAGATACGTGTACCGGGTGGCGGACATACCGTCACCCTAATGGGCCCCGGAGCCACGGGCCGCCCGTCCGGTGGGACACGTCCGTCCGTGCGGCGCCCGCTCGGGGAGACACGAATGTCGGCGGGCCGCCCGCTCGGGGAGACACGAATGTCTCCGGGCCGCCCGCCCCGGGGATCACGACTCCAGGAGCCGCTGCCCCACGTACTCGCCCTCGGCGGGACCGCCCGGCACCGCGAAGAGGCCGCTGGCCTCGTGCCGGATGAACGCGGACAGCGCGTCGCCCCGGTCGAGCTTGCGCTGCACGGGTACGAAGCCCCGCAGCGGGTCTGCCTGCCAGCAGACGAAGAGCAGACCGGCGTCCGGCGTCCCGTCGGGAGCGATCCCGTCGTGGAAGGAGAACGGCCTGCGCAGCATCGCCGCCCCGCCGTTCTGTTCGGGGGCGGAGATCCGGGAGTGGGCGTTGTCCGGGATCACCGTCTCCCCGTCGGGACCGCGCTTGTTCAGGTCGAGCTCGGTGCTCTCCGTGCCACCTGTGAGCGGGGCCCCGTCGGACTTCCGACGCCCGATCACCTTCTCCTGCCGGTCGAGCGGCAGCTTCTCCCAGTCGTCGAGCAGCATCCGGATCCGACGCACCACCGCGTACGAGCCGCCGGCCATCCACTCGTCCGCGCCGCCGGCCCCGGCCGGGACGAAGATCCGCCGGTCGAAGTCGGGGTCGGTGACCTTCGGATTGCCGGTGCCGTCGATCTGGCCCATCAGATTGCGCGCGGTCATCGGCTTGGCGGTGGCACCGGCCGAGCGGTTGAAGCCGTTCATCTGCCAGCGCACCCGGGCCGCGTCGCCCGCGTCCTTCTGTACGGCGCGCAGCGCGTGGAAGGCGACGAGCGCGTCGTCGGCGCCGATCTGCACCCACAGATCGCCCTCCGAACGCCGGGCGTCCAGGGCGTCGGCGGAGAAGGCGGGCAGCGGGTCGAGCCCCCTGGGGCGGCGTGCGACGAGTCCGGTGCGGTCGAAGAACGTACGGCCGAAGCCGAAGGTGACCGTGAGGGACGAGGGGCCCGCGTCGAGCGCGACGCCGGTGTCCTCGGTCGTGGCCTTGCCCGACATCAGCGCCTTCGCCGTCACCGACCAGCGGCGCAGCAGGGCGACCGCCTCCTTGCGACCGGCGCCCGGGGCGAGGTCGAAGGCGATCAGATGACCACGGGACTGCGAGGGCGTGGTGATGCCCGCCTGATGTTCCCCGTGAAACATCACCTCGGTCGAACCGACCGTGGTCAGCAGCGGGGTGCCGTCGGTGCCGGCCCCGTCGGTGGTGCCGCCGTCCGACCCGGCCGTGGTGACGCCGACGCCGCCTGCCGCGCCGATGACGAGTCCGGCCGCGCCGGCCGCGCCGACGGTGCCGAGCAGCCGTCGTCGGGAGATCTCAAGGGTGTCGTTCTCGGTCAAGGATCAGCCGATCTTCACGTTCTTCTCGATGGTGGTCTGGTCGATCTCGGACGTCCGGACGGTGACCTGGATCCGCCACTCGCCGGGCATCGGGATCTGGACGCCGCTCGCGCTCCAGTGCCCGGTCTGGATCCGGTCCGGGGCGACGGGCAACGGGCCGACGTTCTTGGCCTCCAGCGTGAGGGCGACCTTGATCTCGGGCACGTCCAGTGGCTTGCCGTTGGGCCGTTCGACGAAGAGGTGCAGCGCGTTGGCCCCGGTGCGGCCGGGGTCGAGGCTGAGCCGGACGACGCCCTTGCCGTCGACGCCGCCGGTGTCGAAGGGAAGCCGGATGTCGACGGGCCGGTCGGGCACGGCGGCCGGACCGGAGGCGGCGGTGCTCCGCCCCGCCTCCTCCTCGGTACGGCCGGGCTCGGTCGAGGTGAGGACGGTGGTCACGGCGAGGAGTACGACGGCGACGGCGGCCTCGGTCAGCACCGAGCGGCGCAGCCCGGCCCGCTCCGGGTCGGCGTCCCGCTCCCGCTTGCGCCGCGCGGTGGCGACGGCGGCCCGCTGGCGGGCGAGCTGAGCGGCCCGCTCGGGATCGGCGACCTCGGTCGCCGCGGTCCCGTCCGCCTCCTCGTCGGCGGCCTTCTCGGCCTCCTCCGCGGAAGCCTGCTCGGTCTCGTCCGCCTCCTCCACGGCGGACTGCTCGGCTTCCTCGACGGGCTTCGGGTCGGCGAGGCGCTGGGTCCAGCGGCGCGAGATCCAGGCGATGCCGATGAGGACGCACATCAGGCCGATCTTGACGAGCAGCAGCTGCCCGTAGCGGGTCCCGGTCAGCGCGGACCAGGAGCCGACCTGGCGCCAGGACTGGTAGATCCCGGTGGCCGCGAGGACGGCGACGGAGCCGAAGGCCACCTTGGAGAAGCGCTCGATCGCCGAGCGGTCGACGGACGGCGCCTTGTAGAGGGAGACGAGCAGCACCGTGAGACCGCCGAGCCAGGCGGCGACGGCCAGCAGGTGCAGGATGTCGACGGGCATGGCGACACCGGGCTGGATACCGGTGGAGGCGTGCTCGGCCAGCGCCCAGGTACCGGCGATGCCGGCGGCGACGACGGTGCCGCCGATGCCGAGCCCGAAGGCGAGGTCCTTCTTCTCCTTGGGGTCGGTCCGCCGGGCGTAGGCGCCGAAGAGGACGGCCACGAAGAGCGCGGCCGCGCCGAGCAGCAGCAGCCGGGAGGTGAGCGCGGCCCCGGTCTTCGTCTCCAGGACGGCCTTCAGACCGGCCAGGTCGAAGGCGTCGGAGAGTTCACCGGAGCCGGTGTACGGGTTTCGCAGGAGCAGCATGACGAGGGTGGCGCCGGTGAGGGTCAGCCAGCCCCGGACCACGGTCTGCTGGACCGGGCGGACGCTCGCCCCGCGCGGCCAGCAGGCCAGGACGAAGGCGCCGCCGCCGACGAGGATCGCGAAACCGGCGTACGAGACGTAGCGCGCGATGCCGTAGAGAGTGCCGACGAGGCCGCCGCCGGCGGTGCGGTCGGGCAGGGCGACGGACGTCGTGGAGGGGGCGCCGATGGAGAAGGTGAAGGCGCCGGAGATGGGGTGGCTGTCGGCCGAGACGGTCTGCCAGGCCACGGTGTACGTGCCGTCGGGCAGCCCGGCACGGAGCTCCACCCCGTAGCGGACGACGGAGCCGCTGCACAGGTCGCGTATCTCTCCGGTGTCGGCCCTCCGGCCCGCCGGGTCGAGGACCCGGATCGAGTCGTCGCTCATGGCGACCTGCTCGGAGAAGGTGAGGTTGACCTCCTTGGGAGCGGTGGCGACCACCGCCCCGTCCCTCGGATCGCTGCCGGTCAGCGCCGCGTGCGCGGACGCGGGCGCGGCACCGGCGAGCAGTGTGCCGAGCAGCGCGGCCGCGAGGATCAGCAGCCGGGCCAGGGCGGTACCGAGGCGCGGGGCGGTGGTTGTCATCTTCCGGTTCACTCCGTCAGTTCTGTGAGAACTCCGTCAACGCGCTCAGTGCTGCGGGTTGTGGCCGGCGGCTTCGACGGGAAGGTCGACCTTGATGGGGTCGGACTTCTCGAAGTGGAGCTCGATGCCGACCTTCTCGCCCTGCTTGGGCTTCTTCTTCAGCTCCATGAACATGATGTGGCTGCCACCACGGGCGAGCTTCAGCTCCCCGTTCGCGGGGATGTCGAAGGACGTCACCTGCTGCATCTTCTGGTTCTTCGTCTCGTGGATCGTGACGTCGTCCGAGATGGTGCTGGTGACCGAGGTGAGCTTGTCCGCGGTGCCGCTGTCGTTCGTGATGGTGAGGAAGCCGCCGGCCATGTCCATCACCGGCTGCGGCATGAACGCGCCGCTGACCTTCAGTTCGGGCTTCCCGTCATCGGACGAGGACGAACACCCGGTCAGTGCGAGCGCGGCGGCGAGCGCCACGGAGGCGGACAGGGTGGTGGTGCGGCGGTTCACGGGTTCTCCCCCTTGATGAGCTTCGGCAGATCCTTGGCGTAGTCGTCGATGGACGCGTCCTCGCCGTACAGGACGTAGCCCTGGTCGGTCGTCGGCGAGAAGGCGATCACCTGTGCTCCGTGCATGGAGACGACCGAGCCGTTCTTCTCCTTCTTCGGCGGGTCGATGCCGATGCCGATCTGCCGCGCCCCCGCCTGGATGGCGGAGAACGGGCCGGTGAGACCGGTGAAGGTGGGGTCGCCCGCGGCGGGCAGCCACTTGGCGAGCTCGGCCGAGGTGTCCCGCTCGGGGTCGGTGGTGACGAAGACGACCTGGAGCTTGTCCTGGTCGGCCTTGGGGAGCTGCTTCTTGGCGATGGCGATGTTGCTCATCGTCATGGGGCAGACGTCGGGGCAGTGGGTGTAGCCGAAGTAGATGAGCGTCGGCTTGCCCTTGGTCCGCTCCCGCAGGTCGTACTTCTGGCCCTTGGTGTCGGTGAGGACGAGCGCCGGCTTGGTGAACGGCCGGTCGAGGACGGTGGCGGCCTTGGTGGTGTCGTCACCGCCGGAGACCACGGCGACCGAGTCGGAGCCCGCGCCGGAGTCCTTGCCGTCGTTGCCGCCGAGGCCGACGGCCGCGGTGATGCCGAGGGCGGCGACGATCGCGGCCGCGGCGACGATCAGCGGGGTGCGCCGACCGGGCCGGGCCGGGCCGTCGCCGGGCTTCGGAGAGGGTGTCTTCTCTGCGGACATGCTGGTTCTTTCCGCTTCTTTCCGGGTTCTCTGGATGAGGTGCGGCGGTCAGGCCGAGCGGCGGCGGCCGGCGAGGACACCGAAGGCGACGCCGGCGATGCCGACGAGGATGCCGATGACGCCGAGGATCCGGGCCGTGGTGTCGGAGGAGGAGGCGGCGGCCGTCTCGGTCTCCTCGTGGGAGGCCGTCTTGTCCTCGTGACCGGCCTTGTCGTCCTTCGGGGCGGAGGCCGAGGCGGACGGGGCGGCGCCGCCGTGGTGGTCCTCGGAGGCGGCGGAGAGCTTCAGGACGGGGGCGGGGTTCTGCGGCTCCTCCGCGCCCTCCTTCTTCTCCTCGATCCAGCGCACGACCTCCTTGTTGTCGTACGTCTGGATCGCCTTGAGGACCAGCTGGTCGGCGTCCTCGGGCAGCTGGCCGAGGGAGAGCGGGAACTGTTGGAACTCGCCGGGGCCGATCTTCGAACCGTCGGCGGTCCAGGTCACCTTGGACACGGCCTTGTCGATCTTCTTGCCGTGCAGCTCCAGCGGCTTGCTGAGCTCGCTCTTGGTCACCACGGCCTTCCAGCCGGGAATGGGCTGCGGCATGACGGAGGCCAGCGGGTGGTCGAGCGGGAAGTTGACCTCGACCTTCACGGTGGAGGCGTTGTCGCGCTCGTTCGGGACCTTGATGTTGACGGTCGCGTAGCCGCCCTTGGCGGCCTCGCCCTGCGGCTGCACGCTCACGTGCGCGAAGGCCGTGCCGGACAGCAGCACGACGGAGGAGAGGGCGATGCCACCGGCGAGGGCGACACGGGAGGCGGAGAGACGGGAGGAGACACGGGAAACGGTCATGGCAGAAGACACTCCAGCTCGGAGAAAGGCGAGGGAGTCCTGCGCGCCGGGGAGGGAAGAGCTCCGCGGGCGTGCGGACGAAGGCGGTCCCGCTCCCGTTGAGCGGACCGCGGCGGGCTGCGTCAGGCTGCGAGGACGCAGTCGACGGCCGGCGGGCCGCGCCTGATCACCGTGTGCTGAAGGGCCTCGGCCACCGGCGGCGGCGAGGAGTCGAAGGCCGTGCGGACCGTCCGGCGCGGCCCCGTACCGGGAAGCGCCGAAAGCCCGGTGAGCAGCGTCCGTACGAGACGGAGTGCGGCCCGCAGCGAGCGGACGGGGGCGTACTCGGCGAGCTCCGTCGCCCCCTGCTCGGAGAGTTCGACGAGGCGGCCGAGGGCGCGGTCGCCGCGGCGCAGCAGCCAGCCCGTGGCGACGGCGGCGAGCAGGTGGCCGAGGAGCATGGGCAGATCGGGCAGCAGCTCACCGGTGGGCGCGGTCGCCGAGGTGGCCGCGTGTCCGAGGTGGGCGTGGGCGCCGCTCGCGGTGGCCGGGTCGAGTCCGGCGTCGCGGATGATCCGGGTGGCGTCGGCGGAGCTGAGGGACGAGGTCCCCGCTCCGCAGACGAGCCGGGCAGCCATCCGTACGAGGGCGTCGTCCGCCTGGGCGCTCAGGGCGAGCTGGTGCTGGCCGAGGCCGAAGAGCGCGTGCAGACCGAGCTGTCCGACGGCGAGGGCGCCGACGACGACACCGAGGGAGCGCTCACGTCCTGCGAAGAGGACGGTGATGCCGAAGACGCCGAGGAATCCGGCGAGCAGCGTCCACAGGGCGATGCCCGCACAGGCGGCGATGGCGTGCCCGAGCGCGGACAGCACGACGCAGACCGCGGTGAACACCGCGGCCCTCAGCAGCCGTGGAGCGAGCGCGGGGGCAGTCATGGCGGGCCCATCATCGCACCACGGGTCCCACCGGTATGAGGCAGGTCCAGAAGGTCGTTTCTCGGGGGTCTTGGGGGTCTTCGGGGTGACATACACCGGCGCACGGGCCCGTTGCATCCGCCGAACGAGCGCTCTTGACGCCTCCGTGCGCTTACGAAGGGTTCTGTCCGGCAATAGGTATCGGTATGTCGAGCCGCTGCCGGGAGGCTGGAGCATGAGCATCTGGTGGTCACTCCATCTGCGGCGCGAGGCCGCGAGCGTGCCCCTGGCCCGAAGGCTTCTGCTGGGCACGATGGAGACGGCGGGCGTCGATCCCGACGTGTCGTACGAGCTGTCGGTCGCGCTGACCGAGGCGTGTGCGAACGCGGTCGAGCACGGCGGTGGCGGCGGAGGGGATTCCGGCGCCGCGGGCCGGGCCTACCGGGTGACGGCGTATCTGGACGGTGAGACCTGCCGTATCGAGGTGGCGGACTCGGGCCCCGGGTTCCCCGGCCCCGACGCGGCCGCCCAGGAGCCGGGTCTCCGCGGCGCCGAGCTGCCCCTGGCGGCGGCGGACGCCGAGCACGGTCGGGGGCTGCGGCTGATCGAGGAGCTCGCGGACCACGTGCAGTTCGGCAACCGCTCGGGCCGGGGCGGCGCGGTGGTCAGTTTCGACAAGATCCTGAAGTGGAAGGACAGCCCTTCCCTGCTCATGGCCTGAGCCCACCGGTGTACGGGCCCCCTGCTCCCCTGCTCACGGCGTGAGTCCCGGGCGCACGGTCCCTGTCCATGGCGTGAGCCCACGGGCCGACGGGCGCATGGGCACGGGGAAGGGCCCCCGCCGGTCGGTCGGCGAGGGCCCTTCGGTTCCAACGTACGCGGACGTCAGCCCTTCAGCGCGGCCATCCACGCCTCGACCTCGTCGGCGTGGCGCGGCAGCCCGTCCGACAGGTTCCGGTTGCCGTCCTCGGTGACGAGGATGTCGTCCTCGATCCGGACGCCGATGCCGCGGTACTCCTCCGGCACGGTCAGGTCGTCGGCCTGGAAGTACAGACCCGGCTCGACGGTCAGGCACATGCCCGGCGCGAGCGTCGTGTCGACGTAGGCCTCGGTGCGCGCGGCGGCGCAGTCGTGGACGTCCATGCCGAGCATGTGACCGGTGCCGTGCAGGGTCCAGCGGCGCTGGAGGCCGAGCTCCAGGACGCGCTCGACCGGGCCCTCGACGAGGCCCCACTCGACGAGCTTCTCGGCGAGGACGCGCTGGGCGGCGTCGTGGAAGTCGCGGTAGGCGGCGCCGGGCTTCACCGCGGCGATGCCGGCCTCCTGCGCCTCGTACACGGCGTCGTAGATCTTGCGCTGGAGCTCGGTGTACCGGCCGTTGATCGGCAGGGTGCGGGTGATGTCCGCGGTGTAGAGCTCGGTGGTCTCCACGCCGGCGTCGAGCAGCAGCAGGTCGCCGGAGCGGACGTCGCCGTCGTTGCGCACCCAGTGAAGGGTGGTGGCGTGCGGGCCGGCGGCGCAGATGGAGCCGTAGCCGATGTCGTTGCCCTCGACGCGGGCGCGCAGGAAGAAGGTTCCTTCGATGTAGCGCTCGCTGGTGGCCTCGGCCTTGTCGAGGACCTTGACGACGTCTTCGAAGCCGCGGGCGGTGGAGGCGCAGGCCTTCTCCAGCTCGGCGATCTCGAAGGAGTCCTTGATGAGGCGGGCCTCGGAGAGGTAGACGCGGAGTTCCTCGTCGCGCTCGGCGGTGACCTTGTCGGTGAGCGCGGCCTCGATGCCGGCGTCGTGGCCGCGGACGTTGCGGACGGGGCCGGTGGCCTCGCGCAGCGCCTCGGCCAGCTCGCGGACGTCCTTCGCGGGGACGCCGAGGAGCTGCTCGGCCTCGGTGAGGGAGTGGCGGCGGCCGACCCACAGCTCGCCCTGGCCGTCGAGCCAGAACTCGCCGTTCTCACGGTCGGAGCGCGGCAGCAGGTAGATCGTCGCCTGGTGGCCGCTCTTCGTCGGCTCCAGGACGAGGACGCCGTCCTGCGTCTGGTCGCCGGTGAGGTACGCGTACTCGGTGGAGGCGCGGAAGGCGTACTCGGTGTCGTTCGACCGGGTCTTCAGCTTGCCGGCGGGGATCACCAGACGCTCGCCCGGGAAGCGGGCGGAGAGCGCGGCGCGGCGCGCGGCGGTCTTGTCGGCCTGGGCGATCGGCTCCAGTCCGCGCAGCTCGGTGTCGGCCCAGCCGGACTTCATGTTCTCGGCCAGCTCGTCGGAGACGCCCGGGTACAGGCCGTTCTTCCGCTGCTTGATCGCCTGCTCTTCGGTCTCTTCCGGGGTCTCCGGCGTGAGCTCCTCGGCCACGGGTCTGCCTCCTCTTGGTACGACACTGAACCCCCACCATCGTACGGTCGTACGGAAGGGGGCCCAGGGCCGGAAGACCCATTACCGGAATCTCACGCTCCGGTTACTGTCGCCTACAGTCTCGCGTCCTGCCGCTCAGTCGAAGCGGGCGGCCAGCAGGACCACGTCCTCCCCGTCGACGGCGGTGTCGAGGCCCTCGGGCAGCAGGGTCCGCAGGACGTGGTCGGCGACCGCACCCGGGTCGCCCCGGTCCGCCTTCGGCACGCTCGACGCCGCCGCGTGGAGCCGCGCGAAGGCACGGTCCATGGCATCGCCGGTACGGCGCAGCAGCCCGTCCGTGTAGAGAAGCACCGTTTCTCCGGGTGCAGGGGACAGCTCCACGCTCGGCGCCTCCCAGCAGGAGAGCATCCCGAGCGGAGCCGAGAGCGAGGTCTCGACGAACTCCGTCCGCCGCTCGCCGATGACCAGCGGCGGGGCGTGCCCGGCCCCGGCGAGGACGATCCGGCGCTGCGCCGGTTCGGCGTACGCGAAGAGCGCGGTCGCCGAGCGGGCCGGTTCGGTGAGCCGGAGCAGGAGCTCCAGGTCGGAGAGGACGGCGACGGGGTCCTCGCCCTCCATCACGGCGTACGCCCTGAGGGAGGCGCGCAGTCGTCCCATGGCGGCGAGCGCGCTGGGCCCGGTCCCGGAGACGGAGCCGACGGCGAGTCCGAGGGCGCCCTCGGGCAGCGGCAGGGCGTCGTACCAGTCGCCGCCGCCCCGGGGGCCGGTGCGGTGGCGGGCGGCGAGCTGGACGCCGGGGACGCGGGGGAGACGGCTGGGGAGCAGTTCCTCGGCGACGGTGGCGACCTGCACGCGGGCGCGTTCCACCTGGAGGAGGCGGGCGAGCTGCTCGGTGGCGAAGCGGCCGTAGAGCCCGATGAGGTGGCGCTGGCGGTCGGTCGGTTCGGCGGGCTCGTCGTAGAGCCAGACGGCCGCGCCGAGCCGGCCGGCCTCCTCGGTGGCGAGGGGGAGGGCGTAGCTGGCGGCGTAGCCGAGGCGGGCGGCGACCTCGCGGTGGCGCGGGTCGAGGCCTTCCTCGGTCCGTACGTCGCGGATGGCGATCGGATCGGGGACCCGCTCGGGGTGGACCGGATCGGGGAGGCCGTCGAGGAGGCGGCCGTAGCTGCTGGTGCCGCGCGGGACGGTCTCGATGGTGCCGAGGTCGGAGTGGGCGAGACCGAGACCGATGGTGGAGGCGGGGCCGAGCCCGTCGGCCGGTTCGAGGACGGCCATGCCGCGGCGGGCCCCGACCAGGGCGGCGCCCGCGCCGAGCACCTCGCGGAGGGCCTCGTCCAGGGAGGAGGTCCTGATGAGGCGCTCGGTGAGTTCGTGGAGGGTGGTGAGGTCGGAGACCCAGGCGGCGAGCCTGTCCTGGATCAGCGCCCCGGGTGGGGGGACCGGATCGGAGGGTGCCGCCGCCGCGGGCACGCCGGGGAGAGGTGCCGCAGTGTGCGGGGGCCCGGGAACCGTTGAATCGATTCCAGCCACTTTCGGCATGTGTGGGGCGCTCATGTCAGTCGGCTTTCCGACCGGTGCGTTTGACGCCATAGCATCGCAAACCCCCATGTCATTCTGAGCCGCTCGATGCATCCACATGTACACGCACAAGAGGAACGATGTCCAGCATTGTCCCCACGGGACTTGTGGTGTCCGTGAGGTCGTGCGAGAGGGTTGAAGTCCACGGCAAGTTGGCCGAAAATTGTCCTCGGTGTGCACCTTTTGCGGTCGACTGGCGTCGTTTCAAAGCGCGTCATTCCGAGCGTGCTGGGTACGTAATCGGTGACAGGCAGGGGCAGTTGGAGCTGCCCCGGAACGCGACGCGGAACCCCGGCGTCTTTCATGCCGCAGGCCGCAGCCCGTCACCGAGTGGCGGGGAACGTGTTCTGACCCGCCTCTGGTGCTGACCTGGCTCCACCTCGTTCTGACCTGGCTCCACCTGGTACTGATCCCGCTCCATCTGGTTCCACGTGGTTCCACCTGGTTCCGGCCCGGCCGGCCCCGCTCCGACAGGGGTCGCCACCCCGCCGACCCGGTACGCGCTGATACGCACGGTGAAGTGTCCTGCACATGGTGTGATGTGGATTCGGCGTTCAACGGAAAGGAACGAGCGCTCATGCGCGAGATCCTCGGAAGGCGACGCAGGCTCCGGTTCCGGCGCAAGGCGAGGACCGCCCGGCTCGACGCGGCGGTCACCTTCGCCGTCGAGTGGGACTGGCCCGTCCTGCCGGGAGCGGGCCTGAGAGCGACGACCCGCACGGCCGCGGGGCCCGCCTGCTCCTGCCCCGACCCCGACTGCGTGGTGCCCGGCGCCCACCCCTACGACCCCGGGCTGCTGGCGGCCACCACGGACGAGCGGATGATCCGCTGGTGGTGGACCCGGCGGCCGGACGCCCCGGTGGTGCTCGCCACGGGCGGCAGCGCGCCCTGCGCGGTCAGCCTGCCCGCGGTGGCGGGCGCGCGAGCGCTCGCCGCGCTCGACGCGACGGGCATGCGGCTCGGCCCGGTGGTGGCGACCCCGACGCGCTGGTCGATCCTCGTCGCCCCGTACGGCCTCGAACGGCTCGGCGAGCTGCTGTACGCGAAGGACAGCGTCCCCAGCTCGCTGCGCTTCCATGGAGAGGGCGGCTATCTACTCCTGCCGCCCTCGGTCGCCGGCACGGGACAGGTCCGATGGGAACGGGCACCCCTCGCGGGCTCCGCCCGACCGTGGCTGCCGGACGTCGAAGCGGTGGTCGACGCGCTCGTGGACGCGAGCACGAGCACCCCGGGCGGCGGGAGCCGGCTGGCTTACTGAGGGGCGCACCGGGCGGCGGGAGCCGGTTGGCCTGCTGAGGGGTGCACCGGGGCGGGCGGGCGCCGACCGGCCTGCTGAGGGGTACACCGGGGCGGGCGGGCGCCGACCGGCCTGCTGAGGGACCGGCCGAGACGCCTCTTCACCCGAACGGGTGTGTCCTGGTCCGACTTGTACGGGAAACGGGCGCGCGGCCGACCGCGCGCCCGTCGGCCGCCGATATGTTCACCCCACCGTTCAAGATCTCCAGCCGAGCAGGAGCAGGTGGGGCGCATGAGTCCGGTGAACCTCCGCGTGGTCGGACTCGGGGCCGCGGTCACGGTCGCCGTGCTGCTGCCGCTCGTCGCGATGGCGGGGTCGACGGGAGAGCCCGTACGACCGGCGGGTGCGACCGATGCCGCCGACGCCGTCCATGCCGCCGACGCGAAGCCCGGGGAGCTGCTGAAGGGGCTCGGTCTGGGGCCCCGTACGGAACCCGCCGCCGACCCGGCCACCCCCGGCACCCGCGTCTCCCCCGGCGCCCCCGTCACTCCCCGTCATGCCCCCGCCGCTCCGGGGTCCCCGGAGCGGGTCACGAACTGTGGGCCGGAACTCGCCTCTCCCGAGGGGGTCGAGGCGCAGACCTGCGTCCTGGCGGAGGGTCCCGACATCTGGGCGCGTACGTACTACCGGAACGCCACCGGCCAGGATCTCGACGCGTTTCTTACCCTCATGGCCCCCGGCGGGCGGACCGTACAGGTCCGCTGCCCGGTTACGGCGCAGGACGAACCGGGAACCTGTGAAACGCCCAGGGAGCGCGGTCGGGGCATGGCCACGGCGTATACGGCGGTTGCGGAATTCGCGGGCACGGGCGAGGGGGACAACACTCCACTGCTGCTCCGGGCCGGTAGCAACACGGCGGACAGTGAAGGAAGTTGAGCGTCGACGCCCCGGACCTGCCGGAAGCGGACATGGAAAGGCCCGATCGCTGGCGACGGGGGATGCACCAGCGACCGGGCTTCCAGAACGGTAACAAGAGATCTGCTGTTCGCAAATTCGATCTCGGTTATTCGGACAGGGATTTACCTGTCCGCAGACCGGGTTGTGGTGGAAGTCACCGACTGGTCGGTCTGTCAGTCACCGATACCACGTGGGGTATCAGCTGAGAGTCACCTGACGGTTCGTGAGGCCGCCGCGTGCCCGACGCTCCTCCGCGGTGAGGGGGGCGTCCGATGCGAGCGCCTCGGCCAGCCGCTCGGCGAACTCGGCGGCCGGCTTCTCGCACTGCTCGGCGGTCATCGAGGTCGGCAGGTCCCAGACCGGCACCATCAGACCGTGCGCGCGGAACGAGCCGACGAGCCGGGTGTCCGCGCCGATGGAGGTACCCCCGGCGGCCTGCAGGCGGGCGAGCGCGTCGAGGAGCTTCTCCTCCGGGTACGGCATGACCCAGCGCAGGTGGTTCTTGTCCGGGGTCTCGCACCAGTACGCGGAGTCGACGCTTGCCAGCTTCACGGTCGGGATCGCGGCCGCGTTGGCCCGCTCCAGGGAGGCGGCGACCTCCGGGTCGGCGCCCTCCGCGGACTGCGGGATCCAGAACTCGAAGCCCTCGTGGACCTCGGGGGCGAACACGGCGTCCGCGTCGAGCAGGTCCTGCAGGCGCGGGCCCTCGGCCGGGACGCGGCGCGGCGGGACCGGGGTGCCCGGCTCGGTCTCCAGGGCGCGCTGGAGGGTGTCGGCGAGGTCTCGGGCGAGGTCGCCGGAGGTGGAGTCGTTCTGCAGGGCGAGCAGGACGGAGCCGTCGTCGCGGCGGAGCGCGGGCCAGGCCATCGGCAGCACGGTCGCGAGCGTCACGGAGGGAACGCCCTCCGGGAGGCCGCCCTTCAGGGTGAGCGGCACGGTGGCGGCGGGCACCAGCTCGCGCAGCGCGACCCAGTCGCACTCGCCGGCCAGGCCCTCGAAGGGGCGCTGGACGAGCTCGGTCACGGCGTGCGCGGCGGCCCGGCCGTGACACGCCTTGTAACGGCGGCCCGAACCGCACGGGCACGGCTCGCGCGCCCCGACGACCGGGATCTCCCCGTTCGTGACCTGTGCCTGACCGGTCTTGCCGGCCTTCGTCTGGGGGCGCTTCTTGGCCATGGTGTGGCTTTCTCCCGATCGCGGCGGTGCGGTGCTTGTTCCGGGCGCGAGCCTAGCCGCACCGGGCACCGACACCCTTCAGGCGGGCCGCTGCCCCCTGAGGGGGCGCGGCCGCCGTACGCCCTCGGGATCGCCGTACGCCCTCGGGATCGCCGTACGCCCTCGGGATCGCCGTACGCCCTCGGGATCGCCGTACGCCCTCGGGATCGCCGTACGCCCTCGGGATCGCCGTACGCGTCAATCCAGGTCGTCGTACGCGTCCAGGATGTCGAAGCGGGAGCCGCCGCCGACGCGGGAGGCGAAGTCCTCGCGGCGGTGTCCCTCGGTGACCACCACCCAGACCGTCACTTCGCCGGTCGCGCTGTCCCGTACGCCCCAGTCCTGGGCCAGCGCGCTGATGATGTTCAGCCCGCGGCCGCCCCGTGCGGTCACCGACGGCGTCGCCGGAACGGGCCGGGTCGGACCACCGCCGTCCGTCACCTCGACCCTGAGGCCGCCCGCCGGGTCCACCCGCCAGGCCGCCCGTACGTCCCCGTCGCCCCGATCCGCGTGACCCAGCGGCCTGCCGTAGCGACAGGCATTGCTGAGCAGCTCGGAAAGGATCAGTACCGCGTCGTCGACGACCGATTCGGACATCCCGCTGCGGTACAACTCGTCCCGCATCCGGTGTCTCGCCTCACCCACGCCCGCAGGGCCATGGGGTACGGCCATGCTCGACGACGTGGGCACCTCCTGTGCCACCACCAACGCCACCCCCGAGACCTCCTTTGCCCCACGCCACCGTGTGGATGCCCCAATGGACTGGACCGGAAACCGGCCAATCCGCGTTCGATGAGGCACTCGTGACGATCGCGTACGCATCGAACGCGCCGGTGCACACCCTGAAAGCCCTGTGAACCCTTGTGACGTAAGGGAAAGGGGAGGCTGAGGGGGCTGAGGTGAGAGGTCGAGAGGGGCGGAAGTGCTCAGTCGCGGCGCAGGTCGGAGAGCTGGGAGAGCACCTGCTTGGGACGGTTGGTGATGATCGCGTCCACGCCGAGGCGCTCGCAGAGTTCGACGTCCTCGGCCTCGTCCACCGTCCAGACGTGCACCTGGTGTCCGGCCTTCTGGAGCCGCAGGATCACGGCCGGGTGGTGGCGGACGATCCGGATCGAGGGCCCGGCGATGCGCGCGCCCGCGGGGAGCCGCCCGTCGCGCAGCCGTGGTGAGACGAACTGGGCTAGGGAGACGGTGGGGAGCGTCGGGGAGGCCGCGGCGATCCGGTGCAGGGAGCGGGCCGAGAAGCTCATGACGCGTACGGGGGAGTCGGCGGGGGACGCGGGCGCGTCCAGGCCGAAACGCTTGAGGAGCTGGAGCAGCCGCTCCTCGACCTGACCCGCCCAGCGGGTGGGGTGCTTGGTCTCGATGGCCAGCTCGACCCGGCGTCCGGCGTCGGAGACCAGCTCCAGGAGCCGCTCAAGGGTGAGGACGGAGGTGTACCCGGGGTCGCCCCAGTCGGGGCTCTCGCCGGCGTCGTCGCGGCCCTTCCAGGTGCCGAAGTCGAGGGTGGCGAGATCGGCGAGTTCCAGGGCGGAGACGGCGCCGCGGCCGTTCGAGGTGCGGTCGACGCGGCGGTCGTGGACGCAGACGAGATGGCCGTCGGCGGTGAGCCGGACGTCGCACTCCAGGGCGTCGGCGCCGTCCTCGATGGCCTTCACATAGGCGGCCAGGGTGTGTTCCGGTGCGTCCTCGGAGGCTCCACGGTGGGCGACGACCTGGAGGGGGACGCGGTTCGGGTGCTGCCGTGCGTGAGTCACGGCGTCATGGTGCCATTGGCGGCGTCGGGCGGGCACACCGGAAGGCGTCCGATCTGTCCGTATATAAAGGTGGGGGTGAGAATGCACAGCTCCCCCTTACAGCGGCCTGACGTCCTGTGGGAAAAGCTGGTGCAGCACCCTGGAGCCAGTAGGTGGCCCCGTAGGTACCACCACCCCGCCCAGTCAACGAGGAGAGCGAGCTGTGAGCACCGAGAACGAGGGCACGGCGGTACCGGCGGACCCGGCTGCCCCGTCGACCCCTCCGACGCCTCCGTCGCCTCCGACGTCCGCGTCGACGCAGACCCCGGCCCCGGCCCCGACGGACGCCCCCGCGGACGCCCCCGCGGACGCCCCGACGGTCGCGCAGGCGCAGGCCCCGGACCCGACCCCGGCACCGGCACCGACCCCTGTCCCGGACCCGACCCTCACCCAGGAACCGGTCGCGGCCGCGCCTGCCGCTCCCGTCCCGGCGGCCGCGGCGGCCGGAGTGGCCGGTGGCTGGCCGCCGCCCCCGCCGACCGTGCCGTCCTGGGGCGCCCCGCTCCCGCCCGCACCCCCCGCGTCCGCGGCGCCGCGCAAGCGGACCGGCGGCCTCGTGGCGGCCGTCCTGGTCGCGGCGCTCGTCGCGGGCGGCATCGGCGGCGGCATCGGCTACTGGGCGGCCCAGCGCGGTGACGAGGGCGTCAGCTCGACGACGGTCTCCGCGGGCGAGGCCCCGGCGTCCTTCAAGCGCGAACCGGGGACGGTCGCGGCGGTCGCGGCGCAGGCGCTGCCGAGCGTCGTCACCATCCAGGCGAAGTCCGGCGGTGCGCAGGGCGAGAGCGAGGGCGGTACGGGCACGGGCTTCGTGTACGACCAGGAAGGCCACATCGTCACCAACAACCACGTGGTGGCGTCGGCGGCGGACGGCGGCACGCTCTCCGTGACGTTCCCGGACGGCAAGTCGTACGACGCGGAGGTCGTCGGCCGGGCCGAGGGCTACGACGTGGCCGTACTGAAGCTCACGAACGCGCCGAAGGGGCTGAAGCCGCTGCCGCTGGGCGACTCCGACAAGGTGGCGGTCGGCGACTCGACGATCGCGATCGGCGCGCCCTTCGGCCTGTCGAACACGGTGACGACGGGCATCATCAGCGCCAAGAACCGCCCGGTGGCCTCGGGCGACGGCTCCGGCGGCAGCAACTCGTACATGAGCGCGCTGCAGACGGACGCGTCGATCAACCCCGGTAACTCGGGCGGTCCGCTGCTCGACGCGAGCGGTGCGGTGATCGGCATCAACTCGGCGATCCAGTCCACGGGAAGCGGCTTCGGCCAGTCCCAGGCGGGCTCGATCGGCCTGGGCTTCGCGATCCCGGTGAACCAGGCGAAGAACGTGGCCCAGCAGCTGATCAAGACGGGCAAGCCGGTGTACCCGGTGATCGGCGCGACGGTGAACATGCAGGAGCAGGGCGAGGGCGCGACGATCGCCTCCCAGGGCTCGGGCGGCACCCCCTCGGTGACCCCCGACGGCCCGGCGGCGAAGGCGGGCCTGAAGGCCGGCGACGTGATCACGGGCTTCGGGGGCCACCCGATCGACAGCGGCCCCTCCCTGATCAGCGAGATCTGGACCCACAAGCCGGGCGACCAGATCAAGATCACCTACGAGCGCGACGGCAAGACCTCCACGGCCACGGTCACCCTCGGCGAACGCACCGGCGACAGCTGACCGGCTAGGCTGTCCCCCGCGCCGCACGTGGACACACCGCCGGCGCGGGGTGGGTTGCCCGAGCGGCCTAAGGGAACGGTCTTGAAAACCGTCGTGGCGCGAGTCACCGTGGGTTCAAATCCCACACCCACCGCCAGTGGAACGGCCCCTGACCAGGCAGAACGGTCAGGGGCCCTTCTGTTGTCCGCTTCCTCGGGCGGTGGTGCCGTGAGGCCCGCCCGGTCCATGGCCCGTGGTGCGTGTGCGCAGCGTGCCGGTAGGCCTCGGCGGCTCTGCGGATGCGGGACCCGGGTGGTGCCGTGATGCTGGAGGGGCTGGAACAGTGGCTAGGAGGGCCAGGATGTCTGTGTTCGACAAGCTCAAGGGAATGCTGAAGGGCCACGAGGATCAGGCCTCCAAGGGTGTCGACAAGGCCGGTGACTTCGTCGACGAGAAGACGCAGAGCAAGTACAGCGGTCAGGTCGACACCGCCCAGGAGAAGCTCAAGGAGCAACTGGGAGGCACGGGCCAGAACCCGGACTCTCCGCCGCAGCCCCCGCCCCAGCAGTAGCGCGGAGGCGCGCAGCGATCGTCAGGGGCGCCCCGGATCTCATATCCGGGGCGCCCCTTCGGGGTTCACCGGGTTTCAATGGACTCGTCGGAGGGGTGTGGCCGGAGGAAGGTTTCTACCGTGGTGCGGATCGTGCTCGTTCAGGGGGACATCACCGCCGAGGCGGCGGACGCGATCGTGAACGCCGCGAACTCCTCGCTGCTGGGCGGTGGCGGCGTCGACGGGGCCATCCACCGGAAGGGCGGTCCCGAGATCCTCGCCGCCTGCCAGGACCTGCGGCGCTCGCACTACGGCAAGGGCCTTTCGACCGGGCAGGCCGTGGCGACCACGGCGGGGCGGTTGCCGGCCCGGCATGTGATCCACACGGTCGGGCCGGTCTGGTCGCGTACGGAGGACCGTTCGGAGCTGCTGGCCTCCTGCTACCGCGAATCCCTGCGGGTCGCCGACGAGTTGGGGGACCGCACGGTCGCGTTCCCCGCCATCTCCACCGGGATCTACGGCTGGCCGATGGACGACGGTGCCCGGATCGCCGTGGAGGCGGTACGGGCCACCCGTACCGATGTGGAGGAAGTCCGCTTCGTGCTCTTCGACGCTCCGGCCTACGCGGCCTTCGAGGCGGCGGTGGGGGAGCGGGACGTCCCGTAGGGGGCGCGGCGCGTCTGCCAGGCGCGGGGAGGCGTCGTTCGTAGAGCACGAACCTCCCCTCGGGGTCGAAAGTCTTCTCCCGTGCGATGTGCGCGTTCGGCTCGTTCCGTCGGAGGACTCGCCGTTGCGATCTTGTGAGGGCGAGATTGGCGGAAAATCTGCCGGAACGCTTCCTCCCTTGCGCCGCACGGTCGGTGGCTGTCCTGAACTCTTCCCGGCGGTGTGAGCTGGGCCTTTCCGCGGAGCGCCCGGGTTTATCGGCTTGTCCTCACGCTTGCGGGGGAATCGGGTGCTCCGGGGTGGTTCGCCGGGGATTCGGTGGGCAACTCTGGATTCGCGACGTCGAGCACGAACGACCGGGGCGGTCGGCCAACTGCCTTGGGAATGGCCGTACTTCAGATCACTTCAGAGCAGTTCCGTGCAACAGCACCAGCTTTCAGTTCCCGGAGGAACAGACATGGCAAGCATCCGTACCGCCCGCATCCTCGCCGCTGCCGCCGCCCTGCCCCTCGCCGCCGCGCTCTTCACCGGGGTGGCCCAGGCCGACAACGGTGGGTTCGCGGACGACGGATCGAACACGAGCGTCGCCACGATCATCGGCAGCGGCGTGGGTGGGGACAACTTCGGTAACTCGACCACGACGCAGCAGGTGGCGACCGGTTCCGGTGCCTCCAATCAGAACAACACGGCCAGTGTGAACGGCTCCGCCTTCACCCACATCGCCCAGAACAACGCGGTGGTCAACTTCAACCCGTGGTGGTGACCGGCTCAGCACGGCAACCGGCCCGACGGGGGGCGTGACCGCGGTGTGAACGACGGCCTGTGCGCCGGTACTTCGGTACCGGCGTGCGGGCCGTCGTGTTTTCCCCGCCGGGGGAGCCCGTCCGTCGGTCGGCGACCTTGACAGAGGTCCATTATCTGACGGACAGTCAGAAACCTCAGTCGTCCCACGGGAGGCCGTCGCCGTGCACCTCGCCCCGACCGAGCGGCAGCTACGGCTGCGCGCCGAACTCCGCGCGTACTTCCGGGACGTGATGCCCGAAGGACCGCCTCCTGCCACCGACACCGGCGCCCAGCGCCGGCTGCTCCGCCGGATCGGCGCCGACGGGCTTCTCGGGCTCGGCTGGCCCGAGGAGTACGGCGGGCAGGGCCGCGGCCCCGACGAGCAGTTCGTCTTCTTCGACGAGGCGTACCGCGCGGGCGCCCTCGTCTCGATGGTCACCCTCAACACGGTCGGCCCCACCCTCATGACCTACGGGACCGAGGAGCAGAAGGCCTTCTTCCTGCCCCGGATCCTCCGCGGCGAGACCGTCTTCGCGATCGGGTACAGCGAGCCCGAGGCCGGCACGGACCTCGCCTCCCTCCGGACGCGGGCGGTCCGCGACGGCGACTCCTGGCTGATCGACGGCCAGAAGATCTTCACCTCCAACGCGCAGAACGCCGACTGGATCTGGCTCGCCTGCCGCACCGACCCCGACGCGCCCCCGCACCGGGGCATCTCGATCGTCCTCGTCCCCACCGACGCGCCCGGCTTCTCCTGGACCCCGATCGCGACCGTCGGCGGGCTGACGACCACGGCCACCTACTACGACGCGATTCGGGTCCCCGCCGGGAACCTCGTCGGGCCCGAGCACGGCGGCTGGGGGCTCATCACCAACCAGCTCAACCACGAGCGGGTCGCGCTCGCCGCGATCGGCATGCAGGCCGAGGACTTCTTCGCCGCCGTGCTCGACCGGGCCCGTACCCCCGATCCGGTGACGGGGAGGCGGCGCATTGACGAGCCCTGGGTGCGGATCCGAGCCGCTGAAGCGCATGCCCGGCTGGCCGCGACACGCCTGCTGAACTGGCGTTTGGTGGGGGATGTGGGGGCCGGCCGGCTCGCTCCCGGAGATGCGAGCGGCGTGAAGTTCATGGGAACCGAATCGGCGGTGGAGGTGTATCGAATATGTCAGGAGATCGCGGGTGGAGCGGGGACGGTGCGAGCGGGATCGCCGGGGGAGTTCGACGCCGGTGAGCTGGAGCGCATGAACCGGGCCGCCCAGATCAACACCTTCGGGGGAGGGGTGAGCGAGGTGCAGCGCGAGATCGTCGCGAGGATGCGGCTCGGCATGAAGGGGAGGGGTCGGCGATGACCCTCACACGGAGCCAGGACGGGCCGGACCCGTCGGCGGACGGGCTGTACGAGCGGCTCACGGGGTTCGCGGGGCGGTCCGCCGCCACGGCCGGCGTCGGCAAGGACCCGGTCAACCTGCCCATGATCCGGCACTGGTGCGAGGCCATGGGGGACGCCCACCCCGCCTACCGGGGGCCCGACGCCGTCGCGCCGCCGACGATGCTCCAGGCCTGGACGATGGGCGGCCTCTCGGGGCACACGGACCGATCCTCCGCCCACGAGGAACTGTTCGCCCTCCTAGACGGGGCCGGATACACCTCCGTGGTCGCGACCGACTGCGAGCAGGAGTACCTGCGGCCGCTGCGGCCCGGCGACGAGATCACCTTCGACACCGTCATCGAGTCCGTCTCGGAGCTCAAGACCACCAAGCTCGGGGCGGGCCACTTCGTCACCACCCGGACGGACGTCCGGGCCGACGGCGAGCTCGCGGGCACCCACCGCTTCCGCATCCTCAAGTACGCGCCCGCGGCCAGGCCCCCCAAGCCCGCCGCCGCCCCCAAGCCCGCCGCCCAGGCCGCCCGGCGGCCCCGGCCCGTGATCAACCGGGACAACGCCGGATTCTGGGAGGGCGTGGCCGCGCACCGGCTGCTCATCCAGCGCTGCGGCGACTGCGCGGCCCCCCGCTTCCCCTGGCTGCCGGGGTGCGCCGACTGCGGCTCGGCGGAGTGGGACACCGTCGAGGCGAGCGGCACGGGGACGGTCTTCTCGTACGTGGTGATGCACCACCCGCCCTTCCCGGCCTTCGACCCGCCCTACGCGGTCGGGCTGATCGAACTCGCCGAGGGCGTACGGATGATCAGCAACGTGGTGGGGGTGCCGTACGACAAGGTGCGGATCGGGATGCCGGTGCGGCTGGAGTTCCTGCGGGTCGACGCGGAGCTGGAGCTTCCCGTCTTCCGCGCGGGAGGGGAGGACTGACATGGACTTCACCCCCACCGAGGAGCAGGAGGCGGCCCGGGAGCTGGGCGCCCGGA
The DNA here is from genome assembly GCF_036192275.1 of Streptomyces sp. NBC_00250. NCBI lineage: Bacteria > Bacillati > Actinomycetota > Actinomycetes > Kitasatosporales > Streptomycetaceae > Streptomyces > Streptomyces sp. NBC_00250. The sequence continues at coordinate 4,580,120 of NZ_CP108088.1, read as the reverse complement.
TCTTCGCCGACCTCGCCACCCACGAGCGGCTCAGGGCGGTCGGCACCGGCACCGACGCCGAGCTCTGGAAGGCGCTCTGCGCCGCCGGACTGCCCGGCTCCGTCGAGGAGACCGGCCTGCTCGGCCTGGTGCTGCTCCTGGAGGAGCAGGGACGCGTGACGGCCCAGGTGCCGTTCGCCGCCGGCTGTGTGTACGGGATCCTCGCCGTCGCCCGGCACGGTACGGACGAGCAGCGCGCCCGGCTCATGCCCGGACTCCGCGACGGCACGACGGTGGTGACGGGGGCCTTTCCGGCGTCCGGCGCGGTCGTCTCGCGCGAGGGACGGCTCAGCGGGACCGTGGACTGGGTTCCGTGGCTCAGGGACGCCACCCACGTCCTGGTCCCGGACCAGGACCGCACCCTGTGGCTGGTCCGCACCGAGGACGCGGCCCGGGTCGATCCCGTCGAGCTCACCGCGCCCTGGTCCGCCGGTCGGCTCGTCCTCGACGGGACGACGGGGGAGCGGCTCGGGGCTCGGGAGCGGCCCGGAGCCGGGGAGCGGCGTGGGGAGGGCGCCGCCTACGCGGACGTGCTCGCCGCCGCGCGGATCGCGTTCGCCGGGCTCCAGGCCGGGGTCTGCGCCGGGTCGCTCGCCAGGGCCGTGGAGTACACCTCCGTACGTGAGCAGTTCGGCCGCCCGCTCTCCACCCACCAGGCCGTGCAACTGCGGGCCGCCGACGCCCATATGGACACCGAGGCCATCCGGGTCACCGCTTACGAGGCGGCCTGGCGTTTCGACGAGGCCCTGGACGCCACCGGGGCGGGCCTGACGGCCGCCTGGTGGGCCTCCGAGGCGGGGAAGCGGGTCGTGCACGCCGGGCAGCACCTGCACGGCGGCCTGGGCGCGGACCTCGACCACCCCGTCCACCGGCACTTCCTGTGGGGCCGGCAGCTCGACGCCTACCTCGGCTGCGGCACCGAACTCCTCGCCGAACTCGGCGACCTGCTCGCGGAAGGAGAACTGTCATGAAGCAGGTCGTGAATCCTGCCGTGAAGCCCGTCGTGGAGTCGGTCGTCGAGTCCGTCATGAAGCCAGGGGACGAGCTGCCGCCGCTGACGGTCCCGATCACCCGCACCCTGATCGTCGCCGGGGCCGTCGCCTCCCGCGACTACCAGGACGTGCACCACGACGCCGAGCTGGCCCGGGAGAAGGGTTCCCCGGACATCTTCATGAACATCCTCACGACCAACGGTCTCGTCGGCCGGTACATCACCGACCACTTCGGCCCCCGCGCGGTCCTCCGCAGGGTCGCCATCCGGCTCGGCGCCCCCAACCACCCCGGCGACACCATGGTCCTGACCGGCACGGTCACCGCGGTCGACGGGGACACCGCACAGGTCCGGGTGGTCGGGGCCAACGGGCTCGGGCACCACGTCACCGGGACGGTCACCGTGGAGGTGCCGCGATGAGCCTCCGCACCCGGGACGGACTCGGCGGCCGGGCGGCCGTGGTGGGCATCGGCGCCACCGAGTTCTCCAAGGACTCGGGCCGCAGCGAGCTCTCCCTCGCCGTCGAGGCGGTACGGGCGGCGCTCGACGACGCCGGGCTCGCTCCCGCCGACGTCGACGGCATGGTCACCTTCACCATGGACACCAACCCCGAGATCACCGTCGCCCAGGCGGCCGGCATCGGCGAGCTGTCCTTCTTCTCCCGGGTGCACTACGGGGGCGGGGCCGCCTGCGCCACCGTGCAGCAGGCCGCGCTCGCCGTCGCCACCGGGGTCGCCGAGGTCGTCGTCTGCTACCGGGCGTTCAACGAGCGGTCCGGGCGCCGCTTCGGCTCCGGCGTCCAGCAGCGCGAGCCCTCCGCCGAAGGCGCCGCGCTCGGCTGGCAGCTGCCCTTCGGGCTGCTCACCCCGGCCTCCTGGGTCGCGATGATCGCGCAGCGGTATCTGCACACCTACGGATTGACCCCGGACGCCTTCGGTCATGTCGCCGTCACCGACCGGCGCCATGCGGCCCGCAACCCCGCCGCGTACTTCCACGGGAAGCCGATCACCCTCGCCGACCACGCCGCCTCGCGCTGGATCGCCGAGCCGCTGCGGCTCCTCGACTGCTGCCAGGAGACCGACGGCGGCCAGGCGATCGTCGTCACCTCCGTCGAGCGCGCCCGCGACCTGCGGCGCCCGCCCGCCGTGATCCTGGCGGCGGCGCAGGGCGCCGGCCGGAAACAGGAGGCGATGACCAGCTTCTACCGGGACGAGCTGACGGGCCTTCCGGAGATGGGCGTGGTGGCCCGGCAGCTCTGGCGGACCTCCGGGCTCGCACCGAGCGACATCGACGTCGGCATCCTCTACGACCACTTCACCCCGTTCGTGCTGATGCAGTTGGAGGAGTTCGGCTTCTGCGGGCCGGGAGAGGCGGCCGACTTCGTCGCGGCGGACGCGCTCCCGCTGAACACGCACGGAGGGCAGCTCGGCGAGGCCTATCTGCACGGCATGAACGGCATAGCGGAGGCGGTACGGCAGCTGCGCGGCACCTCCGTGAACCAGATATCCGGGGCGGAGCGGACCTTGGTCACCGCGGGCACCGGGGTTCCCACGTCCGGGTTGATCCTGGGCACGGACGGCTGAGGCGACGGCCCCTGCGGTGGCCGGGCGGGGCGGGCGGTTCTTCACTCGCGGCATGAGCACACACGCACCGCCGCCGGAGCCCGTACCCACCCCGACATCCAGGCCCGTCGCCGTACCCGCCCCGACACCCACCCCGACATCCACACCTGTCGCCGTGCCCCCGCCCGCACTCACACCGTCCCCGACCCCTTCACCGTCCCCGAACCTCTCCCCGACCCGCTCACCGTCCCAGGCCCCCTCACCCACCCGCTCGCGGTTCGCTTCGCCTCCCGGGGTGCGGGCCGTGGTCGGTGCACTGGTGGCGGTGCTTGCCGGGGCGGCCCTGGTCGCCGCTCCCCTCCCGGCCTCCGCGGCCCGAGAGGGAGCCGGGTCCAGGACCCCGTCCCGCTCCGCCGCCCTCGCCGCCCCCGCCCACTACGTCGGTCGGGCCTTCGACACCTGTGAGGCGCCGTCCCTCGCGGTGATGAAGGCCTGGCGCAGCTCGCCGTACGGCGCCGTCGGGATCTACTTCGGCGGCCGGGGGCGCGGCTGCCCGACCCAGCGGGAGCTGAACCCCGCCTGGGTCGCCTCCGTCCACGCGATGGGCTGGCGGCTGCTGCCGCTGTTCGTGGGGTCCCAGGCGCCGTGCGTCACGGCCGCCGCCAAGCGGCCTTTCGCCATCGGGAGCAGCCCCGTGAGCCAGGGCACCCGGGAGGGGGCCGACGCGGTGCGGGCCGCGTCCGCCCTCGGGCTGGACACGAGCAGCCCGCTCTACCTCGACATCGAGGCGTACCGCTCGGGTGACGCGGGCTGCACGGCGACCACCCTCTCCTTCGTCCGCGCCTGGAGCCGGGAGGTGCGGCGCCTCGGCTACGTGCCCGGGTACTACAGCAGCGCGGACACGGGGGTGCGGGACATCGAGGCGGCGCGGCGGGCGGGTACGCAGGACCTGCCCGCGGTGATGTGGTTCGCGCGCTGGCTGGGGCGGCCCACGCTGTACACCGAGCCGGTGCTGCACCCGGAGGCGTGGATGCCGCACGCCCGGATCCACCAGTACGCGGGCAACGTCACCGAGGCGTACGGCGGGCGCCGTCTCAACATCGACCGGAACGCGATGGACGCGCCGGTCGCGAGCGTCACGCCGGTCGCCGCGTCCCTGGCCCGCGGGACGCCTGACGAGGACTCGGCAGCGCCGATCGGGGTCGAGGAGGGGACGTTCGGCGGCCCTCGACCCTGACGCGGACCCGAGGGGTCTCCACCCATAGGAGGTGAGGCCGTCCCCACCTCTACAACCTGAGGCGGACAGCGGGTCGGGACCTGGGGCCGATCCGCCGGGCGGCCCTCCCCTCCTAGCGTGGAGTCATGACTCCGCCACCCTCTGGCCCCGTCTGCGCCGGTGCCTCGCAGTACGCGTCGTACTCGACCTTCTCCTCGTACGTACGGGCGCGTGGGCCCGTGCTGCTGCGCACCGCGCGCTCCCTGACCGCCAACCCCTGCGATGCCGAGGACCTGCTGCAGACCGCGCTGGCCAAGACGTTCGTCGCCTGGGAGCGCATCGAGGACCACCGTGCCCTGGACGGCTACGTACGCCGCGCGCTGCTGAACACGCGCACGTCGCAGTGGCGCAAGCGCAAGGTCGACGAGTTCGCCTGCGAGGAGCTGCCCGAGCCGGCCGGTCTCCCGGAGCCGGACCCGGCCGAGCGGCAGGTGCTGCACGACGCGATGTGGCGTGCGGTGCTGAAGCTGCCCGAGCGTCAGCGTCAGATGGTGGTCCTCAGGTACTACGAGGACCTCAGCGAGGCCCAGACCGCCGAGGTGCTCGGGGTGTCCGTCGGCACGGTCAAGAGCGCGGTGTCGCGAGCGCTCGGCAAGCTCCGCGAGGACCCGGAACTGACCCCCGTCCGGTAGCCCTGCCGACCCGAGGGCCCGAAACCCAGGGCAATCGCCACATACCGCCACTCCTGCCAGCGATCACTGGCAATTTCCGTACTCTCGGGTAGTGACATACCGCGCGGTACGTGCGCAGAATCGCCACACCCTTTCTGCCACGTAGCGCCCACCGGGAGGACGCCCCGTGTACAGCACCATGCAGGACGTACAGCTGACCGTGAGCCGCATCCTCAAGCACGGGATGACGATTCACGGGAAGTCGATCATCACCACCTGGACGGGCGAGCCCGAGCCGCAGCGCCGCACGTTCGCGGAGGCCGGAGCACGCGCGCACCAGCTGGCCAACGCCCTGCGCGACGAACTCGGGGTCACCGGCGACCAGCGGGTCGCGACCCTCATGTGGAACAACTCGGAGCACGTCGAGGCGTACTTCGCGATTCCCTCCATGGGTGCCGTCCTGCACACCCTCAACCTCCGACTTCCCCCCGAGCAGCTGGTGTGGATCGTCAACCACGCCGCCGACCGGGTCGTCCTCGTGAACGGCTCCCTGCTCCCCCTCCTCGCCCCGCTGCTGCCGCACCTGCCGACGATCGAGCACATCGTGGTCGCGGGCCCCGGGGACCGCTCCGTCCTGGACGGCGTGGCGCCCCGCGTGCACGACTACGAGGAGCTGATCGCGGGCCGTCCGACCACGTACGACTGGCCCGAGCTGGACGAGCGTTCGGCCGCCGCCATGTGCTACACCTCCGGCACCACCGGCGACCCCAAGGGCGTCGTCTACTCGCACCGTTCGATCTACCTGCACTCGATGCAGGTGAACATGGCCGAGTCGATGGGCCTCACCGACAAGGACACGACCCTGGTCGTCGTCCCGCAGTTCCATGTCAACGCCTGGGGCCTGCCGCACGCCACCTTCATGACCGGCATCAACATGCTCATGCCGGACCGCTTCCTCCAGCCGGCCCCGCTCGCCGACATGATCGAGCGCGAGAAGCCGACCCACGCGGCCGCCGTCCCCACCATCTGGCAGGGCCTGCTCGCCGAGGTCACCGCGAACCCCCGCGACCTCTCCTCGATGTCCCAGGTCACCATCGGCGGCGCGGCGTGTCCGCCCGCGCTGATGGAGGCGTACGACCGCCTCGGTGTCCGCCTCTGTCACGCCTGGGGCATGACCGAGACCTCCCCGCTCGGCACGATGGCCCACCCGCCGCACGGCCTGACCGCCGAGGAGGAGTGGCCGTACCGCGTCACGCAGGGCCGCTTCCCGGCCGGTGTCGAGGCGCGTCTGGTCGGCCCGGCCGGCGAACACCTGCCCTGGGACGGCGAGTCCGCCGGTGAGCTGGAGGTGCGCGGCACCTGGATCGCGGGCTCGTACTTCGGCGGCATCGACGGCGAGGCCATCCGCCCCGCGGACAAGTTCAGCGAGGACGGCTGGCTCAAGACCGGCGACGTCGGCGTGATCAGCCCCGACGGCTTCCTCACCCTCACCGACCGTGCCAAGGACGTCATCAAGTCCGGCGGCGAGTGGATCTCCAGCGTCGAGCTGGAGAACGCGATCATGGCGCACCCGGAGGTCGCCGAGGCCGCCGTCGTCGCCGTGCCGGACGAGAAGTGGGGCGAGCGCCCGCTGGCGACCGTCGTCCTCAAGGAGGGGGCGACGGCGGACTACGAGACGCTGAAGGCCTTCCTCGCCGACGAGGGCGGCATCGCCAAGTGGCAGCTGCCGGAGCGCTGGGCGATCGTGCCGGCGGTGCCGAAGACGAGCGTGGGCAAGTTCGACAAGAAGGTCATCCGAAAGCAGTACGCGGAGGGCGAGCTGGACGTGACCCAGCTGTAGTCACCGGCGGTGGAACCGGTACGGGGAGGGCTTCGACGACGAAGCCCTCCCCGTACCGCGTTCCCGCGTTCTAGTTGGTGCCGATCTTCGCGAGCAGGTCGACGATCCGGGCCTGGACCTCGGCGCTGTTCGAGCGCTCGGCGAGGAAGAGGACCGTCTCGCCGGAGGACAGCCTCGGCAGCTCCTCCTCGGCGAGGTCGGCAGAGGTGTAGACGACGAGCGGGGTGCGGTTGAGCTGCCCGTTCGCCCGCAGCCAGTCGATGATCCCGGCCCGTCGGCGGCGCACCTGCATCAGGTCCATCACCACGAGGTTGGGCTGCGTCTGCGTGGCGAGGGTGACCGCTTCGGTGTCCGTCGCGGCCCGGGCGACCTGCATTCCGCGCCGCTCCAGGGTGGCCGCGAGCGCCTCGGAGATGTCCTCGTTCTCCTCGATCAGCAGGACCCTGGACGGGTGCTGCTCGCTGTCGCGCGGCGCGAGCGCCTTGAGGAGTACGGCGGGATCGGCGCCGTACGCCGCCTCCCGGGTCGCCTGCCCGAGCCCGGCCGCGAGGAGCACGGGAACCTCGGCGGCGACGGCCGCCTGACGGAGCGACTGGAGCGCGGTACGGGTGATGGGCCCGGTCAGCGGGTCGACGAAGAGCGCGGCCGGGAAGGCGGCGATCTGGGCGTCGACCTCCTCGCGGGAGTGCACGATCACCGGCCGGTAGCCCCGGTCGCTCAGCGCCTGCTGGGTGGAGACGTCGGGAGCGGGCCAGACGAGCAGCCGGCGCGGGTTGTCGAGGGGCTCCGGGGGGAGTTCGTCGTCGACGGGGCGCGGCGCGGGCCGGTTGGCGACCTCGACGGCGCCACCGGGGCCGTCGAGCGGCTCGGGCCCCTCGGCGGAGCCCTCGGCGGGGGCCCCTATGGCGTACGCGCGGCCCTCGGGCGCGGCGGGGACGAGCCCGAGCGCGGCCTCGGGCTGCGAGGGGGCCTGGGCCGGAGACAGGGCCTGGGACGGGGTCTGGGCCAGGGCCTGCGAAGGGGATTCCGTCTGCGGGTGCGGCCTGGCCTCGCCGTTGGCCGGTGCGGGGAGCGCGGCGGGGACCGGCGGGTCGACCTCCGGCGGGGTGGCGAGCTTGCGCCGCCGCCCGGAGCCGTTGGAGGGCGCCCCGGAGGCCGTGGGGGCCGCCGGGACGGGAGAGGCCACGGGGGCGACGGGGACCGCCACAGGAGGGACGGGAGGGGAGGGCGGGGAGGCCACGGCGGTCGGAGGGACGAAGGGGACGCCCTGCCCGAGTGTGCGGACGCTGAACGCCCGTCCCTGGGTCGAGTCCTTCGGCATGGGCAGCTCGGGCGGCAGCGGTACGGAACCGGTGCCGGTGCCGGAACCGGTGCTGTTGCGGGGCTCGGGCCGCGCCGGGGAGGACGACGCCGCGTGCGGCACCTGCGGCACCGAGTCCGGCTCCGGCTCGGGCGGCGGGGGTGCGACGGCCCGGCGGCGCCCGGTCGGCTCGGCCGGCGGCATCACGGGCGGGACCGGCGTCTGCACGGGGCCCTGCGGCTGCCCGTGCGGATGGGGCTGCGGAGGCGTGTGTTCGGTGCCGGGGACACCCCGTGCGGCTTCGTGCTGCCCTTCGTCGGAGACCGGCAGCGGCCCGGCGACGGGAGCGGCACCCGGCAGGGCGAACGGAGACACGACCTCGTCGGGGGCGCGGTCGGCGTCAGCGGGCGGGAGCGCGAAGGGCGTCCGGGGCCCGGCCTCGGCCGCGGCCGCCCGTTCCTGCGCGGCGGCGAGCGCACGCCGACGGCGCCCGCTCGGCTGTACCTCGGGAGCGGCCTCCGCGGAGGCGACGGCCGGCAGCGCACGCGCGAGGGCGGGAGCCGAAGCAGTCCCCGAGGGCTCGACGGAGACACCCTGCGGCGGCACGGCGGCGCCGAGCGCGGCCCGTCCCTGTGCACCCTCGGCGGCGGTCACGACGGACCCCTCAGCGGGCCGCCCGCGCCGGCGCCCGGTCGGCTCGACGCCGGAAGCGCCGGAAGCGCCGGAAGGGCCTGAGGCGGAGGCGGAAGGGGCCGAGCCCGAGGCGGAAACGGCCTGCTCGACGCCCGAGTTCTGCTGGGCCGGGATCAGGTCGGCGGTTCCTCCGGCGGCCTCTCCCGTACGGGCACGGCGGCGCCCACTGGGTTCCGCACCGCCCTCAGGGGCGACCGAACTCTCCAGGAAGGCATCCGTGGATCCGCGCCGGGCCCGCCGCCGCCCCCCACCGGAGCCCTCCGTGGAGTCACCGAAAGGAGCGGACGGAGCGGACGGAGCGGGCGGGGCGGGCGGGGCGATAGGAGCGGGAGGAGCGAGAGGAGCGGAAGGGGCTGTGACGGGCGCGGAGGCCTGAGCGGGCAGCGCGAGCGCCTCCCGACCACCACCGGTCGGCCCATCAGCCGGTCCACCGGCCGGTCCAAGAGCCAGCGCACCGCCCGGCCCGCCGTTCCTGCTCTCCGCCGACCCCGCCGCGGCCGTCGGCCGCGTCGCGGGGATCGTGCCCCGCCCGGTGCCGAGCGGGACCTCCAGCACATACGCGCCGCCGCTCGTCCCCGGCACCTCGTGGGTCTGCACGACACCGCCGTGCGCCGCCACGATCCCGCGCACGACGGGCCCGTGGACCGGGTCGCCGCCCGCGTACGGGCCGCGGACCTCGATCCGTACGACGTCACCGCGCTGTGCGGCCGCGACGACGATCGTGGAGTCGGCCGGTACGGAGCCCTGGGCGGTGGTCCGGTTCTTGCCGGTCGCGTCGACGCCGGCGACGTCCGCGACGAGGTGCGAGAGCGCGGTCGCGAGCCGGGCCGCGTCGACCTCGGCCTCGATGGGCGGCGCGTGCACGGCGAACTGGGCGCGGCCGGGCCCGATCAGATCGACGGCCCCGTCGATGCCCGCCGTCACGACGCCGTCGAGGAGCGCGACGTGCTTGTCGAGCGCTTCCGTGCCCGCGTCCAGGCGCTGGTAGCCGAGGACGTTGTCGACGAGCGCCGTCATCCGGGCGTAGCCGGCGGCGAGGTGGTGCAGGACCTGGTTGGCCTCGGGCCAGAGCTGTCCGGCGTCGTCGGCGGCGAGGGTGCCGAGCTGGGCGCGCAGCTCCTCCAGGGGGCCGCGCAGCGACTCGGCGAGGACGGCCGTGAGCTGCTCGTGCCGGGCGGCGAGGGAAGCGTACCGCTCCTGCTGCGCCTCCCGTTCGGCGGCGTTCCGTTCGGCGCGGTCGGCGAGTTCCGCCGCGTTCCGCTCGGTCAGTTCGGTGATCTCGGCGGCGTGCTCGTCGACGAGCTGCTCGTACGGCCTGCGGTCGGTGAAGGTCATGACGGCGCCGACGAGCTGGTCGCCGTCGCGGACCGGAGCGGTCGTCAGGTCGACCGGCACCCGGTCGCCCTTCTTCGCCCAGAGGACCTGCCCGCGGACGCGGTGCTTGCGGCCGGACTTGAGGGTGTCGGCGAGCGGCGAGTCCTCGTACGGGAAGGGCTCGCCGTCGGCCCGCTTGGAGAGGATCAGCGGGTGCAGCTCCTGGCCGCCGAGTTCGCCGGCGCGGTAGCCGAGGATCTGGGCGGCGGCGGGGTTGACCAGGACGACGCGGCCGTCGGTGTCCGTGCCGACGACGCCCTCGGCGGCGGCGCGCAGGATCATCTCGGTCTGCCGCTGCGAGCGGGCGAGTTCGGCCTCGGTGTCGAGGGTGCCGGTGAGGTCCCGGACGACCAGCATGAGCAGCTCGTCGCCGGTGTAGCCGCCGTACGAGTCGTAGGCCTCGCGGCCGTCCTCCAGGCTGGCGCTGGTCACCTCGACGGGGAACTCGCTGGCGTCCGTGCGGCGGGCGATCATGCGGGCCGGCTTGGTGCGGCCCCGCTCGTCGGTGCCTTCGGGGCGGCGCATGGAGCCGGGGATGAGGCGCGAGTCGAACTCGGGCAGGAGGTCGAGCAGGCCGCGCCCGACGAGTGCGGTGCCCGGCGTCTCGAACATGCCGAGGGCGATGGTGTTGGCGTTGACGACCGTGCCGTTGCAGTTGACGAGCACGAGGCCGTCGGGGAGGGCGTCGAGTATGGCTGCGAGGCGAGCAGCGCCCCGGGATGGCCTGCTGCTCACGACGACGTTCCTCCCTGACGCACTGCAACGTGCATGCCCTATCGGCCGGCCGGCCCCATCTTGCCCCTCGGGCCGCACCCTGTCACGGAAGGGAGTCTAAGGGAGGCTCCGGGGGGTGACCCCGGTCTCATCCTGGCCCATCCTGTCTCATCCCCGGACAAGAGGAAGGACCGGCTCCAGATTTTCCCAGCGGTCGATCTCGCAGCCGTCGGCGCGGGAGAAGCGGGCGTCGACCGAGCGGCCCTGCCAGGTGCCGGTGATGTGCGCGACGGCGGGCCCGCCGTAGACCTGCGTACAGAACTGGTCCGCGGGCACGGGCTCGAACGGGTTCTCGCCCGTCTTCGCGAGCTGCTCCAGACGCGCGCAGGCGTGCTCGCGGGCCGGGTGGGTCCCGCCCGCCCGGTCGTCACACGTCAGCTCGAAGGTGCCGTCGGCGTTCGGGTATCCGCTCTCGGAGACGGTCACGGTCAGCGCCTCGGGCGGCGAGAGCAGGGGCAGCGGCGGCAGCGGACCGAACCCGGCGGTGCCGGCGGCGGCGGTGGCGAGGGTCGAGAGGACGAGGCGGCGCAGCATGCGGATCTCCAGGAACGGGGGAGCGGGTGTGCGGCGGGCAGGCGCGGGCGCACGGCGTGCCCCGCCCCGCCCCCTCTAACGCTCCGGGCGCCGGGGCGTTGCGCAAGCGGGGTACGCCGAGCGGCTCAGGGCGGCGGCTCCGGAGCGGAGGGCGGCTCCGGGCGTGCGGCGGATCCGGCCGGGAGGGGCTGGGTAACGACTCCGGTGGTTCCGGCGGACGGCACGACGGGGGCGCTGGGCTTTGCTCTCGACCCCGGAGGGCTAGTACGGTGAGAATCGATTGGTGACAGCCGGTTCGCCTGTGTCATCATCTGCACGCACCACCGCGCATGCGCGAGGTGCATGGAGGCGTCGCCTAGTCCGGTCTATGGCGCCGCACTGCTAATGCGGTTTGGGTCTTAAAGCCCATCGAGGGTTCAAATCCCTCCGCCTCCGCCCCTACCGAAGCCCCGGCCCCACAGGCCGGGGCTTCGGCCGTTCCCGAGGGGGTCCGATCCCTGGTCTGCGCGACGTTTTCGCAGGTCACAAGGGGTGGGGTCAATGGATTTCACATGGCGGCGGCAGTCATGTAATGTTCTGTCTGTCGCCGCGAGCGGGTCGAAAGACCGGGGAGCGAAGGCAAGACAAAAGAACAAGCACTCGTAGCTTAACGGATAGAGCATCTGACTACGGATCAGAAGGTTGCAGGTTCGAATCCTGCCGAGTGCACACAGATCAGAGGCCCCCTGGACATCGTCCAGGGGGCCTCTGGCATCAGCGGGTGACATCAACGTGCTGTCGTCCTGTCGCTCGTACCCGGCTCAGAACCCGCTGCAGGTGGCTGCCGCCGATGGGCCGGAGGCGGTGGCTGTCTTTGGCGAGTCGTTGTCCACGCTCACCGAGCATGTGGCCGTCCCTCCTGACCCGCTCAGACTGATGAGCAGTGATCCACCCTTCATGAAGCCCTTCGTCTTCAGGGTCTTCCGCCACGGCAGCTTCTCGACGGTTTCGGATCTTGACGAGACGCCATCGTCGTTCCAGAAGGAATAGGCGATGGTTACGTCTCTTGCGTCGCCAGTGACCGCGTACTCCACCGTGACTTCTTTCGACACTTCGTTGGAGATGCCCGCGATGACGGCTACGCACCCGCCTGCCGCCAGCAGGACCAGGATGAGCAGCACCCACGGCCACTTTCGCCGCTTCTTCCTTGGCGGTGCTGCTCCATAAGGTGCGCCACCGCCCGGCGGGGCCTGCCAGCCTGCCCCGGCGTGAGGTTGCTGTGCACCCTGCCCCCACGGCTGCTGGTACGGATCTGGGCGGGGCTCTTGCCCTGATGGGGGTTGGTTCATGTCATCAGCGTCCGACTGCGCGCTCAGGCGCGCTACTCCGCTTCAGGGTCCTCACGCCCGTTCGACTGACGAGGCGAGGGCGAGTCGTGGTCGTCCTCGTCCTGGTCGGTCCCCAACCCCAAAGCGTCGTCCATTCGCTCTGCCGCCGCAGGCCCGCCCGGCCTGCTGTCGATCGGGGGCTGAGGGATGCCGCGCGGCGTACCCAGGCTTTGTGACCGTTTGGGCGCCGCTCAGCTCAGCAGTCAGGGGCGCCGACGACCCAACCACTGACACGGGACGAGGGACTCTCGCCTGAGTGGACGAGGGCCCTTTCAGCTATCCGAGTGCCAGCACCAGACTGTCGGCGCGCCCAGCCGAGGGAGAAGTGGGGATTGGGTCTCATTACGCCATGAGCGATGGTAATGAGATCAGCCGCGCCGTAGCGGATTCGCTGAGAGGCGTGGAGGATCAACCCGCTGAGGTAAGGCAGGCCGTGGCGGCTTCAGCGGCCGCAGCCGCAGTCAGACGCCTAGTCCCGCTGCCGGCTGAGGCGGGTACCAGGCTGTGGACAATGCTCGTGGGCACGCTGTGTGTCATCCTGCTGGGCTCCGTGGGCTGCCTTCTCTACGCGGCGCTGAACAAGATGGAAACGGACATGCTCTTCACCGTCTTCAGCTCGTCGCTCTCTGGGCTGATCGGCCTCTTCGTGCCACCGCCGACGGCCCAGTCTGATGGGTCGTCGGGAGCCTGACATCACTACCTGGCATCAACGACTACGCACCCTGACGGATGCCCACGGATCCGCGCGGGTGCCCTACGCCTGGTCTACGTGCCAGGTCGACTGATCAGCAGCGAAGTACGGCAACGGGCTCAGGTCCGAGCGCTGAGGGTCGCGGCTTAGGGTGTCCGCACATGTCGCAGGTCGACCGGGGGGTCGACGGATCGGTGCGACACGCGGAGGGGCGTTCATGAAGATCAAGGTGGGCAGAGCGGCGCTGACGGCCGTGGTGCTGTCCGTGTCGGTGGGATGTGGGGCAGGGACCGCGGGCCCCGGGACAGGTGAGCGCACAGCGGCGCCCTCCTCGGCGTCGCCCCCGGCGGCGAGGGGTCTCTCTTCCCGGGATCTGCAGAGCAGGTGGTGGACGTGGGCGGCGTCCGAACCCGAGCGGACGAACCCCGTTGTCGATCAGGACGGAAGCGCATGCGCGCGCAATCAGGCGAAGGACGTGTGGTTCCTCGCGGGCTCTTTCGGCGATCGGGTCAAGCGAACGTGCACCGTCCCTGACGGAGTGCCTCTCGCCTTCCCCCTGGTGAACCTCGTCGCGGACCCGTCGTCCTGCGAGGGCTTCATGAGTGCGGCCAAGGGGTCCGCGACGCTGGACGGCAAGAGGATCGACTCGGAGGAGCACCCCGGGGAGCGGATCTCGGTGCTGGGTGTCGCCGACAACCCCGTCACCGGAACAGACGGACGCACCTTCGGCACGGGATGTGGCCTGTGGGTCCAGCTGCCACCGCTTGAACCCGGGCCGCACGTCCTGACGATCCGCGGTGAGTCCGGCGATCTCGCGGTCGCGGTGGACTACTCCCTCGACGTCGGTACCGCTTCACAGGCCTCTTCCTGGGCCTGAGCGCGAAAAGCTCGACCTCCGCGCTGTGAACGGAGGACTCTTCCCCTGAAGTTGACGGCACAACCACGCGAGGTGTCCGCCGTGGACCAAGCCCTGAAGACCTTGGAGCACGAGTTCCGTTCCGAGCCCGGAAGCTTCCCGCGGCCGATTGCCATGTGAATGCTCGCCCCATGGCGACCCCGCCAAAGCCGCTCCACGACCCGGCAGTTCAGCTGCCGCTTCCATTTGCGAGACGCATCCGGCGAGCGCATGGTGGTAGTGGGGAGAGGGCTCTGGTATCGGAGATCAAGGCAGCTGGCCGGGCCCCAAGTCATCGGCGCCCTTGTCGCGCCCGGCCGAAACGCGCCCTAGGCGCATTCCTCGTGGCCTCCTTCAGGTGAATCACTCTTGCGCGCTACTGATAAGCGCCTGCCCTGAGGTCTGCGGCGGTTGCTACAGAGGGGCACTGGAATGGAATTCTTCCCGATCGTCACCCTTGTCATCGCGACATTCCTTCTCCTGATAGGGATCGTGGGACGCGGGGCGAGCATGGGGTCGTCCCAGTTCCACATCACCCTGGAAGGGAGCATCGGACGCCTCCCCAGGGCCGCCATCCTGGCTGTCAGCATCGTGACCTACATCCTGGCCATTTTCGGATTCATCTACGTGGCACAGTCGAAGTCGGAACCGAAAACGACTCCTACGACTCCTGTGACATCCGTGTCTTCGACAGATGCGCCGAGTTCCCAAATCGCGGTAAATTTCGCGAGTACTCTGTTTGACGAGGAGGGGGTTGTCGAAGAGCGGGACGAGATAGTTATCGCTGGATCTGATCCCGTGGTTCTGACTATGGACAAAGATGATTCCAGTGCAGCAGACGTCTTTTATTTTGACAAGGCTGTGTCCGACCTGGCGGTGAACTATACCGTCAGAATTGTCATTACATACTCGGACGGAACCGTGAACGAATATGAGGGGAAGGGGGAGCTGGTTGCAGAAGATGGCGCAACGTTTACCGTTGTATTCGATAGAAACGGCGTGCCTGCGCTCGAATAGCGTTGAATTTCCTTCTTCGGGGAAGTGTTCTGCGTCCCGACCCGACGCAGGGGCTGCCGGCGGTGGCTCCTGGCGAGCCGTAGCCGGTGAGGTGGGGGTTCGGGGTGGTCCGGGGGCCTTCGGTGTTGGCGGGTCGGGGGGTTAGGGTCGGATGATCGTTCTTTTCATTCGACGGTGGGGGTTGGGGCATGGCGCTCTTCGGAAACGCGCACGCGATTGATCCGGCGCAGGCGCAGCAGGACTACGCGCGGCTGCTCGGGCAGGGGGAGCAGGTGCACGCCGCGTACCTGCTGATCCGCGACACGATCTTCTTCACCGACCGGCGGCTCGTGCTGGTCGACAAGCAGGGCATCACCGGCAAGAAGGTCGAGTACCACTCGATCCCGTACAAGAGCATCACGCACTTCGCGGTCGAGACCGCCGGCACCTTCGACCTGGACGCCGAGCTGAAGATCTGGATCTCGGGCAGCCAGCTGCCGGTCCAGAAGACCTTCACCAAGGGTGTCGACATCTACGAGGTGCAGGCGATCCTCACGCAGTTCGTCGCCCGGTAGGCAGCGGGGCACCGCCATAGGCGTAGGGGAGGGATTTTCGGGGTCATACCCGGGAATCCCTCCCCTTTTGGGTGAACCTGTCTTATTTGCATGTCAGTTGAATATGCCTTCGTCCTAGCTTGCGAGGCGGAGGTGATGATCGATGGACGCGATCGACATCGATGACTTGGTGTACGCCGCCACGGGTGCGCCCCTGCGGCGCCTGACCGCCCGGGACGGGACCCACTGGTTCCCCGTCGTGGACGTGGCGAAGCGGCTGGGGTACGCGGGGACGCGGGAGGCGCTGCGGACCGTGGACCTGCCCGGGACGTGCCTGGCGTCCGCGCGGGAGCTCGCCGGGGGTGAGGAGTTCCTCGGGCGGTGCGGGATCAGGGCGGCGACGCGGATGGTGAGCCTGCAGGGGCTCGTCCAGCTCGTCGGGGCCTGCCGGAGACCGGAGGCCGGCCCGTTCCGGGCGTGGACGGCCGAGGTCATAGCGGCGATCCAGCGGTACGGGGGGTACGGGCTCGAACCCTCCCCCGTGCACGCCGGGTTCGTCCTGCCGCAGGAGCTCGTCGACGTCCTCGTACGCCTCGACGGGCAGTTCGACGAGCGGGACGCGGCGTACGCCGAGCACACCGAGTACGCGGAGCTGCTCCGTGAGACCCGGCGGAGTCTCTCAAGGGTCGCCGACTCCCTTGAGCGGCTCTCCGTGCCGCGCCAGCGCACCGGCGCCGCCGTAGCCCTCACCCCGCAGGAGCTCGTCGAGTCCTGGGCCATCACCGGGGACGTGCGCACGGTCGCGAGCTGTCTCGCCCCCGGCCTGGTCCGCGGCGGCGTCCGCTACCGGGCCCAGGACGTCACCCGGCGCACCGGTCTCTCCGGCGAGCGCGTCCGGGACTGCGTACGCCTCCTCATCGAGCGCGGCTGCATGCGGGAGGTCGGGGGGCCCGACGCCGACGGGGCGCGGATCTACGTCCTGCCCTGAGCCGGCACGACGACGATCTGGTACGCGTCCGTGTAGACGACCCGGCCCGGGTCGGCCGACTCCAGGCGGACGCAGGGCACTCCGTGGTCCCGCAGGATCCGCAGGTACGGGTCGACCCTGGCCAGTGCCTCGGTGGCCGTCGGCCGGAACCAGGCGGCCGCGCCCGGGTTCAGCTCCGGGTCGTAGACCGTCGGGTCGACCGCGGTCGGGTTCGGGAAACGGGCGTCGTACCAGTCGTTCGAGGAGCGCCAGATCGCCCACTCCTCGGGAGTCAGCCTGCCCTCCCGGGCCAGCAGGTTGGTCAGGCCGAACACTCCGGGGTGATTGCCCCGGGGGCCCGGGGCAGGCGACTGGAACCGGATGTGTCGGAGACTGGGCATCCACGGAGCATAGGGAGGCGCGGGCGTGGAGTGGCAGTGTCGGGGGATCACCTGGAGCGGGGGCGTGCCCGGGCTGCGGTGGCGGGGCGGGAGGGTCAGCGCCCTCGCGTACGGGCAGGGGCTCGCCTTCCGGGCCGTGGGGGAGCGGCGGTGTCCCGGGGCCCGGGGGAACCCCTGTCCCCTGGAGGCCGTCGTGCCGGGCCGGGCCACCGGTGGGCGGTGCGCGGAGTGCGCGCGGCTCGACCGGGCGCACTCCGTGGCCGCCGACACCTTCCTGGACGACCCGCAGCCTTACCGTGTGTACCTGGCCTGGTTCGGGCCCGGTATGACCAAGGTGGGGATCACCGCCGAGGCCCGCGGCGAGGCCCGGCTCCTCGAACAGGGCGCCGTCACGTTCAGCTGGCTCGGGCGGGGGCCGCTGATGGCCGCCCGGCGGACCGAGGAGGTGCTGCGGCAGGCGCTCGGGATCCCCGACCGCGTGGCGTACGAGCGGAAGCGGGCCGGCCGGCACGCGCTGCCGGCCGCCTCGGAACGGGCCCGGGAGGTCGGGGAGCTGCACCGGCGGGCACGGGAGGTGGGCGGCTGGACGGAGACCCTGGAGCCGCTGGAGTTCGCCCCGCGTGACCACGCCCCGGCCTTCGGTCTCGACGGGCTGCCGCCGCTCGCCGGCACGGTCACGGAGCTGGTCGACGGGGGTGTCGTCAGCGGGCGGCTGCTCGCCGCCGCCGGGCCCGATCTGCACCTCCTCGACCCGGGCGGACGCTGTCTCGCCCTCGACACCCGGCTGATGGGCGGCTGGGTGCTCCAGGCGGCAAAGGAGGGCGAGGCCTTGTCCGTGCCGGTGTCGGAAGCGGTGTCCGCCGTCGACCCGAGCACCCAGGGCGAGCTGTTCTGAGGGGGCCGCCCCACCGCAGCGGTCCCTTCGTAAAGTCTTGGATCCTGTTGCCCGGGCGCCGTGGACATCCCCCACCGGCCCGGCGAGGGTGATCACATGACCCCCGAGCTGGTGGCGGACCTCGAACCGCCCTACTACACCGCTGTGTTCACTTCGATCCGGCCAGACGCCCCCGAGGGCTATGCCGAGACGGCCGCACGGATGGACGAACTCGCCAGAGAGATGCCCGGCTTCCTCGGCCATGAGTCCGCCCGCACTCCCGGCGGCATCGGCATCACCGTGGCCTACTTCCGGGACCTGGAGGCGCTCGACGCCTGGCGTCTGCACGCCGAGCACCAGGCCGCCAAGGCCCACGGCCGCGAGCACTGGTACGACAGCTACAGCGTCCACATCGGCAAGGTCGAACGGAGTTACAGCTTTGAGCGCGAGTAGCGAGAGCCATGAGAGCCGAGAGCACCGCGAGCACCGCGCGAGTAGCGAGAGCCACGAGAGCCGAGACCACCGCGAGAACCGCGCGAGTGGTGAGCGCCGCGAGGCCGACGACATCCGGGCCCTCGTCGAGCGGCTCGGCATTCCCGGGCTCGTCGATGTGCACACGCACTTCATGCCGCAGAACGTCCTCGACAAGGTCTGGGCCTACTTCGACGCCGTCGGCCCGCTGACCGGCATGGAGTGGCCCATCACCTACCGCGAGGAGGAGGAGCGCCGGCTCGCGCTCCTGCGCGGCTTCGGGGCGGTCGCCTTCACCGCGATGCTCTACCCCCACAAGCCCGGGATGGGCGCCTGGCTGAACTCCTGGGCCGCCGACTTCGCCGCCCGCACCCCCGACTGTCTGCACACCTCGACCTTCTTCCCCGAGCCGGGCGTCGACCGGTACGTCCAGGAGGCGCTCGCCGCCGGAGCCCGCGTCTTCAAGGTGCACCTTCAGGTCGGCGGCTTCGACCCGAACGACCCCGCGCTGGACGGGGTCTGGGGAGCCCTCGCCGACAGCGGCACCCCCGTCGTGGTCCACTGCGGCTCCGGGCCCACTCCGGGCAACTTCACCGGACCCGGGCCCATGGCGCGGCTGCTCGCACGGCACCCCAGGCTGCGCGTGATCGTCGCCCATATGGGGATGCCCGAGTACGGCGACTTCCTCGATCTCGCCCAGCGGTACGAGGGGGTCCACCTGGACACCACCATGGCCTTCACCGACTTCAGCGAGCGACTGGCGCCGTTCCCCGAGGCGGAGCTCAAGCGGCTCGTGGACGTCGGCGACCGGATCCTCCTCGGCTCCGACTTCCCGAACATCCCGTATCCGTACGTGCACCAGCTCCAGGCCCTCGAACGCCTCGGGCTCGGGGATGACTGGCTCCGCGGCGTCCTGTACGAGAACGGCGCCGCGTTGTTTCACGTGAAACCGTCCGCGGACCTCTGAGTCCTTTCTCAGGGAATTCACAGGAAAGGGAAAGAGGCCTCTCAGCGGCGCCCGACAGCGTGGGTTCCATGACCGTCACCACACGCCGTACCGGCACCCGCGCCGACATGCTCCGTGCCGACGGAACCGCCGTCCGCGTCCTCGTCGTCGACGACGAGGCCTCGCTCTCCGAGCTGCTCTCGATGGCCCTGCGCTACGAGGGCTGGCAGGTCAGAAGTGCCGGGGACGGCGCTGCCGCGCTGCGCTCCGCGCGTGAGTTCCGGCCCGACGCCGTCATCCTCGACATCATGCTTCCCGACGTCGACGGGCTGAGCCTGCTCGGCCGGATCCGGCGCGAGCTGCCCGACGTACCGGTGCTCTTCCTGACGGCGAAGGACTCCGTCGAGGACCGGATCGCCGGACTCACGGCGGGCGGCGACGACTACGTCACCAAGCCCTTCAGCCTGGAGGAGGTCGTGGCCAGGCTGCGCGGGCTCATCCGCAGGTCCGGGGCGGCCGTCGCGCGCAGCGAGTCGCTGCTCGTCGTCGGGGACCTGACCCTCGACGAGGACAGCCACGAGGTCACCCGGGGCGGGGTCTCCATCCACCTCACGGCGACCGAGTTCGAGCTGCTGCGCTATCTCATGCGCAATCCGCGGCGGGTGCTCAGCAAGGCGCAGATCCTCGACCGGGTCTGGTCGTACGACTTCGGCGGTCAGGCCAATGTCGTCGAGCTCTACATCTCGTACCTGCGGCGGAAGATCGACGCGGGGCGCGCCCCGATGATCCACACCCGGCGCGGGGCCGGCTACCTCATCAAGCCGGGGGAGTAGCGGCTCGTGTGGCGAGGTGCAGGGCAGCGGACACGGTCTCCGCGGACAAGGGGGCCGTGGTCGCTGCGGACCCGTCTCGTCGTCTCGGCGGTCGCGCTGATCGCGGTCGTCGCGGCCGTCATCGGAACCGTCACGACGATCGCGTTCCGCTCGTACCTGTACGACCAGGCCGACGACTCGCTCCGAAGCGTGTCCACGCGGGCCGCCGGGCCGCCGGACCGCGTCGGCCTGCCCGATCCGGAGAGGGAAAGGCAGGACAGGCCGCCGCTCGGCTTCCTCAAGGACCCCGGCGCGCCGATAGGGACGCTCGGTGCGGTCCTGATCGGCGGGGAGGTCTCCGAGGCCGGCTACTCGACGGAGGCGGCCGGGGAGACCGGCGCGGACCTGCCGCTGTTCCCGGTCGAGAGTCTCGACGCCGCCCAGCAGTCCGTGCTCTCCGCCGTCCCGCGTGACGGACGGCCGCACACCGTCGACCTCCCGGGCGGCCTGGGTTCCTACCGGGTCGAGTACGCGGAGGGCGGCCGTGGCACCTTCCTCATCGGCATCCCCCTCACCGAGGTCGAGGACGCCCTCTCCACCCTGATCCTCGTCGAGCTCAGCGTCACCGGCGCCGGGCTCTTCGCCGCCTCGCTCGCCGGAACCGTGCTCGTCCGGGTGGCCCTGCGGCCGCTGCACCGGGTCGCCGTCACCGCACGGCAGGTCGCCCGACTTCCCCTGCACAGCGGTGAGGTGGCACTCCATCAGCGGGTCCCCGACGCGGAGGCCGATCCCCGGACGGAGGTCGGCCAGGTCGGCGCGGCCATCAACCGGATGCTCGACCACGTCCACTCGGCCCTCGACGCCCGCCAGCAGAGCGAGACCCGGGTCCGGCAGTTCGTCGCCGACGCCAGCCATGAACTGCGCACCCCGCTCGCCTCGATCCGGGGGTACGCGGAGCTGACCCGGCGCGGCCGCGAGGAGTGCGGGCCCGACACCCGGCACGCGCTCGGCCGGATCGAGTCCGAGGCGACGCGGATGACGGGCCTGGTCGAGGACCTGCTGCTGCTCGCCCGGCTCGACGCCGGACGACCCCTCTCGTACGAGCCCACCGACCTCGTCCCGCTGGTCGTGGACGCCGTGAGCGACGCCCGCGCCGCAGGGCCCGACCACCACTGGTGCATCGAACTGCCCGAGGACGGCGGGACGCCGGTACGGGCGGACGGCGCCCGGCTCCAGCAGGTGCTCGTCAACCTCCTCGCCAACGCCCGTACGCACACACCGCCCGGCACCAAGGTCACCGCGCGGCTCCGTGCGGAACCCGGTGCGGTGGTCGTCCAGATCGAGGACGACGGGCCCGGCATCCCGGCCGCGCTCCTCCCCGCCGTCTTCGAGCGGTTCGCGCGCGGTGACGCCTCACGCTCCCGCAACGCCGGATCCACCGGCCTCGGGCTCGCCATCGTCCGGGCGGTCGTCGTCGCCCACGGCGGTGACGTGACCGTCGAGAGCGTCTCCGGCCGGACCGCCTTCACCGTCCGGCTGCCCGCCGCCCACCCGGCGGAAGCCCACTCACAGGCAGGCCACAGGCTCATCACACAGCCGTGACAGCGGCCCCGGCGAGTGTCGGTGGCATGCGAACCCCAACGATCGCGGGGCCCACGTCCGGGGCCCTCCCCGCCCGGGAACACCTGCCGGTGAACATCGCGGGACGGCCCGTCCTGGACGTGGTGATCCCCGTCTACAACGAGGAGAAGGACCTGGAGCCGTGCGTCCGCCGGCTCCACGAACACCTCCTCCGGACCTTCCCGTACGGCTTCCGCATCACCGTCGCCGACAACGCCTCCACCGACAGCACCCCCGACGTCGCCGCCGGCCTCGCCGCCGAGGTGCCCGAGGTGCGCTCCGTACGTCTGGAGCAGAAGGGGCGCGGCCGGGCGCTGCGGACGGTGTGGTCGGGCTCGGACGCCCCCGTCCTCGCCTATATGGACGTGGACCTGTCCACCGACCTGAACGCTCTGCTCCCGCTGGTCGCGCCGCTCATCTCCGGCCACTCCGACCTGGCGATCGGCTCCCGGCTCGCCCGCTCCTCGCGGGTGGTGCGCGGCCCGAAGCGGGAGTTCATCTCCCGCGCGTACAACCTGATCCTGCGCGGCTCGCTCGCCGCCCGGTTCTCCGACGCGCAGTGCGGCTTCAAGGCCATACGGCGGGACGTCGCCGAGCGGCTCCTCCCGATGGTGGAGGACACCGGCTGGTTCTTCGACACCGAGCTGCTCGTCCTCGCCGAGCGCGCCGGGCTGCGCATCCACGAGGTGCCGGTCGACTGGGTCGACGACCCCGACTCGACCGTGCACATCGTGAGCACGGCCACCGACGACCTCAAGGGCGTCTGGCGGGTCGGGCGGGCCCTCGCGACGGGTTCGCTGCCCCTCGACCGGCTGTCCAGGCCCTTCGGGGACGACCCCCGGGACCGTGAACTCAGCGGTGTGCCGGGCGGACTGGCCCGCCAGCTGGTCGGCTTCTGCGTGGTCGGGGCCCTGTCCACGCTCTTCTACATCGCCCTGTACTCGCTCTTCCGGCTCGGTGTCGGCCCGCAGTTCGCCAACGCCGCCGCCCTCCTGGTCTCCGCCGTCGCCAACACGGCGGCCAACAGGCGGCTCACCTTCGGGGTACGGGGCCGGGACCGGGCCGTCCGCCATCAGGCGCAGGGGCTCGTGGTCTTCGCGATCGGCCTGGCCCTGACCAGCGGTTCGCTCGCCGCTCTCGGCGCGGCGACCGGCGATCCGGCGCACTCCACCGAGCTCGCCGTCCTGGTCGTCGCCAATCTCGCCGCGACCGTCCTGCGCTTCCTCCTCTTCCGGCTCTGGGTCTTCCCCGAGCGGGCCACCTCAAGGAACGACCCAAGGAACGACCGATGACTTCGACCTCCCTGGCCGCGTCGGCCGGCGCGGCCCATGCCGCGCCGTCCCGCGGTGGCCCCCTCACCCGGCTCTGGCGCGGCCGCGCCGACGACGCCCCCTGGGTCCGGCCCGCGTTCCTCGGTCTGCTCGCCGTGACCACCGTGCTCTACCTGTGGAACCTGAGCGCCTCCGGCTACGCCAACTCCTTCTACTCCGCCGCCGTCCAGGCGGGCGGCGAGAGCTGGAAGGCCTTCTTCTTCGGCTCGCTCGACGCGGCCAACGCCATCACCGTCGACAAGCCCCCGGCCGCCCTCTGGCCGATGGCCCTCTCCGTCCGTCTCTTCGGCCTCGGCTCCTGGCAGATCCTCGTGCCCGAGGTGCTCATGGGCGTGGCTACCGTCGCCGTGCTCTACGCGGCCGTACGGCGCCGGTTCGGCGCGGGCGCGGGTCTGATCGCGGGTGTGGTCCTGGCGCTCACGCCCGTCGCGGCGCTGATGTTCCGCTTCAACAACCCGGACGCGCTGCTCGCCCTGCTGATGACGGTCGCCGTCTACTGCGTACTGCGCGCGCTCGAACAGGACAAGGGCGCGGCGAAGTGGCTCGTGTGGGCCGGGGTGGCCTTCGGCTTCGCGTTCCTCGCGAAGACCCTGCAGGCCTTCCTGATCCTGCCGCCGCTCGCCCTCGTCTACGGGGTGTGCGCGCCGGGCGGCATCGGGCGCCGGATCGGCCGGCTCGCCCTGGCCGGGCTCGCGATGATCGTGTCGGCGGGCTGGTGGGTGGCCCTGGTCGAGCTGTGGCCGGCGTCCTCCCGCCCGTACGTCGGAGGCTCGCAGAACAACAGCTTCCTGGAGCTGACCTTCGGCTACAACGGCCTCGGCCGCATCAACGGCGACGAGACCGGCAGCGTCGGCGGCGGGGGAGGCGGCGGTGGCATGGGCGGCGGCCGTTGGGGTGAGACCGGCATCGTCCGGATGTTCAACGACTCCGTCGGCGGCCAGATCTCCTGGCTCCTGCCGGCCGCGCTGATCCTGCTCGTCGCGGGGCTCGTCGTCACCTGGCGGGCGCCCCGGACGGACACGGCGCGTTCGGCGTTCCTGGTGTGGGGCGGTTCGCTGCTGATCACGCTCGCCGTGTTCAGCTTCATGGCCGGAATCTTCCACGAGTACTACACGGTGGCCCTGGCCCCGTACCTCGCGGCGCTCGTCGGCATGGGCGCGGCCGTGCTCTGGGAGGAGCGCACCCGGCTGCTCGCCTCGGCGGCCCTCGCGGTGACGGTGGCGGTGACCGCCTGGTGGGGCTGGACCCTGCTCGGGCGGACGCCGGACTGGTTGCCGTGGCTGCGCTGGACGGTCCTCGTCGCGGGCGCGGTGGCCGCGCTCGGGCTGCTCTTCGCGGGCCGGATCGACCGGCGCCTCGGCCTCGTGGTCGCGGGCCTCGGCCTGGCGGCGGGACTCGCGGGTCCCTTCGCGTACACCCTGGCGACGGTGGACTCCGGACACCAGGGTTCGATCGTGACGGCGGGCCCGGCGGGCGGCGCCATGGGCGGCCGGGGTCCCGGCGGCGGTGGCGGCATGCGGATGTTCGAGGGCGGGGGATTCCCCGGCGGCGGACAGATGCCCGGTGGTCGCGGCGGTCAGGGCGGTCAGATGCCCGGCGGTCCCGGTGGGCAGGGCGGTCAGGGCGGCGGGCAGATGCCCAACGGCCAGGGCCAGGGCCAGGCTCAGGGCCAGACCCAGGGCCAGATGCCCGGCGGCACCCCGCCGCAGGGCATGACCCGAGGCGAAGGCTTCGGTGGCGGCGGCATGGGCGGCCTGCTCAACGGCGCCAGTGTCGGTACGGAGGCGAAGAGCGCGCTCCTCGCGGACGCCGACTCGTACACCTGGGTCGCGGCCACGGTCGGCGCCCAGAACGCGGCCAGCTACCAGCTCGCCACCGAGAAGCCGGTGATGGCGATCGGCGGCTTCAACGGCAGTGACCCGTCCCCGACCCTCGCGCAGTTCAAGCAGTACGTCGCGGAGGGGAAGATCCACTACTTCATCGGCAGCGGCGAGAGCGGCGGTAGCGCCGGCGGCACCGGTGAGGACGGCGGCCGCATGGGCGGCGGCGGTGGTCCCGGCGGCAACTCGGAGATCTCCACCTGGGTCGCGGAGACCTTCGAGAAGGTCACGGTCGGCAACGCCACGTTCTACGACCTGACCACCAAGAAATAGATAAGCGCTATACAGCGTAAGAGAGTCCTTGTACGGTGTACGAGACCTAGTCCCGTACACCGTACAAGGAGCCCTGCCCATGACGGCGACGACCGCCGCGACCGAACCGACCGCCACCGGCGGTCACCCGCAGCGCTGGCTGATCCTCGGCGTCATCTGCCTCGCCCAGCTCACCGTGCTGCTCGACAACACCGTGCTCAGCGTCGCCATCCCGTCGCTGACCTCCGAACTCCACGCGACCACCACCGACATCCAGTGGATGATCAACGCGTACTCGCTCGTCCAGTCCGGCCTGCTGCTCAGCGCGGGCAACGCCGCCGACCGCTACGGCCGCAAGAAGCTGCTCGCGATCGGACTCGCGCTCTTCGGCCTCGGCTCGCTCGCCGCCGGACTCGCCGACTCCACCGCCCAGCTGATCGCGGCCCGCGCGGGCATGGGCGTCGGCGGCGCGCTCCTGATGACCACCACCCTCGCCGTCGTCATGCAGATCTTCGACGACTCGGAGCGGGTCAAGGCCATCGCGCTCTGGTCCACCGTCGCCTCCCTGGGCTTCGCCGGCGGGCCGCTGATCGGCGGCGTGATCCTGAACCACTTCTGGTGGGGAATGATCTTCCTGATCAACATCCCGGTCGCGGTCGTCGCCCTCGTCGCCGTCCTCAAGCTCGTCCCGGAGTCCAAGAACCCGCAGGGCGAGCGCCCCGACCTGCTCGGCGCGCTGCTCTCCACCATCGGCATGACCGCCGTCGTGTACGCGATCATCAGCGGCCCCGAGCACGGCTGGGTCTCCGCGCAGGTGCTGGTCCCGGCCGCGATCGGTCTGCTGGGCCTCGGTGCGTTCGCGCTGTGGGAGTTGCACACCCCGTACCCGATGCTCGACATGCACTTCTTCCGGAACCAGAAGTTCATCGGCGCCATCGGCGGTTCGATCCTGGTCGTCTTCGGCATGGGCGGCTCGCTCTTCCTGCTCACCCAGCACCTGCAGTTCGTGCTCGGCTACGAGCCGCTTGAGGCCGGTCTGCGGATGGCGCCGCTCGCGCTGACGATCGTCGGCCTCAACCTGACCGGCATCGGCCCGAAGATCGTCATGAAGCTGGGCACCCCGCCCACCGTCGTCCTCGGCATGACCCTGGTCGCCGGTGGTCTGACCTCGATCTCGCTGCTCGGCGGCGGCACGGACGGCAGCTACGCGGGCATGCTCCTCGGCCTGGTCCTGATGGGCGGCGGCATCGCCGTCTCCTCCCCGGCCATGGCCAACGCGATCATGAGCTCGATCCCGCCGGAGAAGGCGGGCGTGGGCGCCGGGATCAACGGCACCCTCGCCGAGTTCGGCAACGGCCTCGGTGTCGCCGTCCTCGGCGCCGTCCTCAACGCCCGCTTCGCCGCGCTCGTCGCCGTCACCGCGACCTCCCTCCCGGCCGCCCTGGCCGCCGCGGGCAGCGAGGCCGAGCGCCAGGAGATCTCCGACGCCTTCGCCTCCGGCCTCCAGACCAGCCAGCTCGTCGGCGCGGTCGCGGTCTTCGCCGGCGGCCTGGTCGCGGCGGCTCTGCTCCGGCGGGCCGAGCGCACGGAGAAGGCCCTGGCGCCCGAGCAGTCCATCGCTGCCTAGCATGGTCACGGAGCACTGACAGACGGAGGAACGCGATGGTCAAGGCAGCCGACCGGGCCAAGAACCCGGCGCGTTCCAGCGTCTGGCTGGAGACCCGGACCCCGCGGAGCGGCGGCGGTCCGGCCGGTCTCGACCGGGACCGGATCGTCGCCGCCGCGATCCGGATGCTCGACGAGGAGGGCCTGGCCAAGCTGTCGATGCGCAAGCTGGCGGCCGAGCTGAACGTCACCGCGATGTCCCTGTACTGGTACGTGGACACCAAGGACGACATCATCGAGTTCGCCATGGACAGCGTGTACGGCGAGTTCGACCTCGCGGCGGTGGAGGCCGCCGACGGCTGGCGGGACATGATCCGGGAGCTCGCCCTGGGATACCGCCGGATGCTGGTCCGCCACCCGTGGATGTCCCCGAGTGCCGGGCAGTACCTGAACATCGGCCCGCACGCGATCGCCGTCGGCACCAAGATCCAGGAGGCGATCGGCGGCACCGGCCTGCCGATCGACCGTCAGCCCAGCGCGACGTCGGCGGTCTTCCAGTTCGTGTACGGCTACGGGACGATCGAGTCCCAGTTCGGGCGGCGTGCGGCGGAGGCCGGGATGTCGCAGGACGACTTCTACGTGGAGTCCGTCAAGGCCTTCCGCGACAACCCGGGCTTCGTGGAAGCCATCGAGCCCATGGCGGAGATCCTCGACGAGCGGGCCACGCACGGCAGCGTCACCGAGATGTGGGACCGCGACTTCGCCTACGCGCTGGACGTCCTGGTGGCCGGCATCGAGACCATGGTTTCCCGTGAAACCGAGGCTCGCGGGACCGAGGCTCGTGGGACCGGGGCCACTGAAACCCGGAAATGACGGAGCGGCGGGCCGTCCCCTGCCCGCCGCTCCGTACTGGACCCGGCCGCGCCTCCGCTCGAAGCGCGCCCGGGAGTCTTTCTAGGCCTCCGCGACGGCCTCCGCGGCCACCGGCTTCTCG
Organism: Streptomyces sp. NBC_00250; assembly: GCF_036192275.1. Taxonomy (NCBI): domain Bacteria; kingdom Bacillati; phylum Actinomycetota; class Actinomycetes; order Kitasatosporales; family Streptomycetaceae; genus Streptomyces; species Streptomyces sp. NBC_00250. The sequence goes on along the minus strand of NZ_CP108088.1, from coordinate 4,552,470 downwards.
TCGGCCTTCACCGAGCTGCTCTTCAGGGCGACTTCCTTGATGAAGAGCGTCACCACGAAGGCCAGCAGCGCGAACGGCGCCGAGTAGAGGAAGACGTCGCCGACGCCGTGCCCGTACGCGCTCTCCATGACCGTGCGGATCGGGGCCGGCAGCTTGTCCATGTCGGGGATCCCGCCGCCCGAGCCGCCCTGGCCCATGGCGGCCGCGGCCTTCGGGCCGAGCTCGGCCAGGCCCTCCTTGACGTAGTCCGTGACCCGGTGGGCCATGACCGCGCCGAGCGCCGAGACACCGATCGCACCGCCCAGGGAGCGGAAGAAGGTGACGACGGAGGAGGCGGCGCCGAGGTCGGCGGGGGCCACCTGGTTCTGGGTGCAGAGCACCAGGTTCTGCATCATCATGCCGAGGCCGAGGCCGAGGACCGCCATGAACAGCGCGATGTGCCAGTACGTCGTGTCGTAGCGGATCGTGCCGAGCAGGCCGAGACCGCCCGCGGCGAGGGCGCCGCCGCTGACCAGCCACGCCTTCCAGCGGCCGGTCTTGGTGATGATCAGACCCGAGACGGTGGAGGAGACGAACAGGCCCGCGATCATCGGGATGGTGAGGACGCCGGACATCGTCGGCGACTCGTTCCGCGCCAGCTGGAAGTACTGGCTGAAGAAGACCGTGCCAGCGAACATCGCGACACCCACGAAGAGCGAGGCGAGCGAGGCGAGGGTGATCGTGCGGTTGCGGAAGAGGCGGAGCGGGATGATCGGCTCGCTCGCCTTCGACTCGACGATCAGGAAGATACCGCCGAGTGCGATCGCGCCGAGCACCATCACGGCCGTCTGCCAGGACATCCAGTCGTACTTGTCGCCCGCGAAGGTGACCCAGATGAGGAGCAGGGAGACGGCGGCGCTGATGAAGAAGGCGCCGGCCCAGTCGACCTTGACCTTGCGCTTCACGACGGGGAGCTTGAGGGTCTTCTGCAGGACGATCAGCGCGATGATCGCGAAGGGCACGCCCACGTAGAAGCACCAGCGCCAGCCGAGCCAGTCGGTGTCGGTGATGACGCCGCCGAGCAGCGGGCCGCCGACGGTGGCGACGGCGAAGGTCGCGCCGAGGTAGCCGCTGTAGCGCCCGCGCTCACGCGGGGCGATCATCGCGGCCAGGATGATCTGGGAGAGGGCGGTCAGACCGCCGACGCCGATGCCCTGGACGACACGGCAGGCGATGAGCATGCCGGTGCTCTGCGAGAGGCCGGCGACGACCGAGCCCGCCACGTAGATGACCAGGGCTATCTGGACGAGCAGCTTCTTGGAGAAGAGGTCCGCGAGCTTGCCCCAGAGCGGGGTGGTCGCGGTCATCGAGAGCAGCGCGGCGGTGACCACCCAGGTGTAGGCGGACTGGCCGCCGCCCAGGTCGGTGATGATCTGGGGGAGGGCGTTGGAGACGATCGTCGAGGACAGGATGGCGACGAACATGCCGAGCAGCAGCCCGGACAGCGCCTCCATGATCTGCTTGTGCGTCATCGGGGCGCCGCCGGAGGCGGTGTCCCCCTGCTTGGCGCTCCCGCCGCTCACACCGGTCTCTGGTGTGGTGGTCGTAGCCATCAAGTTCCTTCGTTCTCAAGCGTGGTGGGCCCGGCAGTCCCCGAAGGAATCGCGGAGGCGGGCGAGCAGGGTGGTGAGCAGTTCGACGTCGTCGTCGGACCACTCCGCGAGGGTGCGGGCGAGCATGTCGGTCAGCCGTCGGTCGAGGACGGCGAGCATGTCTTCGCCCGCCCGGGTCAGGTGCAGGATGCGGGAGCGTTTGTCGGCGGGATCGGGCAGTCGCTCGACCCAGCCGCGGTCCACGGTGTGGGCCACGTGGCGGCTGCTGACCGACATGTCGACGGCCATGAGTTCGGACACCCGGCCCATCCGCATGTCGCCGTGGTGGTTGAGCAGGGCGAGGACGATGGCGGATCCGCTGGGGCACTCGGTGGGCAGGACCCGCGCGAGGCCGCGCTTCACCGCTCCGATGGCGCTCACCTGGCGGGCGAGGTTCTCGTAGCGATTGCCTCGGTCCGTCGAGCTGTCCGTCGAGCTGTCCACCGAGCGGTCCGTCGAGCCGTACATCAGGCACTCCGTAGATGTTGTTGCTTAGGGCAACCATAGAGATGGATGGTTGCTCCAGGCAAACTAAATCGGTCAAACAGCGCTAAAGAATCGGCAAAGGTGGAGCGGAGGTGTGGGTCGCGGATGCTTCCGCCGAGGTCGGGGTACGGGGCTTGGGCCCGTCACCCGTACTTCGCTAGGGTCCTGACCCATGGCACACAACCCCCAAGCACCGTACGGCCAGGGCCAGGGCCCCGAGGGCTCCTACAACGACCCCGCCGGCAGCACCCAGATGTTCCGCGCCTTCGTCGACGAGGGCGCCCCGCAGCAGCGGCAGCCGCAGGCCGCGGCCACGTCGTCGGGTGGTCCGAAGGTCGGCCTGATCGTCGGAGTGGTCGCGGTGATCGTCGTCCTGGCGGCCGTCGCGTGGCTGGCCCTGGGCTGACCGACCCGTCCTTCACCGAGCCCCGGGTGGGCCGGATCCGCACCGCGCGGACCCGGCCCGCCTTTTCGTTTCCTACCGCGGGGTGACGGAGTCCAGCGCGGGCGCGAGGACCGCGAACGCCTCCCCGATCAGCGCGGCCGGGTCCGCCGCGCTCTCCGTGTCCTCCCCCTCGCTCCACCGGCGCAGTACGGCGTCGAACGCGGCCAGTGCCATGCCCGCGGCCAGCCGGGGATAGAGGTCGGCCCCGGGGTCGCGCCCCAGCCGGACCGCCAGCTCCTCCGTCAGTTCCTCGCGCCACTGTGCCTGGTGCTCCAGGAGGCGGGCGAGCAGTGCGGGGGTCCGCAGGATCAGCCGGACCACCGGCAGGGCGCGCTCGGCGTGGTCGCCGCACGTCTTCAGGGGTACGGAGACGGCGTGCAGGAGTGCCTCGGAGGGGCGCTCCCCGGCGGGCCGGGCGGCGAGCCCGACGCGCATGTCGGCGCCCATCCCGGCCAGGAACTGGACGACCACGTCCTCCTTGGACGCGAAGTAGCGGAAGAAGGTCCGCTTGGAGACCCCGGCGGTGGTCGCGATCTCGTCGACGGTGACCGCGTCGAAGCCCTTGAGGGCGAGCAGTTGGAGGGCCGCCTCGGTGAGCTCGGTCGCGACGAGCTGACGTTTGCGCTGGGCCAGGCTGACGGGGCCGGTGTCGGGGCGGGTACTCACCGGGGAATGGTAACGCGGTGCCTCCGATGACACCAAGACCCCTCTACGTCATTCAGACGCGTGCTTGACACTCGGTGACACAAACGGCAGCGTGTGTCGCATGACCAAGAAGCAGAGCTGGACCGCCGACCGGATCCCGGACCAGACCGGGCGGCTCTTCGTCGTCACCGGGGCCAACAGCGGTCTCGGCCTCGCCACCACCCGCGAGCTCGCCCGCCGGGGCGGTCGCGTGGTCCTCGCCGTACGGGACGAGGAGAAGGGCCGCCGGGCCGTCGACGAGCTCGTGGCGGCCGGAGTCGCGCCGGACCTCCTCGACGTACGACCGCTCGACCTGGCGGACCTCGACTCGGTACGCGCCTTCGCGGGCCGGATGCGCGAGGAGCACGACCGCCTGGACGTACTGGTCAACAACGCGGGCGTGATGGCTCCGCCCCGCACCCTCAGCCCCCAGGGGCACGAGCTCCAGTTCGCCACCAACCACCTCGGCCACTTCGCGCTCACCGGGCTGCTGCTCGATCTGCTCGCCGCGGGGCGGGACCCCCGGGTGGTCACGGTCAGCTCGATCAACCACCGGCAGGGCCGCCTCCGCTTCGACGACCTCGCCGGTGAGCGCGGGTACGCGCCCATGGCCTTCTACAACCAGTCGAAGTTCGCCAACGCCGTCTTCGGGCAGGAGCTCCACCGGCGCCTGACCGGGACCGGCAGCCCGGTCCGCGGGGTGCTCGCCCATCCCGGCTACACCGCCACCCGACTCCAGATCCGGGACACCTCCGGCCTCCTGCGCTGGGTCTTCACTCACCTCGGCAACCCGCACATCGCCCAGAGCCCGGAGAGGGGCGCGCTGCCGCAGCTGTACGCGGCGACCGAACCGGGCCTGGCGGGCGGCGAGTTCATCGGCCCCGACGGCATGGCCGAGCTGCGCGGCGCACCGACCCGGGTCCGCCTCTCCGAGGCGGCGGCCGACGCCGGGACGGGCCGCCGGCTCTGGGGCGTCTCGGAGGACCTCACAGGGGTGCGCTTCCCCGTCACTGCCAGCTAGCGGAGACCTTCCGGGTGTCGATCCGCATCCCCAGCGGCACCCGCCAGGAGTCCACGCACACGGTGTACGTCTCCGTCCGCGCCGTCCCGGCGGCGATCGGCGCCGGCAGCGGCTGGGTGGAGGTGAGCGTCGCCCAGTCGACGCCGAGGGCGCCGATGACATGCGTGGCGAAGGTGACCGTGCCCGAACGCGCCGCCGTACCCCCACTGTTCGAGAAGGTGACGGTCACCTTCTCGCACCAGCGCCGGTCCCCGTCGGCGAGCACGGGCGCGGAGACGGTGACCACGGCGGGCCCGGGCGTGGGCTCGGGTGTGGGGACCGGGGTGGGGGTGGTGGGCGCCGGGGTGCCGGTGCCGGGCGCGGGCTCGGAGGGCGGTGCGGAGGGCGTACGGGGAGGGGCGCCGGCGTCGGGACCCGGGGGCGTACCGCCGGAGCCGCCCGGCGCGGTCGTCGGAGCCGCACTCGACCCCGTACCCGTGTCGGTCCCCGCGCTGGACCCCGTACTCGCGTCCGCACCGGAAGACCCGGGTGTGCCCGGGGGTGCTGTGTCCCCACCCGTCGGCGGCGGCACGGCCGACGGGTCCGGTTCCGGTTCCGGCGAGGGCGACGACGTGCTGGACGTGTCCCCGCGCGTCGTGGGGCCGTCCAGGGGGACGAGCGTGACCGCGCCCGAGGGCGTGCCCGCACCGCCCGGGGAGGGGCCGGCGCCCACCGCCGCGTACCCCTCGCCGTCTCCTCCACCGCCACAGGCGGTCAGCGCTCCGCCGAGGCAGAGCGCCACCGCCACGAGTCCCGGCTTCCTTCGCCTCATGGCCGCCAGTCTGGCTGACGATCCGTCAGTAAGGGAGCCCTTCGGGGAACTCAGTCCGCGATGAGGCCCTCGCGCAGCTGGGCGAGGGTGCGGGTGAGCAGCCGCGAGACGTGCATCTGGGAGATGCCGACCTCCTCGCCGATCTGCGACTGGGTCATGTTGGCGAAGAAGCGCAGCATGATGATCTGCCGCTCGCGGGGCGGGAGTTTGGCGAGCAGCGGCTTGAGCGACTCGCGGTACTCGACGCCTTCGAGCGCCGTGTCCTCGTAGCCGAGGCGGTCGGCGAGCGAGCCCTCGCCGCCGTCGTCCTCGGGGGAGGGGGAGTCGAGCGAGGAGGCGGTGTACGCGTTGCCCACGGCGAGGCCGTCGACGACGTCCTCCTCCGACACCCCGAGCACGGCGGCGAGTTCGGGCACGGTCGGGGAGCGGTCGAGCTTCTGGGCGAGCTCGTCGCTGGCCTTGGTGAGGGCGAGGCGCAGCTCCTGGAGCCGGCGCGGGACGCGCACGGACCACGAGGTGTCACGGAAGAAGCGCTTGATCTCACCGACGACCGTCGGCATCGCGAACGTCGGGAACTCCACGCCCCGTTCGCAGTCGAAGCGGTCGATCGCCTTGATGAGGCCGATGGTGCCGACCTGGACGATGTCCTCCATCGGCTCGTTGCGGGAGCGGAAGCGGGCCGCCGCGTACCGCACGAGGGGGAGGTTGAGCTCGATCAGGGTGTCGCGGACGTAGGTCCGCTCCGGGCTGTCCGCGGCGGCGCCTTCGGTGTCGAGGGCGCGCAGCCGGAGGAAGAGGGAGCGCGAGAGGGTGCGGGTGTCGAGGGCTCCCGACGTGACGACCATCGGCGGAGGCGAGGCCTCCGCGCTGTCGGTCGCGGTCGGCGCCGTCGTCTGCGCGGGCACGGGAACGGGCGTGAGCGTGAGCACCTTCGAGCTGCCCAGTTCTGTGGACATGCCACCCCCTTGAGGTCGCGGACGGTCGCGGTGGCCGCGACCATCTGAGGAACGCAGCCACCACCTGAATACCGGCGGCGGGGCTGCGGCAAACTCGGTTCCAGCAGAATGTCACATGTCGGCAACACGCTGTAGTGACTTGTCGACAAGGCGAGGGTGCATATCCGCAGGAAACAAGGGGTGTACGGCATTTGGGGCGCCGCAGAACTGCTCCGAACCGGTCTACCCGTTCCGGTTACGCCTCGATTCTGTTTGCGGATCTCAAACGCGCGAAGCTGCGGGCGAGGAGCCTTGACACGTGCATCTGGGAGACGCCGAGTTCCTGGCTGATCTGAGACTGGGTCAAGTTGCTGTAGTAGCGCAGCATGAGGATCCGCTGCTCCCGCTCGGGCAGTTGTACGAGCAGGTGCCGGACGAGGTCGCGGTGCTCGACACCGGCCAGGGCGGGGTCCTCGTAGCCGAGCCGGTCGAGCAGCCCGGGCAGCCCGTCGCCCTCCTGTGCGGCCTCCAGGGAGGTCGCGTGGTACGAGCGTCCGGCCTCGATGCAGGCGAGCACCTCGTCCTCGCCGATCCGCAGCCGCTCGGCGATCTCGGCGGTCGTGGGAGAGCGGCCGTGAGCGGTCGTCAGGTCCTCGGTGGCGCCGTTCACCTGGACCCACAGCTCGTGCAGCCGGCGCGGCACGTGCACGGTGCGGACGTTGTCGCGGAAGTACCGCTTGATCTCGCCGACGACCGTCGGCATGGCGAAGGTCGGGAACTGGACGCCACGGTCGGGGTCGAAGCGGTCGATGGCGTTGATGAGGCCGATGGTGCCGACCTGGACGACGTCCTCCATCGGCTCGTTGCGGGAGCGGAAGCGGGCCGCCGCGTACCGCACGAGGGGGAGGTTGGCCTCGATGAGGGCCCCGCGCACCCGGTGGTGCTCCGGAGTGCCCGGTTCCAGGTTCTTGAGCTGCCCGAAGAGCACCTGGGTGAGGGCGCGGGTGTCGGCGCCGCGGGTGCTCTGGGGCCGGGGGCGAGGGGTCTCCGCGCCGCCTGCCTCGTGCTGGGGCGGGACTTGAGGCGCTGTACTGGCCGGCACGTTCACGCCACCCCTTTGGCTGGTCTTGCTGGTCGACTGGGTCAACTACGGTCAACTCATCCGTCAAAAGCGGTCATAGCATCACAAGACATGTCCACTGTGTGCAAGCACCGCATAGCCACGTGTTGAGGGCATGTTGGCGGAAAAAGGGGAGGTCACGCACGGAATCGCGGACGAAAAAGGCCCCCCACCCCGACGGTGGAGGGCCTGCGGGGCATCTGGTCGATCCCCGGCGCGGAACGGACTAGAACGCGTAGTCCGCGATCACCCAGGTGGCGAACTCGCGCCACTGGGCGACACCCGCCTGGTGCGCGGGGTGGTCCAGGTAGCGCTGGAGCGCGTCCGTGTCCTCGACGGCCGAGTTGATGGCGAAGTCGTACGCGATCGGCCGGTCCGTGATGTTCCAGTCGCACTCCCAGAAGCGGAGCTCCGGAATCTGGTCGCCGAGCGCGCGGAACGCCTCGACACCGGCGACGACACGCGGCTCGTCGCGTGCGACGCCGTCGTTGAGCTTGAAGAGGACCAGATGGCGGATCACGAAAGGGCTCCTAGTTGATGAGTTCGGTCATGAACTCGCCGACACCCTGGGCGGCGCTGGAAATGCCCTCGAACCCTACCTGCACCAGATCGGCCGCCCGGGCCGGGGACGTGACGATCGTGTACAGCACAAAGACCACGACCGCGTACAGCGCGACCTTCTTCGCTTGCACCATTGCCCAGTCCTCCCCTGTTCCCCCGCCTGTTCCCCCGCCGTACGACCGCGCCACTCTAACCGAGGCTTTATGGACCAAGGGCCCGGTGATCGAGGCCTTTTGCCGCCCCCCGGAAGAGTGACGGGCGAGCAGGATGGATGTCGAGCCCGGAGGATCTGGCAGGAATCCGAAGGGCTCCTGGAACCGGCCCGCACTGCGGGGTCCGCGCCGCAAGCTTCCCCCTGACTGCGGCGCAGGACTTGTAGGACCGGTTCTCATCGGGGGGAGCGGCTTGTCCCCCCGATGCCGCTCCCCCCGTCCTAGCTTCCCGTCCTGGCTTCTTGCCCTGGATCCCCGCCCTGGCCCCGTCCCCACGGAAGAAGGCCCCGGCCGCGCCCCGAGCGCGCCGGGGCCTTTCCGGTACGGGCACAGGGGCGGTGCGGGGATACGCCGAAGGGCCCGGTGCAATGCACCGGGCCCTTCGATCGAAGCGGTAGCGGAGGGATTTGAACCCTCGGTGACTTGCGCCACACTCGCTTTCGAGGCGAGCTCCTTCGGCCGCTCGGACACGCTACCGAGAGAGAGCTTAGCCGAAACTGGCGCTGCGATGAAATCCGTATCCCCCGCGAGGTCAGGAGGGGTGTCAGCGGGTGCGGAAGAAGGCCGTCAGCTGCTCCGCGCACTCCTCGGCGAGCACGCCCTGGACCACCTCGGGGCGGTGGTTGAGCCGGCGGTCCCGTACGAGGTCCCAGAGCGAACCCGCCGCGCCCAGCTTCTCGTCGGGTGCGCCGAACACCACCCGCTCGACCCGCGACTGGACGAGTGCGCCCGCGCACATCACGCACGGCTCCAGGGTCACGACGAGCGTGCAGCCCGTCAGGCGCCACTCGCCGGTCGCCGCGGCCGCCCGGCGCAGGGCGAGCACCTCGGCGTGCGCGGTGGGGTCTCTGGTCGCCTCCCGCTCGTTGTGCCCGCGGGCGATCACGGTGCCGTCGGGGCCGAGCACGACCGCGCCGACCGGTACGTCACCGGCCGGCACGGCCGCGTCGGCCTCGGCGAGAGCGAGGCGCATGGCGTCCCGCCAGGGGTCCCGAACGGGGTCGGGGGCAGCTCCTACGGGTACAGCGCGTGCCACTAGCGGACGGCCTCCAGGACCTCGGCGGCCCCCAGAGCGTCCGCGATCTCCGCGAGCGCGTCGCTGTCGAGCGCCAGCAGATCGGCCGGCGGCATGCCGAGGTCCGCCAGGATCAGCCGGTCGCCGACCGGAGCGGCGGGCACGGCCTCGGCGGCGACGCCCGTCTCCTCGTCGTCCTCGTCCGAGTCGCCGTCGAGCGGCTCCCCGTCCTCGGTGCCGTCCAGGTCCAGCGACTCGAGCTCGTCGACGATGTCGTCCAGGTCGTCGCCGAGGATCTCCCGGGTGAGGATCTCCCCGTACGAGGAACGGGCGGCGGCGGCGCCGTCCGAGACGTAGATGCGAGGGTCTTCCTCACCCTCGATCCGAACGATCCCGAACCACGCGTCCTCCTGCTCGATGAAGACGATCACCGTGTCGTCGTCCGAGGCCTCGCGGGCGAGCTCGGTCAGATCCGACAGGGTCTCCACGTCGTCGAGCTCCGTGTCGCTCGCTTCCCACCCGTCTTCGGTGCGCGCGAGCAGTGCGGCGAAGTACACCTGACTCTCTCCCACTGATCAGAGGTGTGACGATCCGGCGGCGCGGTCCTTATGCCCCGCCCAATCGGCATCGTGACAGAAACGACGCCGACAGGAGAGGTCTTCGGCTCTTGCGTCGTGCATCAGTCTGAACGACCCCGCGATCGGGCGGGCGTGCGACCCCGGCGCACGCAGGGGGCGCACAAGGGGACGGGCCGGGGGGACACGCCGGGCGGGGCCGGGGACGGGCCTGGGGCGCGCCGTACGGGCCGGGGACGGGCCGGGGTACGCGCGGGTAAGGCCCTCACCAGCGGAAGGTCCGCATCCGCATGGCCTGGCGCATCCGGGCCGCCCGGGCGCGTCTCGGCTGTACGCGCTCACGCAGCGCCTTGGCCTCGCCCAGTTCGCGGAGGAACTGGGCGCGGCGCCTGCGGCGCTCCGCGTCGGTCTCCTGCACCGGCTTCCGGGCCGCCCCCTCGGCGGCGTTCTCGGCCGGTTCTTCCAGGTCGGGCATGGGCCACTCCACCCCATCGCCGGGTCCCCGTGTCCCCACCTTCCCCCAGTGGCGCGGGTCGACGCCAGTGCGCGGCGGGCTACTGTTGAGTCATGCGTCTCCACGTCGTCGATCACCCGCTGGTCGCCCACAAGCTCACCACGCTGCGCGACAAGCGCACGGATTCCGCGACCTTCCGTCGGCTCGCCGACGAGCTGGTCACCCTGCTCGCCTACGAGGCCACCAGGGACGTCCGGACCGAGCAGGTCGACATCGAGACCCCCGTGACGCCCACGACCGGCGTGAAGCTGTCGTACCCGCGTCCGCTGGTGGTCCCGATCCTGCGCGCCGGACTGGGCATGCTCGACGGCATGGTCCGGCTGCTCCCGACCGCCGAGGTCGGCTTCCTGGGCATGATCCGCAACGAGGAGACGCTGGAGGCGTCGACCTACGCGACGCGGATGCCGGAGGACCTCTCGGGTCGTCAGGTGTACGTCCTGGACCCGATGCTGGCGACCGGCGGCACGCTGGTCGCGGCGATCCAGGAGCTGATCAAGCGCGGCGCCGACGATGTGACCGCGGTCGTGCTCCTCGCCGCTCCGGAGGGCGTCGAGGTCATGGAGCGCGAGCTCGCGGGCACCCCCGTCACCGTCGTCACGGCCTCGGTCGACGAGCGTCTCAACGAGAACGGCTACATCGTTCCGGGCCTGGGCGACGCGGGCGACCGCATGTACGGCTCCGCCGAGTAGCAGGCTGCCGGCTTCGCCGAGGAACAAGCTGTCGGCTCCGCCGAGCAAAGCCTCGGCTGAGGCCTCGGCTGAGGCCCCTTCCAAGGCCTCAGCCGGCTCTTCAGCACTTTCCGGTCGGTACGGGCGCGGGTTTGGTCAGGGCGACCAGGGCCGCGTCCGCCGTCGTTTTCGGGGACAGGTTCTTGAAGGCGGTCCCGATGATCAGGTCCACGTCCGCGGTGCCCCGGGTGTCCGTCTTGGTCGTGGCGCCCGCGAGCTGGGTGCCGAGGACCGGGAAGGCGCCCTTGGTGGCGGTAGTGGCGCCGAGCAGCAGGCCGGCGCCGGGGACCTTCTTGTCGTAGGCGGTGGGTGCATTCCCCACCTTGCCGATCTTGAAGCCGCGTTTCTTGAGCTCGTCCGCGGTCGTCTTGGCGAGCCCGCTGCGCGGGGTCGCGTTGTAGACGTTGACCGTGATCTGGGCGGGCTTGGGGAAGGCGGCCGCGGGCGGGGTCGTCGCCTTGGCGACGGGTTTGCAGTCGGCCTGTCTGCCGGCCGTCGTCTTCTTGCCCTCGTCGCCCGAGAAGACGTCGACGAGCTGGAGCGTGCCCCAGCCGGCGGCGCCGAGCACGACCACGGCGGCCGCGGCCGCGAGGACGATCCTGCGACGGCGCCGCGGGCGGCGCATGCGGGGGTAGGTGTCCCCTGTGATGCGGTACTTTCCGCCCATTCCGGGGGGAGTGAGCATGCTCATGAACGCAGCGTAATGCCGCCCGTCGGCGATGCCTACTTGATGATCATGTGATCGCGTCCGGATGGGGGCGAACTGACCCCGAAAGGGTCAGCGGGTACGGGGCCGGTCGGCGCCGTCTCAGTCCATTTCCAGGACGCGGGCGTGCAGCACCTGGCGCTGCTGGAGCGCCGCGCGGACGGCGCGGTGCAGTCCGTCCTCGAGGTAGAGATCGCCCTGCCACTTCACGACGTGCGCGAAGAGGTCGCCGTAGAACGTGGAGTCCTCGGCGAGCAGCGTCTCCAGGTCCAGCTGGCCCTTGGTGGTGACCAGCTGATCGAGGCGGACCGGGCGCGGGGCGACGTCCGCCCACTGCCGGGTGCTTTCCCGGCCGTGGTCGGGATACGGCTTTCCGTTTCCGATGCGCTTGAAGATCACACGGAAAGCCTACCGGGCGAGCGGCTACCGGCGCAGCCATGCACGGGCAGTGGGATGCTGGTGCAAACCGTGACAAAACCGGAATTGGGGTGCCGTGATGAGCGTGAGCGAGCAGCCACCGGCCGCTGCCGGAGGAGCCCAGGAGGCCCCTGCCGCCGCACCGGCCGGGCCCGCCGCCGAGATCGCCGCCGGGTACGCCTTCGAGGGCGCGGCACTCGATCTGGGGGCTCTGCTCTGGGACGGTGCCTGTCACCCGGACGCGCCGATCCGGATCCCGCTGCCCGTGCTCAACCGGCACGGTCTGGTCGCCGGGGCCACCGGCACCGGCAAGACGAAGACCCTGCAGCTGATCGCCGAGCAGCTCTCGGCGAACGGCGTGCCGGTCTTCCTCGCCGACATCAAGGGCGACGTCTCCGGCGTCTCGGCCCCCGGGAAGGACGGCGAGAAGGTCCGGGAGCGGGCCGCCCAGGTCGGCCAGGAGTGGCGGGCGACGGGCTTCCCCTGCGAGTTCTACGGGCTCGGTGGGACCGGCCCCGGCATCCCGGTGCGCGCCACGGTGACCAGTTTCGGCCCCGTACTCCTGTCGAAGGTGCTCCAGCTCAACCAGACGCAGGAGCAGTCCCTCGGCCTGATCTTCCATTACGCCGATTCCAAGGGCCTGGAGCTGGTGGACCTGAAGGACCTGCGGGCGGTGGTGGCGTTCCTGGTCTCGGACGTCGGGAAGGCCGAGCTCAAGGGGATCGGCGGGCTCTCGACGGTGACGGCCGGGGTGATCCTGCGGTCGATCACGGCCTTCGAGCAGCAGGGCGCGGGGAACTTCTTCGGGGAGCCGGAGTTCGACACGTCCGAGTTCCTGCGGACGGCGGCGGACGGTCGGGGGATCGTCTCGGTCCTGGAGCTGCCGGCCGTGCAGGACAAGCCGCAGCTCTTCTCGACGTTCCTGATGTGGATGCTGGCGGACCTCTTCAACGACCTTCCGGAGGTCGGTGATCTGGAGAAGCCGAAGCTGGTCTTCTTCTTCGACGAGGCGCATCTGCTGTTCAAGGGGGCGTCGAAGCCGTTCCTGGAGTCGATCACCCAGACGGTGCGGCTGATCCGCTCGAAGGGGATCGGCGTGTTCTTCGTGACGCAGACGCCGAAGGACGTGCCCTCGGACGTGCTCGCCCAGCTCGGCAACCGGGTGCAGCACGCGCTGCGGGCCTTCACCCCGGACGACGCGAAGGCCCTCAAGGCGACGGTGCGGACGTTCCCGAACTCGCCGTACGACCTGGAGGAGGTCCTCACGGGGCTCGGTACGGGCGAGGCGGTGATCACCGTACTGAGCGAGAAGGGCGCCCCGACCCCGGTGGCGGCGACCCGGCTGCGGGCGCCGGAGTCGCTGATGGGCCCGATCGACGCGGCGGCCCTGGACGCGGCGGTGAAGGGCTCTCCGCTGTACGGGCGGTACGCGGAGGCGGTGGACCGCGAGTCGGCGTACGAGAAGCTGACGGCCGAGCAGCGGGCGGCGGAGGCGGCGGCCCTGGAGGCAGCGGCGGCCAAGGAGGCCGAGAAGCCGCAGAAGGAGGGTGCGGCGAGGGCTCCGAAGCCGGAGCCCTCGCTCGCCGAACAGGTGGTGGGCAGTGGGATGTTCAAGTCCCTGGCGCGGTCGATCGGCACCCAGCTGGGCCGGGAGATCAGCCGGTCGATCTTCGGTACTGCCCGCCGTAAGCGGTAACAGGCCCTACAGGGCTACTGGGTGACCTCGTCGTGGTCGCTGTGCAGGCCGCCGCCGCTGCTCTCGCCGCCCGTGGTCGGGGTGGAGACGACCGGCTTGCGCAGGGAGGAGATGTCGTGGGCGTAGGTGCCCACGGCGTTGGCGATGACCTTGATGTTGGCGTCGAAGGCCTTCATGTCGACGTTCTTCAGGTCGTCGCCCTTGGCGTGGTAGTTCACGTCGTACGCGACGCCCGCCGTGCCGCCGAACTTGGCCGCCTGGGCCGCGGTCTTGATGCCCTCGGCGCCGGTGAAGGTGCCGCCGGAGGGGATGCCGACCTCGATGAACGGGCCGTAGTCGGAGCGGCCGGAGAAGTCGGTGCCCTCGTGCGGGAGTCCGCGCTTGTCCATGAAGCCGGTGATGTCCCGCTCCAGCTGGGCGGAGCCCTCGGGGCCCGCGCCCGCGCCGACGTTGTCCGAGTTGTCGCCGTCGTAGACGAACAGGCCGTAGTTCGGCGAGGCGATCATGTCGAAGTTGAGGTAGAGCTTGATCTCGCTCTTGTCGAGCGCGGTGAGGTTGTTGACGTAGTGCTCGGAGCCGAGGAGGCCGTTCTCCTCCGCGGACCACCAGGCGAAGCGGACCTTGTTGCGGACCTTGTCCTTCGACTTGGCGAGCTCCAGGGCGGTCTGGAGGAGACCGGCGGAGCCGGAGCCGTTGTCGTTGATGCCGGGGCCGGCGGTGACGGAGTCGAGGTGCGAGCCGAGCATCACGGTGTTGGCGGCGTTGCCGCCCTTGGTCTCCGCGATGACGTTGTTGGTGATGCGCTTCTGCTGGAGCTGGCGGACCTCGAAGGAGAGGTTGATCGCGCCCTTGGCGAGGTCGGCGGCGAGCTGCTCGCCCTCGGCCTGGGTGAGGCCACCGGTCGGGATCTTGCCCGCGGCGGGCTCGCCGAGGGTGCCGGAGAGGACGCCCGCGACGTTGTTGTAGATGAGCGCGCCGGCGGCGCCGGCCGCGGCGGCCTGCTGCTGCTTGATCGCGAAGGAGCAGCCGCCGCGCTTGATGAGCGCGATCTTTCCGGTGAAGGTGCCCGAGGCGTAGTCGCCGGGCTCGCAGCCGGTGGTGCCGTCGGCGTCGACGGTCACGGCGGCCAGATCGGCCTTGATGCCGCCGACCGGGGTGGACGTGGTGTACGTCATCGCCTTGACGTCGAGGGCGCGGGGCGCGGGCGAGACGACGGAGACCTTCTCGGCGAGCGTCTCGGTGTAGATGAAGTCGAACTGCTCGTACGAGACGTTGTAGCCGGCCTTCTTGAGCTGCTGGTACACGTACGCGGCCGAGGCGTCGTGTCCGAGGGTGCCGGCGGCGCGGTGACCGCCGGCCGAGTCGGCTATCGCCTGGAACTTCTGCAGGTGCTTGTAGGCGCCCTGGCCAGTGGTTTCGCGGACCAGCTTCTTCGCCAGCTGGGCGGCATCGCGGGCGGGTGCGGCCGTGGGGTCCTTCACCGCGGTGGCGGGGGAGGCAAGGACCAGCGGGGTGGCGAGGGCGGCGGCGGCCAGAATGGCCGCGGCTCGGCGCTGGGTAGCGTTCACAGAAGTCCTTCCCGTTACGGACGAGGTTGAGGGGAAGTTAGCGATCAGCAGGGCGTTCTGTGAACACCTTCTCCACAATTCCTGTCACGTAGAGCAGGATTGAAATCTGGAATTTTCAATTCCCGGACGGTTTCTGATCCTTGGTGGCTTTTGCGGCTTTCTCTGCTTTCGCCGCCGCCTTCATCTCCTGCTTGTGCGCCCGTACCTTCGCCAGCGACTCCGGGCCGGTGATGTCGGCGGCCGAACGGTACGAGCCCTGCTCGCCGTACGCGCCCGCCGCCTCCCGCCAGCCCGCGGGCCGCACGCCGTACTGCTTGCCGAGCAGCGCCAGGAAGATCTGCGCCTTCTGTTTGCCGAAGCCGGGCAGCGCCTGGAGCCGCGCGAGCAGCTCCTTCCCGGTCGCCGCGTCCGCCCAGACGGCCTCGGCATCGCCCCCGTACTCCTCGACGAGGAAGGCGCACAGTTGCTGTACGCGCTGGGCCATCGACCCCGGGTAGCGGTGAACGGCCGGCTTCTCGGAGAGCAGCGCGGCGAACTCCTCGGGGTCCCGGGCGGCGATCTCGTGCGCGTCGAGATCGTCCGCGCCCAGCCGCGAGGCGATGGTGTACGGCCCGGAGAACGCCCACTCCATCGGGACCTGCTGGTCGAGGAGCATGCCGACGAGCGCGGCCAGCGGCGACCGGCCGAGCAGCGCGTCGGCCTCCGCCTGCTGGGCGAGATGGATCTCCGGGTACGGGGCGGCGGCGGGGCTCTTGGACACGGGGCTCATGCCTCGATCATCCCGCCCTGGCGGGCCGCCCGCCCGGTGGATTCACCCCATCGCGAAGTCGTCCAGGGCGGTGAGGATCAGCTTCCCGGTCTCCTCGCCGCCCAGGTGACCGGCGCTCTCGACCACGTGCAGCCGGGCGTCCGGCCAGGCCCGGGACAGCTCCCAGGCGGTGCCGAGCGGCCCGCCCATGTCGAGCCGGCCGTGGATCAGGACACCGGGGATGCCGGCGAGCCGGTGGGCGTCGCGGATCAGGGCGCCCTCCTCCAGCCAGGCGCCGTGCGCGAAGTAGTGCGAGCAGATCCGGACGAAGCCGAGCCGGGTGTCGTCGACCCGGTCGGTGTAAGGGGTGCCCTGGCCCTCCATGGAGAGGACCGCGTCCTCCCAGGCGCACCAGTCGGCGGCGGCCTTCTCCCGGACGGCCCGGTCGGGGTGGTTCATGAGGGCGGCGTAGGCGCCGACGAGGTCCGAGGCCCCGTCGCTCGTCGCAGCCCCGCCGGCGCCCGAGGCCCTGTCGGTCCCCGAGGCCCCTTCGGCCCCCGAGGCCCTGTCGGCCAACGAGGCCCCTTCGGCCCCCGCTCGGAAGCGCTCGTGGGCCTCGGGGAAGAACCGCCCCACACCCTCGTACAGCCAGGCCGTCTCGGAGCGGCGGGTGGTCGTCACGGCCGCGATCACGATCTCCGTCACCCTCTCCGGGTACGCCTCCGCGTACGCCAGGATCAGCGTGGAGCCCCAGGAGCCGCCGTACAGCAGCCAGCGGTCGATCCCGAGGTGCTCGCGCAGCCGCTCCATGTCCGCGACCAGGTGCGCGGTGGTGTTCACGGCCATGTCGGCGGCCGGATCGCTCGCGTGCGGGGTGGAGCGGCCGCAACCGCGCTGGTCGAAGAGGACCAGACGGTACGCCTCCGGGTCGAAGAAGCGGCGGCTGCGCGGCGAGGACCCGGAGCCCGGCCCGCCGTGGACGACGAGCGCGGGCTTGCCCTCCGGGTTGCCGGAGACCTCCCAATGGATGAGATTGCCGTCGCCCACGTCGAGCAGGCCCTGGTCGTACGGTGCGGCGATGTCGGAGTACATCCGGTCGAGCTTAGTGACCCTTGATGCGCACCGTGGGGTCCTCGCACCATGCCAGGAGCGCGGGCCACTCCCCGTACCCCGAATCGGGGTTGAGGTGCTTCCCGTCCGGTACGAGGTCCACGTCGAGGCCGAGCGGGAGGCCGTAGTGCAGGTCGGCGCCCTCGGGGCAGTAGGGGTCGCCGTCGCCGTACACCAGGCGCGCGTCGAGACCCGGCTCGGTCAGGTCGAGCCCGTCGGCGAAGGCGGCGATCCCGGGGATCGAGGCGGTCACCGGCGGCGAGGGCGGGGCGACGAGCAGCACCCGGTCGGCGAGCGGCCTGCGGGCGCCCGCCCGCAGCCACAGCAGCACGGACAGGCTGTGCGCGAGGACCACGAACTCGCCCTCGGCCGGCCGCTTCCCGTGCTCGTCGAGCGCGGCGAGCCAGTCCGCGAGCACGGGCGCGTCCGGCTCGGGCAGCTGCGGGTAGCGCACCTCGTGGCCGCGCGCCCGCAGCTCCCCGGCGAGCCAGTGCTGCCAGTGGCCGGGCGGGCGGTGGTTCTCGTAACCGTGCAGGATCAGATACGTGGTCATGCCACGATCCTGCGGCCGATGCCCGGCCCCGGTCCACCACCGTCCACGGAGCGGGCGTCCGGTCGCACCGCGACGGCTCAGCCGCCCACGTACTCCCTCAGATGGCGGGCCGTCAGGGTGTCTCCCTTCTCCACCAGTTCGGCGGGCGTGCCCTCGAAGACGATCAGGCCGCCGTCGTGTCCTGCGCCCGGACCGAGGTCGATCAGCCAGTCGGCGTGGGCCATGACGGCCTGGTGGTGCTCGATCACGACGACCGTGTTGCCGGCCTCGACGAGCCGGTCGAGGAGGGCGAGGAGCTTGTCGACGTCGGCCAGGTGGAGGCCGGTGGTCGGCTCGTCGAGGACGTAGACGGCGCCCTTCTCCGCCATGTGGATGGCGAGCTTGAGGCGCTGGCGTTCGCCGCCGGACAGCGTGTTGAGGGGCTGGCCGAGGCGGAGGTAGCCGAGACCGACGTCCTTGAGGCGGCCGAGGATCGTGCGGGCCTGGCTCTTGGTGGTGAAGAAGTCGTACGCCTCCTCGATCGACAGCGACAGGACCTCGTGGATGTTCTTGCCGTTCAGCCGGTACGTGAGGACCTCGGGCGTGAACCGCTTGCCCTCGCACTCCTCGCAGACCGAGGCGACGCCCGCCGCGATGGCCAGGTCGGTGTAGACGAGCCCGAGGCCGTTGCAGCGGGGGCAGGCGCCCTCCGAATTGGCGCTGAAGAGGGCCGGCTTGACGCCGTTGGCCTTGGCGAAGGCCGTACGGATCGGGCCGAGGAGCCCGGTGTAGGTCGCCGGGTTCGAGCGGCGCGAGCCCCGGATGGGGGACTGGTCGGCGACGACGACCCCCTCGCGGCCCGGCAGGTTGCCGTGGATGAGGGAGGACTTGCCGGAGCCCGCCACACCCGTGACCACGGTCAGGACCCCGGACGGGATCTCGACGCTCACGTCCTTGAGGTTGTGCTGCGTGGCGCCGGTGATGCTCAGGGCGCCGCTGGGGACGCGTACCTCCGTGCGGAGCTTCGCCCGGTGCGCGAGGTGGTTCCCGGTGAGGGTGCCGGAGGTGCGCAGGCCGGGAACGTTTCCGCTGTAACAGATCTCGCCGCCCGCGGTGCCGGCGCGCGGACCGAGGTCGACGACGTGGTCGGCGATCTCGATGACCTCGGGCTTGTGCTCGACGACGAGTACGGTGTTGCCCTTGTCGCGCAGCCGCAGGAGCAGGTCGTTCATGCGCCGGACGTCGTGCGGGTGCAGCCCGGTGGTCGGCTCGTCGAACACGTACGTGACGTCGGTCAGCGGGGAGCCGAGGTGGCGGACCATCTTCACGCGCTGGGCCTCGCCGCCGGAGAGCGTGCCGGAGGACCGGTCGAGGGAGAGGTAGCCGAGGCCGATCTCGACGAGCGAGTCGAGGAGTTCGCGCAGGCCGGCGAGGAGCGGGGCGACCGAGGGGTCCTCGATCCGGCGGACGAACGCGGCGAGGTCGCTGATCTGCATCGCCGAGCACTCGGCGATGTTCACCCCGTCGATACGGGAGGACAGCGCGGCCCGGGTGAGCCGGGCGCCCTCGCACTCGGGGCAGGTGCGGAAGCCGACGGCCCGGTCGACGAAGGCGCGGATGTGGGCCTGCATGGCCTCCCGGTCCTTGGCGAGGACGGTCCGCTGGAGCTTCACCACGAGGCCCTCGTAGGTGAAGTTGTTGGTGCCGACCTTCACCTTGCAGGACGGCTTGTGGAGGAAGTCCTCCCACTCCTGGTCGGTGAAGTCCGCGAGCTTCTTGTCGGGGTCGTAGAAACCGGAGTGGGCCATGACCTGCCACATCCAGGAGTCGACGGCGTAGCCCGGCACGGTGATGGCGCCCTCGTTGAGGGACTTGGTGCGGTCGACGAGTTCGTCGACGTCGATGTCGGAGATCTGGCCGGTGCCCTCGCAGCGCGGGCACATGCCCTCGGGCAGGTTGAAGCTGAAGGCGCCCGAGGTGCCGACGTGGGGGGTGCCGAGGCGGCTGAAGACGATCCGCAGCATCGTGTACGCGTCGGTGGCGGTGCCCACGGTGGAGCGCGAGTTGGCGCCCATCCGCTCCTGGTCGACGACGATCGCGGCGCTCAGGTTGTGCAGTCCGTCGACGTCGGGGCGGGCGAGGGACGGCATGAAGGACTGCAGGAAGGCGCTGTACGTCTCGTTGATCAGCCGCTGCGACTCGGCGGCGATGGTGCCGAAGACGAGGGAGGACTTCCCGGAGCCGGAGACCCCGGTGAAGACGGTGAGGCGGCGCTTGGGGAGGTCGACGTCGACGTTCCTGAGGTTGTTCTCCCGGGCCCCGCGGACCTGGATGACGTGGTGGCTGTCCGCTGCGACGGGGTGGTTCACCGGGTGGTTCATGCGTGCGCCTCCGATGGTCGTCCTGCTGGCCGGGAAAGAGTACTCTATACAGCGTATAAAGTAAGGCGATATCGGTTTGACCTGCGAGAACGGAACGACATGGTGGCGGCGAAGGGGAACGACAGCAGCGGCGCGGGCGACCCGGCGCGCACCCTGGAACTCCTCTGGCGCGACGGCTCGGCCGCTCCGGCGGGGCGCCGCGGCCCCCGGCAGGGCCTCACGGTCGACGCGGTCGTCGAGGCCGCCCTCGCCCTCGCGGACGGCGGCGGGCTCGCCGCGCTGACCATGCGCGCGGTGGCCCAGCACCTCGGAGTGACCCCGATGACGCTCTACACCTACGTCCCCGGCAAGGCGGAGCTCCTCGACCTCATGCTGGACAGCGTCTTCCTGCGGATGGACCGGCCGCCGTTCCGCCTCGACGAGCCCTGGCGGGCCCGCGTCACCGCGGTCGCGGACGCGAACCGGGCCCTGCACCTGCGCCACCCGTGGCTGGTCGAACTCCGCATCGTGCGCGCCCCGTTGGGGCCCGGCGTGATGACCAAGTACGAGTACGAGCTCGCGGCCTTCGAGGGGCTCGGCCTCGACGACGTGGCCCGTGACTCGGCGCTGACGTACGTCCTCGGTTTCGTGCAGTCCGGCGCGCGGGCGGAGCTCGACGCGCGGGCCGAGGAGCGGGAGAGCGCGATGTCGGACGGGGAGTGGTGGGAGGCCCACGAGCCGCTGCTCGCCCGGGCGTTGGACGAGTCGCGGTTCCCGCTGGCGCGGCGGGTGGGGGAGGCGGCGGCGATCGCGTACGACGGGCTGTACGACGCGGAACACGCGTACCGCTTCGGTCTGGCGCGGGTGCTGGACGGGCTGGTGGCGCTGGGCTCGCGCGCCGTCTAGAGCGATCTGACCTCGGGCCGGCAGCCTTCAGCCCGCAGCCGGGAGAAGTCTCCGTGCCCCCGCCTTCAGGCCCGCAGTCGGAGCAGTTCCCGTACCCCCGCCTTGAGGCGATCGGCCGACAGTTCCTGCTCGACGGCCAGGTGGTGCATGACGTCCGGCGAGAACGACGAGAGCAGCAGGTGCGCGAGGAGCGTGCTGTCGGACCCGGGCTTGAGCCGTCCGATGAGCAGGGCCACATGGGTGTGCATCACCCGGTACGCGCCGCTGTGGTAGCGGGCGCGGGGTGCGGCGGTGTGCGCGGCGAGCAGGAGCGAGCGCTGCTCGCCGACGCGGTCGACGAGCGCGTCGAGGAAGGCGTCGAGCCGCACCTCGGCCGGGGCGCCGGGTCCGAGCGGCGGCGGGCCGCTCATGTACGCCTCCTGGAACTGGCGCTCGCGGTCGTCGAGGAGCGCCCACAGGAGCTGGGAGACGTCGCCGAAGCGACGGTAGACGGTGCCGACGCCGATGCCGCTGGCGTGGGCGACCTGGTTCATGGTGACGGCCTCGGGGCCGTCCTCGGCGATGATCCGGGCCGCCGCGTCGAGGATCTTGCGGCGGTTGCGGGCCGCGTCGGCGCGTTCCGGCGCGGGGGCGTCGACGGTGGGGAGCAGTCCGAGCAGCGGCGCGGCCGCCGTGCCTCCGGCCTGCGGATTCTCCGTGCTCATCTGCCGACTCCCTGTCCTTGGTGCGTGCGCCGCCTGCGCGCGCTGTGGCTCGTTCGCGCCCCGTCTCCCCCTTCCGGTAGCCCTCGATGTGAGCATACCCGTGCCCCTTGCGAACCGGATAGGGATCCGCTTAACCTCGAAGCATTGAAACGGAAACTGATCCGGTTGAGGAGATCGCCATGTCCGTGAAGGTCGCCGTCATCTACTACTCGGCCACGGGTAGCGTCCACCAGCTCGCCCAGGCCGTCGCCGAAGGCGCCGAGAAGGCCGGTGCCGAGGTGCGTCTGCGCCGGGTGCCCGAGCTCGCCCCCGCCGCCGCGATCGACTCGAACCCGGCCTGGCGCGCGCATGTGGACGCCACCGGTGACGTGGAGGTCGCCACCCTTGAGGACCTGGAGTGGGCGGACGCGTACGCGCTCGGCTCCCCGACCCGCTTCGGCAACGTGGCCGCGCAGCTCAAGCAGTACATCGACACCACGGGCGGCCTCTGGCAGCAGGGCGTCATGGCGGACAAGCCCGCGACGGCCTTCACCAGCGCGCACAACCTGCACGGCGGCAACGAGTCGACGCTGCTCGCGCTCTACAACACCTTCCACCACTGGGGCTCGGTCATCGTCTCCCCCGGCTTCACCGACCCGGCGGTCTACGCGGCGGGCGGCAACCCGTACGGCACGGCGCACCCGGGTGCGAACGGCGCCCCGGAGGAGAACGTCCTCGCGGCCGCCCGCTACCAGGGGCGGCGCCTGACGACGTTCGCGAAGCGCCTGAAGGGCCTCGCGGTCGACTGACGGGTGCCCGGAGACGAGCCGTACCCCCGGGGGATCTCCCCCGGGGGTACGTGTGTCCGGCGGTTCTGAGGTGCCGGCGGGCCTACGCCAGCGACAGGAAGAGCTTCTCCAGTCGCTTCCGCATCGCGTCACGGTCCTCACCGTTCCGGCGGGCGTCCTCGACGTCGGTCAGGCACTGCTGGAGTCCGGTCGCGATGATCGCGAACCCGGCTCGGTCGAGGGCCCGGGAGGCGGCGGCCAGCTGGGTCACGACCTCCTCGCAGTCCCGGCCTTCCTCGATCATGCGGATCACGCCCGAGATCTGGCCCTGGGCCCGGCGCAGCCGGTTCAGTACCGCCTTGAGCTCCGCACCAGCGAGATCCAGTTCCACAGCCACTCCTCACAGATACCCCAGGGGGTAATTTACTCCCCGCGCGGGGCTCCGTCGAAGACCAAGGATGACACCTGTGTCAGGGTGCGGGCTCGGAAGCGGGCGGGGAGGCGGGCGCGGGGGCGGCTGCCGAAGCAGGAGTGGGCGCGGGCGCGGGGGCGGCGGCGTACCGGCGGAGGAACATCTCCACCCCGTCCACGACGAGCCGCTCGCCCAGTTCCTCGCCGAGCTCCGTCCCGTACTGCTCGAACACCATCTGCGGGAAGACGAGCAGCGAGTAGAGCTGGAGGACGGCGACCTCCAGGTCGGGAATGTCGAGGAGCCCGCGGTCGGCGAGGGTGCGCAGGGCGTCCGCGACGGCGGGGTGGTGGCCGGCCGGGCCGTGTGCGCGCCAGGCGCGGCCCAGCTCGGGGAAGCGGTGGAGCTCGGTGGCGACGAGGGTGCGCAGGGCGCGGCCCTCGGCGTCGGCGCGGACGGCCCGCCCCCAGGCGCGACCGGCCTCGACGAGCGCGGCCTTGAGCCGGTCGGGCCCGTCGGCTTCGACGAGCCGCGCGAGATCGGGCCCGCCGGTCTGTCCGTCACCCGCCGTCTGTCCGTCACCGGCCAGGGGCTCGTCGAGGACACCCGCGACCACGGCGGTGAAGAGGGCTTCCTTGCTGCCGAAGTGGTTGTAGACGGTGACCTTGGAGACGCCCGCCTCGGCGGCGATGGCGTCCATGCCGACGCCGAAGCCCTCGCGGAGGAAGAGGTCGCGCGCGGCCCGTACGACGGCCTGCCGCTTGCGGGCGGCGCGGGGGCCGGTGGGGGCGGGCTTGGCGGCCGGTGCGGGCTGGGCGTCCATGGCTCCACCCTACCAACGGAACTGTACTGTTGAGTTCAACTGTACTGTGCCGTACAGTTCAGTTATGCCCACCGACGACACCGCACCCTCCCCTGCCCACGCCCACTCCGAGGCCCACTCCGAGGCCCCTGCCCCTGACCACCCGCAGCCCGACCCGCGCCGCTGGAAGGCCCTTGCGCTGATCTGCGCGGCCCAGTTCATGCTGGTCCTCGACGTGACGGTGGTGAACGTCGCCCTACCGGCGCTCGCCACCGACCTCGACCTCGGACGCACCGCTCTGACCTGGGTCGTCACCGCGTACACGCTCTGCTTCGGCGGGCTGATGCTGCTCGGCGGACGGCTCGCCGACGCCCTCGGAGCGCGCCGCGTGCTCCTCACCGGACTGGCCCTCTTCACCGCCGCGTCCCTGACGTGCGGCCTCGCGCCGAACGCCGGCGTCCTGCTCGGCGGCCGCATCGCCCAGGGCATCGGCGCCGCGCTGCTCTCCCCGGCGGCACTCGCCCTGGTCACGACGATGTTCCACGGCCGCGAAAGGCCCAGGGCGCTCGGCGTCTGGGCAGCCATCGGCGGTACGGGCTCGGCGGTGGGCGTCCTGCTCGGCGGCGCGCTCGCCTCGGGCCCGGGCTGGCCGTGGATCTTCTACGTCAACGTCCCGGTGGGCCTCGCGGTCCTGGCGACCCTCCCGAGGTTCGTACCGGCGACGGCGAAGCGCACCACGGTGGGCGGCCTGGACATCCCGGGAGCCCTGCTCGTCACGACGGCGACCGGCGCACTCGTCTACGCCCTGGTCACGGCGGGCGACTCCGGCTGGACGTCGACGGCGACCCTGCTGCCCCTCCTGGGGGCGCTCGTGCTCTACGGGGCTTTCGCGGCGGCCGAGCGAAGGGCCCGCACGCCACTGATGGACCTGCGGATGTTCACCCGGCGACCGGTCGTCGCGGGCTCGCTGCTCATGCTGGTGGCGACGGCGCTCCTGATCTCGTTCTTCTTCCTGGGCTCGATGCAGCTCCAGCACGTCCACCACCTCGACGCCCTCCGCACCGGCCTGCTCTTCCTCCCGGTGGCACTCACCACGGCGATCGGCGCCCACCTGGGCTCGCGGCTGGTGGCCACGGCGGGCCCGCGCGCCTGCGCGACGGGCGGCCTGACGATCGCGGCCCTGGGCTGCCTGCCGCTGGTGTTCCTCAGCCCCGACTCCGGCCCGTGGACCACTCTCCTCCCGGCCCTGGCGACGGCGGCGTTCGGCCTCGGCGCGGTCTTCGTCTCGGCGACGACCACGGCCCTGGGCCTGATCGCCCCGCACGAGGCGGGCCTCGCCTCCGGCATCGTGAACACCTTCCACGAGCTGGGCGGCTCCATCGGCGTGGCGACCGTCTCCACCGTCGCACTGACCGCCACGACCCCCACCCCCGACGGCCTCACCCTCGCCTACACCCTCTGCACCCTCACCGCGGCAGCCACAGCCCTGGCCGCCCCGTTCCTCATCCCCCGAGGCCGCCCCCACCTGACGGGCGGCCCGCACGGGATGCACTGAGCGGCCGACCGCGGCACGAGGCGACTGCGCCACGAGCCGACCGGGGCAGGAGGCCGACCGGGGCACGAGGCCGACCGGGGCACGAGGCCGACCGAGGTCAGAGCGGGGCCAGGACCATCAGGACCTCGTCCCGATCGTCCCCGGGGGCCAGGCGAAGGGCGCCCGGCCAACGGCCGATCTCCTTCCAGCCGAGGCGTCCGTAGAACGTCTCCAGGCCGACGCCGCCGCGCGCGGCGAGACGGAGCTGCTCAAGACCCATCTCGTCGCGGGCGATCTCCCGTACGCGACGCAGGAGAGCGGCCCCGATGCCGAGGCCCCGCAGACCCGTCCGCGTCTGGACATGGTGCAGCGTCCCCCAGTGCGCGATGAGTTCGAAGGGGTCGCGGCGGACGTTCAGCCACCCGACGAGTTCGTCGTCGAGCGAGGCGACCACGAGGCGGCTCGTCCCCGGGGCAAGGCCCGCGACGAGGGAGTCGACCGCGGGGGCGGCCAGGCGCGCGTCGATGGGAGGGAAGGGGAAACCGGCCGCACCACCGGCGTTGGTCACCTCGATCCAACAGTCGACGAGTTCGTGCCGCAGCTCGGGGGAGACGTCCTCCGGAGCCGTGACCTGTCGTATGTCGAGTGTTCCGATATCCACGCGGGCGATCCTCGCACCCGACACGGACAGTGCCGGGTGCGAGGGAGCGGGTGAGTCCTGGCGCGGGCCGGCCGGTCCTGGCTCGGACCCGTCAGTCCTGGCTCGGGCCCCTCTCGTCGACCTGGCGGACGACCACCGCGTACTCCGGGGCGCCGGCCGGCTGGGGGCAGCGGGCCACCTGGGCGGCGATTTCCGTGACGCGTTCCAGAGAGGCGCAGTCCAGCAGCCAGTAGCCGGCGATGACCTCCTTCGTCTCCGCGTAGGGGCCGTCGGTGACGACCGGCTTGCCGTCGCCGTCCACGGTCACGAACCGGGTCGAGGACGGGGCGGTGAGGCCCTGGCCGTCGATCATCTCGCCGTTCGCCGTCAGTTCCTCGTTGATCGCGTTCATGTGCGCGAACATCGCCGTGAGGTCGGCCTTGGTCCAGGCGGGGCTGCTGTCGGTGGGGCGGCCCACCATGGCCTCGTAGTCGGCCTGGCTGCCCTGCACCATCACCAGATACTTCATGACGTCCTCCTCGCGTCTCGTTCTCTGCTTCCTGGGGGGTGCTGCGGTACTCCGTACCGCCTCTCGCAGCACAGTCGGAGCCGAGGACCGGTTCTCGACACCGCGCGGACAGCAGCCGCAGAACCGGGAGAAATCACCCGCCCGCACCATGATTCCGGTGTGAACGCCTTCAGCTACTCCGCCGCCTTCATCACCTTCTTCTCCGTCGTCGGCCCCCCGAAGGTCCTCCTCGCCTTCGCCGGCCTCGCCCAGGTCCACTCCGTGAGCCAGCTGCGGACCATCGCCCTGATCTCCTCGGGCGCGGCCGTCCTCGTGGGCCTGGTCGTCGGCATCACCGCCCCCTGGCTGCTGAACGTCTTCCACATCAGCACCCCCGCGCTCCAGCTCGCGGGCGGCCTCATCTTCTTCGTCTACGCCGTCGGGCTCGTCCTCGGTCTCCACCTCGGCTCCAGCACCACCCACCAGGACGCCCCCGACCTGGTCAGCGGCGTGCGCGACCTGCTCATGCCGTACGTCGTGAGCCCGCTCGCCATGACCGCCGTGCTCATCGAGGCGGCCGCCCGCAACTCCTTCACCTGGCGCTCGACCGTCGTCGGCTCGTACGTGTCCGTCATCGCGCTCGACCTGATCTGCGTCCTGCTCCTCGCCCGCGTCCTGCGCCGCACCCACCACGCCACGATCGAGCTCCTCGGCCGTCTCCTGGGCCTGCTGCTCGCCGCCGTCGGCGTCGACCTGGTCCTCGACGGCCTCTCCGACCTGGGCGTCCCGGGCCTGTACCTGCGCCACTGAGCCGCCGGGACGCGATCAGCCGCTCAGCTCGCGCTCCAGCGGCGTACGGAAACGAGGCGTCACCCGTACGCCCCCGGCCCCGGAATCGGAGCCGGCTTCGGCCCCGGAATCGGAAGGAGACCCGGAATCGGAAGGGGACCCGACCCCGACCCCGCCCCCGACCCCGCCCCCGATCCAGCCCGCCAGCCGCTCCGTCTCCGCCCCGATCGCCCGCTCCGCCGCCGCCCCCACGTCCGTCAGGAGCCGGTGGACGATCTCGCCGTCCGGGCGCTGCGCCCAGCCGCCGACGATCCGGCCGTCCCACCACACCGTCGGCCCGATGTTCCCGCTGCGGTCGTACAGCGCCGCCCGGTGCTCCGGGTCCAGGTACCAGTCCCGGGCCTGCCACCCCATCGGCGTCGGATCGAGCGCGGGCAGCAACGCCGCCCAAGGACCCGGATCCCGGTCCGTCACGGGGTCGAGGTCGTCCGGCAGGACGTACCCGGTCCCCTCGTCGAGCGTCACCGGCACCGCCCCGACGGCGGCGAGCGCCCCGCGGACATCCGTCACCTTCCACCCCGTCCACCACTTCAGATCCGCCTCGGTCGCCGGCCCGCACGCCCCGAGCCACCCCCGGATCAGCTCCGCCCGCGCCTCCGCCGGATCGAGAACGGAGTCGGAAGCGGAGTGGGGAACAGCGGGCGCCCAGCGAAACCGGCTCGACGTCCAGGTGCCCTGCGGCCGGCCCCGTACGATCCGCCCCTCCATGCCGAGCACCCGCAGCACCCGGCTCGCGACGGACTGGACACCCTCCTGGCGGGTGCCCTTCCCGTACACATACGTCGATCTCAACCGCGGTACCGCTCCACCGAGTTCGGTTCCGGTGGCCTCGCCCCGCACGGCCAGCTCGGCCAGAACGAGCCGCTCGGTCTCCGCCAGCCACTCCGCGTCGAAGGTGCTGCCGTCCGCCAAGTGCTTGAGGAGCGTGGTGCGTTCGCGGACCGCGGCCGGTCCGGTCGTCGAGGCCTGTACGGCGGGGGCCAGCGCGGAGGGGAAGACGAAGACCGTGTGCCGCATGCCGTGCATCCGGACCAGCGACCGGTCCTCGTACAGCGCCCGCTCGACGTCCGCCACCGGCCCGACCTTCTCGGTCAGCCGCGCCCCCACCGCGAGGAACACACTCGCCGGGTCCGTCCCGTGCAGTGCCACGAGCGAGCCCGCGACCTCCTCCGCCGACCCGGCCCGCGCGCCCCGCGCCAGCCGGTGCCGCACTCCGAGCCGCGCCCTGCGCTCGGCGGCCCCGATCGTCCTCGCCCTCGTCTCACCCATGCGGTCAAGGATGACCTCAGGCACCGGCGGACACGAGGACATCCGACCCGAGGACAACCGACCCGAGGACATCCGACCCGAGGACATCCGACCCGAGGCCCTCGGACCCGAGGCCCTCGGAGCCGAGGCCCTCGGAGCCGACGCCCGAGTCGAGGAAGTCCGTCACCGTCCTCACGAACTCGTCCTCCTTCTCGAAGAAGACGACATGACCGGCGTCGATCTCCGCGTACGAGCTGCCGCCGATCGCCGCGTGCAGCTCCCGGCTGTTCTCCACCGGGACGGTGGCGTCCTGCGCGCAACCCACCACCAGCGTCCGTGCCGTGATCCCGGGCAGCAGCGCGCGGATGTCGACCTCCAGGTCGAGCGCCACGTGCCGCAGGGTGCCCGGAGTGGGCGGCATGTTCGGGATGAGCGCCTCGACCCCCTCGCGGCCGATCGAGTTGAGGAAGCCGCGGCTGAACCCGGTCATCGTCACGCTCCGCCCGAACCCCGCCGGGTCGAACTCCCCGAGCCGCTGCCAGAGCGTGAACAGGTTCCGCAGGTACTCGTCGCCGTCGGTGTACGCCCACCCCGCGACCAGGACGAGACGGTTGACCAGGTCGGGACGGAGGGCGGCGACGGTCGCCGAGACCGGGGAGCCCATGGAGAACCCGAGCAGGTCGACGGGCCCGGTGCCGGCGTCCTCGATCACCGCGATCACCTGCGCGGCGAGCGACTCGACGGTCAGCGGACCGCCGTCGTCGACGGTCCGGTCGGCGCCGGACAGGTCCAGGGTGATGACCGTACGGCCGGAGGTGAAGCGGGGCGCGGTCTGCCCCCAGTTGACGACGGCGCCACCGGAACCGGTGCCGTGGACGAGGAGCAGGGCGGGCCCGGCGCCCGAGCCCTCGACGTCGTAGTGGACGCGGGCGGTGCCGACGGTGACGGTGGCCATGATTTCTGCTCCCGGTGCTGGTGGGCGGGGTGTCCTTGGCTGACACCGAAGACTCTGCCGCCCACCGGAAACAGGCGGGAGAGCCCTTCCGACCCTGGGATCGCCAGTCCCTGGATACGGCCTGGATGAGGGGTCGGGCCTCCGGCAGGATGATCCGCATGACGATCGACCGCCGTGAACTCGCCGACTTCCTACGCCGTTCCCGCGACCGGGTCCGTCCGCAGGACGCGGGCCTCCCGGCCGGTCCCCGGCGCCGTACGCCCGGACTGCGCCGCGAGGAGGTCGCCCAGCTGGCCGGCATGTCCGCCGACTACTACATCCGCCTGGAGCAGGCCCGCGGCCCGCAGCCCTCGCCGCAGATGCTCGCCGCGCTCGCCCGCGCGCTGCGGCTCGACACGGACCAGCGCGACCACCTCCACCTCCTGGCCGGACACCGCCCGCCGGCGGGACCCATGGCGGGCGACCACGTCGCACCCGGCCTGCTCCACCTGCTCGACCAGCTGGCGACGACCCCCGCGCAGGTCCTGGGCGACCTGGGGGACGTACTGGCGCAGAACGCGATGGCCCGCGCGCTGCTCGGCGGGGTGTGCACGGTGTCGGAGCACGGCCGGAACGTGGTGTGGCGCTGGTTCGCCGACCCGGAGGCCCGTACGGCGTACCCGGCCGAGGAGCACGCCTACTACAGCCGCCTCCATGTCGCCGATCTGCGCGCGGCGTTCGGCCGCCGCTCGGGCGACCCGGCCGCGACGCGGCTGGTGGAGCGGCTGTGCGGGGCGAGCGAGGAGTTCGCGGAGCTGTGGGACCGGCACGAGGTGGCGGTCCGCCGGAACAGCCGGATGCGGGTCGCGCACCCGGTGATCGGCACGGTGGACCTGGACTGCCAGGTGCTGCTCGCCCCGGAGGGAGAGCAGCGGCTCGTCCTGTTCACCCCACCGCCGGGCACGGACGCGGGGGAGCGGCTCGCGCTGCTGAGGGTGGTGGGCACGGAACAGTTCACGGCGACGACCTGATCGGGCTCGCTCAGCGACGGTCGCACCCGTCCACGGTCCCACCCATCCCCGGCCTGAGCCGGCAACCCACGACCGCAGCAACCCACGACCTGAGCCGACCGGCCACGACCTCGGCCTCTTGAGGCCTCTTGAGGTCTCTTGAGGCCTCAAGAGGCGGACCGGCCCCGGCTCCAGTCTGCTCAGCCCGCCGCCCGCTCCTCCAACGGCCGCCGCCGCAGGGCGGGTTCGGTCAGGGCGGGCGGCTGCCAGACGCCGTCCGCGCGGTAGAGGTTCGTCCCCGGCGGCACGATCGCGTCGATCCGGTCCAGGACCTCGTCCGTGAGGACGACGGGCGCGCCCTTCAGCAGCCCCTCCAACTGCTCCATCGTCCGGGGCCCGATGATGACGGAGGTCACGGCCGGGTGCGAGGCGGCGAAGGAGATCGCGAGTTCGGGCAGGGAGCAGCCGATCTCGTCGGCGAGGGCGACGAACTCCTCGACGGCGTCGAGCTTGGCGGCGTTGCCCGGAAGCGTCGGGTCGAAGCGGTGCGGGGTGAGCGCCGGGCGCCCGCTGGTGAGGTCGATCGGCCGGCCCTTGCGGTACTTGCCGGTGAGGAAGCCGGAGGCGAGCGGCGACCAGGTCAGGACGCCCATCCCGTACCGCTGGGCGACGGGCAGGACGGAGGCCTCGATGCCGCGCGCGAGCAGCGAGTACGGCGGCTGCTCGGAGCGGAAGCGGCGCAGCCCGCGCCGCTCGGCGACGGCGTGGGCCTCGACGATGTCCTCGGCGGGGAAGGTGGAGCAGCCGAACGCCCGGATCTTCCCCTGGCCGACGAGGTCGCCGAGGACGTCGAGGGTCTCCTCGATGTCCGTGCGGTGGTCGGGCCGGTGGACCTGGTAGAGGTCGATCCAGTCGGTGCCGAGCCGCTTGAGGCTGTTCTCGACGGCGCGGGTGATCCAACGACGGGAGAGACCGCCCCGGTTGGGGCCCTCGCCGCCGAAGGGGAAGTACACCTTGGTGGCGAGCACGGTCTCGTCCCGCCGACGGGAGTCGCGCAGTGCCTTGCCGACGATCTCCTCGGACTCGCCGGCGGAGTACATGTCGGCGGTGTCCACGAAGTTGATGCCCTGGTCGAGGGCCGCGTGGATGATCCGCACGGAGTCCTGGTGGTCAGGATTGCCGACGGCGCCGAACATCATCGTGCCGAGGCAGTACGTACTTACTTCGAACCCGGTCCCGCCGAGTACCCGATAGCGCATGCGCGCACTCTAGGAATTGGAGTGCGCTCCAAGGCAAGGGGTGTGCGGGCCGGCCTGGAGGGCGTCGCTGCGGAGGAAGTCGACGACGAGCCGGTGCAGGATCCCGGGCCGCTCCAGGTGTACGTCGTGGCCGGCGCCCGGCAGGCTGGCGCCGTGCAGCGCGGGCCGGAGCCGGACCATCTCCGCGTACTCCTCGCCGTCGATGATTCCGCCCCGCTCGCCCTGCCCGAGGACGGCGAGTGTGGGGCAGGTGATGGCGGTCCACTCGTCCCAGAAGGCGCGGGCGGCGTGGTCGTCGAGGGACCGCACCATGACCTCGGGGTCGAAGCGCGGCCACAACCCGTCGGCACGCTCGTCGAGCCCACGGGCCCAGCCCTCCCCCACGGGATCCGTCCCGCCGCCCAGGTAGGCGACGGCCGCCTCTCGCGAGGGGAACGGCACCGGCCAGGCCCGCAACCAGCCCCCGATCTGCTTCTGGATGCCGGGGTCGGCCCCGCCGGGACCGGCCTCGACGAGGACGAGGGCGCGCGGCAGACCGGGGTGGGCGGCGGCGGTGAGGAGAGCGGTGCTTCCGCCCATCGACTGTCCGATCAACACGGGACGTTCGAGCCCGAGTCGGTCGACGACGGCGACGACATCCGCGACGTAGGCGGCCCGCGAGACGTCCTCGGGGTGCCGTTCGCTGCCGCCGTGCCCGCGCTGGTCGAGGGCGACGACGCGATGGCCGGAGTCCCGCAGGAGTCGCGCCGTGTCGTCCCACTCGCCGGCCTGCCCGGCGAGCCCGTGGAGGAGGAGTACGTCGGGCCCGGAGCCGCCCCAGTCGCGGCAGGCCAGCCGTACCCCGTCACGTGTCACGAACCGTTCCGACCAGGAGGAAGGAGTCATCTCTCCATGATCCCCTACGGGTTGAGGAGCTGGTCGGCGACGGCGGTGCGGGCGTAGAGGACGGAGCGGCCGCTGCGGTGGGCGGTGACGAGGCCGGCGTTCCGCAGGGCGATGAGGTGCTGGGAGACGCCGGCGGCGGACAGTCCGCAGTGCGCGGCGAGTCGGGTGGTGGAGGAGGGCGTGTCGAGCTCGGTGAGGAGCAGGGTTCGGGAGCGCCCGAGCACGGCGGCGACGGCTTCCGTGGCGTCGGCGGTACGGGGCTCCCAGACGGCACCGAACCCCAGTGCCGGATAAGCGAGTTGGGGAGGGTCGGGATGGACGGACCGGGTGAGGACCCGGGGCCAGGCGAACACGGAGGGGACGAGCAGCAGCCCGGACCCGGCCTGGTCGCGGCTGAGCGAGCAGTGCCGCCGTACGAGCCGCAGGGTGCCGTCGTCCCATCGCACGGTGTCGTGGAGCTCGCTCAGGACCCGGGCGGAACCGTGCTCGGCGACCTGCCGGGCCCGGTGGAAGACATCGGCTTCCAGTACCTGCTGGATCCGGGCCCAGTAGGGGGCGAGGGCAAGTTCCCAGTAGGTCTCGATCTCGTGTGTGACCTTGTGGAGGGCGGCCGGCGGATCGTCCTGCAGAAGCCGGAGCTTCGCATCGGGATCCCCCTCCTCGGCCAGCATGCGGAGGTCGTTGCGTACCTGCTCGGCGGGGGTGCGGCGGATGGCGTCGAGCTCGGCGTCGAGGGTGGGGAAGGGCCCGGAGGGGGTGGGGTTGAGGAAGTCGGCGAGGTATCCGCGCCCGGGAACGAGCGCGGCGAGCCACCCCCGGTCGAGCCCGGCCCGCGCCATCCGGGGCCGGACCTGGGCGGCCCAGCGCCGATGGGGGGCGGAGTCCGGCCGGCCGACGAGGACGCGGTAGCTGGTGACGACCTCCCACATGGGGGAGACGGCGAAACGGGTCTGGGCGAGGTCGGCGGCGGAGAAGCTGAGCCCGGATTCCAAGGTTCCACGTCCTAGCTGCGAGAGGAGCGCGCGAGAGGAATGCGTGAGAGGAGCGCGTGAGGGGAGTGCGTGAGAGGAGATTGGATTCGGCCTGAGCTTAATCAATGGAGGAGCGGGGGATGTCCGAGCAGGCTCGCAGCATGCCAACTCGCACCCCCTCCGGGACTGCTCCCCGGACTCCGTCGTTCATCCCGTCCTCCTTCCAGGGGCTGCCGCCCGTCGTGTGGACGATCTTCGCGGGAACGATCGTCAACAGGCTCGGCTACCTCGTGACCCCGTTCCTGGTCTTCTTCCTGGCCGCGCGCGGAGTGACGGGCACGGAGACCTCGTACGTCCTGGGAGCGCTGGGCGCGGGCAACCTCCTGGGCCCGGCCGTGGGCGGCATCCTGGCCGACCGGATCGGACGCCGCCCCACGATGCTGATCGGCCTGATCGGCGCGTCGGCGGCACAGGGCGCGCTGTTCCTGGCCCCCGGCGTATGGACGATGGCAGCGGCGGCGCTGCTGATCAGCGCGGCGGGCAGCACGGTGTCACCGGCGGCGTACGCGCTCCTCGCCGACGCCGTGGACAGCGAGCGCCGGCAGCGCGCGTACGCCCTGTTCGGCTGGGGAGTGAACATCGGCACGGCCGTGGCGGGCATCCTCGGCGGCTACCTGGCCGCACACGGCTACTGGTTGCTCTTCGCGGTCGACGCGGGCTCGATGCTGCTGTACGCACTGGTGGTGGCGGTCCGCCTGCCGGAGCCGAAGCGCGGGACGGCGGAGGGGAAGTCCGGAGGGAATGCCGAGAGGGCGGGGTCCGAGACGGCGAAGAAGGACGGCATCGGATACGGGGTGGTACTCCGCGACCGCCTGGCGCTGCTCCTGCTGCCGCTCTTCGGGGTCCAGCTCTTCGTGTACTCGCTCACCGAGGTCGCCCTGCCGCTGGCGGTCCACGACAGCGGCCTGTCGCCGGCGGTGTACGGGGCGATGGCGGCGGTCAACGCGATCCTGGTCGTGGCGGT
This sequence comes from Streptomyces sp. NBC_00250, assembly GCF_036192275.1. Taxonomy (NCBI): domain Bacteria; kingdom Bacillati; phylum Actinomycetota; class Actinomycetes; order Kitasatosporales; family Streptomycetaceae; genus Streptomyces; species Streptomyces sp. NBC_00250. Next base: position 4,518,145 of record NZ_CP108088.1, on the reverse strand, counting down.
GCAGCCCTTCGCGACGGCCCTGCTGGCCCGGCTCCCGCAGCTGGCGGTGCAGAGTGCGGGCAGCACGCTGATCGCGGTGGGAGTGGCGCTCACGGGTCTGGCGGACGGGATCGTCGGCTACACGGTGTCGGTCGTCGTCTGGTCCCTGGGCGAGGTGGTCGTCGCGGGCATCGCGGCGGGCGTCGTGGCCAACCTGGCCCCGGCACACGCCAGGGGCCGCTACCAGGGGGCGTTCAGCTGGACGTGGGGAGTGGCCCGGTTCGCGGCGCTCACCCTGGGGGTCGCCACGTACACGACGCTGGGCCCGTCGGCCCTGTGGTGGACGGCCCTGGTGGCGGGCACGGCCACAGCGGCGGCGACGCTCGCGCTGACGGCGCGGGTGAACGCCCGCACGGCCCATGAACTGGCCGCGTGAGCAGGTGCCGCTACTTCCCCTCGGCAAGCGTGTGGGCCACGAGCGCGTTCGCGTGCCCGTGGCCCAGCCCGTGCTCGGCCTTCAACCAGGAGACCAGCTCCATGTGCTTGGTGAGCGGCGAGGAACGGATGAGCTCCTGCCACTCGGAGACCGGCCGCCCGTACTTCTTCTCGATGGAAGGGAAGTAGCTGGCAGGACCCTTGACGACGTTCTCGGCCACGGGAATCTCCTCGGTGTGGGCGGGGCAACTCAAGGTAGGACCCCCACCTCACCGAAAACTCATCGGCGCGGCAACCTCAATCCCGCCGAATGTGCTCGGGATCGATGTGCCGCCGCACCATCGGCACGGAAGCGAGCGCGGCGGCGAGCAGCACCCCGAGCGCACAGACGAACAGCAACGGCAACCCGTCCCAGTCCCAGTGCACAGCCCCACCCCCGGTGATCAGATAACTGGACTCGGCAAGCCACCCGGTGACGATCGCCGCCCCCAACCCCACCACGAGCGGCAACAACACCTGCATGACCTGCACCCCCCGCAACGTCCCCGCCCGAGCCCCCAACAAGGCCAGCGCAGTCACCTGCCCCCGCCGCTCCATGGCCCGATCGGCCACGGACACCACGAACGCGGCCACCCCGATGACAAGCCCGAGCACCATCCCGACGGCCAGCAGACTCCGGATGACGGTGAGCTGAGCGAGCGAGTCGATGACGATCCCGACGGGCTCGACGGAGGAGGTGGGCGCGATGGCCCCGATGCCGTCGAGAACGGAACGGATGGTAGCGGGGTCGGCGTCGCTGAGAAGAACGAGATTTCCTTGGGAGAGGACAGTTCCCTTGGGGATCAACGATGGTGGAATGAGCAGGCTGGGTCCGGAAAAGTTCGACGGCTGGTAGGCGCGAACCGTGACACTCGCCTCTGGGACGGTGACGTCGAGCTTTCGGCCATTGCTCAGCAAGAACGGGAACTTTCTGCCTGGCAGGGCATCTGCGTCGACAGAGAAGTTCCGATCACGGATTCGCAGCACCTTGTGCTCCATGCATCCTTCCGCCTCCTCCACGAAGGCATCGAGCTGCCGGCATGTGGCAACTACGGCCAGGGTTCGAGAAGGGCGGTTCCCAGAGGGTTCGTACCACGAGGCCGAAGACATCGCATGGGCCTGCACATCTGCCACCCGGGCCGTCTCCACCTGTTGATGGGTGCTCAGCTGGGAGAACGGCAGGCTGTACTCCTGGACGGGGTTGCTAGGGCGGCCTACTTGATCCAGTTCGACTAGCACGCCGTGAGTGAGTGAGGCTCCGAACACCAGCAGCACAAGCCCAGTGGCCACCCGCAATGATGCTCCCGGATCGACCTCCGTACGCCGCATCGCCAACACCACTGGCAATGAGTCTGCTGATCCTGCCAGCCGCCGCGCCAGCCACGCCGTGATCGGCGCCAACCCGAAGACGAGCCCGGCTCCGGTAAACAGCACGGCACCGGGTACCAGCACCGAATTGGCTGACCCTCCTGAGGGGTCACGCCCCACCACGCTGAGCACGCAGTACCCCCCGATGATGCCGAGGCCAGGGACTAGCAGCAGCATCCCGAACTTCTTCGGAGGCTTGCGCTCTCCCGTACGCCGCACACTGATCGGGGACAGGGCGGCCCGCCGCGCACTGAACTGCCCCACGAACCATGCGAGCGCCGGGCACCCGAGCAGGCACACGGCCAGGGTCGCCACTGAGGGCCGGCCATCGGCCGGGTACCAGTGCAGCCCGGGCAATCCGACCCGTGCCATCACCTCGTTGGCCCCGACGTACCCCGCGATCCCGAGTACGGCCCCGAGCAGGGCGGCGGCGGCGCTCTCCGCGGCGTTGACCCGCAGGGTGTCCTTCATGCTGAGTCCGACGAGCCGGAGGGCAGCGAGCCGTCGGGCGCGTGACTCTCCGGAGAGCCGGGCGCAGACGGAGAGAAAGATGACGAGTGGTAACAGCACGATGCACCCGAGGGTGAAGCGCAAGATATTGAGCGTCGTCGGCTCGACGATCTGACGCCACGACTGGCTGGTGCCGAAGCTGCCCAGTTCCTCTGCTTCGGTCAGCGTCGCTGGAGTGGTGCCGATGTACGCATACAAATCTTCGGAGTCGCCCAATCCCTCCGGCGTGATGGTGCCGGTCACGCGGCCGGGGACGAGACCGGCTGTCCCCGGGTGTGTAGCCAGGATCTCACCGAGCTTCGGTGAGATGATTGCTTCACCGGCACCGGGAAGCTTCTTGATACCCGGGGGTACAGGGGTGGGCCCAGGACTCGTCTGCGCCACGAAGACCCGATGGAGTGGCCGTGAACCATACGGATCCCGAAATTCCTGGTACAGAACGTTACTTGTGCCTGGGTTCGGTTCACGAGCGGCCGTGCGAGCGTCATGAGCTGTGAGGATCGACGGAATGGCGAGGACTGCCGCAAGGCAGGAGATTCCGAGCGCCGAGCCGAGTGCCATCAAGAGAAAGCGGGCCCTTCCCCGACGCCCACTGCCCCACAGCAGGCGAAGTCCGAGGGTGAACGCGTTCACACAGCCACCCTTTGAGACAGGAGGCCGTCCGACATCGTGTACTGCGTATCGGCCCTCGCGGCGACGTCGGCATCGTGCGTCACGATGATCACGGCCGTCTTCTGTCTCCGCGCCAGCTGAAGAAACTCCTCCAGCACAGCAGCCGCGTTGGCGCTGTCGAGTGCCCCGGTCGGCTCGTCCGCGAACACCACGTCCGGTCGGTGGACCAGAGCCCGCGCAACCGCAACGCGCTGACTCTGGCCCCCCGACAGCTTCGAGGTCCTGCGCCGCAACAGATCACCCATCCCGAGCCGCCCCAGTACCTGGGCGGCCACCGCGTGGGCATGCGTCTTGCTGATCCCGGCGAGCCGGAGGGGAAGCGCCGCGTTCTCCTCGACGGTCAGTTCGGGCAGCAACTCCCCGTACTGGAATACGAACCCGAGGCGGGTACGACGCATGGCGCTCAGCTCCCCGTCGGGCAGCGTCGAAAGCTGCACCCCGTCGAAGGTCACAGTGCCGTTGGTGGGAGGTAGAACGCCGGCAAGGCAGTACAGCAACGACGACTTGCCCGACCCACTGCTGCCCATGATGGCGGCAACTTCACCGCGCTTGAGTGTGAAGTCGGCATTGCTTACAGCTTGCTGAGTGCCGTAGAAGAGATCCACGCCGTCGGCGCGAAGGATGACGTCCATCGTGGTTCGCACTCCCTTTGACGAGGGGAGCCGCTGGTCGACGGCTCCCCGAACCGTTGACTGCTAGCGCTTGAAGGGGCGAATCGGCGAGCAGTTGTTCGGACGTAGCGACCCGCGGTCCCGGCACACTCGCATGTCAGCTGAATTCGTGTAGCGAGTCGCGCCGTCGTAGACGATGTTCTCCAGCTGGACGCTGCTCTTCTGTACGCCCTTGAATCGCTGCCATCCGTAGGAGTGTGCCCTCACCTCCACGTAGGTGTTGTGGCCGTCGGAGTAGTTGCCGTCACGCAAGGAACCCCTGAAACGAAACGCTCCGTGCTTCTCTCCTGCTGGTTCCCACCTGTACTCCACGTCTTCAAAGTGGGCTCCCGTGGTTGTCAGAGGATCCTTGACGGAATGCCACGAGTCCGCCACCGCCACCCCCATCCCCCCGAAGAACAGCCCCGCGGCCACCACCGCCGTAGCGAACTTCCTCATCGATAACCCCTGTTTGGTCGAGCCGACTGGTCATCACAGAAAGTATCGACATCACTACACACCGGTGGTCGCAGTAACGTCCCTCCCTCCCATCACCCCCCGATCCAGTGAACGCGGCCCCGTGGAACCCGCAGCACCTTCAGGGGTGGCGAACTGGTCGCCGGTGACGTCGTGTTAGCCCCGCACAGCCGCCCGCTGCGCGGCCGGCTCACCCTCCCGGCGCCCCGTAGGGGTGATCATCGGTGCGCCTGCGCGAGGGGGTGCGGCGGCGTCCCCAAAGATGCCCGCATGCCGAATTCCCCTTCCCCTTCCCCGTCCTCTTCGTCCTCCAGGCTGCGCCGAGCGCTTCTGCCACTCGTGGCCGCCGTCGCCCTCCTGGCCACCGCCGGTTCATCCGGTGCCGGCGCCGTGGAGGCATGCGGTTCCGTCATCACGGCGCCGCTCGCCCGGCCTGTATCCGCCGACGATCCCTGTCCCAGCGCCGACCCGGTCGTGTGCCGGATCCGCGTTCTGCCGATGGACGAGAAGGTCGAGGCACAGCGGACCCGGATGCGGTACCACGGGCTCCTGGAGGACATGCACCGCACGGAGGCCGCCATGCGGGAGGCGGGTGCCACGGACGAGGAGATCGCCCGGGAGCTGGTCGACATGCGGAACCAGGCCAAGGAGATCACCCGCGCCGGTATGACCCGGGAGGAGGTCCGGATCCTGGAGGAGCGGAACGTCGCCAAGTACGGCAACCCGCTCGGCCCCACCGCGGACCAGCTGTACGCCAAGTACGGCTCCTGGCAGCAGGTGATCGACGCGTCGATGCGGACCAGCTACGCCGTCGACCGCGAGCTCAGCCTCGAGTACCGCCCCTGCCCCGTGTAGGCGGGCGGAACGCACGTACGCCGGTGGGCCGGAACGCATCAGCGTCCCGGCCCACCGGCGTTCCCCGCATCGCGGGGGTCTCCTACTCGGTCGTGCCGTGTGCGGCGGAGGGCGTGACCCATTCGACCAGCTGGACGACGACGCCGTTGGGGTCGGTCAGCTGGAACAGGCGCTCGCCCCAGGGCTCTTCGCGCAGCGGCATCGTGATGGGGGCGCCCGCAGCGCGCAGGCGGGCCTCTTCCGCCGCGAGGTCGGTCACGGTCAGCGCCAGGATCAGGCCGGCGGCCTGCTGGTCGCGCTGCTCGGGCGGGAGTACCTCGGTGCCCCGGCTGAGCAGCACGATGTCGACGGCGGCGTCCTCGCGGGTCAGCGAGGCGAAGCCGTCGGCGGCCATGGCCACCTGGTAGCCGAGGTGGGTGGTGAGGAACTCGCGGGAGGCGTCCACGTCGGCGACGGTGAGGGAGAGGGTGGAGGTTGAGACGTTCACGGCGACTCCTCGCTGGTCAGGCGGCAGGCGATCAGGCGATCAGGTGGTCGAGCGGTGGAGCGGTGGAGCGGTCAAGAAATCAAGCGGTCAAGCGGCCAGGTGGGCGGGGCCGGGTCTCAGTACGTGCGCCGCGGCGCCTGGATCCGGTTGCGGGTGGCGGTGGGCGCCCCGCGGTGGCCGGTGCGCGGCAGTTCGCGGAGCGGGCGCCGCTGGGCGGTGACGGGCGCCGGCCCCGTGTCCTGCCCGCCGACGGCGGCGGCGAGCTTCGCGGTGCTGAACGTGGCGGGATCCAGCTTCGGCAGATGCGGCATGCGCGACCTCTTCCCTCTGGTTCTACGAGGCGATTTTTGCGACGGGTGTAACTTTACGCACGACGGCGCGAGTGCGTCAAGCATATTTTTACGTCGCGTGTAAGATTCGCTCATGGGTACCGAGAGCATGGGACTCCGCGAGTCCAAGAAGCAGGAGACCAGGCAGCTGATCTCCGACCACGCCACCCGCCTCTTCATGGAGCAGGGTTTCGAGCAGACGACCATCGCCGAGATCGCCACGGCGGCCCGCGTCGCCAAGAAGACGGTCACCAACTACTTCCCGCGGAAGGAGGACCTGGCTCTCGACCACCACGAGGCGTTCACCGCGACCCTGGCCCGCGCGGTCGCCGACCGGGCCGCGGGCGAATCGGCGCTCACCGTGCTGCGGCGCGAGTTCGCCGCCGCGGTGGAGCGGTGCGACCCCGTCGCGGGCTTCGCCGGACCGGAGTTCGCCCGCATGATCGCCGAGAGCCCCACCCTGAGCGCCCGCCTGCGCGAACTCCACGACCTGCGCGAGGAGGCCCTCGCCGAGGCCCTCGCGGCCGACGTCCCCGCCGACCCTTCGCCCGAGCGCCCGGCCATCGCCCCCCGGGCCGCTGCGGCACTCCTCGGCGCCGCCCACCGCCTGCTGTTCCAACGGATCCAGGAACTCACGCTCGCCGGGGAGCCCAATGCCCGGATCGCCGCCACCGTGGCCCCGGAGGCCACGTACGTCTTCGACCTCCTCGAAGCCGGCCTCCCCGCCGGGGAACACTGACCGACCCCGGCAACGCCGAAGGGCCCCGCTGCAAGCAGCGGGGCCCTGTCGACGAGTTGCAGGGGATCATCGACCCCGGGAGCACCAGGATCCCGGCGGCACGAGCGCCGTCCGCGACCGAATGTCGCAACGGGCCGTGGTCTCCACGCCCGAGCCTTGATCCTCGCCCGCGCCTTGATCCTCCCCGGCGGTTCGGACGCTGCGTCCCGGATCGCCGCGGATGCGCGGTTCAGGCGCTGCGCCCCGCATCGCGGCGGATGAGGGCGAGCACCCTGGTCAGCTCATAGGGCGGGACGAGCACCTCGCGCGCCTTGGACCCCTCACTAGGTCCGACGATGTTCCGTGACTCCATCAGGTCCATCAGCCGTCCGGCCTTGGCGAAGCCGACGCGGAGTTTGCGCTGGAGCATCGATGTGGAGCCGAACTGTGTGGAGACGACCAGTTCGGCCGCCTGGCACAGCAGGTCGAGGTCGTCGCCGATGTCCTCGTCGATCTCCTTCTTCTGCCGGGTGGCGACGGTGACGTCCTCCCGGAAGACCGGGGTCATCTGGTCCTTGCAGTGCTGCACGACGGCCGCGACCTCGGCCTCGGTGACGAACGCGCCCTGCATGCGGACGGGCTTGTTGGCACCCATCGGCAGGAACAGTCCGTCACCCTTTCCGATGAGCTTCTCGGCGCCCGGCTGGTCCAGGATGACGCGGCTGTCGGCGAGGGAGGAGGTCGCGAAGGCGAGCCGGGAGGGCACGTTGGCCTTGATGAGACCGGTGACGACGTCCACCGACGGCCGCTGGGTGGCGAGCACGAGGTGGATGCCGGCGGCCCGCGCGAGCTGCGTGATGCGCACGATCGAGTCCTCGACGTCCCGGGGCGCGACCATCATCAGGTCGGCGAGCTCGTCGACGATGACCAGCAGGTACGGGTACGTCTTGAGCTCCCGCTCGCTGCCCTCGGGCAGCTTGATCTTCCCGTCCCGGATGGCCTGGTTGAAGTCGTCGATGTGCCGGTAGCCGAACGCCGCCAGATCGTCGTAGCGCAGGTCCATCTCCTTCACCACCCACTGCAGGGCCTCGGCGGCCCGCTTCGGGTTGGTGATGATCGGGGTGATCAGGTGCGGGATGCCCTCGTAGGCGGTGAGCTCGACCCGCTTGGGGTCGACCAGGACCATCCGGACGTCCTCGGGGGTCGCTCTTATCATGATCGAAGTGATCAGGCAGTTGATGCAGGAGGACTTGCCGGAGCCGGTGGCACCGGCGACCAGGACGTGCGGCATCTTCGCCAGGTTGGCCATCTCGTAGCCGCCCTCGACGTTCTTGCCGAGCGCCACCAGCATCGGGTGGTCGTCCTCGGCCGCGGCCGCGAGCCGCAGCACGTCGCCGAGGTTGACCATCTCCCGGTCACTGTTGGGGATCTCGATGCCGACCGCGGACTTGCCCGGGATCGGCGAGATGATCCGCACGTCCGGCGAGGCCACGGCATACGCGATGTTCTTGGTCAGCGCCGTGATCTTCTCGACCTTCACCGCGGGCCCGAGCTCGACCTCGTACCGCGTGACCGTCGGCCCCCGGGTGAAACCGGTGACCGCCGCGTCGACCTTGAACTCGCTGAAGACGTTGGAGAGCGAATCCACCACGGCGTCATTGGCGGCACTACGCGTCTTGCCCGGCCCACCCCGCTCCAGCAGATCCAGCGACGGCAGCGCGTACGTGATGTCCCCGGGCATCGACCGGGACTCCGCTCCGGACGGCGCGGCCACCTCAGCTCCGGACAGCGCGGCCACCTCCGCTTCCGGCAGGACCTTGGTGGGGGGTGGGGGTGGCAGAGGCCGGGTGATCGACTGACGCGGGACGTTGCCGCCGGTGATGTCGCGGGCCTGTTCGCCGGCCACAGCGGTGGTCCGGGGTGCGCCGTCGCTCGGAGGCGAGGGAGGCAGGCCCGAGAGCACCGCCCCGTCGAGCGCGGCGGCAGCCGCTGCGGCGACGTCCCGAGGATCGAACGGCCGTCGTTGTGGGGCCGGCGGAGGCGACGAGGGATAGGGCGGGATCCGCACCGGCGAAGGCGATCGCCAGAGACGCTGTGCCAGCTTCCGGATCGCTGTTCCCGCGGAAGGACTCGGGCGGGCCGCGCTCATGCCGCGCAGGCGATGCGCCACCTCCGCCGCGCTCTGCGGCCGGTGCGCGGGCTGCTTCTCCAAGAGCGCGAGGATCAGCTCGTCCCACCCGGCCGGAAGGCCCGACCGGTAGCGCCCGGGGGGTGCCGGGGTCTCGGTGACGTGCTTGACGAGCAGGGCGACGTGGTTCGCCGCCGAGAACGGGGGGCGACCGGTGACGAGGGCGTAGAGCACACAGCCCAGGGAGTACAGGTCGCTCCGGTGGTCCACCGGAACCGCATGGGCCTGCTCCGGAGACATGTAGGCCGGGGTTCCGACGGACGTCCCGACTTCCGTCAACGTCGTGTGGGGTGACGTGGTGTCCAGGAACGCGGCGATGCCGAAGTCCAGGATCTTGACGACGCCACGCGCCGTGACCATGACGTTGGCGGGCTTGATGTCACGATGCAGCACTCCGGCCGAGTGTGCCGTCGCGAGCCCGTCACACATCTGACCGCCCCAGCCGGCCGCCACGGAGAGGGACGGCAGTCCCTGCTCGATGATGTGGTCGAGGGGCTGTCCGCCGATCATCTCCATGACGATGAAGAGCAGTGCACGACCTTCTGCTTCGGTCGAGCCGATGTCGTGCAGGGTCACGATGTGCTGGCTGTCGAGGCGTGCGACCGCTTGAGCCTCACGGTCGAACCGAGCGATGGCACGGGGGTCCGGTTCGTTCCCACCGGCTGTCAGGGTCTTCACCGCGACTTCCCGGCCCAGGCGCTCGTCGTAGGCGCGCCACACCTGGCCCATGCCGCCTTCGCCGACGAGTTCGATCAGCCGATAGCGGCCGACAATGCGTGTCCCCTCCACTGGGCCCCTCCCCGGCATCAGCAGCGAAGTCGACCGCCGGCGCGGCGCGCACGCCTTCCGGCGATCTCTTCGCGGCGACAGCTGCCTCGCCGATCCTACGGCTCTGCCGGAGACGAGTTGAGGGAGAAACGGCATTGAGGGCGGGCCCGAGGGGCACCGCGGTGGAGAGCGGTCGTGCGCGCGAGGGATCGTCGCAGGCCGTGAGCCGGCTGTGAATCCCGGACGGCTTCGGATCCCGGCGCACCACGACCACCAACGTCGAAGGGCCCCACCGCGAACGGTGGGGCCCTTCAACGAATTGCCCGGTGAGAGCAATGGCGGAGGATACGAGATTCGAACTCGTGAGGGGTTGCCCCCAACACGCTTTCCAAATGTTCGTACGGGGGTCCGGCGAGGGTCGTAGGCGTCCTGACCTGCGACGGAGTGTTCGCGGTGGCCTTGTCCGGACCGGGCCGGACGGGGGCGAATGAGACCAGGACTGAGACCAGCCGAGCCCTTCGGCCTCTACTGCCGGTCCCCCCGTTACGGCTCCGCAGCCGACCGGGTCAGGACAGGCCGTACAACTTCAGCCCGACGTGGTCGACGATCCAGCGGTATGCCTCGCCGTCGATCGCGAAGTAGATTCGGCCCACCCGGTCCTTGCTGGTGTGGTCATCGAGCTTGATGTGGGGCTGCCGATCCCAAGTCTTCTCGTCGAAGTTGAACTCGTGCAGCCCCTTGATCCGCAGTGGTTCGTCTTCAGGCGCATAGGTCAAGGCCGTTTGGTTGCCGATCCAGGAGACCAAGGATTCACCGACCCTACTCTTCTTCCCCCTCCATGCCTTGGCGAGAGCGGCCAGCGAGTCCAGTGCCTCCCTCATACGCTCGAAGTCCTTGTACGAACACTTGCGCCACTGCGTCTTCGCGTTTGGTGTGAAGACGAGAGCTCCCCCGGATTCCTGGGTCCACCGGTCCCAGTCGCTGGAGAAGTCGCGGCTGACGGAGACCAGGTGCTGTGCTGCCACCTCAGCCGGCTCTGCAGGCGAAGGCGCCGCCTCGGCGTCGAGGCGAGCCTCCAGGTTCGCAACGTCGATCTCCAGTCTGCCGACCTTGCTCTCCAGCACCTCGTTTTCTTCGAGAAGCTTGAGGGTCTGACTCCGCTCCTCCGCCAGCTTTGCCTTCAGGAGCACGATCTGTTCGGTCTCGGCTTCCCCTGCCAGGCTCTCGAGGATGGAGTTCGTCTCGGCTGAGCGGACTGCGTCCCAGTGGCGGTCCCTGCCTCGTGCGACAACGCTGAGAGGGGCGAGGAGTCGCATCATCGTGCGCAGGAGCGCCTCATGGTCGCCGCAGAGTTCGCTCGGTCCCCACCATGGATTGCGGGCTTCCAGCGTGGGCCAGTACAGCCGCGCACCGTCCCTGGGCAGCAGGCTTCGGTCCACGCTTGTGTTGAAGGAATCGAAGGCCAGCCAACCCGAAACCACCACCACATGGGCTAGACCTGCAAGACGGCGTGCGGCTTTGCGCGCGAAGGCATCCGAAGGCCCCATCATGCGGATTGATGAGACGGCGAGGACTGGAAGCCGCCTCTGTGGGCTGCCCAGGCGCTCCAGCACCGCGGGAACCTGAGCGGCGAGGACCGGCGTCGCGGCTGCGGCGATCTTGTCGGAACCCTCCGCGCGATGGAGTTCGGGATCAGCCATGATTCCGTTGAGCGCGCGAGGCGGCTTCAGGTCTTCCACCGTCGCTGGCGCGAGCACGCCACCACTCTTCCGCCCCATTGCGACACGGAAGCGCGTCTTCTCGTCGTATTGGGATGCAGTCAGCTGACATAGGAACCGGCCGCCTCGAGGCAGGTCCTGTTCGATTTCCATCCGCAAGGCCCGCACATCGTTGCTGACAGCGACAGGGGTCCAGGTCACGTGCTGGTCGGGCCTGCCAGGGCCGTGTCCAGGGACCGTGATCTGGCCGCTGTCGACCATGAGATCCGTGGCTGACAACCCGGTCGATCCTGGGTCAAGGTGCTCTTCCATATGTGACAGGAGTCGATCGAAGGCGGCTGAGGTGCCACCCTCACCCGCCACGCCTACCTCGAAGCCAACGACGTACAGCTGCTGCATTGAGCCCCCTTACACCGTTCGAGGTTCAGGGCGACGAGTCCTGCCCTCCGCGCCAGAACCGGGGCAGCATACTGTCACGGCAACACCCGTACGGCGCAGTCATGTTCGGTGCATGAGGCCAGTGCCTGCCCCTCCTCCGATAGTCCGAGCGAACGAAATCGGTCAACAGTTGAACGGCACCCTGCTCGCTGCGCTGTCTGACTAGGCTTGATCGCGCTACGCAGCCGATCGAGACCTCTGACAGACACGCCGGAGTGACAGTGGCCAATCCTTTCGCGCCGCCGCCGAAGAACGCACATCGGCCACCCTGGTCTGCGTTAGACGAGTACCTGTGGCACACGTGCGACATTCTCGCCGATCTCCTCGAAGGCCGAATGGCTGGCCGCCCACTCGTCGCCACGACCGCCCGGCTCGCTCAAGGAGACTGCGCCCTTGCCGTCGGGCCCGGGCAACGTTCGACCTGGCGAGCCCTGGGAAACGGGAGATATCAACACAGCAACGTGGTCGCGGCCGGTAGTCCGGCCTTCGTCATCGGCAGTTTGGTGGGCTCCGCGCTCGGCAACTCCTCTCGGCGTCGTCAAGCGGAGCACGATGCACAACCGCGGTGGGTGCTGGACGGCGCGGGAGAGGTGACCATCACCCTGCGGAGGCTGTTCTTCGCCCATCCGGTAGCTGAGCTTGACCTCGACTGGAGGGCGCTCAGCACGATCGATCTCGTAGCCCCGGATGTGTTCCAGACAAGCTTCGTTAACACCCGCGGGCAACACGCGACGATCCGTGTGCATACGCCGTGGGCATCGCTCATCTTCGTCGTCGCTGCTGTTACGGCGTTCCCAGCTCACCCCCGTCTACTTGGGCGAGGGTGGCTGCCAGCAGACTTCGAGTCGCGATGCGCAAGCATCGGGCGCCCATGTCGCCCAGCTGCCCAGCTTGCGTCAGATGGACGCCGGCAGTGATCGGGAACGAGCGGGAGCCGGCGTGGCCCGTCGCGTTATCGGTCGTTGTTACCGGGCGGATGAGCGGTCCCTCATAGGCGGGAGGAGCGGAGGACCGGTTGTCAGCCATTGGCTGATCGGCGCCCTTACGGTTCGGTGCCTCCTCCTTGATCCTGCTGTGCTGGACTACAGGGAGGGTCATGGGGGCGGCACGGAAGCGGCGGGTATCGGCTGCGCGCAAGCGACGCCAGCAGCGACTCAAGATCGGAGCCCTGGCTGGGGCCCTGAGCATCGTCGTGCTGGTGGCCTTCTGGAGCGTGATCTGGCCCTATCTCGTCGGTGCGCTCATTCTCGGTGGCGTCGCCGGCTGTGGGTGGTGGTTGTGGCGCACCGATCGGTTCATCCGGGGCGGTGATCGGCAGTGGAGGCATGACGAGGCCGTGAAGGCTGGACACCGGACGCTGGCCGAGGTCGACGTAATGACGGGGACGGAGTTCGAGGACTTCGTCGTGGACCTGTGCCGACGAGACGGGTGCACCGACGTGCGGCGGGTCGGTGGCTCGCACGACAACGGGGCTGACGTGCTGGGGTGCCTCCCCGATGGGCGGAGCATGGTGATCCAGTGCAAGCGGTACACGCCCAAGAGCAAGATCCCCAGCCGGGAGATCCGTGACCTGCTCGGAGCGAAGGTGCACTTCAAGGTCGACGTGGCGATCTTCGTGGCCACGACGTACTTCAGCGGGCCGGCGGAGAAGTTCGCCACGGAGAACGACATCCTCGCCGTCCACCGTGATCACCTCGGGTTGTGGAACAACGGCGCCTCGCTGGTGTCACTCGGTGCGGTAAACGGCTTGGGGCAGGGTGACCGCCGGCATCGGGAGCGGTGGAAGAAGACGTACGAGTAGAGGGAACGGCCGTGGCCCGCCTCGACCGGGACGCGTGGACGCTGAGTACCCGCCAGGAAGATTCAACGCGTCGCTCGACTGCAGATGGCACAGGTATTGGGCCCCTGATCGCCCCTGAAGGAACCTCCGTGGCGCTCAGTTCCATCTGCTGGTTTTGGCAATCGCCGGGCAGCCGGATCAACAGCCCTGGCTCAATGGACCCATGGAGATGGGTGAGCACTGGGCCTACCGAGCGAGGCCGAAGGAGCTGGGCGGCCCGGTTCGTCGGGTCGAGGTAGTACGGGTAGGCGGTCGTGGCCGGGCTGATTGGCTCCACGTGCGGTTCCTCGACGGTGACGACGCCGGACTGCAGGAGTGGGTCGACGCGACTTCCCTCGTGGCGCGCTGGGAGGACGTCGCGGCGTTTCGTGCGGACGACGCGAGCGAGCTCGCTCTGGCCGAGGCGTCGCGGCATGTGCGGGGGAGTGCCGACTTCGAGGCCGCACGGTTGATCCTCGGGTTCGTCCGCCCGAAGAGCAAGCTGCGGCTGCGGCGCAGTGTCGCGGACGCAGGGATCCTGGAGATGGGCAGTCTCGACGGCAGCGCTCCCCTTGTCGGCATGGATCCCGCGGAGCTGCGAGGCGATCCGATGGTCTACGAGAACCGCTACAGCAGGTGTCTGGCAGGGTGGCCGGTCACTGAGCGCATCGCGCGCCTCGTGGCCGGGCGTCTTGCCGAGGACATCCTTCCGGAGGTGGACCGCAGGCAGCAGGCCATCGATCAGGAGCGCACGCAGTCCTCCTGGTACTCCTACAGCCGCCGGGACGACCGCAAGCTGGACGCGGAAGCGGCCGTCCTGCGGACCGTCCGTGAGTGGTGTGGTCAGGACAAGGCCGAGCGCTACGACGAGCTGGTCGCCCTGCGCGAGGAGGTCGTCCGGCTCGGGAAGCTCGTGGAGAAATCGGTGAAGGCCCTACGCGACCGCGGGCACGGCGTCATCGCCTCCACCATTGAGCGCGACCTCGGGGTCCATATCTCCAGCCTTGATCCAGACGTTCGTCGGTGAAGCCGCGCCACCGCTCCGGCGCCGGCTTGGGCGGCTCGGCCTCCGCCTTGGGTTCTTCCTGCTTCGGAGGCTTCTCTTTCTCCGGCCGCTGCGGATGCCAGCCGTCGAGGAACGGCCGCAGCTGGTCGCCCGTGGGTTCGGCGTGGAGGCTGTGGCCGGTCAGGCTTCTGCCAGCCACGGTCGGGTCGAGCCGGTCAGCCTCCGCCTTCCCCCACGCTGACCACTCGCGGAGCCGCTCGGCTTCGTGGGCGTCGTCCGAGGTGGAGGCGGCCTCGTCGAGCGCGGCGCAGAAGGCCCGCATCTCCCCTGCGGCCCGCCACTGCGCCAAGGCGGTGCCGAACCGGTCGACCCGTACGGCGTCCACTGCCTTGATCGTCGCGACGCTGACCGCCGCTTCCCATTCTCGCCGCGTGCGCTCCTTCTTCTCCGCCTTCCGCCGGCGGTGCTCCTCTTCTTCCTGGACCTCTCGCAGGCGGCGTTCCTCCTCCTGACGCTCCCGCTCCTCCCGCTGACGCTGTTGTTCCGCCTCCCGCGCCAGCCGGGCCTGCTCCTCTTCCTCCGCGCGGGCCTTCAGCGCTCGGAGGACGGCGTCGATCTGGTCCTCCAACGGCTTCTTGGCGGTGTCGGACCATTCCTTCGTCCAGCCGTAGCGGTAGCCGTAGCTGTACCCCGATTGCTGGGCCACCTGCAGCTCCAGCTCGCCGGACGGTTCGAGCCGGTGGGCCGGGGTGACCCGCTGCCATTCGTACGTCCGCCGGCCCGGCTGCGTGGGCACGTACCGGACCTGCTTCTGCCGTTCCTTGAATCTGATCTCGTACGTCCTGCCGTGGACCGTTAGCAGCGGCCGCACCTGCCTGCGCTTCTTCGACACCGCGATATCGCCGTGCCGCGCGAGGGCCTGCTCGGCGAGGAGCCGAAGGAGAGAAAGCACCCGTGGGAGGACCTCGTCCGAGATCTCGAAGGCGCTGTGATCCGCGGTGACCGCTGCGATCACGTCCTCGACGTCGGTGATCACACGGCTGCGCGCCAGGCGGATTCGGTTCCACTCGGTGTCGTCCTCGCCCGTCGCCCGCAGCAGGCCGAGGAAGAAGTCTCCCTTCGCCCGACCGCTGTATTTCAGGTGGTAGCCCTTTGGTGCGCACTGCCGCGCGGCGTCGAACGCTCGGCGATAGCGGGCCCGCTCTTCGGCGTTCGGATCCGGGATCCGGAGGAACCGGCCGGCCTTCTGCACCTCCGCGATCAAAGCAGTGCCGATTTCCACCGGCGACTGCCGTGGCGGTTTCGCGGGGCGCGCTGGCGCTGGCTTCGCCTCGGGCGGGGGTGTCGCCCGCTGACGGGGAGAGGGCGCAACCTCTGGCTTCGGCTCGACGGCTAATGGTCGTTGCTTGCGCGGGGCTGGCTCGGGCCGGTCGGGGTGGTGTCCGTGTTCCAGATAGAAGCGGCCGCCATCAGTGATCTCCGCTCGCCACTTCCCACCGTGCTTGGGCATGGTGATGAGGCCCCGGCCTTTGAGGGCACGCGCGGTGTGGGCGAGTTCCGGGCTTGCCGAGGTGACGGGATCCGTTCCCTCTCCAATGCGAGTGAGCAAGGCCAGCTGTCGATCGTTGAGCGGCGACCATCGGTACATGGTGACCGTCGTACCGGTCCTACCGAGCGCCTACAACCAGAATGGTGATGTTCCCGCATTCTGCTGCTCGAGCGTCTCCACGATCGGGCTGGCCATGCCGGCGGCCTCCTGCGCAAGCGCGTACTCCTCGCCGCATGACCCGGCGTCCGCCCGGCCCTGCCGGTGGCTGTCCGTCAGCTTGATACGGAAAGTGATCCAGGACCTGAGTTCAGCCGTCGCCGACATGCCGGGGACAGCGGCGTGTGCGCAGCTCTGTCGATGATCGTCATTCGGCCAAGTCTTCGCCGTCACGGTGATTGCGTTGCAGGGGCCCTTCACGCTCCCTATCGTGGTGGGCAACGCGTAGATGGAGACGAGTAGCCAAGGATCACGCGAGCAGAGAGAGCCGCCGGTAGCTGGGAAGGCGGACTCGCGCCCGAGGTGAAGACCCTCCTGAGCGCGGGGAGGAACGGCCCTATGGCCCAATGCCCCGCCGGTTTGCCGCCGTCATCGGGCTGAATGAGGCCGCCGCTGTCTGGCGGTGGCAAAGGCGTGGTGGCACCGCGAGTACCCTTCTCGCCCACGCTCCCAAGGGATCATGACGACGCCCCCTGGAGGGCTGCGATGATCCACACTACGAGCCGCGTTCTGACCTCTGACCTACGTGGCCACCTCGACCAGACCGTCTCCGTGTCCGGCTGGGTAAACGCACTCCGGCTGCAGCGGAAGATGCAGTTCGTGATCCTGCGCGACCACGCTGGCATGGTCCAGGTGACCCACAAGCGCGACGGCGGCCCGCTGGAGGCTGTCCTCGAGTCCCTCACCCCGGAGTCCGCCGTCCGGATCACCGGCCGCGTCGTGGACGCGGCCCAGGTCAAGCTCGGCGGTCTGGAGCTCGTCCCCGAGTCGGTCGAGGTGCTGAACCTGGCGGAGACGCCGCTGCCGATCGACGAGCAGACCGGGCCCGAGCACCGGCTCGACTGGCGGTTCCTCGACGTCCGCAAGCGCGAGACCGCGCAGCTCGTGTTCACCGTGCAGACGACCTTGGAAGAGGGACTGCGCGAGTACGCCATGGAGCACGGCTGCACGGAGATGCACACCCCGAAGCTGATGGGGACCGCCTCGGAGTCCGGGGCGGAGGTGTTCAAGCTCGGGTACTTCGACCGGTCGGCCTATCTGGCCCAGTCGCCGCAGTTCTACAAGCAGATGGCGGTGGCGGCCGGCATCGACCGGGTCTTCGAGATCGGGCCGGTCTTCCGGGCCGAGCCGTCGTACACCTCGCGGCACGCGACCGAATTCACCGGCGTGGACGTGGAGCTGTCGTGGATCGACGACGTCGAGGACGTGATGGTCTTCGAGGAGCGGATGCTGGCGCACGCCATCGCTAAGGTCGCCGAGATCCACGGGGAGCGGATCCGGGAGGTCTTCGGGGTTGAGGTGGCGGTGCCGGAGACGCCGTTCCCGCGGATCACGATGGCCGAGGCTCAGGAGGTCCTGCGGGCTGGCGGCTGGGACCCGGAGGGGGTGAAGGAGGACCTGGACCCGGACGGTGAGCGTCGGATCGCCGCGCACATGAAGGAGCAGACCGGGCACGAGTTCGCGTTCATCACGCACTACCCGGCGAGCATCCGGCCCTTCTACCACATGCGCCCGGCGGACCGGTCGGACCTGACGCTCAGCTTCGACCTGCTGTGGAAGGGCCTGGAGGTCACCACCGGCGCCCAGCGCGAGCACCGCTCCGACGTCCTGCTGAAGCAGGCGGAGGAGAAGGGCATGAACACCGAGCCGATGCAGGACTACCTGAACATCTTCCGGTTCGGCTGCCCGCCCCACGGCGGCCTCGGCGCCGGCCTCGGACGGATCCTCATGGTCATGCTCGGTCTGGACTCCATCCGCGAGGCGGCCTTCCTCTTCCGCGGCCCGAACCGCCTGACTCCCTGATTGAGTGCGTACGTGCTGCTGCCCCCCACCGCCGACTGGCGGTGGGGGGCAGCAGCACGGGGTGATCAGTAGCGGGTGTGGCCCAGGTCGAGGGCCCATGCTTCGGCCGGGTTCTTGTCCCAGTGGGACCGGAGGGCGAGCTCGCGGTCGGCGTAGCGGCCCTGGTGGCACAGGCCGCCGTGGGACAACGTGACGCTGAGGGCGAGCGGAGACTCCGTGGTGACCCAGTGCGGGGTCAGGGCGTGGCTCCACAGCTGGTCACCGGGGTGCATGGTCACGGACTGCCGGTCCGTCTCGTCGTGGGCCGGCGGTTCCTCGGCTGTGGTCTCACCGAGGACGGCGGCTTCGGCCGACAGGTGCTTGTCGGGGTTGTGGTAGCTGTGGAAGGTCTTGGTGCCGTGGACCTGCCAGACGAGGCCGTGCGAGTTGTCGTTGTGGTACGTCGACGTGGCCCCCTGAGAGGACAGGAAGAGGATAGGCGCGCACCGCTGCCAGGTGAATCCCTGGGAGGCGAGGTACGTGCGCCAGGGGATCACGACCTCGTCCTGGAAGCCGTCCAGGAGTTCGCCGTAGAACCGGGAGAGGTTGAAGTGCACCAGGCGGAAGGGCCAGGTGCTGATCTCCTCGACCGGGGCCGTCCGGAAGGCGGCAGTGCGGTCCATGCGGACCTGCCAGTCCTCCTCGCCGAGGATGGTGAACCGCACCTCTTCGTCCTGGCGGATGTGGTCGAGTATGTCGATGGCGGGTATGAAGAGGTAGTCGAACGGGACGTGCAGGCGAAAGTTCGGCGGCTGCCTCCAGCAGGCGGTGAAGTTGTGCGGGTCGGTGACAGAGACCGGTGCGTGCACGATGGCTCCCTGGTCTCAGGCCGCCGCGCAGGCGTGCGACGCGGGGCGGCAGATGGCGGCGCAGTCGGGTCCGACACGGTCCTTCGACGGCGCTTCGAGGAAACCCCTGATCTCGGCACGCGGGGCCTGGACGCTGACCCCGTCCACGCCGTAGGGGCAACGTCGTATCTCGCCTTCGGCGGACATGTAGAGGGTCGCTGACCGGCAGGGATGGCCCTCGTCGTCGGACAGCTGCATCCGACGCAGATCATCGAGGTAGGACCGGTACGCGTTGGACAGACGGAAGCGCCCGGCAAGGGTCGCCGTGTCAGCCTCTCTGAGCTTCACAGAGTCCTGGAGCGATCCGCCGGCCCTGATCAAGCCCTGTTCGTTCAGGAGTACGGGGCTGAGCTGGACCTCAATGCCTGTCCCGGCGACGAGGCCGGCGATCTGCGCTGCCTCCTCCTCCGCCACGTCCAAATAGGTCAAGTGGAGGACCTTCGCGGGAACGTCCACGGCCAGCAGCGTCGCAACGGCGGAGGCCACGGTCCGGGTCGTCCGACCAAGGGCCATCGCGCCCTCGGAATCGGCCGAGACGGTGACGTTGGTCAGAAGGTGCTCGACCTCCGCGAGGGCGGTGACCTCGGCCTCGGTGCGGGCCGAGGTCACCATGGACACCGCCATGCCGAACTGGTGGGCCAAGCGGACGAGCTGCCGGAGCTGGGGGTGATGGGTCGGCTCGCCTCCGGTCAGGCAGACGCCCTCCACCCCGGTCTCCTTCAGCCGGGACAGGGCCCGGGTGTAGGTGTCGATGCTGAGGAAGCCGTGGGCGCGGTCCGCGCGGAAGCAGAAACCGCAGGCGACCTTGCAGTGGCCGGCCGTCGAGACCAGCGCTGTGCGGGCGGGCGTGCTCATTGCACCCCCGTGTTGTCCCAGACCGCGATGGCCACGGTGCTGGTGTAGAAGGCGCACATCTGCGGGTCCGGGGTGTCGCCGCCGATGAGGGCCTGCTCGTTTCGGGACGGTCCGCCGCAGATGGCCAGGGCCGGGCAGTCGCCGCAGGCGGGGATCGGGGCGACTTTCTTGGCCGCAGCGGCCAGCAGGCCGGGGTTTTGGCGGAGCTCGTCGACGGTGTGGAGGAACGAGGGCTCGGTGAAGTTGATGTCGCAGACGCTGACCCGGTTGCCGGGCAGCAGGGCGGCGTTCAGGCTGCGGTCGCCCTGCATGTGGTCGAACAGCATCGGCCGGCGGGTGTCGAGAGCCTGAAACGCGCGGTCGAGGACGGAGAAGAGCATCCCGCCCCTGCCGAGCGCGGTCAGGCGGGCCTCGTACAGCTCGCGGGCCAGATCGGCGCCGTTGACTCGCCACTCACCCCCCGTGGGGATGGGGGTGTTGACGTAGATGAACTTCAGGCCGAGGTCGTCGATGATCCACCGCACGGTCTCGGCCAGACGCCCGATGTTCGATGCCGTGGGGGTGAGGTTGCATCCGACGTGCAGGCCCTTGGCCGCGACCAGGCGGCCGACGTTGCGGCGGATCCGGTCGTCGGCGGGCTGGCCACCCAGGAGGAGCCGGTTGGCGGAGTTGATTCCGGGCGGGCCGTCGATGGAGATGCCGACGCCGTACTCGCGCTGCACGAAGTGGTCGAGGGCTTCGTCCGTGAGGCGGGCGCCGTTGGTGACGACGGTGCGGCGGACACGTGCGACGCCGTGGCGGGCGGCGAGGGTGTCGGCGAGTTCGTCGCCGTACTTCATGAGGTCGAAGCGGATGGTCGGCTCGCCGCCGAACCACTGGATGGACACCTCCTCCCGGCCGGCGTTCTGCTCGAACAGGAACTCCAGGCCGGTGGCGAGCTCCTCCTCGGTCATGTCGGGCTTGCCGCTGTTGGTGTCGACGAAGCAGTACGTACAGGCCATGTTGCAGCGGTCGGTGAGGACCACCCGGAGCCCGCTGATCCGTTGCGGTGTCGGGTCGAAACCGAGGGCGTTGAGGCGGTTGTGGAGTGCTTCACGGCGGTCGGCGGCGGGGCCGTCCTGGGTGAAGCCGAGCCCGGCGAGGGCTTCGTGGGTCGCGGTCGGGGAGACCCCGGCGAGGTCAGCGACCTCGCCGGAGTCGAGAAGCACACTTTCCAGGGTGACCGGGTCGAGGAGTACAGCCTCCCCGGCCCGGTCGTACTGGAAGTACTTCCCCCACAGCTGCAGGGGAGCGGCCACTGGGTCAGGCCGCCGTTTCCTCTTCGGCGATGCCCAGCTCGGCCATCACGGCGCGGACCTGCTCCTCGGCGCCGGCCTGGAGCTGGGCCGAGGCCGCGGGGCTGCCGCCGTCGGAGAGGACGATGACGCCGGGCAGCGTCGGGTTGGGCACGATGACCGTGAGGCCGGCGGGCTCGGTGCTGATGACCATGATCGCGTCGTTCAGCTCGACCCAGTCGGTGCGCTCCTTGAGCGCGTCGAGGATGCGACCCTGCTTCTCGCGGAAGGAGGCGCGCTCGCCCATCCACACACCCGCCTTGGACTTGGAGTCCACGACGTCCGCGTAGATCAGGTGGTTCTGCTTCTCTTTCCTGGGTGTCGGCATGCCGATCTCCTTGATGGAAGGGTGACTGCCCGGGTTGGGCAGCTCTGATCCGCTCTGCTGGCCGCCGGTCGGAGAGCCGACTGCACTCCGACCGGTTTGTTGCTCGGCGCCCAGGGGCGCCGTTTCCCACGCGTGGTCGTCTGGTTGACCGGCAACGGGCGGGAAGTCTGCTCAGCTCCGGGTGCCGTTGCCCCGTGCCGACTGGACGGTGGTCACCGAGTGTCCGCCGCCACGTTCGAGGCGCTCGGGAGCAGGGGCTGGAGCGATCCGGGATCCGCCGTCCACTCGCGACCCGAGTCGTCCATCGGACGCATGTGCGCGACCCTCTTGACCACCTTGTCGGTGGTCTTCGAGGTGTAGACCAGCACGGTGGCGACGGTTCCGCGTCGTCCGCTGGAGGGCTGGACGACCTCTCGGCCGAGGAGCTGGTGGCCACGGTCGTCCGCCACCCAGAGATTCGCGTCGTTGGCCGTGATCACTGGGCACCCCCGAGACCGAGGAAGGCGTCGAACTGGGCGGAGCTCCAGGTGGCGGGATCACCGTGCTCGGTTCGGAATGCCTCCGCCGCCCGCGGCAAGCGGCGCCTCTCCAACGACGGGGCCGCGTCCGACTCCGCGTACGGGGCTACGGCTGCCTCGTACTGCGGGTTGGTCGCGCCGGGGGTTCGGCGGGGAAGCCGGGGGCTGCTCACGGTCCGTTCCCTTCGCTGGTCTCTTTGGGGTGGCGTAAGAGTCGCTCCAGTGCGGGTGTCACGGCCATGACGCGGCGAGTGTCATCTGGTGCCCACTTGGGTGTGTGGGGTGTCATGGAGGTGGCATCGGCATGTCATGTGCGCGGATTCCATTGCAGATCAAGCCTGTTGGCCGGTAGGCAACGCATAGGGACGGGGCGATGTGGTCCGTCTCCTGACTTTGAGGGAGCGACCGATGCAAGATCCGGCCACGCTGCTACGGGTGTTAGTCCAGCAACGACGCTGGCGGTACCGGGACTTCGCCACCGCCTTCGCACGGGCGGCATCGCAGGCCGGCTTACCGGGCCTGTCGGTATCGGAAGCGCAGTTCCGACGGTGGACGTCGGGCCGGATCAAAACCCTGCCGGGACCGGATACATGCCGCGTGCTTGAGCACCTGTTCGAGGTGGAGACCGTCGCCCTTTTCGGTCCTCCACCTGCGTCGTCCCCGACCATGTCGGGGGCTCCCGCTGTGTACGACCTCGAAAGTGACATCGCCATGACCGCACGTGACGCCGCAGATGAAGCCGGTGCTGCCGCCGCGCAGTCCGTATCCGACACCACCATCGACCAGCTCCGCGACGATGCTCTTGCCCTCGCCCGCTCGTATGGGGCGGTGAGCGCGTTCGACATCTTCCGGCGCGCCAGAGTGCTTCGCACGGAGGCGGAGCACCAGCGGGGGCTGACACAGGTGCCCGCCCAGCAACAGGACCTGCTGATCGTGGCGGGGCAGGCGTGCGCGCTGCTGTCGACCGCCGCGTTCGACCTCGGCTCCCTGGACGACTCGGCGCGCCTTGCTCGGTCGGCAGCCCTGTACGGGGAGATGGCTCGGTTCGATCCGCTGCGCGCGTACGCGACCGGCTCCTTGGCGATCTGCGCCTACTTCACGGGGCGGCCGTCCGAGGCGGTACGGCAGGCCCGGACGGCGCTGGCCTATGCCGGATTGGGGGACACCGCGCGTCGTCGACTGCTGTCCATCGAGGCTCGCGCCCACGGACACCTCGGAGACCACGAGCGGGCGACACGGGCGCTCGTCGCATCGACCCAGCAGGATCGAGGGGAGCGGGACGAGCTGCACGACGGCGTGGGCGGCGAGTTCGCGTTCAGCGAGGAGCGGCTGCTGATGTCCAACGGCACGACGGCCCTCCTCGTCGGCGACGGGGTAGGTGCCGAGACCACCGCACAGCAGGCATTGGCCCTTGTCTCGTCCCGGCCGCCGGCTCGGCAGTCGGTGTCGGTGCGCGGGAAGGCCGCGGCCGACCTCGCCGCCGCGCAGCTCCTGCGGGGCGACCTGGACGCGGCGGCCGTGACGCTGGAGACGGTCTGGGCGATTCCTGAAGACCAACGCGTGGCGGGACTGCTGGAGCGCACCGGGACCTTGAGGCGGGCGCTGACCGCCCCCGCGTTCAGGGGGGCGGGCGCGGCGGTCACGCTGGGCGAGCGGATCGAGGAGTTCGGCCGCCGCTCAGCGCCGAGGCAGCTGGGTACTGGGCGGGGACTGCTCGCCGTCGACTCCTGACCCGCTCCGCCCCTTCCTACCTTTGCCCGAGGGCAGTGAGGATCCGGGCCTCCTTGTCCGGGGCCACTCCGTGTTCGGACCACCTCGGGTGCTCGACCGGTCGTCCATCCGCCTGCATCCACGCCCAGGTGTCGGCGATGGTGTCCGCGAGCGGACGGCACCGGAGCCCGGCTGCTGCGGCACGGGAGGCGTCGACGGACCACACGCCGGCATGGGTACGCCACAGCGGAAGCTCTGTCCACTGCTTGACGTCGTGCGCCGTGAGGGTCGCAGCGTCGGTCCACACCGGATGGCCGACGCCGCCCGTGATCGCGAGGCATGCGCTGATGAAGTCCGCCCAGCTGATGCCCTCGGGGTGGGCGATGTTGAAGGCCCGCCCGGGGGTACTGGCCGCGGCCTGATCGACGGCGAAGACGGCGACGTCGCGCACGTCGACGGGCTGGATGCGCTGCTCGCCCGGCGCCGGGACAACGATCGGGCCGCCGCGATGGGCCCTGGTGAGCCACCACGGGAGGCGGCCGACGTACTCGCCGGGGCCCAGGATCACCCCCGGCCGTACGAACACCGAATCGTCCCCGAACGCGGTCCTCACCGCGGCCTCTCCGCCAGCTTTCTGGAATCCGTACTTCGTCGGGCTGCCGTCGGCGCCGGTGTGACCGAACGACTCGTCGGCATCCGGTGGGCACTCCAGCAGCGGGGAATCCTCAGTGAGCGGGTGGTGGGGCCAGCCCTGGTAAACGGACACCGTGGAGACGTGCACCCACCGGGCGGCAACCGGGCGCAGGGCCTCGGTGGCGAGGAGTACATCACGAGGCGAGAACTCGCTGCTGGAGGTGTCGATGACGGCATCCCACGGCCCTTGGCTGGCCAGCCGCTTCACGTCATCGGGGTCAGTCCGGTCACCGCGGACCGTGTCGGCGCCCTCTACTGCACCGGAACGGCCGCGGTTGAAGGTTGTCACCTCCCAGCCCCGTCGCAGAGCTTCGTCAACAATCGCGCGGCCGAGGAACCAGGTGCCGCCCATCACCAAAATCCGCATGGGCTCGACCCTGTCACGAAGCACCAGGCGGGCACCATCCCGACCCTGGTCGAGGCTGGCGGGATCTGGACAGTACGTGAGCCCAGTGGCGCTGCGCCGTAGACATCACACGGCGATATTCCGGATCCGCGAGGGGTCGCTGTTGCTACCGTCGCTCTGGAATCCCCATCCCACTCGCTGGATAAAAAGGATCCCCTCATGCATGACGCCCGCGCCCTGATCGAAATGGGTGCCGAAGCTGTTCGCCGGCTCGCTCGTCGCGGTTATTCCCTGGACCTGTCCCGGCTGGAAGACCTCCAGTCCCGGCGCAACCAGAACATCCGCTCAGCCGACGAGCTGCGGACGGAGGCCAAGCGGGTGGCGAGCGAGGTTCAACAGGCGGCCAAGCAGGGCGGCGATATCTCCAAGATGAAGGAGCGCGCCCGCGAGCTGAAGGACCAGATCCGGGACATCGACGCCGAGCAGGAGCAGGTGCAGGAGGAGCTGCGCGAGCTGCTCCTCACCATCCCGAACCTGCCCGACGACGCGGCCCCCGACGGCGACTCCGAGGAGTTCGCGGTCGAGGTCCGGCGCGTCGGCACCCCGCCGGCCTTCTCCTTCGAGCCGAAGGACCACGTCGACCTGGGCGAGAGCACAGGCATCCTCGACTTCGCCCGGGCGACGAAACTGTCGGGCCCCCGGTTCGTCGTCTCCCGCGGGGCGGGCGCTGCCCTGGAGCGCGCACTGGCGACGCTCTTCCTCGACATCCACACCCGCCGGCACGGGTACGTCGAGCACGCGGTCCCGTACCTGGTCAGCCGCAAGACGATGACCGGCACCGGACAGTTGCCGAAGTTCGAGGAGGACCTGTTCAAGACCGGCGTAGCCGACCGTGAGCTGTTCCTCATCCCGACGGCCGAGGTACCGCTGACCAACCTCTACGCCGACGAGATCATCCCGCCGGCCGACCTGCCGCTGGCACTGACTGCGCACACGCCGTGCTTCCGGTCCGAGGCAGGCTCGTACGGTCGTGACACCCGGGGCCTGATCCGCCAGCACCAGTTCGCCAAGGTCGAGATCGTCCAGATGGTCGACCCGGCGGACGCGGACGCCACGCTGGAGACGATGGTCGACCACGCCGAGGCGTGCCTGAAGGAGCTCGGCCTCGCGTACCGCGTCGTCAAGCTGGCCGCCGGTGACACGGGCTTCTCCGCCCAGCTCACGTACGACATCGAGGTCTGGATCCCGAGCCAGAGCACCTACCGGGAGATCTCCTCGGTCTCCAACTTCGGCACGTTCCAAGCCCGCCGCGCCAACATTCGCACCCGCGGCGAGGACGGCAAGCCCAAGCTCGTCGCCACCCTGAACGGCTCCGGCCTGCCCATCGGCCGCACCCTGGCCGCGCTCCTCGAGCAGTGCCAGCAGCAGGACGGCTCGATCGTCCTGCCGGAATCCCTCTTCCCGTACCTAGGCTTCCGCCGCATCTCGGCGGACGGAACACCGGAGGCGTAGCGCGTACCGGGCTCTGTTCGGCGAGCTCCGAGTTCCGTGGCCGCCGGTTGCCCGCCTCGTCGAGGGTGAGCCGCGCCGGTAAGCGCGACCCTCTGGGGGCCAGTGCGTTTCGGCGCTAGCCCCCAGAGGGCGTCATGAGGTCAAGTCGGGCTATGGAGCCATGGGATGAGGACGCGACTCCGGAGGTGCCGGCCATCCCTCTCGAAGGACCCGGTGAGGTGTGGGGCAGACGTGGCCCGCCTGCCGAATGTTCTTCCGTTGCCGGGTCCCACGGGTAGGGCTCAGGGGAGGTCACGCTCCCGCCATACAGCGTCCATTTCGGTCAGCGCGGTCATCGCGTGGGCGATGGTCTCGCGGGTGACGGAGCGGCCCGGAGCCTGGTACTGGGGGTCGTACTTGGCAAAGGTTCTGGTGCCCCGCGTCTGCGCCAGAGACGTCACGACGTCGCACAGGAGATAGGTCGCGACCCTGCGCTGTCGTGCGTCTTCCTTGAGGCGATCCCGGTGCTTGGTCCATGCCTGAAGCGCGGTGAGTTCGCCCATGATGACCGAGTCCGCGAGGTCAGGGGCCTCGGTGTGCAGCCGGGCCAGGTACTCCTGGCTGGCTTGTGCCCGGGCCTTGTTGGCGAGTGCGATCTCGTGGGCCTTGTCCAGACTGACAGTACGCGTGATGACCGGTTCAACGAGCTCGGGCTCGTGTCGCATGACCATGTCGGCGAGCTCCAGTCGGCCAGTGGAGACACCGGTCGTCTCACTGAGGGAACGCATCGCCTCCTCGGGGGAGAGGTGCTCGTGCGCCTTGGTGCCGGCCTGGGCCTTGGTAGCGATCATCGCGGCCTGTCCCGTGGTCAGTTTGCGCTGGCGGATGTTGACGGACAAGGCGTATCCGTCGGGATCATCGCCTTCGTAGGTGGTGAAGCGGGGTTCGACTCCGAGAGCCTTGCAGACGGCGAGTCGGTGGCGGCCATCGAGGACGGTCCCATCGGGGCCGAGGACGATCGCGTGACGCAGGCCGTGGGTCCTGAACGACTCGGTCAGCTCGTGGAGCTCTTCGTCGGTGAGCGGCGGGAACATGGCAGCGGTGGGGTGGAACTTCAGGGTGGTGCTCCTTGTGGTGTGGGTGTGCCGACAGCACCGTGCGGTGCTGTGCGGCTTGGTGGGGTTGGGCGCAGGGCCCGGGCATGTAAATGGTCTGGGGAATCCCCGGTTTGGCTAACCGGGGATCGTCGGCTATATACGTCGGCCCTCCCACGGCAATCGCGTCCGGATCCGTCTGTGCCCCTCGGCACGCAGAACGGCCACAGTGGCGGCCGGTCATACGAGCACAGCCGCGGTGTGCTGCGGGGCAGTCGTGTCCTGCTGGGCACAGCGCGGGTGCCACTGAGAAGACTTCAGGGGTCAGCGTCGCGGGCGGTTGGGCCGGACTCCGGGGACTGCTGGCAGCTGTGCGGCGGTGGCCTGCTGGCCGGTCACCGCCGCCGTGGTGCGGAGGCGGGCGGCTTCAGCCCGAAGGTTGGGGCTTGGGTTGCGGCTGGTGTGCTGGAGTCGGGTGATCAGGACGCGGGCCGGCTGGCGGGCTGTACCCAGTTCGCGCTGGGCTGCGGCCTCCTTCAGGAGCTGGTGGGGTTGGTGGCCTTGGGCCTCCGCGTCGGCCAGGAGGGCGGCGAGGGCGGGCCAGCTGGGGTCGGTGAGGATGCGGTCGGCCTGGTCGGGGACGGCGGCGCGGACGTCGTGGGCGAGAGTACGGCGGGTTTCCTGCTTCGGTTGACGCTGTTCGAGTACGACGAGCGTGGGGGTGAGGGCCTGGTCGGCGGCTGCCTGTAGGTGGTGGAGGGCTTGGCGGGCGGCGTCGGCCTGGTGGGCGTGGCCCTTGGCCTCGTGCCAGCGGTTGGCGATGATCCCGGCCCACAGGAGGGCGGCGATGAGGGCGGCAAGGGCGCTGCCGTCGGGGCCGGTGGCGGTGTGGACGATGTCGCGGGCCGCGTTCCGGATGGCGTGGGCAGCGCGGTCTTCTGCCCGGATCTGGGAGCGCTGGGCGCGGGCGAATGCCTTGGATGCGGCCTGGAGTTCGGCGCGGAGGTGGATGGGCGCTTTCTGGGATGTGGCTTCGAGGAGTTCACCGAGGGCGGTGATGTGGGCCTGGGCGTGCGTGTCGTCGGCAAGGTCGGTGCGGAAGCTGTCGAGGGCTTCGGTGGCCTGGTGCCAAGCGGTGGTCGGTCGGTTGCGCCGGGCGGTGGGGTGTTCCACGGGTTGGCCGGCTTCCAGGCGGGCCTGGAGCTTGGGAAGCGTGAGGTCGGGAGCGATCTTCCCGCCCGGGTGGAAGATCTGTTCGCCTTCCTTGTTGAGGTCGCCGGGACGGCCTGCGGCGTAGCCGAGGAGGTCTCCGGAAGGTCCGCGGCGGGCCTTGATCGCGATGCCGTCAGCTTCGAGGTAGCCGAGGAGTTCCTCGGCGGTGCGCGCGTGAGGGATGGCGGCGCGGATGCAGTCCTGGAGCCATTCGCGGCTCGTCTGCTCCCAGCCGAGGCGCTGCGCCTTGTGCATCTCGGCCTGGGTGGGGGCGCGGGTGCCAGTGCGGTCGCCCTTCTTCAGGCGACGCAGACCGTAGTCCTTCTCGATCTCGCGGCAGGCGTCGCCGACGCGGATGCCGCTGTCGTGGAGTTTGGGGCGGCGACCGTCCTCTCGGACGGTCGTGGCGAGGATGTGGATGTGGTCGTCCGCGTGGCGTACGGCGATCCACCGGCAGGCCAGGTCGTCTCCGGGCGGGGCGATGCCGGCGGCTTCGACGATGCGCTGGGCGATGTCGGCCCACTCGGTGTCGGAGAGGTGGCGGTCTTCGTGGGCGGTGCGGACGGGGCAGTGCCAGACGTGGTCGCTGACCTTCTTGCCGAACTCGCTGTTCCGAAGACGGACGGGCTCATCGAGGTGGCGGGCGAGCTGGGTGAGGGTGGCATCGGGGTCGCGGCCGGGGTCGGGCATGCCGAGCATGGCGAAGCCGGCGACGATGTGCGGGTCGCTGTGCTCGTCGTGGCGGCCGGGGCCGTAGAGGTAGGCGAGCAGGCCACGGGTGTTGGACCCGGCCGGTTTGATGGCGGCGATCACGCGGCCAGGTCCTTCCCGGATTCGGTCGGTTCGCGCAGGGCATCGGCGATCAGCTCCAGCAGGCGGTGGAGCTCGTCGAGACGGTGTCGGATGTCGGGCGGGGTGAGGTCGCTGTTGAGGGCGCGGGCGATCTGGTTGACGTTGACGCCGATCCGGTTGAGCTCGCGCAGCACCTGGGCGCGGAACATGTGGGTACGGCGGCGGTCCTCGGACAGCGGCAGGTTCGCGGTGAACCGACCGGATACGAATGCGAGGACGATGTCGGCGGCGAAGCCGGATTCCCCCTTGTAGCCGTGCTCGGCGGCGGCCTCCTGGAGGCCGGCGTGCTCGTCGCCGGTGAAGCGCAGCGGGCCGACGCGCACGGTCCGCTTGGTGCCGGTGAAACGGCGGATTGCCGGCTCGACGCTCTGCACCGCTCGCTCGCCGGCCGTCGGCTCGGTGGCATGTGTGGGGCGGAGGATCTGCTGCTGGACGGCGTGGAGCGTCTCTGGGTCGGGGCCGCCCTCGGTCCCGACCTCCCGGTCCGGCGCCCCCTGGCGCTGGGCCGTCTCCGCCACCCCCGGGGCGGCGATCCCCGAAGACCGGCCTTGAGTCGGACTCGGGGTACTACTGGCTCCGCCAGGGGCAGGCCGTCCGAACGCGTTCCGCAAACGCTCCTTCAGCGTAGGCGACTTCGTCAGCGACGGCAGTACGCCGGGGTTGCCAGCGTGGTGGGGGTCGTGCGTCACGATCGGGATCTCCGGGAGGGGAGGGAGGATGGGTGAGGTGGTCGTCAGCCGTCGTGGGAGGCGTTCAGTTCGGCCTTGACCGCGCGGACGATGGCGCCGGCGTCGTCGCTGGCGACGGTGTATCCGTCGCCGCGTACGGCCTGCTCCAAGAGGTCGCGAGACAGGCGGCCGTACTCGCCGTTGAGTCGGTGGGCGTAGTCGCGAAGGATCTCGTCGGTAGCGCGAGGCTTGTGGCCCGGCCGTTTCGGCTTCGACGTAGCGCGCTTGACCGGTGCGGTGCCAGAGCCGCTGCCCGTGGGCGGCGGAGCCGCCTCTTGCAGGCGGGCTGCCCGTTCCGGTCGGGCTGTCGTTTCCGGGCCGGAGCGGGTGGTGGGATTCGGGCGGGTGGATTGCGGGCGGACGCCCGGGTGGGGTTCTTCGTCGCCCGGAACTGATGGGTGCGGGCGGGCGCGGTCTTCTGCCCGCCCCTTGCCTCCCGCCCGCTCGTTGACGTCAGCCCGGGAGTGGTCGGGCGGGCTGACGGGCTGCCCGGCGGGCGTGGTCCAGCGCTCGGGCAGGCCGATGGTGGCCAGGGCGGCTGCTTGACGGCGGGTGGCGAGCTGGCGCAGCAGCTGCTCGTTGCGGAGCGGGTCGGCGTCGATGCCGGAGCGGGCGAGGGCCTTGGACAGACGGCGCACGGTGCGCCGGCCCGCCCGTCCGGTGCGCTGCTCGGGCGTCATCTCGGCGAGGCGGGCGGCCAGAGCGACAGCCCGGTGCGTAGCCCGGTCGCGGATGATCTGGGCGGCGCCCTGGTCCTGCTCGACGATCCCCAGGCGGGCGAGCAGCCGCTCGCGGGCCTGCCGTGTGAGGACGGCGGCGAGCCCGCGGGAGGCGGCGTCGGGGGTCCGCTGGCGGAGCTCGATGCCCATGGCCAGGTGCCACAGCACGGCGGCCATCACCGGGCCGGTGAAGGCACGCACGGTGCCGCCGACCGGGCCGGACTCGGCGTAAGCGGGGATGGTCTGCATGGCGGTGATCACCCAGACCAGGACTCCGGGCAGGCCGGCCGCCTGCCGCGGCCCGTGCAGGTTCTGGCGGGCCATCAGGGCCATCGAGAACAGGGCGAGCTCGGCGGCGGCGAACATCGCGGCGCGCTCGGCGGTGTTCCGCATGTCGAGGTAGTGGGCGGCGAACCGCCAGCTTGTGTCCGCGCTGTACGCGGTGCACACGAGCGCCGCCACGGTCGCAGTGGCGACTGCGGCCGAGACGCGCCGCTTCCGATCGCGGGTGCGGTGTTGGCTGCGTCGCGCCTTCAGGCACGCGAGCAGTGCGCCGGCGGCGACGGCCAGGACGGCCAGGGGCAGGAGCGGACCATCGGTGAACGGGAGCGAAGCGGCGGCGAGCATGTCGGTTATGGCAGGGGGCATGTACGGGGCTACTCCGGGGCGAGTGAGGAGGCGATCACGGCGTTCACGGATGAGGGCGTACACGCGGGCCCCCTTCTAAAGGGGGCCCCGCGCGTGATCGCTTGGGTGCGTGTACGGCGTGGACGGTCGCGTGATCGCTCTACCTGCGGTTTTGCGGTGAGCGTGTGCGCTGTGGGCGGTTCACGGCGGTGTGCGGGCGCGGGGGCCGCGTGGACGGTCGCGTGAACGCTTTCAGGGGTTCGGTGCGGGGCTCAGCCGACGGCGGTGAGGTGGCGGGCGGAGGCGTAGTAGCGGGCCTGCTGGCCGCCTCCGGCCCCTCCGGCGATGCCTTCTGCCTTGGTGGCCAGGCCGCTGTCGACGAGGCGGCTGAGGTGGCGTCGCGCCTTCTCGATGTCGGCGCGTTCGGGGTCGCCTCCGCCGATGAGGACGGTGGCCAGGTCCCGTGCGGTCAGCCCGTTGGGGGCGTTCTGCAGCAGGACAGCGGGGTCCTTGGTGGGGTCGAGGGTGGTGGTGCCGCGTACGTGGTCGTGGGTGACGTCCAGGGGGCCGACTTCACCGGTGGAGGTTTTGAGGTGGTGCAGGGTGACCGCGGGGTCGCCTGCCCGGCCGGTGACGAACAGGACGCTGCCCGCGCCGGAGGTGAACCAGGTGGAGCCGTAGACCTGGTCGAGGCTGGGACGCTGGCCGCGCGGTGCGTCGGCGGTGGCCTTGCGCTGGTGGTGCAGCTCCATGATCTCCACGCCGTTGCGAATGGCGCGCATGCGGGCGTTGTGGAAGGCGACCGCGAGGCTGTCGTCGACCATCGTGCTGACCGCGTCCTTGAGGCTGTCGATCACGATGGTGTCGGCCTGGTGGGCGGCGGCGAGGTCAGCGAGGAGGTCGGGCTCCTTGTCGAGTGTGGCGGGCAGCGGACCTTCCCAGACCACGAGCCGCTCGCGCAGGATCTTCTCGTCGGTGGGGAAGACGCGGCGGGCCATGGCCTTGGCGATCTGCTTGGGGCGGTCCATCGCCAGGTAGAGCACGCGCCTGCTGGGGGCGACGGGCATCTCCAGGACGGTCTCCTGCAGGCCGATGCGGGCGAAGATCACCTGATGGGCCAGGGTCGTCTTGCCGACGCCCGGAGCGCCGACGATCATCAGGCTCTCGCCAGAGGCCCAGACGGTCTTCTCGCGGGTGCCCCACAGGGGCTCGGTGTCCGCGCCGCTCTCTTTGACGAACGACCATCCGTTGGTGGCGAAGCGGGACAGCCGTCCCTGTCCCGAGGCGAGTGCGCGCTCGCGTTCGGCGCGTACTTCCGCTTCGACCTCGCTGCGGATCGCCTCGGGATCAGCGCCGGGTTCCTGGGCCCGCTGGAGGGTCCGTACAGCGGAGGTCATCAGGCGGCGTAGGTCGGCCTTCGCGCGGACGATCTCCGCGTGGTGCTCGGCGCTGCCGGTGCCGTAGGGCGCGTCGGCGAGCTGGAACACGTAGGTGGGACCGCCGACCCGTTGCAGATCGCCTTGCTGCTGGAGCAGTTCGGTGAGGACGATCGGGTCGGTCGGCTTGTCCTCGCGGTGCTGGGTGAGGAGCGCGCGCCAGATGGTCTCGTGGGCGGGCCGGTAGAAGGCGTCGTCGCCGAGGACGGGCCGGACCGCGTCGATGACGTCGGCTTTGTGCATGCAGGCGCCAAGGACCGCGCGCTCGGCGTCCAGGTTGAACGGGGGTTCCGTCGGGGTGGGACCTTCGTCGAAGCGGGATGGCGTCTGGGATGGCAGGGTCGTACCCTGGGTCACGGAGCTCCTCATCCGGCAGGCCATTACGGGGCGGCAACCCCGGCCTCCGGTTTCGATCGTTCAGGGATGGATGGTTGTGCGGTGGAGCCTCTACTTCGGCCCCGGTGTTCGTAGCACCGGGGCCGCTTGCGTGTGCGGATCCGTCCGCCGCTGTACGGCGGACTACGACCATAGCCGAGATTTTCGGCAGTGCAACGCCTTGCATTTCACTCCGCAACGATGTTTAGTTGTGGATGCTGGCCCCAGTGGACCCGTTGTCGTGTGAAGGGAGGTGCGAGTGAGCGGTGAGGAAGGTGCGGAGCGTGCCGGCCCCGGTCGTCCGATGCCGGAGGAGCACGTCGCTGCCCGCATCAAGCTGGAGCGCGAGGTCCGCGGTTGGAGCACGGTGAAGCTCGCCGAGGAGATGGCCGCCGTCGGCCATCCGATCAACCAGTCGGCGATCTGGCGCATCGAGAGCGGCAAACCCCGTCGCAGGGTCAACCTCGACGAGGCGCTCGGCTTCTGCAAGGTCTTCGACATCACCATGCAGGACCTGACGGGGCCGCCAGGAGAGCTGGCCACGCCCCGCATTCGCGAGCTTGCCCGTGAGTACGTCCAGATGACGCGCGAGTACCACCAACTGCGAGCGACGATCGACCGGAACCAGATGCACCTGCACGAGATCGACATGGAACTCAATGCATACGGGGACAAGGGCCCCGAGCAGAGAGGACAGGTCGACGAACTCCTCCGGCTCGAAGAACGGGCCCTGCAGAGGAGCCTGCACCCATCCCGGGCGCACCTGCGAAACCAGGGGCAGCCACCCACAGGCGAATAGTCGGCCGCTGCCCCTTTCATGGCGCTACGAACGCCGAGAACCCCCACGCACGGCGACATCCGTCGCCGACCATCATCCACCGACCCATCCATCCCTGAACGACGCCACCGGCCAGGCCGACGGGAGTTGCCGCTCCCGCGACGCCGCGATGCCGGCGGGAGGAGTACCCCATGCCGCAGCCCGCGCTGCCCATTTCCCAGATAGCCCAGCTCCTGGACGTCCCCGAAGACGCCCTGCGCACCCTGATGGCCGAGCGGCGATCCGTCGGCGACACGACCTTGGTCGCCCTCACCGTCGCCGAGGCCGCCCGCCGGATCGGCATCGGCCGCACCAAGCTGTACGAGTACGTCTCCTCCGGCGAGATCGTCTCCGTCAAGATAGGCAGTTTGCGCCGCATCCCAGCAGAGGCGGTGAACGAATTCCTGGCCCGCCGTCTGTCGGCGACCGACTTCGGAGCTGCCGCATGACGCGAGCCTCCGCACCGAAGCCCCGCCAGCCCAACGGCGCCTCGTCCATCTACCTCGGCAAAGACGGGCGCTGGCACGGCCGCGTCACCGTCGGCGTCAAGGACGACGGCACCCCGGACCGTCGCCACGTCGGCCGCAAGACCCGAGCCGAGGTCACCAAGCTCGTACGCGAGCTGGAACGGCAGCGCGACAAGGGCGCCGTCCGCAAGGCCGGCCAGTCGTGGACCGTGAAGACATGGCTCACCCACTGGGTCGAGAACATCGCCGCCGCGCACGTCTCGGAGAACACGATCGACGGCTACCGCGTCGCGGTGAACCACCACCTCATCCCCGGCCTGGGCGCCCACCGCCTGGAGAAGCTCGACCCGGAGCACCTGGAGCGCTTCTACAAGAAGATGCAGGACAACGGCAGCGCCGCCGGCACCGCCCACCAGGCCCACCGCACGATTCGCACGGCGCTGAACGAGGCCGTGCGCCGCAAGCACCTCACGGCGAACCCGGCCTCCATCGCCAAGGCCCCCAAGGTCGAAGAGGAGGAGGTCGAGCCGTACACGGTCGAGGAGGTCCAGCGGCTCCTCGCTGAGGCCGCCAAGCACCGCAACACCGCCCGTTGGGTCATCGCGCTCGCCCTCGGCCTGCGCCAGGGCGAGGTCCTCGGTATGCAGTGGGACGACGTCGACTTCGAGCTCGGCGTCGTCCGCGTACGCCGTGGCCGGCTGCGGCCCCGCTACAAGCACGGCTGCGGCGAACGCTGTGGACGCAAACCCGGCTACTGCCCCCAGAAGATCAACACCCGCCGTGAGACGAAGAACGCCAAGTCCCGCGCCGGCCAGCGCCCCATCGGTGCCCCCGATGAACTCCTCCAGCTCCTGCGCCAGCACAAGGAGGAGCAGGCACGCGAGCGAGCCCGGGCCCGTGACCTGTGGACGGAGAAGGGGTACGTCTTCACTTCGCCCACCGGCGAGCCCCTGAACCCGAACACGGATTACCACAAGTGGAAGGAGCTGCTGAAGGCCGCTGGCGTCCGCGATGCCCGCCTCCATGACGCCCGCCACACCGCAGCAACTGTCCTGCTCATCCTCGGCGTCTCCGACGCGGTCGTCGACGCCATCATGGGCTGGGAACCCGGCAAGTCCGCCCGGATGCGCCGCCGCTACCAGCACCTGACCAGCCGCGTCCTCAAGGACACCGCCGCCAAGGTCGGCGGCCTCCTGTGGGGCACGGACCAGGCGGAGGGAAGCGCCGCGCCGGAGGCCGACCAGAGCCCCGTCCCCGCCGAGCTGATGGTCCACGTGGCCCGCCTCGGCGAGCGACGCGTGCCCTTCCTCCACCGCGAGCACGCCGACGAGGTCGTCACACGCTGGAGCGAGGACTGGCCCGACCACCCTGCCGAGGTCGAAGAATGGGACCGCTGGCGCTGGGAACACCAGGGCCCCGGCGGCCCGAGCGCTATCCGCGACCGCGTGCCGGAGCGGGCCGTTGTCTTCCACGCCCGAGCCCTGTTCCTCCCCGGCGGGGAACGCGCGGCGACCGGGGTCCCGGAGCAGTGGTCGGTGCCGGCCTGGGACTTCGAGACCGACCGCTACACCGACCGCGCCTCGGCCTGGCGCACGGCCCGACGACCCGGCACGGGCCAGGAGGTCGAGGCTCAGGTGCGAGGCACGGACAAGGCGGCTGTAGAGGCGGACTTCGCCGAGGCGTGTGCACAGGCTGTGGATCGAGCGCGGCATCCTGGGAAATACGGGGACACCGAAGACTGGTAGCGCCCCAGATTGCCGCCCACCACGGCGAATCAATGGGGTGCCGACCAGGTGATGCCAAGGTGTGCATCGGGCCAACGCGCGACGAGGCCCGGCAACCGCCACAGGTTGCCGGGCCTCAGTGCGTACATCAGTCGACGAGATAGTGGGCTTCGACGTAGGCCACGGTGGAGCCGTAGGGCTCTCCCACCGGCTTCAACATGTACCGGCGGAAGACTGCGGCGGTGCCACGGCGGACACCGCGGTTGCGGGCCTCAGCGTTGTCCCATGACTGGGCGAGGGTGCGCTTGACTACCTGGTCGATCTCTTCGGCCAGGTTCTGCTCGGTGACGGTGAGGCCGGGTGGCGCGTGGTCGTGGATGATCCGCGACAGGACACCCACATGGTCGTCGTCCAGTACGACGGCTTCGTCGGGGTGCTTCTCGGCGTTCACGATGGCACGGGCGACCCGAAGTGCTTCGGCCAGAAACTCCAGGGCGTCCTGGGCGTTCTGGATGATCCGATCCCGCAGCTGCCTGATCCGCTCTGCCAGGGCGGTGTACTTCGCGGACCCCGGTTCGATGCCTTTCTCGAGGGCAGCCTTGATGTGGTCCAGGATCTCCGCCGCAGACGGCGGCCTTTTGTCCTCGCTGTCGTCCTCGTCGGGCTTGGGACGGACGAGGGACAGCAGCTCCTTGAGGATGGTGATGCCCTGAGCGTCCAGGACGAGGGCTTCTTCCTGGGAGGCGGCCACCGAGAAGGAGTGGACGTGGGCGTTGATTATCTCCAGGACCATCGGCCCCAGCTCGCCCAGTCGCTCCTTCCTTTCCTCGTCAGAAGACTTCTTGAACAGGGTCGTGTACGCAGACCCGAAGAGCCCGAAGCCGTCCTGGTACTTGGCGACCCGCTTGTCTGTGTTGATGAGTGGGTACAGGCGGGCCAGAAGCCGGTAGTTCTTGCTGAAGACCTCGGCGGCGTCAGGGTTGGCGTCCAGGAAGCCGTTGATGCAACGTACGGACTCGTATCCGTGGGCTGTGAGGTCGAGGCCGTCCACGTCTGCGAGGAGGTCTTCGATGCGGGCGAAGGTGGTGCGGAACTCGGCGACGAGGTCGGTCAGGTCGGTTACGAACCCACCGCCCTTGCCGGCGGACCCCTCCGAGGTAGGGTCGACGACCGCACGCTGGACCTCTTCGGCCAGGCTGATGTAGTCCACGACCACGCCGGTGGTCTTCACGAATCCGGCCGGGGACACCCAAGTGCGGTTCGGGCGGGTGATCGTCTGGAACAGGTTGTGAGCCTTCATTGGCTTGTCCAGGTAGAGGACGCCCTCGTTGGGGGCATCAAACCCAGTCATCAGCTTGGCCGTCACGACCAGGAAGCACAGTGGGTCATCGGGGGTGAGGAATCGCCGCTTCTGGTCCTCCTCGTCGACCTCGGAGAGCCGGTAGGGCCGCATGGCCGCTTCCTCGGTCTTGGCGTCCGAGACGTGGATATTCACCTCTGCGGTGATCCGATCGTGCTTGCCGACCTCGGCGAGTACCTGCGACGCCTCGAAGCCGGCCAGCAGCTCGTTGATCTTGTCCGTGTATGCCACGGCCAGCTCACGGTTGTAGGCGACGACCTGCGCCTTGAGGCCGTTGCGATAGGTGCCGGCCAGGTAGTGATCCACGATGTCCTGGCAGACCGTGTGGATGCGTTCGGGGTTGGCAAACACCGAGGTGAGGCGCCCGAACTTGCGGGACAAGGTTTCACGGTCGGGGTCGTCGAGGTCGAATTCGTCGGCGAACTGGTCGAACTCGGCCTGTAGAGCACGGTCGTTCATCTCGAAGGTGACCGGGTGCGGGTCCAGCATGACTGGAACGGTTGCCTCGTCCTGCAGAGACCGGGACACCGAATACCGGTGCAGCACCCTGTTCGGGTCGCTCTCCTCGCCGAAGAGGGCGAAGGTGTTGGTGGCGAGGTTCCTGACGGGTGTGCCGGTCATGCCGAAGAACTTCGCGTGCGGCAATGCTGCGCGCATCTGCCCCGCCAGGGACTCTTCCTCGGATGACTGGGTGCGGTGTGCCTCGTCGACCAGCACGATGATGTTGCGACGGGTCGACAGGTTCTTGCCGGCGTCGGCGAACTTGTGGACAGTCGTGGAGATGACGCCGCGCACATCGTCAGCCAGCAGGGAACGCAACTCCTTGCTGGTGGAGGGCTGGTGGAAGTACGCGTTGCCCATCGCGGAGGTGAATACCCCGGATGTTTGCCGCACGAGCTGGGTTCGGTCCGAGAGCAAGATGATCGTGGGCGACTCGGTACGGGTGTCAGCCAGCAGCAGCGAAGCAGCGAACACCATCAACAGCGTCTTCCCGCTGCCTTGGTGGTGCCAGACCAGACCCTTCTTGCCGTCGGCCAGGACCCGCCTGTGGATCAGGTGGGCGGCCTCCATCTGTGGGTAACGGGGCAGGTACTTCTTGTCCGCCCCGCCCCCAGAGGTGTCGAAGAGGACGAAGTTTTCGAGCATGTCCAGGACCGTGGCCGGGTTGAGCAGCAGCTCGACGGAGCGCTGCACGTCGGCCTGCCCGGACAGGTTCTCGTCGTCGTCAGTGGATCGGAACGGCTGCCACAGGTTCAGGGGCGCACCAGCGGCACCGAACCGCAGCTTCAGCCCATCGGAGGCGATGGCGAAGACGTTGGGGGTGAAGAACCACGGGTACTCGGTGGCGTACACGTCGTTGATCTCGCGCGCGGCGTCGGCCCACCCGGACTTCGCGGTCGGTGATTTAACCTCGACTACTACCAGGGGCAGGCCGTTGACCCAGTAGACGAGGTCGAATCGCCGAGGGGTCTTGCCGGGGACGGTTATGGTCACCTCGTCCGACACGACTAGCGTGTTGGCGGTCGGGTGCTCTAAATCGATGACCTTCAGGGTGTGCCACACGCCGTCAGCGTCCCGGAACTCCTTGTGTCCGCGCAGCAGTTTCAGCACCTGCTCGTTGGCCCGCACCAGCCCGCCGTCGACGGCGTTGACCGTCGCGATGATCTCCTCGACTACGGCGTCCACGTCGAACCCGTCGATCACCCCAGGGTTGAGCTGGACGATGGCGTCACGCAGCTGGCCGGCGAGCACCGTTTGCGTCGTCTCCCGCGGCAGCGACCTGCCCGCTGTGAAGCCCCATCCCATCGGGAGGGACCACTGGATCATCAAGTTCTGAAACTCGCGCTCCCGAATGCCCTTCGTCACGGCTCAGACCTCCAACTCGGCAGACTTGATGTCGATCGCGCAGTCCAGTAGCCCCGCCGCTAGGCTTGCGCGGGTCGCTCGGAGACCGCTCGCCTGGATACGGAGGGAGTCCATGGTCTCTACGATGGCCCCGAGACGCCCCGCCCAATCCTGCTGGACGGACAATGGGATGTCCGGGACGGGGAATCTGCTGAGGGTCGCGCGGTTGATGGAGGCGATCCCTGTCGTCTGGGTGCCGAATGTCTCGAACCACTCCCGACCGAAGGTATTACCCCAGGCAGACACGAAATATGGGTCGAAGTGCCGATTGGTGACCCGGACCCTGAAGACGTGGTTCTGGTGGATGCAGTCGGGAATCTGGTCCTCCCAGACGTGCCCCCGACCGAGTTTGTCCTTGTCGCCGCCCTCGTTCATCAGAATGTCGCCGGCATACAGTCGGAGCTTGTCTGCCTTGGCCTGGGTGGTCTGGATTCTCGCCACCTCAGACAAATCCAGATGATGCCGGTGGACATTCGCCACCCGCAGGTATGGCACCTCCACAAGGTCTGGCTGCTCAAGGTCCTTCTTGTTCTTGGTGAGCCCTCCGGAGATGTCGCAGAACGACGCCAACGGGACCGTCGCCTTGTCGGTAACCGCTGCTACCATCTCCCGTCCCAGCGCCCACCAAAGCTTATCGAGCACGTCTGCCTCGGTGTCGAGCGCGGTGATCTGGTCATCAACTGCGTCGAGCAGCTCGACGATCCGTGTCTGTACCTCGCGGGGCGGGATCGGAAGTTGGATCTGCAAGAGTTGCTCTGGGTTGAGACGCTTGCGCCGTTGGACTGTCCCGCTCACCCGATTCTTCATCTCCGTCCACAGGCGCGGTGAACGACAGACGTGCCTAATCCATTCGGGCATCAGCTCTGGGCCGAGCGTGAACGTCGGGAACTCGTTACTGACGACGAATCCGTCGAACTCGGTAGGCACTACGGTGATCGGGCCTTCCCATGCGGTCAATTTGCGCATTACGACCTGGTCGGCGCGCAGTACGTTCATTGCCGCGTACGCTGTGTCTCCGCCGTCGAATTCGCCTTTAGCGACAAGCCCCTTTCCTGCGTTCAGGACCCCGGCCAGACGATAGGTGGTTGCAGGATTCATCGGGGTGCGCTGAATATCGAGGCGCATTACTTCTCCGAGCCGACGCAGTGCGTAGCTGTCACTCATCGAAGCCCTCGATCCCTGCGGCGGAACGGCTGCCTTGCGACGCACAGGAGTCTCCAGGTCACCGAGGCTGATCTGCTGCCAGTCACTCATCGAAGCCCTCGATCCCTGCGGCAGAGAGGACCGCTAGCATGCGCTGCTCGGCCTTCTGGCGCTCAGCCCGGGCGATGTTGTAGGCGTCGATGAGGGTGCCGAGGTCCTCCTGCTCGGCGGCGGCCTGCTTGATGTAACGGCCGATGTTGAGGTCGTACCCGTTCGCCACGATCTCTGTGCTGGGGACAAACCGCGCAGAGAGGCCGGCCTCTCCATCACCGTCGGAGCCCGAATGGTAGGCAGTCACGACGTCGGCGATGTCTGCGCCAGTGAGGATGCTGCGGTTCTTGGCTTTGGTGAACCGTGTGGAAGCGTCGATGAACAGCACGCCGTCTTCTCGCTTCGAGGCCTTGGTGCCGGGGGCACGGAAGACGAGGATGCAGGTCGGAATCGATGTGCTGTAAAAGAGGTTCGCAGGTAGCCCGATCACGGCTTCAAGCAGGTCGTCGTCCAGGACACGCTTGCGGATGGCTGATTCCTGGCCGCCTCGGAAGAGGACGCCGTGCGGCAGGACGACGCCGGCGCGGCCCTTCTTCGGATCCATGCTGGCGATCATGTGCTGCACGAATGCCCAGTCCGCCGACGACTGTGGGGCGACCCCTCCGATGG
This sequence comes from Streptomyces sp. NBC_00250, assembly GCF_036192275.1. Taxonomy (NCBI): domain Bacteria; kingdom Bacillati; phylum Actinomycetota; class Actinomycetes; order Kitasatosporales; family Streptomycetaceae; genus Streptomyces; species Streptomyces sp. NBC_00250. The sequence goes on along the minus strand of NZ_CP108088.1, from coordinate 4,476,780 downwards.
CGCGCGGGTCGTTGGCCCAGGGCTTCCACTTCATGCTGTAGGGCGGATTGGCGACAATCACGTCGAATTGCTTGACGGACCCGTCCGGCTTCTTGAAGCGCGGGTCCCTCAAGGTGTCGCCGACCTCGACCTTGAACTCGGTCAGGTTGTGCATGAAGAGGTTCATGCGGGCCACACCTGCGGTATCCGTTACCGCTTCTTGCCCGTTCAGGCTGAGTGTGTACCCCCGCCCGCCGTGGGCCTTCAGGAGGCTCGCGGCGGCAATGAGCATGCCACCAGACCCGCAGGTCGGGTCGTACACCGACTCGTGGTTCTTGGGGTCCAGCAGCTCGATGATCAGTTCGACGACCTCACGCGGGGTGAAGAACTGGCCGGCGCGGGTGCCTGACCCGTCGGAGAAGCGCTTGAGCAGGTACTCGTACGCTCCACCGAGCACGTCGTGGGACATGTTGCCCTCGTGCATTTTCGGGGTGCGGTCCATCGCCCGCATGACCGACGCCAGCACTTCCGCCGGCAGCACCGCTTCCTGGGTCCAGGTCATGGACCCGAACAGACGGGAGAACTTGTCAGGGTTGGCCGATTCGATGGCCTGGAGGGATGCACGAACCCGCTGCCCAAGGCCGTGCTGGGCGACGGTAGCGAGGATGGACGACCAAGAAGCGCGGCGCTCCTGGACGGTGCCAGCGTGGATGAACGGAATCTCGAACGACTGGTGGTCGCGGTACTCGATCTCGCGGGCTTCCTCGGGGGAGAGGCCGTCCAGGCCCTCGTACTGGGCCAGGAACTCCTGGTGGTTGTGCTCCCAGGTGTCCGACAGGTACTTCCAGAACATCAGCGGGAAGACGACCGAGGAGTACTGCGCTTCGGGCATCGCCACGCGCAGCTCGTCGGCGGCGTCCCACAACCGGTTCTCGATCTCCTGCTGGGTCACTGCCATCAGATGAGGGTGTCCTTGCTCGTCAAGAAGGTGGCGGTCTGGAAGCCGTGGCGTTTCCGCTGGGCATCCTATTTTGTCCCTCCGGCAGTGGGGCGTGGTCAGCGCTTCTACTGGCTGGTTCAGGTCGACGGAGGCCAGCGGCAAAGGTGGGCCAGTGGGTGGGGAGGAGCGCACATGCGCGGCGGCGGGGCTCCATGGAGCAACGTCCACGCTGAGCGTCGAGCGCGGGAAGAGCAGGACGAGGCGCGGAGGAGGTCCGGGCTCTCACTCGATGCCCCGATCCTTGAGAAGGGACCGGCGCTGGAGTCTGCCCGCAGAGGTTCAGGGCCGTCCGTCCTGCGCAACTGAGACCAAAACTGAGACCACGCACGTCGAAGGGCCCCACCGCGAACGGTGGGGCCCTTCGACATCGTGCCCGGTGAGGCACTGGCGGAGGATACGAGATTCGAACTCGTGAGGGGTTGCCCCCAACACGCTTTCCAAGCGTGCGCCCTAGGCCTCTAGGCGAATCCTCCGCGGCGAACATTACATGACCGGAGAGGGTGCTCGCGAACTCGATCCTGGTGGGGGGTGGTGAGGGGGTCCGGGAGGGGGCGTGGGGCCTTGGGGGGTCTGCGATCGGGTACTCTGGGCGGAGCCCCTCACGCGGTGCTATCTGACTGAACTCCCCCAGGGCCGGAAGGCAGCAAGGGTAGGTCGGCTCTGGCAGGTGCGTGGGGGGCGCTTGCGTTCCCGTGCGGGGAGTGGATCCGGGGGCTGTGGGGGCGTCGTGCCGGGGCGGCTCCCGCTGTCTGCGAGGGCGGCTTACGAGGGCGGCCTCCCGCTGTCTGGGAGGGCGGCGTACGTGGGCGGCTCCCTGTCTGTGAGGGGCGGGGTCCGGGTGGAGCCGCGGCGGTTTTTCCCGGGTTGTCGGTGGGCGCCTATAACCTCGTACATGTGTCGTCTCTCGCGCTCTACCGCCGCTATCGCCCCGAGTCCTTCGCCGAGGTCATCGGGCAGGAGCATGTCACCGACCCGTTGCAGCAGGCCCTGCGGAACAACCGGGTCAATCACGCGTACCTGTTCAGCGGGCCCCGTGGCTGTGGCAAGACGACCAGTGCGCGCATTCTCGCGCGGTGTCTGAACTGCGAGCAGGGGCCCACGCCGACGCCCTGCGGGGAGTGCCAGTCCTGCCGTGACCTCGCGCGGAACGGGCCGGGGTCGATCGACGTCATCGAGATCGACGCCGCCTCGCACGGTGGTGTGGACGACGCCCGTGACCTGCGGGAGAAGGCCTTCTTCGGGCCCGCCTCCAGTCGGTACAAGATCTACATCATCGACGAGGCCCACATGGTCACCTCGGCGGGCTTCAACGCCCTCCTGAAGGTGGTCGAGGAGCCGCCGGAGCACCTCAAGTTCATCTTCGCCACGACCGAGCCCGAGAAGGTCATCGGGACGATCCGGTCGCGTACGCACCACTACCCCTTCCGGCTCGTGCCCCCCGGCACCCTGCGGGAGTACCTGGGCGAGGTCTGCGGGCGCGAGGGCATCCCCGTCGCGGACGGCGTGCTGCCGCTCGTCGTGCGCGCCGGTGCCGGTTCCGTGCGTGACTCGATGTCCGTCATGGACCAGCTGCTCGCCGGAGCCGCCGACGACGGCGTGACGTACGCCATGGCCACCTCCCTGCTGGGCTACACGGACGGGTCGCTGCTCGACGCGGTCGTGGAGGCCTTCGCCGCCGGTGATGGCGCCGCGGCGTTCGAGGTCGTCGACACGGTCATCGAGGGCGGCAACGACCCGCGCAGGTTCGTCGCCGACCTCCTTGAGAGGCTGCGTGACCTGGTGATCCTGGCCGCCGTGCCGGACGCCGCCGAGAAGGGGCTCATCGACGCCCCGGTCGACGTGATCGAGCGCATGCAGGCGCAGGCGTCCGTGTTCGGTGCCGCCGAGCTCAGCCGGGCCGCCGACCTGGTGAACACCGGACTCACCGAGATGCGCGGCGCCACCTCGCCCCGGCTGCAGCTGGAGCTGATCTGCGCGCGCGTGCTGCTGCCCGCCGCCTTCGACGACGAGCGGTCCGTCCAGGCGCGCCTCGACCGGCTGGAGCGCGGTGCGGCCGCCGCGCCCGCGCCCGTCTTCACGCCCGGACCTCCCGCGACCGCCATGGGGTACGTCCCCGGTCCCGACGCCCACACCCCGATGGCCCCGCCCCCGCCGGCGCCCGCGCCTGCCCCCATGCCCGTCCAGGCTCCGCCGCAGGCCGCACCGGCACCGGTCCCCGAACCCGTCCAGGCACAGCCCGCCGCGCCCCGTCCCGGTGCCTGGCCCGGCGCCGCCGCCCCGGGCGGTGGCGCCCCCGGCGCCTGGCCCGGCGCGTCCGCCCCCGCGGCCCCGGCTCAGGCCGCCCCCGCTCCCGTGCACGCACAGCCCGCGCCGCAGGCCCCCGCGCCCGCCCCCGCCGCCTCGGGCGGCGGCGGGGACACCGCCCAGGTGCGCAACCTCTGGCCGCAGATCCTCGACGCCGTGAAGAACCGGCGACGTTTCACCTGGATCCTGCTCAGCCAGAACGCGCAGGTCGCGGGCTTCGACGGCACCACCCTCCAGCTCGGCTTCCTCAACGCCGGTGCCCGCGACAACTTCGCGAGCAGCGGCAGCGAGGACGTCCTGAAGCAGGCTCTCGCCGAGCAGTTCAACGTGAACTGGAAGGTCGAGGCGATCATCGACCCCTCGGGCGGTGCCTCGCCGCCGCCCGCCGCCACCGGCTTCGGCGGGTCGGGCGGGACCGGAGGCTTCGGCCGCCCCCAGGCCCCCGCCCCCGCGCCGGCCTTCCAGCAGGCCCCGCCGCCCGCCCCCGTACAGCCGCAGGCGCAGGCCGCTCCCGCGTTCCCGCAGGCGTCCGCCCCGGCGCAGGCCCCCGCGCCCGCGTACACGCCGCCCGCGCCGCAGCCCGTGGCGCCCGAGGACGACGTGCCCGAGGAAGACGATCCGGACCTCGTCGACTCCGCCCTCTCCGGTCACGACCTGATCGTGCGCGAGCTCGGAGCCACCGTTGTGGAGGAATACACGAACGAGTAGGGGCGTCTCGTTCAGTGGCCCGCACAAGGGGCATCCCGGTCGGCGGACTACCCTGGCTGGCGTGAAGGTCCTCGTAATCGGCGGCGGCGCCCGCGAACACGCCCTGTGCCGCTCTCTCTCCCTCGATCCCGACGTCACCGCTCTGCACTGCGCGCCCGGCAACGCCGGAATCGCGGAGGTCGCCGAGCTGCACCCCGTCGACCAGCTGGACGGCGACGCCGTCGCGCGCCTCGCCACCGAGCTCGGCGCCGGCCTGGTCGTCGTCGGTCCGGAGGCCCCGCTGGTCGCCGGTGTCGCCGACGCCGTCCGCGCGGCCGGCATCCCCGCCTTCGGCCCGTCGCGGGAAGCGGCGCAGCTGGAGGGCTCCAAGGCGTTCGCCAAGGACGTCATGGCCGGCGCCGGGGTGCCCACCGCCCGCAGCTACGTCTGCACGACCCCGGAGGAGATCGACGAGGCGCTCGACGCCTTCGGCGCTCCGTACGTCGTGAAGGACGACGGCCTCGCCGCCGGCAAGGGCGTCGTCGTCACCGACGACCTCGCCCAGGCCCGGGCCCACGCGCTCGCGTGCGACCGCGTGGTCATCGAGGAGTACCTCGACGGCCCCGAGGTCTCCCTCTTCGCCATCACCGACGGCACCACCGTCCTCCCGCTCCGGCCCGCGCAGGACTTCAAGCGCGCGCTCGACGGCGACGAGGGTCCGAACACCGGTGGCATGGGTGCCTACTCGCCGCTGCCCTGGGCCGACCCGAAGCTGGTCGACGAGGTCCTCGCGACCGTCCTCCAGCCGACGGTCGACGAGCTGCGCCGCCGCGGCACGCCGTTCTCGGGCCTGCTGTACGCGGGGCTGGCGATCACCAGCCGTGGCGTACGGGTCATCGAGTTCAACGCGCGCTTCGGCGACCCCGAGACCCAGGTCGTCCTGGCCCGGCTCCGCACCCCGCTGGCGGGCATCCTGCTGAACTCCGCCAACGGCACCCTGGACGACCAGGCCCCGCTGAGCTGGAGCGACGATGCCGCGGTCACCGTGGTCGTCGCCTCCCACAACTACCCGGACACCCCGCGCACCGGTGACCCGATCGAGGGCCTCGACGAGGTCACCGAGCAGGACGCCCCCCACGCGTACGTGCTGCACGCCGGGACCCGTCGGGACGGCGACGCGATCGTGAGCGCGGGCGGCCGCGTCCTTTCGGTCACCGCGACCGGAACGGACCTGGCGCAGGCCCGCGAGCGCGCGTACGCGGCGGTCGGCCGTATCCGTCTTGACGGCTCCCAGCACCGTACGGACATCGCGCGGAAGGCCGCCGAGGCCTGACGGCGCCGCCGATTTCTCGCGCGGCCGTGCGGTGGACCGTACGGCCGCGCGAAATCCATCACCTTTGCCCAAAGCCATACCTTCGAGTGACGGCTGGGCCATCCGGATGACGTCCGCCGAAGCCCCAACTAGGGTGCGGCGGAGGCGTTCCGGCACTTGGCCCACCGGCATTGCGATGTCAGTGACGGGTGCCACAGTGGGGGAGTGAGCAACACCGCCACAGGCAGTCCCGACATGGGCAGGAGGGGGTGATGTACGGCGTGTCCGGTACCGGTTCCGTTGTCGGCGAGGAGTGGGGAGCGCGCGCCGCGCACTCCCGGGCCCTCGCCGTCCTCCGGGTCCGCGGCAGGGCGCTGGGCCTCGCGGTCCTCCCCGCCGCCGTGGCCGTCGTCCTCTACGCGGGCGGGGTCACCGGCCACTTCACCGGCTCCGGCTGGGACACGGCCCGCTGGGTCGTCACCGTCCTCGCGATCCTCGTCCTCCTCGCCGCCACGGCCGTCGCCCTCGTCGTCGTCCGGGCCCGCCCGGCCGCCACTCCGACGGTGGAGCTCTCCGAGACCGCCGCCCCCGACCTCTACCGGCTCGTCCGGGACCTGGCCGACCGGCTCGACGTCCCGGCACCCGCCGCGATAGCCCTGACCCCGGACTGCGACAGCTGGCTGGAGGACCGCACCCACCGGGCCCACCGCGCGCTGCGCACGCAGGCCGGCGGTGAGGGCGACGGCGAAGGCGCGCCCGTGCTCGTCATAGGTTCGCCCTTCCTGTGGTGGATGCGCGTCGGCGAGCTGCGGGCGGTCCTCGCCCCCGTCGTCGCCGGTACGGGCCCCGCGGGGCACCCCGACATAGCCGCCGCACGCCGCTTCGTCCGAGGCCTGGACGCCGCCGTGGCCGTCCCCGGGACCCCCGGCCTCGACCCCGTCAGCCGGCTCGGCGCGCGAGGCGTCGGGCAGGTCGCCCGCGTCCTCCTCCGCGCCTGCCGCGGGCACGCCGCCGAGATGGAGCGCGGGGTCGCCGCCGCCGGCTCGGAGCGTGCCCAGGCCGTCGACTACGGCGTACGGATCGTCGCCCAGGAGCAGGTCGGCCTGGCGTACGCGGGCTGGGACCGGCTCCTGACCCGCGTCGCGCTCCCCGCCTGGCGCATGGGCCGCTGGCCCGCCAAGCTCGACGCGGGCGTGGTCTCTGCCCTGACCGAACTCTCCCGCCGCGACCGGCTCGCGGACGGCTTCTCCTCCCGGCTCGGCGAGCGCCCCGCCTGCGACCTCCTGGAGGAGCCCGGTGCGGTCGACGAGGCCACCTCGCTGCTCGCCGCCCGCCTCTTCCACGGCGGCCCGGCCGCACCCGGGCCCGACTGGTCCCCGGTGGAGTGGAGCCAGTACCCGGAGGAGGTCGTCGACCGGAAGTGGCGCACCGACGCGGCCCGGCTGCACCAGGTCCTGGACGGCCTCGGCCTGGCGGACTCCGCGGCCGGGAGCGGGGCGGGGAACGGTGCGGGAGTCGCCGACGGCCCGACCCTGACCCGGGTGATCGCCCACCTGTCCACGGAGCCGACGAAGCCCTCCGACGCCGACGCCGACGGGAACGCCGACGCCGACGCGCGTGTGGACGCCGACGTGGACGGGACAGCGCCCGAGGCCGCCGCCGCCGAGCTTCCGCCCGCGGAAGGCGATCACGCCCTCGCTCACGACGACGGCCACGTCACCGACACCGACACCGGTACCGATACTGACGAAGAGCCCGTCAACCCTGCCGCCGAGGCGCTCGCGGGCGCGCTCAGCGCGCTCCTCGCGCGCGAGGAGGCCGAACGGGAGGCGCGGGTGGCCGCCACAGCGCTGACCGCCGAGGCGGCGGCCCCGAGCGCCGAGAAGGACGACCGGTCCGGCAGTACACCCCCCGTGGCCGTCAGCGGCCCCGACGGGCCCTTGCCGTTGTTCCCGCTCCAGCCGCCCCGTTCCGGCCGCGATCTGCTCGCCGACCACGTCACCGCGATGGTCTGCTGCGCGGCCGTGGACACCGCCGAGGCCACCCCCGGCCTCGACTGGCTCGACGGGCCCGCCCTGCTCGTCGGCGGGGAGCGGGCGGCGGACCTCGGCCCCCGTGTCCTCGCTCTCGTCGAGGACGGCGACCCGGAGCCGCTGCGGGTCTGGCTGGCCCGCACGGGAGTACGCCCGGAGAAGCCCGTACGCCTGGTCTGAAGCCTGGTCTGAAGCCTGGTCTGAAGCCTGGTCTGAAGCCGGGCCTGAAGCCGGGCACGAAGCCGGGCCTGAAGCCGGGCCCGAAGCCGGGCCTGAAGCCGGGGCCGAGGCCACCCGGGACGCGCCCCGGAGATCACCCGTTTCGGAGCCCTGGCTTCCACTCTCGTCAATTCACGACGAACGGTGACGGAGTGCGTGCGTTATGTGATGTGCTGGAGACCGCCACTGACAGAGGCACGAACCAGGGGCCTGAACCGGGCGCCTGAATCAGGGGCACGAACGGGCGCCTGAACCAGCGGCACGAGCCGAGGCACGTACACGGCGGGCATACAGCAGGCACTGACCAGCCGACCCGGGGGAGTCGAGGGAGGGCGCAGCATGGGGGCGGACCAGATCAGGCGGTGGGAGTCGGGCGCACTCGCGCACGCCGTCACCGATCCCTTCGGCCAGGGCCCGTTGCCCTGGCTGCGCGGTTCCGAGAACTACTTCGACGACACCGGACAGATGGTCCCCTGGTACGCGGACGAGATCCTGGCCAGGGGCGGCAGCGGCGGCCCGCGCACGGCCGACGACGTCCGCCGCCAGATCAAGGGTTTCGCGTCCGACGGGGCCGTGGCACCGGGCGAGTCGATCGACTTCCACATCACGGTCGATCCGCCGCAGCAGTTCTCGGTCGACGTCTACCGGATCGGTCACTACGGCGGCGACGGCGCCGCGAAGATCACCACGAGCCCCCGGCTCTCCGGGATCGTCCAGCCGGCCCCGCTGACCGCCGACCGTACGGTCTCCTGCCACCACTGGTGGCAGTCCTGGCGGCTGCAGGTGCCCAGCTACTGGTCGATCGGCGCGTACGTCGCCGTCCTCACCACCGCCGACGGCTACCGCTCGCACATCCCCTTCACGGTCCGCGACAACCACCCGGCCGATCTGCTCCTCGTCCTCCCGGACGTGACCTGGCAGGCGTACAACCTCTACCCGGAGGACGGCCACACCGGCGCCAGCCTCTACCACGCCTGGGACGAGGAGGGGCGGCTGCTCGGCGAGCAGGACGCGGCCGTCACCGTCTCCTTCGACCGCCCGTACGCGGGCGCGGGGCTGCCCCTCCACGTCGGGCACGCCTACGACTTCATCCGCTGGGCCGAGCGCTACGGCTACGACCTGGCGTACGCCGAGACCCGCGACCTGCACGCGGGGCGGGTCGACCCGAGCCGCTACCGGGGTCTGGTCTTCCCGGGGCACGACGAGTACTGGTCGGCGCCGATGCGCAAGACCGTCGAACTCGCCCGCGACCAGGGCACGTCGCTGGTCTTCCTGTCCGCCAACACCATGTACTGGCAGGTGGAGCTGGGCCCTTCGCCGTCCGGGGTGCCGGACCGGCTCCTCACCTGCCGCAAACGGCGCGGCCCCGGCCGCCCCGCGCTCTGGCGCGAGGTCGACCGGCCCGAGCAGCAGCTCCTCGGCATCCAGTACGCGGGCCGGGTGCCCGAACCGCACCCGCTGGTCGTGCGGAACGCCGAGCACTGGCTCTGGGAGGCCACCGGAGCCGGTGACGGCGACGAGCTCCCCGGTCTGGTCGCGGGCGAGGCCGACCGCTACTTCCCGCGTACGGCGCTGCCCGAGCACCAGGGCCGCATCCTGCTCGCCCACTCGCCCTACCGGGACGGCGACGGGGCGCTCCGGCATCAGGAGACGAGTCTCTACCGGGCGCCCTCGGGTGCCTGGGTCTTCGCCTCCGGCACCTTCGCCTGGTCGCCGTCGCTCGACCGGCCGGGCCATGTCGACGCCCGCGTCCAGCGCGCCACCGCGAACCTCCTCGACCGGATCTGCAAGAGGGACTGAGCGGGGGGTCACACGGCCTGGCGGCCGGAGCCGCCCGGATGTGCGAGAGAATCGGACACGCTCCTGGATCAACCTACGCGGAGGAACCGTGTCCGGATTCGTAGAAAAGCCCGAGCCCGTCCAGGTCCCGGGCCTCACCCATCTCCACACGGGCAAGGTGCGCGACCTGTACCGGAACGAGGCCGGCGACCTCGTGATGGTGGCGAGCGACCGCATGTCCGCGTACGACTGGGTGCTGCCCACCGAGATCCCCGACAAGGGCCGGGTCCTCACCCAGCTCTCCCTGTGGTGGTTCGACCAGCTCTCCGACCTGGTCCCGCACCACGTCCTCTCGACCGAGCTGCCGGCCGGCGCCCCCGCCGACTGGGCGGGCCGCACCACGATCTGCAAGTCGCTGGCCATGGTCCCGGTCGAGTGCGTGGCCCGCGGCTACCTCACCGGCTCCGGCCTCCTGGAGTACGACGAGTCCCGCACGGTCTGCGGCCTCGCGCTCCCCGAGGGCCTCAGCGACGGTTCCGAGCTGCCCGCCCCGATCTTCACCCCGGCCACCAAGGCCGCGGTCGGGGACCACGACGAGAACGTGTCGTACGAGGAGGTCGCCCGCCAGGTCGGCGCCGAGACGGCCGCGCTGCTGCGTCGGACGACCCTCGCCGTGTACGGCCGGGCGCGGGACATCGCCCGCGAGCGCGGGATCATCCTCGCGGACACCAAGTTCGAGTTCGGTTTCGACGGGGAGACGCTCGTCCTCGGCGACGAGGTCCTCACCCCGGACTCCTCGCGCTTCTGGCCGGCCGACCAGTGGGAGCCGGGTCGTGCCCAGCCCTCGTACGACAAGCAGTTCGTCCGGAACTGGCTGACCTCCCCGGCCTCCGGCTGGGACCGCAAGAGCGAGCAGCCCCCGCCGCCGCTCCCGCAGGAGATCGTGGACGCCACGCGCGCCAAGTACCTGGAGGCGTACGAGCTGCTGACCGGCAAGGCCTGGTCCGACAGCTTCTGACCTCCCCGGCCCCCGGCCCCGACGCGAGCGCCGGGGGCGGGGGTGAGGGGCATGCGTCAGGGAACGAGAAAGCCCCCGGTCGATTCGACCGGGGGCTTCTTCATGGAGCGGACGACGAGATTCGAACTCGCGACCCTCACCTTGGCAAGGTGATGCTCTACCAACTGAGCCACGTCCGCATGCGCCGTAGCGCGGAGCCAACTATACCCAACCTTTCGCCTGTGCGAGACGCACTGCCGTGTGCCGGTTCTCGGCACCGAGTTTCGCGGCGGCCGAGGAGAGGTAGTTCCGGACGGTTCCGGGGGAGAGCGAGGCGCGCCGGGCGATCTCCGCGACGGGCGCCCCGTCGGCGGAGAATTCGAGCACCTCGGCCTCCCGCGCGGTCAGCGGGGAGTCCCCGGCGGCGATGGCGTCGGCCGCCAACTCCGGGTCCACGTAACGGTTTCCGGCGTGCACGGTGCGGATGATCTCGGCGAGCCGCTGGGCGCTGACGGTCTTCGGGACGAAGCCGCGGACGCCGGCCGAGAGGGCCCGCTTGAGGTGGCCGGGGCGGCCGTGGCCGGTCACGATCATGGTGCGGCAGCCGGGCAGTTCGTCCCGCAGGACTGTGGCGACCCTCACACCGTCGGCGCCCGGCATCTGCAGATCGAGCACGGCGACATCGGGTCGGTGGGCGCGGGCCATGGCGAGCGCCTCGGGACCGGTGGCGGCCTCGGCGACGACGACGAGGTCGTTCTCGAGACCGAGCAGCGCGGCGAGCGCACCACGGATCAGATGCTCGTCGTCGGCGAGCAGGACGCGCACGGGTACGGGTACGGATACGGCCGCGGTCATCGGTCCGCCCCCGTCCGGGGTACGGGGATCCGGGCCGTCACCAGGAACGTACCGCCGTCCCCCGGCCCCGCCTCAAGCGTCCCGCCGACCGCGGCGAGCCGCTCCCGCAGCCCGATGAGCCCGGTGCCGGCACCCAGGCCGCCGCCACCGGCCCCTCCGCCGCCGTCCCCCGCACCCGTCCGCACCCCGTCGTTCTCCACCGTCAGCAGCACCGTGTCCTCCTCCTTCCGCACGGCGATCGCGCAGCGCCGCGCGTCCCCGTGCCGCAGTACGTTCGTCGTGGTCTCCCGGACCACCCAGCCGAGCGCCGACCGGACCTCGTCGGGCAGGTCGAGCCCGGGCCCCGGGGAGTCGACGGCGCAGTCGATCCCGGCCGCGCCGAGCACGCCCCGCGCGCCCTCCAGTTCCACCCGCAGGTCCGCCTCGCGGTAGCCGCGTACGACGTCCCGCACCTCTCGCTGGGACTCCTGCGCGATGCGCTGGACCTCGATCATCTGGTCGACGGCCTCCGGGCGTTCGCGCCGCGCGAGCTGGACGGCCAGCTCGCTCTTGAGGGCGATCACGGAGAGGTTCCGGCCGAGGATGTCGTGCAGGTCCCTCCCGAAGCGCAGTCGTTCCTCGGCGACCGCGAGCCGGGCCTGTACGTCGCGGGCCTCGCGCAGTTCGAAGACGACGCCGAGCACCCAGAGCGAGAGGCGGACGGTGACGGCGAGCCAGCCGGTGATGAAGGCGACGCTCGTCACGGTCGTGAGGGTCTGTGTCATGTCCCGGCCGGTGAGCGGCACGAGGGCCAGGAGCACGCCGGCCAGGAGTGCCTGGTGCAGGGCGGTGGTCCGGCCGGGATGGATCAGGCAGTGCCCGGCGAGGAAGGGGACGAGCGCGGCCCCGAGCATCCCCGGCAGCAGCCCGGTCAGGTCGGCGGTGGCCGCTTCCACGAGGACGGCTCCGGCGGTCGCGGCCCCGGCCGCCGCGGCGGGCAGCACCTCACGCGGCGGGAGTACGGTCCCGGGCCTCAGGTACGCGTCCATGGCGCGGTGGAGGAAGCGGTGGCAGAGCACCCCGTTGGCGAGGTTCAGCAGCGGGGCGACGACGACGAGGACGAGCGGGGCCTCGTGCCGGATCGGGCGGATCAGGAGCATCAGCCCGAGAACGACCACGGCGGACCACAGCAGCATGTACGCGGTGACGCGGGTGTAGAGGTCGACCTTGGCCAGGCCGCTCCGGCCGCTCCAGCTCTTCACGGGCGAAGGCCCCTCCCTCGATGACTCGTTCAGCGCCGGGGCTCCCAGCGGAACCACCGCTGGACGGCGAACACCGACACCATGATCCAGGCCACCGTGACCGCCGTCGCCCCCAGCAGGTCCCCCGCCTCCGCGCCGCCGGCCCAGCCGGCCCGTACGAGCGTCATGACCCCGGTCACCGGAAGCAGTTCGCAGAAGGCCGCGAGCCGTTCGGGAAGCATGGAGAGGGGGACGAAGAGCCCGGAGCCGATGGAGGAGATCAGGACCAGCGGCAGGGCGGTGAGCTGGGCGCTCTCGGGTGTGCGGGTGATGGCCGAGGTGGCCGCGGCGAGGACGGTGAGCAGGATGGTGCCGAGGACGACGCCGGCCAGGAGCAGATCGGGACGGGCGGGTGCGGGCAGGTCGAGGACGGCGATGCCGCCGATCGTCAGGACGGTGCACTGGGTGAGGGCGAGGGTGGCGGCCGGCAGTGCGATCCCGGTGAGGATCTCGGGGTCGGTCGGTTCGCCCGTACGGAGCCGCTTGAGGACGAGGGTTTCGCGGCGGGCGACGAAGGCGGCGACGAGGTTGCTGTACACGCCGATGAGGAGTCCCATGCCGATGGCGCCGGTCACGGCGACCTCGGCGATGCTCGTGCCGGCCTTGCCGAGGTCGGCGCTCCGGAGGGAGCTGCGGACCGCTTCGACCATGAGGAGGGGGACGAGGAGGGCGCCGAAGAGCGCGGTGCGGTTGCGGAGGAGGAGCGTCAGCTCGGCCCGCCCGAGGGCGACGAGCCGCGTGCGGGAGGGGATCTGGGCGAGAGCACTCATCGGGAGGCCTCCAGTGCGGCTCGGGACGCCTCCGGTGCGGCGGGTGCGTCGGACGGGAGTGTCTGCGCGGCGATGTCGAGGAAGGCCTCTTCCAGCGAGGCGGACCGCGCGTCGAGCCCTTCGAGGCGTACGTCCTCGTCCCGGGCCCAGCCGAGGAGCACGGCGAGGTCGTCCTGGAGGGATTCGGTACGGATCTCGATCCGCCCGTCGTCCTCGGCGGCCCGCAGGCGCAGCGGCAGCCGGGCGGCGGGGACCTCGGGGGGCAGGGTGAAGCGGATGCGGGCGGGCCGGGCGGCGGTGACCTCGGCCGGTGTTCCGGAGAGGACGATCTGTCCGCGGTGCATGATCGCGAGCCGGTCGGCCAGGGTCTCGGCCTCCTCCAGGTAGTGGGTGGTGAGCAGCACGGTGGTGCCGCCGTCGCGGAGGGCGCGGACGAGTTCCCAGGTGTCGCGGCGGCCCTTGGCGTCGAGGCCGGTGGTGGGTTCGTCGAGGAAGAGGACCTCGGGGCGGCCGAGGAGTGCGAGGGCGAGGTCGAGGCGGCGTCGTTCGCCGCCGGACAGCTGTTTGACCCGCACGTCTTCGCGGCCGGTGAGCCCGGTGGCGCCGAGGGCTTCGTCGGCGGGCCGGGCGTGGGTGGTGCACCCTGCCCACATCCGTACGGTTTCGGCCACGGTCAGATCGGAGGGGAAGCCGCCTTCCTGGAGCATCACGCCGATCCGGGGGCGGACGGCGGACCGTTCGCGGTACGGGTCGTGGCCGAGGACGCGGGCGGCGCCGGCGCTCGGGGCGGCGAGGCCTTCGAGGAGTTCGACGGTGGAGGTCTTCCCGGCGCCGTTGGTGCCGAGGAGGGCGAAGATCTCGCCGCGGGGGACGGTGAAGGAGATGCCGCGTACGGCCTCGAAGTCGCCGGAGTAGCCGCGGCGGAGGCCTTCCGCCTCGATCGCGGGGGTCGCACGGGTCGCGTTGGTCATGTGTCCAGGCTCTCGGCGGCGCGGCCCGTCCGGCAGTGCGCGCTGTCACCACCCGTTTCTGACAAATGTCATGGGGGTGGCGGGAGTCGGGGGCACTCGGGGCGCATGGGACTCATGGGACTCATGGGGATACGCCGAAGGCCCCGGTTCCAGAGAACCGGGGCCTTCGATCTGGAGCGGACGACGAGATTCGAACTCGCGACCCTCACCTTGGCAAGGTGATGCTCTACCAACTGAGCCACGTCCGCATTTTGCTGCCGCTCAGCTTTCACTGGGCGGTGCGAGCACCACTCTACCTGATGCACCGGAGTGCTCGGTCTTGCGATGCAGAGCGGGTGACAGGAATTGCACACTGCGCCTTCCCCCTGGAAGGGGGATGTTCTGCTACTGAACTACACCCGCACGCTGCGTGAGGTGGGGCTTTGCGGCCTCGCCCCTCGGCGTGTTCCAGACTTTAGCGGATCATGGGGGGTGCAATGCAAATCGGCTCGCCCCGCCCCGTCGGCGGGCCGGGGCCCCGCCGCGTCCGCCCAGCCTCAACTCGCGGCGCGGAAGGCCTCGTAGACCCGCTTCGGGATCCGGCCGCGGGCGGGCACCTCCATCTTGTTGGACTGCGCCCAGGCGCGGACCGCCGCCGGGTCGGGGGCCAGGGAGGTGTGGGTGTACGTCTCCAGGGAGGGGCTCCGGCCGGTCAGGGCCCTGGCCGGCAGCTTGCGTCCGGCGGCGAGGTACGGGGCGAGAGCCTTGCGGAGTTTCTTTGCATTGGCAGCATTCAGGTCGATCTCGTACATCTTCCCGTCGAGGCCGAACGCGACCGTTTCAGCCGCTTCTCCGCCGTCCATGTCGTCGGAGATTGTGACCACCACACGCTGAGCCACGGATATCGGTCCTTTCCTGCGGCCGACGCCGCAGAGGGGGCGCTTGTGACGCCTCTGACGTGCGGCGATGCCGACCGTACGGCTGTGCCGGGACAATGCTGATTTCTTCTCGATTCCTTTGTACAGCGGTGGGCGTCGCATTGTGAAGCCCTGGCAATTGTTTCAGCGTGTCCCGGTGCAATGAGGTTCGCAATATTTCACTCGAATTTTGCGTGGGTGTGCCCCGTCGGGGGCGTGCGCCGTGTTCGCTGGTGGAGCGGCTCCGTGGCCTGGCTTTTGGAGGATCCTTCAGATCTCTACCCGCGTAGAATTTGGAGACAGGTACGCTGAGGGAACCGCCCACGCAACACACCACCGGGAGTGCCAGTGGCACGCGTCGTAGTCGACGTCATGCTCAAGCCGGAGATCCTCGACCCTCAGGGGCAGGCGGTGCAGCGTGCACTGCCCCGCCTGGGATTCGCCGGAATCGCCGACGTCCGTCAGGGGAAGCGTTTCGAGCTGGAGGTGGAGGGACCGGTCGACGACGCCGCCCTCGCCCGCATCCATGAGATGGCCGAAACCTTCCTTGCCAACACTGTGATCGAAGACTTCATCGTGAAGGTGGAGTCGTGACCGCACGCATCGGCGTCGTCACGTTCCCCGGAACGCTCGACGACCAGGACGCGCTGCGTGCCGCCCGCCTCGCGGGCGCCGAACCCGTATCGCTCTGGCACCGCGACAAGGACCTCAAGCAGGTCGACGCCGTGGTCCTGGCCGGCGGTTTCTCCTACGGCGACTACCTGCGGGCCGGAGCCATCTCCCGCTTCTCGCCGGTGATGGAGACGATCATCGAGCAGGCGAAGGCGGGCATGCCCGTCCTCGGTATCTGCAACGGCTTCCAGATCCTCACCGAGGCCCATCTGCTGCCGGGCGCGATGCTGCGCAACAACCACCTCCACTTCATCTGCCGCGACCAGAAGCTGCGGGTGGAGAACGCGGAGACCGCCTGGACCTCGGACTACACCGAGGGCCAGGAGATCGAGGTCCCGCTCAAGAACATGGACGGCCGGTACGTCGCCGACGAGCGCGTCCTCGACGAGCTGGAGGCCGAGGGGCGGGTCGCCTTCCGCTACCTCGACGTCAACCCCAACGGCTCGCTGCGTGACATCGCGGGCATCACCAACGCCGCGGGCAACGTGGTCGGCCTCATGCCGCACCCCGAGCACGCCGTCGAGCCGCTCGTCGGCACCGGCAAGACGGACGGCCTCGGTTTCTTCACCTCGATCCTCAAGAAGCTGGTCAACGCCTGATGAGCCTCGACACCGTCAAGCACGCGAGCGAGACGCCGGACAGCGAGCAGCCCTGGAAGGAGCTCGGCCTCAAGGAGGACGAGTACGCGCGCATCCGCGAGATCCTGGGCCGCCGTCCCACCGGCGCCGAGCTCGCCATGTACTCCGTCATGTGGTCCGAGCACTGCTCCTACAAGAGCAGCAAGGTCCACCTGAAGCAGTTCGGCGAGAAGGTCCCCGAGAACGACGCCATGCTGGTCGGCATCGGTGAGAACGCGGGCGTCGTGGACGTCGGCCAGGGGTACGCGGTCACCTTCAAGGTCGAGTCGCACAACCACCCCTCGTACATCGAGCCCTACCAGGGCGCGGCCACCGGCATCGGCGGCATCGTCCGTGACATCCTCGCCATGGGTGCCCGCCCGGTCGCGGTCGTCGACCCGCTGCGCTTCGGCGCGGCCGACCACCCCGACACCAAGCGCGTGCTGCCCGGTGTCGTCGCCGGCATCGGCGGCTACGGCAACTGCCTCGGCCTGCCGAACATCGGCGGCGAGGTCGTCTTCGACGAGTGCTACCAGGGCAACCCCCTGGTCAACGCCGGCTGCATCGGCGTGATGAAGCACGAGGACATCCACCTCGCCAAGGCCTCGGGCCCCGGCAACAAGGTGATCCTGTACGGCGCCCGCACGGGTGGCGACGGCATCGGCGGCGTCTCGGTCCTCGCGTCCGAGACCTTCGACGACACCAAGCCGACCAAGCGCCCCGCCGTCCAGGTCGGCGACCCCTTCCAGGAGAAGCTCCTCATCGAGTGCACCCTGGAGATCTTCAAGGAGAAGCTGGTCGCGGGCATCCAGGACCTCGGCGGCGCCGGGCTCTCCTGCGCCACGTCCGAGCTGGCCTCGGCCGGTTCCGGCGGCATGCGCGTCGAGCTCGACCGGGTCCACCTGCGCGACGCGACCCTCTCGCCCGAGGAAATCCTCATGAGCGAGTCGCAGGAGCGCATGTGCGCGATCGTCGAGCCCGAGCACGTCGACCGCTTCCTGGAGATCTGCGAGAAGTGGGACGTCATCGCGGTCGTCATCGGTGAGGTGACCGAGGGCGAGCGTCTGGAGATCTTCTGGCACGGCGAGCAGATCGTCGACGTGCCGCCGCGCTCCGTCGCCCACGAGGGCCCGACCTACCACCGGCCGTTCGCGCGCCCGGAGTGGCAGGACGCGCTCCAGGCCGACGACGCGGGCAAGCTGGCCCGGCCGCAGAACGGCGAGGAGCTGAAGGACCAGGTCCTGAAGCTGGTCTCCTCCCCGAACCAGGCGTCGAAGTCCTGGATCACGGACCAGTACGACCGGTTCGTGCAGGGCAACACGGTCCTGGCGCAGCCCGAGGACGCGGGCATGGTCCGCATCGACGAGGAGACCAACCTCGGCGTGGCCATGGCCACCGACGGCAACGGCCGGTACGCGAAGCTCGACCCGTACACGGGTGCGCAGCTCGCGCTGGCGGAGGCGTACCGCAATGTCGCCGCCTCCGGTGCCAGGCCGCTGGCGATCTCGGACTGCCTGAACTTCGGTTCGCCCGAGGACCCGGCCGTGATGTGGCAGTTCGCCGAGGCCACGCGTGGTCTCGCGGACGGCTGCCTGCAGCTCGGCACCCCGGTGACCGGCGGCAACGTCTCGCTGTACAACCAGACCGGTGAGGTCGCGATCCACCCGACGCCGGTCGTGGCCGTCCTCGGTGTGATCGACGACGTCAACCGCCGTACGCCGATCGCCTTCGCGGAAGAGGGCCAGCTCCTCTACCTGCTCGGCGACACGCGCGAGGAGTTCGGCGGCTCGGCCTGGTCCGAGGTCATCCACAAGCACCTCGGTGGCATGCCGCCGGCCGTGGACCTCGACCGGGAGAAGCTGCTCGGCGAGATCCTGATCTCGTCCTCCCGCGACGGCATGATCGACGCGGCGCACGACCTGTCCGACGGCGGTCTCGTGCAGGCGGTCGTCGAGTCCTGCCTGCGCGGCGGGAACGGCGCGCGCCTGGTCGTCCCGGAGGGCCTGGACGCGTTCACGTTCCTGTTCAGCGAGTCGGCCGGCCGTGCGGTCGTGGCCGTCCCGCGCAGCGAGGAGCTCCGCTTCACCGACATGTGCGGTGCGCGGGGTCTGCCGGCGGCGCGGATCGGTGTCGTCGACGGCGACGCCGTCGACGTCCAGGGCGAGTTCGCGCTCTCCCTGACGGAGCTGCGCGCGGCGCACGAGGCGACGATCCCGGCCCTGCTGGCCTGATCGGCGCCTGACACTCAGCGGTGGGGGAGCCCCCGTCCGGACCTTCGGGTCCGGACGGGGGCTTTCTCGTTTCGACGCTTGCAGGAGATTACGTAATTACGTAATCTCAACATCATGGAGCTGGAAGAGCGGGTCGCCGAGCTGGAACGGCGCATGGCGGCCCTGGAAGACGCCGGGCGCCCCGCGCCCGAGGCCACCGACGGCGCACTCTGGGCCCTCGAAGGACTCAAGGCGCAGCTCGCGGCGGACGTGGGGGAGCGGGGCGAGGACGGCGCGGTCGTCTTCACGGGATCGGTCCGGCTGCCGACCCGGGAGCGGTACGAGTGGCAGTTCGGCGCCTTCACCGGGCAGCTGTTCGAGGAGGACTGGGCGGATGCCGCCGAGTCCTTCGCCGCGCTCGGCCATCCCGTACGGCTCCGCCTGCTGCGGGAGATCCTCGGCGGCCGGCGTACCGCCGCCGAGCTGGCGGAGCTCGAAGGGATCGGCACGACCGGCCAGATCTACCACCACCTGCGCCAACTGACCGGCGCGGGCTGGCTCAAGACCGTCGGACGCGGGCGCTACGAGGTCCCGGGAGCCCGGGTCGTCCCGCTCCTGGTGGTCCTCACCGCGGCCCGCCCTTAACGGTCACCACGAATCCTCGGAGGGAATCCGGATGTCCTCAAGCGCATCACCGGCGGTTCTCCACCGTGCGCTCTGGCTGGCGTTCATCGTCCAGGTGATCGCCTCCTTCGCCGTCGAGCTGCCGTACCCGTACTGGGCGGGCTGGCTGCCCGCGATCGCCGCGATGATCCTCGGCGTCGGGCTCTCCCGGACCGCCCGAAGCCGGGCCATGGCCGCGACCCGCGCCACGGTCGAGGTGGCCCCGCCGGTCACCGGCCGCTGGTCGGCGCTGAACAGCCCGGCGGACCGGACGCCCAGCCACGGCACCCACCAGCTGGGCCAGACGTACGCGATCGACGTCACCCGGGAGGACGAGGCGCAGCCCCGCCCGGCCTTCGCGTGGCTGTGGCCGGTGGTCCGGCGGAGCGAGGACTTCCCGGCCTTCGACGCGCCGCTGCTCGCGGTCGCCGACGCGACCGTCGTGCACGCCGAGGACGGGCAGCGCGACCACCTGAGCCGCAACTCGCCGGCCGCCCTGCTCTATCTGCTGCTGATCGAGTCCGCCGCCCGGAGCCTCGCGGGAGCCCGCCGGATCACCGGGAACCACCTCGTCCTCGATCTCGGCGACGGTACGTACGCGATGTACGCGCATCTGAAGCGCGGCTCGCTCGTGGTCCGGGCGGGCGACCGCGTCCACGTGGGCCAGGAACTCGCCCGCTGCGGGAACTCCGGCAACTCCACCGAGCCGCACGTGCACTTCCAGCTGATGGACGGCCCGGACCTGAACACGGCGAGCGGCGTCCCGTTCACCTGGCGCGGTGTCGGCGTGCCGAAGAACGGCGAGACGTTCGAAGTGCCACGCGATTCCGTCTACTCGGCCTGACCCCAGAAGGCGTCGGACTGCGCGATGTCCGCCACGCATTCGTCGATGTCGGAGATCTTGCCGCCGATGATCGTGAAGACCAGCGCACCCTTCATCTCGATGCCCCGGTCACCGCGCTCGGCGTAGAACGTGTTGGCCGCCACGGCATGACCGCGGCCGTCGACGGAGATGCTGTCGAGCTCGACGCGCATCTTGCCACCGGTGAGCTCGAACATCTGTCCGTACATGGCGAGGACGTTGTCCCGGCCCTTGAAGTGGCCGGAGATCTGGCTCTCGCCGGGCGAGTGGTGCGTACAGTCCGCCGTCATCAGCGTGCCGACGGTCTCCATGTCTCCCTTGGTCCAGGCTTCGAAGCCCCGGCGGACCAATGCGGCGTCAGGGTGCTCGGCCATGGCTGATCGACCCCTCTCGTACGGGTGGGTGAGCGGGCGGTCCTCCCCCTCTCAGTCTCCGACTACCCTCGCCCCCATGCCACCGGCCAAGAAGCGCACCCGCAGTTACGACTCCGCCCGGACCAGGGCCGCCGTGCTCGCCCAGTTCGGGAACGTCCGGGAGGCGGTGACCGCGCTCACCCCCGAGCAGCTCGACGCGCCGACCCGGCTGGGGGAGTGGACGGTACGGGAGCTGGCGGCGCACCTGACGATGGTGCTCGCCTCGATGACCCGGAAGCTCGCGGAGACCGAGCCGGCCCGCCGGGAACTCGCCCTGCTCGACTGGCCCCTGGCCACGGTGACGGAGGCGGCGAGCATCGACGAGGACACCCGGGCGATCGACACGGCCGACCTGCCGGTGCTGTTCGCGGAGACGGCGGAGCGGTACGGGGCGGCGATCGCGGGCGTCTCCGACGAGCGGCTGGTCCCGACCCGCTTCGGCGCGATGACCCTCGCCGACTTCCTCGTCACCCGGACCGTCGAACTCGTCGTCCACACCGACGACCTGAACGCGGCGACCGGGGCCGGCGTCCCCTTCGACCGGCAGGCCCTCGCCGCCTGCACCCGGCTGCTCGCCGACGCGCTCGCCGCGAAGGCCCCGGGCGGGGCGGTCGAGGTGCGGATCCCGCCGTACGCGGTGGTGCAGTGCGTGGAGGGCCCCCGGCACACCCGGGGCACCCCGCCCAACGTGGTCGAGACGGACCCGCTGACCTGGATCAGGCTCGCGACCGGGCGGGCGCGGTGGGCGACGGAGCTGGACGAGGCCCGTGTCAGCGCGAGCGGCGAGCGCGCCGACCTCAAGGACCTCCTGCCCCTGATGGGCTGAGCTTCCCGTACGGGCGGGAGCGGCGACGGAACCGACTTCCGCCGCCGCCCGTCCCACCGCCATGCAGACGCAGACGCCGCGCACCCTCGCCTCCGCCGCTTCCGCCGCCGCCCTGGTCCTCCTCCTCGCCGCCTGCGGCACGGAGGGAGGCACCGCGGGAGCCGGCTCCGGATCCGGTTCCGACACCGTCTCCCCCGACCTGCCCGTCGCCGGTAGCCACTGGACGATCGGCGCCGTCACGGTCGACGGCCGCAGGTCCGCCGCCCCGGACGGCGCCCGCGTCGAGTTCGGCGCGGACGGCCGCGCCCGCGGGAACAGCGGCTGCAACACCTTCGGGGCGACCGTCGCCGTGAAGGGGGACACCCTGACCGTCTCCCCGCAGGAGATCACCGAGATGGGCTGCCCCGAGGACCGGCAGCGCTTCGAGACGGAGCTGGTCAAGGCCTTCACCGGCCCGCTCAAGGGGAAGCAGAAGGGCGAGGCCCTCACCCTGACCTCCCCGGACGGCCGCAACGGCCTGGAGCTGACCGCCGAGGCGGACCTCCCGCTGCGTGGCACGACGTGGAAGATCGACGGGCTGATCTCGGGGGACACCGCGTCCTCGCTGCCCGCGGGCAGCGGCGACAAGGCCCGTCTCGTCCTCGGCGCGGACGGTCGGGTCACCGGGAACCTGGGCTGCAACAACTTCGCCGCGACCGCCCGGGTCGAGGGGAAGACGCTCACGATCGAGGGCCCGGCGGCGACCACCCGGATGATGTGCACGAGCCCGCAGATGCAGCTGGAGACGAAGCTGTACGAGCTCCTCGACGGCCCGCTCACCTACCGCCTGGACCACCGGACGCTGACCCTCACCAACGCCGCGGGCGAGGGCCTGGGGGCGAAGGCGGCCGCCGGGACGACTGGCGAAACCTCTGAAGGAACGGGCGGAACGGACGGCCAAGAGCCCCCGGCGTCCCGGTGAACGACTCTCCGCGGGGTGCACTCCGTCACATCGCGGAGAGGGTCACCGCCTGGTACGAGCGTCCGCTCGGGAAGCCCTCGGGGCCGGAATCCCTTACCGCGCCTGCTTCGTAGCCCCCTCCAAGCCCGAGATGATCAATTCATGCGATCGCACAAGCTCGGAGGCCCCGGATTTCCTCAATTCGGACCAGTGGTCGAGCCCGTCTACACTCGGAAACGTGCCACGTGGTGACGGTCGACTCAATCACGACTTGCTCCCCGGAGAGAAAGGCCCCCAGGACGCTTGTGGCGTCTTCGGTGTCTGGGCTCCGGGTGAAGAGGTCGCAAAGCTCACGTACTTCGGGCTCTATGCCCTCCAGCATCGGGGCCAGGAATCCGCGGGAATCGCGGTCAGCAACGGCTCCCAGATCCTCGTCTTCAAGGACATGGGCCTCGTGTCCCAGGTCTTCGACGAGACCTCTCTCGGTTCCCTCCAAGGTCATATCGCGGTCGGTCACGCCCGCTACTCGACCACCGGGGCGTCCGTGTGGGAGAACGCGCAGCCGACGTTCAGGGCAACCGCCCACGGCTCGATCGCGCTCGGCCACAACGGCAACCTGGTGAACACGGCGCAGCTCGCCGAGATGGTCGCCGACCTGCCCAAGAAGGAAGGCCGCAGCACCCGTGTCGCGGCCACCAACGACACCGACCTGCTCACGGCGCTCCTCGCCGCCCAGGTCGACGACGAGGGCAAGCCGCTCACCATCGAGGAGGGTGCCGCCAAGGTCCTTCCCGATGTCCGCGGCGCCTTCTCCCTCGTCTTCATGGACGAGCACACGCTCTACGCGGCCCGTGACCCGCAGGGCATCCGCCCGCTGGTCCTCGGCCGTCTGGAGCGCGGCTGGGTGGTCGCCTCCGAGTCCGCCGCCCTCGACATCTGCGGCGCCAGCTACGTCCGCGAGGTCGAGCCGGGCGAGATGATCGCGATCGACGAGAACGGCATCCGTACCTCGCGATTCGCGGAAGCGAAGCCCAAGGGCTGTGTCTTCGAGTACGTGTACCTGGCTCGCCCGGACACCGACATCGCCGGCCGGAACGTGTACCTCTCCCGCGTGGAGATGGGCCGCCGCCTGGCGAAGGAGGCGCCCGTCGAGGCCGACCTGGTGATAGCGACGCCGGAGTCCGGCACCCCGGCCGCCATCGGCTACGCCGAGGCCTCGGGCATCCCCTTCGGCGCCGGTCTGGTGAAGAACGCCTACGTCGGGCGCACCTTCATCCAGCCCTCCCAGACCATCCGCCAGCTCGGCATCCGGCTGAAGCTGAACCCGCTCAAGGACGTCATCAAGGGCAAGCGCCTGGTGGTCGTCGACGACTCGATCGTCCGCGGCAACACCCAGCGCGCTCTGGTCAAGATGCTCCGCGAGGCCGGCGCGGCCGAGATCCACATCCGGATCTCCTCGCCGCCGGTGAAGTGGCCCTGCTTCTTCGGCATCGACTTCGCCACCCGCGCGGAGCTGATCGCCAACGGCATGTCGATCGAGGAGATCGGCAAGTCGCTGGGCGCGGACTCGCTCTCGTACATCTCGATCGACGGGATGATCGAGGCGACCACGATCCAGAAGCCGAACCTCTGCCGTGCCTGCTTCGACGGCGAGTACCCGATGGAGCTGCCGGACCCCGAGCTGCTCGGCAAGCAGCTCCTGGAGACCGAACTGGCCGCGGGTCCCGCTGCCACGGCGGCCTCCGACGCGCTCCGCCGTCCGTGAGCACCGTCGCCCGTAAGACCCCGCTGCAACCGCAGTACGACACGAAAGTTCTTCAGCATGTCTGAGACCACTGGTGCCAGCTACGCGTCCGCGGGCGTCGACATCGAGGCGGGTGACCGCGCCGTCGAGCTCATGAAGGAGTGGGTGAAGAAGACGCAGCGCCCCGAGGTCCTCGGCGGCCTGGGCGGCTTCGCCGGCCTCTTCGACGCCTCCGCCCTCAAGCGCTACGAGCGGCCGCTGCTCGCCTCCGCCACCGACGGTGTCGGGACGAAGGTCGACATCGCCCGCCAGATGGGCGTGTACGACACCATCGGCCACGACCTGGTCGCGATGGTCATGGACGACATCGTCGTCTGCGGCGCCGAGCCGCTCTTCATGACCGACTACATCTGCGTCGGCAAGGTCCACCCCGAGCGGGTCGCCGCCATCGTCAAGGGCATCGCCGAGGGCTGTGTCCTGGCCGGCTGCGCCCTGGTCGGCGGCGAGACGGCGGAGCACCCGGGCCTCCTCGGCCCGGACGACTTCGACGTGGCCGGCGCGGGCACGGGTGTCGTGGAGTACGACCGGCTGCTCGGCGCCGATCGCATCCGTACGGGGGACGCGGTCATCGCCATGGCCTCCTCGGGTCTTCACTCCAACGGGTACTCGCTCGTCCGGCACGTGGTCTTCGACCGCGCCGGCATGACCCTCGACCAGCGGGTCGAGGAGCTCGGCCGGACGCTCGGCGAGGAGCTCCTGGAGCCCACGAAGATCTACTCGCTGGACTGCCTGGCCCTCACCCGGACCACGGACGTCCACGCGTTCAGCCACATCACGGGCGGCGGTCTCGCGGCCAACCTGGCCCGGGTGATCCCGGACGGTCTGCACGCCACGGTCGACCGTTCGACCTGGGCGCCGGGCGCGATCTTCGACCTGGTCGGCAAGGCCGGTCAGGTGGAGCGCCTGGAGCTGGAGAAGACCCTGAACATGGGCGTCGGCATGATGGCCGTCGTTCCGGCGGACTCCGTGGACGCCGCCCTGACGACGCTGGCGGACCGGGGCGTCGAGTCCTGGGTCGCGGGCGAGATCACCGAGCGCGGCGCGCACACCACGGGCGCCGAGCTGGTCGGGGACTACGCGAACTAGAGCAGGGCAGTACGCGGACGGGGCGCTCCTGAGGGGCGCCCCGTCCGCGTTGTGCCGTCTGCGGTCGGGCTCGGACGCGGACAGCACAGAAACCCGGCCGGGTGATCCCGGACCGGGTTTCTGTGCTGCGATTCAGAAGGTCAAGCGCGACGCGGGGACGCACTGGGACCGGACTCGTCGTCCTCGTCCTCGTCGTCCTCGTTGTAGAGATCCGCGTACTGGGCGTACGGGTCGTCTTCCTCGTCGTCGTCCTCGAACGGCTCGCCATTCGGCGGCTGGTTCGAAGTCGAAGCGCCCAGCTCATTGGCCAGACGCGTCAGGTCTGTCCCGCCGCTGCTGTACTTCAGCTGGCGGGCGACCTTGGTCTGCTTGGCCTTTGCCCGGCCGCGCCCCATGGCTCGACCCCCTCGGTGACGGGGCTCGGTGGCCCCAGAGTCTTGACACGCGTTCATGATTCGGAACGGACTCTCGACAGAGAGACCGGTCCGTAGGGCTTCAACGGTACCTGTTTCCGCGGGTCTACGGTACGCCGCGCGCATCACATACCCCGGTACAGAACCTTCGAGGTGCCCTTTCCTCGCTGGTCAATCGCGATTTTAACCTCTTCTTGAGGGCCGACCCGCCGAGGGGCGTGAGCGAAGTCTCTCCGGCGGCGGGTCGGACCCCGGGTACGGCTCAGGCGCGGCGCGCGTCCGCCATCCGCTGCTCGGCGATCCGGTCGGCCGCCGCGGCCGGCGGAATCCCGTCCGCCTTCGCACGTGCGAAGATCTCAAGGGTGGTGTCGAAGATCTTCGTCGCCTTCTTCTTGCAGCGGTCGAAGTCGAAGCCGTGCAGCTCGTCGGCGACCTGGATCACGCCACCGGCGTTGACCACGTAGTCGGGCGCGTAGAGGATCCCGCGGTCGGCGAGGTCCTTCTCGACGCCGGGGTGGGCGAGCTGGTTGTTGGCCGCACCGCAGACGATCTTCGCGGTGAGGACCGGCACGGTCTCGTCGTTCAGGGCGCCGCCGAGCGCGCAGGGCGCGTAGATCTCCAGACCCTCGACGCGGATCAGCGCGTCGGTGTCGGCGACGACGGTGACCTGCGGGTGCTTGTCGGTGATCCGGCGCACCGACTCCTCTCGCACATCGGTGATCACGACCTCGGCGCCGTCCTCCAGGAGGTGCTCGACGAGGTAGTGGCCGACCTTGCCGACGCCCGCGACGCCGACCTTGCGGCCGCGCAGCGTCGGGTCGCCCCAGACGGTCTGCGCGGAGGCGCGCATGCCCTGGAAGACGCCGAAGGCGGTGAGGACGGAGGAGTCGCCGGCGCCGCCGTTCTCGGGGGAGCGGCCGGTGGTCCACTTGTTCTCGCGGGCGACGACGTCCATGTCGGCGACGTAGGTGCCGACGTCGCAGGCCGTGACGTAACGGCCGCCGAGGGAGGCGACGAAGCGCCCGTAGGCGAGGAGGAGCTCCTCCGTCTTGATCTTCTCCGGGTCGCCGATGATGACGGCCTTGCCGCCGCCGTGGTCGAGACCGGCCATGGCGTTCTTGTACGACATGCCGCGGGCCAGGTTGAGGGCGTCGGCGATCGCCGCGGCCTCGGTGGCGTACGGGTAGAAGCGGGTGCCGCCGAGGGCGGGGCCCAGGGCGGTGGAGTGGAGGGCGATGACGGCCTTGAGGCCGGTGGCGCGGTCCTGGCAGAGCACGACTTGCTCGTGGCCACCCTGCTCCGAGTGGAACAAGGTGTGCAGTACGTCAGCAGGAACGCCGGTCACATCGGTCACGGTGGTGACTCCCAAGTACGAAGCGGCGGTTTGCGGCCCTCCCTACGGGTGGGGGAGGACCAGTTCGGCAAGAGAGTAAGTCCTACCTGGGCGTAGATCAGCGGCAGTGCTCAGGATCACCCCCTCCCGGAGTACCTCCGTGGAAGGATTTGCGACATGTCGGTCGCCTCCTCGGTCCTCATTCCCTACGCGTCCTATCTGCGGGTGTACGAGCCGCTGGCCGCGTTCCCCGAGCCGGAGCGGACCCATTGGGCCCGGTACGCCCGCCGGCCGCGCACCCCGGGGGCGCAGGAGGAGCTGCGGCGCTCCCTCGCGGACCTGCTTCCGACGCCCCCGGTGCCGGTGCCGGTGCCGGTGCACGAGAGCGGGGAGGCCTTCGTCGCGCATCTGGACGGGGTGGTGGTGATCTGTCCGTGGCGGACCCGGCTGCGGGGGTGGCTGGCCCTCCAGGAGCTGGCGGACCAGTTCCCGGAGCCGGTGCTGGACGCGATGCTGCCGCCGGTGGTGCGCGCCCAGGTGGCGGCGGACCACGAGCGCTGGCTGGAGCGGAACCCGGACGCGCGGCCGTGGATCCGTACGGCGGTCTGGCAGGTGCCGCTGCGCTGGTTCGCCCTCTTCGGCGACGAGGACCGGCAGTACGAGCCGGGGGAGTCGGCCGGGAGGGGCGGTGCGGGCGGCGAGGCCGGCGAGGCAGGCGAGGGCGGTACGGAGCGGGGCCGGGCGCCGGTGCTCCGCTACCGGACGACGATGGCGCAGGCGCGTCGGCGGCTGGCGCGGGCGCTGCGGGCCCTGCGGGAGTCGATCGACGACGGTCCCATGACGGAGGGGCTGATCGAGGTGGGGCGCTGGCTGGAGGAGTTCCATCCGCGGGCGCTCGTGGAGCTGGACTTCGGCGGTCTGGTGCACGCGGTCACGGAGGAGTGGCTGGCGGAGGACCGGTCGGCGGCTCAGCTGGCGGAGGGGATCGCGGCGCTGCGGGCCGGCGACGGCGAGGGGGCGAGCGAGGCGTACGGGCGACTCGCGGAGCGCTGGCGGACGGTCAGGGATCTGCGCTTCGCGAATTGACATCACTCGGGCATCTTCGTCAGGTCGGTATCGACAAGACATGTCCGGCCGGTGTAAATGATCTTCAGGGGTGTCCGAATCTGCATGCCCGGATTTCGGTGCTCCTCTTCGTCCGCGACGGTTCGGGTCTTTCGGCACCCGTACGGCGGGGACGTTGGTCCCGATCCGGGCCTTTGGCTCAAGCGTGACGGACAGCACTTACCGCACCCTTGCGCCCATCACCCACCCTCGTGCCAAAATAGGACAAGGAGTCCGGGGAGGGTTCCTTCCGTCCATCTATGGGCGGAACGCTCAGCATTGCACTCTATGGGGGGTCTGAGGACTCCTGATCGCTCTGTGACTGATCGTCACAGTGGCGTGACTGTCCGTTATGGCATGGTCCATCGACTTCCGCCGCTGATGAACACCTGCGAGGGCAATTCCATCGGTTTGGCCGACGTGGCTGGACGGATGGTGTAGTTGTAGTGCCGAGGACAAGCCGTTCGTCCTATAACCGACTCGGCCCGCTTCTGCCATTTCGGGCAACGCGGGTCAAGGTGCAGAATTTAGAGGAAAGAACCGAGAAGGTTCGGTTCTCCCGAGGAGGCCGCTCATGACCGCTCGCACCCCTGATGCCGAGCCGCTGCTGACCCCTGCCGAGGTTGCCACGATGTTCCGCGTGGACCCGAAGACGGTGACCCGTTGGGCGAAGGCCGGGAAGCTCACGTCCATCCGCACCCTGGGTGGGCACCGCCGGTACCGCGAAGCTGAGGTTCGCGCACTGCTGGCGGGCATTCCGCAGCAGCGCAGCGAGGCCTGAGGTCGCGCAAACACCCCGTAGTACCCCGCAGTACCCCGTAACACCGGGCCTGTCCGGATCCCCCAATCCGGTCGCCCACACCTAGCTCTGCCGACGGATTCCTGCCCCAACAGGCCTTCGTCAACGATCGCGCTGGACTCCGCCGGGTCTGGCGCGATCTTCTTTTGTGTCCGGCGCCACTCTTCGAGGAGCGGTGCAATTGCACATATTAAATCGGGCCGGTGTAGGGAGGGTGTAAGTGAAGCGGTTTCTGAAACTACCTCAGTGACTCCCGTCACACCTGCGAAGTCTTGCCAAGGAACAGCCTGCCACTTCGCGGAACGCCCCCAACCCGCCGTTGGTCATGGGTCGGTGGGACTTTCGTCCTCAGTGCCGCCCGTCGGCCCCGTGGGCCCGGGTACGCCGTCCTGGAGCTCCGGAAGGTCCTGGAGCTCCGGAAGCTCCGGGAGCTCCATGGAGAGCCGCAGGAGGCGGTGGCAGACCACGCAGTGGCGGGTGAGGTGTCCGTACCGGGACGCGGCCGCCAGATGGGCGCGTAGCAGTGCTCTCGTCTCGTGCCGTGCTGCGGACGCCGCGGCCATGCGCGACCACCTCCGGTGTGGGCCCCCGAATCCCTGATGTCCGGGGTACCGGCGGGCGCGCGGCCCCGTCAAGACACGGGAACACAAAGAAAGGCCCGCATCTCACGATGCGGGCCTTTCCTGAAAGCGAACCTGACGGGACTTGAACCCGCGACCTCCACCTTGACAGGGTGGCGAGCTAACCAACTGCTCCACAGGTCCTTGCTCGCAGCCCCTCGTAAGTGGCTGCGAGGAACACTGTACAGCAGGTCAGCGGTCCGGTCGAACTCACCGACGGGCGCCCCGCTACGGGGCCGCCGCGTCGATCGCCTTCACGATCCGCTTGTCCGAGACCGGGTGTGCCGTGCCCAGCGCGTGGGCGAAGTAGCTCACCCGCAGCTCCTCGATCATCCAGCGGATGTCGGTGACCTCGGAGGGCACCGGGCGGCCCTTCGGGAGCTGTTCGAGCAGCCAGGCGTACTCGTCCTGCATCTCCTGGACCTTCTCCATCCGGGTGGTGTCCCGCTGGACCCCGGTCGGCATCTGCTGGAGCCGCCGGTCCACCGCCACCAGATAGCGCATCAGGTCCGGGAGCCGCTTCAGACCCGTACGGGTGACGAAGCCGGCCGGCATCAGCCACGCCAGCTGCGCGCGCACGTCGGTCAGGTTGTTGATCAGCGCCAGGCTGTTCGTCGACTTCAGCCGGCGCTCGCACGCCTGCCAGGCGGCCAGGATCTGCTGGACCTGTCCCACCGTCCGTACGGTCGTGTCCACCAGGTCCGCGCGGACCTTGTCGTACAGCTTCCGGAACGACTCCTCGTCCCACGCCGGACCGCCGTGCTCCGCGATCAGCTTGTCGGCCGCCGCGGTCGCGCAGTCGTCGAAGAGGGCCTGGATCGAGCCGTGCGGGTTCGAGGACAGGGCCAGCTTCTGCTGGTTGGTCAGCTTGTCCGAGGCGAACTTCGCCGGGTTCACCGGGATGTTCAGCATGATCAGCTTCCGGGTGCCCCGCCACATCGCCCGCTCCTGCTCGGCCTCCGTGTCGAAGAGCCGTACGGCGACGGTCGCGCCCTCGTCCACGAGCGCCGGGTACGCCTTGACCGGCTGGCCGCCCCGCTTGGTCTCGAAGACCTTCGTGAGGGTGCCGACCGTCCAGTCCGTGAGCCCCGTGCGCTCCAGGGAGGGCCCTGAGCCGTCCGGGCCGCCCGTGGCCGCCGCGGCGGCCTGCGAGAGGGCCTTGCGGGCCTTCGGGCGCAGCTGCAGCCGCAGCGTCTCCAGGTCCTTGTCCTCGGCGAGCTTCCTGCGCCGCTCGTCGACGATCCGGAACGTGACCTTCAGGTGCTCGGGGACCTTCGCCCAGTCGAAGTCGTCGGCCGTCACCGGCACGCCGACCATCCGCTGGAGCTCGCGGGCGAGCGCCCCCGCCAGCGGCTCCTGCACGGGCACGACCACGTCCAGGAAGCGGGACGAGAAGTTCGGCGCGGGCACGTAGTGGCGGCGGATCGGCTTCGGGAGGGAGCGGATCAGCTCGGTGACGACCTCCGCGCGCAGCCCCGGGATCTGCCACTCGAAGCCGTCGTCCGTCACCTGGTTCAGCACCTGGAGCGGGACGTGGACGGTCACGCCGTCGGCGTCCGCGCCGGGCTCGAACTGGTACGTCACCCGGAACTTCAGCGGACCCTGCCGCCAGGAGTCCGGGTAGTCGTCCTTGGTGACCCCGGCGGCCTTCTCGTTGATGAGCATCTCGCGCTCGAAGTCCAGGAACTCCGGCTCGTCATGGCGTTTGTGCTTCCACCAGGAGTCGAAGTGGGCTCCGGACACGACGTGTTCGGGGACGCGCTTGTCGTAGAAGTCGAAGAGCGTCTCGTCGTCGACCAGGATGTCCCGGCGCCGCGCCCGGTGTTCCAGTTCCTCGACCTCGGTGAGGAGCTTGCGGTTGTCCGCGAAGAACTTGTGGTGGGTGCGCCAGTCGCCCTCGACGAGCGCGTTCCTGATGAACAGGTCGCGGGAGACCTCGGGGTCGATCCGGCCGTAGTTGACCTTGCGGTCGGCGATGATCGGGACGCCGTACAGCGTCACCTTCTCGAAGGCCATCACGGCCGCCTGGTCCTTCTCCCAGTGCGGCTCGCTGTACGTCTTCTTCACCAGGTGCTGGGCGAGCGGCTCGATCCACTCGGGCTCCACGCGCGCGTTGACCCGGGCCCAGAGGCGCGAGGTCTCCACCAGCTCGGCGGACATGACGAAGCGCGGGGGCTTCTTGAAGAGCGCGGAACCGGGGAAGATCGCGAACTTGGCGCTGCGGGCACCCAGGTAGTCGTTCTTCGCGCCCTCCTTCACGTCCTTCATGCCGATGTGGCTGAGGAGACCGGCGAGCAGCGACACGTGGACGGACTGCTCGGGGGCGTCCTCCTCGTTGACGTGGATGCCCAGCTGCTTGGCGACCGTCCGCAGCTGCGCGTAGATGTCCTGCCACTCGCGGATGCGCAGGAAGTTCAGGTACTCCTGCTTGCACATCCGGCGGAACGAGCTGGAGCCGCGCTCCTTCTGCTGCTCACGGACGTACCGCCACATGTTCAGGAAGGCGAGGAAGTCGCTCGTCTCGTCCTTGAACCGGGCGTGCTGCTGATCGGCCTGCGCCTGCTTCTCCGCCGGCCGCTCACGCGGGTCCTGGATGGAGAGCGCGGCCGCGATCACCATCACTTCCCGTACGCAGCCGTTCTTGTCGGCCTCCAGGACCATCCGGGCGAGCCGGGGGTCGACGGGCAGCTGGGCGAGCTTGCGGCCCTGCTGCGTCAGCCTCTTCTTCGGATCCTTCTCGTTCGGGTCGATCGCGCCCAGCTCCTGGAGGAGCTGCACGCCGTCCCGGATGTTCCGGTGGTCCGGCGGGTCGATGAAGGGGAACTTCTCGATGTCGCCGAGACCGGCCGCGGTCATCTGGAGGATGACGGAGGCCAGGTTCGTACGGAGGATCTCGGCGTCCGTGAACTCCGGGCGGGTCAGGAAGTCGTCCTCGGAGTACAGCCGGATGCAGATGCCGTCGGACGTACGGCCGCAGCGGCCCTTGCGCTGGTTGGCGCTGGCCTGGCTGACCGGCTCGATCGGCAGTCGCTGCACCTTGGTCCGGTGCGAGTAGCGGGAGATGCGGGCGGTGCCCGGGTCGATCACGTACTTGATGCCGGGGACGGTCAGCGAGGTCTCGGCGACGTTCGTCGCGAGGACGATCCGGCGGCCGGAGTGCGCCTGGAAGACCCGGTGCTGCTCGGCGTGCGAAAGGCGCGCGTAGAGCGGGAGGACCTCGGTGTTGCGGAGCTGCCGCTTGAGGAGCGCGTCCGCGGTGTCCCGGATCTCGCGCTCGCCGGAGAGGAAGACCAGGACGTCGCCGGGGCCCTCGGACTGGAGCTCGTCGACGGCCTCGCAGATCGCGGTGATCTGGTCCCGGTCCGAGTCTTCCGAGTCCTCTTCGAGGAGGGGCCGGTAGCGGACCTCCACGGGGTACGTACGGCCGGAGACCTCGACGATCGGGGCGTCGCCGAAGTGGCGGGAGAAACGCTCCGGGTCGATCGTCGCCGAGGTGATCACGACCTTGAGGTCGGGGCGCTTCGGGAGCAGCTGGGCCAGATAGCCGAGCAGGAAGTCGATGTTGAGGGACCGCTCGTGGGCCTCGTCGATGATGATCGTGTCGTAGGCGCGCAGCTCGCGGTCCGTCTGGATCTCGGCGAGCAGGATGCCGTCCGTCATCAGCTTCACGAAGGTCGCGTCGGGGTTCACCTGGTCGGTGAAGCGGACCTTCCAGCCGACGGCCTCGCCCAGCGGGGTCCGCAGCTCTTCGGCGACCCGCTCGGCGACCGTGCGGGCGGCGATCCGGCGGGGCTGGGTGTGCCCGATCATGCCCCGGACGCCCCGGCCGAGCTCCAGACAGATCTTGGGGATCTGGGTGGTCTTTCCGGAGCCCGTCTCACCGGCGACGATCACGACCTGGTGGTCGCGTATCGCCTCCAGGATCTCGTCCTTCTTCTGCGAGACGGGCAGCTGTTCGGGATACGTGACCGCGGGCACGCGTGAGGCGCGCCCGTCGGTGCGCTCCTTGGCCTTGGCCGCCTCGACGGCGATCTCGTCCAGGACGGCCGCGCGGGCCTCGGGCTTGCGGATGCGGCGGGCGCCTTCGAGACGGCGGCCGAGGCGGTGGGAGTCCCGCAGCGAGACCTCGGCCAGGACGGACTGGAGGGCGGCGAAGGAAGTAGACATACGGAATCCAGGATCGCACCTGCGGCCGAGAAGCGGCGAACCGATTTACGAGTGGTTCCCCGAGGGGGCCCGCGCGAGGGTGCGTACTATTTCGGGCACGTCGACCGGACCGGAGAGGTTTCGCATGTTCTGCACCACCCGCGCGGCGGCGTTCGTCGCGCTCGCGGCTCTGGTGCTCGGCCTCCTGGTGTGCGGAGCGACGGGCCCGTCCTCCCCCGGGGTGCCGACGACGGCCCCGCTCGTCGCGCTCGCGGCCGTACCCGGCTGCGACCCGGGCCACCCCGTCGAGGAAGGGGCCGCGGGTCCCGTCGTACCGCCGCGTGCGAGCGGCTTCGCCGAGCTGCTGCCGGCGCTCGCCGCCGACCGGACGCCGTGCGGGGCCCGGGTGCTGGATCCGGGCGGCCGGGGCGTGTCGGCCGGGCGGGAGCCACCCGCGCGCGTACTCCTGTCTCCCGTGGAGCTGTCGGTCCTGAGGGTGTAGACGGACGGCCGCCCTCCGCCGTCCGTCCCGTCCTGCGTACCTCAGGAGCACTTCCGCATGTCCAAGCCCAAGCCCACGTCCCTCTCGGCGTCGACGTCCAAGCCCCCGTCCGCGCCCGCCTCGAAGTCCAAGCCGGTCGTCATCGTCGCCGGCGTGGCGCTCGCCGCCGTCCTGCTCGGGGTCGTCTCGTACACCGCCACCAGGCCCGCCTCACCCGGCACCGCCGGCTCCTCGTCCGTCGCCGAGGTCTCCGCGGACCCGACCGCCGGCGTCTACGCCGAACTGGAGGCGTACGCCCGGCGCGACGCCTCCGACAAGCTCGCCGTCGGCCGGGCCGACGCGCCCGTCGTGCTCATCGAGTACGCCGACTTCAAGTGCGGCTACTGCGGGAAGTTCGCCCGGGACACGGAGCCGGTCCTGGTGAAGAAGTACGTCGAGAACGGCACCCTGCGCATCGAGTGGCGGAACTTCCCGATCTTCGGCGAGGAGTCGGAGGCCGTCGCCCGCGCGTCCTGGGCGGCCGGGCAGCAGGGCCGGTTCTGGCAGTTCCACCGGGCGGCCTACGCGGAGGGCGCCAAGGAGAAGGGCTTCGGGAAGGACCGGATCGCCGCCCTCGCGAAGGAGGCGGGCGTGCCCGACGCCGCCCGGTTCGCGAAGGACAGCGAAGGGGCCGCGGCCCGCGAGGCCGTCCGCGCGGACCAGGAGCAGGGGTACTCCCTCGGCGCCACCTCCACCCCCTCCTTCCTGATCAACGGCCGGCCGATCGCGGGCGCGCAGCCCCTGGAGACGTTCACGGAGGCGATCGAGGCGGCGGCCAGGACGGCCAAGGCGGCCGAGCCGACCACGCCGACCGACGACGCCAAGAAGCCGGGCGCCGGGCAGTGACCTCCGGCATCGGCTACTTCGCGGCCTTCCTCGGCGGGCTGCTCGCCCTGCTCAGCCCGTGCAGCGCCCTGCTCCTGCCCGCCTTCTTCGCGTATTCGATCGACACGCGCGCGAAGCTGGTGGCGAGGACCGGCATCCTCTACGCGGGTCTGGCGACCACCCTCGTCCCGCTCGGCGCGGCGGGCTCCTTCGCGGGCCGCCTCTTCTACGGCCACCGGGACCTGCTCGTCACCGTCGGCGGCTGGCTGATCATCGGCCTCGGTGTCCTCCAGATCCTCGGTCTGGGCTTCGCCTCCCGGCGGATCGCGGAGGCGAGCGGCCGGATCCGGCCGACGTCGGCGCTCTCCGTCTACGCCCTCGGCCTGGTCTACGGCCTCGCGGGCTTCTGCGCGGGTCCGATCCTCGGCAGCGTCCTCACGGTGGCGGCGCTGAGCGGCAGCCCGGCGTACGGGGGACTGCTCCTCGCCGTGTACGCGCTCGGCATGGCCGTCCCGCTGTTCGTCCTGGCGCTGCTCTGGGAGCGGTACGACCTGGGCCGGCGGTCCTGGCTGCGCGGCCGGCCGCTCCGGGCGGGCCGCCTCACGCTCCACTCGACGTCGCTGCTCTCGGGCCTGTTCTTCGTGGCCCTCGGGACGCTGTTCCTGGTCTTCGACGGGACGACCGCGCTGCCGGGCCTGCTGTCCGTGGACGACTCGTTCGCGGTGGAGCAGCGGGTGGCCTCGCTCGGCCGGGCGGTGCCGGACTGGGCGCTGCTGGTCGCGGTGGTGGCCGTGGTGGCGCTGGTGCTCGCGCTGCGGGCGAGGCGGGGGAGCCGTACGGGGGAACGCGAGGAGGTGTGACGGTACGGGGAGGGGGCGCCGGCCTCCTCCCCGTACGCATCTCCGCGTGCAGACACACGAAGAAGGCCCCGTTCTTTCGAACGGGGCCTTCTGTCTGTGGCTGGGGCCGGGGTCGAACCGGCGACCTATCGCTTTTCAGGCGATCGCTCGTACCAACTGAGCTACCCAGCCACGAAGCCGTTTCCAGCTTCAGCGACTCTGACGGGACTTGAACCCGCGACCTCCACCTTGACAGGGTGGCGAGCTAACCAACTGCTCCACAGAGCCAAGCTTGTGCGCGATCACTAGTCTCGCACACGGTAATACGTGCCCCCAACGGGATTCGAACCCGTGCTACCGCCTTGAAAGGGCGGCGTCCTGGGCCACTAGACGATGAGGGCTAGAGGCTCACCTGCGCACTTCTCAGTGCGTCGGGGACGTGAGAAGCATATGGGATGGCGGCCGCTATCGCCAAAACGGTTTCCGGCGGGGGGACAATGGGCGCGTGCTGGAGATGACGCGCGAGGAGTTCGAAGAGCTTGTCGCCGAGGCCCTGGACCGGATTCCGCCGGAGCTGACGCGGCTGATGGACAACGTCGCGGTGTTCGTGGAGGACGAGCCTCCCTCCGACGATCCCGAGCTGCTCGGGCTGTACGAGGGGACGCCGCTGACCGAGCGCGGTGAGTGGTACGCCGGTGTGCTGCCGGACCGGATCACGATCTACCGGGGGCCGACGCTGCGGATGTGCGAGTCGCGCGCGGACGTGGTCGCGGAGACCGAGATCACCGTGGTGCACGAGATCGCCCACCACTTCGGCATCGACGACGAGCGGCTGCACGCGCTGGGCTACGGCTGAGCCCGCCGCCGGGTCGACGCTCGGACCGGCTGGGGCGTGTCCCTTGTGGCGCCAAGGGAGTTGGGCAGTGCACGCGTTCCGTTCCTGCCTGTTGTGTCCTGGAGGTGCCCCCGTGCGCCATTTGCCCACCCCGGTGAGATGGGCCGCCACCGCGCTGGCCGTCGCGGCCTGTGCCGGTCTGAGCGGCTGTATGAGTGTGAGTGACGAGGGGGCGAAGCCGGCGCCCGGCGCGTCCGGCGGGAAGCGGGGCGTGGCGACCGAGTCCGGCGGCGGCGGCGCGGGACTCCCGGGCGGCGACGGCGGCTCGTGGAACGGCAGGCCGGACGCGGGTGGCCCGGACGTGGCCGGCGCGGGTACGGAGTCCCCGGTGCCGAGCGGTTCGCCCTCGGGTACGGCCAAGCCCTCCCCCGGTGCGGTGCTGCCGGTGGAGGTTCCGGGCGGCCCCGCGGCCCCGTCGAAGCCGCAGCCGACGGGCGGCCAGGGCGGCCCGGGCGGCGGTGCGGGCGGCTCCGCCGGGAACGGCAGCGGTGGCGGTGACGGCGGCGGCAACGGAAGCGGCAGCGGGGGCGGCGGGAACGGTGGAGGGGCGAACGGCGGCGGTTCCGGCGGTCCGGGCGGCGAGGTCACGCCGACGCCGGAGCCGACCGTGCCGACCCCCGAGCCGACGCCGGAACCGACCTCGAACCCGACCCCCGAGCCGACGCCGGAACCGACCTCCAACCCGACCGATCCGCCGTCGCCCGGAGCCGACACCCAGATGGGTGCGATGCGTGCGGCGGACGGGCCGGGAGCGCCCCCGGAGCCGATGGCGTCTCCGCAGGTCGGACCGGTGTGACGGAGTCCGATTTGCCATAGGTGAGGGAGAGTGCGTATGGTGGTAGATCGTTTGATCCCATTGCCCGGCGCCGACACAGAAGAGCGCCGTGTGGCGCGTACTCTCCCTAGCCGTGGCTGACCGCATTGAGGCGGTCGTTTGCGAAATCACGGAGTTGACGGGCGCGTGCCGAGACTCCGGAAGGTTTCGCATTTCGCATGTCCATTTTCAGTTCTGACCACGCCGTCATGCCCGAGAACGACGAGATCGTCGAGGCCGTAGAGGCCACCGAGATCGTCGAGACGGCCGTCCTCGACGCTGCCGACATCCTCGACGCCGACATCGACGCCGACGACATCGTCGACGCCCTCGACAGCATCGACACCGACTCGGACGACTCCTTCGAGGAGCCCGCCGAGCCCACCATCACCTTCGGCGACCTCGGTCTGCCGGACGGCGTCGTGCGCAAGCTCGCGCAGAACGGCGTCACCACCCCCTTCCCGATCCAGGCGGCGACCATCCCGGACGCCCTGGCCGGCAAGGACATCCTGGGCCGTGGCCGTACCGGCTCCGGCAAGACGCTCTCCTTCGGTCTGCCGCTCCTGGCCGGTCTGGCCGGCGGCCACACCGACAAGAAGAAGCCCCGCGGCATCATCCTCACGCCGACCCGTGAGCTCGCGATGCAGGTCGCGGACGCCCTCCAGCCCTACGGCGACGTGCTCGGCCTCAAGATGAAGGTCGTCTGCGGCGGTACCTCCATGGGCAACCAGATCTACGCCCTGGAGCGTGGCGTCGACGTCCTCGTCGCCACCCCGGGCCGTCTCCGCGACATCATCAACCGCGGCGCCTGCTCCCTGGAGAACGTGAAGATCGCGGTCCTCGACGAGGCCGACCAGATGGCCGACCTGGGCTTCCTGCCCGAGGTCACCGAGCTGCTCGACCAGATCCCCGGCGGCGGCCAGCGCATGCTCTTCTCCGCCACCATGGAGAACGAGATCGGCACCCTGGTCAAGCGCTACCTGACCGACCCCGTCACGCACGAGGTCGACAGCGCCCAGGGCAACGTCACCACCATGACCCACCACGTCCTCGTCGTGAAGCCGAAGGACAAGGCGCCGGTCACCGCCGCCATCGCCGCCCGCAAGGGCCGCACCATCATCTTCGTCCGCACCCAGCTCGGCGCGGACCGCATCGCGGAGCAGCTGTGCGACGCCGGTGTGAAGGCCGACGCGCTGCACGGCGGCATGACGCAGGGCGCCCGTACCCGCGTCCTGGAGGACTTCAAGAAGGGCTACGTCAACGCGCTCGTCGCGACCGACGTCGCCGCCCGAGGCATCCACGTCGACGGCATCGACCTGGTCCTCAACGTGGACCCGGCCGGCGACCACAAGGACTACCTGCACCGCTCGGGCCGTACCGCCCGTGCCGGCCGCTCCGGTGTCGTGGTCTCCCTGGCCCTGCCGCACCAGCGCCGTCAGATCTTCCGTCTGATGGAGGACGCGGGCGTCGACGCCTCGCGCCACATGGTCGGCGGCGCCGGCGCGTTCGACCCCGAGGTCGCCGAGATCACGGGTGCCCGTTCGCTGACCGAGGTCCAGGCCGACTCGGCGAACAACTCGGCCAAGCAGGCCGAGCGCGAGGTCGTCGACCTGACCAAGCAGCTGGAGCGCCTGCAGCTCCGCGCCGTCGAGCTCCGCGAGGAGGCCGACCGCCTGGTGGCCCGCGCCGCCCGTGAGCGTGGCGAGGACCCGGAGGCCGCTGTCGCCGAGGTGACCGAGGCCGCCGAGGCCGAGATCGCGGCCGCCGCCGTCGAGGCCGAGCGTGCCGCCCGCGCCGAGGAGCAGCGCCGCGAGGAGCGCCCGGCCCGCGACGAGCGGGGCAACTACGAGCGTCGTGACCGTGGCGGCTTCAACCGCGACGACCGTGGCGACCGTGGTGGCGACCGCGGTGGTTTCCGTGGCGGTGACCGTGGTGGCTTCCGTCGCGACAACGACCGTCCGTCCGGCGGTTTCCGTCGCGACGACCGTCCGTCGGGTGGCTTCAACCGCGATGACCGTGGTGGCGACCGTGGTGGCTTCCGTCGCGACAACGACCGTCCGTCCGGTGGCTTCCGTCGCGACGACCGTCCGTCGGGTGGCTTCAACCGCGATGACCGTGGTGGCGACCGTGGTGGCTTCCGTCGCGACAACGACCGTCCGTCCGGCGGTTTCCGTCGCGACGACCGTCCGTCGGGTGGCTTCAACCGCGATGACCGTGGTGGCGACCGTGGTGGCTTCCGTCGCGACAACGACCGTCCGTCCGGCGGTTTCCGTCGCGACGACCGCCCCTCCGGCGGCTTCAACCGCGACGACCGCCCCTCCGGCGGCTTCAACCGTGACGACCGCGGCGGCCGTTCCTTCGAGCGCCGCGACGACCGTCCGGCCGGCGGCCACCGCGGCAGCGACCGTCCGTTCAACCGCGACCGTCGCGACGACCGCCCCGCCGGTGGCTTCCGCGCCGGTGGCGGCGACCGCCCGTACGGCCGTCGTGACGACCACCGCGGCACCGGTTCGACCGGCTCGGCCGGCTCGACGGGCGGCTCCTTCGCCCGCCGTGACGACAAGCCGCGCTGGAAGCGCAACGGCTGAGGTCGACTGACCTGACAGCGGAGCAGGGCCCGTACGACACTTCGGTGATGTACGGGCCCTGCTCGTTGTTCCGGCGACTGATCCACGCCGTGTCGGATACCCGATCGGTTCGGGGGATCTCTCGGGCTATGCTGCACGGGTGTGCTTGTCCACGGGCCGTTAGCTCAATTGGCAGAGCAGCGGACTTTTAATCCGTTGGTTGTGGGTTCGAGTCCCACACGGCCTACGTGTGGCGGGCGGGGGGTTGCGACCTCCCGACCGCCGAGAAGCGCCCCGACCGGTTTCGACCGGTCGGGGCGCTTCATCGTTCCCGGGCACGGCGTGCGGGACCGTGGGGGAATCTGGAGCATGGACGCTGAGCGTGGAGGTGGGGACCATGACGGTGAACGGATCCGGTGATCCGATGGGGGAGGCCCGGACCCTGGCCCGGTGGGCCCTCGGTGCGGCCGCGGCGACGGTGCTGCTGCTGCTGACGGGGCTCGGCGCCGGCGGGCTGCTCGTCCTCGTGAGCGCGCTCCTGGGGCTCGCCTGTTCGGCCGTGGGCATCTGGTGGTTCCTCGCCCACCGCGGGCCGTTGCGGGTGCTCGGCGCGCTGCTCGCCGTCGCCGCGCCCCTCCTCGTCCTCGTCCTGTACGTCGTCTGGGGGCTGTGGCTGACCGCGCTCACCGCCGTCGGGCTGTGGAGCGTGGCGCTGCTCTGCGCGCGGGCCGCCCTGCGGCGTCTCCGCGACCTGGACGGCAAGGGGCGGGGTGCGCGGGCCGGCCTCGTACGCGGGGAGCGGCGGCCACGGCCGCAGCGGCCCGTGCTGATCATGAACCCGAAGTCCGGGGGCGGGAAGGTCGCCCGCTTCCGCCTCGTCGAGCGCGCCGAGAAGCTGGGCGCCCGGGTCGTCGTCATCGACCCGTCCGTCGAGACCGATGTCGCCGCGCTCGCCCGGCAGGCCGTCGCCGACGGCGCCGACCTGCTCGGGGTGGCCGGCGGCGACGGCACGCAGGCGCTCGTCGCCGCCGTGGCCGCCGAGCACGACCTGCCGTTCCTCGTCATCTCCGCCGGAACCCGCAACCACTTCGCCCTCGACCTGGGCCTCGACCGCGCCGACCCGGCCACCTGCCTCGACGCCCTCGTCGACGGTGAGGAACTCCGCGTCGACCTCGGCTCGGTCTCCGGGCGGGCCTTCGTCAACACCGTCTCCTTCGGTGTGTACGCCGATGTCGTCCAGCGCCCCGAGTACCGCGACGCCAAGGCGGGCACCGCCGTCGACGTCCTGCCCGACCTGCTCCAGGGCGGTGAGGGCGACCGTCTCGACGCCACCGCCGACGGCCTCCGGCTGCCCGCGCAGCAGGCCCTCCTCGTCAGCAACAACTCGTACGCGGCGCCCGATCCGTTCGGCGCCGCCGCGGCCCGCAGACCGCGCCTGGACGGCGGCGAGCTCGGGGTGATCGCCATCCGCGTCGACGGGGCCGCACAGGCCGCCGAGATGGCCGTACGGGGCACCCAGTCGGCCGGCTTGAACGTCCTGACGGCCGCGCGCGTCGAGGTGACGGGGAAGGCCCCGGGGCCGGGTGCGGGGCCGGCCGGGAGCTCGGACGGGACCATCGCCGTCGCCGTCGACGGTGAGGCGCTGACCCTGCCCACCCCCGTGGTCTGCACCCTCCGCCCCCGCGCCCTGCGGGTCCTCGTGCCGCGCCACCGCCCCGGCGTCATCGAGCCCCGGCCGCCCATGGACTGGCGGCGCATCACCGAAATCGCCTTCCAACCCTCCCCGAGGAGCTAGCGGCACATGACCGGGACGACGCCGACCACCACCACGACCACGCATCCCGTCCGGGCCGTCCTCAGGGACCTCAGGGCGATCGACGGGGCCGTGTACGCCGCCGTGGCCGCCACCCCCACACCCACGCTCGACTCGGGATTCCGCAGGCTCTCGAACGCGGCCGATCATTCCAAGATCTCGTTCGCCGTGGCGGCCACGCTCGCCCTGGTGCCCGGGCGGCCGCGCCGGGCGGCCCTCGCCGGCCTCGGGGCCATCGCCGTCGCCTCGGCCACGGCCAACCTGCTGGGCAAGCGTCTCGTCCGCAGGCCGCGGCCGGACCGGGAGGCGGCCCGCGTCGTGGTGGGCCGCCATGTGCCGATGCCGGACTCGGCCTCGTTCCCCTCCGGGCACACCGCGTCGGCGGTCGCCTTCGCCACCGCCGTGGGCGTGGTGCTGCCGCCGGCGGCCGTGCCCCTGGAGATCCTTGCGATGGCCGTGGGCTACTCCCGCGTCCACACCGGGGTGCACTACCCGGGTGATGTCGCCGCGGGCGCAGTCCTCGGCATCGCGAGCGCCGCCGTCTCCCTGGCGGCCGGGGCCTCCTTGGCGGCCGCCAGGGGGAAGTGACCGGGCGTCAGCGGTACGCGCCCCGGCCGCGTCAGTACGTGGCGCGGGCCAGGTCCTCCTCCGAGAGGCCGAGCGCGGCGAGCCGCTCCGGATCCGCCAGGATCTGGAGCCCGACGATCCGGTCCCCGGAGATGGTGAACGACATGAGTGCGGCCGGGCGTCCGTTGGAGACCGACAGGACCGCGGGTGCGCCGTTGACGACCATCCGCAGTGCTCCCGTACGGAACTTGGCGTAGGTGAGCGCCTGCGAGATGACGGCCTCGGCGCCCCGGACGACCTTGGAGACGGCCGCGAGGGTCCGGCCGCCGTCCGCGCGCAGCACCACGTCGGGGTCGAGGACGGCGAGCAGCCCCTCGAAGTCGCCGCCGTGGGCGGCGGCGAGGAAGGCGTCGGCGATCTCCCGCTGGCGGCGCGCGTCGGGCCCGGCGGCGGGGGTGGCGTCCTGCACGCGGCGGCGGGCGCGGCTGGCGAGCTGGCGGGTGGCGGCCGGGGTGCGGTCGACGATCCGCGCGATCTCGTCGAAGGAGACGGCGAACATGTCGTGCAGGACGAACGCGAGCCGCTCCGCCGGTCCCAGGGTGTCCAGGACGACGAGGAGCGCCAGGCCGACGGACTCGGTGACCTCGGCTGCGTGCTCCGGGTCGGTGGTGTCGGCGACCCGGACGATCGGGTCGGGGACGTAGTACTCCAGCGGGTCCTCGCGGCGCGAGCCGCGCGAGCGGAGCATGTCGAGGCAGACGCGGCCGACGA
Organism: Streptomyces sp. NBC_00250; assembly: GCF_036192275.1. Taxonomy (NCBI): domain Bacteria; kingdom Bacillati; phylum Actinomycetota; class Actinomycetes; order Kitasatosporales; family Streptomycetaceae; genus Streptomyces; species Streptomyces sp. NBC_00250. The sequence continues at coordinate 4,433,558 of NZ_CP108088.1, read as the reverse complement.
CGGTGGTCAGCCAGCCGCTGAGGTTCTCCACCGCGCTGACGTCGCTGCGGCTGAGCTTGAACCAGGCCTCCTGGACGGCGTCCTCGGCCTCGCTGAGCGAGCCCAGCATCCGGTAGGCCACCGCCCGCAGGTGCCCCCGGTCGGCCTCGAAGCGCCGGGCCAGCAGGTCCGTGTCGGTGTGGTTCTCGCGGTCCTTGTCCACTCGTCGATCTCCCCGTTCGCGTCCCGTCATGTCCTCATGACGGATGGAACCGCGCCGATGTGACACCGGCGCGGAGGTGGCGGAAGCGGTGACGGCGGCTCTCGCAGTCCCGATGCGTGAGATCCACGCCGTCCCCCGGCGAACGCCCGGGATTCCCCGGTCGGTGCCCCCGACCACCGTGGATCGTCACTTCAGCACGGTGATCTTCGTCCGTAGATTGATCACCATGACGACGACAACGCCGCAGGTCAACCCCGTACTCCGCACCCCGCCGGCCTCTCCCGCCGCCGCGGCCGCGTACTTCTCCGCGAGCCTCGCCTTCCACGCCGATGTCTCCGACGTGGCCTCCACCCTGGCCACCGCGGCCACCGACGGCACCGACCCGGGCTTCGTGGTGATCGACTCGCGGTCGACCGCCTCCTGGGACCAGGGGCACGTCCCCGGCGCGATCCACCTGCCGACCGCGCTCATCCCCGAGCAGGCCGAGCAGCTGCTCGACCGGTCCGTGCCGGTCGTCACGTACTGCTGGGGCCCCGGCTGCAACGGCGCCACGCGCGCCGCGCTGGCCCTCGCCGAGCTGGGCTTCCAGGTGAAGGAGATGCTCGGCGGCTTCGAGTACTGGGTGCGCGAGGGCTTTGCGTACGAGACGTGGGAGGGCCCCGCGGAGAAGGCCGCGGACCCCCTCACGGCGCCGGTCGACTCCGACGACTGCGGGTGCTGACGTAAACCGATTTCGTGATCGCCCCGGTCATGCCGTAGAGTCGTGTTTACCGACGCGGGGTGGAGCAGCTCGGTAGCTCGCTGGGCTCATAACCCAGAGGTCGCAGGTTCAAATCCTGTCCCCGCTACTCAGTAGCAAACGAAGGCCCGGATCCAGTCACTGGATCCGGGCCTTCGTCGTGTTGTCGTCCTTCGGGCTTGACCTTTACGCAACGTCAAGATTTAGCGTTCTCGGCATGGAGTGGTCGATCCAAGAGATCGCCAAGAAGGCCGGCACCACCAGTCGCACCCTCCGGCACTACGGAGACCGCGGACTGCTGGAGCCGAGCCGGATCGGCGCGAACGGTTACCGGTACTACGACCAGGCGGCGCTCGTGCGGCTGCAGCGGATCCTGCTGCTGCGCGAGCTGGGGCTCTCGCTGCCCGCCATCGCCGAGGTCCTCGCGGGGCAGCGGGACACCTCCGCCGCCCTGCGCACCCATCTCGCCCTCCTGGAGCAGGAGCGCGAGCGCATCGGACGGCAGATCGCCTCGGTGCGGACCACTCTCCACAAGACCGAGAACGGAGAAGAGCTCATGGCCGACGAAGTGTTCGACGGTTTCGACCACACGGTGTACGAGGAGGAGGTCACCGAGCGCTGGGGCCGCGACGCGTACGAGAAGGGCGACCGCTGGTGGCGCTCGCTCACCGCGGCGCAGAAGAAGGCGTTCATGGACGAGCAGGCCGGCATCGCCCGGGACTTCGCGCGGGCGCTCAAGGACGGCCTCGCCGCCGGCAGCGACGAGGTGCAGGCCATCGCGCGGCGCCAGGTCGCGTGGCTTTCCACCACCACGACCCCGAGCAAGGAGTACGTGATCGGCCTCGGCCGCATGTACGTCGACGACCCGCGCTTCACCGTGAACTACGACAAGCACGGTGAGGGCACCGCCGTCCTGGTCCGGGACGCGATGGAGATCTACGCGGAGCGGAACCTGTAGCGCCTCCGGCCCGGCTGTCGGAAGCCCCGGCTGTCTGAAGTAAACGGTGGCCAAAACCGTGCCCGCCTCTTTGCGGGTGCGCGTTGCCCCACCGTAGTGTCACGCGCACCATGAGTGACAAGCGTGTGGGTGATGTGCGACGGCGGGCGCCCGCCGTCCTCGTCCTGCCCGTCCTGTTCGCGCTCCTCACCCTCCTCGTCAGCGTCTGCCACGGCTCGCACGGCCATGTGCTGCCCCCCTCGGGCTCCGCGACGCTCGTCTCGGCCCCCGCGCCGCCGCACGGCTGCGAGCGGCCCGGAGAGGCGTGGTCCTTCGACGCCCATCTCCCCGCGCAGGCCTCCGCCGCGCCCCTCGCCGCGCCGGACTCGGGCGGAGCCGTACTCCTGCCGTACGCGGCCGACCTCCGCACCGATCCCCGCGCGCGCTGTGTCCGGGGCAGGGCGGGACCCGGCCCCGAGCCGGGTCGGCTGCTCATCGCCCTCGGAGTGGACCGGAACTGAGCCGGGTCTCGCCCTTGCGTGACCAGGTCCCTTTCCGCGTGCCAACCCCAAGGACATGCCACCCATGAACAACCTGCTGTCCGGCAGTCTGCTGCCCGTCGCCGAGCAGACCGTCGGCAACACTCCCGTCCTCCGCACGGACGACGGCTACTGGGCCAAGCTCGAAGGCTTCAACTTCGGCGGCATCAAGGACCGTGCCGCCCTCTACATGGTCGAACAGGCCCGCCGCCGCGGTGAGCTGCGGCCCGGCGCCCCGATCGTCGAGTCGACCTCCGGGACCCTCGGCCTCGGACTCGCCCTCGCCGGGGTGCTCCACGGGCATCCGGTGCACGTCGTCACCGATCCCGGTCTGGAGCCGATCGTCGAGCGGATGCTCGTCGCCCACGGCGCCCAGGTCCATGTCGTACGCGAGCCGAGCCCGGAGGGCGGCTGGCAACAGGCCCGGATGGACCGGGTCGCCGAGCTGCTCGTGAGCCTCGACGGGGCCTGGTGGCCCAACCAGTACGGGAACCCCGACAACCCCGACGCGTACGCGGGGCTCGCCGCCGAACTGTCCGGGCAGCTCGACCGGATCGACGTCCTCGTCTGCGCCGTCGGCACCGGCGGCCACTCGGCCGGCATCTCCCGGGCCCTGCGCGCCACCAGCAGCCCCGCCCTCGAACTCGTCGGCGTGGACTCCATCGGCTCCACCGTCTTCGGCCTGCCGGCCGGGGAGCGGCTGATGCGCGGCCTCGGCTCCTCCATCCACCCGGGCAACGTGGACCACGGCGCCTTCGACGAGATCCACTGGGTGGGCCCCGCGGAGGCGGTACGGGCGGCCCGCCGCCTGGCCTCGCGTCAGTTCGCGACGGGCGGCTGGAGCGTGGGCGCGGTCGCGCTGGTCGCCGGATGGCTGGCCCGCACCCGGCCGCGCGGGACACGGATCGCGGCCGTCTTCCCCGACGGGCCGCAGCGGTACTTCGACACCGTCTTCAACGACGAGTTCTGCGCGGCCCACGGCCTCCTCGACGGGCCCGTACGGGAGGATCCGGCCGGGTACGTCTCCGCCGACACGGTCAGCGGCTGGACCCGCAAGGTCATCGACCGGACGGGGTCGGCGCGTTGACCACGACGGCGGCGCCTCCCGAGGGAGGCGTCTGGAAGCAGAGCCGTAGCTTCGAACCGGCCGTACGGCTCCTCTTCCTCAACCAGCTCACCATCAACCTCGGCTTCTACATGCTCATGCCGTACCTGGCCGCGCACCTCGCGGACGGGCTCGGCATGGCGGCCTGGGCGGTCGGGCTCGTCCTCGGCGCCCGGAACCTCTCGCAGCAGGGCATGTTCCTCGTCGGCGGGGCGCTCGCCGACCGGCTCGGCTTCAAGCCGCTCATCGTGGCGGGCTGCGCGCTGCGGACGGTCGGCTTCGGGGCGCTGGCGTTCGCGCAGTCGCTGCCGATGCTGATCGCCGCCTCGCTGGCGACCGGCCTCGCGGGGGCGCTGTTCAACCCCGCCGTACGGGCCTGCCTCGCGGCGGAGGCGGGGGAGGAGCGACGGGTCGAGGCCTTCGCGCTGTTCAACGTCTACTACCAGGCGGGCATCCTGCTCGGGCCGCTCGTCGGGGTGGCCCTGACAGGGGTGTCGTTCCGGCTGACGTGTGTGGTGGCGGCGGTGCTGTTCGCCGGGCTGACCCTCGTACAGCTCCGGTACATGCCCACCTCGGGGGCCGCCGCCAGGGGGAAGGAGGAGCGCGGGCAGTTCCGTACGGTGCTCTCCCACCGCACCTTCTGGTTCTTCTCGCTCGCGATGACCGGCTCGTACGTGCTGTCCTTCCAGGTCTATCTGGCGCTGCCGCTCGCCGCGGGCGGCACGGGGCCCACGACGGCGCTCTTCGTCGTCTCCGCCCTGGTCGCGCTGGCCGGGCAGCTGCGGATCACCGCCTGGTGCAAGCGGCGGCTGAGCCGGGAGCGGTGTCTGGTCCTCGGGCTCGCCCTGATGGGCGGGGCCTTCCTGCTCCCGGCCGTCCTCGGCCGGGGGCTGGTGGGGCTGCTGCTGTGCGCGGCGGTCCTGGCCGTCGCGAACGCGGTGCTCTACCCGTACGAGATGGACACCGTCGTCGCCCTGTCCCGGGGGCGCTGGGTGGCCACCCACTACGGGCTCTACAACACGGTGTGCGGGATCGGGATCACCCTCGGGAACCTGGGGACGGGCGCGCTGCTCGACGTGACCGGGTGGTCGGCGGTGCCGTGGCTCGCGCTGTGCGCGGTGGGGCTGGTGTGCGCGGCCGCGATGGCGCTGCTGGCGAGGGGAGGGCGGCTGTCCGAGGGGGCTGCCACGGACTGAGCCCCCTGCTCGCTCCGGCGCTCCTCCGCGCGCGTGCCCCCCGATCCGGCCCGGCCCCGCTCCGTACGCCAGTCGGCCCCGTGGGAGTCGCCGCCCCGTTCGGCGGCGGCGACCCTGGGAGGGCGCGGTACGGGCCGCGGCCGGGTACGGACCGGGCAGGAGAGCACAGGTGGGGCACCCCCTAGGAGTGGGCGGCGAGCGGCGGGGCGGGAACGGCCGTCGCCCTTACGGGGGCGCCCGGAGGTTCATCCGCGCCCTGCCGCCGCTGATCATCCTGGGCGGTGTCTTCTTCGACCTGCTGACACCGGCCACCTATACGGCGGCGCCGCTCTTCTCCGCCGCCCCGCTGATCGCCGCGCCCTTCTTCTCCACCCTCATCACGCTCCTCGCCGGGCTCGCCGCCGTCCTGGCCTCCGTCGGGCTGCACCTCTACAACAGGACGATCTCCGACATCCCGTCCCTGACGGAGACCCTGACCGTTTTCACGGTCTCCGCGCTCGCGCTGCTCATCAACCGGGTCGTGCGCCGCAGCGGCGAGCGGCTGGCCTCGGCGCGGGTCATCGCGGAGACCGCGCAGAAGGCGGTCCTTCCGATGCCCGACGAGCGGATCGGCGGGCTGCAGTGCGCGGCCCGTTACGAGGCGGCGCAGGCGGACGCGTTCATCGGCGGTGACCTGTTCGCCGTCCAGGACACCCCTTACGGGGTGCGGTTGGTGGTCGGCGACGTCCGGGGCAAGGGGATGGACGCGGTCGAGGCCGTCGCCATCGTCATCGGGGCGTTCCGGGAGGCGGCCGAGCAGGAGCGGACCCTGGAGGGCGTGGCGCAGCGCCTCGAACGGGCCCTCGCCCGGGAGGGCACCCGCCGGCACGGGCTCGACGCCTTCGAGGGGTTCACCACGGCCGTGCTGGCCGAGATCCCGCGCGGCGACGGGGGCGGCACCTTCGACGGTTTCGTACGGGTCGTCAACCGCGGGCATCCGCCCCCGCTGATGCTGTACGCGGACGGGCGTCTCGACACGCTGGAGCCGGGTGAGCCGGCGCTGCCGCTCGGCATGGGCGAGCTGGCGTCGTGGCCGGACCGGGCCGAGGCGCGGCCGTATCCGCCGGGCGCGACGCTGCTCTTCTACACCGACGGCCTCTCGGAGGCGCGGAACCCGGCGGGCGTCTTCTACGACCCGGGGGGGGCGGCTGGCGGGAGCGATCTTCCCGGGGCCCGAGGAACTGCTCGACGCCCTCGTGGACGACGTACGGCTGCACACGGGCGGCGGGTCGACGGACGACATGGCGCTGCTCGCGCTGAGCCGTCCGGCGGCGGGGCAGCCGGAGCGGCGGCGGACGATGCCGGTGGTGCCGCCGGGCGGGCCGGGAGCGCCGCGGGGCGAGCCCGGTCACCGGCCGTAGTCGCGAGGTGTCACTGCGATAACAATTGACATAACGTCAGATCGCGAGGGTTTCGGCACTCCTTGCTGAAGGGGGGTCAACTCGGGCCATTCCCCCTCAATTCAATGAATGATCAAGAGGAACAGCTTGGAATCGGCACCCCCTGTCTATTAACGTTCGATAACGCAGCGCGGTCGTCCCAGCCGTCGCAAGAGGCGGCACCGTGCGCACGCGCCGAATCCTGAAAAGGAACCGGGGAACCACTACTTGGGGTGAATCGGGCCCTTCGCACCTGTGCGACGAGCCCGTAGGAGACCTTCCTGCTCCGAACCCGTCAGCTAACCCGGTAGGCGAGAAGGAAGGAAAGGAGCGCGCCCCCGTGGCGTCCAACACTCCCGCACCCGAAGCCCCCTTCGATGCCTTCGGTGGTGGTGCGGGTCCTGCCGCCCCGGACACCGAGTGGAACCCCACCGAGGGCTCCCTCCGCGCCGAGAGCCGCTCCGGCGGCCGGCACCGTGTCGTCAAGCAGCGCTCCAACTTCGCCCGTTCCTCCACCGTCCTCGGTGTCGGTGTGATCGCGGCCGTCGGCGCCGGCGGCCTCGCCACCGCGCAGGAGAAGCCCCCGGTCGCCATTTCGCTCCCGGACCTTCCCGACCTCGCGGACCTCCACCTGCCGGACGCCCACGACCTCCCCGGTGTCGGTGACCTCCTCCCCGAGGAGTCCCACGAGACGGTCACCGCGGCCCGCGCCAACCCGAACCCGCTCACCGTCGCCACGTACGCCACCGCCGACGACGAACAGGGCACGAAGGCCACGCAGGTCACGCAGGCATCCCTGGTCAGCCGGGACGGTCAGGCCACCAAGGCCGCGACCGGCAACGCCGGCGAGGCCCTGCGCGCCCGCATCCTCCAGCAGGCCGAGCAGCAGCAGGCCTCCGCCGACGCCGCCGACAAGGCCGCGGCGGAGGAGGCGGCGGCCGAGAAGGCGGCCGCGGAGGCCGCGGCCAAGGCCGACGCCGCGGAGAAGGCGGCCGCCGAGGCGAAGGCCAAGGCCGAGGCGGAAGCCAAGGCGAAGGCGGAAGCCGAGGCCAAGGCGAAGGCCGAAGCGGCGGCCGAGGCCGAGCGCCTCGCCAAGCTCGCCGCGAGCTACACGCTGCCGCTCTCCTCGTACAGCCTCAGCGCCACCTACATGCAGTCCGGCTCGATGTGGTCCTCCGGCTACCACACCGGCCTCGACTTCGCCGCCCCCACCGGCACCCCGCTCAAGGCGGTCCACGGCGGCACCGTCAAGTCGGCCGGCTGGTCCGGCTCGTACGGCTACCGGGTCGTCCTGGAGCTGGAGGACGGCACCGAGATCTGGTACGCCCACATGTCGTCCATGACGGTCTCCGCTGGCCAGACCGTGGGCACCGGCGAGACGATCGGCCGCGTCGGCGCCACCGGCAACGTCACCGGCGCCCACCTCCACATGGAGGTCCACACGCCCGGCGGCTCCGGCCTCGACCCGGCGGAGTGGCTCCGCTCCAAGGGCCTCAGCCTCTGACACCGCCGCTCGTCCCCGTGACGTGACGGAATAGGCCCGGCGGTGCGGACGGTTGTGTCGGCCATGACCACTCTCCGCCCGCTGGGCAGCTCCGACCTGCACGTCTTCCCGCTCGCCCTGGGCGGCAACGTCTTCGGCTGGACCGCCGACGAGTCGCAGTCCTTCGCCGTCCTCGACGCGTACACCGCCGCAGGCGGCAACTTCGTCGACTCCGCCGACGTCTACTCCGCCTGGGCCGAGGGCAACGAGGGCGGCGAGTCCGAGACCGTCATCGGCCGCTGGCTCGCCTCGCGCGGCAACCGCGCCGACGTCGTCGTGGCCACCAAGGTCGGCGCCCACCCCCACTTCAAGGGGCTGTCCGCCACCACCATCAAGGCGGGCGCCGAGGAGTCCCTGCGCCGCCTCGGCACTGACTACATAGACCTCTACTACACGCACTTCGACGACGAGTCCGTCCCGGTCGAAGAGATCGTCACCGCCCTCGACCAGCTGGTGAAGGACGGCAAGGTGCGGGCCGTCGCCGCCTCCAACATCTCCCCGGAGCGGCTGCGCGCCTCCCTCGACTTCGCCGAGTCCGAGGGCCTCGCCCGTTACGTGGCCCTCCAGCCGCACTACAACCTGGTCTCCCGGGACACCTACGAGGGCCCCCTCCTGGAGACCGTCGAGCGGGCCGGGCTCTCCGCCGTCCCGTACTACGGCCTCGCCTCCGGCTTCCTCACAGGCAAGTACCGCCCCGGCACCACCGTCGACAGCGCCCGTGCCTCCGGGGCCGGCGGGCACCTGGACACCGAGCGGGGCCGGGCCGTGCTCTCCGCCCTCGACACCGTCGCCGAGGCGCACGGCGCGGAACTCGCCTCCGTCGCCCTCGCCTGGCTCGCCTCCCGCCCGACCGTGGTCGCCCCGATCGCCTCGGCGCGCACGGTCGAGCAGGTCCCGGCGCTCGTCGCGGCGGCCGAGCTCACGCTCACGGAGGCGGAGCTGACCCTCCTCACGGAGGCGTCGGCCGCCTAGGGGGTGTCGTGTCCGGAAAGTCCCGCCCGGCCCGCTGCTTTCCGGACACGATCTAACGCCGGTACGGGTTGAAGCCGTCGTAGTCCAGGTACTGCGGCGGCGCCCACACCTGGCCCGTCGCCCGTGCCGCGTACGTGAGGGCGGGAGAGGCGACCTCCCGGCGCTGCCACAGGTGGTGGAGCAACTCCTGCTCCCGGACCGGGAAGTCGGGCCCGGCCGTGCCGCGCCGGGCCCGGTCCCGCAGGAACGCGAGGGTCGTCGCGAACGACTCGTACTCGCCGACGGTCCGCGCGGCCGGCGGGCCGTACGTACGGGCGGCGAAGGAGCGGGCCAGCTGGCGGGCGCGCATCGAGGCGAGCGCGAGCGGCTCGGCGGGGGAGATCCAGCCGGCCGCCGCGTACGCCGGGAGCTCGCCGGATATCGTGCGCAGCTCGCGCTGCCGGCTCCACACCGCGAGCCAGGTCAGCAGGCCGAAGGCCGGGACCATCAGCGCTCCGTACACCGCGTAGAAGGCCAGCGGGCCGCCGAAGGTGGCCGAGCCGTTCCACGCGGCGTGCAGGGTCATGGCGAGCAGCAGCCCGGCGAGCGGCAGCAGCACCCGGCGGAGTCGCCTGCCGCGCGGTGCGAGGGCGGCGAGGCCGAAGCCGATGCCGGTGAGCACGGTGAAGAGCGGATGCGCGAACGGCGACATCACGACCCGGACGAAGAAGGTCGCGGCGGTCACCGAGCCGAGGCCGGTGGAGCCGAACTCCTGGTCCTCGCCGAAGGCGTTGCCGAGGTAGAGGATGTTCTCCGTGAAGGCGAAGCCGGTCGCGGTGAACCCGGCGACCACCACGCCGTCGACGAGCCCGCCGAAGTGCTTCCTGCGGAAGAGGAAGAGCAGCAGGACCGCGGCGGCCTTCGCGCTCTCCTCCACCACGGGCGCGACGACCGTCGCGCCGAGGGTGTCCGCCGAGGCCGGATCCGCGGTGGCCGTCGCGATCCAGCGGACCGCGAAGGAGTTCGCCAGGATCGCGACGAGCGCGGCGGCGAAGGCGCCCCAGGCGAACGCGAACAGCAGGTTCTTCCACGGCCCCGGCTCGACCCGGTCGAGCCAGCGGAACGCCGCCATCAGCAGCGGTACGGGGAGCACCGCGAGGCCCAGTCCGACGAGGAAGCCCTCGGTGCCGGTCTGCTCGCGGACGAGCCCGAGGATGAACAGGGCGCAGATCGCGAGCACGGTGATGACGGTGACGGCCCGGACCAGCCGGCTGCGCCAGAAGGCCCGGCGGGGCCGGTAGCGCCACTGGGACCGGTCGGCGGCGGCCGGGAAGGCCGGCTCCTCGGTGTCCCGGTGGGGGACGGGAGCGGTGCCGGCTGCGGTGGGGGCGGGGTAGGACACGTGAGCGACCCTAACGACCCCCACCGACAGGGGGCGAAGGATTAGCGCCCCCGGTGGCTTTCTTCGGTCACTTCCTCCGGAAGAGGAGATCGTGCACGACGTGGCCCTTGTCCAGCCCCTGGCCCTCGAAGCGGGTGAGGGGACGGAAGTCGGGGCGGGGCGCGAAGCCGCCGTCGGGCCGGGTGTTCTCGAAGTCCGGATGCGCGGAGAGCACCTCCAGCATCTGCTCGGCGTACGGCTCCCAGTCGGTGGCGCAGTGAAGCACGCCGCCGGGCCTGAGCCGGGTCGCGAGGAGGCTGAGGAACTCGGGCTGGATGAGGCGCCGCTTGTGGTGGCGGGCCTTGGGCCAGGGGTCCGGGAAGTAGACGCGGCAGCCGTCGAGGGCGTCCTTGTCGAGCATCTCGCGGAGCAGGATGATCGCGTCGCCGTTGGCGACCCGGACGTTGGTCAGCCCGTTCCGGTCGGCGAGACCGAGCAGATTGCCCTGGCCGGGGGTGTGGACGTCCACGGCGAGGATGCCGGTGCCGGGGTCGGCGGCGGCCATCTGCGCGGTCGCCTCGCCCATGCCGAAGCCGATCTCGAGGACGACGGGAAGCCCGTCGAACATCTCGCCGAGGTCGAGGACCCGCTTGCCGTCGATGTCGAGACCCCAGTCGGGCCACCGCTTGAGCAGCGCCTCGGCCTGACCGGTGGTGACGCGGCTGCGCCGCGGCTGGAAGCTGCGGATCCGCCGCTCGTGATGGGACCCGGCGGGATCGGGCAGGGGCCCCTCGCCGGGCGCGAACCTCTGACTGCCCCGCTGAGTGACGGGCTGTACGGACTCGGCGGACGCGGCAACGGGCGGCGCGCTGTTCTCTGGCTGCTCAGACACAATGCCCCCGATTCTACGGCGCCCCACCCCACCTCCGCCCTGGGACGGGTGTCGGGCCGCAGGGGCCGGGGCTACAGCAGGGCCAGTGCTCGGCCCGCTACCTCTCGGCCGATCGGCAGTGACGCCGTCGCCGCGGGGGAAGGCGCGTTCAGGACGTGGACCGTCCGCGCCGCCTCCCTGATCAGGAAGTCGTCGACCAGCGTCCCGTCCCGCAGCACCGCCTGCGCCCGGACGCCCGCAGCCGCCCGCCGCAGGTCCGACTCCTCCACCACCGGAAGCAGTCGCCGTACCGCCTCCGTGAAGGCCCGCTTCGACACCGACCGTCGCAGCTCGCCCGCCCCGTACCGCCAGTGCGCCCGGGCGATCGCCCAGGAGCCGGGCCACGCGAGCGTGCCGGCCAGCTCGCGGGGCCGGACGACGGACCAGCCGTACCCCTCCCGCGCGAGCGCCGGTACCGCGTTCGGTCCGATGTGGACGCCGCCGTCGATCCCCCGTGTCAGATGCACCCCGAGGAAGGGGAACGCCGGGTCCGGCACCGGATAGACCAGACCCCGGACGAGCGAGGGGTCCGCCAGCTCGTAGTACTCCCCCCGGAAGGGCACGATCCGCATGCCCGGGTCGTCGCCCGCGAGCCGCGCGATCCGGTCGCAGTGCAGCCCCGCGCAGTTCACCAGGACCCGCGCCCGCACCACCCGGCCGTCCGCCGTCCGCACGGCGACCCCCCAGGGGCGCCGGTCGATGACGGTGACCTCCGCCCCGTACAGGATCCGGGCTCCGGAGGATTCGGCGAGCCGCTCCGACACCGCGCCGTAGTCGCAGATGCCGGTCGTGCCGACGTGGATCGCGGCCAGGCCCCGCACCCGCGGCTCGTACTCGCTGATCTGGGCCGGACCGAGCTCCCGCACCGGGATGCCGTTCTCCCTGCCGCGCTGCACGAGCGCGTGCAGCCGGGGCAGCTCCTCGCGCGCGGTGGCGACGACGAGCTTGCCCGTCACCTCGTACGGAATGTCCCACTCCGCGCAGAACTTGACCATTTCGGCCGCGCCCTCGACCGCGAACCGGGCCTTGAGCGATCCCGGCCGGTAGTAGATCCCGCTGTGGATCACCCCGCTGTTGCGCCCCGTCTGGTGGCGCGCGAGCGCGTGCTCCTTCTCCAGCACCGTGACCCGCGTGCCGGGAGCGGCGCGCGTCAGGGCGTACGCCGTCGACAGACCGACGATCCCGCCGCCGATCACCAGCACGTCACAGTCAAACACCAGCGCCACCTCCCACCCCCGATAGTGCACTGGCCCACTGACAATCCCGTGAAACCTCGCGCGACATCACGAGACGCAGGTCACGCTCCCGAGCCGCCCCGCGTCCCGCTCACACCGGCGCGACGAGCAGCGGCCGGGCCCGTTCCCGCAGCTCCATCACCCGGGGCTCGTCCCCGTACGGTTCGAGCCGGTGCAGCAGATCCCGTACGTACTCCGTCGTCCGTGCCGAGGAGATCCGTCCCGCCACCTCCACCGCGCGCGTGCCCGCCGCGCAGGCCGCGTCGAGATTGCCCGACTCCAGTTCGGCGACGGCGGAGACCACGAGCCGCAGTCCGTGCGAGCGGACGAACTCCTCCGTCGGCCGGGAGAGCGCCTGCTCGGTGAAGCGGCGCACCTCGCGCGGCGCCTTCAGATCGCTGTAGCACTCGGCGGCGTCGGCGCAGAACCGGTCGTACGAGTAGAAGCCCAGCCAGGTCGGGTCGCCGTCGCCCTCCCGGGAGCGCTCCAGCCAGCCCTCGGCGGACTTGAGCGCGGCCGCCGCGGCGACCCCGTCACCGGCCTTCGCGTGCGCGCGTGCCTCGACGAGCCGGAAGAAGGACATGGTGCGGGCGGTGGCGAGCCCCCGGTTCCTCTCCAGCGCGGCCTGGGCGAGGTCGACGCCCTCGTCGGCGAAGCCCCGGTAGGTGGCCTGGAGGGACATGGAGGCGAGGACGTAGCCGCCGAGGGGCACGTCGGCGGCGGCGCGGGCGAGCCGCAGCGCCTGGATGTAGTAGCGCTGGGCGGCCTCCTGCTGCCCGGTGTCGAAGGCCATCCAGCCGGCGAGCCGGGTGAGCTCGGCGGTCGCGCCGAAGAGGGCCCGGCCGACCTCGTCGGAGTACGAGGCGAGCAGCAGCGGGGCCGCGTCCACGCGTAAGCACTCGGGGACCATGGACGAACGCCAGTCCCCGCCGCCGTACTTGGAGTCCCACCGGCGGGCGTCCTCGGCGGCCTCGCGGAGTTTGGCGACGTCGCTGTGCCCCACGCGCACGTACTCCGGCGGGGTCGCGGCCGCGGCGGCGGTCCCGGTCCCCGTCGAGGACGCGCCCGCGACCGTGATGCCGGCTCCCGGGGGGCGCGGGGCCTCGCGCTCCACGGACGGGTCGGCCGGGGTTATCAGCCAGCGGGACGCGGGAGTCGCGTACGCGCTCACCGCGAAGGATCCGGCGAGCGACTGCCAGATCCCGCCTCCGCCGGCCCGGCGCCCGGCGAGATCCAGCCGGTACAGGTCGGTGGCGGAGCGCACGGCCTCGCCGACGTCGCGCGGGAAGGCGAGCCCCACCTCGGGCGCCGGGTCGGCGTCGGCGAGGCCGATCTCGTGCAGCGGCACGGGCCGGCCGAGCTTCTGCCCGATCGCGGCGGCGATCAGATGCGGGGCGGCGCCCTGCGGCACCATGCCCTTGGACACCCATCGGGCGACCGAGGTCTTGTCGTAACGAAGCGTCAGGCCCCGCTGCGCACCGAGGTCGTTGACGCGCCGGGCGAGCCCGGCGTTGCTGATTCCCGCGAGGGCGAGAACCGTGCCGAGCTTTTCGTTCGGCCCGCGTTGCTCCCTGGACATGACGCCACCCCTCGACAACCCAGACGGCCGCCACGACGCCGGGCATAGGCGTGCGGCATTCGTAAACACAGCGTAGTTCGCCGCATCCCTACCGTTAAGGGGCGGTGTTCCGTATGGCGAGATTGTTGTGTGAAAGGCCGACAGCCGGGCCCGGCTGCCCGGCTCGTGCTCCCGCCGTGTGGCCGTGCGCCCGGCCGTGCGCTCTCTCCGGGCGGCCGGGAGAGCGCTTCCATGAATATCGCGTGGGTCGGCCCGCTCGGCCGGGATCAGTGTCCCGGACCAGTGGGCTGGGGGATACCGCCGCCCCATTCCCCGCGGGCGGCGGACGGCGCCGGGAGGCGGGAGCGCCTCCCGGGCTGCCGGTGACCGGTGGGAAGCGGTGTGCGAGGGCGGATGCCCCGCACGCGTTCCGACCCCGCCGGGGAGGGTCGATATTTGGCCGAATGACGCCGGTGGTCAACTGGCCCATGCCAGGGGCGCATTCGGCTTTCGCACGCGTGCGCCCGGACTCCGCCCCGTGCGCCGTTGTCGTGGCAGCATGTCTCCCACCGAAACGGATGTGGAGGCGCCGATGCGATGGCTGGTGGGCTGGAGCAGTGTCGCCGCGAGCTTCGCAACGACGGCCGGGGCCCGGGCGGGATCGGTGAGCACCACCTACGACCGCGGTCACGGCGGCTCGCAGCCCGGCTACGGAGCGGCATACCCGGCGGACGGCGGCTACGGAGCGACGTACTCCGCGGGCTCCGGTCAGGCCGCCGCCACCGAGGGGCGCACGGTGCAACCGGTCGGCGCGCAACTCCTCTGGGGTGACCCCGACCCCCTGTGGGCGGTCGGCGACTGGCGCCCCGACGAGGTGCGCGTGGTGGCCGTCGACGACCACACCCGCCTCGCCGTCCTCGGCTGTTGCGCCGCGAGCGACGAGGAACTGCGGATCGGCCTGCTCACCGCGCGCGGGGGCGCGTTGCGGCATCTCACGGCCTGGCCCGGCAGCTACACGGCGGTCGTCAAAGCCGGCCGCCGCGTCACCGTCACCGGTGATCTCGCGGGCGCCCGGCCCGTGTTCCACACCCCGTGGGCGGGCGGCACCGCCTTCGCCACCGCCGCCCTGCCGCTCGCCGACCTCGTCGAGGCCCAGCTCGACATCGGCCATCTCGCCGCACTCCTCGCCTGCCCGGAGACCCCGGAGGCACTGCGCGACTCCACCCCGTACGAGGGGGTCCGACGGGTGCCGCCGGGGCACGCGCTGATCCTGCGGGAGGGCTCGCGGGAGATCACCGGGTACGAGCAGGTCGCCTCGCTCGCGGTCGCGGCGGCCGAGGCCGACCCCCGGCAGGCCGTCGAAGGGGTCAGGGACGCCCTCATCGAAGCCGTACGCGCCCGGCTCACCGCGCCCCGGCACGCACCGGAGACCCCGCTTCCCGACCCCGGCCCCGTCCCCGGCATGGGGCCCGCCGACCGGCGCGCGGCCCGGGGCGGGGGCCCGGCGCCCGGCATCGGCGCCGACCTGTCCGGCGGCAGCGCCTCGGGCACGCTCGCGCTGCTCGCGGCGGGCCTCCCGGGGGTGCCGGGCACGATCACCGGGCACGGCACGGGCGCGGGGGAGAGGCTGCTCGCCGTCACTTTCAACGACCTGGCCACGCGCGCGGGTTCGGACCGCGAGGACGAGCTGAAGCGGGCCGGGGAGCTCGCGGCCGACCCGCGCCTGCACCATGTGGTCGTCGCGGGCGGCGAGGAGGCGCTCCCGTACGCCGCGCTCGACGGGCCGCTCACCGACGAGCCGGGCCCTTCGCTCGTCACGGCCGAACGGCACCGCAGGCGCCTCTCGGGCGGCAGCGCCGACCACTTCACCGGCATGGGCGCCAAGCAGGTCCTGGACGCGCACCCGGCGCGCCTCGCGGACCTCCTGATGGACCGCAGGCGCCGCTCCCTGGTGCGTCCCGTGACGGCGCTCGCCAAGGCCTCGGGGCCCTCGGCGGGCTCGCTCCTGGTGCCCCTGACCGTGTACCGGGCGGCGCGGAAGCTGGCCCGTACCCCGTACCGGACGGGCCTGGAGGCGGCGGCCCAGCGGGTCCTGGAGGCGAACCGCACGGCTCCGGACGGCTTCGGCCCCCTGGAGGCGTCCCTCTCCGCGCTGACCTGGTCGCGCCCGGGTCCGGCGGCGCGCTGGCTGACGGGGGAGGCGCTGGCTGAAGTATCGGTTCGCCTGAACCGGGCGGCGACCCTGCCGACCTCTGTCCAGCGCCCGGGCGAAGCACGCGCGCGTGCCGCCCTCGCGCGCGCGGCGGCCGACCACCGCGTCCTGGAACAGGCCGCCGAGATCCGCGGCCAGCGCCTGCACGCCCCCTTCCTCGACAACCAGGTCGTACGGGCCTGCCGGGAGCTCCCCGAATCGCTCCGGGTCCAGCCGGACGCACGCGCGGGCGTGCTGCGCACGGTCCTCTCCGGCGCCGGCATCCACGACCTCCCCCCGGGCTGGGGCGCCCCCCACCCGGCGGTCCCGGCCGCCGCCACGCGCGCGGGGCTGCGCGCGGCGCTCCCGCACCTGATCGCCCTCTTCGACGCCCCGCTGCTCGCCGACGCGGGCCTGATCGAGGCCCGCGTGGTCCGCGAGGCCCTCCGCGCGGCGGCCGACGGCGAACCCGTCCCCCTGGACGGCCTGGCCGACCTCGTCTCCACCGAGCTCTGGCTCCGCCGCCTCATGTCCCGCCGAGGCTCCTGCTGGACCAACACGACGGAACCACGCGCCCACCGCGCGGTGCAGGGCCCCCTGATTCCCGCGACGAGGTCACTCCCGGCGTGAGGGGCCCGGACGAAACGTCACAGCACGCTCGTTCGAGTGAACGCGCTCCGGACCTCGTCGGCCTGCCCGTCCTAAGCTGAGAGCGTCGCACCGAGCGAGGGAGGTCCAGCATGGCGATGCCGCTGCCGGTTCCCGAGGACGCGTTCTCCGAGGGCGTGCCCGACCGTGAGGGTGCGACCGTCCAGGAGACCTTCGAGCTGTTCAGTGCGCTGGCCCCCAAGGGCTGGCGTGTGGAGCTGATCGAAGGGGAGATCCACGTGGTACCTCCGGCCAACGGAGAGCACGAGGTGATCGTGACCGAAGTGGTGGAACAGGTCATCGCCCGACGCGTCGACCGGGAGCTGCGCAACTTCACGGGCATCGGCCTCACCCTGCCCGGAACCACCGACGCGGTAAGAGTCATCCCGGACCTCGTCATCGCCCCCAAAGGCAGCTTCGACGACCAGCAGGAGTGGCACGCCCCCGACCCCGTGCTTCTCGTCGCCGAGGTGACCTCCTCATCCACCGCGCGCCGCGACCGCGTCCAGAAGATCAGGGCCTACGCGCGCGCCGGCATCCCCCTCTACCTGCTCATCGACCGCGAGGCCGGCGAGGCCGTCATCTGTTCCGGTCCTTCCGGCGACGACTACGGTCACAAATCCATCCACAAGCTGGGGACAGTGGTCCCCCTTCCCCATCCGCTCGGTTTCGAGCTCGACACCGGCGCGTTCTGACGGCCGCGATCCGAGGGTCACCCCCGGGTAAACCCCGAGGCGTACGTCCGTGCCGCCGGACACAATGAGCCGGTGCGGTATCTCATCCTCGGCACCACCGAGGCCCTCGACCCCCGCGGCGCCCGCCTCCCCCTCGGCGGCGCCCGGCTGCGCGCGCTGCTCGCCGCCCTCGCGCTGCGCGGCGGACGCGCCGCCTCCGTCACCGAGCTGGCCGACGACGTGTACGGGGACGCCCCGCCGCAGGACGCCCCCGCCGCTCTCCAGGCCCTGGTCGGCCGCCTCCGGCGGATCATCGGCAGCGACGCCGTCGCCTCCACCCCCGGCCCCGGCTACCGGCTCGTCGCCGCCCCCGAGGACATCGACCTGTACGTCTTCGAGCGCCACGTCCAGGACGCGGGCGCCCACCTCGAAGCCGGCGACCCGGAGAAGGCCGCCACCCTCCTCCGCCTGGCCCTCGGCCTCTTCCGGGGCGCCGCCCTCGCCGATCTGTCCGGCCCGGCCGGCGTCCGCCCCGAGGCCCAGCGGCTCGCGGCCCTGCGGCAGCGCGTCGAGGCCGATCTACGCCGGGGCGCCACCGACGGACTCGTACCGGAGCTGACCGAACTCACCACCACGTACCCGTACGACGAGGCCTTCCGCGCCCATCTCATCCGCGCCCTGCGGGCCGAGGGCCGCCACGCCGACGCCCTCACCGCCTACGAGTCGGCCCGCCGTACCCTCGCGGACGCCCTCGGCGCCGACCCGGGCCCCGAACTCACCGCCCTCCACCGGGAACTCCTCGCGGGCCCGCCCCCGAGCCCCGCGCCGAGCCCCGCCCCGGGCCCTGCCCGTACGGGCACCGCGTGGGGGCCGCCGACCGCCCACCCGCAGCCGAAATCCCCGCCGGACCACGCGCAATCTCCCAGCCGGGCGACCCCCACCGTCCTCCCCGGCAACATCCGCCCCCGTCTCACCTCCTTCGTGGGCCGCGAGCCCGAACTCGCCGCGCTCCACGCCGATCTGGCCCGCTCCCGGCTCGTCACACTCACCGGCCCCGGCGGCTCGGGCAAGACCCGCCTTGCCGAGGAGGCCGCCCTCAGGGCCGTAGCCCCCGCCACGGGCCCGGTGGCGAGCACCGACGCCCCCGCCACCGGCCCCGTCACGAGCACCGACGCCCCCACCCCCGCCTGGATCGCCGAGCTCGCCCCGCTCGACGACCCCGAGGCCGTCCCCGGCGCCGTTCTCTCCGCGCTCCGGCTCCGCGAGATCAACCTGATCACCCGCGACGGCGCCGCCCTCCAGGACGACCCCACCGCCCATCTGGTCGAACACCTCGCCCGCCGCCCCTTCCTCCTCGTCCTCGACAACTGCGAGCACGTGATCGACGCGGCCGCGGCCCTCGCCGAGACCCTCCTCACCCACTGCCCCCAGCTCCGCGTCCTCGCCACCAGCCGCGAACCCCTCGGCGTCCCCGGCGAGGCGGTCCGCCCCGTCGAGCCCCTTCCGCCCGACCCCGCGCACCGCCTCTTCGCCGAGCGCGCCCGCGCCGTGCGCCCCTCCTTCGACCTCGCCCGGGACGGCGCCGCCGTCGACGAGATCTGCCGCCGCCTCGACGGCCTGCCCCTCGCCATCGAACTGGCCGCCGCCCGGCTGCGGCTGCTCACCCCGCGCCAGATCGCCGACCGTCTCGACGACCGCTTCCAGCTGCTCACCTCCGGCTCCCGCACGGTCCTGCCCCGCCAGCAGACCCTCCGCGCGGTCGTCGACTGGTCCTGGGAGCTGCTCGACCCCGACGAGCGAACCCTGCTCCGGCAGGTCTCGGTCTTCGCCGGCGGCTGGGACCTCGCGGCGGCGGAGGCCCTCTCCCCGCGCGCCGCGGACTCGCTCGGCGCCCTGGTCGACAAGTCCCTCGTCGTCGCCACCCCCACCGAGGGCGGCGAGATGCGCTACCGGCTCCTGGAGACCATCCACGAGTACGCGGTCGAGCGCGCCGGCGAGACCCCGGCGCTCCTCGCCGCCGCCGAGGCCACCCACACCGCCCATTTCACGGCCCTCGCCGAGGCCGCCGAGCCCAAGCTCCGCTCGGGCGAACAGCTGCCCTGGATCGCGCGCATCGAGAGCGACCTCGACAACATCCGCGCCGCCCTGCACCGCACCGTCGTCACCGCCCCCGACGAGGCCGCCGCCCACCGCCTGGTCTTCGCCGTGGGCTGGTTCTGGTGGCTGCGCAACTACCGCCCCGAAGGCCTGACCTGGGTGGACCGCACGGTCGCGCTCGGCGACGACCCGGCCGACCCCGAGGACCTCCGCTACTGGCCCCGCATGCGGCTGCGCATGCTGCAGTTCTTCCTCGCGGTCGACAGCCGCACGCTGGGCGACTTCCAGGAACCGGAGGCGATCGCGCTCGCCCGCCGCGTACGGTCCGCGTTCGGTGAGCCACCGGGCCCCGAGGGCGCCCGGTTCCCCGGCCTGCTCTGGCCGTTCACCGCGTACCTCACCGAGGAACCGGCCGTGGTCCGCGGCCTCCTCGACGAGGCCGTCGCCAACTGTCGCCGCCACGGCGGCGACTGGGAGGTCGGCGTCAGCCTCATGTTCCGTACGCACATGGTCGTCGACATGCCCGGCGGCATGCCCGGCATCGACGAGGACCTGGCCGAGCTCGGCCGCCTCGCCCGGAGCGTCGGCGACCGCTGGATGGGGGCCCAGATCGCGAGCGCGACGGGCGAGGCCCATATGCTGCGCGGCCGCAGCGAGGAGGCCGGGGAGGCGTACGAGGAGGCGCTCCGGCTGGCCCGCGAGGTCGGCGCGCATGCAGAGTCGCCGTTCCTCATCGCCCGCCTTGCCGAACTCGACTATCAGGCAGGGGACATGGAGGCCGCCGAGAAGGGCCTCGACGAGGCCGCGCGGGAGGCGGAGCGCTACTTCGTGCGGGACACCGGCGTGTTCGTCTGCTTCCTGCGTGCCGTCCTCGCCCTGCACCGCGGGGAGGTCGCGGAGGCCCGCGCCCAGCTGGAGGAGGCGGGCCGCACGGCCGCGACCGGTGCGCCCCCACCGCACTTCGAGGCGGCCCTCGTGGGGCTGTCCGCGCGCGTCGAGGCGGGCGAGGGCCGGGCTTCCGCCGTCGCCACGGCCACCGACGCGCTGCGCGGTGCGCGGGACGCGCAGTGCGCGGACTTCATCACCGCGGGCCTGGCGGAGGGCCTCGCGATCGTCCTGTCCTCGGCGGGCGAACCGGCTCTGGCGGTACGGATCATGGCGGCCGTCGACGGCTGGCGCGACGAGCGGCCCCGTTCGGTTCCGGGCCTGCGTGACCTGGAGACGGTGACCGACCGCGCGCTCGCGGCGCTCGGCCCGTCGGGCCTCGCCGCCGCCCGCGCGGCGGGGGAGGGCCTCGGCATCGACGACGTACTGGCCCTCGCGGAGACCGTCACCGCGAGGCCCGCCCCGGACGGAGACGGGAGCGGGACCGTCGGGAGCGGCTGACCCGGGACGTTCGAGACCGTCAGGAGCGGCTGATCAAGGGCGTGCGGAACCGTCTCGGTCAGCTGACCGAGACGTACGAGTACGTCAGGAGCAGCTGATCTGGGACTGCGCCCAGTCGGCGACCGCGGCCCGCCCGAACGGCGTGTGCTCCTCCACCACCAGCCGGATCGTGCTGCGGCCGGAGATGTCGACGTGCACCGGGATCGGCGGATCGCCGGCCCGGACCACGTCGGAGCGCCAGAGCCGCTCCTCGTCCCCGTACACGGAGAAGCGGACGCCGCCGACACCGAGCAGGGCGCTCAGGTCGTCGACGCCGACGATCGCGTCGTAACTCGTGCACTGCCGGTTGAGGTCGATCAGCAGGGACGAGGGCGCGTGGACGCTCACCCCGTGCGCGTACCGCGTACCGCCGAGGGAGAGGCCGTTGCGCTGCCACATCCAGCTGCTGTCCGAGAGGGCGACCTCGGGCTTGGAGCCGTCGCCGAAGATCCCGTAGTCCAGCTCGTTGACCTGGTAGACGCTCGGCGGCGCGGGCGGCGGCGTCGGCTTCTGCGAGGGCTTCTCGGGACTCGGCGTAGGCGTAGGCGTGGGTGTCGGCGTCGGGCTGGGCTTCGGCGGCGGCGTCGGCTTGGGGGACGGCTTCGCGGGAGTCGGCTCCGGGGAGGGCTTCGCGGGAGTCGGCGTGGGTGTCGGGGTCGGCGTCGGCGTGGGTGCCGGCGGCTCGGACCGTACGGGCGGAGGCGGCGGTACGGGCTTCGACGTCGGCTTCGGCGGGGGTGCGGGCTCCGCCGGTACGACGGGGGTGACCACGGGCTGCGTGGGCCGGGGCGCGGCCACGGGCTGCGGATCCCCGGCCATGGCCCAGACGAGCCCGGCGGCCGCGGCGACGGCCACGGCCGCCGCGACACCGGCCTTCGCCGGCGCCCCGAGACCCTCGGCGGCGGCACCACCGGAGGCCGCGCCCCCGGAGGTCCCGGAGGCGGCCGCGGCCGCACCGGCCGCGCCCGCGCCGACGGCGCCACCGGCGACGACACCGGCGGCCTTGAGCGAGTACCCGGCGGCGAACCAGCCGATGACGGCGACGGGCAGCAGCGCGGGGATCCCGGCGTTGACATGGGCCAGCTCACCGGCGGCGAGCCGGCACTTGGCGCACTCGTCCAGGTGCTTGCGCAGTCCGCGCTCGGCGCGCATCCGCAGCCCACCGCGCGCGTAGGCGCCGAGCCGGTCCGCGTACCGGGCGCAGTCGCCGCCGGCGGTCAGGGACTGGCTGACGTGGGCCTGGAGGTAGGCCTGTTTGAGGCCTTCGCGGGCACGGCTGGCGAGGACGGCCGTGGCGTTGGCGGTCAGGCCGAAGAGCGGCGCGACCTCGCTCGGGGACTCCTCCTCGACGGTGGTGTGCCACAGCACGGCCTGCCAGCGCTCGGGCAGCGAGCGGAAGGCCTGCATGGCGAGCGACTGCTCGGCCTCGTGCATGGCCCGGACGTCGGCGCCGAGGTCCATCGTGTCCTGGTCGGAGACCTCGGAGGAACGGGCGGCGTCCGCCGCGAACACGGCGAAGTCCTCGACCAGGTGTTCCCGCTTCTGGGTCCTGGCCCAGTTGGCCGCGGCCCGCCGGACGGTGGTCATCAGATAGGCGCGTACGGCCTGTTCGGGCCCGGCGCCGCCCCGGACCGCCTGGAGGGTGCGGGCGAAGACCTCGGCGGTCAGGTCGTCGGCGGTGTGCGCGTCCCGGCAGCAGGTTCTCGCGTACCGGCGCACGGCCTCGGAGTGGCGGCGGAACAGCTCCTCGTACGCGGAGTCGTCGCCCTCCCGCATGAGCTGGACGAGCTCGGCGTCGGAGGGCGGCAGTTCGAGGGGCGGCGGAAGCACGGTGTCGTGCGGCTCGTCGTCCTCGACAGTCGCCGCGTTCCCGGTCGTCCCGTCCCCGGCGTGGTCGGCGAAGGTCGTGGAGGCCGCCCCCGCGGCAGCCCCGGAAGCGGTGCCCCACCCGGACGCCTTGCCCTCACGCTGCTGCGGCACGCTCGCGTCGAGCGGCTCTACCGGACCTGGTGCGCCGGAGAGGCCTCCCGGCCCGCCCTGGCTGGGCACCTGCCGTGAGGGCGTGCCCCCGGTCTCCGCGGTGCCGCCGTTTCCCAGCGGCTCGTCCCGACCGTCACCGCTCATCGCGGAAGCCCCCGTACGCATGCTCAGACCCGAACACCGACCAAGCCTGCCACAGAGCGCGGGCACGCCGAAGCGCCGCGTCCACTTACCACTCGTCCGGGGCGACTTCGTGTATCCGGGCGTAACCGCTCACACGTTCGTGTCATGCTCGTTGGTCCGCCCGGACCACAAAAGGGCCGAAGTACCGAAGTGCCGAAGCGCCGAAGCACCGAAGCACCGAAGCGCCGAAGCGCCGAAGCGCCGAAGCGCCGAAGGACGAACTCCCTACCGGGAGCGCAGCCCCTCAAGCAGGATGTCGAGGAGCCGGGTCGAGGCCGCCGCCTGCTGCACCGCGTCCGGCAGGGCCGGGGCGGCGGT
Organism: Streptomyces sp. NBC_00250; assembly: GCF_036192275.1. NCBI lineage: Bacteria > Bacillati > Actinomycetota > Actinomycetes > Kitasatosporales > Streptomycetaceae > Streptomyces > Streptomyces sp. NBC_00250. The sequence continues at coordinate 4,410,307 of NZ_CP108088.1, read as the reverse complement.
GGCGATGACGAGGAGAACGTCCGCCACGGTCACATCGGCCCGCAGCTCACCCGCCTCACGCGCCCGGTCGACCAGCCGGCCGACCACCTCAAGGAGCTCCGCGGCGCCCGAGTCGTCCTTCTCCTCGGCCGGTACGGCCCGCGGCGCGACCACGCGCGCGTCGGTCTGCTCGCCGAGACCCCGCTGGTACGGCACCCGCGCCGCGTCGTCCGCGTCGTGGGACTCGCCACCGAACGGCAGCACCGTGGCGTCGTCCACGCCCACCCGCAGCACCTGCGGCGGAAGGAGCCGGCCCGCGCCCGAGGCCACCGAGGTCCGCAGGAACCGGGAGAGCGCCGACCACGGCTCGTCCTCCTGGCCCAGCGCGGCCCGCGCCTGCTCGGTCAGCCGGGAGGTCTCCTCCTCGGCTATGCGCCGGACCAGCACGTCCTTGCTCGGGAAGCGCCGGTAGACGGTGCCGACCCCGACACGGGCGCGGCGTGCCACGTCCTCCATCGGAGCCCCGTAACCGAGCTCGCCGAACACCTCGCGCGCGGCGCGCAGGACGTGCTCCAGATTGCGCTGGGCGTCCACCCGCAGCGGCGCGGACCTGCCGCCGGCCACCGGTGCGCCATTGCGCTCCGAGCCGACGACGCCCGCGTGCGGGCCGTCGTCCACGGTCGCCGTGCCGGCGCCCGTCTGCCATCGTGAATCCTGAATCTGCATAAGCGTTCCCCCGCTCATGATGTCTCCCCCCGGAGACTCCCCGCCCTGATACGGGGCTTCCGGTCGACGAGCGCTTCGGTCCACGCGCTCCCATCCGACACCCCGACGAAGTACGAACATAGTTGAGTCCGGGTCAATTCAGAAGGGGGAGTTCCGTACGGTGCGCCCCCCGATCGGAGCAAGGACCGGAACACTCCCGATTCAGACCCCCGACCGAACCCGGCGCGGCCCCCCTGACCTGCACCGTTGTGGCCGCACCCCCCTCATGCGCCACCCCGCGCCTCCGTACCCCTCCGGTCACACAATTTGCCGGGGCTGTGGACAAACCACGGACGGCGGTGCGTCATGGGACAGTGACGGAACCTGCGCGCATTCTCGTGGTCGGCGGTGGCTACGTCGGCATGTACACCGCGCTGCGCCTCCAGCGGCAGCTCAGGGCCGAGCTCAGAGCCGGCGACGCCGAGATCACGGTGGTCACCCCCGAGCCGTACATGACGTACCAGCCGTTCCTGCCCGAGGCCGCCGCCGGCTCGATCTCCCCGAGGCATGTCGTCGTGCCGCTCCGCCGGGTCCTGGACCGCTGCCGGATCGTCATCGGCGAGGTCCTCTCCGTCGACCACGCCAAGCGGACCGCGACCCTCTCCACCCTCGCGACCGTCGAGGAGGGCGCCGGCGCCGTGGACCTCACGTACGACGAGCTGGTCATCGCGCCGGGCTCGGTCTCCCGCACCCTCCCGGTCCCCGGCCTCGCCGACCACGGCATCGGCTTCAAGACGGTGGAGGAGGCCATCGGCCTGCGCAACCACGTCATCGAGCAGATGGACATCGCCTCCTCGACCCGTGACCCCGCGATCCGCGACGCCGCCCTCACCTTCGTCTTCGTCGGCGGGGGCTACGCGGGCGTGGAGGCGCTCGCCGAGCTGGAGGACATGGCCCGCTACACGGCGCGGTACTACCACAACGTCAAGCCCGAGGACCTGCGATGGGTCCTGGTCGAGGCCTCGGACCGGATCCTGCCCGAGGTGGGCGCGGAGATGGGCAAGTACGCCATCCGCGAGCTGCGCGGCCGGAACATCGACGTACGCCTGGAGACCCGCCTCGAATCCTGCGAGGACCGGGTCGCCGTCCTCAGCGACGGCACCCGGCTGCCCACCCGCACCGTCGTCTGGACCGCGGGCGTCAAGCCCGCCCCCGTCCTCGCCGCGACCGACCTGCCGCTGAACGAGCGCGGCCGGCTCCGCTGCACGGCCGAGCTCGCCGTCGAGGGCGTGGCCCACGCCTGGGCGGCCGGTGACGCCGCCGCCGTCCCCGACGTGACCTCGGACGAACCCGGCAAGGAGTGCGCGCCCAACGCGCAGCACGCCGTCCGCCAGGCCAAGGTCCTCGCCGAGAACATCACGGCCTCCCTGCGCGGGCAGCCGCTCAAGGAGTACGCGCACGCGTACGTGGGCTCCGTCGCGTCGCTCGGCCTCCACAAGGGGGTCGCCCACGTCTACGGACGGAAACTGAAGGGATATCCGGCGTGGTTCATGCACCGCGCCTATCACCTCAGCCGCGTGCCCACCTTCAACCGCAAGGCCCGGGTCCTCGCCGAATGGACCCTGTCCGGCCTGTTCAAACGGGAGATCGTCTCCCTCGGGTCGCTGGAACACCCCCGCGCCGAATTCGAACTCGCCGCCGCTCCGCCACCCGACCACGGCGACAAGCCGTCGTCCTGACATCACTGTCAGTGCACTCGTCCACACTGGACGTGTGACCATAGGTGGGCTCACACCTGCACAGCGTGACTCTGCACGGCACCGACACCACGAGGCATAGAGATCCGTGAACTTCACCCGTTGGAGCGCCCGGCTCCCCGGCACACAGCGCCGCGCGGCGCGGGGGACCGAAGGCTCCGTGCCCGCCGCCCGCGGTGAGTACGCGCAGCAGCTGGGGCAACTCGCCGACGACACCGCCGACACCGGCGGCGTCGCCGTCGAGACCGGCGACGTACCCACCCTTGAGGACTTCTCCGTACGAGAGCTCCTCGGCCGTCTCCCCGGCCTGGTCGCGCTCGTGTACGGCCCGGAGCACCGCATCGCGTACGTCAACGACGCCTATGCCGCCGCCTTCGGCCCACGCCCCGCGGGCGCCGCGGTCGCCGACACCTGCCCGGAGGCGGAGGAGCTCGGCCTGCTGCCCCTCATGGACCAGGTGCTGCGCAGCGGCAAGCCGCGTACGGTCAAGTCCCGCCGCACCCAGGACGGCGGCTCGTACACGGTGACGTGCCTGCCCGTGGACAGCCCGGACCTCGACGGCGGCGGAGTCCTCGTCCACGCGGCGGACGTCACCGACCACGCCGAGGCCGCCGAGCGACTGCGGGCCAGCGAGCGCCGCCACCGAGAGACCGCCGTCACCCTCCAGCGCTCCCTGCTCCCGCAGGACCTGGAGCAGCCCGACGACCTGCGGATCGCCGCCACCTACCAGCCCGGCGGCACCGACGCGGCCGTCGGTGGCGACTGGTACGACGTGATCACCCTCGGCGCCGGCCGCACCGCGCTCGTCATCGGCGACGTGATGGGCCGGGGCGTGCGCGCCGCCGCCGTCATGGGCCAGCTCCGCACCGCCGTCCGGGCCTACGCGCGCCTGGACCTGCCCCCGCACGAGGTGCTCCAGCTGCTCGACGGCCTCGCCGCCGAGATCGACGCCAGCCAGATCGCCACCTGTGTGTACGCGATCCACGACCCCAACGAGGGGAAGCTGGTCTACGCCTCGGCGGGCCACCTCCCGATCCTCGTCCGGGACGAGGACGGCAGCGTCCGCCGCGCCGAGGACCCGACGGGCCCGCCGCTCGGCACGGGCGGCTGGCTGCACACCTCCGGCTCCATCGCCCTGCCGCCCGGCTCGACCGCCGTCCTCTACACCGACGGGCTGGTCGAGCGGCGCCGCGAGGACATCGACGAGGGCGTCGCCGCCCTGGCCCGCGCGCTCTCCGGCGCGAGCGGCACTCCGCAGGTGGTCTGCGACCGTCTGCTCCGCTCCCTGGGGGTCACCGCGGAGCACGACGACGACGTGGCCGTCCTGGTGGTCCAGCACCCCTCCCGCAAGGGAGCGGACGCGGAGCTCTTCCACAACGCGGCCCTGGAACTCCTCGGTGGAGTCGAGGCCGCTCCCCGCGCGCGTGCCTTCGCCTCCGGGGTCCTGTCGTCCTGGCGCTTCCCGGTCGAACTGCGCGACCTGGGCGTCCTCGCCACCAGCGAACTGGTGGCGAACTCCCTCCAGCACGGCACCCCGCCCATGCGGCTGCGCCTGCGTCGTACCGACCGCCGCCTGATCATCGAGGTGACGGACGGGGACGACCATCTGCCGCGCCGCCGCAGGGCGGAATCGGAGGACGAGGCGGGTCGCGGGATCTCGATCATCGCGACGATCGCCTCGTCCTGGGGGAGCCGCCGCACACCGGGCGGCGGCAAAGCGGTCTGGTGCGAGTTCGCCCTGCCCGACCACTGAGAAATCAGGCTGCCGCGGTCTCCTTCTCGGGCACGTGCTGCGCCACGACCCGGGACGGCTTCACGGCAAGCGACGGCTGGTTCTGCTCCGGGGTCAGCTGCTTGCCCAGCCGCACCGCGAGGAACGTGATGCCGAGCGAGAAGAGCACGAACGTCACGATGTACGGACCGTGCAGCGCGGCCCCCATGGGCCCGCCGACGGCCGGCCCCACGGCCAGCGCCAGCTGCTTGACCAGCGCGAAGGCCGAGTTGTACTGCCCGACCATCGACTCCGGCGCCAGATCGGCGACCAGCGGCGCCACGGTCGGCGACAGCATCGCCTCACCGAGCCCGAAGAGGGCGTACGTGGAGACGAAGGCCGCCGTCGCCATGGCCTGGCTGCCGTGCCCGAGGCCCGCGTACCCGGCGATGAGCCAGGCCACGGTCCAGATCAGACCCACGGCCGCGATCACCCGGGTCCGCTTGCGGCGCTCGACGAACTTCAGCACCAGGAACTGCGCGGCCACGATCACCGCGGTGTTGGCGGCGAGCGCGATACCGAGCGTCGAGGGCTGGATGCCGGCGGCCTCGGTGCCGTAGGCGGCGAGGCCCGACTCGAACTGTCCGTAGCAGGCGAAGAAGAGGACGAAGCCGAGGACGCACAGCTGCACCATCGCCTTGTGCCCGAGCAGCGCGCGGACACCGCCGCCCTTGCCGCCCTCGGAAGGACGGGCGCCCTGGAACGCGGGGGAGCCCGGCATCCGCACGGTCCCCACGATCGCCGCCAGGACCAGGAACATCGCCGCCTCGATCGAGAACAGCAGGATGAAGCTGCCCGGACGGTTCGTGTCGACCAGTAGACCGCCGATCAGACCACCGACACCGAGACCCAGGTTCTGCAGGAAGAACTGCATGGCGAAGGCCCGCGTGCGGCCGACGGGCGTCGAGCACCAGACGATCATCGTGGCGAGGGCCGGCTGGAGCACGGCCGTACCGGCACCGAGCAGCGCCGCGGCCCCCACGGCCGCGGGCACGCTGGAGGCGAAGCCCATCGCCACCGCACCCACGGCGGCGACGACCGAGGCGACCAGCAGGACCGGCACGGGCCCGCGCCGGTCGATGGCCCGCCCGCTGAAGGGCAGCACCACGAGTGCGGCCATGGCGAACACGGCCAGGACGATGCCCGCCGTGGCCGCGCCCAGATCCCGCACCTGCGCCACGTACACATAGAGGTACGGCACGGTGAAGCCGAGTCCGAACGCGCTCAGCGCGCTGCCTGCCTGAATACGGCGCATCGCTGCGCCCCTCGCCTCGGTCACACTCACCCACTTCGGTCGCAGGTTCAGAGGTGTAGCCCTGAACCTTGAAGACTTCAACACTAAAGTTAGACCCTTAACAGTACACACCGAAGGACTTCAACGCCAACGAGAGCCGTGGGATACTCGCCGCATGTCCGACAACCCCGAGCGGTCCGGCCCGCAGGCTCCGCAGGAGCCGAGCCTCGACGAGCAGATCGCCGCCTACCAGCGCGAGTTCCGCGACCTCGACCCCCAGGTCGAGAAGGTCGTCTCCGCCCTCGGCCGGCTGAACCGCCGGATGAACGTGGCGTACGGACGCCAGCTCGCCGACCTCGGCATCAGCAACGCCGAGTGGGAGGTCCTCAAGACCCTTGTCCTCGCCGGCGAGCCCTACCGTCTGGGCCCCGGCGAGCTCGCCAAGCGCCTGGGCCTCACTCCGGCCGCGATGACCCACCGCATCGACCGCATGGCGGGAGAGGGCCTGGTCACCCGCGACCGCGACGAGAACAACCGCGTCCGGGTGATCGTCGAGCTCACCGACGAGGGCCGCTCGAAGTGGCTGGAGGCCATGCGCATGGCCACGGACTTCGAGGAGGAGCTGCTCCAGGACCTGACGTCGGACGAGAGGGGAGTACTCGGCGAGATCCTCATCCGTCTCCTCCGCCGGGTGGAGCTCACCCAGCCCGACGCCGGCGGTCGCCTGACGGACCTCGACTGAGGTCCTCCGGGGTCACCCGAGGCCATCTGAGAGGGGGTTGACACGCCCCCACCGGATGCGTAATGTTCTCCGAGTTGTCACAGAGCCGGAACGGTTCTTCGACAGCCACTCCGCCGCTGATAGCGGCACCTCTACTCAGCACGAACTCCCCACCGGGAAGAATTTCGGCATGCCGAAATTCATTTCGAAAGCTCGATTATGAGCCGCCGGGGAAATCCGCTAGAGTTTGAGACGTCGGAACGGCCCAACAGCCGCAAAGACAAACCCCGCTGACTGGGAATCAGACGCCGAAAGGATCTGATAGAGTCGGAACCGCCGGAAGGGCCCGGAGCGAAAGCGAATGGGACCGGAAAGCACCGAGGAAATCGGATCGGAAAGATCTGATAGAGTCGGAAACGCAAGAACGAAGGGAAGCCCGGAGGAAAGCCCGAGAGGGTGAGTACAAAGGAAGCGTCCGTTCCTTGAGAACTCAACAGCGTGCCAAAAATCAACGCCAGATTAGTTGATACCCCGTCCATCTTCGGATGGCGAGGTTCCTTTGAAAGTCCTGCCGGCCCTTGTGGCGGGTAGGCAACATACACAGCGAGGACGCTGTGGACAGTCGGCCTTATTCCGGTCTGACTGTCCCGCTCAACGCGAGTGTCACCCGATTACGGGTAAACATTCACGGAGAGTTTGATCCTGGCTCAGGACGAACGCTGGCGGCGTGCTTAACACATGCAAGTCGAACGATGAAGCCCTTCGGGGTGGATTAGTGGCGAACGGGTGAGTAACACGTGGGCAATCTGCCCTTCACTCTGGGACAAGCCCTGGAAACGGGGTCTAATACCGGATAACACCGGCTTCCGCATGGGAGCTGGTTGAAAGCTCCGGCGGTGAAGGATGAGCCCGCGGCCTATCAGCTTGTTGGTGGGGTAATGGCCTACCAAGGCGACGACGGGTAGCCGGCCTGAGAGGGCGACCGGCCACACTGGGACTGAGACACGGCCCAGACTCCTACGGGAGGCAGCAGTGGGGAATATTGCACAATGGGCGAAAGCCTGATGCAGCGACGCCGCGTGAGGGATGACGGCCTTCGGGTTGTAAACCTCTTTCAGCAGGGAAGAAGCGAAAGTGACGGTACCTGCAGAAGAAGCGCCGGCTAACTACGTGCCAGCAGCCGCGGTAATACGTAGGGCGCAAGCGTTGTCCGGAATTATTGGGCGTAAAGAGCTCGTAGGCGGCTTGTCACGTCGGGTGTGAAAGCCCGGGGCTTAACCCCGGGTCTGCATCCGATACGGGCAGGCTAGAGTGTGGTAGGGGAGATCGGAATTCCTGGTGTAGCGGTGAAATGCGCAGATATCAGGAGGAACACCGGTGGCGAAGGCGGATCTCTGGGCCATTACTGACGCTGAGGAGCGAAAGCGTGGGGAGCGAACAGGATTAGATACCCTGGTAGTCCACGCCGTAAACGTTGGGAACTAGGTGTTGGCGACATTCCACGTCGTCGGTGCCGCAGCTAACGCATTAAGTTCCCCGCCTGGGGAGTACGGCCGCAAGGCTAAAACTCAAAGGAATTGACGGGGGCCCGCACAAGCAGCGGAGCATGTGGCTTAATTCGACGCAACGCGAAGAACCTTACCAAGGCTTGACATATACCGGAAAGCATTAGAGATAGTGCCCCCCTTGTGGTCGGTATACAGGTGGTGCATGGCTGTCGTCAGCTCGTGTCGTGAGATGTTGGGTTAAGTCCCGCAACGAGCGCAACCCTTGTCCTGTGTTGCCAGCATGCCCTTCGGGGTGATGGGGACTCACAGGAGACCGCCGGGGTCAACTCGGAGGAAGGTGGGGACGACGTCAAGTCATCATGCCCCTTATGTCTTGGGCTGCACACGTGCTACAATGGCCGGTACAAAGAGCTGCGATGCCGCGAGGCGGAGCGAATCTCAAAAAGCCGGTCTCAGTTCGGATTGGGGTCTGCAACTCGACCCCATGAAGTCGGAGTTGCTAGTAATCGCAGATCAGCATTGCTGCGGTGAATACGTTCCCGGGCCTTGTACACACCGCCCGTCACGTCACGAAAGTCGGTAACACCCGAAGCCGGTGGCCCAACCCCTTGTGGGAGGGAGCTGTCGAAGGTGGGACTGGCGATTGGGACGAAGTCGTAACAAGGTAGCCGTACCGGAAGGTGCGGCTGGATCACCTCCTTTCTAAGGAGCACAGCACCGATTGCAGGCAAATGTTCTGCACGGTCAGCTCATGGGTGGAACGTTGATTAGTTGGCACAGTCTCTCTCCGAGAAATCGTTAGTACTGCTTCGGCGTGGAAAACGAGCTTCGAGGAACGGACTGTGCTTGGCACGTTGTTGGGTATCTGAGGGTACGGCCGTAAGGTTTGTATCTTCGCGATGCCGGCCCCAGTGAACTCATCTGCTTGTCGGGTGGGGTGATGGGTGGCTGGTCGTTGCTTGAGAACTACACAGTGGACGCGAGCATCTGTGGCCAAGTTTTTAAGGGCGCACGGTGGATGCCTTGGCACCAGGAACCGATGAAGGACGTGGGAGGCCACGATAGTCCCCGGGGAGCCGTCAACCAGGCTTTGATCCGGGGGTTTCCGAATGGGGAAACCCGGCAGTCGTCATGGGCTGTCACCCATGCCTGAACACATAGGGCATGTGGAGGGAACGAGGGGAAGTGAAACATCTCAGTACCCTCAGGAAGAGAAAACAACCGTGATTCCGGGAGTAGTGGCGAGCGAAACCGGATGAGGCCAAACCGTATGCGTGTGATACCCGGCAGGGGTTGCGCATGCGGGGTTGTGGGATCTCTCTTTCACAGTCTGCCGGCTGTGAGACGAGTCAGAAACCGTTGATGTAGGCGAAGGACATGCGAAAGGTCCGGCGTAGAGGGTAAGACCCCCGTAGCTGAAACATTAACGGCTCGTTTGAGAGACACCCAAGTAGCACGGGGCCCGAGAAATCCCGTGTGAATCTGGCGGGACCACCCGCTAAGCCTAAATATTCCCTGGTGACCGATAGCGGATAGTACCGTGAGGGAATGGTGAAAAGTACCGCGGGAGCGGAGTGAAATAGTACCTGAAACCGTGTGCCTACAAGCCGTGGGAGCGTCGCTCATTGAGTTTACTCAATGGGTCGTGACTGCGTGCCTTTTGAAGAATGAGCCTGCGAGTTTGCGGTGCGTTGCGAGGTTAACCCGTGTGGGGAAGCCGTAGCGAAAGCGAGTCCGAATAGGGCGATTCAGTAGCGCGCTCAAGACCCGAAGCGGAGTGATCTAGCCATGGGCAGGTTGAAGCGGAGGTAAGACTTCGTGGAGGACCGAACCCACCAGGGTTGAAAACCTGGGGGATGACCTGTGGTTAGGGGTGAAAGGCCAATCAAACTCCGTGATAGCTGGTTCTCCCCGAAATGCATTTAGGTGCAGCGTCGTGTGTTTCTTGCCGGAGGTAGAGCACTGGATAGGCGATGGGCCCTACCGGGTTACTGACCTTAGCCAAACTCCGAATGCCGGTAAGTGAGAGCACGGCAGTGAGACTGTGGGGGATAAGCTCCATGGTCGAGAGGGAAACAGCCCAGAGCATCGACTAAGGCCCCTAAGCGTACGCTAAGTGGGAAAGGATGTGGAGTCGCAGAGACAACCAGGAGGTTGGCTTAGAAGCAGCCACCCTTGAAAGAGTGCGTAATAGCTCACTGGTCAAGTGATTCCGCGCCGACAATGTAGCGGGGCTCAAGCGTACCGCCGAAGTCGTGTCATTGCAGCAATAGGGCCAACGCCCGCTGTGATGGGTAGGGGAGCGTCGTGTGCCGGGTGAAGCAGCCGCGGAAGCGAGTTGTGGACGGTTCACGAGTGAGAATGCAGGCATGAGTAGCGATACACACGTGAGAAACGTGTGCGCCGATTGACTAAGGGTTCCTGGGTCAAGCTGATCTGCCCAGGGTAAGTCGGGACCTAAGGCGAGGCCGACAGGCGTAGTCGATGGACAACCGGTTGATATTCCGGTACCCGCTTTGAAACGCCCAATATCGAATCAGGCGATGCTAAGTCCGTGAAGCCGTTCCGGACCCTTCGGGGAAAGGAAAGTGGTGGAGCCGACGAACCAGACTTGTAGTAGGTAAGCGATGGGGTGACGCAGGAAGGTAGTCCAACCCGGGCGGTGGTAGTCCCGGGGTAAGGGTGTAGGGCGTTGTCCAGGTAAATCCGGACAGCATATAGCCTGAGACCTGATGCCGAGCCGATTGTGGTGAAGTGGATGATCCTATGCTGTCGAGAAAAGCCTCTAGCGAGTTTCATGGCGGCCCGTACCCTAAACCGACTCAGGTGGTCAGGTAGAGAATACCGAGGCGTTCGGGTGAACTATGGTTAAGGAACTCGGCAAAATGCCCCCGTAACTTCGGGAGAAGGGGGCCACGTCTGGTGATCGGATTTACTCCGTGAGCTGGGGGTGGCCGCAGAGACCAGCGAGAAGCGACTGTTTACTAAAAACACAGGTCCGTGCGAAGCCGTAAGGCGATGTATACGGACTGACGCCTGCCCGGTGCTGGAACGTTAAGGGGACCGGTTAGCTCTGTTTCGACAGGGCGAAGCTGAGAACTTAAGCGCCAGTAAACGGCGGTGGTAACTATAACCATCCTAAGGTAGCGAAATTCCTTGTCGGGTAAGTTCCGACCTGCACGAATGGCGTAACGACTTCTCGACTGTCTCAACCATAGGCCCGGTGAAATTGCACTACGAGTAAAGATGCTCGTTTCGCGCAGCAGGACGGAAAGACCCCGGGACCTTTACTACAGTTTGATATTGGTGTTCGGTTCGGCTTGTGTAGGATAGGTGGGAGACTTTGAAGCCGTGACGCCAGTCATGGTGGAGTCGCCGTTGAAATACCACTCTGGTCGTGCTGGATGTCTAACCTCGGTCCGTGATCCGGATCAGGGACAGTGTCTGATGGGTAGTTTAACTGGGGCGGTTGCCTCCCAAAGGGTAACGGAGGCGCCCAAAGGTTCCCTCAGCCTGGTTGGCAATCAGGTGTTGAGTGTAAGTGCACAAGGGAGCTTGACTGTGAGACCGACGGGTCGAGCAGGGACGAAAGTCGGGACTAGTGATCCGGCGGTGGCTTGTGGAAGCGCCGTCGCTCAACGGATAAAAGGTACCCCGGGGATAACAGGCTGATCTTCCCCAAGAGTCCATATCGACGGGATGGTTTGGCACCTCGATGTCGGCTCGTCGCATCCTGGGGCTGGAGTCGGTCCCAAGGGTTGGGCTGTTCGCCCATTAAAGCGGTACGCGAGCTGGGTTTAGAACGTCGTGAGACAGTTCGGTCCCTATCCGCTGCGCGCGCAGGAATATTGAGAAGGGCTGTCCCTAGTACGAGAGGACCGGGACGGACGAACCTCTGGTGTGCCAGTTGTCCTGCCAAGGGCATGGCTGGTTGGCTACGTTCGGGAGGGATAACCGCTGAAAGCATCTAAGCGGGAAGCCTGCTTCGAGATGAGTATTCCCACCTCCTTGAGAGGGTAAGGCTCCCAGTAGACGACTGGGTTGATAGGCCGGATGTGGAAGCCCAGTAATGGGTGGAGCTGACCGGTACTAATAGGCCGAGGGCTTGTCCTCAGTTGCTCGCGTCCACTGTGTTAGTTCTGAAGTAACGAACCGTGCCGATATCCGGTTGGTCAACTTCATAGAGTTTCGGTGGTCATAGCGTTAGGGAAACGCCCGGTTACATTCCGAACCCGGAAGCTAAGCCTTTCAGCGCCGATGGTACTGCAGGGGGGACCCTGTGGGAGAGTAGGACGCCGCCGAACAATCATTGTGGGAAAGCCCCGCACCTTATGGTGCGGGGCTTTTCTGCGTTTACGGGCCGGAACCCCTTGCGAGGCCCTTTCCCTTCGAGCCCCGTGCGGGTCAGGCCGGCGCGACCAGCTGGGTGTCGTACGCCAGGATCACCGCCTGGACGCGGTCGCGGGCGCCGGTCTTCGCGAGGATGCGGCCGACGTGGGTCTTCACCGTCGATTCCGCGAGGTGGAGGCGTTCGGCGATCTCCGTGTTCGTCCAGCCCTGGCCGATGACCGTGAGGATCTCGCGTTCCCTTTCCGTGAGGGAGGCGAGCCGGGGGTCCTCCGGGCCAGGGTCCGTGGTGGGAGAGGACGGCAGGTGGTGGATGTACGCGTCCAGGAGACGGCGGGTGAGGCTCGGGGCGACGACCGCGTCGCCGCTCGCGACCGCGCGGATGCCGGCGAGGAGCTCCTCCGGCTGGGCGTCCTTCACCAGGAAGCCGCTGGCACCGGCGCGCAGGCCGTCGTACGCGTACTCGTCCAGGTCGAAGGTGGTGACGATCAGGATCCGGGTGCGGGCGCCGGCGGCGACGATCCGGCGGGTGGCCTCGATGCCGTCGAGGCCGGGCATCCGAATGTCCATCAGGACGACGTCGGGGTGGTGGCGGTCGACCAGCCGGATCGCCTCGGTGCCGTTCGAGGCCTCGCCGACGACGGTCATGTCGTCCTGGCTCTCCAACAGCATGCGGAAACCGAAGCGTTGCATCGGCTGGTCGTCCGCGATGAGAACGGTCGTCACGAGGGGGTGCCCTTCCGAGGAAGTCGAAGAACTCGAATAAGTCGAGGAAGTCAGGATGGTCGGGGGAGGCGGGGAAGTGTGAGGGTGACTCGCCAGCCGCCGGTCGGCAGCGGGCCGCTTTCGAGGGTGCCGTCGTAGAGGGCCGCACGTTCACGCATGCCCGTGAGCCCCTGGCCCGGCGGTGCGGCCGGGGCCGGGGCTCCCGTGTTCGTGATCTCCGCTCGTACCTCGCCGGGCGCGTACGTCAGGAGGACCGTTGCGCTCGCGCCCTCGCCGGCGTGCTTGAGGGTGTTGGTCAGGGCCTCCTGGACAGTCCGATAGACCGTCAGCTGGGCGCCTGGCGTGAGCGGTTGTGCAGGGGGCGCGTCGGGGGTGCCGACGGCATCGAACCGTACCGGCAGACCTGCCTTGCGTACTCCGGTGATCAGGGTGTCCAGGTCGGCCAGGGTGGGCTGGGGGTCGCGAGCCGCCTCCTGTTCGTCGTCGCGCAGGACGCCGAGGAGGCGGCGGAGTTCGGCGAGGGCCTCGCGGCTCGTCGTACCGATGGCGTCGAGGGCCTGGGTGGCGCGCTCGGGGTTCTTGGCCGCCGCGTACCGGCCGCCGTCCGCGAGGCCCGTGATGACCGAGAGGTTGTGGCCGATGATGTCGTGCATCTCGCGGGCGATCCGGGTGCGTTCGGCCGCCGCGGCCAGCCGGACCTCCTGGTCGCGTTCGATCTCCAGGCGGCGGGCCCGGTCGACGAGGGACGCCGTGTGGTCCTTGCGGGAGCGGACCGCGATGCCGAGGAGGGCGACGAGCGCGTACGTCCACAGGGTGGGGACGACGTGCTGGTCCCAGCTGCCCCGGGGGAAGCGGAGCGCGCCCGTCAGGAGCGGCGTCAGGAGCAGGGCGGCGGCGCCCAGGAGGGCACGGGGCGGGCGGGTGAGGGCGATGTGGAAGAGCGGGATCAGCTGGAGGTAGCCGGCCTGGAGGAAGGCGCCCGACGCGGCGCTGACGAGCGCCGCGCAGGCCATCACGGCGAGGACGGCCGTGGGGTTGCGGCGGCGCAGGTACAGCGGAAGGGCGAGGGCCAGGCTGAGGGTGATCACGAGCCAGACGGGGACGGACGGGTCGGGGGCCGTGGTCCGCCAGCCGCCGGAGGCGTCCACGAGCGCGGCCACCGTCCAGAAGAGCGTGAGCGTGGTGTCCCACAGCCAGGGGCGGCGGGAGTCGACGGCACGGGCGCGCGTGAGCAGTCGCTGGGTGTGTCGGCTGAGCCCCGTCGTTCCGGGTGTCGTGTCCCGTGCCGTCTCGGTGGTCACGTGATCATCTCCTCATACGTCCCGGCGCTTGAGCAACAGCGCGGGGACGGCGAGTGCGGCGGTCGCCCACAGGAGCAGGGCGAGGAGGGCGGCGCCGGGGGTGGCGGCGCCCGGCATCGGGGTGGCCGAGCCGAGGGCGCCGGCGGCCTGGGTGGGGAAGTACCGGACGACCGTCTCCATGGCCTCGTACGGGAGCATCCCGAGGACCTCGGGCAGGATCATCACGCCGCCGACGAAGGCGCCGATCGCGCCCGGTACCGAGCGGAGGGTCGCGCCGAGTCCGAGGGCGATCAGGCCGAGGAGGGTGATGCCGGCGGCGTTGCCCGCGAGGGCTCCGAGGACACCGTCGTCGGCGAGGGAGGCGGCCTGGTCGGTGTCGGAGAGGAAGAACTGGGCGATGAGGAAGGTCAGCAGGTTGGTGACGAACGTGAGGGCGAGGACGGCGCCGGTGTAGACGGCCGCTTTCGCCCACAGGACCGGGAGGCGGCTCGGGACGGCGGTGAGCGTGGCGCGGATCATGCCGGTCGTGTACTCGCCCGCGGTGACCAGGATGCCGAGGACGGCGAGGGCGATGGCGCCGAGCTGGGAGCCGTAGAGGGTGAGGATGACGGTGTCGACGTCGGAGTCGCCGCCGTCGGAGGTGTAGGTGGCGCCCATGAGGATGCCGACGCCGAGGACGAGTGCGACGGCGCTGAGGACGGTGATCCAGGTCGAGCGGACGGTCCGGAGCTTGTGCCACTCGGAGTGCAGTACGCGCGCGTGGGTGAGGCGGGGGACAGGGGTGATCTTCGGTGTGGCCGTCTCGGTGGTCATGCGGTGGCTCCCTGGTACTCGACGGAATCGTGGGTGAGGGCCATGAACGCCTGCTCCAGGGAGGCGGCCTGAGGGGTCAGTTCATGGAGGGGCAGTCCGTGGGCGGCGGCCGTGCGGCCGATCTCCGGTGCGTCCGGGCCGGTGACGAGGAGGGTGTCGGGGGCCTCCACCGTGATGCCGGCGCCGGGGAGCAGGTTGCGCAGCCGGTCGGCCTCGGGGGTGATGACCTTGACGGAGGTGCCGCCGGAGGCGCGGACGAGCTCGTCGACGGTGGTGTCGGCGAGGAGCCGGCCCTTGCCGATGACGATCAGGTGGTCGGCGGTGAGAGCCATCTCGCTCATGAGGTGGGAGGAGACGAGGACCGTACGGCCTTCGGCGGCCAGGGACTTGAGGAGGGTGCGGATCCAGAGCACGCCCTCGGGGTCGAGGCCGTTGACCGGCTCGTCGAGGACGACGGTGGCCGGGTCGCCGAGGAGTGCGGCGGCGATGCCGAGGCGCTGGCCCATGCCGAGGGAGAAGCCCTTCACGCGCTTGTCGGCGACATGGGTGAGGCCGGTGAGGGCGAGGACCCGGTCGACGCGGGAGCGGGGGATGCCGTGGGTGAGGGCGAGGGCCGTGAGGTGATGGCGGGCGGAACGGCCGGGGTGCACGGAGCGGGCTTCGAGGAGGGCGCCGACGCGGGTGAGCGGGGCGCCGTGCCGGGCGTAGGGGCGGCCGTCGACGGTGGCGTGGCCGCGGGTGGGGGCGTCGAGGCCGAGGATCATGCGGAGGGTGGTGGACTTTCCGGCGCCGTTGGGGCCGAGGAAGCCGGTGACGGCGCCGGGGTGGACGGTGAAGCTGAGGTCCTGGACGACGGTGGTGTCCCCGTACCGCTTGGTGAGGTTCTCTGCTCGGATCATGTCTTCGACGTTAGGGAGCGGGCGGGGGGCGTACGTCCGACCTGGGGCGGGAGGTGGGGCGTGGGCGTAGTACCGGGGTACGACAGGGGAAAAGCCCTTGTCAGGGGGGTGTGGTCGTCGGAGGATCGGCCCCATGGACTTTTCGATACGTGTCATCCGCGCCGACGAGTGGGAGCAGACCCGCGAGATCCGTCTGGCGGCGCTCCGGGACCCGATCGCGCATCTCGCGTTCCTCGACACGTACGAGGACGCCGTGCAGCGCCCGGACTCCTTCTGGCAGGACCGCGCCGAAGGGGCGTCCGACAGCGGCGAGGGGAAGGTGCGGCAGCTCGTGGCCGAGGCCTCGGACGGGAGCTGGGTGGGCACGATCTCGCTCCTCGTGGAGCGGACGTCGGACGAGGTGCGTTTCGGTGAGCCGGCGAAGGTCGACCAGACGCACATCGTGGGTGTCTACGTACGACCTGAGGCCCGCGGTACGGGTGTGATCGACGCGCTGTTCCGTGCGGGAGTGGAGTGGTCCTGGTCGCTGGCGCAGCCGGTGGAGCGGGTGCGGCTGTACGTCCACGAGGACAACGCGCGGGCCGCCGCCTTCTACCGTCGCTTCGGGTTCGTGGCGACGGGGGACCGGGTGGCGGTGCCGGGGCACGACACGGCGATGGAGGAAGAGTACGAGATCCGGCGGGCCCTCTAGGGGTCAGCGGCTCAGGGAGGTCTCCGGCCACCTGGTGCGGGCCTGTTCCGGGGAGCGCATCAGGGCCAGGGTCGGGAGGCCCTGGGTGTGGCCGGTGGCGAGGAGCTCCGGGAGCTGGGGGAGCGGGGCCACGGCGGCGACGTCGTCCAGGACGAGGGTCATTGGTGGGTCGAGCCGACCGTCGGATGACCGTGCGGCCATGCGGCGGCCGTGCTCGACCACGCTTGCGGCGAGCGCCGTCAGGAGCGGCATCGCGCCGGGGTGGGTGCGGGGATCCTCGATCGGTTCCCCCACCACGTAGAGGGTGCCCCCTTCGGGGAGGAAAGATGCCAGCGCCAGCGAATCCGTTCGATTCGGCGTGCAGGCCTCCCTGATGTGGATCGAGGAGAGCGACGCCAGCGCACGGGCCGTCAGTTCCTGTGCCAGGCGGCGGCTTTCCGGGTGTGCGGTGAGCGCCGATTCGAGCAGCCCCGCGTGGCCGGAGGCCGCCTTCGGGTGGCTGCGGAGGATCCGTACCGGCTCGTGGGCGCCGGCGCCCTGGGCCCAGCGGTGGACCTGGCGGAACGGGCGCCCGTCGATGGCCGCGGCGTGCAGCCAGCAGCGCAGGAGCGTTTCCGCAGTGTCGGCGGTGGCCGCGTCCAGACGGGAGTGGGGGCGTACGGGGGCCAGCAGGGCGATCGCCCGCTCCGTGGCCACGGCCGGGTCCTCGCAGCGCTCGGACGGCGACCAGTGGAGCCGCGCGGGGGTGTCGCACAGGTGGCCGGGGTCGTGGACGAGGACGGGGCCGAGTTTGCCGCGTGCGTCCTTGGTCGTGGACCAGAGTGTGGGGTCGGAGGTGACGACCAGGACCGGGCCCTCGGCGTCCTGGATCGCCTGCACGGCGGCGGGACGGCGGGCGGCCGGGGGGCCGTAGAAGGTGCGGGGGGTTCCCGTGGGAGTAGGGGTGAGAGCGGGCGGTGCGGGGGCGGGGTCCGGCTCCGGTGCCTCCACCGTGGCCGGGCGGCGGGGAGCGGGAGGAGCCGCCTTCCGGGCGGGCTCCTCGCGTACGGGCTCCTCACGCACAGGGCTCTCACGCACAGAGCCCTCGTGTACGGGCTCTGGGGGCGCCTGCTTCGGGGTCTGCCGTACGGGCTCCTCGTGCGCGGGCTCCCGGATGTCGCGTACGGGCTCCCGGGTCGGCCCGTACGCGCCCGCCTTCCTGTTCGCCCGTACCGCTCGCCAGCGGGCGATCGTGCCCAGGGCGAAGACCGCGAGGACGAGGAGGATCATCGCCTCGCCGATCAGCAGGCCCCAGAACAGGCCGTATCCCGACAGCTGGCCCGGTGGGGTGGTCGGCCAGGCGGCGGCGAGGTCCGTCGGCGCGGTGGCCAGGGAACGCAGGGCCGAGGGCGTGCCGGTGAAGGCGACGCCCTGCGGCCAGGTGCCGTGGGAGAAGAGGCCGGCCAGGCCGGTCGCCGTCCACACCAGGACCGTGAGACAGAGGAGGAGGGCGAACAGGCTGAGCAGCAGCCCGTCGGAGACCCCTCCGCCTCCCTTCCGTGCTGTTTCCATCTATGCCACCGTCGACTGCGAAGTGCCGTTCATCTGCTGCTCGATGAGGATCGCGCGCTGCTCCGTCTCCCACTCCAGCTCCGGGTCCGTGACGGAGGCCTCCGTCATGGCGCGGTCGGTGTAGACCAGCGGGCGTTCTCGTTCGGTGATGAGGTGTTTGACCACCTGCACGTTGCCGTTGACGTCCCAGACCGCGATGCCGGGGGTGAGGGTCGGGATGATCTCGACCGCCCAGCGTGGCAGGCCGAGGACCCGGCCCGTGTTGCGTGCCTCGTCGGCCTTCTGGGCGTAGATGGTCCGGGTGGAGGCCATCTTGAGGATCGCCGCGGCCTCCTTGGCCGCCGCTCCGTCGACGACGTCGGAGAGGTGGTGGACGACGGCGACGAAGGACAGGCCGAGGCGGCGTCCGAACTTGAGCAGCCGCTGGAACAGCTGCGCCACGAACGGACTGTTGATGATGTGCCAGGCCTCCTCGACGAGGAAGATGCGCTTCTTCCGGTCGGGGCGGATCCAGGTGTGCTCCAGCCAGACGCCGACGATCGCCATGAGGATCGGCATGGCGATGGAGTTGCGGTCGATGTGGGAGAGGTCGAAGACGATCAGGGGCGCGTCGAGGTCGATGCCGACGGTCGTCGGGCCGTCGAACATGCCCCGCAGGTCACCGTCGACGAGGCGGTCCAGGACGAGGGCGACGTCCAGGCCCCAGGCCCGTACATCGTCTATGTCGACGTTCATCGCCTCGGCCGATTCGGCCTCGGGGTGGCGGAGCCGCTCCACGATGTCGGTGAGGATCGGCTGGCGGTGGGTGGTGTGCTCGGTGACGTAGGCGTGGGCGACCTTGAGCGCGAAGCCGGCGCGCTCGTCGAGGCCGTGGCCCATCGCCACCTCGATGATCGTACGGAGCAGGGCGAGCTGCCCGGTCGTGGTGATCGACGGGTCGAGCGGGTTGAGGCGGATCCCGGAGTCGTTGGCGACCATCGGGTCCAGGCGGATGGGGGTTATCCCCAGCTCCTGGGCGATGAGGTTCCATTCGCCGACGCCGTCCTCGCCCTGGGCGTCGAGGACGACGACCTGCCGGTCGCGGAAGCGGAGCTGGCGGAGCACGTACGTCTTCTCCAGGGCCGACTTGCCGTTGCCGGACTCGCCGAGGACCAGCCAGTGAGGGGCGGGGAGCTGCTGCCCGTACAGCTGGAAGGGGTCGTAGATGTACCCCTTGCCGCTGTAGACCTCACGGCCGATGATCACGCCGGAGTCGCCGAGGCCGGGGGCGGCGGTCGGCAGATAGACGGCCTGGGCCTGCCCGGTGGAGGTGCGGACGGGCAGGCGGGTCGTCTCCACCTTGCCGAGGACGAAGGAGGTGAAGGCGTCGGTGAGGACGGACAGCGGATCTCGCATGGGTCTGTGCCCCTTCGGCCCTAGCGGCGGATGCCGGTCGCGAACGGCAGGGTGTTCACAAAGGCCCGGTGGTGCTCGCGGTCGCACCACTCCAGCTTCAGGTACGACTTGCCGGCGGAGGCCCTGATCGTGCGCTTGTCCCGGGCCAGGGCCTCGGGCGAACGCGACGACACCGTGATGTACCCGACCAGGTTCACTCCGGCCGCGCCACTGGCGAGATCTTCACCCCGCTGGTCGAGCCGGCCGTGGGCGGCGATGTCGCGCGGGTCGACCGTGCGGTTCATCTTGGCGGCGCGGCTGGCGTCGGCCTCGTCGTTGGTCTTCTCGGTGAGCATCCGCTCGATGGCGACCTCGGTGGGCTCCAGATCCATGGTCACGGCGACCGTGCGGATCACGTCCGGGGTGTGGACGAGCAGCGGGGCGAGGAAGTTGACGCCGACGGGGGTCATCGGCCATTCCTTCACCCAGGCGGTGGCGTGGCACCAGGGGGCGCGGGTGGAGGACTCGCGGGTCTTCGCCTGGAGGTACGTCGGCTCCATCGCGTCCAGTTCGGCGGGCCAAGCGTTTCGTTTCGTCATGGCCTGGATGTGGTCGATGGGGTGGTCCGGGTCGTACATGGAGTGCACGAGGGAGGCGAGCCGGGACTGGCCGAGGGGCTGGCGGACGCGGATGTCGGCCTCGGCGAGGCGGGCGCAGATGTCGGTGAGCTCGCGGGCCATGACGACGGCGAGGCCCGCGTCGCGGTCGAGCTTGCGGGCGCCGGAGGCGTGCTTGGCGGCGCGGGCCATGGCGTTGGCCTCGGCGGCGAGTTCGCGCGTGTAGTGCATACAGGCGACGAGGTAGGCGCGGTGCTGCTCGCTGGAGGTGGAGACCATCGACTGGAGTTGGTCGTACGACTCCTGGAGCCACGCGGGCGCGTGGGGGTCGCCGCGCTGGCCGACGTCCTTGGCGTGCGCGTCGGGGTCGGCGGGGAGGGTGCGGGCCAGCATCTGGAGGCGGGTCACGAACCCGTCGCCGTTGGCGACGTGCTTCAGGAGCGTGCCGAAGCGGTCGACCAGGGCTTCCTGGTCCTCGCTGTCGCGCAGGCCGACGCCGGGGCCCTCGATCTCGATGGCGGCGGTGACCGTACGGCGGTCGGCGTGCAGGAGGACGGCGATCTCGTCGGGGCCGAAGGGGGCGGCGAGCCAGCCGACGCGGCCGATGCCGGGCGGCGGGCCGACCTCGACCTCGCGGCCGTCGAGGCGGGTGCCGGCCTCGGTGACGACGGAACGGTACGCCGTGCCGCGCTTGAGCATCCGCTTGTAGCTGCGGTTGATCTCGAACCACTTGTAGAACGTGCGGTGCTTGTACGGGAGGTACACGGCGGCGATCGCGAGCATGGGCAGGCCGGCGAGGAGCGCGATCCGCAGGGGGAGGAGGGGGACGAGGAGTCCGCTCATCATGCCGAGGAAGGCGCCGACGATGATCAGGGCGATCTCGCCGGTCTCGCGGTTCTTGCCGACGATCGCATTGGGCCGGGCCCGGCCCACGAGATACGTACGGCGGGGCGCGACCGGCTGGGACTGGGTCGTCAACGCCCTGCACCTCCAGAGTTCTTGCGGTTGCTGTGCGGGGTGCCCGCGGTGGGGCTGCTGCTACGGGGCGGAGGCGGGGGAGTCGCGCCGCCGCCACCGCTTCCGCCGCGACTGCTGTGGGCGGCCATGCCGCCGGACATGGGGTTGGCGGGGCGGGCCGGTTGGGCGCCCTGGCCACCGCCGCCGTCGCCGCGGGAGCTGTGGGTCTTGATGCCCTGGGAGACGAGGGACGCGGGGGAGGAGATGACGGCCGCGGCCGCGTTCTCGCCGGCGCGGTGGAGGCGGTTGTTGCGGGAGGCGGCGATCTCGTCGCCGAAGCCGGGGACGAAGCGGTAGATCATCGCGGAGGCGAAGATCGCGAGCAGGATGATCGCGAGGCCGGAGACGACGGCGGAGAACGAGTCGGGTCCGGTGCCGGAGGAGAGCGCGCCGGCCAGGCCGAGGACGATGACGATGACCGGCTTGACCAGGATGATCGCGATCATGATGCCGGCCCAGCGGCGGACGTGGCCCCACATGTTCTTGTCGACGAGGCCGGAGTAGACGACGACGCCGAGGAGGGCGCCGACGTACAGCATGACGGCGCGGAGGAACAGTTCCAGGTAGAGCACGCCCGCGGCGAGGACGGTCACCAGGGACACGATGATCAGCATGATGGGGCCGCCACCGATGCTGTCGCCCTTCTGGAGGGCCTCCTTGAAGCTGCCGAAGAAGATGTCGGTCTGCTGACCGGTGCCGGAGGCGATGACCTCGGTGACGGCGTCGGTGGCGTTGACGACGGTGTAGAGGATCAGCGGCGTGAAGGCGGAGGCGAGGACCGTCAGCCAGAGGAAGCCGATGGCCTCGGAGAGGGCGGTGGTGAGGGGGACGCCGCGGATGGCCCGCTTGGCTACCGCGAGCAGCCAGAGGAGGAGGGTGAGGACGGTGGAGGCGGCGAAGACGATGGCGTACCGGCCGAGGAACTCCGTGTTGGTGAAGTCGACGTCGGCGGTTTCTTTTACGGCTTTGGCGAGGTAGTCGATGATGGCCACGGCGGCGTCCGCGCAGCCGCGGGCGAGCGAGGACAGCGGGTCGACCGCGGAGGTGGGGTCGGTGGCGGGGCTCCCGCCTCCGCCGTTCTGGCCCTGCTCGCACAGATCCCGTGCCTGTCCCACGATGAGGCCGCAGCCGTTGTCCGAGGCGCTCGGGGACGGCGTGGGCCCCGACGGGGTCGGGGTGGGTGCCGCATGGGCGGTCGAGAGGGACAGGAAGGGCGCGGCGAGGAACGCGGCGGTGAGCGTGGCCGACGCGCGGCCCGCCAGGCTGCGGCTAGCGGGCATAGGTGAAGCCTCCGTAACCCTCGACGGCCTCGGCGATCTCGTCGGCGACGGAGGCCCGGTTGTCCCCGTTGACCGGGGTCGGGCCCTCGGCCTGCGTGGACGAGGTGATCCGCCAGTCACCGCCGACCCAGGTGAGCTTCTGCGTGAGGGTGAACCAGGTGGACGTGACGGGCTTGGTCGAGCCCGTGCCGGCCAGGCCGACCAGTCCGGTGCACCAGACGTCGACCGTCGCGGAGGTGTCCGTGTAGTCGCGGACCTTGGCGCCGACCGGGATGGTGCGGGACACGAAAGTCAGGCCGGAGGGCGCGCTGCCGTTCGCGTCGAGTCCGATGCTGCTCAGGAACTCGGCCGTGTAGGAGGTGTCCAGACGCTTCAGCAGGTCGTCGGTGACGGCGGGATCGTGGGTGGAGCGCACGATGTCCTCGCGGGGGCCGTCCTGGAACATGCCGACCGAGCCCAGCGCCACCGCGTAGTTCGTCGCCGCGCTCTGTGCCCCCTGGTCGTCGTGGGCGTAGCCGGTGGGGATGTGGCCGTTCTTGCCGGTGACCGGGCGGGTGCCTGTCGCTGCTGTGGCGGCCGTTTTGCCGGGGGTGTCGGAGGAGGGGGCCGCGTCTGCCGGGTCGGCGCCGCCGCGGTTGGCGAAGGCGATGGCCGCGACGAGGAGGACCACCACGCCGACGACCGTGAGGAGGGAGCGGGAGCTGCGGACGGGGCGGCGGGCGCCGCCGTACACGTCGCCGCTGTTGCCCTCGGGCAGGCGGGTCCGGGTCTGGCCCGAGCCGCCCACGCCGCCGAAGCTGTCGTGCTCGTCACCGGGACTCATGCCGGGTACGCCCCCTCACTGGTTCGCGGTACGGGCAGTGCTGCAACATGGCTGGTCTGGCTCGTCTGGCTGGTACGGATGGGCTGGCTGGGCTGGCTGGACATCAGGGGGCGCGATCTCAGGGGGGCGGTGTCCGACGGGGAGTCAGACGGCCATTCCGTACACGATGGTGAACAGCGTCCCCAGGGATCCGATGATGAAGACACCGGTCAGGCCGGCCACGATCAGGCCCTTGCCCTGTTCCGCGCTGAACGTGTCGCGGAGGGCGGTCGCGCCGATGCGCTGCTTGGCCGCTCCCCAGATGGCGATGCCGAGGCAGAGCAGGATGGCCACGGCCATCACGACCTCGATCATCACCTTGGCCTCGTTGCCCAGGCTCCCGAAAGGCCCCCAGTTCGGGGCGATTCCACCGATGATGGTGGTGATGTCGCCTTTTTCGGCCGCCAGGTACATGTAACTCACCGCCCCTGTATGGGTAGTTAGTCGCCCCTGCCGGACGGCATGGGTCATCGCCCTATCTTCGCTGATGAAACCGCTCGCGTGTGACGGCTTGACGGCTCTCTTTACCCGATCCCCGCACATCTGACCGACTTGACCGTCTTGACCTGCGGTGGTGTGGCCGGTTTCTATGCAAAGAAGCGTATGGTCACTCTGTGTATCACGGAGAGTGACTCCGGGCAATGATTGTCGTTGTTGCACTCTTGGGGCGGCGTCAGGCGGCGTCCCGCCGCCTAGACTGGCCCGGGGGCGTACTGCCATGAGCCGAGGGGTGGTTGACGGTGCGTAGGGCCGGCAAGGCGTGGCTGTTGGCGGGTGGGGCCTTCGGGGTCTGTCTCGGTTTCGTCGCACTGCTCGTCATCGGTACGTACTCGGCGGCGGCCGGGCTCGTCGGTGGTGCGGGCAGCGGCAAGAACGGCACCGTGGGGCTCGCCAAGGGTTCGGTTCCCGCGCTCTACCAGGGGTTGGTGCAGCAGTGGGGGAACCTCTGCCCCGCCATCAACCCGGCTCTGCTCGCCGCCCAGCTCTATCAGGAGAGCGGTTGGAACCCGCGGGCCGTCTCCTCGGCCGACGCCCGGGGCATCGCCCAGTTCATCCCCGGCACCTGGGCCGGTCACGGGGTGGACGGTGACGGGGACGGTGACCGGGACATCTGGGACCCCAAGGACGCGATCCCGTCGGCCGCCTCGTACGACTGCGAGCTCGCCGGCTATGTGAAGAACGTGCCCGGGGATCCGGCGAGCAACATGCTGGCCGCGTACAACGCGGGCGCGTACCGGGTGATCAAGCACGGTGGGGTGCCGCCCATCAGCGAGACCCAGAACTACGTACGCATCATCAAGTCCCTGGAGAAGAGCTTCGCCCGGCCGCTCGGGCGCGTCGACCCCTCCCGGCAGGCGGCCGGCGCGATCCACTACGCGCAGCAGAAGCTCGGCACCCCGTACCTCTGGGGCGGGACGGGCACGGCCGCGCAGAACGGCCGGTTCGACTGCTCCGGGCTGACCCAGGCCGCGTACGACGCCGTCGGCGTCCGGCTGCCGCGCGTCGCCAACGACCAGTACAACGCCGGGCCGCATCCGAGCAGGGAGGAGTTGCTGCCGGGCGACCTCGTCTTCTTCTCGGACGACCTGACCGACTCCCGGGCCATCAGGCACGTCGGGATCTACGTCGGCGGCGGGTACATGATCGACGCGCCGCGCACCGGGGCGGTGATCCGCTTCGACCGGATCGACACCCCGGACTACTTCGGCGCGACCCGGGTCACGGCGGAGGGCGCGGCGGCGTTGCCGACCCATCTGCCGCAGGCCTGAGCCGAGCAGACGGACCGTCCGAGCAGATGGACCGTCCGGGCAGACGGACCGTCCGGGCGTACCGGACATGGCCGGAACTCTCCGTCATGCACAGGCCCTGAGCTGCGGTGAACCGTCACTCTTCGATAACGTCATCATGATCCACCGGAGAGAGCGGAACGTGCGCCTCAAGCGGTTCGTTCCCTGATCCGACCGCTCTGACCACGGGGGTTGGAAAACACAGACACGAGAGCAAGGGGCCTCAGCAGATGGCTGGACTCGCATCGGACGGTTCGAACCCCGATGTCAGCCTGCTCTACGACATCAACGGGCTGGCCAAGGCCGCCCCGCCGTGGTTCGACCGCGTCATGGAATTCGTCGGCGAGTACGGGCTCATGCTCGCGATGGCCCTCGTCTGCCTGTGGTGCTGGTGGAGCATCCGCCGCCGCGGCACCCTCGCCGACTCCGTCTCGGCCGCCGCCGGGCTCGTCTGGGCCCCGCTGGCCGCCGGGATCGCCCTGCTCGTCAACATCCCCATCCGCGGCTTCGTGGAGCGCCCCCGGCCCTTCAAGGACCATCAGGGGCTTGAGGTCCTCATCGACGGGAAGACCGACTTCTCCTTCGTCAGCGACCACGCCACCCTGGCGATGGCCCTCGGCGTCGGCGTCTTCGTCGCCCACCGCAGGTGGGGGCTCGCCGCCATCGGTCTCGCCCTCGCCGAGGGCTTCGCGCGGGTCTACATGGGCGTCCACTACCCGACCGACGTGATCGGCGGCTTCGCCCTCGGTACGGCGGTGGCGCTGCTTCTCGCCCCGCTCGCCCTCGCGCTGCTCACCCCGGTGCTCTCCGCCGTCGCCCGCTCGGGCCGCGGCGCGCGCCTCGTCCGCTCCCGCCGGGCCGACGCGCCCCGGCACCCGGAGACGGTCGGCATCCCCGAGCCCCGTGTGGGCGGCCCGGCCACCGGCACCGACCACAACGACCTCGCGGCCTGATCGGCGGACACCGCTCCGTCAGTTCTCTTCGCCGGCCGTCGTA
The DNA here is from genome assembly GCF_036192275.1 of Streptomyces sp. NBC_00250. NCBI lineage: Bacteria > Bacillati > Actinomycetota > Actinomycetes > Kitasatosporales > Streptomycetaceae > Streptomyces > Streptomyces sp. NBC_00250. Next base: position 4,384,371 of record NZ_CP108088.1, on the reverse strand, counting down.
CGGACGTGGTCCGCCGCGTCCGTACGGGCGCGGTCGCGGGATCTTCGGGCCGGGCCCGTCCAGCCGCAGCTGCAGCGTGCAAGCGCGAACGAACCGCGCTCCGTCGTCGTGGTGGTGTGGGGAGAGGCCTGCGCGTGCACCTCACCACCGTACTGCGCGTGACGGCACGCCCCGACCGTCGTTATGGGATCGGGTGTCCCCGGACCCGCGGGGTCCGGGGAAGGGCGGGTCCCGGGCAAACAGCGGTGAGGCGTTGGGGGTTGGCAGGCGATGGTGGTGCAGCTGCGGTACGGGCGTCCGGGTGCTCGTGGGAGCGGGGCGTTCGCCGTCACCGCCGTCCTGGTCGGCTCCCTCGTCGGGCCCGCGGCGGTCACGGGGTGCGGCGCCCCCGGGGACCCGAGGCCGACGGTCGATCCCGCGCTCGCCGTACGGAGCGCCGCCGACGCGCTGACGAAGGCCGGCACCTCCAAGGCGAGCACCTCGATGGAGATGGCCGCCGGCGGGACCCGGGTCACCATCCGGGGCGAGGGCGGCTACGACTTCCGGCGCCGCACCGGCCGGCTCCAGGTGGTGCTGCCGAAGGACGCGGCCGGGGCCAGTGAGCACCGGCCGATCACCGAGCTCCTCACCCCCGGCGCCCTCTACATGAAGAACCGGGGGGCGGGGGTGCCCGCCGACAAGTGGGTGCGGGTCGACACCACGACCCTCGACGACGGGAACCTGGTCACGGGCGGGGCCACCGATCCGGCCGCCGCGGCGGAGCTGCTGCGGGGCGCCCGGCAGGTCACGTACGTCGGCGAGAGCGAGCTGGCAGGGGTGAAAGTCAGCCACTACCGGGGGGTCGCGGACATCGGGCGGGCCGCCCGGGCCGCGTCGCCGCAGCTCCGGGGAGCGCTCGCCGCGGCGGCGAAAGGGTTCACCACGGACACCGTGCCCTTCGACGCGTATCTCGACGGGGAGGGGCGGCTGCGGAAGGTGCGCCATCAGTTCAGCTTCAGCAACCAGGGCCGTACGGTCGCGGTCGCGTCGACGACCCTGCTGTACGGCTTCGGGGTCCGCGTCGAGGTGACGCTGCCGGACCGCCGGGACATCTACGCCGGGAAGATCAAGGCCTGAGCAGGCCGGGGTTGGCATGGACCATCGGCAAATGGTCCGGACGTGTCATGCGCGGTGCGTGTCGCCGTCCCTACGCTGGGAGACCGCTGGGAGACCGACGCCGGCAGGAAGAGGTGGATGCGCGTGGCCCCGCCCGGTACAGCAACCGTGCCCGCAGACCCGGACTGTGTCGCCCTCGCCGAGATCGAACTGTGCGGGGAGCTGATCATCGCCGCGTCGGCCGCGGACGGGGAACGGCTCAGCGCCGACCGGATCGACGAGGTGCTGAGGGTGGCGGCGGAGCGGGCCGTGGAGGATCTCTGAGGACCTCGGGCGGTACGGCCCGGCTCACCCCGCGTACGGGCTCGGCGTCCCGCCCGCGCGCACCGCCCCGTGCGTACGGCGGAGGCCTCAGGTGCGGAGCATGCGGGCGATGGCCTTCGTGGCCTCCTCGACCTTGGCGTCGATGCCCTCGCCGCCCTTGGTCGCCGCGTCCGCGACGCAGTGCCGCAGGTGCTCCTCCAGGAGCTGGAGCGCGAACGACTGGAGCGCCTTCGTCGAGGCGGAGACCTGCGTGAGTATGTCGATGCAGTAGACGTCCTCGTCGACCATCCGCTGCAGACCGCGGATCTGGCCCTCGATCCGGCGGAGTCGCTTGAGGTGTTCGTCCTTCTGTTTGTGGTAGCCGTGCACACCGTGCTCGTGGTCGGCCGGCCCGACGGCCTCGACGGCCTCGGGGGTGACCTGGTCCGCCTCGGTGGTCGTCATCGCGTCCTCCCGTTGTCCATTAAGGGGGTGTATACCCCTCGTGGGTATATGGTACCGATCCCCGCCGATCCGGACGGGGGCCCGTGCTGTTCACTGTGCCTGATGGGCGACACTGAGAGACGCCGGTTAGCCGTGGCCGGATGATGCGCCTAGCATCAGCCTGACCGAAACCCAGCACCCCGAGGACCTCACGTGCGATTTCGTCTGACCCCCAGGGAGACGAGCTTCTACGACATGTTCGCCGCGTCCGCGGACAACATCGTCACGGGCTCGAAGCTCCTGATGGAACTGCTCGGAGCGGAGCCTTCCGCCCGGGCCGAGATCGCGGAGCGGATGCGGGCAGCGGAGCACGCCGGCGATGACGCGACCCATGCGATCTTCCACCAGCTGAACTCCTCCTTCATCACGCCGTTCGACCGCGAGGACATCTACAACCTCGCGTCCTCCCTCGACGACATCATGGACTTCATGGAGGAGGCCGTCGACCTGGTCGTCCTCTACAACGTCGAGGAACTCCCCAAGGGTGTCGAGCAGCAGATCGAGGTCCTCGCGCGCGCTGCGGAGCTGACCGCCGAGGCGATGCCGAACCTGCGGACGATGAAGGACCTCACCGAGTACTGGATCGAGGTCAACCGGCTGGAGAACCAGGCGGACCAGATCCATCGCAAGCTGCTCGCCCAGCTCTTCAACGGCAAGTACGACGCCATCGAGGTGCTCAAGCTCAAGCAGATCGTCGACGTGCTGGAAGAGGCGGCCGACGCGTTCGAGCACGTGGCCAACACGGTGGAGACCATCGCGGTCAAGGAGTCCTGAGGCTTCGTGGACACCTTTGCTCTGATCGTGACCATCGGTGTCGCGCTCGGCTTCACGTATACGAACGGTTTTCACGACTCGGCCAACGCCATCGCCACCTCGGTGTCGACGCGGGCGCTGACCCCCCGGGCCGCCCTGGCCATGGCCGCCGTCATGAACCTCGCCGGTGCCTTCATGGGCAGCGGGGTCGCCAAGACGGTCAGTGAGGGTCTGATCGAGACGCCGCACGGTGACAAGGGGATGGGCATCCTCTTCGCCGCGCTGGTCGGCGCGATCATCTGGAACCTGGTGACCTGGTACTTCGGTCTGCCGTCCTCCTCCTCGCACGCCCTGTTCGGCGGCATGGTGGGTGCGGCGCTCGCCGGCGGTACGGAGGTCATCTGGGGTGGCGTCCTCGACAAGGTCGTCATCCCCATGTTCATCTCGCCGGTCGTCGGCCTCGTGGTCGGTTACCTGGTGATGTGCGCGATCATGTGGATGTTCCGCAAGGCCAACCCGCACAAGGCCAAGCGCGGCTTCCGCATCGCCCAGACGGTGTCGGCGGCGGGCATGGCGCTGGGCCACGGTCTGCAGGACGCGCAGAAGACGATGGGCATCGTGGTGATGGCCCTCGTCATCGCCGACGTGCAGGACTCCGGCGACGACATCCCGGTGTGGGTGAAGATCGCGTGCGCCGTGATGCTCTCGCTGGGTACGTACGCGGGTGGCTGGCGCATCATGCGGACGCTCGGCCGGAAGATCATCGAGCTGGACCCGCCGCAGGGTTTCGCGGCGGAGACCACGGGCGCGTCGATCATGTTCGGCTCGGCGTTCCTCTTCCACGCGCCGATCTCGACGACTCACGTCATCACCTCCGCGATCATGGGTGTGGGCGCGACGAAGCGGGTCAACGCGGTGCGCTGGGGTGTCGCGAAGAACATCATCCTGGGCTGGTTCATCACGATGCCGGCCGCCGCGCTGGTGGCCGCAGCCAGCTATTTCGTGGTGCAGCTCTTCTTCGGCTGACGTACGGACCAAATGGTCGGGCCCGGCTCCCTGTGGGGAGCCGGGCCCTTCGTCGTACGGTGGCACCGCCATGCAGCACCGTAGACGAGCTCGGGGAGCGCGGTTTAGCCGAAGCGGCCGGAGATGTAGTCCTCGGTCGCCTGGACGCTCGGGTTGGAGAAGATGCGCTCGGTGTCGTCCAGCTCGATCAGCTTGCCGGGCTGGCCGACGGCCGCCAGGTTGAAGAAGGCCGTGCGGTCCGAGACGCGGGCGGCCTGCTGCATGTTGTGCGTCACGATGACGATCGTGAAGCGCTCCTTCAGCTCGCCGATGAGGTCCTCGATCGCCAGCGTCGAGATCGGGTCGAGGGCCGAGCAGGGCTCGTCCATGAGCAGGACGTCGGGCTCGACCGCGATGGCGCGGGCGATGCACAGACGCTGCTGCTGACCGCCGGAGAGGCCGGAGCCCGGCTTGTTGAGGCGGTCCTTGACCTCGTTCCAGAGGTTGGCGCCCTTGAGGGACTTCTCGACGATGTCGTTGAGCTGCGACTTCTTGTACTTGCCGTTGAGCCGCAGGCCCGCCGCCACGTTGTCGAAGATCGACATGGTGGGGAAGGGGTTCGGGCGCTGGAAGACCATGCCGACCGTGCGGCGCACGGCGACCGGGTCGACGTTCGTCCCGTACAGGTTCTCGTCGTCGAGCATCACCTTGCCCTCGACGCGGCCGCCGGGGGTGACCTCGTGCATGCGGTTCAGGGTGCGCAGGAAGGTGGACTTGCCGCAGCCGGACGGGCCGATGAAGGCCGTCACGGAGCGGGGCTCGACGGTCATGGAGATGTCGTCGATCGCCTTGTGGGCGCCGTAGTACGCGGAGAGGCCGCTGACGTCGATTCGCTTGGCCATATCAATTCACTTCCAGAGGTGGACGCTGGTCAGCGGCCGGTCTTGGGGGCCTTCCAGCGGGCGATGCCGCGGGCCACCAGGTTGAGGATCATGACGAAGGCGATCAGGACGAGCGCTGCGGCCCATGCGCGGGCCACGGCTGCGTCGGTGCCGACCGCGTACTGCTCGTACACGTAGAGCGGCAGGGAGGACTGAGCGCCTTCGAAGGGGTTCGGGTTGATGAGCTTCGTACCGAACACGAGGAGCAGGATCGGGGCCGTCTCGCCGGTGATACGGGCGACCGCGAGCATGACGCCCGTGGTGATGCCGCCGATCGCGGTGGGCAGGACCACCTTCAGGATGGTGCGCCACTTGGGGATGCCGAGGGCGAGGGAGGCCTCGCGGAGCTCGTTCGGGACGAGCTTGAGCATCTCCTCGGTGGAGCGGACCACGACCGGCATCATCAGGATGGCGAGGGCCATCGCGCCGGCGAAACCGGAGGGGCCGAAGCCCAGCATCAGGTTCCAGGTGGCGAGGATGAAGAGGCCGGCGACGATCGACGGGATGCCCGTCATGACGTCGACGAAGAAGGTGACGGCCTGGGCGAGCTTTCCGCCGCCGTACTCGACGAGGTAGACGGCGGTCAGGAGGCCGATCGGGGCGGCGATCACGGTCGCGATGGCGACCTGCTCGATGGTGCCGAGCAGCGCGTGGTAGACACCGCCGCCGGCCTCGGCGTCGAGGACGCCGTTCATCGAGTGGCTCAGGAAGTACGGGTCGAGGACTTCCATGCCCTTGCTGATCGTGACCCAGCCGAGGGAGACCAGCGGGACGACGGCGAGCACGAAGCAGACCCAGACCAGGCTGGTGGCGACGTTGTCCTTGGCCTGACGCCTGCCCTCGACCTTGGTGGTCAGCGCGTACGTGGTGAGGACGAAGAGCAGGGCGGCGATCATGCCCCACTGGACCTTGCTGTGCCAGCCGGCGGCGAGGCCGATGCCGACGGCCGCGGCGATGGAGCCGGCGGCGATGGCGATCGGGCTCCAGCGGGGGAGGCGGGCGCTGGAGAGCGAACTGGCGCGCTTGACCGTCGAGACCGGACGATCCTGTATGGCGTGGCTCATGCCGCTGCCCCCGAGTACTCCTTGCGGCGGCCGATGATCCAGCGGGCGGCGCCGTTGACCAGCAGGGTGATGGCGAAGAGGACGAGACCGGACGCGATCAGCGCGTCCCGGCCGAACTCGTTGGCCTCGTTGAACTTGGCGGCGATGTTCTGCGCGAACGTGCCGCCACCCGGGTCGAGAAGGTGGCCCGAGATGAGGAAGCTGGGGGAGAGGACCACGGCGACGGCCATGGTCTCGCCGAGTGCGCGGCCGAGGCCCAGCATGGAGGCGGAGATGATGCCGGAGCGGCCGAAGGGCAGCACCGACATGCGGATGACCTCCCAGCGCGTGGCGCCGAGGGCGAGGGCGGCTTCCTCGTGCATCTTCGGGGCCTGGAGGAAGACCTCACGGGTGACGTTGGTGATGATCGGAAGGATCATGATCGCCAGGAGGATGCCCACGGTGAAGAGGTTGCGGGCGGGGCCTTCGTTGGCCTTGTCGAAGATGTACGTCCAGCCGAAGTACTGGTCGAGCCACTTGTTGAGGCCGTCCAGGTACGGGACGAGGAAGATCGCGCCCCAGAGGCCGTAGATGATGCTGGGCACGGCGGCGAGCAGGTCGACGACGTACGCGAGCGGCTTGGCCAGCTTGCGCGGGGCGTAGTGCGAGATGAAGAGGGCGATCCCGATCGCGACGGGCACGGCGATGAGCATCGCGATGATCGACGAGACGATCGTGCCGAAGGCGAGGACGGCGATGCCGAAGACCGGCGGGTTGCCGGCCGGGTTCCACTCGAAGGTGGTGAAGAAGTTGGCGCTGTCGTCCGAGATCGCGAGGACGGCGCGGTAGGTGAGGAAGCCGGCGATCGCGGCCATGATCACGAGGAGGGTGATGCCGGAACCTCGGGAGAGCCCGCTGAAGATGCGGTCCCCGGGGCGCGAGGCGCTCTTGGCGCGCCGGCTCCTCTGTATGTCTGGTGTGGTGGTAGCCATCTGCTTCTCCGGTCTGCGGGGCCCCTACGGATGTACGGGCTCCTGGCGGCGGTGCACCGGATGCCGGGTCCGGCCCCCCGGTGCGGGGGGCCGGACCCGGCCGGGGGTCAGGACAGGGTGGGGACGATCGCGCGGACCTTCGCGGCGATCTCGGCCGGGAGCGGGGCGTAGCCGGCGTCGGCGAGGACCTTCTGGCCCTCCTCGCTCACGGTGTAGTTGAGGAAGGCCTTCAGGGTCGGCAGGGTCTCCGCCTTGTTGCCCTTGTCGCAGGCGATCTCGTAGGTGACGAGGACGATCGGGTAGGCACCCTCGGCCTTCGTGGCGTAGTCGAGGGAGAGGGCGACGTCGTTGCCCTTGCCCTTGACCTTGGCGGCGGCGATGGCCTTGGACGCGTTCTCCGAGGAGGCGGCGACCGGGGCGGCGGCACCGGTGTTGATGGCGACCGTGGAGATCTTGTTCGCGGTGGCGTACGAGAGCTCGAAGTAGCCGATGGAGCCCTCGGCGTCCTTGACCGCGGTGGCGACACCGGAGGAGCCGTTGGCGGCCTGGCCACCCTGGGCGGGCCACGACTTCGACTTCGGGTCGTGCTTCCAGTCGGCCGCGGCGGCGGTCGAGAGGTACTTGCCCAGGTTCTGGGTGGTGCCCGACTCGTCCGAGCGGTGGAAGGCCTGGATCGTGCTGTCGGGGAGCTTGGCGCCCGGGTTCAGCTTGGCGATCGCCGGGTCGTTCCACTTGGTGATCTTGTTGTCGAAGATCTTGGCGATGGTGGAGGCGTCGAGGATCAGGTTGTCCACGCCGTCCAGCTTGTAGCCGATGGCGATGGGGCCGCCGACCATGGGCAGGTTGATGCCCGTGCCGCCCTTGCAGATCTTCTGCGACTCGGCGACCTCTTCGTCCTTCAGGGCGGAGTCGGAGCCCGCGAAGGCGACCTGGCCCTGGTTGAACTTGGTGATGCCGCCGCCGGAGCCGATGCCCTGGTAGTTGATCTCGACGCCGGAGCACGCGGCCTGGAAGTTCTTGACCCACAGGTCCATCGCGTTCTTCTGCGCGCTGGACCCGGCGGCGAGGAGCTGGCCCTTGGCGCCCTCGCAGGCGATGTCGGAGGCGGCGGCGGAGGTCTTGGTGCCGCCTTCCTTGGCCGGCGTCTCCGTGTTGTTGTCCGAGCCACACGCCGAGAGGACGAGCGCACCGGAGACGACGAGGGCACCGATCGCGGAGGCGCGAAGCCCGTTCTTGCGCGAAAGCTTCACTTTCGGGTGTTCCTTCCAGAAGCCGCCCTGTCGCGGACCGAGTGTCCCGAACGTTCTACGGCGGCGTGTGTCGGTTGGTGGTGCATCGCTGTGCTCTGTGCACCGTGTAAGGCCGAAATTAGGCAGAACAGGTGAAGCGGTCGGCCGCACAGAGTGAACGGAAAGTGAACCGTGCCGTAAGGCCGGGTGCGGGCGCCTCGGGGGGCGGCGGCGGGGGGTGGCCGACGGCGGAGGCACGGGCCGTCGGCGGCGTGCCGGCCGCTGGTCTGTGACGGCCGGCCGCCGGTCGTCCATGGCGATCGGCCGTCAGCCCGCCGTCGTCGCCCGCAGGGCGTCCAGGAGTTCCCGGTCGCGGGCCTGGGTGAGGCGGGGGCGGGCCTCGTCCGGGGGGAGCCAGAGGAGGCGGTCGACCTCGTGGCTCGGGGTGAAGGGGCCTCCGAGGGCGCGGGCCGACCAGTACTCGACCTCCTTGGGGCGCCCGTCCACCGTGTAGCGGACCGTCGGCAGGCGGGGGCCCAGCTCGCAGTGCTGGCCCGTCTCCTCAAGGACCTCGCGCAGCGCGCACGCCTCCGCCGACTCGGCGCGCTTCCGCTTGCCCTTCGGGTGCGACCAGTCGTCGTACTTCGGCCGGTGGACGAGCGCGATCTCGATGCCGTGGCCGGAAAGCGCCGGGCGCCAGAGGACGCAACCGGCCGCCCGGACGGTGTCCCGGCGCTCCCCGGCCTCGTACCCCCGGCGCTCGGCCGTCACGGGACCGGCGCCGTCGTTCTCCGCCAGGCCCGCTGGAAGGCGAAGCGGGACGCCTCGACCTCGTGGCGCTGGTCGGCGTGGAGGACACCCAGGGCGTACGCCGTCGCGGGGGCGATGCGCGGGGTGCGGGCGGCCGCGGCGGCGGCCGAGGCGGCTTCGGCGGCGTCGCGGTGCCGGTCCAGGGCCCGGGACGCCTCGTACAGCACGGAGTCGGGTTCGCCCCCGGTGTGCAGGGCCTCGGTGGCGTAGCGGTGCAGCCGGAGCAGGAGCCGTGTCTGGTGCCAGGGCGCGTCCTGGCTCTCCGCGGCGGCCAGGGCGAGCGCCTCCGCGTTGTACGGGTGGGCCGCCCGTGTCAGGGGCAGTGCGGCGACCGCGTCCAGGAGGCGTCGTTCGGCGACTTCGGCGGGGCCGTCCAGGACCTCGACGGCGGGGGCCGCGCCCACCGGGCCGAGCGGTACCTCGGAGGCGAGGAGTGCGACGGCGTCGGCGACCGCGTGGAAGCGGGCCGAGCCCAGCGCCTGCAGCGATGCCGAGTGGGCTCGGGTACGGGCCAGGGTCAGCTGCCGTTCGAGGAGGGCGCCGGCCCGTGCGGCGCCGACGGTGAGTCCGGCCGCCTCGCTGCCCCGGGCGGCGGGGACGGGCCCCGCTCCGTTCGACAGGCGGGACAGCGCGTCCACCAGGCGGACGAGCCGCGAGGTGCAGGCCTGCTCCAGGGCCAGCGTCCCCGAGAGCCAGGCGAGCTCGGGGCGCAGCTGGTCCGCCCAGGCCGTGTCGAGCAGCGGCCGGAACGTGTGGAGCGTCCCGCCGATCCGGCGGGCGGCGGCCCGCAGCGTGCGGGCGGCCTCCTCCGCTCCGGCCGTGTCCGAGCCGCTCTCGCCGTGGAGCCGGAGGCCGCGGAGGAAGTCCGCGGCTCGGGCGTGCAGGTAGGGGGCCAGGACCTCGCCCGCCGTGACGTCCTGCAAGTGGTCAGGGTTGTGCACGCCGGCGCCTCCGCGCGTCGATGAGCATCTCCTGGACGTGCCGTAGGGGGCGGCCCTCGGGGTCGGTCGCGTGCCGCGTCCAGTTCCCGTCGGGGCCGAGGTGCCAGGAGGAGGTGGTGTCGGACATTCCGGTCTCCAGGAGCCGGGTGAGCGCGGCCCGGTGCGCCGGGTCGGAGACCCGTACGAGGGCCTCGATCCGGCGGTCCAGGTTGCGGTGCATCATGTCGGCGCTGCCGAACCAGACCTCGGGTTCGCCGCCGTTGCCGAAGGCGAAGACCCGGGAGTGCTCCAGGAAGCGGCCGAGGATCGAACGGACTCGGATGTTCTCCGAGAGGCCGGTGACGCCGGGGCGTACGGCGCAGATGCCGCGCACCCAGATGTCGACCGGGACGCCGGCCCGCGAGGCCTGGTAGCAGGCGTCGATGACGGCCTCGTCGACCATCGAGTTGACCTTGATCCGCACGTACGCGGGCCGGCCGGCGCGGTGGTGGGCGATCTCCTTGGTGATCCGGGAGACCAGCCCGTCGCGCAGCGATTTCGGGGCGGTGAGCAGCCGCCGGTACGTCTCGCGGCGGGAGTAGCCGGAGAGCCGGTTGAACAGGTCGGAGAGGTCCGCGCCGACCTGCGGGTCGGCGGTCAGCAGGCCCAGGTCCTCGTACAGGCGGGCCGTCTTCGGGTGGTAGTTGCCGGTGCCGACGTGCGAGTAGCGGCGGAGCAGCTCGCCCTCCTGCCGCACGACGAGGGACAGCTTGCAGTGGGTCTTCAGGCCGACGAGGCCGTAGACGACGTGGCAGCCGGCCTCCTCCAGCTTGCGCGCCCACTTGATGTTGGCCTGCTCGTCGAAGCGGGCCTTGATCTCGACGAGGACCAGGACCTGCTTGCCGGATTCGGCGGCGTCGATGAGGGCGTCGACTATCGGCGAGTCGCCCGAGGTCCGGTACAGCGTCTGCTTGATCGCCAGCACGTCCGGGTCGGCCGCCGCCTGCTCCAGGAAGGCCTGCACGGACGTCGAGAACGAGTCGTACGGGTGGTGCAGGAGCACGTCCCGCTCGCGCAGCGCCGCGAAGATGTCCGGCGCGGACGCCGACTCGACCTCGGCGAGGTCGCGGTGGGTGCCGGCCACGTACTTGGGGTACTTCAGTTCCGGCCGGTCCTGCCCGGAGATCCCGAACAGACCGGTCAGGTCGAGCGGTCCGGGCAGCGGGTAGACCTCGGCGTCGGAGATCTTCAGTTCGCGGACGAGGAGATCGAGGACGTACGGGTCGATGGACTCCTCGACCTCAAGGCGCACCGGCGGCCCGAAGCGGCGCCGCATGAGCTCCTTCTCCAGGGCCTGGAGGAGGTTCTCGGCGTCGTCCTCCTCGACCTCCAGGTCCTCGTTCCTGGTCACCCGGAACATGTGGTGCGCCAGCACCTCCATCCCGGGGAACAGCTCCTCCAGGTGTGCCGCGATCACGTCCTCCAGCGGCACGTACCGCTGCGGGGAGGCCTCCAGGAAGCGGGACAGCAGGGGCGGCACCTTCACGCGCGCGAAGTGGCGGTGGCCGCTCACCGGATTGCGTACGACCACGGCGAGGTTGAGCGAGAGTCCCGAGATGTACGGGAAGGGGTGTGCCGGGTCCACGGCCAGTGGGGTGAGGACCGGGAAGATCTGCTGCCGGAACAGGGTGAAGAGCCGCGCCTGCTCCTTCTCCGTGAGCTCGGGCCAGCGGATCAGGTGGATGCCCTCGTCGGCCAGGGCCGGGGCCACGTCCTGCTGGTAGCAGGCCGCGTGCCGGGCCATGAGCTCGCGCGACCGGGTCCAGATCAGTTCCAGGACTTCGCGGGGCTGGAGGCCGGAGGCGGAGCGGGTGGCGACGCCGGTGGCGATGCGGCGCTTGAGGCCGGCGACCCGGACCATGAAGAACTCGTCGAGGTTGGACGCGAAGATCGCGAGGAAGTTCGCCCGTTCGAGGAGCGGGGTCGTGGGGTCCTCGGCGAGTTCGAGCACGCGCTCGTTGAACGCGAGCCAGCTGCGTTCCCGGTCGAGGAAACGGCCCTGCGGCAGCTCGTCGCCGAGCGCGCCGTCGTCCTCGTACGTGTCCGGGTCGGCGTCCAGGTCGGCGTCGATGTCGGTGACGACGGCCCCGTTCACCACCTGTGCGCGGTGCGCGGCTATGGAGCCGCGGGACGTCGAGGCGGACGCGGAGGGCGTCTCGGCGGACGACGGGGCGGACGGCTTGGCGGAGGACTGGACCGGGACCTCGGCGGGCTGCTGGCTCATGACCCCATTCTTCCGCGCGAAGGGGTGGTCGGGCGCGTCGGAGCGGGCCGTGGGGGAGGGAAGTCTCCCTTTGGGGAGGGCCGCCCTTCCGGGCGGGGGCACGGAGCGCTTCATTGCGTGAGCGTCGCAAGCGCGTCTGAATGGCCGGTAACGACGACATGTCGTCCGGGAATCGGGGGCGGGGCCGTGTGCGGCCCCGCCCGCTTGATCCTTTAGGGGTGCCGGGCGCGCAGGACGCGGAAGGCCGCGAAGAGGGCGAGGGCGGCGAGGGCGAGGACGATGCCGGTCTCGATGAGCTGGGTGGGCCAGAAGTGTGAGCCGGGGTGGTAGTCGAGGTACTGGGAGGCGATCGGCTCCTGGGGGAGGCAGCTGCCGTCGATGGCGGGGACGGGTTCGCTGGAGCAGAACCAGCCGGGCCAACGTTCCCCGGAGGCGCTGATCAGGCCTTGTTCCATGAGCAGGCCGTGCTCGGGCATGGTGAGGACGGTGGACTCCGCGTCGGCCGGGCCGGTGATGGTCGTCACCGGCAGGAAGTCCCAGCGGCGGGCGCCGAGGATCAGCAGGACCAGGCCCACGACCCCGCCGGTCACGGCCATGGCCACGAGGGTGCGGCGGATCAGCAGACCGACGAGGGCGCCGACGGCGACGGCGAGCAGGACGTAGGCGACGAGGGCGGTCCCGGTGGCCTCGTAACTGCCCCGGTCGGCCCAGTGGAGCTCGCTGCTGCCGCCGACCCGTACCCAGCCCAGGGCGTAGACGGCCATCAGCAGGAGCGTGGCTCCGACGGCTGCCGCCGTGGACGTCAGCAGCTTCGAGCCGAGCCATCGGGCCGGGCTGATCGACTGGGTGAGGGAGAGCTTGTACGTCCCGGATTCCAGCTCGCGGGCGATGAGCGGGCCCGCGACGAAGGCGCCGACCAGGAGGGGGAGCAGGACCACGCCCATGGAGAAGTACTCCATGGCCCAGCGGAGCGTTGCGTACCCGCGGTTGTCGATGGACGGGACCTGGTAGCCGTCCTGTACGTACACGTCCGGTGTCTGCGCGTCCCACAGGCGCAGTCCGCCGATCACCGCCAGCGTCAGGACCACCAGGGCCCCCGTCAGCCACAGTGTCCGCCGGTACTGGCGGACCGTCACCCAGTGGGGGCCCTTCAGGGCGAGCGTGCTCATGCCGGGGCTCCTTCGGTGGTGCGGAGGTGGGCGAGGAGGAGGTCCTCGAGGGAGGGCTCCGTGGTCTCCCAGGGGCCTTCGACCGGGCCCTCGCGGCGGATCAGGGCGGTGAGCTGACGGCCCGTCGTGCGGGATTCGACGACCGTGTGCGGGGCGAGGTCGGCGACCGGGCCCCTGAGCAGTGCGTGGGCGGCGAGGAGTTCGTCGACGGGTCCGTCGAGGCGGATCCGGCCGCCGTTCAGCAGGAGGAGGTGGTCGCAGGCGCCCTCCAGCTCGGTGAGGATGTGCGAGGACATGACGACGGTGGTGCCGTGTTCGGCGGCGTCGGCCATGAGCAGGCCCATCAGCTGGTGCCGGGCGAGCGGGTCGAGGTCGGCCATCGGTTCGTCGAGGAGTAGCAGTTCGGGCCGTTTGCCGAGGGCGAGCGCGAGGGCGACGCGGGTGCGCTGGCCGCCGGAGAGGGTCCGTACGACGGAGTCGGGGTCGAGCGCGTCGGCCATGACCCGCAGGGCGGCGGCCTCGTGCCAGCGGCCCGGGTTGAGCTCGCGGCCCATCCGCAGGGTGTCGGCGACGGTGAGCCGGGGGTGGAGCGGCTTGTCCTGGGCGACGTACGCGAGGTGTTCGCGGGCCGGGGCGTGGATCGTGCCCTCGGTGGGGCGCAGCAGCCCGGCGGCGAGGGCGAGGAGGGTGGACTTGCCGGCGCCGTTGGGGCCGACGAGGGCGCAGACGCGGCCGGTGGGGAGGGCGAAGTCGCACTCCCGCAGGGCCCAGCCGCGGCCGGTTCCCCGGCCCCTTCCCCCGTATTTCTTGCCCAGGAGATCGGCCTCCAGTGCGATGCCGTCTCTTGTCATGCGTCGTCCCCCTCGAAATGTTCCTTCAGTACGGATGTGAAGAGCGCGGCCACGTCCTCGCGGTCCAGTCCGGCGGTGCGGGCGCGGCGGGCCCAGTCGGCGAGCTCGCCGCGCAGGGGCGAGTCGGCCGGGCCGGTGCCGAGCGTGGCTCGGACGAAGGTGCCGAGGCCGCGGCGGGCCTCGACGAGGCCTTCGCGTTCGAGCTCGCGGTAGGCCTTGAGGACCGTGTTCGGGTTGATGGCCGTCGCTTCGACGACCTCGCGTGCGGTGGGCAGTCGGTCGCCTGGCTCCAGGAGGCCCATCCGGAGGGCCTGTTTCGTCTGCTGGACGATCTGGAGGTAGGTGGCGACGCCACTGCGCCGGTCGATGCGGTACTCGACCACGATGCTTCCACCACCCTTTCACTAATCAAGTAGTGAAAGGGTGGTGCAAAGAAGGGGGCGGTGTCAACCGCCCCCTTCCCGAAGGGTGTTACGACTCCGTGCGGTACATGAGGTCCACCTCGTGCGTGACGAAGCCCAGCCGCTCGTAGACCGTCACCGCCGCCGTGTTGTCGGCGTCCACGTACAGCATCGCCGTCGGCAGTCCCTGCGCCGCCAGGTGCCGCAGGCCGATCGCGGTCAGGGCCTTGCCGAGGCCGCCGCCCTGGGCGTCGGGCAGGATGCCGACCACGTACACCTCGCCGAGCTGCTGCTCGGCGTGGGTCTTCGTCCAGTGGAAGCCGACGAGCCGGCCGTCCTTCTCGGCGAGGAAGAAGCCCTTCGGGTCGAACCAGGGCTCGGCGATCCGGTCGTCCAGGTCCCGCTGGGTGAGCGAGCCCTGCTCCGGGTGGTGGGCGAAGGCGGCGGCGTTGACCGCGAGCCAGGCCGTGTCGTCCTGACCGGGGACGAAGGTGCGGACGGTGACGCCCTCGGGGAGCACCGGCTCCGGGATGTCGAGCGGGGTGAGGGGGCGCCTGAGCTGGCGCAGTTCGCGGAAGAGCGTCAGGCCGAGGACCTGGGCGAGGTGCCGGGCGGCGGACTTGCCGCCGTGCGCCCAGACGCGCAGCCGCTTGCCGGAGGCGGCGAGCAGGGTGGTGCCGAGCGCCCGGCCGTGGCCGCGGCCGCGGTGGGAGGGGTGGACGACGAGCTCGGCGGCCGGGGCCTCGATGGGGTCGGTCTCCTCCAGCTGGGCGTAGCCGTAGAGGTGGGTGCCGACGGTGAGCAGGAAGTGCCGCACGCCCTCGCGGCCGCCGTGACGGAGGTAGAGCCGGCCCTGCTCGGAGACGGCGTGCATGCCGTCGGCCTGGTCCGCGGCCTCCAGCAGGTCCAGTACGTCCTGGATCTGCTCGGGCGTGAGCTCGTCATAGGTGTGGATCTGCCGTCCGGGTTCGAGGGCCGGCGCCGCGTCGGAAGTCATGGTTACGAGCCTACGGCGACACTTCGTCAGTCAGAGGCAACTGTCTTGTAACCAGCTACCCCCTGTTGCGCTACGCGCGTTGACTCTAGGCTGCAGCGGCATACGGGGAGTACGTCAAGGCCGCGAACAGGGGCAAGGGGACTAGGGGAGAGATGGCAGCGACACCGAGGAAGAACAAGACCGGACGGCGAATTCTCGCCGCGGGTGCGGGACTTGCGACGGTCGGGGCGCTCGTCGCCGCGATGCCGTCGGCCGGGGCCGACGGCGACGCCTTCGCCGCCGGGCACGGCAAGGGCTGGGGCCGGATGGTCGACGTCCAGCTGCTCTCCTTCAACGACCTCCACGGCAACCTGGAGCCGCCGGCCGGTTCGTCCGGTCAGGTCACCCGGGTCAAGGAGGACGGCACCACCGAGAAGATCGACGCCGGTGGCGTCGAGTACCTGGCCACGCACCTGCGCCAGGCCCGTCAGGGGAATCGTTACTCCGTGACGGCCGCGGCCGGTGACCTCATCGGTGCCTCGCCCCTGCTGTCCGGGCTCTTCCACGACGAGCCGACCATCGGGGCCCTGAACAAGCTGGACCTCGACGTCACCTCGGTGGGCAACCACGAGTTCGACGAGGGCGCGGTCGAGCTGGCCCGGATGCAGAACGGCGGCTGTCACCCGACCGCCGGCTGCTTCGTCGAGGGCAAGAAGTTCAAGGGCGCCGACTTCCCCTACCTCGCCGCGAACGTGACGAAGGAGAAGACGGGGAAGCCGCTGCTCGACCCGTACTTCATCTGGGAGAAGAACGGCGTCCGGATCGGCTTCATCGGCGTGACCCTGGAGGGCACCCCGAACGTCGTCACCGCCGAGGGCGTCAAGGGCCTCAAGTTCGGCGACGAGGTCGAGACGATCAACAAGTACACGAAGATCCTGGAGCGCAAGGGCGTCAAGTCCATCGTCGCCCTGGTCCACGAGGGCGGCATGCCGGCCTCGGCCGCGTACAACTACAACTGCGACGGTGACGGCGACGGTGACGGCGAGGGCGTCTCGGGCGCGATCGTCGACATCGCCAAGAACGTCTCGCCGCAGGTCGACGCGCTGGTCACCGGCCACACGCACCAGGCGTACGTGTGCTCCATCCCGGACCCGGCGGGCAAGCCGCGTCTGGTCACCTCGGCGTCCTCGTTCGGCAAGCTGTACACGGACACCACGCTGACGTACGACCGCGCCACCAAGGACATCGTGCGCACGGCGGTGGCCTCGGCCAACCACGTCGTCACGCGTGACGTGCCGAAGGCCGCGGACGTCACGAAGCTGATCGAGGACTGGCGCACGCTGGCCGCCCCGATCGCGAACCGTCCGCAGGGCTTCATCGCCGCCGACATCAACGGTCGCGGTTCCACGGCGTTCGAGAAGCCGCTCGGCGACCTGATCGCCGACGCGCAGCTGGAGGGCCTGGCCCCGGCGGACAAGGGCGGCGCTCAGCTGGCCCTGATGAACCCGGGCGGTATCCGCTCCGACCTGGTGTACGCGGCCTCCGGCAGCGAGGGCAACGGCGTCGTGACGTACGGCGAGTCGTTCACCGTGCAGCCCTTCACCAACATGATGAACGTGGTCGACCTCAGCGGCGCGAACCTGATCTCCGCGCTGAAGCAGCAGGTCAGTGGCTCGAACCTGAACTCCGTCAAGATCCTTCAGGTCTCGAAGGGCCTCACCTACACGCTCGACATGACGAAGACGGGCGCGGACCGCGTCGTCGACGGCACGATCAAGCTGAACGGTGAGCCGATCGACCCGTCGAAGACCTACCGCGTCGCGATGAACGAGTTCCTCGCGGGCGGCGGCGACGGCTTCGCGGCCCTGGCCACCGGCACCGACAAGCTGGTCGGCGCCTCGGACCTGGACGTCTTCAACGCCTACCTGGCGGCCCACTCCTCGGCGACCGCCCCGCTGCCGGTCCCGGCGGCGGACCGCATCACCGTGGTGCAGTAACCCGGAAAGTCCCGAGGGGGCGGCGGACCGTTCCGACGGCCCGCCGCCCCTTTTCCGTGCCCGCCGCCCCTTTCCGTGCCCGCGGCACGCCTTCCGGGGCCGACGCACTCTGGCGGGTGTTGTTGTGGACCTGTCATAGTGCGGCGCATGGAGCGACGACGCTTTCTCGCAGGAGCCGTGGGAGCCATGGGTGCCGGGGCACTCCTCCTCGCGGGAGCCCCCACCGCCTCGGCCGTGGACACGCGCGCGTGGATGGGCGGACACGGGGACGGGACGCCCCTCCAGCGGCTCACCATTCCCGGCACGCACGACTCCGGCGCGCGCTTCGGCGGGCCCTGGTCGGAGTGCCAGAACACCACCATCGCCCAGCAGCTGGACAGCGGCATCCGGTTCCTGGACATCCGCTGCCGGGTGACCGGCGGGTCCTTCGCCATCCACCACGGCGCCTCCTACCAGAACATGATGTTCGGGGACGTCCTCGTCGCCTGCCGGGCCTTCCTCGCCGCGCACCCCTCCGAGACGATCCTCATGCGGGTCAAGCAGGAGTACTCGGAGGACTCCGACGCCACCTTCCGCGCGGTCTTCGACGACTACCTCGACGCGCGCGGCTGGCGTTCCCTCTTCCGGATCGGCGACGGGGTGCCCCTGCTCGGCGAGGCCCGCGGCCGGGTCGTGCTGATCGCCGACAACGGCGGACTGCCGGGCGGCCTGAGGTGGGGGGACGGCTCCCTCGCCATCCAGGACGACTGGAACGCCCTCCCCGACCCCAAGTACGCCAAGATCGAGGCCCACTTCCGCGCGGCCGTGGCCCAGCCCGGCCGGCTGTACGTGAACTTCGTCAGCACCTCCGCCTACCTCCCGCCCCGCTGGAACTCCGACCGCCTCAACCCGCGCGTGCACGGCTACCTCGACTCGGCGGGCGCGTCCGGCGCGAAGGGCCTCGGCATCGTCCCCATGGACTTCCCCAACACCCGCTCGGGACTGGTCGAGGCACTGCTCCGGCACAACTAGGGGCAGACACGACCTGGCGACCGGCCAAGGCCGGGGCACGGGCTCTCCCCGGTCACAGCTCCGGTGGCGGGGTCGGGGCCCCCGGCAGTCGGACCGTCGCCACCGTGCCGCCGCCGCTCTCCGCCGGGGTCAGGGCGACCGTCCCGCCCGCGTGGTGGACGGTGCGGGCCACGATCGAGAGGCCGAGGCCGGAGCCCGGGAGGCTGCGGGCCGACGGTGAACGCCAGAAGCGGTCGAAGACGTGCGGGAGCTCGTCCGGGGCGATGCCGGGACCCTGGTCGCGGACCTTCAGTTCGCCGCGCATCAGGGTCACCTCGACCGTGCCCCGGGGCGGCGAGAACTTCACCGCGTTGTCGAGGACGTTCACCAGGGCCCGTTCCAGAGCGGCCGGTTCCGCCCGTACGTACCAGGGCGCCAGGTCCGTCACGAAGGTCAGCTCCGGGCCCCGCAGCCGCGCCCGGTCCAGGGCCGTCCGCAGGATCGTGTGGAGCGGGACCACTTCGAGGGGGCCCGGCTGCGCCGCGTCCGGGCGGGCCAGTTCCTGGAGGTCGCCGATCAGCGCCGCCAGTTCCGTCATCTGCGCCTTCACCGAGGCCATCAGGGCCCGCCGGTCGTCCGGCGGGATCGCCCGGCCGGTCTCCTCGCTGCGCGCGAGGAGCTCGACGTTCGTGCGGAGGGAGGTCAGCGGCGTCCGCAGTTCGTGTCCGGCGTCCGCGATCAGCTGCGCCTGCCGGTCCCTGGACGTCGCCAGCGCCGCCGTCATCGCGTTGAACGAGCGCGACAGACGGGCGATCTCGTCCTCGCCCTCGACCGGGATCCGCACGGTCAGGTCCTCGGTCGCGGCCACGTGCTCGACCGCCCCGGTCAGCCGGTTCACCGGCTCCAGACCGGTCCGCGCCACCCACAGGCCGGCCGCGCCCGCGCCGACGACGCCGATCCCGGAGACCAGGAGCAGCATCCAGCGCAGGGTGGACATCGAGTTGTCGATCTCGTCGAGGGGGCGTGCGACGGAGACCGCGAGCAGGCCGATCGGGCCGTTGTCCGGGTAGGTGTAGACCCGCATCTCCCGCCCGGCCTCGTCCTTCACGGTGTGCAGGGCGAACTCCAGCTGCCCCCGAGCCACCGCGAGGTCCCCGACCCCGGTTGGGATCGCGGCCTTGCCCGCGGTGCACACGGTGCCGTCGGCGAGGATCACCTGCACCGTGTGCGAGACGGTCACCGGGGGCGGTGTGGCGCCCTGCCGACAGAGGGCGAGCAGGCCCTGCACGCCGTTCCGGTCGAGCCTGGTGTTGCGCAGCGAGGAGTCCAGCTCGTTCTCCAGCTGCGCCCGCGTCACGAACCAGCACGCGAGCGAGACCGCGCCCACGGCCACCGCCACGGCGACCGCCGTGAGGAGGGCGAGCCGCGAGCGGAGGGGACGGGAGCGGAACCACGCGAGGGGGCTTCTCAGACCCCCGCGGCCCGTCCGGGAACCGCTCACTCCCCGCCTCCTCCGCGCAGCGCGTATCCCACGCCCCGCACCGTGTGCACGAGGCGCGGCTCGCCGCCGGCCTCCGTCTTGCGTCGCAGGTACATCACGTACACGTCCAGTGAGTTCGAGCTCGGTTCGAAGTCGAAGCCCCATACGGCCTTGAGGATCTGCTCCCGGGTCAGCACCTGCCGCGGGTGCGCCAGGAACATCTCCAGGAGGGTGAACTCCGTCCGCGTGAGCTCCACCGTCCGCCCGCCCCGCGTCACCTCGCGCGTGGTGAGGTCCATCCGCAGGTCCTCGAAGGCCAGCACGTCGGCGTCGGCCTGGCCGGAGGCCATGGCGGAGGCGTACGAGCTGCGCCGCAGCAGCGCCCTGATCCGGGCGAACAGCTCGTCCAGCTCGAACGGCTTCACGAGGTAGTCGTCGGCGCCCGCGTCGAGCCCGGTGACCCGGTCGCCGACCGTGTCGCGCGCGGTGAGCATCAGGATCGGCACGGTCGAGCCGGAGGCCCTGATCCGGCGGGCCGCCGTGAGCCCGTCCATCCGGGGCATCTGGACGTCGAGGACGACGAGATCGGGGGCGTACGACTCCATCCGGGCGAGCGCGTCGAGTCCGTCCACGGCGTCCTGCGTCCCGTACCCCTCGAAGGCGAGGCTGCGGCGCAGGGCCTCCCGTACGGCGGGCTCGTCGTCGACGATGAGGATGCGCTCGGGTTCGTGTCGCTGGACGGTCATGGGCTCAGCGTCGCATGTCGCCCGTTCGCCGGTCAGTTGTCGCCGCCCGCGCGCAGGCTCTCCAGGTCGGCCTTCACGGTGTCGACCGGGATCGCGAATCCGAGGCCCACGCTGCCGGCCGTCGAACCACTCGAAGAACTGGGCGAATACATGGCCGAATTGATTCCGATGATCTCGCCGTTCATATTGATCAACGCGCCGCCGGAATTCCCCGGATTCAGCGAGGCGTCGGTCTGCAGCGCCTTGTACGTGGTCTTCGACGAGCCGGTGTCGCCGTTGAACTGCTGTCCGCCGAACTCGAACGGCCAGCCCTGCCGCGGGTCGTACTGCTGCCCCTGCCGCTGGTCCTGGCCGGCGCTGTCGTCGTCCTTGGCGACGGTCACGTCCCGGTCGAGCGCGGAGACGATGCCGCTGGTGACGGTCCCGGTGAGGCCCTCGGGGGAGCCGATCGCGACGACCTGGTCGCCGACCCGCACCTTGGACGAGTCGCCGAGGGTGGCCGTCTTGAGGCCGGAGGCGCCCCGGAGCTTGATGAGGGCGAGGTCCTTGTCGGGGTCGGTGCCGACGACCTCGGCCTCGTAGGACTTGCCGTTGCTGAGCTGCACGGTGATCTCGGACGCGCCGGAGATCACGTGGTTGTTGGTGACGATCTCGCCGTCGGAGGTGATGATCACGCCCGAGCCGGTGGACTTGCCGGCGTTCGAGCTCGCGGAGATCTCGACGATCGAGGGGGAGACGGCCTCGGCGACGCCGGCGACCGTGCCCGTGCTGCTCGCGGAGACGTTGGTGCCGTTCACGGCCGAGGAGGCGGCGACGGGGGTGTCCGAGCCGAGCTGCTGGACGAGCGTCGCCGTACCGCCGCCGATGGCCGCGGCCGCGATGGCCACGGCCGCCATGAGGCCGACCCCGCGCTTGGCGCGGCGACGGGAGCCGGGGCCTCCGGCGGGAGCGTCGGCCGGGGCGCCCGTCGCGGTGACGGGCGGGGCCGGCGGGCCCACCGGCGGCGGTACGTGTCCACCGGACGGCCAGATGGTGGTGCCGGGCTCGGTGACGATCGGCTGGGTGGAGAGCGGCTGCGTCGCGTGGGGCTGCCGGGCGGCGTACGGCTCGCCCGCGGTCGGCTGCTGGGCGGTCTGCTCGGCGCCGGCCGGCTGCGGGGCCGGGGTGTACGGCGGCCTCGGCGGCTGCGGCGGATAGTAGGGCTGCTGCGGCTGCTGCTCCTGGAAGTCCGTCATGGCTATGACTCTCGGAGCCGTACATGAGAGTCGTCTGAGGACCGGGTGAGAAGCCCGACAGAAGCCTGTATGCCCGATATAAAGAGCCCTCCCGGGAGGGCTCCTGGGAGGGGGCTCTCGGGGAGGGCTCTGGGGGAGGGCTCTGGGGGAGGGCTCTGGGCGGGTGAACCGCTCAGCCGCCGTCGCAGCCGCAGGAGCGGCGGACGACCAGGGACGACGGGAAGACCTTCACGCGCTCGCGGCGCGAGCCCGCCACGCGGAGCGAGTCGTCCAGGACCAGGTCCACGGCCGCGCGGGCCATGGCCGGCCGGTCCGAGGCGACCGTGGTCAGCGGCGGGTCGGTGAGACCCGCCTCCTTCACGTCGTCGAAGCCGGCGACGCCCAGCTCGGCCGGCACCTCGATGCGCAGCTCGCGCGCCGCCCGCAGCACGCCGAAGGCCTGGTCGTCGGTGGAGCAGAAGATGGCCGGCGGCCTGTCCGGGCCGGCGAGCAGCTTGAGCGCCACCTGGTAGGCGTCGTAGCGGTTGTACGGGGCCTGGAAGAGCCGGCCCTCGATCGAGTGGCCCGCCTCCAGCATGGCCCGCCGCCAGCCCTCCTCGTGGTCGGCGACCGGGTCGCCGACGGCCGGGGTGTTCGGGATGCCGCCCATGCAGGCCACGTACGGGTAGCCGTGGTCCAGGAGGTGCTGGGTGGCGAGCTGGGCGCCGACGATGTCGTCGGTGACGACGGCGACGTCGTCGAGGGCCTCGGGCCGCTCGTGCAGCAGCACCACGCGCGCGTCCCAGGCCTCGACCTCGCTCGCGGCCCGCTCGCTCATGCCCTGGCTGACCAGGATCAGACCGGAGACCCGCATGCCGAGGAAGGCCCGCAGGTAGTGGACCTCGCGCTCGTCGCGGTAGTCGGAGTTCCCGACGAGGACCATCTTTCCGCGCTCGGCGGCGGCCTGCTCGACCGCGTGCGCCAGCTCCGCGAAGAACGGCTGCCGCGCGTCCGGGACGATCATGCCTATGAGGTCCGTGCGCCGGGACGCCATCGCCTGGGCGACCCGGTCGGGCCGGTAGCCCAGTTCCTTGATCGCGGCGAGGACACGCTCGCGCGTGGCCGGGGCGACCGGCCGGGGTCCGTTGTTGATGACGTAGCTCACGACCGCAGTCGAGGTACCTGCCAGTCGAGCTACGTCATCCCGCGTCACCTTGGCCACGCGCGGCAGTCTACGCGGGGTGACCTACCTACCGGCAGGTCGCACTGTGGCGTCCGCCACGTTCCTGTCCTCCAGAGGGGTGACATCTGCCGTGGCGTCCTTGACGCGGGTGCCCTCGGCCTTGACCCGGGCCTCTTCCTTCGCCCGGGCCTCCTCCGCCGCCCGCTCCACCTTCTCGGGGGTGACGAAGCGGTAGCCGACGTTACGGACGGTGCCGATGAGCGACTCGTGCTCGGGGCCGAGCTTGGCCCGCAGACGCCGTACGTGGACATCGACCGTTCGGGTGCCGCCGAAGTAGTCGTACCCCCACACCTCCTGCAGGAGCTGCGCGCGCGTGAAGACGCGGCCCGGGTGCTGGGCCAGGTACTTGAGGAGCTCGAACTCCTTGAAGGTCAGGTCCAGGACCCGGCCCTTGAGCTTCGCGCTGTACGTCGCCTCGTCGACCGACAGGTCGCCGTTGCGGATCTCCATGGGGGAGTCGTCCGCGACGATCTGCTGGCGGCCCATGGCGAGGCGCAGCCGCGCCTCGACCTCGGCCGGTCCCGCGGTGTCGAGGAGGACGTCGTCGATGCCCCAGTCGGCGGTGACGGCCGCGAGGCCGCCCTCGGTGACGACGAGGATCAGCGGACAGCCGGGCCCGGTGGAGCGCAGCAGCTGGCAGAGCGAACGCACCTGCGGGAGGTCCCGCCGGCCGTCGACGAGGATCACGTCCGCGCCGGGGGTGTCCACGAGGGCGGGGCCCTCGGCCGGGGCGACCCGGACGTTGTGGAGCAGCAGGCCGAGGGCGGGCAGCACCTCGGTGGAAGGCTGGAGAGCGTTGGTCAGGAGCAGCAAGGCGCTCATCGCGCACCACCTGCCGTCCCTGCCGTCGGTCGGTCGTGCTTCGGTCGCTCGCTCATAACGTCGGTTCCTCCTCGGTCCCTGCGAGGACGTGCACTGCTTCGTACAGACACTGTTCGTACGGGCACTGCTTCGTACGGATCACTGTCGGCTCCCGCGCCCGGAGAGCTTTTGTTCATCCGTCCGTAACAACGGTCGGAAAACGCAAAAGGACCCGGGGGCTGCGTCGCCCGGATCCTCTGCACAGGAGAATAGCCCACATGAGTTCAGAGGGAGAGGGCGGATTTCATATGGTGGATGTCTCCCTGATCACTTCCGGCTCCCGACGGGCAATGTTGCGTACGGATGACGATGTCCGTATCGAGGCGGTTTACGAACCGCCCAGGGCAAGTGTCACCGATACGGCGGTCACCGGGACGGCGGTCGTCGTGGCCCACGGCTTCACCGGGGCGGCGGACCGGCCCGCCGTCCGGCGCGCCGCCCGTGTCTTCGCGGACCGCGGCGCGGCCGTCGTGACCTTCTCCTTCCGCGGCCACGGCGGCTCCGGGGGCCGCTCCACCGTCGGCGACCGGGAGGTCCTCGACCTGGCCGCCGCCGTCCGCTGGGCACGTGAGCTCGGCCACGCGCGCGTGGCGACGGTCGGCTTCTCCATGGGCGGGTCCGTGGTTCTGCGCCACGCCGCCCTCGACCGGGACACGGACGGACGCGCCGACGCGGTGGCCGCCGTCTCCGCGCCCGCCCGCTGGTACTACCGGGGAACGGCGCCGATGCGCCGCGTCCACTGGATGGTCACCCGGCCGGCGGGGCGCCTCGTCGGGCGGTACGGGCTCCGCACCCGGATCGACAGCCGGGCCTGGGACCCCGTGCCCCTGTCTCCCGTGGAGGCGGTGCCGCTGATCGCACCGATCCCGCTCCTGATCGTGCACGGGGACCGGGACGCGTACTTCCCGCTCGACCACCCGCGGATGCTGGCCGGGGCGGGCGACGCCGAGCTGTGGCTGGAGCGGGGGATGGGCCACGCCGAGAACGCGGCGGACGAGGAGCTGCTCGCCCGGCTGGGGGACTGGCTCACACGCGGATAGCCCATCATGGGGGGCGGCGCGCACACGAACGAAGGGAGCGCCGCTATGGCAGCGGGAACCATCCGCTACTGGGCCGCGGCCAAGGCCGCCGCCGGTGTCGCGGAGGAGCCGTACACCGCCGAGCACCTCGCGGAGGCCCTCGACGCGGCCCGCGCGAAGCACCCGGGCGAGCTCGTCCAGGTCCTCAAGCGGTGCTCGTTCCTGGTCGACGGTGACCCCGTCGGGACCCGGAGCCATGAGACGGTACGGCTTGCCGAGGGCGGCACGGTCGAGGTGCTCCCCCCGTTCGCAGGAGGGTGAACCCCAGAGCATGAGCAATGACCAGTACTACGGCGGTCAGCAGTACGACCCGTACGCGAACGGGAACGGGAACGGGAACGGGCAGAACCCGAACCAGGGCCCGGCGAACCAGGGCCCCGACGTCACGCAGACGTGGGAGGGCCAGACCTGGGACACCTCGTACCAGCCGGCCGTCTCGTACGAGCAGGTCCAGGCCGAGCGGGCGCGGGCCGCGCAGCAGGAGGCGTACCGGCAGCCGTACGCGCCGGACCGGCAGCAGCCGTACACGCCGTACGCGCCGGACCAGGCCTCCCCGGCCGCCCAGCCCTCCGCGGCCTCCTACGAGTCGTACGAAACCCCCGCCCCGTACTACGCCGAGCCGCAGCAGGCCCAGGCCCAGGGTCAGGCGCCGATCCCGGCCCATGCCGCTGTGGCCCACGCGGCCCCGGTGGCCCCGGTGGAGACCGCCCCCGGCCCGGTGGCCGATGCGGGGCCTTCGTACTCCTCGCCCACCACCTCCGGGAACACCCGGATCACCGACGCCCAGCGCGCCCGCGCCGAAGGCCGCTCGCCCGTGATCGAGCCCGGGATGCAGCCCGCCGCGCTGACCGCCGTCCTCGGACTGCTGCTCGCCGGTGGCGCCGCCCTCGGCACGTACGGGCTCCTCGTCCCGCTCGTGCTGCTCCAGGGCCTCACCGCCGCCGGCTGGTTCCGGCTCAACGGCATGTGGCCCGCCCGGCAGGGCATCGCCCTCGCCTTCGCGGGCGGCCTCGCCGCCGACGCCGCCCTGCTCGCCACCGGCCGGGAGAACGCGGCCGCCGCGATCCTCGGCACCCTCGGCGTCTGGGTGCTGCTCTGCCTGGTCCTCCAGCTGCGCAGCCACGCCGACCCGGACGAGCGCATGTACGGCCTGATGGCCACGATCGCCTCGGCGGCGCTCACCGTCGTCGCCACCGGACACCTCGGCGCCGAGCCCGACGCGGTCGTCGTCGGCGGGGTCGCGGTCGCGGCCGCCGTCCTCGCCCGGGCGCTTCCGCTGCCCGGCCCCGTCTCCCTGATCGCCGCGCTGCTCGCCGCGGCGGGCGCGGGGATCGCGGCCGGCGGCCTCACCGATCTGGGCTCCTCCGGGGCGCTGCTCGGCCTCGGGGCCGGGGTCTGCGCGCTCGTCGGCCTGCGGGTGGCGAGCTACGACTATCCGTCCCGCTTCGTGCACATGACGGCCGGGGTCGCGCTGCCGCTGACGGCCGCCGCGCCGGCGGTCTACCTGCTGGGCCGGGCCCTGGCCTGACCCCGACGCGGCCCTGACCGGACCCTGATCCAGGACGGGCACGGGAACCAACCGGCCCCTCGACACGTCGATCTTCGTGTCGGGGGGCCGGATTCATCCATCCATCGGGGGGACGCACAGCCATGCGAGCACTGCGGATTCTGTTGATCGTGGCCGTCGTGCTGGGCGGGGTCCTCGTGGGGATCGACCGGCTGGCCGTGTCGTACGCCGAGGACGAGGCGGCGGGTCGGGTGAAGCTCGCCTCCGTGGACAGCGATGCCATCGAGGTCGACATCAAGGGCTTCCCGTTCCTGACCCAGGTCGCGGACAAGCACTTCGACGAGGTCGACGTGAAGGCGACCGGCGTGAAGGCGACGGCGGGCAGCAAGCTCATCCGGGTCGGCGAGCTGACCGTGGCCCTGCGGGACGTGACCGTGACCGGTGACTGGTCGGGCGCGAAGGCGGGTTCCGCGAGCGGGACGGCCCTCATCTCGTACGCGGACCTCACCGCGGCCTCCGACCGGGAGGCCACCGTCGCCTACGGCGGGAACGGCAAGGTGAAGGTGACCGGTGGAGTGACGGTCATGGGCCGCACCCTGACCCGTACGGTCCTCTCGACGGTGACCGTGGTGAACGGCGACACGATCCGGGTCCGTGCCGACGAGGTGCCCGGTGAGGGCATCCCGGGCATCGAGGAGCTGGTCCGCGCGCGCACCGACTTCGAGCGCCCGCTCGGCGTGATCGCCGGCATGAAGGTGGAGAAGGTCGAGCCGAGGCCGGACGGTCTGGCCGTCTCCGTGACCGGCACGGACGTCGTCCTGGCGGGCTGACCGCCCCGGCACGACCCCAGGGGCGACCCACGGCACGGCGCCCGGTACGACGCCCGGTGCGACCCGCGGCAGTACCCCGGCCCCATCCGGGGCGCGCCCGCGTGCGACACCCTCGCGGCACCCGGATGCCCCCGATGAGTACCCGTTGGTCACATGCTGAGACGCCGCTGTCCGCTCCGTAGAAACGCTGGTCGGCGCCCGGGTGCGGAGGCTTGCGGAGCACGCCCTCACGGTGATCGCGTCTCGCATCTCGGACGATCGCGTCTCAAAATACGACACACCGGTGACACGGCCGCCTGTCCGTCCCTACGATCGAGGGCATGAAGCGACAGGCGGATCTCACGAAGCGGCGGGCAGTAGACCTGTGCCGCGTCGCCGCCATGCTCTGTCGCACCGTCTGAGCGGGACTCACCACTCCCGTATTCCTCAGGCCCTCCCACCGAGGTCAGGGCCGCCCCGTGTAGCCGTACGCACGTCCGTTCCGCACGTCCTTCTTGCCCGACGAGTAGCCGACGAGTAGCCGACGAGCCTCCCGCGACGAGGCGTACCGCACCACACCCGCACCACACCGCCGCACACTGCCCCGGAGGAGAACAGCATGGCTCGCAGCGACGTCCTGGTCGACGCGGACTGGGTCGAGGCCAACCTCGACAACCCGCAGGTCGCCCTCGTCGAGGTCGACGAGGACACCTCGGCCTACGAGAAGAACCACATCCGCAACGCCATCCGGATCGACTGGACCCAGGACCTGCAGGACCCGGTCCGCCGCGACTTCATCGACCAGGAGGGCTTCGAGAAGCTCCTGTCGGCGAAGGGCATCGGGAACGACACCACGGTCGTCCTCTACGGCGGCAACAACAACTGGTTCGCCTCCTACGCCTACTGGTACTTCAAGCTCTACGGCCACCAGGACGTGAAGCTCCTCGACGGCGGCCGCAAGAAGTGGGAGCTCGACTCCCGCGACCTGGTCGACGGCTCCGAGATCCCGGCCCGCCCGGCCACCGAGTACAAGGCCAAGGCCCAGGACTCCTCGATCCGCGCCTTCCGCGACGACGTCGTGGCCGCGATCGGCGCCCAGAACCTGGTCGACGTCCGCTCGCCCGACGAGTTCTCCGGCAAGCTCCTCGCCCCGGCGCACCTCCCGCAGGAGCAGTCGCAGCGCCCCGGCCACGTGCCGAGCGCCCGCAACATCCCGTGGTCGAAGAACGCCAACGACGACGGCACGTTCAAGTCGGACGACGAGCTCAAGGCCCTCTACGAGGACGAGCAGGTCGACCTGGCGAAGGACACCATCGCCTACTGCCGCATCGGTGAGCGCTCCGCGCTCACGTGGTTCGTCCTGCACGAGCTGCTCGAGGTCTCGAACGTCAAGAACTACGACGGCTCGTGGACCGAGTACGGCTCCCTCGTCGGCGTGCCGATCGAGCTCGGCGCCAACAAGTAACTCCCCGGATCCTCCCTCCTCCGGACCCCTCGACCGTAAGGACAGAACGACATGTGTGGAGCGCAGCCCGGCGGCCCCGACGCCTCGACGATCAAGCCCGGTGAGACCACCATCCAGGGCTTCGTGACCAAGGACGGACAGCCCGTCACCGGTTACGTCCGCCTCCTGGACTCGACCGGCGAGTTCACGGCCGAGGTTCCGACCTCCGCCACCGGCCAGTTCCGTTTCTACGCGGCCGAGGGCACCTGGACCGTCCGCGCCCTGGTCCCCGGCGGCACCGCCGACCGCCAGGTCGTGGCGCAGCACGGTGGCCTCGCCGAGGTCGCCATCGCGGTCTGATCCGCGACACCGAACCGGCCGAAGGGCCGTGCCTCCTGGGGGGTTGGACGCCATTCCAGGACTTGAGGCACGGCCCTTCGGTCGTACCCTGGAGGTGTGTACGCACGACGTCGCCACGTCTATTTCTGGATGATGGGCGCCTGCCTGCTGCTCTTCGTGGGCGCCTGGGCCGTCGTGCGCCTCTTCTCGATGCCGGTGGCCATCGGCATGTGCGTGGTCGCCATGGTCATCCCCCCGGTCGCCGCGATGGTCGCGAACCGCCGGGGCCCGGAGGACCGCTGGTGGGACGACCCCTCGGGCGACCCGAAGTCGGACGAGTGGTGGGACGAACTCGACGGCAAGAAGCGCCGGGAGCCCTGACCGGTGGCTGACTAGTAGACGAGCGCCTGCGTCTCGTCCGCCATCGCTTCCTGGACGAAGAGTTGCGCGCCGGCGATGCGGAAGCCCTCCAGGAGGTCCTTCTCCTCGATGTCGCGGCGGGCCGCGCACTGCGTGCAGACCGTGATGCGGCCCCCGCTCGCCACGATTCCGTCGATCAGGTCCGGCAGCGGTGCGGCGTGCGGGAGCTCGAACTCGGCGGCGCGGCCCGGGAGGGCGAACCACGAGGACTCGCCCGTCAGCCAGAGCGAGACCTCGACGCCGCTGGCGGCGGCGACGGCGGCCACCGTGAAGGCCTGGGAGCAGCGTTCGGGGGCCTCGGCCCCCGCGGTCACCTTGATCACGAGCTTCTTCGGCATATGCCGAACTGTAATGTGCGGCACCGCAACCCCCGGTGTCCCCCACGTGTCTGCTGGGTGCGCGGATGACGGAATCCGCGCTTCAGGTCTCGTGGGGGGACTCTTGAGCAACGAAGAAAGCACCCGAAATCCGGAAACGGCGCCGCCGCCGACCCCGGAGCCGGGCACGGAAACCGCACCCCCGGACGCGTCGCGGGACGCATCGGAGGATGTGGCTCCGGTCACAGCTCCGGTCACAGCGCCGGCCGCGGTATCGGTCGTGGAGCCGACTGCGGACACGGTCTCGGAGCCGGTCGCGGACGCGGTCGACGACTCGGCCGCGGAGCCCGCCGTGCCGCCCGTCGCCGTACGGCCGCGCCCCCGTGTCCTCCGTACCGTCGGACTGATCGCCGTCGCCGCCGTCCTCGGCCTCGTCGGCGGCACCGCCGTCGGCTACGGCATCCAGGCCGACCGCGAGCCGACCGCCCTGCCGCCGCTGAACCAGCCGGGCCTCGCCCACCCGAAGCCGCTCCCCGCGGGGCAGAAGGCGGAGCCGATCCCGGCCTCGGAGGACCTCCGCGCGAAGGCGGAGGGCGACCTGCGGAAGCTGCTGCTGCCGAAGCCCGCCGGAGCGAAGAAGGCCGAGTTCGCCGACGCCGACGGCTGGATGCCGGTCAGCGAGTTCGCGTCGAACTTCAAGGGGCCCGGCAACGCGCTCGACTACCAGCTCGACCTGGGCATCCGGCGGGTCGCCGTCACCTCCTGGGAGACGGGCGAGCACAAGGTGACCGAGATCCGGCTCGTCCAGTACCGCTCGAACGACGTCCTCGGCGCGCAGGAGTACGTCGAGGACCAGCAGGGCTACATGCCGGACGAGGACTTCGCCGACAACGAGGGCAAGGCCCTCGAAGGCTCGTCCGACGGCCGCTACTACCTCTTCCCCGTGCAGCGGAAGGCCGGCTACCTGGACATCCACGAGGCCCGGGCCTACTTCTACCGCGGTGACATCGCGGTGGAGATCTTCGTCGTCGACACCGAGAAGGTCTCCGAGAAAGACATCCGTTCGCTGGCCGAGCGACAGCTGGGGCGCCTGTGAGTGAGGACCGGAACGACGTGACCGAACCCGTGGCCGGACCCGTGACCGAAACCGTGGCCGTACCCGGCACCGAATCGGTGGCAGAGCCGATGGCGAAGCGGGGTGTCCGGCGGGTCCTGATCCGGGTCGTCCTGCCCTCCGTGCTCGTCCTCGGCCTGATCGGCGGCGGCGTCACCTACACCGCGCTCACCGTCTCCTCCGCCGACCGCACCGCGCCGACGCGGTTGTGGGGCACAGCGGAGAAGTCCGCACAGGACAAGGACCCGGCCGCCGCGCGGGCGCGCGGCAAGACCGGAACGCCGCTGAGCAAGCTCCTCCTGCCGCTGCCGGAGGGATACGAGTTCGGCCCCGACGAGGAGCTGTACGGGAACGACGGCGAGCTCGGCGCCGCGGACGCCACCGCCCTGATGAAGCAGGCGGGCGAGGGGCTCTCGGGGAAGAAGCGCCGCGCGTTCGAGAAGGACGTCGACAAGCTCGGCATCGAGGGCATCGGGGTCCGGTCCTTCGCGGACCTGAACAACGACGTCGTCGTCTCCGTGGAGCTGGCGCGGATGAAGGACAAGAAGCAGATCAAGAACACCTACCGGCTGCGCAAGGAGGTCATGGACCTTCTGGAGTTCCCCAAGGGCCCCAAGGTGAAGGACCACCGGAACGCCGTCTGCTACCTCGCGCCCGAGGACGACTCCCTGGACAAGAAGGAGCGGGCCGCGGCGCTGGAGGAGATGATCTGCCTCGCGTACGACTCCGAGGTCTTCGTCATCGTCAAGGCGGCGGGCGCCAAGCCGTTCGACAAGGCGCGCGTGGCGAAGCTGCTGACGCGGCAACTCGACCACATCGCATCCCCGGGGGAGTACGTATGACCGAGCAGACCCTGACCCAGCCCGGGACCCAGCCCGGGCCCGAGGCGCCGGCCCCGGCGGAGGCCCCGGCGGAGGTCCGGGCCCAGCCCCCCGCCCCCGCTCCGGAGAAGCCGAGGAAGTCCCGCCGGCCGCTGCTCCGGGGCATCGCCCGCTGGACCGCCGCCGTGCTCGTCCTCGGCGGTGTCGGCACCGGTACGGCCATGGGGATCACCGCCATGGAGCGCACCGACGTACCGGGGCTGGCGACCGAGTCCGACGGCCGCTGGGACTACCCGAGGCTCGCCCTTCCGGCGCTGCCCGACGGCACCCTGCGTCCGTTCACCGAGGGCAACGACGGCGAGGTCCACCACGCCGACCTCCGGCAGCTGCTGCTGCCCGCTCCGGCGGGTGCCACGGTCGACCCGAAGCTCAAGGGCGGCTGGGTCGGCCTCGACACGTACCTCGCGCACTTCCACGCCGACGACCGGAGCGCGGTGAAGGAGGCCCTGGCCGAGTCCGCGCTGCGGCACGTCGCCGCCCGCGGCTGGACGACGCCGGACGGCACGTCCACGCGCGTGTACCTGATGCGGTTCACGTCGGTCGCGTTCGCGGAGGCGTTCAAGGACGAGGTCCTGGACGCGGGCACGCGCGGCAGCCGGCTTCCGGCCGGTGTCGACGGCGAGACGTTGGACTCCTCCCTGAGCGACGTCCGTCTCTCGTTCCTGTCGCTGTACTCCTTCGACGAACGGAAGCCCTACGGCCCCGAGCAGACGCGGTGGGCGTACATCCAGGCCGGTGACACGCTCGGTCTGGTCGTCCAGTCCCGCAAGGGCGAGGCGCTCACCGTCCCGTTCCAGCAGACGGTGGCGCTTCAGGCGCAGCTGCTGAGCTGATCATCGGCGAGACCCACCTCACCGAGTGGGCCGGGCCCCCGCCTACTAAGCTGGGGTCCGGCCCGTTCCGCCTTCACCGCTCAGTCGAGGAGCACCCTGTGATCATTTTCTTCGAAACCCTGCTGGTCCTGGTCGCCGTCGGCGTGCTCGCCTTCACCGGACTGGTTGTGAAGAAGCTGTACCAGGGTCAGCGCTAACACCCCTCGCCAACCACTCCTAGAGAACGCCAGAGCTGCTCATGATCGAGATCCCGTCCGACCTCAACCCGGAGCTCGTCCCCCTCGCGTTCCTGCTCGGCACGTGGGAGGGCGCGGGCGTCGCCGACTTCCCCGGCGCCGAGAAGTGCAACTTCGGCCAGTCCGTGACGTTCAGCCACGACGGCCGTGACTTCCTCGAGTACACGTCCCACTCCTGGGTCCTGGACAACGAGGGCAACAAGGTCCGTCCGCTGGAGAGCGAGAGCGGTTACTGGCGCATCGACAAGGACCGCAAGGTCGAGGTCGTCATGGTCCGCGACCAGGGCATCGTCGAGATCTGGTACGGCGAGCTCGCCGACCAGAAGCCGCAGATCGACCTGGCGACGGACGCCGTCGCCCGCACCGCGGCCTCGGGCCCGTACTCCGGTGGCAAGCGGCTCTACGGCTACGTCAAGAGCGACCTCATGTGGGTGGGCGAGAAGGCGACCCCCGAGGTCCCGCTGCGGCCGTACATGTCGGCCCACCTGAAGAAGGTCGTGACGCCGGAAGAGGTCGCGGAGATGGCCCGCAACCTCGGCGACCTGCCGGACGACGGCATCGCCTTCTTCCGCTAGACCCTGGGGTGGCGCACCGCGCCCTCATACACTGGGGGCGTGGTGAGCACCGACTGGAAAAGCGACCTGCGGCAGCGCGGCTATCGGCTGACGCCGCAGCGTCAGCTTGTCCTGGAGGCCGTCGACGCGTTGGAGCACGCGACGCCCGACGACATCCTCGTCGAGGTCCGCAGGACCGCGTCCGGGGTGAACATCTCCACCGTCTACCGGACCCTGGAGCTCCTGGAGGAGCTCGGGCTCGTGAGCCACGCCCATCTGGGGCACGGGGCTCCGACGTACCACCTCGCCGACCGGCACCACCATCTGCACCTGGTCTGCCGGGACTGCTCCGAGGTGATCGAGGCGGACGTCTCGGTGGCCGCCGAGTTCACCGGGAAACTCCGCGAGACCTTCGGCTTCGAGACCGACATGAAGCACTTCGCCATCTTCGGGCGGTGTGGGAACTGCGCGAAGAAGTCGACGGAGGCCGCCGTGGAGGCCACCCGGGCCGCGGACGGGCCCACCGAGGCGACCGGCGGCGACCGCGCCCCGTAGGACCCTCCCGCAGAGTCGTAGGCTTCTTCCATGAAGAGCCCTCTGCTGTCCCTGCCCGGCGCCGTCGCCGCCGAAGGCCGCGACGAAGGTGTCGCCGCGCATTACGGCGACCTGTTCCGTGAGCAGCGCGCCCTCGCCGACGGACGCGGTTTCGTCGACCTCTCGCACCGCGGTGTCGTCGCCGTCACCGGTGACGACCGGCTGAGCTGGCTGCACCTGCTCGTCACCCAGCACATGACCGACCTGGCGCCCGGACAGGCCACCGAGGCGCTGATCCTCTCGGCGAACGGGCACATCGAGCACGCCCTGTACCTCGTCGACGACGGCGAGACGGTGTGGGCGCACGTCGAGCCGGGGACGCGGGAGGAGCTCGTCGCGTACCTGGAGTCGATGAAGTTCTTCTACCGGGTCGAGGTCGCCGACCGCACCGACGACATCGCCGTCGTCCACATCCCGGCCGGTTCCATCGCCGAGGTGCCCGCGGGAGCCGTCGTACGGGAGACCCCGCACGGCCGAGACCTGTTCGTGCCCCGCGCCGACCTGGAGTCCTTCGCGGCCTCCCACGGGCCGGCCGCCGGCATCCTCGCGTACGAGGCGCTGCGCGTCGAGGCCCACCGGCCCCGGCTCGGCTTCGAGACCGACCACCGGACCATCCCGCACGAGGTCGGCCTCATCGGCAGCGCCGTCCACCTGCAGAAGGGCTGCTACCGGGGCCAGGAGACCGTCGCCCGGGTGCAGAACCTGGGGAAGCCGCCGCGCCGACTGGTCTTCCTGCACCTGGACGGCAGCGAGGTGCTGCTGCCCGGGCACGGCACCCCGCTCCGGCTCGCCGCCGACGGTGAGGAGGGCCGCCAGCTCGGCTTCGTGACCAGCTCCGTCCGCCACCACGAGCTGGGGCCGATCGCCCTGGCCCTGGTGAAGCGGAACGTGCCGGTGGACGCCCCGCTGATCGCCGGGACGACGGCCGCCGCGCAGGAGACCGTCGTCGAGCCGTAGTCCCCGGCTCCCGGTGGTTCCTTCTGCCGGCTCAGACGTCGATCAGCACCGTGAACGGGCCGTGATTCGTGAGCGAGACGCGCATGTCCGCTCCGAACCGGCCCGTCTCCACGTGCGCGCCCAGTTCGCGCAGCCGGGCCACGACCTCGTCCACGAGGGGCTCGGCCACCGGGCCGGGCGCGGCCGCGTTCCAGGTGGGGCGGCGGCCCTTGCGGGCATCGCCGTAGAGCGTGAACTGGGAGATGACGAGCAGCGGCGCGTTCACGTCCGAGCACGACTTCTCGTCGTCCAGTACCCGGACGGACCAGAGCTTTCTGGCCAATTGGGCGGCCTTCTCCGGGGTGTCGTCATGGGTCACCCCGACCAGCACGCACAAGCCCTCGCCGGTGATCTCACCGACGGTCTCCCCTGCGACGACGACGCTCGCGCCGTCCACCCTCTGCACCACTGCACGCATACGCCCCAACCTACCTAGCGGCCACCAGTCCGGCGGATGAGGGGCCGAACGGGTGCAGAGCGCCTGCACGCGTGCGTGCAGGAGTGGCACCATGCGTTGAGGCGGTGCGGCTCCGCACCGGTCGAGGGGACGATTCTCATGAGTGCACCTGGCACCGGGCCGACGCCGTCCGGCCCCGTACCGCTGATCCGCGCCGGAACCAGGGGCGGTGGACCGGGCGGAGGCCCGGGCACCCGCCCACCCGTACAGAGGACCGCCGAGCCGGCCCTGCCGGACCGGACCCAGCCCGAACTGGGTGCGCTGCGGCTGCCCGAGCTGCGCGCGCTGCGCCGCGACGCGCAGAGCGACGAGGCCGACCTGAGCTACGTACGGCGGATGCTCCAGGGCCGTATCGACATCCTGCGGGCCGAGCTGGCACGGCGGACCGATCCCGAGGCCCCGGTCCTCGACCGGCTCTCCGAGATCCTCGCCGACGTGCCCTCGCGGCACCGCAGCTCGGCCCGGCACGTGACGCTGTCGACGCCGCGCAGCGAGGAGTACCGGCGGCTGGCGGCCGAGATGCTGTCGGAGGTCGAGCTGTCGGACCTGACGGCCCGTACGGACGACGAGCTGCACGCGGGGATGGGGCGGCTCGCGGGCTACGAGCAGCAGATCTCCCGCCGTCGGCAGCACCTCCAGCGGACCGCCGACGACTGCAGCGGGGAGATCGCCCGCCGCTACCGGGAGGGCGAGGCGCAGGTCGACGATCTGCTGGCGTGAGCCGCGGACGAGGCCGCGGAGCCCGGGCCGCGGGGCTTCCGGGTGGGCGCGGGGAAACTCGGATGCGGGTGCGCCGGGGCCGTGCGTAGGGTCGAAGGATGACTGTCGACGTACGCGCGGTGACGGAGTCCGAGTTCCCCGACTGGCTGCGCGCCCTGCGCACCGGGTTCCTCCGCCCGCCGGTCGTGACCGACGCGGAGGTCGCCGACCGGCTGGCGCACGTCGACCCCGCGCGGACGCTCGGGGCCTTCGACGGGGACCGTCTCGTCGCCACCTTCCGGTCGTTCCGGCAGGAGGTCAGCACGGTCGGCGGCGGCAGCCTCACGGCCGACGCGATCACCCAGGTCACCGTCTCCCCGACGCACCGCAGGCGCGGGCTGCTCAGCCGGATGATGACCTCCGACCTGGCCGCCGCGAAGGAGCGGGGCGACGCGATCGCCACCCTGATCGCCGCCGAGTACCCGATCTACGGGCGGTACGGCTTCGGCCCGGCCAGCTGGTGCAGCGCGTGGAGCGTGGACGTCCGCCGGACCGGGCTCGACCCGCGCCGCTCGGGCCGTCCGGAGGACGGCGGCCGGATCGACATGACCGACGCCGACGAGATCCGCAAGATCGGCCCCGGGACGCACCGCCGGCTCGCCGGTGTCCGCGCCGGGGTGACCGACCGTTCCCCGCGCGACTGGGAGGTCGGCACCGGGCTCAGTGTGCACAGCGAGTCGTGGCGGGAGCCGTTCTACGCGGTGTACCGGGCGGAGTCCGGCGAGGTCGAGGGCTTTGTGGCCTACACGGCCGACGACAAGTGGGACGACGCCAAGCAGCCGATGAACACGGCGACCGTACGGGATCTGATCGCCGTCACCCCGGCCGCGGAGCGGGCGCTGTGGCACTACCTCTGCTCCATCGACTGGATCGGCACCGTCCGCTCCGGCTACCGGGCCCCCGACGACCCGCTGCCGCTGCTCCTGCCGGACCCGCGCGCCGCGAAGCTGCTGACGCATGCGGACATGCTGTGGGTGCGGGTCCTGGACGTCGTCCGGGTCCTGGAGAGCCGGACGTACCCGGTGGCGGACAGCCTCGTGCTCGACGTGCGGGACGGGGGCGGGACCGGGGACGGGCTCGCCGGTGGGCGGTACCGCCTCGACGCCTCCCCGGACGGCGTCTCCTGTGTCCGTACGACCGAGTCCGCCGATCTCGCCTTCGACATCGCCGAGTTGAGCACTTTCGCCTTCGGCGACGAGTCGGCGGTACGGCTCTCCCGGGTCGGGCGCGTCGAGGAGCTTACGGCCGGCGCGGCCGCCCGCGCCGATCTGCTCTTCCGTACCTCGCTGCGGCCCTTCTCGCCCGACATCTTCTGATCCCCGCAGGGGGTCAGCGGGTACGGAGCCGGAAGAGGATTCCTGACGCGGCGAGCGCCAGGACGAGCAGGCCCGCGCACCAACCCAGGGCGATCCACGGCGAGTTGCCGACCGGCTGGTCGAGCAGCAGGCCCCGCATGGACTCGATCAGCGGGGTCACCGGCTGGTGCTCGGCGAAGCCGTGGAGCCAGCTCGGCATGGTGTCGATCGGCACGAACGCGCTGCTCGGATACGGCAGGAACATCATGAAGAAGGTGACCGCGCCGGCCGCCTCCGCCGTTCTGGTGACCAGGCCGATCGCCGCCGACAGCCAGGACACCGCGGTGATGTAGGCGAGCAGCAGTCCGATCGCCGCGAGCCAGCCACCCGGTGTGGCGGCGGGGCGGAAGCCGATGACGAAGGCGGCGCCGAGGACGAGCGTGGTGGAGAGCGCGTTGCGGGTGACGGCGGCGGCGACGTGTCCGGCGAGGAACGGCGTCCCGCCGACGTCGAGCGTGCGGAACCGGTCGACGACCCCGAGGCGCATGTCCTCGCTGACGGAGACGGCGGTGCCCGACGCGCCGAAACCGGCGCAGAGGACGAGCACGCCGGGGACGACGTAGGTGACGTACCGGGTGCCGGTGTCGATGGCGCCGCCGAAGAAGTAGACGAAGACCAGCATCAGCATGATCGGCAGCATCATCGAGGTGATGACGGCGTCGAGGTTGCGGCGGCTGAGGCGGATGCCGCGCCCGGCGAGGGTGCTCGCGGCGGTGAGTCCGCCCGTGAGGACGTCAGACATGGCTGGGCTCCTTGTCGGCGGTGAGGGGCCTGTCGGCGGTGAGGGTCAGGAAGACGTCGTCGAGGGTGGCCGTGTGCAGGCTGAAGCGGGCGATGTCCCGGCGCTCGGGGTCGAGTGCGTCGAGCAGCTCCCGTACGTGGCCGGCGCTGCCGTCGGTGGGGATGCCGAGCGTGCGGGTCTCGGGGTCGTGGTGGGCGGTGGGGCCCGCGAGCGTGCCGAGCCGCAGGCGGCTCTCCTCGTCGTACGCCACGATGTCGAGGCGGTGGGCGGCGTACCGGGCCTTGAGGTCGGCGGGGGTGCCCTCGGCGAGGGTGCGGCCCTTGCCGAGGACGGCGATCCGGTCGGCGAGGCGGTCGGCCTCCTCCAGGTACTGGGTGGTGAGGAAGACCGTCGTGCCGCCGTCGGAGAGTTCGCGGACGACCTCCCACAGTTCCTGGCGGCTGCGCGGGTCGAGGCCGGTGGTCGGTTCGTCGAGGAACATCACCTGGGTCGCGCCGGGGTCGCGGACGAGACCGGCGGCGAGGTCCAGGCGGCGACGCATGCCGCCCGAGTACGTCTTCGTGAGGCGGTCGCCCGCCTCGGTGAGGCCGAAGCGTTCGAGGAGCTCGGTGGCGCGGCGGTCGGCGGCGGGGCGGGAGAGGCCGGAGAGCCGTGCCGCCATCCGGAGGTTCTCGGTGCCGGTCTGGTTCTCGTCGACGGCGGCGAACTGTCCGGTGAGGCTGATCGCGCGGCGGACCCGGGAGCGCGCGGTGACGACGTCGTGTCCGGCGACGCGCGCGTGGCCGGTATCGGGTGTGGTGAGGGTGGCGAGGATGCGGACGGTCGTGGTCTTCCCGGCGCCGTTGGGGCCGAGGAGGGCGAAGACGGTGCCGCGCGGGACGTGGAGGTCGAGGGCGTCGAGGACGCGGACGTCTCCGTAGGTCTTGGTCAGGCCGATGGCTTCGATGGCCGGAGGCATGGGTGTGCTCCCTGGGCGTGTGGACTGCTCTGCCGTACTGCGTATGCCGTACGCGTTACTGCGTAAGGGTTACGCATTACTAGGATGGGTGTCAAGCGTGCGAGGTGGCCGGGAGGCGGCGGGTTGTGACGAACGGCGAGGAACGTACGGGCGGCGGGAGCGGCGGCGACGGTGCGACGGGCCCCGACGGCAGCGGTGCGGCGGGCTCCGGTAGCGGCGGCGGCGGTGCGGCGGGCGACGGCGGGAGCTTTCTGCCGCCGAGCATCGAGGCGGCCTGGGGGCTGCGGGAGCGCCCTTCGAAGGGCCCCAAGCCCGGCCTGACCCTGGACCGGATCGTCGACGCGGCCGTCGCCCTCGCCTCGGCCGAGGGGATCGGCGCCGTCTCCATGGGCCGGGTCGCCAAGGAGCTCGGCGCCTCGACGATGTCGCTCTACCGGTACGTCTCCGCCAAGAGCGAGCTGTACGTCCTCATGCAGGAGGCCGCCACGGGCGCCCCGCCCGAGCTCTTCCCGCCCGGCACCGACTGGCGCGAGGCGCTGGAGTCCTGGGCCTCGGCGCTGCGCGAGATCTACCACCGCAACCTCTGGATGCTGCGACTGCCCGTCTCGGGCCCGCCCGCGACCCCGAACCTGGTTGCCTGGTGGGAGAAGGCCCTCGTCGCCTTGGGGGGCACCGGCCTCGACGCGGGCAGCAAGATCTCGGTGACCATGCTGGTCGGCGGTTTCGTCCGGAACGACGCCCTGGTCATGGCCGACCTCGCCGCCGTCATCGCCGCCGGCGAGGCGAGCCCGGAGGAGATCCTCGCCCGCTACGGCCACACCCTGCGGCGGCTCGCCGACCCGGAGAGGTACCCGGAGGTGGCGCGCGTGCTGGAGTCGGGCGTGATGGACGCCGCCGACGACCCCGAGACCGAGTTCCGCTTCGGCCTCGCCCGGATCCTGGACGGGGTCGCCGTGCTGGTGGAAGGGCGTGCCTCGTGACCCCCGACCGTGCTGCCGCCGCCGCCGTCCCCGGGCTGCGCGAGCGGAAGAAGGAGCGCACCCGGCAGGCCCTGTCGGACGCGGCCGTCGCGCTCTTCCTGGAGCGGGGCTTCGACGCCGTCTCGGTCGCGGAGGTGGCGGCCGCCGCCGAGGTCTCCAAGCCGACGCTCTTCCGGTACTTCCCGGCCAAGGAGGACCTGGTCCTCCACCGGTTCGCCGATCACGAGGACGAGTCGGCCCGGGTGGTGACCGCGGCGCGGTCGGCCGGTACGGCCCCGCTCGACGCGCTGTACGCGCACCTGCTCGACGGCCTCGCTCGACGCGATCCGGTCACCGGGCTCTGCGACCATCCGTCGGTCCTGGCGTACCTCCGGCTCCTGTACGGCACTCCGGCGCTGGTCGGTCGCCTCCACGCGTACCGGGTGAGGTCGGAGGAGGCCCTGGCGGGCGCACTGGCCGGCGGTGCGGAGGGGGCGGGTGGCCCTCTGCTCGCGCGGCTCGCCGCCGGGCAGATCGTGACCGTGCTCCGGGTCCTCGCGGAGGAGAACACGGCCCGGATCGCGGGCGGAGAGACGGCCGACGGGGTGGCGGCGGACGCGGTGGCGGCGGCGGGGCTCGCCTTCCGGGCGCTGCGGGAGGGGCTCCCGTACTGAACGGCGTACGCGGATCTCGTAGACAAGTAAAAAATGTAACCCAGTAACGTTTTCGGTTAGGCTTGCCGGAATGACGTCACTGGATTTCGAGCTCGCCCGCGAACGCGCCCACCACGACGCCTGCCGTGCCGCCCTGACCCGGATGACCGAGGACGTCGCCGAGCAGGTCGTCATCGGCGAGGACACCGCCGCGTCCGGCGCCGACGCCGAAGCGCTCGGCCGGCATCTGCGCAGCCGCGCCAAGGGGATGCGCGAACAGCCGCCGGGACCGCTGTTCTTCGGCCGCCTCGACCTCGACGACGGTCAGGTCCACCACATCGGCCGCCGCCGGATCGGCGAGGACCCGGCCGCCCCGCCGCTCGTCGTCGACTGGCGCGCGCCCGTCTCCCGCGCCTACTACCAGGCAGGCGCCCGCGACCCGCAGGGCGTCCTCCGGCGCCGCCGCTTCGGCTGGGCCCCGTACAGCAAGGGCGTTTCGGAGGACCTGACCGCCCTGGAGGACGAACAGCTCACGGCCGGCGGGGCGGTGACGGTCAGCGCGCTGCTCGCCGGGGAGATCGAGCGGCCCCGGGTGGGCCCGATGCGGGACATCGCGGCCACCATCCAGCCCGAACAGGACGATCTCGTACGCTCCGACCCGGCCGCCTCCCTGTGCGTGCAGGGCGCGCCCGGCACCGGCAAGACCGCCGTGGGCCTGCACCGGGCCGCGTACCTCCTGTACACCCATCCGCAGCGGATCCGCCGCTCCGGGCTCCTCGTCCTCGGACCTCACCGCGCGTTCCTCTCGTACATCTCCGAGGTGCTGCCGTCGCTCGGCGAGACCGGGGTCCGGCAGGCCACCCTCGAAGACGAGATCGCCCGGCACCCGGTGCGCGCCGAGGACGGCGGGACGGCGGCCCGGGTCAAGCACGACGCCCGGATGGCGGAGGTGCTGCACCGCGCGCTGTACGGCAGGGTCGACCCGGCCCCGGCGGGCGACCTCGCCGTGCGGGACGGCTCGTCGCACTGGCGGCTGCCGGCCGCGCAGCTCGCCGGGATCGTCGCGGCCGTACGGGAGGAGGCGCCGCCCTACGCGACGGGCCGCGAGCGGGTCCGCGCCCGGATCGTGCGGGCCCTCCAGCTCCACGCCGAACGCCGCTGGGGGCCCATGGGCGCGGCCTGGGCGCGGCGGATCGAGCGGGCG
The DNA here is from genome assembly GCF_036192275.1 of Streptomyces sp. NBC_00250. Classification (NCBI taxonomy): domain Bacteria; kingdom Bacillati; phylum Actinomycetota; class Actinomycetes; order Kitasatosporales; family Streptomycetaceae; genus Streptomyces; species Streptomyces sp. NBC_00250. The sequence continues at coordinate 4,342,354 of NZ_CP108088.1, read as the reverse complement.
CGGGCGGTGACGGCGTTCCTCGACGCGTGCTGGCCGAAGGCGAGCCCGGAGGAGGTGCTGGCGGCCTTCCTCACCGACCCCTGCGGCGCTTCCGACGGAGTGCTCGCGGAGGACGAGCGGGCGGCGATCCGCTGGGAGCGGCCGCCGCGCTCGTACCGCTCGGCGCGCTGGACGGCCGCCGACCTCGTGCTCCTCGACGAGCTCGCGGGTCTGATCGAACGGCCCGAGAGCTACGGCCATGTCGTCGTCGACGAGGCGCAGGACCTCTCGCCCATGGAGTGCCGGGCGATCGCCCGACGCACCGAGTTCGGCTCGCTGACCGTCCTCGGCGACCTGGCGCAGGGCACCACACCGTGGGCGGCCCGCGACTGGGACGAGCAACTGGCCCATCTGGGCAAGGCCGGGACGCCCGTGGTGCCGCTCACCCTCGGCTACCGGGTCCCGGCGGCGATCGTGGACCTCGCCAACCGCCTCCTGCCGCACTTGGGCGCGGACGTACCCGCGGGCCGGTCCGTCCGGAAGGACGGCGAGGTGACCGTCCTGCGGGGGACGGACCTCCACGCCGCCGCTCTTGAAGCGGTGCGCGAGGCGCTCACGGCGGAGGGCTCGGTGGGGGTGATCACGGCCGACGGCCTGGTCGGTGGGGTGGAGACGGCGGTACGTGAGGGCGGGACGGCGGAGGAACGGGTGACCGTGCTGCCCGCGAGCGTCGTCAAGGGCCTGGAGTTCGACCATGTCGTCGTGGTCGAACCGGCCGCGATCGTGGCGGCCGAGGCGCGCGGACCGAACCGGCTGTACGTGGCGCTCACCCGGGCGGTGTCCCGGCTGACGCTGGTGCACGCGGAGGAGCTGCCGGAGTGGCTGGAGGCGTCGACTGCCCGTAGAGCAGGGTGAGTTCGGCCCCTATGCGGGCGAGGGCGGTACGTGCCTCCGGCGGGTCGAGGAGCTCCACGCGGGTGCCGAGGCCCGCCAGTTGGGCGGCGATCACCTCGGGGGAGGGCCCGTCGACCTCGATCGCCGTCCAGCCGTCCGGGGCGCGCTCCCCGAACCGTATCCGCCCGCCGAGCAGGCCCTCCAGGACCGGCTCCGTGCCGGGGGCGGTCCGGCCCCGTACCGTCGCGGCGACCAGCCGGTCCTCCATCCGGGCGGCGAGCGCGCGCCAGGCGGTCGGCAGGTCGAAGCCCTCGGGGCGTACGGCGGGGGCGCCGGTCTCGGTCACGGAGGTGACGCGGCCGATCCGGAAGGTCCGCAGGCCGTGCTCGGTGTCGGCGACCAGGTAGCGGATCCCGGACTTCGCGGCGATCCCCAGCGGCTGGACGGTCCGCTCGCGCGGCTCGCGGCCGGGGCGGGCGTACCCGATCCTGACCTCCCTGGCCTCGACCACCGCCCGCTGCAGCGGGGCGAGTCGGGCCTCCTCGGTCTCCGTTCCCGCCCAGTCGGTGCCGTCGGAGATCCCCGCGCGGGCGGCGGCCTCGGCGCCCTCCCGGAGGGTCGGGGGCAGGGCCCGTACGAGCTTGCGCAGGGCGGTCCGGGTCTGCGGGCTCGCGGCGGTGTCCGGTCCGGTCAGGAGGAACAGCGCGCGGATCTCGGGGGCGGTGAGTCCGGTCAGATCGGTACGGGCTCCGCCGACGAGGGACCAGCCGCCGCCCTGGCCCGCCTGCGAGTACACCGGGATCCCGGAGCTCGCGAGAGCTTCGAGATCCCGGCGTGCGGTGCGCTCGGACACGTCCAGTTCCGCGGCCAGTTCGGCGGCGGTGACGCGCTGCCGGGTCTGGAGGAAGAGCAGGGCGGCGACGAGTCGGTCGGCTCTCATGCCGCCATTGTCGCGGGGGTGTTCGCCTCCTTCCCCTCCTTCGCCTCCTTCGCCTTCTTCGCTTCGTTCGTCGGCTTCGGCGTCCCCGGCGTCCCCGGCGTCTTGGGGCGGCGCAGGACGGTGAAGGCGATGGCCAGGGCGGCGAGCAGGAGGCCGGCGCCGACGGCGAAGGCCAGGTGGTAGCCGCCGGTCAGGGCCTCGGTGGCGGGTCGGCCGGCCGCGGTGAGGCTCTCGGTGCGGGTGGCGGCCAGGGTGGAGAGGACCGCGATGCCGAGGGCCATGCCGATCTGCTGGGTGGTGTTGAAGAGGCCGGAGGCGAGGCCCGCGTCCTTCTCCTCGGCGCCCGACATGGCGAGTGAGGTGAGGGCGGGGAGCGCCAGGCCGAACCCGGCGGCGAGCAGCATCACGGGGAGCAGGTCGGTGACGTAGGAGGCGTGGACGGGGACGCGGGTCAGCAGGCCGAGGACGCCGACGAGCAGGAGGAGGCCGGTGACCAGGACGTTCCGCTCGCCGAAGCGGGCGATGAGGCGGGCCGAGGCACCGAGGGAGACGGCACCGATGACGGCCGCGGCCGGCAGCATCGCGAGACCGGTCTCGGCGGCCCCGTACCCGAGGACCTTCTGCAGGTAGAGGGCGACGAGGATCTGGAAGGAGAAGAGCGCGGCGACCATCAGCATCTGGACGGCGTTGGCGCCGGAGACGCTGCGCGAGCGGAGGATCCGCAGGGGCATGAGCGGGTTCGCGGTCTTCGCCTGGCGGACGAGGAAGGCGGCCAGGAGGGCGAGCGCCAGGGCTGCGAGGCCGAGGGTGTGCGCCGAACCGGCCCCGTACTCCTCGATCTTGACGACCGCGTAGATGCCGGTCATGAGGCCGGTGGTGACGAGCACCGCGCCGAGGACGTCGGCGCCGGCCCTGAGCCCGAGGCCCTGGTCGGCGGGGAGGGCGCGGAGGGCCACGAGGAGGGTGGCGAGGCCGATGGGCAGGTTGATGAAGAAGATCCAGTTCCAGGTGAGGGCATCGGTGAGGATGCCGCCGAGGACCTGGCCGAGGGAGGCGCCCGCGGCGCCGGTGAAGCTGAACACGGCGATGGCGCGGGCCCGTTCGCGCGGCACGGTGAAGAGCGTGACGAGGATGCCGAGGCCGACGGCCGAGGACATCGCGCTGCCGACGCCCTGGAGGAAGCGGGCGGCGATGAGGACGCCGGGGGAGGTGGCGACCCCGGCGAGGAGGGAGGCGGCGGTGAAGATCCCGGTGCCCGCGAGGAACATCCGCTTGCGGCCGATCAGGTCGCCGAGGCGGCCGGCGAGGAGCAGGAGCGAGCCGAAGGCGATCAGGTAGGCGTTGACGACCCAGCTGAGGCCGACGGGGGTGAAGCCGAGGTCGCTCTGGATGGCGGGCATCGCGACGGTGACGATGCTGCCGTCGAGGATCGTCATGAGCATGCCGGTGGCGAGGACGCCGAGGGCGAGCTGGCGGGAGGGGGTGCGGGCGGAAGCGGGCACGGGGATCACTCCTGTTCGGTGGAGCCGACAGGAGAGACGTTAGCAGAAGGTTTTGTTGCAGACTATTTTTTACGGAACGGCTTGGGGGCGTGCGGGGCGCGCGGGGTGGGCGGGGGCTAACCGCGCTGGCGTGCCCGGCGGGCCGGCCTCGGGCTCTCGACGGGGGTCTCCAGGTGGCCGGTGACCAGCAGGTTCAGGGCGCGCAGCAGGGCGGCGTGCTCGTCGTCGGGGAGGGAGGTGAGGGCGCTCTCGTGGACGCCGTCGACGATCTTCTGGCTCTCCCGCGCGACCTTGGCCCCCGCCTCGGTCACAGCGATGATCCGCGCCCGCCGGTCGGTGCTCGACGGCCGGCGCTCGGCGAGTCCGGCCTTCTCCAGGGCGTCGACGGTGACGACCATGGTGGTCTTGTCCATGTCCCCGATCTCCGCGAGCTGCGCCTGGGTGCGCTCCTCCTCCAGGGCGTGGACGAGGACGCAGTGCATCCGGGGGGTCAGCCCGATCGCGTCGAGCGCGGCGGCCATCCGGGTCCGCAAGGCGTGACTGGTGTGGTCGAGGAGGTAGGAGAGGTCGGGCTCGGTGCGGGTGGGTGCCATGGCTGTCATGCCTGCCAGGGTAACGAGGATCGATCCGTCGCGGATTATCGAGAAGTGGACGAGTGGCTCGGGTCAGGATGGACGCATGGTGACCCCGCTGCTGTTCCTGGACGTCGACGGCCCGCTGATCCCCTTCGGGGCGGGCGACCGGGAGTATCCGACGTACCCGCCCGCGCCGCCCGCGCCCGTGAGCCCGCTCCTCGCGCGGCTCGATCCCGCGCAGGGGCCGCGGCTCGCGGCACTGCCGTACGAACTCGTCTGGGCGACGACCTGGGAGGACGATGCGAACGCCTGGGTCGCCCCGCGCCTCGGGCTGCCGGCTCTGCCCCTGGTCAGGTGGCCCGGGGACGGACCCGATCCGGTGGCGGGGGTGCACTGGAAGGCGCCCGCGCTGGTGGCCTGGGCCGGCGGGCGGCCGTTCGCCTGGGTGGACGACGAGATCGGCGCGGCCGACCGGGACTGGGTGGCCACCCACCACCCGGGCCGGGCGCTGCTCCACCGGGTGGACGCCCGGCGCGGGCTCGCGGCGGCGGACTTCGAGGCGCTCACCGCCTGGGCGGACTGAGTGCCACTCCAACTGAGGCCTCACTGACGGGTGTTGGGTGATACGAGGGTCGTCCTGCCGACTTCTCGTGTCATCCGCCAGTACGGCTGACGGGGCAGGTCGGAGCAGACTCGACGGGCGCGCAGGACTTCTGGATCACACGAAGAAGCACACGAGGGGGCGCCGCATGGGCGGGCAGCAGCAGTACGACGGGATCGGCGAGGCGTTCGAGGGATTCAAGTCCCTGCCGATGATCCGCTACGGGGAGGTGCCGAGCTTCCTCGCCATGGTCGGGGACGTGAGCGGCGCGTCGGTCCTCGACCTGGCGTGCGGCACCGGCTTCTACAGCAGGGAGTTCAAGCGGCGCGGCGCCAAGGACGTCTTCGGCGTCGACATCTCCGTCGAGATGATCGCCGCCGCACGGGAGATCGAGAAGCGCGACCCGCTGGGCGTGCGCTACGAGGTCGGCGACGTGGCCGAACTGCCCCTTCTCGACCGGCGCTACGACATCGCCCTGGGCGTGCAGTGCCTCAACTACGCCGAGGGCATCGCCGGGATCGAGCGGATGTGCCGCAGCATCCACCAGAACCTGGTGCCGGGCGGCGAGTTCTTCGTGCTCGCCCAGAGGCCCGACTACGCTTTCGACTGCACGTCCCTGCCCGCGTACGGGTTCCGCTGCGAGCCGACCGGCGAGGAGACCGAGGCGGGTTCTCGCGTGCGGGTCACGGCGCTCCTCGACCCGGAGCCGATCAGCATCGTCTCCACGATCCCGCGCCGCGAGGTCTACGAGGAGTGTCTGCGGGCGGCCGGGTTCAAGGACGTGGAGTGGGTTCCGCTGCAGGTGTCGGAAGAGGGCGTCCGTGAGTTCGGCGAGGACTTCTGGGCGGACCTCCTGGAGAAGCCGCCGCTGGTGATGCTGCGCTGCCGTGCCTGAACGGCGGACGGGCTGGCCCAGGGGCGTTCCGCCGGATCACGGCAGGGGCCGCTGCCGGGGCAGGGTGTCGTCGGCGACCCGGGCACGGTCGCCCGCTCCGGGCGGCGGGGCGAGGGTGATCCCCGCCCCGGTGAGGATGCCGAGGTCCAGCTCCCAGTCGTAGCGGGAGCGGTCCTGCCAGACGTCGAAGGCGGCGCGGACGTGTTCCCGGGCCTGCGGTCCGCTCATCCCGGTGACCTTCATCAGGTGGGCGAAGGCCTGGTCCTCGATGCCGCGCACCTGCGCCAGGCCGAAGTGGGTGACGGTGTGGCAGTCGGTGCAGAGGCAGATGAGCCGCCGGAGGGTCTGGACGCGGGCGGTGGTGTCGTAGGTCCACCGCTCGTGGGCCTCCAGCCACCGCCGGGCCGCCCGGTCCTCGCCCGCCCCGCAGGCCTCGCAGCGCTGTCCGGCGCGGCCGGTGATCATCCGGCGCAGCCGCTCCCAGTCGGCCTGGGCCACGCAGGACCGGACGTTGGTGAACCAGCAGGTGCGCGGGACGAGGTCGACGAAGAGCCCGCTGCCGAGTGCCCGGTCCTCGCCGGGCAGCAGGTCGGGTACGGCCGCGGCGGCGGCCCACCGGGCCAGTTCGGCCATGCCGGCCCGGGGCGCGAACCACCGCTTGGCGGCGGGATCCCAACGGGCCCCGCCGCGCTTGGCCGCGTCCTTCTCGGCGTACGGCACGTCAAGCCAGACCCGCTCAACCGGCATGTGGAACCCCCCTGTTGGCCTCGTTCCATGGTGGCACGGGCCGCGGAGGCCGACAGGGGGTTCGGGGAGGTTCGGGGTGCTGTCAGGAACGGGGCTGGGTGAACCGCAGCATGTTGCCGGCCGGGTCGCGGAAGGCGCAGTCGCGGACGCCGTACGGCTGGTCGACCGGCTCCTGGAGGACCTCGCCGCCGGCGGCCCTGATGTGCTCGAAGGTGGCGTCGACGTCCTCGGTGGAGAAGATCACGCCGCGCAGCATGCCCTTGGCGAGCAGCTCGGCCACGGCCTGCCGGTCGGCGGGGGAGGCGTTGGGGTCGGCCAGCGGCGGTTCGAGGACGATCTCCACGTCCGGCTGCGCGGGCGACCCTACGGTCACCCAGCGCATCCCCTCGAAACCGACGTCGTTCCGCACTTCGAGGCCGAGGGCGTCGCGGTAGAAGGCGAGGGCCTTGTCGTGGTCGTCGACTGCGATGAAGCACTGCGAGAGCTTGACGTTCATGAGATCGAAGCTACGGCGGACGGCAAGATTCCGCTTCTCCGGAACCGACCGATGGGGGATCCCCTCAACTCTTTCGTACCGGCCGGGTACGGACCTTGGCGACGCAGGCGGGGATCGCGGCGCCGTCGTCGTGGCGGCGGGCGCGGTAGGCGGACGGAGTCTCGCCGACCAGCTCGGTGAAGCGGGAGCTGAAGGACCCGAGCGAGGTGCACCCGACGGCGAAGCAGACGTCCGTGACGCTCAGGTCGCCCCGCCGGAGCAGGGCCTTGGCCCGCTCGACGCGGCGGGTCATGAGGTAGCCGTACGGGGTCTCGCCGAAGGCGGCGCGGAAGCTGCGCGCGAAGTGCCCGGTCGACATGAGGGCGACGGAGGCGAGGGCGGTCACGTCGAGCGGCAGCGCGTAGTCGCGGTCCATCACGTCCCGCGCACGGCGCAGCCGGACCAGGTCCTCCAGGGTCACGTTCACCAGCATGGCACGGCGGGGGAGGGCGGGCGCGGGGTCGGCGGGGGAGGGCAGGGTCGGCGGGGGAGGGCGGGGGCAGGGTCGGCGGGGCAGGTCCTCAGCTCGCCGACGCGGACACGTGCGCGAGCAGGCGGTCCAGCGGGCGGGGCACCTCGGCGAGGGCCAGGGCGTCGATGAGCGAGCGGGCGTACTGGCTCTTGCGGCCGCTGATGGTGCCCATGAAGCGGCGCAGCTGTCGGTCCACGTTCCGCTCGCGCTGGGCGGGCTGCTTCTGGAAGATGCGGAAGGCCCGCAGATCGCCCTGGGCGTCGACGACCCGCTGCACCGACTCGGCACCGAGGGAGCGGATCAGCTCCTCCTCCAGGTCGGCGACGCACACGTAGAAGCCGAGCGGCTCCATGTCGGCGCGCGCGAGGTCGTGGCCGAGGCCCGCTCGTTCCAGGGCGCGCGCGAAGTGGCTTTCCTCTCCGGCGTCGCACAGACCGGCCAGCCGTACGTCGAGCCCCCGGGGCCCGAGCAGCTGCACGAATCTGCCGATGTTCGTCGCTCCTCCGAGCGGGACGACGGCGATGCCCTCCGCGGCGAGGGAGCGGCCGTGCCGGGCGGCCAGCGCGTCGAGCGCGACCTCGTCGCTGACCCCTTCGACCAGTACGGCCGTCCGCAGCTCGGCGCCGGCCGCCAGCTCGCGCGCCGCCGCCGCGGCCGCCGGAGCCTGCGCACCGTCGGCCGCCCACTCGATGACCGCCTGCCGGAACCGCGCTGTCGCATCCATGATCCCCAGTTTTCTCATTCATGGGGCGTGAGTCGAGGGCGACTATTGCAAGCACCTGCTTGCAATAGTTAGCAAACGCTGGCATGGTTCGGAGCATGGCATCGCTCAACGTCGGCAATCTCGGTGAGTACCTCCGCGAGCAGCGGCGGACCGCACAGTTGTCCCTGCGGCAGCTCGCCGACGCCGCCGGGGTGTCGAACCCGTACCTGAGTCAGATCGAGCGTGGGCTGCGCAAGCCCAGCGCCGAGGTGTTGCAGCAGGTCGCGAAGGCGCTGCGGATCTCCGCCGAGACGCTCTACGTACGGGCCGGGATCCTCGACGAGAAGGAGCGGGAGGAGCTGGAGACGCGCGCCGTCATCCTCGCCGATCCCTCGATCAACGAGCGGCAGAAGCAGGTGCTGCTCCAGATCTACGACTCCTTCCGCAAGGAGAACGCCGCGGAGGCCGCGGAGGCCGCCGAGGCCGCCGGAGCCGCCAAGTCCGGCGGAGCCGCCGAGGCCGCCGCCGAGGCGGCCGGGGCAGCGGCCCCCGATGCCGAACGCCGCTGAGCCAGCCCTCGCTCGTCCGTACGTCACATCCGGGAGGACCACCAGCATGGCCATCATCGACGAACTGCGTACCCCTCTCTACTTCGCCGCCGGCACCGCCGACCTCGCCGTGCAGCAGGCCAAGAAGGTTCCCGGCCTGATCGAGCAGATCGCCGCCGAGGCGCCCGCCCGCATCGAGGCCGTACGGAAGACCGACCCCAAGGCCGTGCAGGAGAAGGTGACCGCGCAGGCCAAGGAGGCCCAGGCCACCGTGCAGTCGAAGTTCGCCGATGTCGTCGGCGGTCTCGACACGGACCTCAAGAAGCTCGGCGAGACCGCCCAGGACCTCGCGCTGCGCGGTGTCGGCGTGGCCGCCGAATACGCCGTCAAGGCGCGCGAGAAGTACGAGGAGGTCGCCGCCCACGGCGAGGAGGCCGTGAAGGCCTGGCGTGGCGAGGTCGCCGAGGAGATCGTGGAGATCGCCGTCGTCGTCGAGCCGGAGGAGACCGAGGCCGAGGAGCCGGTGGCGGCCTCCGCCGAGTCCGCCGCGTCCGAGCCCGCCGAGGCCAAGAAGGCGCCCGCGAGGAAGACCACCGTCCGCAAGGCCCCCGCCAAGAAGGCGGCAGTCGCCGCCGAGAAGGAGTAGGGCCGGGCACCAATACGGGTACCTGGTGCGTTGAACCGGGTACCTTGACCGCGAGGCGCTCTTCCCCTCTTCCCTAGGCGGTGCTCAGCATGTTGCGCGACGGATTCGACTCCCTCCTCTCCCTGGTGATGTTCCTGATCTTCACCGGCTTCGCCGTCGCCGCGCTCGCCTTCGCCGCCATGGCGCGCGAGGACGCGTATCGCGCCGCCGAGAAGCAGACGAAGAAGTTCTGGCTGATCATCCTGGGCATCAACCTCGCCCTGAACCTGATCTTCCCGATGCTGTTCCTGCAGATCGCGGGCGTGATCGCCGCCATCGTCTTCATGGTGGACGTCCGCCCGGCGCTCCAGCAGGTCTCGGGCGGCGGGGGCGGGCGCCGGGGCGGCGGCTCCAGCAGCGACGGACCGTACGGTCCCTACAACGGCGGCCGGTAGCTGTCGGACCGGCAGCCGTAAGACCGGTAGCTGTCGGACCGGCAGTCGTAAGACCGACAGCCCTGAGGCCGACAGGCTTGAGGCCGGTAACCGCGAGAAGTGACGTCAGGGCCCGGGGTCATCCCCGGGTCCTGCCCCTTTCCCGGTCCCTTTCCAGGGCCAGGACCGCGACGTCGTCCGTCAGCTCGCCGCCGTTCAGGGACCGGACCTCCGTCACCGCCGCCTCCAGGAGCTCCTCGCCCCGCAGGCCCGACGCCAGCTGCCGGTTGATCATCCCGACCATTCCGTCCTGGCCCAGCCGCGGCGAGCCGGGTCCGGCCGAGCGCCCCTCGATCAGACCGTCGGTGTACATGAGCAGGCTCCACGCCCCGCCGAGCTCGACCTGCCGGCGCGGCCAGCGGGCGCGCGTCAGCAGGCCCAGGGCCGGGCCGCCGTCCTCGTACGGCAGCAGCCTGGCCGCCCGCCCCTGCCGGGCGATCAGCGGCGAGGGGTGTCCGGCCAGGCACAGGCCCGCGCGGCGCCCGTCGGGCGCGATGTCGACGGTGCAGAGGGTCGCGAAGATCTCCTCGCTCTCCCGCTCGTGCTCCAGGACCTGCTGCATGGTGGAGAGCAGCTCGTCCCCGCACAGGCCCGCGAAGGTCAGGGCCCGCCACGCGATCCGCAGCTCGACACCGAGCGCGGCCTCGTCGGGGCCGTGTCCGCACACGTCGCCGATCATCGCGTGGACGGTGCCGTCGGGCGTACGGACCACGTCGTAGAAGTCGCCGCCGAGCAGCGCGCGCTCGCGGCCGGGCCGGTAGTGGGCCGCGAACCGCAGGTCGGAGCCCTCCAGGAGCGGCGTGGGGAGCAGGCCGCGCTCCAGACGGGCGTTCTCCTGGGCCCGGAGGCGGGACTCGGCCAGTTTCACCTGGACCGCATCGGCCCGCTTGCGCTCGACCGCGTACCGGATGGCGCGGCTGAGCAGCCGCCCGTCGAGTTCCTCGCGGAAGAGGTGGTCCTGGGCGCCGACGCGCACCGCCTCGGCCGCCAGCTCCGCGTCGGCGGAGGCCGCGAGGGCGAGGACGGCGTGGCGCGGGGCGAGGCGCAGGATGTGCCGGAGCGGGGCGAGCGGGTCGTCTCCGGCGGCGGCGCGGGGGCCGGGCAGGGACAGGTCGACGAGGACGCAGTGGACATCGTCGGTGAGGAGCCGCTCGGCCTCGGTGAGGTTGCGGGCGGTACGGATGCGGACCCGGGTGCCGGCGGCGTCGAGCAGTTCGGGTACGGCGAGGGCACCCGCCGGGTCGTCCTCGACGACCAGGAGAGTGAGATCGGTGCGATCGGTGCCTGTGACTGTGCCTGTCATAGCGGTGGCGTCCATGGCGGTGGCGTCCGTAGTGGCGACGTCGCCGGGTCCCGCAACGGCAGAGACGTTTCTCTGACGCGGTACGGATACGGGCATCGGTCCGGGTTTCCTTCCCTCCCCCCGAGGGTGCGCAGGGCGCCGGGTGGCGTCCCGCCCGTCCCGGACCCTAGCGGTAGGGCGGTGCGCAGCGGAATGGCGATCAACGGGTGAGCGGCCGCGTCGTGATTGGCATATGCCGCGGAAGGGGAGGTACTTGCCCGTGTACGGCTGAGCGGGCGCCCCGAAGGCAATGAGAAACGTCACGCCGGGCGGGCGCCCATGGTTCCGCCTCCGCACGTGGACTCCGTCACGTCGGACGGATGTCCACCCGCGCGGGCTCACGTCGAGCGGACGTCACGTCGGGCGGGCGGACGGCCCCCCTCGTGTCACCTCGGGCGGCCGGCGGCCCCTGTCACGTCGGGCGGACGACTCCCAGGATCTCCATCGAGCCCGCGCCCGCGAGCGTCACGTTCCGGCCGGGGCGCGGCGCGTGGACGATCGTGCCGTCGCCCACGTACATCCCGATGTGGCTCGCGTCCTTGAAGTAGACGATCAGGTCGCCCGGCCGCATGTCCTTGATGTCCACGCGCTGCATCAGGCGCCACTGCTCCTGCGAGGTGCGCGGGATCGGCCGGCCGGCCGATCCCCAGGCGCGCTGGGTCAGTCCCGAGCAGTCGAACGAGTCCGGGCCCTCGTCGCCCCACCCGTACGGCTTGCCGATCTGGGCGGTCGCGAACTGGATCGCCTTCCTGGCCTCCGGCGTCGTGTCCGCCTTCAGGCCGGCGAGGATGCCGGTGCCGATCCAGGTCGTCTGGGCCCTGGCCCGCTCCTGCTCCTCAAGGCGCCGAAGCCGCTCCCGCTCCTCGGCGGCGAGTTCGGACTCCAGCTTCTTCGCCGCGGCGATCTTGCCGTCGATCTCCTTCTTCGCCTGGGCCTGCCGGATGCGGTTGGCCTCCAGCTTGGTCCAGTTGACGCCCGCGTCCTTGGCGTAGAGGTCCAACTGGGCCTGGGTGCGGTTCATTTCGCCGAGCAGGTCCGTGGTGGCCTTCGCCCCGGCCTTGAGGCGTCCCGCGTTGTCGAGGAAGAGCTGCGGGTCGTTCGTGAGGACGAGCTGCGCGCCGTCGGGGAGTCCGCCGTTGCGGTACTGGGCGCGGGCGGTCGCGCCGGCCCTGGCCTTGAGGGCCTCGATCTTCTCGCGGCCCTCCACGATCATCCGGGCGACCCGGACGATCTCGGCGGACTGATCCTTGGTCTGCTCGTCCGCGAGGTTGTACGCGTCGGTGGCGACGGCGGCCTGCCGGTACAGGGCGTCTATCTCCTTGCGCACCTCCTCCAGGCTCTTCTTGGGAAGAGGCGGCGGCAGCGGTGCGGCGGCGGCCTGGAGGGTCAGCGCGGGCGAGGCCAGCACGGTCAAGGCGCAGATCACGGTGATCGCGGCGGTGGCGTGGCGGCGTCGGTTCACGAGCTCCCCCTCGAGTGACCAAATCTGATTTACCGTCAGTAACTTAGTGGTGACCTTGGCGATAGTGCCATGCGAAACCACAAAGCAACAGGGGAAACCGGGGCCTGTCGGGCCGGCTCCCCCCACGGGGGACGAGTGATACGTGCGTGGCGTTCCCGGCGTACGGGAAATTCAGCGGGAGTTAGGGAAAGAAGGGGCCCGAGTGGTCACCCCCGAGGTGCCGGCGCGCCTCCGGTGTGGTCACCCCCGAGGCGCGTGCGCCTCCCGTCTCCCGCTCACCCCCGAGGCGCGTGCGCCTCCCGTCTCCCGCTCACCCCCGAGGCGCCAGCGCCTCCCACCGCACCGTCACCTCGCCCTGGCGCCACCGCCGGGGACCGTCCGTCAGGGGCCAGTCCGCCGCCAGGTCGCGGACGGAGCGGATCCACCGCTGCCGTGCGCCGAGCGAGGCGTACGGGGCCGCCGCCGCCCATGCCCGGTCGAAGTCCCGCAGGAACGCGTGCACCGGCTCGCCCGGCACGTTGCGGTGGATCAGCGCCTTCGGCAGCCGCTCCGCCAGGTCCGAGGGCCGCTCCAGCGAACCGAGCCGGGTCGCGAAGGTCACCGTCCGAGGGCCGCTCCCGTCGAGCGCCACCCACACGTGCCGGCGTCCGATCTCGTCGCAGGTGCCCTCCACGAGCAGCCCGCCGGGTGCGAGCCGTCCGCACAGCCGCCCCCAGACGGCCGCGACCTGCTCCTCGTCGTACTGGCGGAGCACGTTCGCGGCCCGGATCAGGGCGACCCGGCCGGGCACGGGCACCTCGAAGCCGCCGTGCAGGAAGGAGAGGCCCTCGTGTTCGTACGGCTTTGCGGCCTCGACGCGGGCGGGTTCGATCTCGATGCCGTAGAGGCGGGTGCGGGGTTCGGCGGTGCGCAGCCGGGCGAGGAGCTCGACGGCGGTCCAGGGGGCGGCCCCGTATCCGAGGTCCACGGCGAGCGGCGGCTCGGGGGAGCGGCGCAGGGCGGGCCCGTGGACGGCGGCGATCCAGCGGTCCATGCGGCGCAGCCGGTTGGGGTTGGTGGTCCCGCGGGTCGGGGTGCCGACGGGGCGGGTGGTGCGCGGGGCCATGCCGAAAGCGTACGGGGTGGGGGTCGGGGGCCCGCGCGCCCCGGCGGTCGCCCGGTCACGCCGGCAATCGCCTGGTCATGCGGGCGATTGCCCGCCCACCCCGGTAATGAATTGGCAAAGTGCCGTGTGCGATGGAAATGAAAGGGTCCATTCCGGTGTTGTCCGGGCCGGAGGGCGCACCACGCCCTCCCGCCGTCATGCCCACGGCGCCCATGCTCAGCCCCCGAGCGGAAGGACGGCCGACGTGAGCCAGTACGTGTCCCGGTTCGCCGGTACCCGGCACCGGCACCCGGCACCGACCCGGCTCCGGCTCCCCGGCCGGAACCGCACCCCGCGCCGCGTGGCCATGCTCAGCGTCCACACCTCCCCGCTGCACCAGCCCGGCACGGGCGACGCGGGCGGCATGAACGTCTACATCGTCGAGCTGGCGAAACGACTCGCCGCCATCGACATCGAGGTCGAGATCTTCACCCGGGCCACCACCGGCGGCCTCCCCCCGGTGGTCGAGCTCACCCCCGGCGTCCTGGTCCGGCACGTCGACGCGGGCCCCTACGAGGGCCTGGCCAAGGAAGAGCTGCCGGCCCAGCTGTGCGCCTTCACGCACGGCGTGATGCAGGCGTGGGCGGGTCACCGCCCCGGCCACTACGACCTGGTCCACTCCCACTACTGGCTCTCCGGCCACGTCGGCTGGCTGGCCGCCGAGCGCTGGGGCGTCCCGCTCGTCCACGCCATGCACACCATGGCGAAGGTCAAGAACGCGGCGCTCGCCGAGGGCGACACGCCCGAGCCCGCGGCCCGGGTGATCGGTGAGACGCAGATCGTCGACGCCGCCGACCGGCTCATCGCGAACACGGCCGAGGAGGCCGACGAGCTCGCCCGCTTCTACGACGCGGACCCCGGCAAGATCGCGGTCGTCCACCCGGGTGTCAACCTCGACCACTTCCGCCCCGCCGACGGCCGCGCCGCCGCCCGCGCCCGGCTCGGGCTGCCGCAGGACGCCTTCATCCCGGTCTTCGCCGGCCGCATCCAGCCGCTGAAGGCCCCGGACATCCTGCTGCGCGCCGCCGCCGAGCTGCTGGACCGGGATCCCTCCCTCCGCTCCCGCATGATCGTTCCTGTGGTCGGCGGCCCGAGCGGCAGCGGTCTCGCGAAGCCGGAGGGGCTGCAGAAGCTGGCCGCCCGGCTCGGCATCGCGGACATCGTGCGCTTCCACCCGCCGGTGGGCCAGGACCGGCTCGCCGACTGGTTCCGGGCGGCGAGCGTGCTCGTCATGCCCTCGTACAGCGAGTCCTTCGGCCTGGTCGCGATCGAGGCGCAGGCGGCCGGGACCCCGGTCGTCGCGGCGGCGGTGGGCGGCCTGCCCGTCGCCGTACGGGACGACGTGACCGGCTTCCTCGTCCAGGGGCACGACCCGGTGGACTACGCCCGCGCGCTGGGCCGGTTCGTGGCGGACCCGTCGCTCTCGGCCCGGATGGGGGCGGCGGCCGCCCTGCACGCCGGGTCCTTCGGCTGGGACACGGCGGCCTCGGGCACGGCGGATGTGTACACCGCTGCCGTGCACGACCATCGGCTGCGGGAGAACCGCCGTCGCGTACGCTCCCACCATGGCTGATCTTGAGGACGTCCGGCGGACCGTCGAGGACACGTTCAAGGACGCGGAACTGGAGTGGGAGTCGCCCGAGCCGGGCTCCTACGTGGTCAAACTCCCCGGCACGCGCAAGCTCTTCACCACGCTGTCGCTGCGCGTCGGCCGCCACTCGCTCTCCCTCAACGCCTTCGTCATCCGCCACCCGGACGAGAACGAGGCGGGCGTCCACCGCTGGCTGCTCGAACGCAACCTCAAGCTGTACGGGGTGAGTTACGCGGTCGACGGCCTCGGCGACATCTACCTCGCCGGCAAGCTCCCGCTCGCTGCGGTGACGCCCGAGGAGCTGGACCGGCTGCTCGGCTCGGTCCTGGAGGCGGCGGACGGTGACTTCAACACGCTCCTGGAGCTGGGGTTCGCCTCGGCGATCCGGCGCGAGTACGAGTGGCGGGTCTCGCGCGGCGAGTCGACCCGGAACCTCGACGCGTTCAAGAACCTGACCCGGAAGTCGTCGGAGAAGCCCGCCAGCTGACCCCTTCCCGCAAGGGCCTTCTCCTGCCATGCTCACGGCCAACGCAGATCTGAACACCGTTCATATATGTGAAGGGCTCAGGTTCATGGCACTCAGCAGAAGGCAGTTCGTCGGCGGCGCGGTGGCGGTGGCGGGAGCGGCGGGCACGACGGGCTTCACCGCACCGGCCCCCGCCCGCCCCACCCCCCTCTGGCGCGAGTTCGAAGCCGCCCCCTACACCCACCCCCAGATCCCGTACGTGGGCCGGGCCGGCGCCCACGGCGGCGCCCGACGCGCGCCCCGCCCCCGCGTCGCCGCGAACGCCCTCACCTACGGGGCCACCCCGGACGGCTCCACGGACTCGGCGCCCGCGATCAACCGCGCCCTCGCGGAGGCGGGGGAACGCGGCGGCGGCACGGTCCTCCTGCCGCCGGGCACGTACCGGATCGACGACTACCTGCGGATCGGCCACAGCGGGCTCGTCCTGCGCGGCGCGGGCTCCGGCCGCACGACCCTGCTCGCCACCCGGAACCTCACCGAACTGATCGGCCCGTACGGCTCCCGCTACGGCGGCGACAAGTCCTCCTGGTCCTGGGCCGGCGGCCTCGTCTGGCTCTCCCCGCGGGCCCGGCACGCCTCCCTCGTCGCCGCGATACGGGACCGGGCCTGGCCCTTCGAGGGCTGGACCGGCAACCGCCGCGACGAGTGGACCACCCTGACGGCCGTCCGCCCGGCCCGCCGGGGCGACCGCTCGGTGACGGTCGAGGACCCCTCGGCACTCCGGCGCGGCCGACTGGTCGTCCTCCGACTCGCCGACGACCCCGACCACACCCTCCTGGAGCACATGGCGGGCGGAGGCCCGGGCCCGGAGGCGTACACCTGGGACGACAAGACGAAGCTGACCAGCTACGTCCCCTACGAGTGGCCCGTACGGGTCACCGCCGTGCACGGCCGGACGGTGACCCTGGAACGCCCGCTTCCCCTCGACGCCCGCCCGGAGTGGGACCCCCGACTGGTCTCGGGGGTCGAGCCGCTCACCGACTCGGGGGTGGTGGGCCTGACCCTGGAGGCGGTGGAGACGCCGCAGTCCCCGCACCTCCTCGACAAGGGCTACAACGGCGTCACCTTCCAGTGCGCGTACGACTGCTGGGCGGAGGACGTGGTGGTCCGCCACGTCGACAACGGCTTCGGCTTCGTCGCCGCCTCCGCCTGCACCCTGCGCCGTACACGGGTGGAGGGACGCGGCTCCCACCACCCGTACTTCTGCCGGGAGGGCGCGCACGACAACCTGGTCGAGGACTTCCGCATCGCGGCCCGTACGGTCCCGGCCCCGGCCGGCACCCAGCTCCACGGCATCAACGTCGAGGGCCTGTCCAGCCACAACGTCTGGTCGCGCGGCGTGATGGAGACGGGCACCTTCGACACCCACCGGGGCATGCCCTTCGCGAACGTACGGACCGAGATCACGGTCGAGAACAACGGCCGCCACGGCGGCGACGCCTCGGCGGGTCCCCTCTACGGCGCCCGCTTCGCACACTGGAACGTGACGGTGACGAACGGCCGGGCCGGGCTCGTGAAGATCGACACCATCGCCCCGTACAGCGCGACGGTCGGGATCAGTGAGGTCCGCGAGTTCGACCAGACCGACGTCCCGGACTTCACCGGCGACCTCCACACGCGCGTGGAGGCGTACGGAAGCCCGGGATCGGTGCACCCGGGGAACCTGTACGAGGCACAGCGCGCGCTCAGCCGTCGGCGCTAGCCGCGCCCGGCAGGGCCCTGTACTGCCCGGGGGTCGTGCCGAACTCCCGGCGGAAGGCGTGCGAGAGGGCGTACGGCGTGCTGTAGCCGACGCGTCGGGCGACGGAGGACAACGGGTCCCGGGTGTCCCGGAGCAGGGCGGCGGCGCGGGTGAGCCGCCACCAGGTGAGGTACGCCATCGGGGGCCGGCCGACCAGGGCGGTGAAACGGCGCGCCAGGGTGGGGCGCGAGACGCCCGCCTCGGCCGCGAGCAGGTCATTGGTCCAGGGGGCGGCCGGGTCGGTGTGCAGGGCCCGCAGCGCGGCGGCGGTCACGGGATCGCCCAGGGCGGCGGGCCAGGTGCCGGCCGTTCCGGCCCGGCTCGCGGGGCCGGCGTTCTCGGCCGTCCAGGAACGGATCATGTAGACGAGGAGCAGGTCGAGCAGGCTCGGCAGCGCGACCCCCGAGCCGGGAAGCCGCTCGCCCACCTCGCGGCCGAGCAGTTCGATGGCGGAGCGGAGGCCGGGATCGGCGCGGTCGGTGCCGTCCGCGGCCCGGTTCGGGAGGTGGACGAGCGCGGGTAGCTCCGCCAGGAGCGGGTGGACATGGCTGCGGTCGAGCCGGTACTTGCCGCACAGCATCTCGACCGCGGTGCCGTCCCCGGGGTCGACGGGCGGGGGCGGCCGCGAACCGGTCCCGTCCAGCCACCGCTCGAAGGACACCGCGCGCGCGAGCCTCGCCGCGTCGGCGGGCCCTTCGGCGATCACGTGTCCCGTCCCGTGCGGCAGCAGGACGGCGTCGCCCGGACCGAGTTCGACCGGGTCGCCTCCGTCGGGCAGCAGCCAGCAGTTCCCCTCCAGGACGACGTGGAAGCCCGCGCCGTCGTACGGGGCGAGGCGGGTGCACCAGCTCCCGGCGACCCGCACCCGTTGGGAGGAGGGCCGCCCGATCCGTACGGCCGAGATCGCGTCGCTCACCACGTCCATCGCGCCAGCGTAGTCCCGCCGGACGGATCCGCGGTGAGACGTACGCGTATCCAACGGAGCCGTACGGGCATTGAGAGGCTCAATCGTGCCCCCTAACGTCGACGGCATGACGGATGAGAGCGCACAGCGCATGGTCCTGGGAGACGTCGAGATCGTCCGGGTCGTCGAGTGGCAGGGGCCGTTCGCCGGCACCCGCGAGCTCGTCCCCTCGGCCGGCGAGGAGACGTGGAAGGACAACGAGGACTGGCTGGCGCCGGACCACTGGGAGCCGGAGGGTGACCGGGCGGTCATGTCCCTGCAGACGTGGGTGCTGCGCAGCGGGGGCCGGACGATCCTGGTCGACACGGGGGTGGGCAATGGGCGCGAGCGGCCCGGCTCGCCGCAGTTCCACCACTGGCAGGGGGACTTCCTCGGCCTCCTGGAACGGGCCGGCGTCCGACCCGAGGACGTGGACGTCGTCGTCAACACCCATCTCCACGCCGACCACGTCGGCTGGAACACCCGGGCCGCCGAGGGCGCGGAGGGCGCGGAGGGGGAGTGGGTGCCGACCTTCCCGCACGCCCAGTACCTCGTACCGGCGGCCGACGACGCCCACTTCGGGCCGGACAACGCCTACGGCGGCGGCCTGAGCGAGGACGACCGGCTCGTCTACGAGGACAGCGTCGCGCCCCTCCACCGCGCGGGCCGGACCGTGCTCTGGGACGGCGTCCACCGCATCGACGAGCACCTCACCCTGGAGTCCGCGCCCGGTCACACACCCGGCTCGGCCGTACTGCGGCTCGCGTCGGGGGGAGAGCGGGCGGTCTTCGTCGGGGACCTCCTGCACAGTCCCGTGCAGATCCTCGACCCCGCGCACAACAGCTGCTTCTGCCTGGACGCGGCGGCGGCGTCGGTCAGCCGCCGCCGGATCCTCGAACGGGCCGCCGACGAGCGGGAGCTGGTCGTGCCCGCGCACTTCGGCGGGTCGGGCACCGCCGAAGTGCGCAGGGAGGGGAGCCGGTTCCGTCTCGCCGGGAGGGATTCCTCCGTCAGGCGTTGACGGAGGACTTGTCGGCGGAGTCGTCCGCGGTCCTGTCCGCGACGCTGTCGCCGGCGGGGCGGTCGAGGACGTCGCTGTCCTCGGCCAGGGCCTTGCGGAGCCGGAGGCTGTAGCCGACGGCGGCGAGGAGGCCGATCGCGAAGGTCGCCGCCCACAGGACACCGGGGCCGGGACCGTCGACGATCGCGCCGGCGCCGATCGGGGCGACGAAACCGGCGACGGCCCAGGACATGCCCATGACGCCCTGGTAGCGGCCCCGGGCGTGCTCGGGGGCGAGGCGGGCGGTCGCGGCGGCGTTCGTCGGGACGTGGATCATCTCGCCGACCGTCCAGACGACCACGGTCGCGGCGAAGGCCACCACCGAGGAGCCGGCGAGGGCGGTGGCGCCGGTGCCGACGGCGAAGAGGAGGGAGGAGAGGCTGAGCAGGACGACGGGGGAGCGCTTGTCGGTCAGCTTGTTGACGAGCAGCTGGAAGCCGACGATCACGATGCCGTTGACGGCGATGACGACGCCGTAGGAGGAGGGGGAGAGGCCCTTGTCCGCCATGGTGAGGGGGAGGCCGATCCAGGGGGCGGTGAAGACGACGCAGACGAAGAGGTTGAGGAGGACGAGGGTGCGGAAGGGGGCGTCGCGCAGCACGGTGAACATGCTGACCTCGGCTTCGACGACCGGCTTGCCGGCCTTGTCGGTCCGGGCCTCGGGGCGGGTCTCGGGGAGGCGGAGGAAGACGATGACGGCGCACAGGACGGTGGCGACGGCGTCGACGACGAACAGCGTCCGGTAACCGAGGAAGATCGCGGCGCCGCCGGCGATGGAGGCGATGGCGAAGCCGAGGTTGAGGGCCCAGTAGTTGAGGGCGTAGGCCCGGCGCACGTCGTGGGCGGGGACCATGTCGGCGATGGTGGCGTTGATGGAGGGTCGGACGGCCTGCATGGCGACGCCCATGAGGAGGACGACCGTCGCGATGGCCCAGGCGCTGGTGACGACGGCGAGGGCGGCGGCGGAGGCGGCGGCCGCGAGGTGCATGGTGACCATGGTGGGGCGGCGGCCCCAGCGGTCGGTGAGCGCGCCGCCGAGCGGGGAACCGGCGACGCCGCCGAGGCCGTGGAGGGCGACGACGAGTCCGGCGAACCACGCCGAGTGCCCGAGTTCCACCGTCAGATAGAGGGACAGGAAGGTCAGGACGAAAGCCCCGGTCCGGTTGACCAGGGTCGACAGCCAGAGCCACCAGAAGCCCTGCGGAAGTCCGGAAACCGTCGTACGGGCTGATCGTCTGAGCGAGTCGATGGACATGTGTGGCCGGCCCCCTGCTGTGTAAACCTTGATGTAAGTCCCTCTTGCGGCAGTCGTAACTTACGCATCTCAGGTGCCGGACGCCAGCGGATTGACGACGCGCGTCAATCGTCGGCGGTCTATTAGGCTCGTACGCATGGCCGACGCACCGTACAAGCTGATCCTCCTCCGCCACGGCGAGAGCGAGTGGAACGAGAAGAACCTGTTCACCGGTTGGGTGGACGTGAACCTCACCGCGAAGGGTGAGAAGGAGGCGACGCGCGGCGGCGAGCTGCTCAAGGACGCCGGCCTGCTCCCCGACGTACTGCACACCTCCCTCCAGAAGCGTGCCATCCGCACCGCCCAGCTCGCGCTGGAGTCCGCGGACCGCCACTGGATCCCCGTGAACCGCTCGTGGCGCCTGAACGAGCGCCACTACGGCGCCCTCCAGGGCAAGGACAAGGCCCAGACGCTCGCCGAGTTCGGCGAGGAGCAGTTCATGCTGTGGCGCCGCTCCTACGACACCCCGCCGCCGCCGCTCTCGGACGACAGCGAGTTCTCGCAGGCGCACGACGCGCGCTACGCGACGATCCCGCCGGAGCTGCGCCCGGACACCGAGTGCCTGAAGGACGTCGTGGAGCGCATGCTCCCGTACTGGTACGACGCGATCGTCCCGGACCTCCTGTCGGGCCGCACGGTCCTGGTCGCGGCCCACGGCAACAGCCTCCGCGCGCTGGTGAAGCACCTCGACGGCATCTCGGACGAGGCCATCGCGGGCCTCAACATCCCGACGGGCATCCCGCTCGCCTACGAGCTGGACGAGAACTTCAAGCCCCTCAACCCGGGCGGCACCTACCTCGACCCGGAAGCCGCCGCCGCGGCCATCGAGGCGGTCAAGAACCAGGGCAAGAAGTAGCCCAAGCCACGATCAAGGCCCCCACCTGCGGATTCTCCGCGAGTGGGGGCCTTGTTCATGCCTGTGGGCCCCGGTGGGCCGTGAGGCGCCGGCCCACCGGGGGTCGTGCCGGGTTCAGCCGGCGAGTCCGCCGAAGAAGGCGCGGACGTCGGTGACGAACGCCTCGGGCTGCTCCAGCGCGAGGAAGTTGCCGCCGCGCTCCAGCTCGGTCCAGTGGGTGACGTTGTGGTCCCGCTCGGCGAAGCGGCGGATGGCGACGTCGGTGCCCAGGGCCACGGCGACACCGGTCGGGACGGTGCCGCGAGCCTTCGGGGCCCAGGCGCTCGCGTCGTGGCCCGCCTCGTAGTAGAGGTTCGCCGAGGAGCCGGCCGTGCCGCTGAACCAGTAGACGCTGACGTTCGTCAGCAGGCGGTCCCGGCCCACGGCGTCCTCGGGAAGCTCGGCGGCGGGGTCCGTCCACTCCTTGAACTTCTCGGTGATCCAGGCGAGTTGGCCCACCGGCGAATCGTGCAGACCGTAGGCGAGGGTCTGCGGACGGGTGGACTGGATGGCGTTGAAGCCCATCTTGTCCTGCTGGAACTCCTCCAGCCGGGCGAGGCGCTCCTGCTCGGGTCCGGTGAGCCCCTCGAATTCGGCGGGGTCCCCCGAGGGGAAGGTGATCAGGCCGTTGACGTGGATGCCGACGACCCGATCGGGTGCCTGGCGCCCCATCTCGGCGGCGATCCAGGCGCCGCCGCCCGTGCCCTGGACGCCGTAGGAGTCGTAGCCGAGCCGGCCCATCAGCTCGACGAACGCGCCCGCGATGCGTCCGGTGTTCCACCCGGCCTCGCCGAGCGGACCGGAGAAGCCGGTGCCGGGCGTCGAGGTCACGATGACGTGGAAGTCCTCCGCCAGCGGTCGGATCACCTCGACGAACTGCACGAACGAGCAGGGCCAGTCATGCAGCAGAAGCAGCGGGACGGCCGCCGGATTCTCCGAACGGACATGCAGGAAGTGGATGTTCTGCCCGTCGATCTCGGTCGTGAACTGCGGGAACTCGTTGAGCTCCGCCTCCGCCTTGCGCCAGTCGAAACCGTCGGCCCAGTACGCGGCCAGGGCCTTGAGGTAGTCGGTGGGGACCCCCCGGCTCCAGCCGGTGCCGGGGATCTCCCCGCCCCAGCGGCTACGGGCCAGCCTGTCGTGCAGATCGTCGAGCTCGGCCTGCGCGATGTCGATGCGGTACGGGTGGATCCGGGCGTCGGTGCTGCTGCTGATCTCCATGGATGAAACAGTATTCTCGATATAGGCACGATGCGTTCCTAATGGCAAAACAGGCTGGGTCTCATGCTCGATACCTCCGCACGACTGCTGCGCCTGCTCTCCCTCCTGCAGACCCCGCGAGCCTGGCCGGGATCCGAACTGGCCGAGCGCCTGGGGGTGAGCGGCCGCACCGTTCGCAACGACATCGACCGACTGCGCGAGCTCGGCTATCCCGTGGACGCCACGCGCGGATCCACCGGTGGCTACCGGCTGGGTGCCGGGGCGGCGGTGCCTCCGCTGCTTCTCGACGACGAGGAGGCCGTCGCGGTGACGATCGCGCTGCGCACCGCCGCGCAGGGTGCTGTCCCGGGCACCGAGGAGAACTCGCTGAGGGCCCTGGTCAAGCTGGAGCAGGTGCTGCCCTCGCGGCTGCGCCGACGGGTGCGGGCACTCCAGGCCTACACCGTGGCCGTGCCCGCCGACCGTCCGGCGCCGACCGTCTCGGCGGAGGTGCTGACCACCCTGGTGTCCGCCTGCCGCGACCGGGAGCGACTGCGCTTCGACTACCTGGACCACGCCGGCTCGGCCACCCGCCGCGTGGTGGAGCCGTACCGGGCGGTGAACTGGGGACGGCGCTGGTATCTGGTCGCGTGGGACGTCGAGCGCGAGGACTGGCGTACGTTCAGGATCGACCGGATCCGGCCCCGCACCCCGACAGGACCGCGCTTCGCGCCGCGCGAACTGCCCGGCGGCGACGTCGCCTCGTACGTCTCCCGACGGGTGTCGAGCGCGGCCTGGCGCCATCACGCGCGCGTGATCGTCCATGCGCCGGCCACGGAGGTGATCGAGCGGATCAACCCCGCGGTCGGCACCGTCGAGGCCGTCGACGCCGACAGCTGCGTCCTGACCACCGGGGCCGACACGGTGCAGACCCTCGCCGTGTATCTGGGCATGCTCGACTTCGACTTCGACGTCACCGAGCCGGAGGAACTGGTCACCCACCTCCGCCGGCTCGCGTCGCGCTATGCCCGCTCGACACCGACTCCGCCGACACCGACCTCGTCGACTCCGCCGACACCGCCACCGACTCCGCCGACCACGTCGGCCCGCTGAGGCGGGCGTCCGGGGGTTACCCCCCGATCGGGCCACCGGTTCGCCGGATGTTCCCCGGGCATGCGTCCCGGCCATGATCGTTTTCTGTGTGGGGCCGCACAGGCCCGGCACGCCGTGGACGAGAACGGGGAAACCGAATGCGACACAAGAGGCTCGGAGGAGCCATCGCCATGACGATCGTCATGGCGTCGACCCTGGCCGCCGGGACGGCCCTGCCCGCCGTCGCGGCGGGACACCCGACCGGCACCGGGAGCTCGGTCGACGGCGTCTGGCGCGTCGACGGCTACGGCGCGGTCCTGTCGATCGCGGACGGGCACCTGCAGGAGTACCAGACCACGGCGATCAGCTGTGTACCCGGCGAAGCGGCCGTAGAGACGGCCCCGGGCACCTATCGCACCGAGGACAAGACCCTGCTCACGGTCCGCCCGCAGGGAACGCTGCACGTGGCCGGCGCCACCGGCGACCGCCGACTGCGGCGCCTCGCAGCGCTGCCGAAGACCTGCGACCACGTGCTGCCCGCCGACAAGGTGACGGCGCTGACGGCCTTCGACGTCTTCTGGCAGACCTTCGAGGAGAACTACCCCCTCTTCGCGGCCCGGGGCATCGACTGGCACGCCGTCCGGGACACCTACCGCCCCAAGGTCCACGCGGACACCACCCGCGAGGAACTCTTCCCCCTCCTCGACGACATGGTGGCTCCGCTGAACGACGCGCACGTCTCCGTCTCCGACGGGGACCGCGATTCCGATCCCCACCTCCGACCCGGCACCCCGAGCGACCTCCGGCAGCTGGACGTCAGGGCCAAGGCGCACATCGTCCGGCGGGACCTCGGCGGGAAGAACCCACAGGAGTACGGGAACGGTCGCATCTCCTACGCCGACCTGCCCGACGGGCAGGGCTACCTGCGGATCTCCGGATTCGGGGGCTACCACCCGACGGACCGCACGTACGCCCGCCAGCTCGCCGAACTGGACCGGGCACTGGACGCCGTCCTCACCCGTGAGCGCACGGACTCCCTCCGAGGGCTCATCATCGACCTCCGGGTCAACGGCGGCGGCGACGACGCCCTGGGCGTGCACCTCGCCGGACGCCTGACCGACACCCCGTACCTCGCCTACCGCAAGCGCACCCGGTACACCCCGCCGCAGCCCGTCCGGGTGGAGCCGGCCCACGACGCCCCCCGCTACACCGGCCCCGTCGCCGTGCTCACGGCCGACACGACGTTCAGCGCGGGGGAGACCTTCGTCCAGGCCCTCATCGACCGACCCGGCCGGACCGTCCGCATCGGCGGACCGACCCAGGGCGTCTTCTCGGACATGCTGGAACGCTCGCTCCCGAACGGCATGGAGTTCACGCTCCCGAACGAGGAGTTCCTGACCCGCACGGGGAGGACCTTCGACGTCACCGGCATCCCCCCGCACCTGCCGACACCGGTCTTCACCGAGGAGGAGTTCCAGCAGAACCGCGACTCCGCCTTCGACACGGCCGTCGCGGCGCTGAAGCGCTGAAGCAGCGCTGAGGCCCGGCACGTCGAGGCCCGAACCACGGGAGCTGCGCCGGACGGGTGAGGGGGAAACCTTCCGGCGCGCCCGCTCCGCGTGGGGGCCATGAGGAGGAGGAATGAGTGCGGAGGAATCCGTACCCTCCCAGGAAAAGAGAACGTTCGTGCGTCTCCGGCACTCCCTCGCCGCCGTCTGCGGTGCCCTCGCCCTCACCGCCACCCTCGCCTCCCCCGCCCACGCCACCACCGGCGACTTCAGCTACCGGTTCGTCGGGCTCGACGGGTACCCGCAGTGGGTCACGCTCCACGACCCGGCCGGCCCGGGATGCATCACGATCCCCGAGGCCGCGGACCCCAGCTCCTCCGAGCCCGCGTTCGCGCCGCACAACGACACCGACGACTTCGCGACGGTCTTCACCGAGCCCGACTGCACCGGCGACTCCTGGACCCTCCGCCCCCACGGACGCCCGGCCTCCGACCGCCTCAAGCTCCGCTCGGTCTGGTTCGCCGGCTGAGCGGACGGGCCTTAAACGGCTGGGAGAACGTCCGTCCCGTCGCTACCGTCCAGGTCATGAGCACCGGTACCCAACCCTCACTCCGCCTGGAGAAGGTCACCCCCGCCACCGTCGACGCCGCCCTCGACCTGCGGGTCCACCCCCATCAGGAGCAGAACGTCTCCCCCGTCTCGCGCTCCCTCGCCGAGGCGTACGCCTTCGGGGACGCCGCCTGGCCGCGGCTGATCTTCGACGGCGACCGGCTCGTCGGCTTCCTGATGGCCTTCCTCGACCTCCCCTGGAACGAGAAGAAGGACCCCACCGACCGGCGCAGCGGTCTCTGGCGACTCAACATCGCCGCCGATGTGCAGGGCAAGGGGTACGGGCGCTTCGCCGTCGAAGCCGTACGCGACGAGCTGCGGCGGCGCGGCGAAGAGCGCCTCTACGTCACCTGGGCACCCGGGGACGACGGCCCCGGCGCCTTCTACGAGCGCCTCGGTTTCCGTACGACGGGGGAGACCTCGGGCGACCAGATCGTCGGCGTCCTGGACATGTAGAGCGGGACACGTCCTGGACGTACAGGGCGGGACACGTCCTGGACATATGGCCCGGGGCGCAGAGAGAACCCGGGGCGCAGAGAGAAGGGGGTGGGGTGCGGATGCAGCACCCCCGCACCCCACCCCCACCCGTTCCGTCAGCCTGAGCAGCCGCCGCACTGGCACGGGGCACCCGACTGGCAGCCGCAGCCGCAGCCCGAGCCGCATCCGCAGGCGCCCAGCAGCGGCAGGTGCACCATCTCGCGCGGCGCCTCCGGCCCGGAATCGTTCGTCATGGGGGATTCGGCCATGGGGGTCCCTCCCTTTCGAGGCGCACGTCGCCTCCCCCCATTGCATGCCCACCCGGGCGGGCGCATCAACGGCGCATCGGCGCCCGTACGCCCGTGTGCGTGGGCACATGGGCGCCCGGGCGCGCAGGGTCTGCCCGGCGGATCATGGCCGCGACGACCCTGATCCGCCGGACGGACGCTACGCGCCCTCGACCGGCGCGTCCGCCGCCTGCAGCTCGTCCGCGTGCTCACCCGTCACCAGGTACACCACACGCTTCGCCACCGACACCGCGTGGTCGGCGAACCGCTCGTAGTAGCGGCCGAGCAGCGTCACGTCGACCGCCGTCTCGATGCCGTGCTTCCAGCGGTCGTCGATCAGGTGCTGGAAGAGCGTCCGGTGCAGCAGGTCCATCTCGTCGTCGTCCTGCTCCAGCTGGAGCGCCAGGTCGACGTCCTTCGTGATGATGACCTCCGCCGCCTTCGCCATCAGGCGCTGCGCCAGCTGTCCCATCTCCAGGATGGTCGCGTGCAGGTCCCGCGGCACCGCCGACTCCGGGAACCGCAGCCGCGCCAGCTTCGCCACGTGCTGGGCCAGGTCGCCCGAGCGCTCCAGGTCGGCGCTCATGCGCAGCGAGGTCACCACGATCCGCAGATCCGTCGCCACCGGCTGCTGCCGCGCGAGCAGCGCTATCGCCCGGGCCTCCAGGTCGTGCTGGAGGTCGTCGACCTTCTGGTCCGCCGCGATCACGCTCTCGGCGAGCTTGAGATCCGCGTCGAGCATCGCCGTCGTGGCGCGCCCGACCGCCGACCCGACGAGCCGGGCCATCTCGACCAGGCTTTCACCGATCGAGTCCAGTTCCTCGTGGTACGCGTCCCGCATGGATGTCCCTCTCTACGCAAAGCTCCGGGGTCCGGGTGGGGCTCAGGACCCCCACGCTCCCACGTTCGGCCCCCTACGCGTCCGGTTCCACCCCCTCACATGAACCGGCACTTTCCCCAAGGTGAACTCTGGGCGACACGCGCCACCGCTCCGGTCAGGGCAAATGAACCGGTCCCGTCTCCACGGTGAACTCTGGGCGACGACTGTTCGAGCAGCCACTCGGACGGCTGGGAGGGAGTCGTCGAGCCCGCATAACCTTGGGGGCATGGACGTGAACGCGGCGGTTGCCGCATTGGCCGCGATCGCCGGCGTGTGCACCGGCGTGATCGCCATGCTGGCGTTCCGCTGGAGCGAGCGCGACCAGGCGAGACCCACCCGAACCTCACTGCACACCGACGCCGTGCTCCCGCCCGGCGTCGACACCGTGCTGTCCGTGCTGCGCTCCTCCGCGGTCGTCCTCGACGAGAGCGACTCCGTGGTGAAGGCCAGCTCGGCGGCGTACGCGCTCGGCCTGGTCCGAGGCGGGAAACTGGCCGTGGAGCCCATGCTCAACATGGCCCGCGACACCCGCCGCGACGGAGAGATACGGCAGGTCGAGCTGGACCTGGCACGGCGCGGCAGCGGACGCGGCGAGGCCCTCGCCGTCTCCGCCCGGGTCGCCCCGCTGGGCTCGCGCCTGGTGCTGCTGCTGGTCGAGGACCTCACCGAGGCCCGTCGTATCGAAGCGGTACGGCGCGACTTCGTCGCCAACGTGAGCCATGAGCTCAAGACCCCGACGGGCGCGCTCTCCCTGCTCTCCGAGGCGGTCATGGACGCCTCGGACGACCCCGAGGCGGTCACCCGCTTCGCCGGCCGCATGCAGATAGAGGCGACCCGCCTCACCAACCTCGTACAGGAGCTCATCGACCTCTCCCGCGTGCAGAACGACGACCCGCTGGAAGACTCCGAGCCCGTGTCCGTGGACGAACTCGTCGCCGAGGCGATCGACCGCTCCCGGCAGCCCGCCTCCACCAAGCAGATCACCATGGTCTCGGGAGGCGCGGCCGACCTCTACGTCTGGGGCAGCCGCGGCCAGCTCGCCGCCGCCCTCGGAAACCTCGTGGAGAACGCCGTCAACTACTCACCGGCCCGTACGAGGGTGGGCATCGCCGCCCGCCACATCGCGGCGCCGGGCGGGGACCTGATCGAGATAGCCGTGACCGACCAGGGCATCGGCATCTCGGAGAGGGACCGCGAGCGCATCTTCGAGCGCTTCTACCGCGTCGACCCGGCCCGCTCCCGTGCCACCGGCGGTACGGGACTCGGCCTGGCCATCGTCAAGCACGTGGCCGCCTCCCACGGGGGAGAGGTCACCGTCTGGAGCACCGAGGGTCAGGGCTCCACCTTCACCTTGCGGCTGCCCGAGGCGGGCGCCGTACGGGACCGCCGACCCGCCTCGTCCCCCACCCCTGATCTCATGACCGAACCGCTTCCTGCCCCGGAGGTCCTTCCGTGACCCGAGTGCTCGTCGTCGAGGATGAGGAATCCTTCAGCGACGCCCTGTCCTACATGCTTCGCAAGGAGGGCTTCGAGGTCGCCGTAGCGGCGACCGGGCCCGACGGTCTCGACGAGTTCGAGCGCAACGGGGCCGATCTCGTCCTCCTCGACCTGATGCTTCCGGGGCTGCCCGGTACCGAGGTGTGCCGTCAGCTGCGCGGCCGCTCGAACGTCCCGGTCATCATGGTGACCGCCAAGGACAGCGAGATCGACAAGGTCGTCGGGCTGGAGATAGGAGCCGACGACTACGTGACGAAGCCCTTCTCCTCGCGGGAGCTGGTCGCCCGCATCCGCGCGGTCCTGCGCCGCCGCGGTGAGCCGGAGGAGGTCACCCCCGCGGCCCTGGAGGCCGGCCCGGTCCGAATGGACGTCGACCGCCACGTGGTGACGGTCTCGGGCGGCAAGGTCGACCTGCCGCTGAAGGAGTTCGACCTCCTGGAGATGCTGCTGCGCAACGCGGGCCGTGTGCTGACCCGTATGCAGCTCATCGACCGGGTCTGGGGCGCGGACTACGTCGGCGACACCAAGACCCTCGACGTCCACGTCAAGCGCCTCCGCGCCAAGATCGAGCCGGACCCGGGCGCCCCGCGCTACCTGGTCACGGTCCGAGGCCTGGGCTACAAGTTCGAGCCGTAGAAGCGGTGCATACGTGAAGGGCGCCTCCCCGCCGGGGAGGCGCCCTTCACGTATGCCTGTGTGCGGGTCAGTGACCGGCCGCGTGGCTCGCCTCGCCCGACGGCTCGCCGGAGGCCTCGCCGCCGTGCTCGCCCTCGGCCGCGCCGGAGGGCGTCGCGGTGGCGGTCGGCTGGGTGCCCGGGGGCGCCGGGAGGATGGTCGGACCGAAGTCCTTGAAGTAGCTGGTCGCCGGGACGACGAAGGCGCTGAGGCTCACGTCGCCGGTCTCGCTCAGCTTGAAGACGACCTTCTGCGCGTCACCGTCGCGGGCGGCCTCGCTGCCGTTCTCGATGACGGCGGAGGCGTTGCCCTCGCCGCCGATCACGACGGAGCCGCCGGCCGGGACGACGATCGGGCCGGCGCCCGTGGCCGCCTTCAGCGCCACGGTGGCGCTGCTGCCCTGGAGGGAGATGGCGTCGAGCGTCTGGGGCTTGTCACCGTTGTTGAAGACGGTGGCCGAGACGACGGCCGGGCCCTTGGCCACGTCCAGCGGCTGGGTGATCACGAGCGCGTTCTGGATCTTGACATCGTCCACCGTGACGGCGGCGTTGTCCGGCTTGATTTCGAGCGTCTGCGCGTCGTTGCCCGCTCCACAGGCGGACAGCGCGGCGATGGAGAAAACGATGGCGGTGGCGGCGAGGGCGCCGCGTCGAAGGCTGCGGCTCACGGCGGCGGCATCTCCTAGGACGTACGGACAAGCTACGGACAGGCTTCGGAACTAAAGACCAACTAAGGGTGTGTCAGCGCGCTCAGGTTACCGAGCCGCACTCTCCGTCCCGCACCCGACCCGCCCCTAACCGGCCATGGGGTCCCCGGGGCGGTCCCGCGAGCCGTCCACCGCTCTCGCCGCACACCGGCGGCCGTGGCCGGATCGCGACCCATTGACCTGTTGTTCACATAACCGCCTTGATCAATTCGAGGGCCGCGCCGCATTCCCCGGAGCCGTACCTCCGGAAAAACCCCGACCCGCGTCGGCTGATCAATTACGGAATCACCCGGTGATGCATCCGTACGGGTGGACGATCCTCGAACGGAGTACGTTGGGAAGGCCACTCCGAACCCGACAAAACGGGGCATCGACCCTCCCTGGAGGGGCTGCGGGTAGGTGTAACGTGCGCGTTTCTCTCCGTCCGCGCAGCCGCTCCGACCTGCGAATACCGCCTTCCGGAAGCCCTCCGCAGCACGTTCGTGTTGCTGTTGTCAAGCCCCGAGATATGCCCTGACCTGCGAAAACGCCATTCAGAAGAAGCCGTATCCGTGTTACCCTGGATAGCCACGGAAGGGGTACCTGTCACATGACGTTCAAGGTTGGCGACACCGTGGTCTATCCCCATCACGGGGCCGCGCTGATCGAGGCCATCGAAACTCGCCAGATCAAAGGCGTGGACAAGACCTACTTGGTGCTCAAGGTCGCGCAGGGCGACCTGACGGTTCGCGTGCCGGCGGACAATGCGGAGTTCGTTGGTGTTCGCGACGTAGTCGGTCAGGACGGGCTGGACCGGGTCTTCGAGGTGCTTCGCGCGCCGTACGCCGAAGAGCCGACGAACTGGTCCCGTCGCTACAAGGCAAATCTCGAGAAGCTCGCCTCCGGCGATGTCATCAAGGTCGCCGAAGTAGTCCGCGACCTGTGGCGGCGCGAGCGCGAGCGCGGTCTCTCCGCCGGTGAGAAGCGCATGCTCGCCAAGGCTCGGCAGATCCTGGTCAGCGAGCTGGCCCTCGCGGAGAACACGAACGAGGACAAGGCCGAGGCTCTCCTCGACGAGGTCCTCGCGTCCTGAGCGTGCTCTGACGACATCCGAGCGCGCTCACAAGTGAAGCGATGCCGCGGTGCCCGCTGGCGTGCTGTGATCCACACAGTGCTGCCGCCGGGCGCTGCGGCATGTTCATGTACGTACTGTCTGTCACGTACGGCATGCATGCGTACGCCACGTACGCATGTTCATGTACGTACGTCCACATCCCCCTCTTACTTCTTCACGTCCGAACCCCTGTGCTCGGGCGGCACGCCTCGACCGTCGTCACGGAAAGGGCCCGGTCAAGGCGGAGCGTCCGGCACGGTGAGGCCATACCCATGTCGGCCGCGGAAACAAACCTGCCGGAGTGCAACCGATGTCAGACGAAGCGCGTCCTTCTCGTACCGCCGTGGTGATCCCGGCGGCCGGACGGGGCGTACGCCTCGGTCCGGGCGCCCCCAAGGCGCTGCGCGCGCTGAACGGCACCCCCATGCTCATCCACGCCGTCCGTGCGATGGCCGCCTCCCGTGCGGTCTCGCTGGTCGTCGTGGTCGCACCCCCCGACGGCGCCGCCGAGGTCAAGAACCTCCTCGACGCCCACGCCCTCCCCGAGCGGACCGACTACCTGGTCGTGCCCGGCGGTGACACCCGCCAGGAGTCCGTGCACCTCGGCCTCCAGGCGCTCCCCGAGGGCATCACCACCGTCCTCGTCCACGACGCCGCCCGCCCGCTCGTCCCCGTCGACACCGTCGACGCGGTCATCGAGGCGGTCCGGGACGGGGCCGTCGCCGTCGTCCCCGCGCTGCCCGTCGCCGACACCGTCAAGGAGGTCGAGCCGGCCGAGAAGCCGGGCGACCCCGAGCAGGTCGTCGCCACCCCGGTCCGGGCCCGCCTCCGCGCCGTCCAGACCCCGCAGGGCTTCGACCACGACACCCTGGTCAACGCCCACGCGACCGTCGCCCTCACCGGTGAGGGCGCCACCGACTGCGCCGGCATGGTCGAGCGGCTCGGCGCGCCCGTCGTCGTCGTGCCCGGCCACGAAGAGGCGTTCAAGGTGACCCGTCCCCTCGACCTCGTCCTCGCCGAGGCCGTACTCGCCCGCAGGAGGGCCAACGATGGCTTCTGATCTCCCCCTCGTCCCGCTCGTCGGCATCGGCACCGACGTCCACGCCTTCGAGAAGGGCCGCGAACTCTGGTGCGCCGGCCTCCTCTGGGACGCCGACGAGAACGACGGGTACGGCCTCGCCGGGCACTCCGACGGCGACGTCGCCGCCCACGCCGCCTGCGACGCGCTCTTCTCCGCCGCCGGCATCGGCGACCTCGGCGCCCACTTCGGCACCTCGCGTCCCGAGTACTCCGGCGCCTCCGGAGTCACCCTCCTCGCGGAGGCCGCCCGGATCGTCCGCGCCGAGGGCTACGAGATCGGCAACATCGCGGTCCAGGTCGTCGGCGTCCGCCCCAAGGTCGGCAAGCGGCGCGACGAGGCCCAGAGGGCACTGGGCGAGGCGGCCGGCGCCCCGGTCTCGGTCTCCGGCACGACCACGGACGGCCTCGGTCTGACGGGTCGCGCGGAGGGCCTCGCGGCGCTCGCGACGGCACTCGTGTACCGGGTGGCACGCCCGTAACCGCGTTCCGGAGCGGCGGTCGTCACGTTCACCGGTACCGGCATCCACCGGTACCGGTGAAAAACGTCATCGGAGACGGGGAACAGGTATCGGGGCACTACCACACGCCCACTACCCTGGAGTGGTGACTATTCGCCTGTACGACACCAGCGCCCGGCAGATCCGTGACTTCACCCCGCTCACGCCGGGCTGCGTCTCGATCTACCTCTGTGGCGCCACCGTCCAGGCGGCCCCGCACATCGGACACATCCGGTCGGGGCTGAACTTCGACATCATGCGCCGCTGGTTCGCCTACCGCGGCTACGACGTCACGTTCATCCGCAACGTCACCGACATCGACGACAAGATCATCGCCAAGGGCGCGGACCAGGTCCGCCCCTGGTGGTCCATCGGCTACGAGAACGAGCGCGCGTTCAACGCGGGCTACGACGCCCTCGGTTGCCTGCCGCCGACGTACGAGCCCCGCGCCACCGGGCACGTCCCCGAGATGATCGAGATGATGCGCGGCCTCATCGAGCGCGGTCACGCGTACGAGGCCGACGGCAGCGTCTACTTCGACGTGCGGTCCTTCCCGGGCTATCTGGAGCTGTCCAACCAGGACATCGACGACCTGCGCCAGCCCACCGAGGACGGCATCACCGGCAAGCGCGACCCGCGCGACTTCGCGATGTGGAAGGCCACCAAGCCGGGCGAGCCCGACTGGGAGACCCCCTGGGGCCGCGGCCGTCCCGGCTGGCACCTGGAGTGCTCGGCGATGGCCCACAAGTACCTGGGCTCCGCCTTCGACATCCACGGCGGCGGCCTCGACCTGATCTTCCCGCACCACGAGAACGAGATCGCCCAGGCCAAGGCCTTCGGCGACGACTTCGCCTCGTACTGGGTGCACAACGCCTGGGTCACCATGGCCGGCGAGAAGATGTCGAAGTCGCTCGGCAACAGCGTGCTGGTGTCCGAGATGGTGAAGAACTGGCGCCCCATCGTCCTCCGCTACTACCTGGGCACCCCGCACTACCGGTCGATGATCGAGTACAGCGAGGAGTCCCTGCGCGAGGCCGAGTCGGCGTTCGCCCGCATCGAGGGCTTCGTCCAGCGCGCCACCGAGAAGGCAGGGAAGGACGTCGCCCCCGCCGCCGAGGTGCCGCCGGCCTTCGCCGAGGCCATGGACGACGACCTGGGCGTGCCGCACGCGCTCGCGATCATCCACACCACCGTCCGCCAGGGCAACAGCGCCCTCGCCGCGGACGACAAGGACGAGGCCATCGCCCGCCTCGCCGAGGTCCGTGCCATGCTCGGCGTCCTCGGCCTGGACCCGCTCGACCCGCACTGGGCCGAGGAGACCGGTGGCGGCGAAGAGCTCCACGGCGCCGTCGACACCCTCGTACGGCTCGTGCTGGAGCAGCGCGAGTCGGCGCGCGAGCGCAAGGACTGGGCGACCGCGGACGCGATCCGCGACCAGCTCAACCAGTCCGGCCTCGCCATCGAGGACAGCCCCGACGGCCCCCGCTGGACGCTGGGCAACCGTTAGAAGACGTGCCGCTCGGGCCTCCGGGCGGCACACTTCAGTTACAGACCTTGTACGAGGGCCGAGTACGCCTCCGTACGCAACACCGAGGATTAGGTAGTCATGGCCGGGAACAGCCAGCGCAGGAACCGTCGCACGTCCAACAAGAAGGGTGCGACGATCGGCAGCGGTGGCCAGCGGCGCAAGGGCCTCGAAGGCAAAGGCCCGACGCCCAAGGCCGAGGCCCGCAAGGGCCACAAGGCATTCCGCGTCAACAACGCGATGGCCCGGAACGCGGCCAAGCGCAAGCCCGTCGCCCGCCGCGGCGGCAAGGGCCTGTCCGAGATGGTCGTCGGCCGCAACCCGGTCTTCGAGGCCCTGCGCGACGGCGTGCCCGCCACGACCCTGTACGTGCAGCAGTTCATCGACAACGACGAGCGCGTGCGCGAGGCCCTGAACCTCGCCACCGGCCGCGGCAACATCAACATCATGGAGGCGCCGCGCCCCGAGCTCGACCGCATGACGAACGGCCTGAACCACCAGGGCCTCGTCCTCCAGGTGCCGCCGTACGAGTACGCGCACCCCGAGGACCTCGTCACGGCCGCGTTCGACGACCACGACGACCCGCTGATCGTCGCCCTCGACGGCATCACCGACCCGCGTAACCTCGGCGCCGTCGTCCGCTCGGTCTCCGCCTTCGGCGGCCACGGCGTCGTCGTCCCCGAGCGCCGCGCCGCCGGTATGACCGCCGGTGCCTGGAAGACCTCGGCCGGCACCGCCGCCCGTACCCCGGTCGCCCGCGCCACCAACCTGACGCGCTGCCTGGAGCAGTACCAGAAGGCCGGTGTCACGGTCGTCGGCCTCGCCGCCGACGGTGACCGCGACGTGCACGAGCTGGCGGAGCTGGGCGGTCCGGTCGTCATCGTCGTCGGCTCCGAGGGCAAGGGCCTGTCCCGCCTGGTCGGCGAGACCTGCGACTTCCTCGTCCGCATCCCGATGCCGGGCGGCGCCGAGTCGCTCAACGCCGGTGTCGCCGCCGGTGTCGTGCTCTACGAGGCGGCCCGCCGCCGGATGGCCCGCTGACACCGGCTCCGTAGGCCACCGGGCCGGTAGCGACCGGCCCGGAAAGCCACCGTCCCGGAAAGCCACCGGCCCGGTGGCTCATCGGCAGGACACCCCTCGCCGTACCCGCGCTCGCCTCAGGCCGTCAGGCCCGCCAGGCGGGCGCGGGTCATCGTGGCGATGGTGAAAGCGTCCGTGATGCGGCCGTCGGCGATCATCCCCTCCGCCTCCGCGAAGGGGATCGTCAGCGAACTCCGGATGGCCTCCGCGTCCGCCAGTCGGCCGATCGCGTCGATCCGGGCCGCGAAGAGGAGGACGCGGTCGCCCGTCATCCCGCTGTCGGGATGCAGCTCGCCCAGCGGGATCAGCTCCTCCACCCGCGCCCCGATCTCCTCGTCCACCTCCTTCGCCGCGTTCTCCGCGCTCGACAGGCCTCGGGTGCCGAAGCCCCGGGGCAGCTCCCACTGCCAGGACCGGGTGGCGTGCCGGTAGTGCTCGATGAGCACCATCCGGTCGCCGAGCAGCGGCAGCACGACACAGCCGGGCTCGGCCGCCGCGCTCAGGGCGCGGATGTACGTGCCCTCCCGGCCGTCCGGGAAGCGCACCGGATCCCGGACGAGCAGGACGTACGGATCCTGGTAGAGCACCCCTCCGGCGGCCGCGACCGCGTCCGGGTCGGTGAGGATCTCGATGCCGCCCGGCTCGTTGCGGAACAGCTCCGGCCGCTCGGCGCGCAGCTGCTCGTAGCGGCGCGCGGGCTCCATGCTCATGCGCGGACCCTGCCTCTCCCGGCCCCTGGCCGGCTCGTCACTGGTCGGGCTGGCACTGCTGGTCGGCCTGGCGGGGTACGCCGGGGAGCCGTCCCGTCTCGACGACCCGCCCTCCGTACGCCCCCAGGATCGCCTCCCAGTCCCGCTTCAGACTGCCCAGCCGCAGCGTCGGCAATGTCAGCGAGTGCCCGAGGCCTCCGCGCCGGCCCTTCGTGCCCCGGTCGCGGAACTCCAGCCGGATGGTCAGCGCCCCCGCGGCCGCCGTCAGCATCTGGATGGACCCCGCGAGCAGCGACACCTCCTCGCCGCTCGTCACCTGGAGGGCGACCCCGCCCGCCTCGATGACCAGGACCGAGACGATGTCCCGGGCGAACCCGCTGCCGCTGCCGCTCGTCGCGCGCGCGGTCCGCAGCATCCGCGCGTGCCGCCGCGCCACCTCGGAGGTACCCGCCGAGAACTCCTCCGGAGAGGGGATCCGCCCGTCCTGGAAGCCGCCGCGGACGAAGGAGTCGAGCGAGTCCACGTACGCCCGCCACTCCTCCTCCCGCCGCAGCCGGTTGACGTCGGCCAGCGAGAGACCGGCGTACGAGTTCGGCCCGTCCACCGCCCGGTGCAGCGCGTCCGCGAACAGATCGCGCAGCAGCCGGCCGATCGCCTCCGGGTCGTCGTCGCGGGGCCGCAGGTCGCTGCGCAGCTCCTGGAGCGTCGAGCGGGGCGGGGAGTCCGGCGGGGTGACCGGGATCAGCCCGCCGGCCCGGGGCACGCCCAGGCTGTAGAGCAGGTCGACCAGCTGCTTGGTGGGCACGACGTGATCGCCGTCGCGCAGCAGGTTCTGGTACGGATCGGTGCCGGGCCGGGTGATGAACCGCTGGTAGAGCGCGTTACGGGTGATGTCCCGGTCGTTGTCCTGCTCACCGGCCCAGAAGTAGATGTCCTTGAGGACGCCCTCGCGCATCGACCTGGCCAGCTCCTCCGGGATGCCGAGGTCCTGGGCGAGCTGCGGCGCCCGGAGCCGGCGGAGGGCGGAGACGTTCGTGGAGAAGAAGTTGCCGACCTGGCCGGCCTTCTCGCCGTTGGCCTCGTCGTCCCAGTCGAAGCGGACCAGCGCGGGTTCGGCCTCCTCCGTCACGAGCCGTCGCCAGGCGTGTCCGACGGCCCGGTCGTGGGCCCAGGTGAAGTCCGCGGCGGGTTCCCGCTCCGTGTAGAGGTACGGCACCAGCACCCGGTCGTTCAGGAGCCGGATGAAGGCGTCCCGCTCCGCGGGGTCGGCGGACGGCAGGTAGTTCGCGTACAGCGCCTCGTTGTTGAGGAGGAACGCGCGGTTGACCACCAGGGTGCCGCTGTTCACGAGCGAGCGGCGTAGCTCGGCGGAGGCGGCCTCGACCGCTTCCACGGGCGGTCGGGCCGGCGCGGAGGCGTGCTGGCGGGCGCCCGCGAGTCCGGCGGGCAGCCACTGGTTGTCGAGGGCCTGTGCCATCACGGGATAGTCGTGGAGATCGCCGAAGACGAGCTGGTGGGACTCCCGTTCGGGAGTGGCGGGACCTTGGGACTCCCGTAAGGGACGGCCCGGAGTCCTGGCCGCGGAGGGTGCGGAATCCCCGGGAGAGCGGGGCTCGGGCACCCTGTTCCGTGCGGTGTCCGGGCTCTGCTCGGTCCCCGGCTGCGGGACGGGATCGGTCATGACGGCGCTCCCCTGCATCGTCCGGGTCAACTAATGTGATTCTAGGGAAGATTGACGATCGGTAACCGAACGTCGGTTCCTCCGGCACCGTTGATCTTGACGGGTCTCGGACATTTGCGAGCCGTCAAGGCAGTGTCCTAAACCCAGATCACTCGGTTAGATGAGTGTGGACACCAGAACGCCCCGGCCGGGGTTCGACGATCAGCCCGCGTTGAGCATGGTCAAGGTGGATTCCGATCCCGCCCAGGTGATCGTGAACCACGCCAGCTTCCGTGTGCGGCTCGCGCCCGCCCCGCAGCCGAAGATCGGCGCCGGCGCCCGCACCGCGGCCCTGTCCGGGGCCGCGGCAGGAGCGGGCGGACCGCGCCGTCGTCCCGTCGTATGGACCGGAAAGTCCTCACCGGGCGCGACCGGCCTCCTCCAGGCCGTCCGCGAGTCCTCCGTCTCCACGCTCGACCCGGCCGTCGGCCACGGCGGGCACGGTGGTCACCGGGGTCTGGAGGCGGGCGCCACCCAGGCCATCCCGCGCTTCGACGAGACGATGCCCAACCCCGTGGTGACGGCCGACTCCGGCCCCCTGCTGCCGCCGATGCGCCGCGCCGAGGGTGCGTACGACGAGCTGTACGACCTCCGGACCGAGACCGGCGGCGGACCGGGAGCGTACGAGGACGAGACGACCGACGGCCGGCCCGCGCAGCGCCACGGCCAGGACGCCGTCCGGCACGCCTACTACCCCGGCCGCCGGATGAACCTTGGCGTCGTCCTCCTCCCGCTCCGCGTCTTCCTCGGCTTCATCTCCATCTACGCGGGCATGGGCAAGCTCTGCGACCCCGTCTACTTCGACGGCGGCGAGCGCGGCTCCATGGTGAAGTGGCTCAACTCCCTGCACCCCTGGGCCCTCGCCGAACCCCTCCGGGACTTCGCCCTCCAGCACCCGGTCGGCGCCGGACTCACCGTCGCCTTCCTCCAGGTCGTCGTCGGCGTCCTCACCGTCCTCGGACTCTGGCAGCGCGCCGCCGCCGTCGTCGGCGCCCTGCTCTCCGCCGCGCTGATCCTCACGGTCAGCTGGAAGACCGTCCCGGTCTACGACTCCGCCGACATCATCTACCTGGCCGCCTGGTCCCCGCTGATCATCGCCGGCGCCCCCGTCTACTCGCTCGACGGCCGCATCGCCGGAGAGGCCTGGCGCACCCTCGGCCCCCGCGCCGACCTCTGGGACCTGCGCCGGCGCGTCACGCGCCGCAGCACCCTCCTCGCCTCGGTGGTCGTCGGCCTCACCCTCCTCATCGGCTCCGTCCTCGGCGGCGCCGTCCGCTCCACCGAGATGGTCACCGTCCCCGGCCCCAACGACGACCCGATCAACCACCTCCCCGGGCAGCCGCTCCCCACCGAGCCGACGCGTCGCGCCCCCTCCAAGGCGGCGTCCACGGCGCCCGCCCCGGCCGCGACCAGCGAGGCCCCGGCGGAGCGCGAGGAGACGCAGGAGGCGAGCCGGCCCACCGAGACCACCCGCGAGGCCACCCGGACGCAGCAGCAGCGCCCGACGGCCACGCAGGGCACGGGCACCGGCACGGGCGGCGGCAGCAGCCGTACGCCGACGCAGTCCGACCCGGAGCCCCCGCCGTCCACCAGCGACACCCCGAGCAGCACGGGCGGCAGCACGTCGAGCGGCGGCACCAGCGGCGGCTCGACCGGCAGCTCCACGGGCACGCCGACCGAGAGCGGCTCGACGACGGGCGGCGCGAGGAACCCGATCGGCGGCCTGCTGGGCTGAACCGGCTGACGGGACAGCGAGAAGGGCGGCACCACGAGAACGTGGTGCCGCCCTTCTTCGCGCCTCTCCGGTTCAGCCCCTCTGGGCGGCGAGCTCCTTGGCGGCCTCGGTGAGGTCCTTGGCGGTGTCGATGGCCCGCCAGTAGGCGCCCTGGGGCAGCGGGAAGCCCGCCAGGCGCCGCTCACGGGCGAGCCGGGGGAACGTGGTGCGTTCGTGGTCGCCCAGGTCCGGGAGGAGCTCCGTGAAGGCCGCGGAGAACACGTACACGCCCGCGTTGATGAGGAACGGCGACGGCGGCGACTCGATGAAGTCGGTGATGTGCCCGAAGGTGTCGGTCTCGACGGCGCCCCACGGGATCCGGGGACGGGCCAGGGCGAGGGTGGCGAGGGCGTCGCGCTCGGCATGGAAGGCGGCCATCTCGCGCAGCGAGAAACGGGTCCAGATGTCGCCGTTGGTGGCGTACCAGGGCTGGTCCGGCGCGGGCAGGTGCGCGGCGGCGTACTTCAGGCCTCCGCCGCGGCCCAGGGGCTCGGTCTCGACGACCGTCGTCACCTTGAGGGGGAGGTCGGCGCTCTCCAGCCACTCCTGGAGGACCTCGGCGAGATGGCCGCAGGAGACGACGGCGTCGGTCACGCCCTCGGCGGCGAGCCAGGAAAGCTGATGGCCGATGATCGGGGTCCCGGTGCCCGGGATCTCGACCATCGGCTTGGGGCGGTCGTCGGTGTACGGGCGCAGCCGGGAGCCCTGGCCACCCGCCAGGACCACGGCCTGCGTCGGAGAGGTGTGCATACGGGGAACGATAGGCGCCCCGCAGGCGAGAGGTCCGGACGCGCGACGTCGCTCCGTGTGCGGCTGTTCAGCTCGCGCGCATCACGCCGGTCGCGTAGGAGGTGTCGCAGACCGGTCGCGAGAAGCCCTGGGCGCGGGACGGGCCGTACTGCTCGACGGCGGCGCGGCCGAGGGAGCGGGCGATGGACATGCAGTGCTTGGCGAGCGAGGGCCGGTTCTCCACCTCGCGCTGGAGGTGGGTGAGGGCCGTGCCGGGGTCCTTCTCCTGGAGCTCGGCGAGGAGCTGGTCGCGCAGAATGTCCTGCGGTGCACGGGGCTTGGCCCGGACGGAGACCTCGGAGGAGGACGCCGTGAGCTGGGTCCCGGAGTCCTGACCGGCCCACGGAACGGCGGACACCGCGAGCGTTCCCGAGAGCACCAGGACGATGGGCAGGACGAGGGCGAGAGAGCGGCCGATTCGGCGGGCAGTGTGCGTCACGCAGGCGAGCGTAGCGGCCGGTAGTGATATGGCGACATTTAGTCACTCTCGCGGGGGATGGTTCGAAGCGGCTTTTCGAATTCCGTGTTGACGCGAGGGGTGGGGGTGGGCCCGGAATGCCGGGGTTTTCGGTGGTAAACCCCCACTGGGTCCTCCACCAAGACGAACGACCCCGCATCTGCAAGAGATACGGGGTCGTTCGGCCAGAGGATCAGTCGATCGCGAGTCAGTCGCTGAGGCGGGCGCCGGTGGACGTCGAGAAGACGTGCAGCTCGGCGGCGCGCGGGACGACGTGCAGCGTGGTGCCCTTGGCGGGGACGTCACGGCCGCCGACGCGGACGACCAGGTCCTTGTCCTCGCCGCCGACGCGGGTGGAGCCGTACACGAAGCCGTCGGAGCCGAGCTCCTCGACGACGTTGACGGTGACGGCCAGGCCGTCCTTGCCGGTGGGGCCCTGCACGTCGAAGTGCTCGGGGCGGACGCCGACGGTGACGGTGGTGTCGCCGTTGGCGGAGGCGGCGGCGATGGCGTCACGGGAGACCGGGACGACGCTGTTGCCGAACTTCACGCCGCCGTCGGTGATCGGGACCTCGACCAGGTTCATGGCGGGGGAGCCGATGAAGCCGGCGACGAAGAGGTTCGCGGGCTTGTCGTACATGTTGCGCGGCGAGTCGACCTGCTGGAGCAGACCGTCCTTGAGGACGGCGACGCGGTCGCCCATGGTGAGGGCCTCGGTCTGGTCGTGGGTGACGTAGACCGTGGTGATCCCCAGACGGCGCTGGAGGCCGGCGATCTGCGTACGGGTCGAGACACGGAGCTTCGCGTCGAGGTTCGACAGCGGCTCGTCCATGAGGAAGACCTGCGGCTCACGCACGATGGCACGGCCCATGGCGACACGCTGACGCTGACCGCCGGAGAGTGCCTTCGGCTTGCGGTCGAGGTACTCGGTGAGGTCCAGGATCTTCGCGGCCTCTTCGACCTTGGTGCGGATCTCGGACTTGTTGACACCGGCGATCTTGAGCGCGAAGCCCATGTTGTCGGCGACGCTCATGTGCGGGTACAGCGCGTAGTTCTGGAACACCATCGCGATGTCCCGGTCCTTGGGCGGCAGGTGCGTGACGTCGCGGTCACCGATGCGGATGGAACCGGCGTTGACGTCCTCGAGACCCGCGAGCATGCGCAGGGAGGTCGACTTGCCACAGCCGGAGGGCCCGACGAGGACGAGGAACTCGCCGTCGGCGATCTCGATGTCGAGCTGGTCGACGGAGGGCTTGGTGGCACCGGGGTACACCCGGGTCGCCTTGTCGAAAGTGACGGAAGCCATGGTGATGTGTCCCTTCACCGGCAGGAACGTGCCGGACGATCCGAGTAAAGGAAGGATTGAGGTCTAGTCCACCTGGATGAACTCCACGTGACGCTACCTGGCGCCGCGGGATCTGTCAGCACTCCGAGGCCCGTGATATTTCCGACCGCCGACAGGACGTCGTTGGTTACACTGCACTCGCTGCCTCCTTAGCTCAGCTGGCCAGAGCACCGCTCTTGTAAAGCGGGGGTCGTCGGTTCGAACCCGACAGGGGGCTCAACGAAAAGGGCCAGCGCAGGGGCATGTTTCCCCGGCGCTGGCCCTTTCCCATGATCGCGGCCGTGCCACCTACGTGCCAGATGGCCCTTCCGGGCGGGCTTGGCGGGCCTGGCGGATCATCTCGCCGAGCTTCCCCGCGATGTGCTGATCACGGTCGCTCGTCATGTGCTGGTAGATCAGCGCGGCCCGGGTCGTGCTGTGCCCCATCCGCGTCATCAGCTCCCGGGTGCTGGCGCCGGCACTGGAGGCGAGGGTGTTCCCGGTGTGGCGAAGGTCGTGGAAGTGGACGTCATCAGAGACGCCGGCGGTGGTGCGAGCGGCGGTCCAGTCGTCCCGGAAGTTGCTCCGGCGGAGGAGGCCACCGCGGGGACCCTGGAACAGGTGGCCGTCCTGCCCGGTGCCGGCGAAGTGCTCCAGGTGGTGAGCGAGCTCGGGGACGAGTTCGACGGGGAAGGCGACCGGCCGGACGCCGGCGGCGGACTTCGGCGCCTTGTCGGCCAGCGTGCCGTTCTGCAGCTCGGACTGAGCCCGGCGGACCAGGACCACGGAGCGGGTCAGGTCGAGGTCCCGGCGGCGGAGCGAGGCCAGCTCGCCGAACCGGAGCGTGGTGAAGGCAGCGAGGAGGACGAGCACCCGGTGGTGCGGTCGGATCGCGTCGGCCACGGCGTACACCTCGGCCACGGTGAGGACGGGGCGCTCCGGGACGTCGTAGCGGTCGGCGCCCTTGATGCGGCACGGGTTGCGGCGGATCAGCTCGTCGTCCACCGCCGTGTTCAGGATCGCGCGGAGCAGTTGGTACGCCTTGACGACGGTCGGCTCGCCGATGCCGTCCTCTAGGAGAGCGGTCCGCCAGGCTCGTACGCGGGGAGTGGTGATCGCTGCGACCGTCCCGGCGCCGAAGGTCGGCTTGATGTGGAGGCGGATCACGCTCTCGCTCCGCTCCCGGGTGTGGTCCTCCAGCTTGCGGTGCTTCAACCAGTCGTCGGCGTACGGCCCGAAGGCGACCTTGCCAGCGTCGGGGGCCTGGTAGGTGCCGCGGATGATCTCCGCCTCGATGGTCGTCAGCCAGACGAGGGCGTCGGTCTTGGTGTCGAAGGTGTGCGGCGCGGACTTGGTCTCGCCCGACAGCGGGTCGCGGTAGCGAGCCTGCCA
This sequence comes from Streptomyces sp. NBC_00250, assembly GCF_036192275.1. NCBI lineage: Bacteria > Bacillati > Actinomycetota > Actinomycetes > Kitasatosporales > Streptomycetaceae > Streptomyces > Streptomyces sp. NBC_00250. The sequence goes on along the minus strand of NZ_CP108088.1, from coordinate 4,298,474 downwards.
GCGGCCGGACGCGAGCTGCCGCACAGTGCCGAACCGACGGCGCTGGCCCTTGCGGTTCGCCATCAGGCCACCTTCCCGTAGCGACGCTCGACTGGCTGCACGGTGTGCGACGCGATGTACGCCTCGATGGCGGGCTCCGGGATGCGGACGTGGCGTCCGACCTTGACGAAGGTGATGCGTCGTTCCTCGATCAGCCGCCGAGGGAACCGGACGGTGGTGCCGAGGAGTTCGGCGACCTGGTCGACAGTGAGCAGACGTGCGGACATGGTCACCACTCCCCTTCGGCTGACAATTCGAGTTGGGTGCGGATCTCGCGGGCGTGTTCGCGGTTGTGCTGGATGTCGCGGCGGATGTTGGCGGCGAGCCATGACTCGCCGGGTGTGTGGCCGTGGCCGGCGTAGGTCCAGTGGGCGAGGACGAGGGTGGTGGACTCCGGGTGTTCGCCGGGGTCGGGGAGGCCGAGGGCGGTGCGTTGTTGGTGGGCGCGGTAGTCGGCGCGGACCTGGCGTAGGGCGCCGAGGGTGGTGGAGTAGCGGCGGGATTTGGTGGAGAAGTGGCCGCGGAAGCCGAGCATGTGGGCCCAGGCGCGGAGGCGCCGGTCGGGGTAGGCCGGATCGAGGTCGATGCAGGCTTCCATCAGCCGCCGGGGGTGGTCGGGGACGTCGAGGAGGATCAGGGCTTCCTTGTTGCCGACGGGGTGGTCGACGGAGCCGGTGGTCTCGGCGGCTTTGGTGGCGTACTTGGCGACGTAGGCGGCGACGGCCTGTTCGGTGAGGTCTTCGCCCTGGCCGAAGGCGCCGATGGGCTGGACGTCGAGCTGGGCGCCCCAAGTGAGCGTCAGGTCCTGGCTGACGCCGTGCGCGGGAGCGGCGGGGACGACCACTTGGACGCGGGTGGCGGCGGCGTGGATGGCGTCGGTGAGGAGTTCGAGGGTGGCCCAGTGCGGGGGCGGGGTGTGGGCGCCTGCGGGGCCGTCGAAGCGGATGACGGCGTGGAAGTGGACGGCGCCGCGCTTTTGGTACTCGGCGACCTTGCCGAAGGAGACGCGGGACTGTTCGCGGGCGGTTTTCTGGGTGAGGCCGGCGCGTCCGGCGATCTCACGGCGGAGGTAGATCGTGAAGTAGCGCCAGAGTTCGGAGGCGTGGTTGTTCCAGAGGACAGCGCCCGCGTAGTCGTACGCGTACGGGTTGAGCGGGGTGCCGAGTTCGGGCGCGTCCTCTTGGTGCTGCTTCCCGCAGCGGCAGGGTCGTTCCCCGGGCCGGTTGTGGACAGGGCCGAAGGACGGGGCGGTGAGGGTGGCGAAGACTCGGGGGTGGTCGCGGATGGTCTCCGGGGTGCCCTTGTCGGGGTTGCCGACGAGTCCGGCGCGGATGAGGTGGTAGGTGTCGCCTGCGTAGGTCCAGGCGCAGGAGGGGCAGCGGGAGGCTCGCCGGTTGCCGCATGCGACGCGGAGGACCCCGCCGGGTTCGGCGTCGGTGTTGTACGCGTGGAGGACGGTCCTGGTGGCGGGGTCGAGGGTCTTGGTGCCGCCGGTGAGGCGGATGGGGGCGGTGCAGCCGCCGGTGCGGCGGAGTTGTTCGGTGAGGCGGTCGAAGCCGGGGGACCCGGCCATCCGGAGCAGGTCGCTCAGGGTGGCCGGGTCCAGGCCCGCCTGGAGGGCGGCGTCGGTCAACGGGTCACTTCCCGGCGCGGGTGAGGGCGGCGGGGAAGGTGCGGCCGAGGCCGCGGCAGGTGGGGCAGTGGACGGGGATGGTGGCCCGGGTTCCGTCGGTGGCGGGGAGGCCGGTGGTGATGGTGGCGGTGGCGAAGCCGTCGCAGTCGCGGCAGACGCGAGGGGTGGTCTGGGGCATCATGAGCTGTCCCTTTCGGGTCCGTTGGATCTGGGAGGGGTTGAGGCGCCCGGGGCGGCGGAAGTTTGGCGACCGAGGCCGTCCCGGGGGCCGCTCAGCGTGTGTTGCGCCTGCCATGGCCCTTGGCCGCGTACATCGAGGCGTCGGCGGCCGAGAGGGCGTCGGTCAGAACCGGGACCGGCAGCTGGTCGCGGTGGCAGTGCCCGACCGAGGCCGAGACCGGCAGGGCGTGACCGCTGTGCGTGACCGGCTCGTCCAGCGCGATCCGCAGGGCGAAGAGGCCGGCGGTGTGGCCGGGGTCGGTGACGATGGCGGCGAACTCGTCTCCGCCGAGGCGGGCGGCGATGCCGTGGCGTCCGCACCAGTCGCTCAGGCGCTGGGCGGTGGCGGTGAGGACCGCGTCTCCGGCGGCGTGGCCGTGGGTGTCGTTGATGGCCTTGAAGTCGTTTTCCCGTACTAAGAAATCGATCATGGTCTCCACCTATGAGCAACGAAGAGAAGAAAAGGCTTTGAGGCGTCGAGGTCGACCGTGGAACCTGAGTGCATGGTGATGAGCAGACGAAGCGATGCCTCGTAGGAATCCGGCAGCCGTCCGGGCTGCGACAACTGATCGGGTCACCCGCGGAGCGGAGGTGGTGCCTGGTCTGTCCGGCACTGCTGCCAGCGCGGTTGCCCGGCTGGAGGCCGGCCAGTTCGGCGCTGGTGCCGTTGGGCGAGCGTTTTCCGTCTGGAAGAGGTCGGTCCAAGGTCCAGCGCGCTTCCTGCGGTTCAGGGAGGACGATTGCGGCGTGCTTGAGTGCTGTCGTGTTCATCTCGCCGCGCGTGATCTCTTGGAGGCGACTGCGATGCAGCTGCCGGCTCATGCTGCAAAGGAACTGCGGGCGCTCATCAAGCCCTATGACCGGATCTTCGAGTCACGGTCGCTTGCTGACCCGGGAACACCGACGTCGGAGTGGTGGTGGCATCGCAGGTTTGTTCCCTGACTGTGAGAAGCAGCGTGAGGAGGCGAGGTGCGGCTGCTTTGACCAGCCGCACCTCGCATACTCGTCAGGACTTCTTGATCTGTGGGATGCCGAGATCAGTGATGCGGGCAGTGCTGGGTGTCGTGGCCCGATCAAGGGCGGCCAGCTTCTTGCGTGCGGCTTGGAGGCTGACACGGAGGCCTTCGGCTTCGCCGAGCCATCCGTTGAGCTTGGCCTCGTCGATGCGGTCGCTCAGGCTTTTGATGATCTCGATGAGGCGTCTCCGCTGGCTGGGGTCCATGCGGAGCATGGGGCAGCGGACGCAGGCGTGTTCGTGCTTGCAGGGCGTCCCGTAAGGCCGTCCGCAAGTGCCCAGTTCGATCTTGCGTAGGGCGAAGTGTTGCTGGAACTCGCGCCACTCCTCGTCGGTGGGCTCGCGGTATTCGGCCTCGGGCCGCAGGGCGCGACGCTGGTCGAGGAAGGACCTGTAGGGGCGGATCAGGTCGTCTTGGAAGACCGCGAGGTATGCCTGGGTGGTGTTGAGGTCTTCGTGCCCCAGGAGACGGGCGGCGATGTGGACGGGCAGACCTCCGGTGACGGCTTCGGTGGCGAACATCCTGCGGAAGTCGTGAGGGGTGAACCTCAGTGGTTCGCCTGCTGCGTCCCGGAGTCCGGCCCGGTCGAGAGCGCGGTCAAGGAGGTCTTGGACGGTCCCGTGGCTGATGACCTCGGTGCGGTGGCCGCGGGCACGGCGCTGGAACAGGTGCGGGAGCATCGGGCCGAAGACGCGTTCGTGGCTGTCGTACTGGCTGACCAGGGGAATTCTGCCGCCGTTGGCGTTGCGGACGCGCGTGATGACGGTGGCAAGGACGCTGGCCAGTTCCGGGCTGACCAGCAGCAGCCGCTCCTGGTTGGTCTTCGAGGGAAGGATCTGGAGGAGTGGGACGAGTTCCCCGGTGTCGGTTAGCCGGTAGGAAACCAACGCGAGGTGGGTGATCTCCAGGAGCTCTTCGCGGCGGATGCCGGTATGCCGGAGGGTTTCGATGATTGCCCAGACCCAGAACGCTTCGAGCGCTGCCGACTGCGGCCAAGACGGGCGACCAAGAGACGGCTAGCGGCGAGGGAGGGGTGGCCTCTTGCGCATGGCCGGCCGACTGCCGGGCCTGAGGAGGGCGGGGCGCCGTACCCCCGCCGTCACGGATGACGAGAGCGTGAGGCGACCGCACCACCGGGAAGGGGCGGGCGGGGAGCAGCTGCTGCCGCGAAGTGGCAGAGGCCGGTGTGGTCGCTCCGCGTCGGTACCGGTCTCACCGTGGCTGATGAGTACGTCGTCCGACGCCAGGCCCGCACTCACTTCATGTACGTGCGGGTCGGCGGCAGCCGGGATGACAGCACGGGCTGGAAGCGGCTCGGACGACGGGGTGCGATTTTCAGCCAATTCACTTCCCCGGCTGAGGGGGAGATTTGAGGGGTCATACCCGGATTGTCCAGCACAGACAAGCGTCCTTGGCATATGACACAAAGGCTCTTCCGGACACCCCCGGCATATGCCGTGCGAATATTCGCAGCTCAGCTTGGTTCACCTGCGCTTTGGTTTTGCCATTCATGAATTGCTTCGGGGTGGCTAATTGCCATTGTCGGCGTCGTGCCGGATTGAGTGTCTGCCCGACTGGCCGATGTCCGCACGCTGTTAGGTTCGCTCGCGAAAAGAGTGGCCCCGCCCCAGTCTGGCGAGACGTGAGGGGGCGAGGCCTAGCCGACGCGAGCCCAACGGGCGCGCCGACAGTAAGGAGTCCTCTATGTCTAAGCTGGACGCACCTACCGAGCCTGAGCCTAGTGACCGCAACGCCAGCGTCAACACCCGATCTCTGGCCATGGTCTTGACGGCCATCGGAACCCTGCTCGTTGGAGTAGGGACGGTCGTCACCGCTTTTCGGTAGCGATACAGCAGCGCCGGACCGCAACCCCAGCAACCGGCCCCGTCCGATAGCGCCCCTCTAAGGCCTCGGAGCGGCCGGTATGACCGCCATTGACCGATCCGGCTAGAGCTACGGATCGGGAGGTGGCAGCCCAGGACCCGCCTGCCACTCACGTGCCAGACAGAGCGGGTAACGGCGGTCAACGACGGGTGCCACAGGGAGCCTCAGGGTTCGCTGTGGCGCCCGTATGCGCTGGTCAGAAGCCAAGCTCGGCTGGAAGATCGGTGATTCCCAAGCTCATGCCGCGATCGCGCATCAGACCTGCTCCCAGAGGTGCGTTGTACGGTCCGCGCCATGGCTGAGAGACCGACAACGAGCTGGCGCGAGGGCATAGGCCGTGAGGCCGAGCAACTGGCTGCCGGAACTCTGGATCCTGACTGCGCTTGCATGGCCGACTTGTATCCGGATGAGCTCCTGGTGGCGACCGATACTGTCCTCGACGCCTTCGACGCGGACGTGGCCGGGCTGGACAGCGCAGAGGATGTCAATGTTTTCGCCGTGGTCGAGCGCGTCGTCCTGGCCCTGAATGCCGTGGACGACATCCACTGCGGCTACGAGACGGACGAACGTGAGGCGCTGTGCGACTACATCGACACGACTCTGACTGAGCACGGCGTCGACGTGGTCGCGCTGACCGCCCGGCACGGGCTCGGGCGATATGAGCTCACGGACACGTGGCGCAACTGGTAGACACTCCTATCGACGGTTTCACCGTCGTGCCACACCCGTGCCAGATAGGGCGGGGACCCATGGTGAATGGGGTGCGGTCGGCGCCAGCGCAAAGGATCAGCGCAGCCCCAACCGTGCAGGTCAGGCACAAGGCCGCCCTCCCGCTCTTGTAAAGAGGTTGTGATCCCACCCGCTTTGGCTAGGCGGGGGCACCTACGACGGCCTGTTACCAGGATCAGCAGCTCTCGGCTGACACAGTCAGGGCCAGTCGGCCGGCAAGTCGACCGATGGACCCTGAGCCATGCGCCTCAGCGTGCTCCCGTGTGCGCCTTCCCAGCCCGCGAGGTTGTAGAGACGCTGCGAGGGTCCGTGCGGGCTCTTGGGAGGGAGAGGACGTGACCCAGCCGAAGTGTGGGGCTCCAAAGAAAGGCGGGGGTCGGTGTATGCGACTGGCTGTCGTGGGCAGCGGTCAGTGCTATCAGCATCAGGGAGCGTGGACTGCCCGCGCACAGGAGGATCGAAAGAAGAAGGAAGCTGAAGCGAAGAAGCAGGAGCTTCGGAAGAAGAAGCGGTCTTGGTGGTGACCGGCGGCTGACGTCCACGGCTGACATCAACGGCGGTGGATGCGGGAGGCCACAGGTGGTCGACAGCGGCAGGTGAGCCCTCGGCCGTTGGCTGCGTATGGTCGGTTCGATCGAACTTGTAAAGCGGGGGTCGTCGGTTCGAACCCGACAGGGGGCTCAACGAAAAGGGCCAGCGCAGGGGCATGTTTCCCCGGCGCTGGCCCTTTCGCATGATCACGGCCGTGCCACCTACGTGCCAGATGGCCCTTCCGGGCGGGCTTGGCGGGCCTGGCGGATCATCTCGCCGAGCTTCCCCGCGATGTGCTGATCACGGTCGCTCGTCATGTGCTGGTAGATCAGCGCGGCCCGGGTCGTGCTGTGCCCCTGCTCCTGCACGAGGTGAGCTGACGTGGATGTCGCCCTGTCCAGCACCCCCGACCTGGGGGACCCAACGAGGACCTCGCGATCGGCAGCGCCGAGTGCCTCGTGGTGCTGGACGGTACTGGGATGCCCAAGGGACTGCCCACCGGATGCATCCACGGCGTGGCTTGGTTCGTCCAGAGGCGGGGCAACTCGCTGCACAGAGAGGCCACCGAAAGCCGACGGAACCCGACTCACTGCCTCGCTACCGCCATTGAGCGGACGGCGGATCTTCACCGGGGGACCTGCGATGCGGACAGTCCGTTCTCCCCGTCAGCGATGGTCGCCGTACTTCGAGTGCAGGACGAGCAAGCCGAATGGCTCGTGCTGGGCGATGGCTCTCTCGTCCTCGACGAAGGGCAAAAGCCCCTAGTCGTCACTGATCAACGCCTCAAAGCGGTGGCTAGCGAGAAGCGAGCAGCCTTGCGCGCGGCCGAGCCGGGGCCACAGGAGGAACGGGCAACGCACACCTCGTTGGTCGAGGAAGAGCGGGCACTGGGCAACCGGCCGGGCGGGTTCTGGGTGGCCGCTGCGGAGCCCGAAGCTGCGGCCGAGGCTCTTACGGGCACCATCCCGATCACACACCTGAGACGAGCGGCGCTTCTCAAGGCACCCGCCGCGCGCGGCGCGGCGCGCGCGGCCCGTCGCCCGGGCCTGCGCTCCTGTCTCCGCCCCGCTCCAGCCCAGCCGCCGGCCCGCACGCCTGACAGCTCGGGTTGATGGGTGACGAACCGCGAAGCGGCCGAGGCAGTCCGCGAGTGCGGCTCAAGACGATGCCTCCGGCGGGGGCGCTCAGGCTCCGGGATGGAGGGGGCCGGTACACGGGTGCCGGCCGGTGGGGTGTGGCAGACGGGATGGGAGTTGGGGTGGCCGATGTCGGGCGATGGAGCCGTTCAGCACCTCATGTCAGTACCCCAAAGCAGAATGGACTTATGAGCGATGCAGCTTCGATTGCACTGATCACTGCGTTGTCAACGCTTGCCGGCGCTGGCATCACCAGTTGGCTCAGTTTGCTAACTAATCGTCACCAGTTCAGACACCAAGAGAGGTTGACGAACAAGGAGCGAGATGAGGCCAGGCGAGACCAATACCGCACAACACGCAAGGAAGCGTACGTACAGTTCATAAATCAGGCAGTGCGGACTGCACACGCGATAGGCGCGATGGTCAAGCCGGAAGCTCGAGTCTCCGAGGAGACTTACCTCAACGCCGCTACACAAGCTGATGAGAGACTGGCGGAGCTGTGGCCACTTCTGGCGCTGGTGACCATCGAAGGGCCGGCCGAGGTGGCCGACCTGGCAGACCAGGCCGCGAATGCTCTAATGGCCGAAGGTGCGAAGGCTGGCAAGTTCCATCGACACCCTGATTCGAAGGAAGAATTGATCGCAGCGTCACGCGCCCGTTGGCAAGCACAACGCGACTTCGCACGGGCTGCTCGGGACACCGTTGCCATCCCTGCGCAACCAGGCGAGAGCGAGTTGCTTGCACCGCCGCACTCCCCCGAACTTGCCGCTTAACATCACTTCCTGCAACGCGCCCTGACTGTGCCGACTGGAACGCGTATGTTCGCCGCGCCCAGGCAAGGAGTGGTGCGCGGCCGACGCTGGCAGGTGATCTCCTGGCCATCGACGAAGCCCGGCCGTCGGTTAGGTCCCGGACGAGTCTCCGGGCCACCCCCAGACAGGCCGGGGATGCAACCATTCCTTTCAGAGCTGGAACCCCCGGAAGCCGACCGCGCGCTTGAGACCATAGATGCCTGCACTGACAACCGCCCTGTCCCGTGATTGGCCGTTGCACGCTGAGTGTCTAACTGCGTGACAACGCCGACGAACAGCGGCGAACGAGCGCGAACGCCTGCGGACCATCCACGCAGGTGAGAGGCATGCCAGGCCAAGGCGGGGCCCTACCCCGAGTTGCTTCGGGACGAAGAGGTCGTGGGTTCAAATCCCGCCACCCCGACGCTGAAGTGCAAGGTCAGAGGCCGGTAGCAAATTTGCTACCGGCCTCTGACCTTGCTGGCCCCGGATCAGGTCGAACCCGTACACCACTCCCCTGGGCGCAACCGTTTCGACACCCCTTCCCAGCACCCCTTCAGTCGTCGTGCGAAACTCCCTCCCTGGTCAGAGGGAGGGGCAGGGGCGTGGAGAAATCCGAGGCGAAGCAGTTGCTGGAACGGGCTCGCGAGATGTGGGATGCGGAGGAGTGGCTGCGTTCCGCCGAGCTGTACGAGCAGGTCCTTGCTCACTATCCGGACGAGGGTCCCAGCGCGGAGTGGTGGTACGACGCAGCACTGGCGTACAAGTTTCTGCGTAACTGGGCAAAGGCCTACGAACTCGGCCGTGAGGCTGCTGCCCGCTCGCCGCGCGGCGAGCAGGACCCGGCGTTTTGGAACCTGGGGGTCGCTGCCACGATCCAGCGTGACTGGTCGACCGCCCGTGACGCTTGGGAGGGTTTCGGGATTCCGATGCCAGAGGGCGAGGGGGAGATCAACGGCGCCTTCGGCCCGGCGTGCGTACGGCTGGACACGGGCGGCGAGCGCGAGGTGGTCTGGATCCAGCGGCTCTGCCCGACGCGAGGACGCGTGATGAACGTTCCTGCCGCGAAAGGCCGGCGCTTCGGGGAGATCGTTGTGCACGATGGGGAGCCGACCGGCGAGCGGACGTACAACGGCCAGAGAGTCGCTGTCTTCGACGAATTGCTGCTCTTCGAGGCCTCTCCGCTGCCGACGCTGCATGCGACCGTAGACGCAGCGGATGCATCCGACGTCGACGCCTTGGTGGCTTCATTCTTCGCGCAGGACTTCGGTGCCGAGCCGGCGAGCAGCTGCCACATGCTGTGCGCATGCTGCAGCGAGGGGCGGGTCGACTGGGATGAGGCGAGCGTGCCGACACATGGTGGCTCACAGACTGTCTGGCTGGCCGCCCCTGAGACCGAGGCCCGGCAGCTACTGGATGCGTGGGCGATGGCCGGCGAACGCAGCTGGAACGGACTGGAGCTCTTTGGTTGAGCCCCGGGAGTGATGGGAAGGCCGAGGTCAGCCCGTACCGCTGTCCCTGCTGCGGCTTCCTGACGCTCGATGAGCGTGGCAGCTTCGACATCTGTCCTGTGTGCTTCTGGGAGGACGACGGACAGGACGACCACGACGCCGACCAGGTTCGAGGTGGTCCGAACGGTCGACTGAGCCTCACGGAGGCACGTCAGAACTTCCAGGCCATGGGAGCCTGCGACGAGCGGTGTGCCGCATTCGTACGCGATCCTCTGCCGCACGAACACCCAGCGGTCTGACATCACCGGCTGACATCAACGTCGCCAGACTGCCCCGCATCTCGGCGTCCTGGACTGGATGCCGAACCGGTCGGCAAGCAGATGTCCGAGCAGCTCGCACGGCCCAGGGAGCGAACATGTAAAGCGGGGGTCGTCGGTTCGAACCCGACAGGGGGCTCCAGGCAGGACATGCGAAGACCCCCGACCGATCTTGGTCGGGGGTCTTCGGCATTTGGCGTCGCGATCCTGTTCTCGGCGTTTTGCTGCGGCGAGTCGGCCGGGTCAGGGCCAAGACCAGGCCGTTGGTCAGCACGAAGTACGCCGGATGCACCCAGCCCTCCTCCTTCGACAGGAGGCCCGGCCCCTCTTCGCGGTACAAGTGGCGCCTGAGGCGTTCGTAGGCTGGACCGCCGGCTACGAGGAGCAAGGGGGCGGTGAGCACGGCACCGACCCAGATGCCGCACCGAAGGGCGAGTTGAGAGCGTCCGGCTATGCGCACAGGGTGAAGTATGGGCCCGCGGTGCTCGGCCGAGTCCGTCGGTTCCGACATCCACGGCTGACATCGACGACGTCGGACCGATGTCGTCCCCGCGGCCCCGCCACCCTCTGCGAGATTCTCCACGAGGTCCCGATCGACCCGCCGGGCGGACTGGACCCCGACCCATGGCTGCCCGTACTCGCCCACGGGCCGGCTGGCATCATCCTCGGACGACCGCTGGTCACAGCGGTGCTCAGGGGAGGGGATCGGTTGTGGTTGTGGGTATCGCGCTGTTCGTACTGGGACTGGCGGGCGTGGCGTGGGGGGCGATGTTCCTCTTCAACGTGCGAGGCGCGGCGGACAAGGCAGTCGAGCGGCGCAACGCCGTCAGGGCTGTGACCGCAGCGCGGACGCTGGACATGAGCCTTACGGAGCCGTCGCGATTCGGTGCCTGGTTCTTCCGGCTCGCGGGTGGCATCGTCTTTCTCGGCTCACCCGTGGTCGCGCTCGCCGGCCTCGCCATCGCGACCCTCGAATGACAGCTTGATCGGCAGGTTCAGCCGCTGCGGCCGTCGTGCTGATCCGGGGCAGGGCCGGCGTGCAGGCGCCGGGTCGGTGCTCCCACGTCACCCTGTTCCACTGAGAGATGGTGAGGCTGCATCTCGTACCCGAAGCAGGGTGACGACGGCTGCCTCGATGGGGTCGATGTCCGGGGCGCCATCGCTTGAGGTCTCGACTTCGACGATGGCGTCGGCTTCCGCAGGCGGAGCGAAGATCGACGGCTTCATCTCGCCTCGCTGGAACTGAGCGGCGAGCTGTCGGTCGACTGCCCCGCCTCTGGCCGCGCGGGCGCGGAGGCGCTCGGCGATCACCGAGTCGCGGGCCACGACGTGAACTGCGAGCACCTGGGCGTCACATGCGCGGAGTGTGTCCAGCAGCTTGCGCGACAAGACGGAGGATTCCACGACGAAGCTCAGCCCTGAGGAGGCGAGGAGCCGGGCCGTGTCGACCATGACGGACTCGGCGCGGAGGCTCAGTGGGCCGCCGGCGATGTGGAAGTCCGGGGTGAGCTGAACACCATCGTCCTCGGCCACGGAAGCGGAGGACAGCCCGAGGCCGGCCTTGATCTCGTCCCGGGTCAGGAACGGCACCCCTAGGTGGCGCGCCGTCGCTCCGGCGACGGTGGTCTTTCCGGCCCCCGGGGACCCGCATACGGCGACCACCAACGGCCGTTCACACCTCGACATCCACTGATCCTGTCGGGTCCCGACGCCGGTGTCCACCAGTCGATCATGAACGGCCGGGCGGTCCTCCGTGTCCTCACCCGGCTTGGCCCGCTCGTGAAGGTTCGCCACCCACAGGGGGTTTCGGCCCCTGTGGGTGGCGTCGGCGGCGGTGCCGGCCTCAGCTGCTCCCCGGCCGGGCTACGTCAGCCAGGCCAGCAAGGCCTGCCGCTCTTCTTCTTCGAGGGCCACGACGCTCTCGATCCGCTTGACGATGAAGGTGGAGTAGATGCCCTTGATCTGATCCGTCGTCAGAGGGCCGCGTAGATTCTTGGAGAAGAGAAGGGCCTTCGCGATGTAGTCCAGATGGGGCCTCGAAACGGAAGGGAGCGTGGAGTCGAGCTGACGTGCTCGACGAGTCAAGTCGTTGACCCGGGAGAGTTCCGTGATCGACTCGGTCCAGTCGGCTTCCTCGGATGCGCGAGCCAGCCTCTCGTAGGCGGCGTCGAGCTGCTCTTCGCTGACGAGCGGGAAGTTCTTGTCGATCTCTTTGAGGGTGCGTGCCGCCCGTGGAATGTTCGTGGGTGCGATCGAACCCGCCGCGGCCGATGCCACGAAATCGGCGGGCATGACGTAGGCCGGCGGCCGATCCGTGATCGTCACTCCGCGCGACGATGCCCGGACGAGTGATTTGAACGAATGGAATCCGAACCAGCCCTGGCTGACCTCCTGCCCGAATTCGCGCTGGAGCTCCCAGGCCAGGCTCGCGAGATCGATCGGGCGATTCAGGTTGTCCAGGCGTTCCCGCAGGTACCGCGTGGCGGCCTCCTGCGATCCCGCCTCGCTTCTGGCTTCTGCCGGGATCTCTTCCGGGACCAGCTGCAATGCTATCGATGCGGCTTCCGTGGGCTCGTCGATGGCCGCGACGGAGAGTCGATCCAACTCTTCTCGCAAGTCCTGCGCGATGTCGTCCACCGCGGCGAGCAGGTCGGCCATCCGCCTGCTGAGCGTTCGCACCAGTACGGGCGGCTCGCTGCCCGGCTTGTAGGTGTCCTCGTGCGTCAGTTCTCCCCAGCCGTCCTGCAGGAGGGTCCTGACCTGCAATTCGCACGTCACGAGGTGCCAGTCGACGCTCAGGGGAATCGCGGTCAGCAGGTTGACGTGGACCGCGCGGTAGCCGCTGGGCTTGGGGTCGTCGGAGTAGTTCTTCCAGGAGTCGGCCTCCTGGGTGAGGACGGATTCGAAGGTCCCGTCGGCGACCGGAAGGGCCTCGACCAGCCTCATCACCCGGATGACGTCCGATTGGTTGTTGCACGTGATGCGGAGTCCGACGAGATCGTCGATGATCTGTGGAATCTCGTCCAAGCGGTTGATCGAATCGCGGTACTTCGGCAGGTTGAGCTTTCTCCATGTCCGAGCCTTGCTCTTGACTCGCCTGCCGGTGATCCTGACGCGAGCGCCCTCCATCTCGCTGAGTTTGTCTTCCAGGTATTCGGATAACGCTCGTGCGGCAGCGTCCTTGGCGGTGTCGAGGTACTTCCTCTTGTGTGCGTCGTACCAGTCGCTGAATTCTTGATAGGAAAAGGGAAGCTCATTCGGCAATTTACGCCTCCTGGGTGGGGACATGTCTGAATGGGGCGATCGCTCAGAACGACGACGGACGTGAGGCCAGGGGTGATGCTTCGCCTCCAGGGCGCCGTGGAGGCGCTGTGCCGCGTGGCGGCCACGGCGTGCGGCACAGACCGCGCCCGCCGCCCTGGCGGTCGTCGTCGCTCCCGCCGGCGGTGAGCGGTTCAGCCGCTCCTACTTGGTCCATGGGGGCCCCCAGCTCGGTTGCCGTCTGCCGTCTGCCGTCTGCCGTCTGCTGCCTCTGACCTCGCGTGAGCTCAGGTGGACAGCGTCTTACACGCACCTTGCGGCATCAACAGGGCCTTGGTCCGGCGTTCTTGTGTTCCGGGGCTTGTCGGTCCGCGACACTTGTTCGTCACGGGGGTTTGTCGGTGGCGTGGGGTGTTGTCGGGGAGGGTGTGGCGGATGAGTCGGCGGGCCGGGGGGCCTATCGGGGTGTGGGCCGAGCAGCAGCGGGTGGCTCAGCGGCAGCGGGAGGGGCAGCATCAGGCCGTGCTGCGGCAGCAGCGGGACGCCGAGCGCGTGCAGCGGGCTCACGAGCGGGATGTCGCCCGGATGCAGCGGGAGCAGCGGGCCGCCTATCGGCAGCAGCGGGACGCCGATGCTCTGCGGCGTACCCAGGAGTTGGACGCTCGGGTGCGGGTGTTGGAGGGCTTGCTGGCCGCCGGGTGTCGGGCGCCCGCCTTCAGCGTCGAGGCCTTGCGGCGCGGGGAGGACGTCGAGCCGTTCTCGCCCGGGCCCTTGGGCGAGCCCGTACCCATGCCGGATCAGCGGTTCTATCAGCCCGAGGCCGCCTGGACGGCTTCCGGGCGTGCCCAGGCCGAGCGGGACGCGCGCGCCCGGTTCGAGCGGGACTGGTACGCGGCTCAGGCCGCCGAGGCCCGGCGGGTCGAGCAGTTGGCCGCCTACCGGAGGGCGTACGACGAGTGGGCCGCGGACCGGCTTGCCGAGATTCGTGCGCACAACAGTGGGGTCGCCGGGACCGAGGCCGCCCTCACGAGCGGGGATCCCGAGACCGTCGTCGAGTTCTTCTCGGCCGTGCTCTTCTCCTCCGCCGGGTGGCCCGAGGGCTTTCCCCGCGAGGTGTCCGCCGCCTACGACCGGGGCGGGCGCGGCCTCGTTCTCGACTGGGACCTGCCCGGGTACGACATCGTGCCCGAGGCCAAGGGCGTCAAATACCTGCCCAGTACCGATCAGGAGAAGGAAGTCCCCCGGCCCGTCACCCAGCGGCGGGCCCTCTACCGGGACGTGCTCGCGCAGAGCGTGCTTCTCGTCGTACGGGAGCTTTTCGCCGCCGATCGGTTCGGTGCCCTGGGGAGGGTTGCGCTCAACGGGTACGTGGGGGGCGTCGATCCCGCCACCGGGCTGGCCTCGCGGGTGTGCGTCGCCTCCGTGGTCGTGGAGCGGGGCGGCTTCGAGCGGCTGAACCTGGAGTTCGTCGGCGCTGTGGAGTGCCTGACCGGCGCGCTTTCCGGGAAGCTGTCCGCCAAGCCCGACGAGCGGGTCGCCGTCGCGCCGCTGCTGACCCCTGAGCAGGTCGGGGCCGACGTCGTCGTGCAGGGGGACGGGGAGGAGCCCGATCTGCTCGCCATGGATCCCATCGCTTTCGAGGGGCTCGTCGCCGAGCTCTTCCGTGCGCGGGGGCTTCAGGCCGTCACCACCCGTCGGTCCAACGACGGTGGCGTGGACGTCGAGGCCCTCGACCCCGATCCCATCAGCGGCGGATCCATCCTCGTCCAGGTCAAGCGGTACCGGAACACGGTCCCTCCCTCCGCCGTACGCGACCTCTTCGGGACCGTGCAGGGCGCCGGTGCCAACAAGGGTGTTCTCGTCACCACTTCAGGGTTCGGGCCCGGCTCCTACACCTTCGCCAACGGCAAGCCGCTGACCCTCATCTCCGGGACGGAGCTCGTCGATCTGCTGCATCAGCACGGGCTCCGGGGGCGGTTGGGACCCGCGGCGACACCCGCGCCCGCTCCCGTCGGACCCACGGCCGAGGCCGACGACGACTTCAACCTGCTCGGGATGGACTGGGCCGGGTCCGCCTCGCTCGACGTCTGCGCGCTCGTCTGCTCCGGTCAGCGGGTTCTCGGCGACGAGTGGTTCGTCTTCTTCAACAACCCCTCCACACCCGACGGTTCCGTCGCCATGGTCGCCACCCCGCCCGGCGACCGGGCCGCCGTCCGCGTCGGCTTCGACGCGTTGCCGGCGTCCGCCGACCGGCTCGTGCTCGTCGCAGCCGTCGACCCCGAGGTGAATCCGGACGCCGATCTCGGCGGGTTCACCGACGCCGGCATCCGGCTGCGCGACGACTCCGGCACCGAGCTCGACCGGCTCGTCGTCTCCGACGGGCGGCCCGGTGAGACCGCGCTCGTCCTCGGGTCCTTCCGTCGGCGCGCCGGCGGCGACTGGGACTTCGTCCTGGGCGGCAAGGGGTATCAGGGCGGGCTGGAGGAGCTCGTCGGGGACTTCGGTATCGAAGTGGAGTGAGCCGACAGAGGGAGAGGGAGGGGAGCGTCCCGCGCTCCCCTCCCTCCCGCCGGCAGCCGACGAGGCTCCTCCCGCCGGCAGCCGACGAGGTTCCTGCCGCCGGCAGTCGCCGAGGTTCCTGCCGCCGGCAGTCGCCGAGGTCCCTCCCGTCAGCGGCCTCCGAGGTTCCTGCCGTCAGCGGCCGCTCAGGCGGTTCGCCAGGACCGCCACCCTGTCCGTCTTCGCCGCGTGGCCCGTCGCCTCGCGGCGGTCCGCGCCCCGGAAGGCCGCGTACATCGTCTGGACTCCCAGCCAGCGCAGCGGCTCCGGTTCCCACTTGCGGACCTTGTGGTTCACCCAGGGGAGGGCGGTGAGGTCGGTCGGGCCCGACTGGCCCGAGTCCTGCTGGATGAGGTCGCGGAGCGTGCGGGCCGCGAGGTTGGCCGTGGCGACGCCCGAGCCCACGTAGCCGCCTGCCCAGCCCAGGCCCGTCGAGCGGTCCAGGGTGACCGTGGCGCACCAGTCGCGCGGGACGCCGAGGACGCCGGACCAGGCGTGGTCCACCCGTACCCCTGCCAGCTGGGGGAAGAAGCGGACCAGGACGTCGCGGAGGGCCTCGATCGTCTGCGGCTGGGTGCGACCGTCGTTGTCGGTCCTCGAGCCGAAGCGGTAAGGGACTCCCCGGCCGCCGAGTGCGATGCGGCCGTCGGCGGTGCGCTGGGCGTACATGTAGGCGTGCGCCATGTCGCCGAGGGTCTCGCGGCCGTCCCAGCCGATCGACTCCCACTGGGCGTCGGTGAGCGGCTCGGTGGCGATCATCGAGGAGTTCATCGGCAGCCAGGTGCGGCGCTGGCCCGCGAGGGAGGCCGTGAAGCCCTCGGTGCAGCGCAGGATGTACGGGGCGCGGACGGTGCCGTACGGGGTGACCGCGTGCTTCGGTTCGATCTCGGTGACCGGGGTCGACTCGTGGATCGTGACGCCGAGTGCCTCGACGGCCGCCGCGAGGCCCTTCACCAGCTTCACCGGGTGCAGGCGCGCGCCGTGCGGGGTCCAGGAGGAGCCGACGGCGCCGGTGACGCGGATGCGGTCGGCGGTCTCGCGGGCTCCGTACAGGACCCGGTCGGTCTCGCCGAAGGCGATCTCGGCGGCGTGGAATTCCTTGAGGCGGGCGAGCTGGGCGGGGGAGAGGGCGACTTCCAGGACGCCGCCGCGGTGCTGGTCGGCCTCGATCTTCTCGGTCTCGCAGACGTCGAGGACCTCGCCGACGGTGTCGTTCATCGCCTGCTGGAGGCGGACGGCGGCCTCGTGGCCGTGGAGCTTGGCGTAGCGGTCGCGGCCGGCGATGCCGTTGTAGAGCCAGCCGCCGTTGCGGCCGGAGGCCCCGTACCCGCAGAACTTCGCTTCGAGGACGGTGATGTTGAGGAAGGGGACGGCCTTCTTGAGGTAGTAGGCGGTCCACAGGCCGGTGTAGCCGCCGCCGACGATGCAGACGTCGGCAGTGGTGTCGCCGGGGAGCGGTTCGCAGGGATCGGGGGCGCCGTCCTGCGCGTACCAGAACGAGATGCCGCCGTTGACCGTACTCATGTGTATCCCTCTTCCGGGTGCGTGGGCGGGAGGTTACCGGGGGCCCCGGCCCTGTGGATACGGGTGCTTCGGCGGCAGGGCGGGGAGGCGCTGTACGACGCGGCTCGAATCTCGAAGGCGCCGCGCGCCGCCGCTGTCTAGGGTCGTGGGGTGATTCACGTACCCGAGGAACTCGCGGCGTCGCAGGCGAAGTACAACGGTGAGGCGGGGCGGGCGTTCATCGCCGCGCTGCCGGAGCGGGCCGAGGAGTTCCTCGACCGGTGGGGGCTGCGGGTCACGGGGCCCTCCATGTACGGGGTGGCCTCCCTGGTCCTGCCCGTCGAGCGGGTCGCGGACGGCACGCGGGCCGCGCTCAAGATGCAGATCCTCGACGACGAGACCGAGGGGGAGCCCGTCGGTCTGCGCACGTGGGGCGGGGACGGTGTGGTGCGGCTCCTCGACCACGACGCCGGTACGGGCACGATGCTCCTGGAGCGGCTCGACGAGGCCCGGCCGCTGACCTCCCACGGCGACACGCGGGAGGCGCTCGGCGTCGTGGCGGGACTGCTCGCCCGGCTGACGGCGGTCCCCGCGCCGGAGGGGCTGCGTCGGCTCGGCGACATCGCGGCCGGGATGCTCGCGGACGTGCCGGACGCGGTCGCACGCCTCGGCGCGGACGACGCGGCGGTGCTGCGTGACTGTGCGGCGGCCGTACGGGAGGTGGCGGGCGAAGCGGGCGACCGGCTCCTCCACTGGGACCTGCACCTGGGCAATGTCCTCGCGGCCGGGCGCGAACCGTGGCTGGCGATCGACCCCAAGCCGCTCGCCGGCGACCCGGGCTTCGACCTGCTGCCGGCCCTGATGGACCGCTTCGATCCCGACGACTTCCTGTGGCGGTTCGACCTCCTCGCCGAGGTCGTCGGCGACCGGGGGAGGGCGGTGGCGTGGACGCTGGGGCGGGTGCTGCAGAACGGGCTGTGGGACGTGGAGGACGGGGAACCGGGTCTGGACGCGGAGCAGGTGGAGGTGGCGCGGATCCTGCGGGCGGCGCGGGGGTGAGGGGTCCGGCCCGGTGAATCCTCTTGGCGAGGACCGGTCCGCGCGGGGGTGAGGGGTCCGGCCGGTGAAACCTCCTGGCCAGGACCGGTCCGCGCGGGGCAGGCTGGCCCCATGATCCGTACAGCCACGCCTGCCGACGTCCCCGTCATCCACTCCCTCGTCCGTGACCTCGCGGAGTACGAGAAGGCCCTCGACGAGGTCCGTACGACTCCGGAGCAGCTCCACGAGGCCCTCTTCGGCGCCCGCCCCGCCGCCTTCGCGCACGTCGCCGAGACCGAGGCGGGCGAGGTCGTCGGCTTCGCGATCTGGTTCCTCAACTTCTCGACCTGGCGCGGGGTCCACGGCATCTACCTGGAGGACCTGTACGTCCGTCCGGAGGTGCGCGGCGGCGGCCACGGCAAGGCGCTGCTCACCGAACTGGCCCGGATCTGCGTCGAGCGCGGGTACGAGCGCCTGGAGTGGTCCGTACTGAACTGGAACAAGCCGTCGATCGACTTCTACGCGTCCCTCGGCGCCCGCCCGCAGGACGAGTGGACCGTGTACCGGCTGACGGACGGGGCGCTGGCGGAGCTGGGTGGGGCGGGGGTGTAGGAAAGGGGTCATGGATACGGTTACGGACATCGAGCAGCGGTTTCAGCGGATCACGGCCTTCATCGAGGCGCGGTTGACGCCGCTCTTCGACCCGGCGAACGGCAGTGACCACGGCTTCGGCATGGACGACACCTCCCGGGCCCTGCGCGCCGCGCGCTACACCGTGCAGGCCGCCTCCGCCGTCAACGGGCTCGTGGAGAAGCGGGAGTCGGCGCCGGAGCTGCGGCAGGTGGTGGACCAGGCGCTGGAGCACAACTGGGACGTGCTGCGCTCCGTCGCCCGGATGTGGGAGGACCACCCCGACTTCCTGAAGGAGTTCAAGGCGCACTCCTGGGATGTCGTCGGGGCCGTCTGAGGCCACCGCACCCCTCAGGGGTGCGGTGTCGATCAGGCCGGCAGGACACCCGCTAGGGGATCAGGACCACCTTGCCCGTCGTGCCCCTGTTCTCCAGGGCGCGGTGGGCGCCCGCCGCGTCCGCGAGCGGGAAGCGGTGGACCGCCGGGCGGAGGGTGCCGGTGGTCGCCGCGTCGAGGGCGGCGAGTTCGAGGTTGCGGACGTCGCCGCCCGCCTTCCGGATCATGACGGGGCCGAGGACGGACTCCGAGGTGATGCCGCGCGCGTCCAGTTCCTCCGGTGTGAAGGTGAGCGCCTCGCCGTCGTGGAGTCCGGCGCCCGACCAGCCGAACACGACGTGCTGTCCGCCCTTGCCGAGGAGGTCGACGGCGGCGCGGCCGGTGTCGCCGCCGACCGAGTCGAAGACGACGGTGGCGGTGCGCCCGCCCAGGTGGGCGCGGACCTTCTCGGGCCAGTCGGGCCGCTTGTAGTCGACGGCCAGGTCGGCGCCGTTCTCCTCGACGAGGGCGACCTTCGTGGGGCCGCCGGCGAGGCCGATGACGGTGGCGCCGGCGTTCTTGGCGTACTGGACGAGCAGGGTGCCGATGCCGCCGGCCGCCGCGGGGACGACCGCCACCGAGTCGGGGCCGAGGGCCGTGAACTGCAGGATGCCCAGGGTGGTGCGGCCGGTGCCGATCATGGCGACGGCCTCCGCCTCGCCGAGGTGGTCGGCCAGGGCGTGGAGGCGGGTGGCGTCGGTGACGGCGAGTTCGGCGTACCCGCCGGGCGCCATGCCGAGGTGGGCGACGACCCGCTTGCCGAGCCAGGCCGGGTCGGTGCCCTCGCCGAGGGCGTCGACGGTGCCGGCGACCTCGCGGCCGGGGACGGTGGGCAGCTCGGCGGGCGCCGGGAACGGGCCCGTCATCCCCTCCCTGAGCGCGGTGTCGAGGAGGTGTACGCCGGCTGCCGCGACCTTGATGCGGACCTGGCCGGGGCCCGGTACGGGGTCGGGGGTCTCCTCGTACGTGAGGTTCTCGGCGGGGCCGAAGGCGTGGAGGCGGATGGCGTGCATGGTGTTCCCCGTTCGTCGCGTGGGTGGGCGTTGTCCGACGAGGAACAGCCTCCGACCTCAAGCATGCTTGAGGTCAAGGCCCTTCCTCAGGACACCTCGTTCCGAGCGCAGGGCCAGCGACACCGCTTCCACCGCGCTCGTGAACGACACCTCCGCGAGGACGCCGGGCGCCGCCACCTGGTCGCCCACCAGGTAGACACCGTCGCCCCGGTCGACGGCCGGCCGGTCGCGCCAGGTCGTGCCGGGCAGGTCGACCGCTCCCGTACGTCCCTGGCACACCGAGTCCCGCCGCCACACAGCCCGCTCGCGCCAGCCCGGGAATCCGAGGTCGAGGAGCCGTTCCGCGTGGGCGACGCCGTCCGCCTTCGACTCGCCCGGGCCGATGGGCAGCTGGGCCTGGATCAGCTGCTGTCCGGCCGGGGCCAGCGACGGGTCCTGGGCCGTGAACCGCTCGATCCAGCCCGGCGCGTCCAGGTCCGAGACCACGAACGGGTCGCCCTTGCGGGTGCTCAGGGCCAGGTCGAACAGGACCGTACGGCCGCTCTCCCACGTCAGCGACGGGTCGCCGAGGAGCCGGGAGGCGGCGGGCAGGGAGGTGGCGACGATCACGGGACCCTCGCCGAGCGGCAGGGCGTCGAGGCTGTCGACACGGGACGACGTCTCGATCCGTACGCCTGCCTCCCACGCGTGCGCGACCATCCGCTCGATCAGCTGACCCCAGCCGCCCCGGATGAAGTGCGCCTCCGGCGGCACGGAGGTCGCCCGATGGAGCCGCTCCTGCACGAAGCGTGCGGAGAGCGAGCCCGGGTCGTGGTGGAACGTCGCGACCGCCGCGTACGTGGCGGCGGCGTGCGCTCCCCGCTCGCCCACGAGCCCGGTGGCCCAGGTGCGGAAGTCGACGTCCACGGGGGCCTGTTCGGCGTTGCGGAGGGACTGGCGCAGCATCCCGAGCGGCGGGGTGCGGCGCAGGGCACCGCCGCGGTGGAAGCGGAGCTTGAGGGCCTCGGAGACCGGCAGCGGGGCCAGCGCGCCGAGGAGGCCGCGCTGCTTGAGCCAGGTCCAGTGCGGGCCGCCGGCGTAGATCGCGTGCGGGCCCTCGTTGGCGAGGTACGGGCCCTCGGCGGTGCGAGCCCGGCCACCGGGGGTCCGGTGCGCCTCGTGGACGGTCACCTTGACGCCCGCCTCGGCGGCGGTGATGGCCGCGGTCAGTCCGGCGAAGCCGCCGCCGATGATCGTGAGCTTCCGCATGTCGCTCTCCCTCTCGATCGGGTCGACCTCTCGTCGACCCCGTGTCCGGTCTCGCAAAGGGGACGAGCGGCGGGGTCGCGTTCGTGACATCGGGGCGTTGTCAGTGGCGTACATCACCATGGGGTCATGGCGACGACTCGGAAGAAGAAGGCGGCTGTGGCGGGGGCGCGGCGGCCGGAGCTGCGGCTTCCTCCCCTGGAGGCGTACGAGGGAGGGCTCGAACCGGACGGGGACTACGACGGCCTCGAACTGACCGGGCTCGACCTCACGGGCCAGTCGGGGGAGGGCGCGCGGTTCCTGGACTGCGCGCTGCGGGAGTGCGGGCTCGACGAGGCGCGGCTGACGGGGGCCCGGTTCCTCGACTCGGTGCTGACCGGCGTACGGGGGGTGGGGACGGTCCTCGCCGGGGCGCAGCTGCGGGACGTGGAGGTCGTGGACGCGCGGCTCGGCGGGGCGCAGCTGCACGGGGCGGTGCTGGAGAGAGTGGTGGTGCGGGGAGGGAAGAGCGACTACCTGAACCTGCGGGCGGCGAAGCTGAAGGACGTCGTCTTCGAGGGGTGCGTGCTCAGCGAGACCGACTTCGGGGGCGCGGTGCTCGAACGGGTCGAGTTCGTGGACTGCGTCCTGACGGGGGCGGACTTCAGCGGGGCGCGGCTCAAGGACGTGGACCTGAGAGGGGTCCAGCGGCTTGAGATCGCGCGCGGGGTGGAGTCCCTCGCGGGGGCCGTGATCTCGACGGCCCAGCTGTTCGACCTGGCGCCGGTGCTCGCGGCGCAGCTGGGGGTGCGGGTGGAGGGGTAGGGGGGCCTGGGCCCGGGGGGGGGTCAGGGCACGCGGGGGAAGCGGGCCTGGAGGGACCAGATGGCCGGGTTGTCGGCGAGGCCCTCGTGCATGTCCGTGAGGTCGGCGATCAGGTCGTGGAGGAAGTCGCGGGCCTCGCGGCGGAGCACCTTGTGGTTGAAGGTGACCGGCGGTTCGTCGCCCGGCATCCAGTCGGCCTCGACGTCCACCCAGCCGAAGCGGCGCTCGAAGAGCATGCGGTCCGAGGACTCGGTGAAGTCGAGCTCGGCGTACTGCGGCTGGGAGGCGCGGTTGCCGCGCGGGTCCTGGTCGAGCTGCTCGACGATGTCGCACAGGGCCCAGGCGAAGTCGAGGACCGGCACCCATCCCCAGGCTGTGGACACCTCGCGGTCCGTCTTGGTGTCGGCGAGGTACACGTCCCCGCAGAACAGGTCGTGACGCAGGGCGTGGACGTCCGCGTGGCGGTAGTCGGTCTGCGGCGGGTCGGGGAAGCGACGCGAGAGGGAGTAGCCGATGTCGAGCACGTAGCCGATGGTGTCACGGCGCCAGGCCCGCCTCGTACGCGAGGATCACCAGCTGCACCCGGTCGCGGGCGTCCAGCTTGGCGAAGAGGCGTGCCACGTGCGCCTTGGCGGTGGCCGCGCTGATGTGGAGCCGTTCCGCGATCTCGCCGTTGGACAGCCCCCGGCCGACGAGGGCGAGCACCTCGCGCTCCCGCGCGGTGACCCCGGCGAGGGTGCGGGGATCACGTTCGGGTGCCCGCCCGGGGCCGGACACGGGAGCGGCGCCGGACCCGGCAGCGGCGGGCTCGGGGCGGGCCGCGAACTCCTCGATCAGACGGCGTGTGATGCCCGGTGCGATCAGGGCGTCCCCGGCGGCGACGACCCGGATCGCCGCGAGGATGTCGTCCAGGGCCATGTCCTTGACCAGGAAGCCGCTGGCCCCGGAGCGGAGCGCGCCGTACACGTACTCGTCGTCGTCGAAGGTGGTGAGGACGAGGACCCGGGGCGCGCCGGGGCCGGCCGTGACGATCCGGGTCGCCTCGATGCCGTCCATGCCGGGCATCCGGACGTCCATCACGATCACGTCGGGCCGGAGGTCGCGCGCGAGCCGGACGGCCTCGTCGCCCGTGCCCGCCTCGCCGACCACGAGGAGGTCGGGGTTGTCCGCCATCAGCACGCGCAGGCCGGCCCGTACCAGCGGCTGGTCGTCGACGAGGAGGACGTTGATCGGGGCGGAGGGGCTGCTGCTCATGGGGCGGGGGTTCCTTCCTGGGCCGGTTCCGGGGCCGATTCCCGGGCCGGTACGGGGGACGGCTCCCGGGCCGCGAGCGGCAGGGGCAGCGGCACGGGCAGGGGGAGCGGCAGGGGCAGTACGGCGGTCACGTGGAAGCCGCCGCCGGGGCGCGGGCCCGCCGAGAAACGGCCGCCGAGGAGTGCGGCGCGCTCGCTCATACCGATGATGCCGTAGCCGGTGGAGGCGGGTGCGGCCGGTGCGGCGGCTGCGGCGGGTGCCGTGCCGGGCTTCGTCGGCCGGCCGTCGTCCGTGATCTCGACGAGCAACGCGTCCTCGCCCCGCTCCACGGTCACCCGGCAGATGGCCGTGCCCGCGTGGCGTACGACGTTGGTCAGCGACTCCTGCACGATCCGGTACGCGGCGAGGTCGACCTCCGGGGGCAGCGACCGGTCCGGGTGACCGAGGTGCCGCACTTCGACCCGTACGCCCGCGTCCGCCGCCGACGCGACGAGCCGGTCCAGGTCCGCGAGGCCCGGCGCCGGATCGCGCGGCGCGGGCGCGACCCCCGACCCGGGCCCTTCCGCGTCCTTCGCGGAGGCCCGCAGCGCGCCCAGGGTGCGGCGGAGACCGGCGAGGGTCTCCCGGCTGGTGGTCTCGATGGTGGCGAGCGCGTTGCGGGCCTCGGCGGGCTGGGTGTCGATGACCCGGCGGCCGACGCCCGCCTGGATGGCGATGACGCCGATGCTGTGCGCGATCACGTCGTGCAGCTCGCGGGCGATCCGCAGCCGTTCGGCGGTGACGGCCTCGGCCGCCGTCCGGGCGCGCAGCTCCGCCGCGTGCGCGCGCCGCTCGCGGGAGGCGTGCCCGAGCAGCCCGGCGGTGAGCAGCGCGAGGGCCAGGGCGACGACGGTGGTGACGAAGACGTTTTGGCCCGAGGTCATGTACAGCGCCGAACCGATCTGCACGGTGAGCGTCACGGCGGCGGCGGGCAGGGCGACCCGGAGGAGCGGACGACGGGCCGCCAGGAGGCCGACGCAGGCGTCGGCGGCGAGCACCGGAAGGTACAGCAGCTCGGCGTACGGCCGGGTCGTCGACGCGGCGAACAGGCCGACGAGCAGCAGCCCGAGCGCCGCCTCGGGCCTGCGGCGCGCGAGCGGGAGCAGGAGCCCCACGGCGACGACGGTGAGGAACAACCGCAGCTCGGTGGAGCGGAAGGGACCCGCCTGCACGCCCGCGAAGAGGACGAAGGGATGGACGAGAGCGGCGCACCAGACCAGGAGGGTGGGGATGCGTCCGGGGGCCGGCGGGGACGGGCTGGGCGTGGCGGGCATGCGGTCGATCGTAGGCGCGGAGGGGTGGCCGGACATCGGCCCGCGGGCGTACGCCCACGGGCCACCGGCCCCGCCCGGTTGTGGCCGGCGAGCCGATGCCGGCGGGGGTGTCGTGGCGGCAGCGTGGGCCGGGTGATCGAAGCCCACGAACTGACCAAACGTTACGGCCGCCGCCCGAGCGGCCGCCTCGCCGACGGGAACACTCCCTCCTCCACCTCGACCACGTCCTCCGGCCGTGGTCGCCTCGCCGTCGACCGCCTCAGCTTCACCGTTCGGGCCGGGCGGGTGACCGGGTTCCTCGGGCCCAACGGGGCCGGGAAGTCCACGACCCTGCGACTGATCCTCGGGCTCGACGAGCCGACCTTCGGGACGGCGACCGTCGGGGGCCGGCGGTTCAGGGAGCTGCCCCGGGGGCTGCGGCACGTCGGGGCGCTGCTCGACGCGCACGACGTGCACGGCGGCCGGACCGGCGACGGGCATCTCGCCGCGCTCGCCCGGACCAACGGCATCCCGCGCCGCCGGGTCGGCGAGGTCCTCGACGAGGTGGGACTCGCCGAGGCGGCCCGCCGCAGGATCGGCGGCTACTCCCTCGGCATGAAGCAGCGGCTCGGGATCGCCGCCGCCCTCCTCGGCGACCCGCCCGTGCTGCTCTTCGACGAGCCGGTCAACGGCCTCGACCCGGAGGGCGTGCTGTGGGCGCGGGGGCTGTTCCGGCGACTCGCCGCCGAGGGCCGCACGGTGTTCGTCTCCAGCCATCTGATGAGCGAGATGGAGCACACCGCCGACGACCTCCTCGTCATCGGCCGCGGCAGGCTGATCGCCGCCGAGAGCCTGGCGGCCTTCGCCGCGCGCGGCACCCGCCACCGTGTGACCGTGCGGACCGCCGACCCGGCCGCCGGACCGGACCTCGCCGACGCGCTGGCCCGGGCCGGGGCGACCGTACAGCGCCCCGAGGAGGGGGAAGGGCCGTTCACCGTGGCCGGGATGGAGGCGGACCGGATCGGGGTGCTCGCCTTCCGGCACGGCACCCCGCTCGCCGAACTGGCGTCGCGCGGCTCGTCCTTGGAGGACGCGTTCATGGAACTGACCGCCGACAGCGTGGAGTACCGGCAGCGGGGAGGAGCCAGGTGACGAACGCCCGTTTCCGTGATCTCCTCGCCGGCGAGTGGATGAAGCTGTGGTCCCTGCGTTCCACCCCCTGGGCGTTCGGCGTCGGCGCGTTCGCCGTCCTCGGCATCAACCTCAACGCGTCCTACGCCGACTACCGGAACTACCCGCACTACGCCGAGGGCATCCGCGAACTCTTCGTGCCCATCTGGGCGATGCGGGACGCCTTCACACTCGGCGGGGCCATGGTGTTCATGCTGGCGACCGGGGCCGTCGGCGCGCTCGTGATCGTCGGCGAGTACGGCACCGGCCAGATCCGTACGACCTTCGCCGCCGTTCCCGACCGGCGGTCCGTGATCGCGGCGAAGACGCTCGTCCTGGCGGGCGTGATGCTCGTGTACGGGGCGCTCGTCGCCGTGGCGTCCTTCGCCGCCACCCAGGCGGTGCTGTCCGGCCGGGACGTCGGCATGTCGATCGGCTACCCGGGCGCCGCGACGGCCGTCACCGCGTCCGCGCTGCTCGCCCCCGTGTGCGCGCTCGTCGGCTTCGGCCTCGGGGCGCTGCTCCGGCACACGGCGACGACGATCGTCACCCTCACCGGTGTGCTGCTCCTGCTGCCCGCGCTCGTCGACGGGCGCAGCCGCTGGTCGGCGACGTTCCTGCACGCCCTGCCGCAGGGCGCGTGGAAGCCGCTGACGCAGGTGGGGGACTCGCCGGTGCCGGTGGAGTTCCCGTGGACGGCGGGCGGGGCGTGGACGGTGTACGTGGTCTGGTCGCTCGGCGCCGTGGCGGTGGCCCTGGTCGCGGTCCACCGCCGGGACGTGTGAGAAGTGCTCAGCGGCGGCCGTGCACCGCGCGCGCCACCCGCGGGCCCAGCCAGCGCTTGAGGCGGCGCAGTGGCTCCAGCCGTTCGGCGGCCCGGTCGATCCGGTAGTAGAGCTGCGGCGGGATGTGCGGGAGCAGCGGCGAGTGGCGCTGGCCCAGGAGTGCGAACATCCGGGCCGGCTCCAGGCGCATGTACCGCGGGAGGTTCTCGTACCACTGGGCGCTGTAGCGGGCGGCGCTCTGCGCGGAGACGAGTTCGGCGCGGCGCCGCTTCCCGTAGGTGGTGAGGGCCGTGTCCAGGTCGGGGTTCGAACGCAGGGCGTCCGCGAGGGCGAGCGCGTCCTCCAGGGCCAGGGTGGTGCCCGCGCCGATCGAGTAGTGCGTGGTGTGGGCGGCGTCGCCGAGGAGGACGAGGTTGCCGCGGTGCCAGACCCGGTTGGTGAGGGTGCGGAAGGTGAGCCACTGGGCGGGCTCGTCGGCCCGGTCGCGGCCGATCAGCTCGTGACCGTCGAGGAGGTCGTGGAACAGCTTCTCCAGGAGGTTCAGGCTGTCCGCCTCGCCGAGCGTGTCGAGGCCGAGGCCCGTCCAGGTCTCCGGGGAGCACTCGACGACACAGGTGGAACGCTCGCCGCTGAACCCGTAGGCGTAGCACCAGATCCAGCCGTGGTCGGTCTCCTTGAAGGCGAAGCTGAAGGAGTCGAAGACCTTGGTGGTGCCGAGCCAGACGTACTGGTTGCGGCCGCCGGCGACCGTGCTGCCGAAGTGCTCGGGGTGGGCCTCGCGGAGCACGCTGTTGACGCCGTCGGCGGCGACGACCAGATCCGCGTCGGCCAGTTCGGGCGCGTCCGGGCCGGTGATGTCGTGCTCGAACTCGACCCGTACGCCCAGTTCCTCGGCCCGGTCGGCGAGCAGCGCGAGCATCCGCCGCCGCCCGATGCCGAAGCCCGCGTCGCCTCGGTGGACGGTCCGCTCGTCGCGCACGATCGCGACCCCGTCGGTCCAGGTCACCGACGCCTCGGCGACGGCGGCCGCGGACTCGGGGTCGCCCGCGCGGAGCTTGTCGAGGAGCCCGGCCCAGTACGTCACGCCCCAGCCGTACGTGGAGCCCTCGGGATTCCGCTCGTAGACGGCGATCTCGTGGGCGGGGTCCTGCCGCTTCAGCAGGATCGAGAGGTAGAGGCCGGCGGGACCGCCGCCGACGATCGCGAGCTTCACGTGCGCTCCCACTGGACTGACCGGGCCTGAGGCATGACACCGTGCTGTCGAACGGCAACGCAGGGTAGCAGTGGTGGGCCCCCGGGTGTGCACGAAGCGCGGCCTACGGCAGCAGGCGTCGTTCCTTCGCGACCGCGACGGCGCCCGCGCGCGTGTCGACGCCGAGCTTCGCGTAGATGCGGCCCAGGTGGGTCTTCACCGTCGCCTCGC
Source organism: Streptomyces sp. NBC_00250 (assembly GCF_036192275.1). Lineage (NCBI taxonomy): Bacteria > Bacillati > Actinomycetota > Actinomycetes > Kitasatosporales > Streptomycetaceae > Streptomyces > Streptomyces sp. NBC_00250. The sequence continues at coordinate 4,270,376 of NZ_CP108088.1, read as the reverse complement.
TGATGAACAGGGCCCGCGCGATCTCGCGGTTGCCGAGGCCCCGGCCGAGCTGGCCCAGGATGTCCCGCTCCCGGTCCGTGAGGCTCGGGCCCGCCGCGCCCCGCATCCGGTCCATGACCCGGCTGGCGACCGGCGGGGAGAGGGCGGTGCGGCCCTGGGCGGCCGAGTGGATCGCGGCGAACAGTTCCTCGGGCCGCTCGGCCTTCAGGAGGTAGCCGGTGGCGCCCGCCTCGATCGCCCGGGTGATGTCGGCGTCCGTGTCGTACGTGGTGAGAACGAGGACGTGGACTCCCGTGGGGGCGATCAGCCGGGTCGCCTCCACGCCGTCGATGCCCGCGCCGAGCTGCAGGTCCATCAGGACGACGTCCGGCTTCAGCTTCGCCGCCATCGCGACGGCCTCCTCGCCGCTGCCGGCCTCGCCGACGACCTCGATGTCGGGGGTGCTGCCGAGCAGGGCCAGCAGGCCGGCGCGGACGACGACGTGGTCGTCGCAGAGGAGGATCCGTACGGACATCAGGACTCCTGGGAGAACGGGTTCGAGGGCGGGGTCGACTGCGAGGGCGGGCTCTGGTGCGGGTGCGGGTGCGGGTGCGGGTGCGGGTTCGGGTTCTGGTGCGGGCCCGGGAGCGGGATCGCGGCCGAGAGCACCGTGCCCTCGCCCGGGGTGGACTCGACTGTCAGGGTGCCGCCCAGCTGCCGCGCCCGCACGCGCATCGCGGGCAGCCCGTGCCCCCGTACCCCGCCCGGCTTCTCGACCGGGTCGAAGCCGCGGCCGTCGTCGGCGATGTCCAGGACCACCTGGTCGTCGAGGTACGTGAGGGTCAGGGCGGCGGAGTCGGCGCCGGCATGCTCGCGGATGTTGGCGAGGGCGCCCTGCGCGATGCGGAGCAGCGCCGACTGCACCCGTTCGGGGAGCGGCACGGCCGTCCCGTCGACGCGGAAGGCCGTCGACTCGCGGGCGGCCAGGCCGCGCAGGGCCTCTTCGAGGCCGCCGCCCTCGGCGAGATCGGCCGGAGCGAGGTCGTGCACGAAGCGGCGGGCCTCGGCGAGGTTGCGTTCGGCGATGGACTCGGCCGTACGGACATGGCGGCGGGCGGTCGCCGGGTCGCTGTCCCAGGTGCGGTCGGCCGCCTGCAGCAGCATCTGCTGGCTGGACAGGCCCTGCGCCAGGGTGTCGTGGATCTCCATCGACAACCGCTGGCGCTCGGCGAGGGTGCCCTCGCGGCGCTCGATCGCGGCGAGCTCGCGCCGGGTGCGGATCAGGTCGTCGATGAGCGCCCGCTGCCGGGCCGCCTGCCGGTCCGAGTACACGAACACTCCGGTGGCGATGGCGGCGACGGCCGGCGGGGCGACGATCAGGTTCGGGTCCCAGCCGCCGTGCGCGAGCTGCACCTGCGCGAACACCACGAACGCGGTGAGCAGCGTGACCAGGCCGAGCGCCGCCCGCGCCGGGAGGGTGCGCAGGCCCGTGTAGAAGAGCGGCACCGCGCACCAGGCGAAGCTCGGTGCGAGGACGACGAGGAGGATCCAGACGGCGACGACCGTGCTCAGCCAGGCGATCCGGCGGGGCGCCGCGCGGGTGCCGACGACGGGGCCGAGGAGGTAGAGGGAGGCGAGGGCGCCGGAGAGGGCGACGATCCAGGGGCTGCGGTCCTCCCAGGGGTGCCGCAGCAGGAAGCGGGCGAGCGAGGCGCCGAGGAGGAGGAAGAAGGCGATGTGCATGACCCGCGCCAGCCAGGGGGCGTCCGGGTCTTGGTCCGTCTCCGTCGGCCGTGTCACGTTCTCACCTTCTTGACCTGGGGATATCTGTCCATCCTGGCCCGGAGGGACCACGAGGGCATCAGCCGATCGGCTGACCCGGTCGTCCTCCAGTGTGCGTGAGGAGGGCAGCCGGACCGTGGACCGTGCGGCCCGGGTTCCGACCACAGGATGGATGGCAGAGCGAAGGAACGGACCACTCACACGGTCCACCTCGGCTCGGCTCGCTTCTCCTCGTCGTTCCGCCCCTCCTCACCCTCACGGAGTTCCTCATGAAGAAGATCCTCTTCGGTGCCACCGCCGCCGCTGTCGTCGCCGCCGGTACCTTCGGCGCCGTCTCCGCGAACGCCTCCGCCCCGGCCGCCGCCCCCGCCGCCGTGGTCCGCGCCGACGCCGGGGACGACAACCTCCAGCAGTCGACGCACCTGACGATCGAGGCCGCGACCAAGGCTGCGCAGGCGACCCTCGACGCCGCCGAGAAGGAGAACCAGCGCGTCTCCGTCGCCGTCGTCGACCGCAACGGCAACACCATCGTCACCCTCCGCGGCGACGGCGCGGGCCCGCAGTCCTACGAGTCGGCCGAGAAGAAGGCGTACACCGCCGTCTCCTGGAACGCCCCGACCTCCGTCCTCGCCGGCCGCCTCGCCCAGGCCCCGAACCTGAAGGACATCCCCGGCACCCTCTTCCTCGCCGGTGGCGCCCCGGTGACCGCCAAGGGTGCCCCGATCGCGGGCATCGGTGTCGCCGGCGCCCCCTCGGGCGACCTCGACGAGAAGTTCGCCCAGGCCGGCGTCGCCGCCCTCGGCAAGTAACACCGCAGCTGCACACCCACAGCTGTCCCCAGCTGGTGATGGCGCCCGGATCCCCCGCCGGGTGCCATCACCTTTTCCGTATCCGCCCTGCTTAGGATCGATACGTGACACAGCGCAACCGGACTGACCGGCACCACCGGACCGGAGCCGCCGCGGGCGGCCTCGCCGCCGCCCTCACCGCCCTCGCACTCCTCGCGGGCGGCTGTACCGAGGCGACCGGCGGCGTCCGTGGCACCCCCGGGGCCGCCGGGCTGCGCGACCCGTTCTTCCCCAAGCTCGGCAACGGCGGCTACGACGTGAGCCGCTACGCCCTCACCCTCGCCTACGACCCCCGGACCGGGCGGCTCGACGGCACCGCCGAGATCACCGCCCGCGCCACCCAGGACCTCAGCGCCTTCAACCTCGACCTCGCCGGACTCACCGTCGACCGGGCGTCCGTCGACGACGCCCCCGCCGCCGCCAACCGGGCCGGGAACGAGCTGACGCTCCGGCCGCTGGAGGAGATCCGCGAGGGCGCGGAGTTCCGGGCCAGCGTCACCTACGGGGGCGTGCCCGAGCCGATCACGGACGCGGACGGCTCCGAGGAGGGCTGGCTGCGCACCGACGACGGAGCCGTCGCGGTCGGCGAACCGGCCGGTTCGATGACCTGGTTCCCGGGCAACCACCATCCCTCCGACAAGGCCGCGTACACGCTCACGCTCACCGTCCCCGCCGGGCTCGAAGGCATCTCCAACGGCGTCAGGACCGCCCGCCGGACGACGGCCGACGGCCGCGTCACCACCGAGTGGCGCACGACCGAACCGATGGCGAGCTATCTGGCGACGGTCGCGATCGGCCGGTACGAGACGGACGGGGCGGGGTCGGCGACCGCCCCCGGTTCCCTGCCCGTCCTGACCGCCGCCGAGCGGTCGGTCGCGGCGGGAAGCGCCGCGCTCCGGGACGAGATCCCCGAGATCATCGACCGGCAGACCCGGCGCTTCGGCCCGTACCCCTTCTCCACCGCCGGTGCGATCGTCACCGAGGACGGGACGCTCGGGTACGCCCTGGAGACCCAGACGCGGCCCGTCTTCCCCGCCGCCGCTTTCGACCGGACGACACTGGTCCACGAGCTTGCCCACCAGTGGTTCGGGAACTCGGTCACGCCCGCGACCTGGCGGGATCTGTGGCTGAACGAGGGCTTCGCGACGTACGCAGAGTGGCTGTACACGGAGGAGTACGAGCACGTTCCCGCCCGGACGCACTTCGAGCGGGCCTTCGCCCAGGACGCGAACTGGGCCTTCCCGCCCGCCGCGCCGCCGGCCGCCGAGAACCTCTTCGACCCGCCCGTGTACCAGCGGGGCGCGATGGTCCTGCACAAGCTGCGCGAGACCGTCGGGGACGAGACCTTCGACGAGATCCTGCGCGGCTGGCCCGCGAAGTACCGTCACGCCAACGCCTCCACGGCCGACTTCACCGCCTACGCGGAGAGCGTCGCGGGCCGCGGTCTGGACGAGCTGTGGGACGTGTGGCTGTACGGCGACGGCAAGCCGGCGAAGCCCTAGGGGACCAGCACGTCCTTGGCGGCCAGCCGCGGGCCGGACCAGCACAGGCGGTAGAGGTCGACCTCCGCCAGGAGGTTGCCGTTCGACCGGTAGAACACGCACTCCGTGCCGGGCGGCCGCGGCGCAGCACGCGCGTCGTCCGGCGGATACGGGAAGGGGCGCGCCGGGAGCAGCTCCGCGAGCTCGGCGCGGGTGCCGCCGACGTGCAGTTCTTCGTAGCGGGACGGCGCCAGCACACCGGTGCTCAGCTGGTACGCGAGGAACACGGCGGCCGGCACGAAGAAGAGCGCCGCTCCGGCGGGTATCGCGAACGCGGCCGCGAGCCTGAGCCGGGTGCTGCGCCGCACCTGGGCGAGCCGCCGGGCCGCTTCGGACGCGGAGCCGCCGGTGTGAGGTCCGCCGCTGTTCTTCGTGCGGTCTTTCTGCTCTCCGCCGTCCTGTCCTCCGACGTCCTGCTCTCCGCCGTCCTTCGCGGCGTCGTGTTCCCCGGCGTCGTGGGGTGGGGTCGCGCGGTGCGGCAGGGTGGCGCTGACGTGGAAGCCGTCCTCGTACGGGCCGGTCCACAGGGTGCCGCCGAGGACGGTGACCCGTTCCCGCAGCCCCGCCAGACCGTGGCCGCCGACCGGCCGTACGGCCGACGGGCCCGGCACCGGGAGGGCGTTGACGACCCGTACGCGGGTGTGGTCCCGCGCGTGGTCGTGGGTGATGCGGACCTGGACAGTGCTGCCGGGCGCGTGTTTGACGGCGTTGGTGAGGGCTTCGCGCACCACCCGGTACACGCCGCGTTCGATCAGCGGGGAGAGCGCGGGCGGCGGTCCCTCGCGCTCCCACCGGACGGGCACGCCGGAGGCGACGGCCCGGCCGAGCAGCGCCTCGACGGTGTCGGCGGGGGTCACGGCCGCATGCGGGAGCGCGTCCGGCCCCGTGCGCAGCACCGTGACCGTCTCCCGCAGCTGGTCGACGGCGTCCGCGATCGTCCCGCGCAGCTCGGCCAGGTCCTCCCGGTCCCGCGCGGCGAGGGCGGGGGAGAGTTCGAGGGCCCCGGCGCGCAGCGCGGCGAGGCTGAGGGCGTGGCCGAGGGAGTCGTGCATGTCGGCGGCGATGTCCGCGCGTTCCGTCAGCCGGGCCCGCTCCGCCACGAACCGCTGCCGTTCCTCCAGGCTGCGTGCGAGTCGCCAGCCGCCGCTCACCAGCTCGGTCCGCCCGCGCCAGTACCGGCCGGCGAGCCAGGGCAGGAGGAGCGCGGTCGGCAGCACCGTCAGCGTGTAGAACCACCACACCGGCCCCGCCCGCAGGACGGCGCAGACGGCGAGGGCGGCGGCCAGGCAGCCCGCGAGGACCAGCAGCGGCGTGCGCGCGCCGGCGGTCCGCACCCCGAGGAGACAGCTCGTCGTGCCCAGGGTGAGGACGGCGACGTGCGCGGGGCTCGTGGCGTCCGCCAGGCCCGCGGCGCACAGGGCGCCGGCCAGGGCGACCGCCGCCGTCGGCCGGTGCCGGGCGAGCGGGACGGCGGCGGTCGCCACGAGGAGCGGGAGCACCAGGTCCCTCGTGACCGAGGGGTTCGGGTCGCCGCGGAACCAGACGACGTGGGCGCCGCACAGGGCCGCCCAGAGGGCCAGGTCGCCGAGGAGGCGCCGGTGCGCCGGGGCTGTCATCCGTCCGACGCTACGCGTCGCGCCGGAGCAGCAGGTAGCGGCCCGTCAGATGGGCGGCCAGGGCCCAGGCCGCCAGGAGCAGGACCGCCACGCCCGGGGGATGGGGGGTGTCGGGGCCACCGTGCATGAGGTGGCTGCCCAGGCTGTGCGGGAGCAGGTCGTGGACGGCGAGCAGGGCGGGGCCGCCCAGCGCCAGGAGGGTGGTCGGCAGCGCCCAGAGCAGGGTGACGAGGATGGTGAGCGCTCCGGCGGCGTGCCGGGTGGCGAAGGACACGCCCACGGTGAGGACGGCGACGAGGGCGTAGTAGCCGCCGACGGCGAGGGTCTGACGGGTGGCCAGGGCGGCGTCGAAGGAGGCGTGACCGGAGAACGGGGCCCAGGCCACCGCCATGCCCAGGACCGCGCTCACGGTGCCGGCGGCGAACGAGACCGCGGCGGTGAGCAGGGCCTTGGCGAGCAGGACCCGGTGCCGGACGGGCACCCAGAGGAGCGAGGCGCGGATGCCGGAGGTCGTGTACTCGCTGGTCACCGTGGTCATGGCCAGGACGACGACGGCGAACTGGACGAGGACCGCGGAGGAGACGGGGGCGTTGCCGAGGGGCTGGACGGGGTGGGCGTTGATGCGGGCGATCGAGCCGTAGTAGTAGGTGAACACCCCGGTGACCGCGAGGGCCGCGAGCAGACAGATGTACGGGGCGCGGACGGACCACAGCTTGGTCCACTCTGCGCCGAATGCCCCCGCGAGGCCGGCGTGTCCCGGGCTCGCGTCCGTGAGGCCCCTGCCCGTCGGACCGCTCCCCGTCGGACCGCCCGCCGGCGGACGGCCGTCCGTGGTTCCGTTACGCGTACGGGTCGTGTTCACCGTTCTCCCCTCCTGTCACGTACTCGACGCTCTGTGCCGTCAGTTCCATGTACGCCTCCTCCAGGGAGGCCCCGACGTCGCTCAGCCGGTGCAGCCGGATGCCGTGGCGGTGGGCGAGGTCGCCGACCTGGGCGGCGTTCCGGCCCCGGACGACGACCGTCCCGGGGGAGGGCGATGTCTCCGCCTCCACCGTCACTCCGGACTCGGCCGCGAGGTGGCGGACGAGAACGGACCGTTCTCCGGGATCGGGCACCTCGGCCCGTACGGACGCGGTGGCGCCGCCCGCGAGGAAGTCGGCCATCGGGGTGTCGGCGAGCAGCCTGCCCCGGCCGATGACGACGAGGTGGTCGGCCGTCAGCTGCATCTCGCTCATCAGATGGCTGGAGAGGAAGACCGTGCGGCCCTGGGCGGCCTGCCCCCGCACGAGCCGGCGCATCCAGCGCACGCCGTCGGGGTCGAGGCCGTTGACGGGTTCGTCCAGGATGAGCGTCGGGGGGTCGCCGAGGAGAGCCCCGGCCACTCCGAGGCGCTGGAACATGCCGAGTGAGTACGAACCGGCCCGGCGGCGGGCCGCCTTGGCGAGGCCCACCAGGTCCAGGACCTCGTCGACCCGGCGTACCGGGATGCCGTTGCTGCGGGCGTGCGCGACCAGATGGGAACGGGCCGTACGGGACGGGTGCACGGCTTTGGCGTCGAGGAGCGCCCCGACCTCTCGGACCGGGTGGCGCAGGGCCGCGTAGGGCCTGCCGTCGATGAGGGCGGAGCCCCGGGTGGGGTGGTCGAGGCCGAGGATCATCCGCATCGTGGTGGATTTCCCGGCGCCGTTGGGACCGAGGAAGCCGGTCACCTTCCCTTCGCGGACGTCCAGGGTGAGGCCGTGCACGGCCGTCGTGCCGCCGTACCGTTTCGTGAGTTCTCTGAGTGCGATCACGGGGTGGACGCTAGGAGCGGGTGCCGGGACGGCGCATGGGGCGTTCGGCAGCGGCTTCCTTCCCTTCGTCAGGGGTACGGCCCCTTCCTCCGGCCGTAGGCTCGACCGGTGGAAGAGAGCGCAGCAGCCCGCCGTCCGGTCCGTGTCCTGGTGGCGGACGACGAGGCGATGGTCCGGGCCGGGGTGCGGGCCATCCTGGCCCGGGACGAGCGGGCGGAGGTGGTCGCGGAGGCCGCCGACGGGCACGAGGCCGTCGAGCTGACCCGCCGGCACCGCCCCGACGTGGTCCTCCTCGACATCCGGATGCCGGGCCTCGACGGCCTGGCGGCGGCGGTACGGATCCACCGCGTGCAGCCGACGGCCGGCGTGATCATGCTGACGACCTTCGGGGAGGACGCGTTCATCTCGCGCGCGCTCGAAGAAGGGGCCAGCGGTTTCCTGCTGAAGGCGGACGACCCCCGGGAGCTCCTCCACGGGGTCCAGGCGGTGGGCGCGGGCGGGGCGTATCTGTCTCCGAGGGTGGCCGCCCGGGTCATCGCGGGCCTGCGCGCCCACCGGGCGGCCAGGCCCCACCGCCCTCTCGACCACCTGACGCCACGGGAGCGGGACGTGCTCGCGGGGCTCGGCGTCGGACTCTCCAACGCGGAGATCGGCGCCCGGCTCCATCTGGTCGAGGGCACCGTGAAGGCACACGTCAGCGCGGTCCTCGCCAAGCTCGGGGCCCGCAACCGGGTGGAGGCCGCCATCACCGCGCACGAGGCGGGACTGGTCCCGCCGATGAACCCGGAGGGGAACCGATGAACGCGGAACCGATGAACACCCCTGTGCGCAGACGCGTCTCGGCCTACGCGATCTGCGTCGAGCGCGAGCAGCTGCTCCTGACCCGTCTGTCGGAGGCCTCGCCGGTCTTCGAGCCCGGTCTCTGGCATCTCCCGGGCGGCGGGATCGACCCCGGCGAGCAGCCGGTGGAGGCGCTGGCGCGCGAGCTGTACGAGGAGACGGGCCGGGTGCTCGCCGGGGCCCGGCTGGTCGACGCCCGTACGTACACGGCCACCCGGAACGGTGTGGCCTGGCACCTGGTGGCGGTCTTCTACGCGGTGGAGCTCCGCCCCGGTGATCCCCTGGTCGTCACCGAGACGGACGGCAGTACGGAGGCCGTCGCGTGGCGGCCGCTGACCGGGCCGGCGGAAGAGCTCTCCCCGGCGGCGGCCGACGCGCTCACCCTGATCGGGGTCGGGCCAGGGCCTTCCGCATGACCACGCACGCGCGGCCGTGGGCGAGGTCGGGGCGGCGGTCGGTCTCCTCGTAACCGAGGGAGGTCCAGAAGGCGAGGGCCTTCGGGTTGTTCTCCAGGACGGCGAGACGCAGGCCGGTGCGGCCCTCGGCGCGGAAGCGGTCCTCGACGTACGCGGCGAGCCGGCGTCCGTGGCCCGCGCGCCGTTCGTCCCCGTGGACCATGAGGAGTCCGAGCCACGGTTCGGGTTCCGCCGGGTCGGGGTGGCGGCCGAGGGTGAGGGCGACGGCGACGAGCCGGCCCTCGGAGCGGGCGAGCAGGACTTCGGCGGTGGGCCGGGCGAGTTCGTCGGCGAGGGCGGCCGCGACCTGCTCGGGCCGGATGTCGGACGGGTCCGGGAAGTCGCCGCTCAGCTGCTGGAACTCCTCGTTCGAGGCGTACAGCGCGGTGAGTTCGGTGAGCAGCGGGCCCGGGAGGGCCGCACCGTCCTCCAGGGCCTTGGGCGCGAGGGCTTCGACGATCACGCGGGCAAGGGTAGAGCCCCGGCGGGGAAACCCGGCCGGGGCTCAACGGTGCTGCGGGGCGTCGGTCAGAGGTTGACGCCGAAGTCGCGGGCGATGCCCTCGAGACCCGAGGCGTAGCCCTGGCCGACCGCGCGGAACTTCCACTCGGCGCCGTTGCGGTACAGCTCGCCGAAGACCATGGCGGTCTCGACGGCGGCGTCCTCGGAGAGGTCGTAGCGGGCGAGCTCGGCGCCGCCGGCCTGGTTGACGATGCGGATGTACGCGTTGCGCACCTGGCCGAAGTTCTGCGAGCGGTTGACCGCGTCGTAGATGGAGACCGGGAAGACGATCTTGTCGACGTTCGGCGGGAGGGCCGCGAGGTTGACGTTGATCTGCTCGTCGTCGCCGCCGCCCTCGCCGGTGCGGTTGTCACCGGTGTGGACGATGGTCTGGTCCGGCGTCGACTTGTTGTTGAAGAAGACGAAGTGCGCGTCGGAGGCGACCTTGCCCGCCGCGTCCACGCCGATCGCCGAGGCGTCGAGGTCGAAGTCGGTGCCGGTGGTCGTACGGACGTCCCAGCCGAGGCCCACGGTGACAGCGGTGAGGCCCGGGGCCTCCTTGGTCAGAGAGACGTTGCCGCCCTTGGACAGGCTCACAGCCATGGAAAGTCCCTTTCATCGTGGTGTCTTCGCCTGGAGAAACGCGTGTCGCCCTCCCACGGTTCCCGTGGGGTTCCCGGCGAAAACAGGATGACTCCGATGGCCCCCTGCGGGGAACATGGGGGGCATGTCCGGTCCGTATCCCATCCGCGGCTCCGTCTCGCTCCCCGAGGCCGAGCTCCAGTGGCGTTTCTCGCGTTCGTCGGGCCCGGGCGGTCAGCATGTGAACACCAGCGACTCGCAGGTCGAGCTCCGCTTCGACCTCGCGGCCACCGAGTCCCTCCCCGAGGTGTGGAAGGCCCGCGCCCTGGAGCGCCTCGCAAGCCGCCTCGTGAACGGCGTCGTGACGGTCCGCGCCTCGGAGCACCGCTCCCAGTGGCGCAACCGCGAGACGGCCGCGGTCCGGCTCGCCGCGCTCCTCGCCGAGGCGACCGCCCCGCCGCCGAAGCCCCGCCGTCCGACGAAGATCCCCCGCGGTATCAACGAGCGGCGGCTGCGGGAGAAGAAGCAGCGCTCGGAGACCAAGCGGACGCGTCAGTCCCGCGGCGACTGGGGCTGAGCCCTCCGAAGCGGACTCAGGACAGCTGCCGGTACTTCCCCTGGTAGTAGGTCAGCGGCCCGCCCGCCGGCGCGACGGCGCCGACCGTCAGGACCCGGCCCACCACGAGCGTGTGGTCGCCGGCCACGACGCGGCTCTCGGTACGGCACTCCAGGGTCGCCAGCGCACCGCCCATGAGCGGGGCGCCGCTCTCCTCGCCTCGGGCGTACGGCAGGTCGGCGAAGAGCAGCCGGTCGCTGACCCGGTTCTTCATGGCGAAGCGCCCGGCGATGTGGCGCTGGTTCTCGCCGAGGATCGACACCGCCCAGACGGGTACGTCGGTGAGCAGGTCGTCCATGCGGGAGCCGTTGCGCAGGCTGACCAGGACCAGGGGCGGGTCGAGGGAGACCGACACGAAGGCCGTGGCGGTCATGCCGACGTCCTCGCCGCGCGGGCCGTCGTCGGGGTCGTGCGCGGTCACCAGGACCACGCCGGCCGCGAGGCGGGACATCGCCGCCCGGAAGTCGTCGTTGCTCACCCCCTCAGCATGAGGGATGGCCAGATCGGACACGGGGGGCGAGGCGGGGCTCTTCTGCAGCACACCCGCACGCTAGCCCCGGCCCTCCGGGCGCCGCATCGGGCCGGGGGACCAGCCCGCGCCCCCCGCCGGTCCTAGGACCCGGGGTCCGGCAGGGCGCCCCCGGGTCTCGTGCGGCGTCCTCGCGGGGCCTCGTGCGGGCGCCCCCGGCGCGTCTCGTACGGCGTCCTCGCGGGGTCTCGTACGGCGTCCCCTGCGCCTCGTCCGACAGCCCCCGGACGGCCGGAACCCGTGGGTGGCCGGATTCCTACGCGACCCGCCATGACCTGCTGTGACTTGAGTCACAGAGGCGAGTATTTGCTGACCCTGTGTACCGGGTGCGCAGCTCGCTGTGATTCAGTGGCGGGGACAGTGCAACACGAAGCCGATGAGAACCCTGGAGTTGCTGTCGAGGTCTCGGGGAGAGCGAGCGATGGAGACCGAGTCGGAGCCGTACGTCCGTCTCTCGACCCTGCGGCAGCTGCATCAGGTCGTGGCGGACCTCAACACTGCGCGCAGCCTGGCGGACACCCTGCAGACCGTCGCCGACGGTGTGGTCGCCGGTCTCAACTACGAGCTGGCCTGTGTCAACCTCGTACGCCCCGACGGTGACCTCGTCGTCGCCGCCTTCGCCGGAAGCTCCGCCGCCGAGGCCCTGATCACCGGCCGGGTCGGCTCCCGCGCCTCCTGGGAGCGGCGCCTGTCCATGGCGACCGCCTGGGGCGACCTGCGGTTCATCCCGCACACCGAGGGCTGGGTGCTGATGGAGGACGACGTCCCCCAGTGGCACACGGACGGCCCCGCGCCCCGTTTCGAGGACGAGTGGCACCCGCACGACCGCCTCTACGCCCCGATGTACGCGTCCGGCTCCGGCCGTGAGCTGCTCGGCGTCATATCCGTCGACCGCCCGCGCAACGGCCGGCACCCGGGCCCCTGGGGCCAGGAGGCGCTCCAGATGTACGCCTCCCAGTCGGCGATCGCCATCAGCAACGCCCGGCTCCGTTCCAACATGCAGCGGGCCCTCGTCCGGCTGGAGCGGGAGCAGCAGGCGCTGCGCGCCAGCGAGGAGTCCTTCCGGCAGGCCTTCGAGTACGCGCCCTCCGGCATGGCCATCGCCGAGATGGGCGGCGACCAGCACGGCCGCCTCCTGCGCACCAACGACGCCCTGTGCCGTCTCCTGGGCCGTCCGGCCGCCGCCATGCGGCGCTACTCCTTCGCCGACCTGGTCCACCCCGAGGACATCGGGACCCTTCTGCGGACCTCCGCCGAGGGCGGCCGGGCCGAGCTGCGGCTCGGGCGGCGCGACGGCACGTACGTGTGGGTGTCCCTCCGTAACTCCGTCGTCGCCGACGCGGCCGACGGTCCTCGCTTCCTCCTCACCCACGTCGAGGACATCGAGGAGCGCAAGCGGCACGAGCTGCAGCTCGCCCACCGTGCCTCGCACGACGCGCTCACCGGCCTCCCCAACAGTGCCGAGCTGCGCTCCCGGCTCTCCGCCCGGCTGTGCGAGCGCCCGGCGGCGGAGCAGGCCGCGGGGTACGGCGGGGGCTACGAGTCGGGGCGTGACGGCGGTTACGACTCCGGCTACCACGCGGGTCACACCGGCCAGTCGGGCCACGCCGGGCACGCCGGTCACTCCGGTTACGAGTCGCCGTACGAGCACGAACACGAGCACGGCTTCGGTTTCGAGCCGGCGGGTGTCGGCCCGTACGACCACCACGTCCACATCGTCGCCCCCACGGGCGGTGACATCGACGACGGCACCAAGGGTCTCGCCGTCCTCTTCTGTGACCTCGACGGCTTCAAGTCGATCAACGACCGCTTCGGGCACCACACGGGTGACGCGGTTCTCATCGAGGTCGCCCGCCGTCTGACCACCGGGGTCCGCGACGGGGACACGGTCGCCCGGCTCGGCGGTGACGAGTTCGTCGTCCTCGCCGACGGCCTCGGCGCGGCCGACGCGGCCGACCTGGCCGTACGCCTGCGGAACGCGATCATTCCGCCGATCAGGGTGGACGGTCGGGCGGTCCGGGTGGGTGCGAGTTTCGGCATCGGCTGGGCCGAATGCGGGATGACCGTGGAAGAGGTCCTGAACTCCGCCGACCAGCGGATGTACGTGGAGAAACGCTCCCGCGCCAAGGTGCACCGGCGCGCCGGCTGAGGCTCCTGACACGCCCGGGACCGCTTCGGGGGCTGGTCCGTTCGAGGTAGGCTCGGCCGGTCGGCGACGGCTGGCGAGCATGGAGAGGAACCCGGATGGCTGCCGGTAACGACGGCGCGAACAAGCCCGAGAACGACGACCCGTTCGGCTACCTGTACGAGGACGGTCAGGCCGCGGGCGCCCAGCCCCCGGGTGGGGGCGGCTACGGCTACCCCGGCCCCGCCGCGGCTCAGCCCGGCGTGCCCCGGACCTCGTACAACCAGGTCAGAACGGTCGGCGAGCGCCAGTACGGCGGTCAGCAGCACGCGCAGCCCTACGTACCGCCGCAGCAGCAGGCCCCGTACGGCCAGCCGCAGGCGCAGTACGCCGCCCCCGAGACGTACGGCGGTCCGCCGACCCGGCAGGTCCCGCCGCAGCAGCACCACGGTGGCGGCTCCGGTCGAGGCCCCAACACCCGGGGCATCCTCATCGGCGCCGTCGCGGTCGTCGCGGTCGTCGTGGTCGGCATCGCGGCCGCCGTGATCACCAACTCGGGCAACGACGACGACAAGGACAAGCAGGCCGGCACCGGCGGCACCGCCACGACCGCGCCGGTGAAGCCGTCCGAGGAAACCAGCAGCGAGCCGACCGCGGACGAGACCCCGGCCGAACTCCCGAAGCAGGACGCGGCGACGCTGAAGCTGGGTGGCCCGGCGGCCCTCGCTACGACCGTGAAGGGCGCGAAGGGTCCGGGCGGGTCCTACGTGGCCTTCAACGGCGAGGGTGGCTCGGCGAGCTGGTCCGTCGAAGTGCCGAAGTCCGGCGAGTACACCCTGCGCATCATCTACAGCGTGCCCGGCAAGGACGCCAAGACCTCGCTTACGGTCAACGGCACGCCGCCGCGCGAGGTGAACATGTCCAACTTCGCCAAGGCCGCCGAGGGCGACTGGGAGAAGGGCTGGACGTACACGTACGCCTACGTGGACCTCGACAAGGGCAACAACGCCCTGAAGATCTCCTGCGAGACCGGAAACTCCTGCGACGCGATCCTGGACCAGGTCTACCTGGAGGCGGGTAAGACCGGTCGGTGACCGCCGGGCCGCCGCGGCCGCCGGCCGGAAACGGTCCGGCGGCCTCTCGGGCGTAGCCCTGGGTCATGCGGTGACGGGGCTCGGACGCCTACCAGTCGGTGCAGTGGTTCTTCGTGGTGCCGTCACTATTGACGCGGGCGACCTGGATCCCGATGTCGAAGAGGCCGTTCTGGTGCGAGGCCGTGGTGTTCCAGGTGCTGGTCTTGCCCCGGCCCTGGGAGTTGGTGCGCCACGGCCAGTAGTGGATCTTGCCCCAGACGTCCTTCGAGACCAGGCGGATCCGGACGCTGTTTCCGTCGCCGACCGTGTCGGTCAGAGTGAACTTGATGGGAATCGTGGCGTCGGGTCCGTGCCAGTTGGTCGCGGACATGTCCCCGTATGCGCCGGTCGTGCCGCAGCCGCGGACGACGGTGAAGCCGTCGGCGGCGTTAGCCGACCCGGCCGTCGACAGAGATAGTGCGAGTGCCGAAACGAGGACTCCCGCAGCGGCCATGACCTTCTTTGACATGCGCATTCCTGATGCGGTGCGAACGATTGTTCTTGATTTTCGCTCGCACGTTCGAACGGATGCCACGTCTGCTGCGCTAGGTAGTCAAGTCGGCAGGAAGAGGCCGGTGTCTGGCTCGAATGGCAGGGCCCTCAGGCGACGTCTGCCGTGACGCGGACCTGCGCCAGCAGTTCCGCGTAGGCCGTCGGGTCGAACTCGCCGGCCACCGGGGAGAGCACCGTCGCCGCCGAGAGGGCGACCGCGCGGGACAGGCGGTCGGGCCAGGGGGCGTTCTCGACGAGGCCCGACAGCAGGCCCGCGACGGCCGAGTCGCCCGCGCCCGTCGGGTTGCCCTTCACGGCCGCCGGCGGGGCCGCGCGCCACAGGCCCTCCGGGGTCGCGGCGAGGAGCCCTTCGGGGCCGAGCGAGGAGATCACCGTGCGGGCGCCCCGGCCCCGTGCCTCGCGGGTCGCGCGCAGCGGGTCGCGGGAGCCGGTGAGCTGGGCGAGTTCGTCGGCGTTGGGCTTGACGAGGTCCGGGCGGGCGGCGATGCCGCGTCGCAGTGGTTCGCCGCTGGTGTCGAGGAGGACGGGCACTCCGGCCGTACGGGCGAGGCGGACGAGTTCCGCGTACGCGCCGACGTGGATGCCCGGCGGGAGGCTGCCGCAGAGGGCGACCGCCGCGGCGCCGTCCAGGAGCGCGGTGAAGCGGGTGCGGAAGACGGTCCACTCGGCGGCGGTGACGGTGGGGCCCGGTTCGTTGAGCTGCGTGGTGTCGCCGGTGGCGTTGTCGACGATCGCGACGGTACGGCGGGTGGGGCCCGCGGTGTCGACGAGCTCGTCGCGGACCGGGGTCGCGGCGAGCTGCTCGCGGAGCACGGCACCCGTGGCGCCGCCCGCGAAGCCGGTCGCGACGGTCTCGTGGCCGAGTGCGGCGAGGACCCGGGCGACGTTGAGCCCCTTGCCGCCGGGGCGTTCGATGACCTGGGTGACCCGGTGCGAGGCGTGCGGGACGAGGGCGGGGACCCGGTAGGTCAGGTCCACCGCCGTGTTGAGGGTGACCGTGAGAATCACCTGTCCACCCTCCGTACTCCCTGTGAAGTCCTGTGGAACGCGCGCTCCGACGGGGACTGATCATGCCAAACGAAAGGCGGCAGGCCCAGACCCCCGGCCCACCGCGCTTCCGTATGACTCCGGATCAGGAGCGTGCTCAGGCCGTCGGGTCGACGATCCACTCGCCCTTGCGCATGACGCCCTTGAGGTCGAACTCGGCGTCGAGGACGGCGATGTCGGCGTCCTTGCCGGGTTCGAGGGAGCCGACGCGGTCGTACACGCCGAGCAGGCGGGCGGGGTTGGCGGAGATGGCCTGGACGACCGACTCGACGGGGAGGCCGTCGATGGTGGCGGCGCGCTTGAACGCCCGGTCCAGGGTGAGGGTGGAGCCCGCGATGGAGCCGCCCTCGACGAGGCGGGCGACGCTGTCCTTCACCTCGACCTCCAGGGGGCCGAGCATGTAGCGGCCGTCGCCGAAGCCGGCGGCGTCCATGGCGTCGGTGATGAGGGCGACGCGGTCGGCGCCCGCGTGGTGGAAGGCGAGCTCCAGGGCGGCGGGGTGGAGGTGGGTGCCGTCGTTGATGAGCTCGACGGTGATCCGCTCGTCCTCCAGGAGGGCGGCGATCGGGCCGGGCGCGCGGTGGCCGAGGGCGGGCATCGCGTTGTAGAGGTGGGTGGCGACCGTGGCGCCCGCGTCGATGGCCTCGACGGTCTGCTCGTAGCTGGCGTCGGTGTGGCCGATGGCGGCGATGATGCCGTGCTCGGCGAGCAGGCGTACGGAGTCGAGGCCGCCGGGCAGCTCGGTGGCGAGGGTGACCATCTTGGCCTGGCCGCGGGCGGCGTCGATCAGCTTGCGGACGTCGGCCGGGTCGGGGTCGCGGAGCAGCGTCTCGTCGTGGGCGCCCTTGCGGCAGGGGGAGATGAACGGGCCCTCGAAGTGGAGGCCGGCGATCTCGCCCTGCTCGGCGAGCTCGGAGAGCAGTCCGGCCCGCTGGGTGAGGAAGTCCATCTCGCCGGTGACGAAGGAGGCGACGACGGTGGTGGTGCCGTGCAGCCGGTGGGTGTGGACGCCCTTGAGGACCTCGTCGACGGTGCCGGAGGTGAAGGACGCGCCGCCGCCGCCGTGGTTGTGCATGTCGACGAAGCCGGGGACGAGCCAGTGGCCGGTCAGGTCGACGGTGGGGGCGCCCTCGGGCGCGCTGCCGGTGATGCGGCCGCCTTCGACGATCACGCGTCCGTTCTCGACGATTCCGGTGGGCAGCACGACGTGTGCGCCGGCGAGAACCTTGTGATCGGCCATCAGGCGGAAACCTCCGAGTCGGTGGGGTGCTGTTCGGCGAGCAGGTCCCAGGCGAGGAGGCCCGCGCCCAGGCATCCGGCGGTGTCCCCGAGGGCCGCCGGGACGATGGCGGGCAGCTTCTGGAACGTGACTCGCTCCTCCACCGCGGCCCGAAGTGGTGTGAACAAGGTTTCCCCCGCCTCGGCCAGCCCGCCACCGATGATGAGCGTGCGGGGGTCCAGCAGGGTGAGCGCGGTGACCAGGCCGTCGGCGAGGGCGTCGACGGCGTCCTGCCAGACCTGGACGGCCGTGGCGTCGCCGGATTCGACGGCCTTGGCGCAGTCGGCGGCGTCGGCGTCCGGGTCGCCGCTCGCCTCGGCCCAGGCCTGGGAGACGGCGGAGGCGGAGGCGTACCGCTCCAGGCAGCCGCGCTGGCCGCAGCCGCAGGCGGTGCCGCCGGGGCGGACGACGATGTGGCCGATCTCGCCGGCGTAGCCGTGGGCGCCGGCCTCGATGCGGTCGCCGATGCCGATGGCTCCGGCGATGCCGGTGCCGAGCGGTACGAAGAGGAAGCGGTCGGCGCCGTTGCCCGCGCCGATACGGCCTTCGGCGAGGCCGCCGGTGCGGACGTCGTGGCCGAGGGCGACGGGGACGCCGTCGAGTCTTTCGCTGAGGAGTTCGCGCATGGGAACGTCGCGCCAGCCGAGGTTGGCCGCGTAGACGGCGATGCCGTTCTCCGCGTCGACGATGCCGGGGACGGCGACGCCGGCGGCCGCGGCGGGCTCGCCGTACCGCTCCTGGCCGAGGGCCCGGAGATCTTCGGCGAAGCCGAGGATGGTCTCCACGACGGCCTCGGGGCCGCGCTCGCGCCCGGTGGCGCGGCGGGCCTCGTGGAGCAGGGTGCCGTCCGCCCCGACGAGGGCGGCCTTCATACCGGTGCCGCCCACATCCAGGGCGATGACGTGTCTCACGGGTGACAGTTTGGCGCGCGGAGACCCAAAAGGTCTAGTCCACTGCTGAGGATTGTTGCGTACGGATACAAATTCGGGAGTCACCATGGGTCCACCATGGGTCCACCCCGGGTCCGGCATGGGCTTTTCATCCCCCTGGCGTTGCGGAAGTGATACCCGAGTGGTGTAGACCTCATACCCGCGCGCGGGAGAGACTTACGGCCCTGCGCAGAGCAAACGTGCGGCTCGATGCAGCTCAACGACGAGCAAAAGGTGGATGAAGCCGTGGAGCGGCGACGATTCCTTGGACTGACCGCGGCCGTCGCCGCACTCGGACTGACCGCCACGGTCGCCGGCTGTGGCTCCCTCGGAGGCGACTCCGGTGACGTGACCCTCAGACTGGTCGCCGCCGACTACGACCTCAACGGTGGCGACAGCACCAAGAAGTACTGGACCGACCTCGTCGCCGCGTTCGAGGCCGAGCACCCCGGCGTCAAGGTCGAGGTGCAGGTCGAGTCCTGGGACGACGTCGACCGCAAGGTCGCCGAGATGGTCAAGGCCGACGAGGCCCCCGACATCGCGCAGATCGGCGCCTACGCCGACTACGCGGCCGCCGGCGACCTCTATGCCGCCGACGAGATGCTCTCCATACCCGTCCAGTCCAACTTCCTCCCGCCGCTCGTCGCGGCCGGTGAGCACAAGCGGACCCAGTACGGCCTGCCCTTCGTCGCCTCCACCCGGCCGCTGTTCTACAACAAGGCCCTCTTCGAGGACGCCGGCGTCGAGCCCCCCACGACCTGGGACGAGCTCGCCGCGGCCGCCGGGAAGCTGAAGGACAACGGTGTCCGCACCCCCTTCGCGCTGCCCCTCGGACCCGAGGAGGCCCAGGCCGAGGCCCTGATGTGGCTGCTCAGCGGCGGCGGCGGCTGGACCGACGGCACCGACCACTACTCGGTCGACTCCGACGCCAACGTCAAGACCTTCGAATGGCTCAAGACCAACCTCGTCGGCAAGGGCCTCACCGGACCCGTCGCCCCCGGCAAGCTCAACCGCAAGGCCGCGTTCGCCTCCTTCGCGAACGGCGAGGTCGGCATGCTCAACGGCCACCCCTCGCTGCTGAAGGAAGCCGCCAAGAAGGGCGTCGAGGTCGGCCAGGTCCCGCTCCCCGGCGCCGACGGCCAGGCCAAGGCCGCGATGGGCGTCGCCGACTGGATCATGGGCTTCAAGCAGAACGGTCACCGCAAGGAGATCGGCGACTTCCTCAACTTCGTCTTCTCCGACGAGAACGTCCTGAAGTTCGCCGGCGACAACGACCTCCTGCCGGTCACCGTCACCGCCTCCACCCGCATGGAGACCGAGCCCGAGCACGCCAACCTGCGCGTCTTCCTCAAGACCCTCCCGGACAGCCAGCTCCCGCCGGTCGGCAAGACGTCCTGGGCCAAGGTCAGCGAGAACGTCAAGCAGAACATCGGCAAGGCCGTCACCCCGGCCGGCCGCCCCGCCGAGGTCCTCGGCGCGATCGGCCGCGCGGCGACGGCGGCGGAGAACGCCGAGTAGGTCGGGCGCCCCCCCCGGTGTGCTGGGCGGGCCGGGCGGGCGACGGCGCCGTGGAGCGCCGGGTAATAGGTTGTTCGTATGACCGAAGAGCGGGAAGCAGTGGACGGCGACGAGGGCGGGCTCGGTGAGCGCGAGCAGGCCCTCCTCGCCGTCGAGCGCCGCTCCTGGCCCGGACCCGGCGCCAAGGAGCGCGTGGTCCGCGAGAGCCTCGGGCTCTCCCCGACGCGCTACTACCAGCTGCTCAACGCCCTCCTCGACGACCCGCGCGCCCTCGCCCACGACCCGGTGACGGTGAACCGGCTCCGCCGGGTCCGCGAGGAGAGGCAACGCAGGCGCTGAGCACCCTCCGCGAGGAGAAGCCGCGCAGACGCTGAGCACCCTCCGCGAGGAGAAGCCACGCAGGCGCTGAGCACCCGGCCCGTCTCGTTCGTGCCCCTGACGCGGGCGCCTCGCGTCGGTAGGGTCGTGAGCATGGTCAGCAGCCTCCCGCACCCGACCACATCCGCCGGCCGCGACGGTCTGGCCGCGCTCCTCGCGCGGCCCGCGAAGGCCGTCGTCGCGCTCGACTTCGACGGCACCCTCGCCGAGATCGTCCCCGACCCCGAACGGGCCCGCGCCCACCCCGGAGCCGTCGAGGCGCTCGCCGCACTCGCCCCCGAGGTCGCCTCCGTCGCCGTCGTGACCGGCCGCCCCGCCGGGGTCGCCGTCCGGTACGGCGGCTTCGCCGGCGTCCCCGGCCTGGACCACCTCGTCGTCCTCGGCCACTACGGAGCCGAACGCTGGGACGCCGTCACCGGCACCGTCAGGGCCGCCGCCCCGCACCCGGGCGTGGCCTCCGTCCGCGCCGAGCTCCCCGGCTTCCTCGACCGGGCCGGCGCCTGGCCGGGCGTCTGGATCGAGGAGAAGGGCCGCGCGGTCGCCGTCCACACCCGCCGCGCCCTCGACCCCGAGGGCGCCTTCGAGGCCCTCAAGGGCCCCCTGGGCGACCTCGCCACCCATCACGGCCTCGTCCTGGAACCCGGCAGGATGGTCCTGGAGCTGCGCCCCCCGGGCATGGACAAGGGCGTCGCGCTCGCGGAGTACGTACGGGAGGTCGGCGCCGGGTCCGTGCTCTACGCGGGCGACGATCTGGGCGACCTGCCCGCCTTCGCCGCCGTCGAGAAACTCCGCTCCGACGGCACCCCGGGCCTCCTGGTCTGCAGCGGCTCCACGGAGGTCCCGGAACTGTCCGACCGCGCGGACCTCGCGGTCGCGGGCCCGCCGGGAGTGGTCGACTTCCTCGCGGCGCTTGCGGAGGCCGTACGGGAGGGCTGAGGCCCGCCGGGCTCGGGGCGGCGGAGTCGGGGATCGGGAGGAACCGGTCAGCCCTTCCGCACCAGCAGGTCCACGACGCCCGTCAGGTCCTCATCGCCGCTGCCGATGTCGAGCCGTCGGCGCATCAACGCGAAGTAGGGGGCGATCAGTTCGGGGCTGACGCCCTGCCCTTCGGCGGTGTCCAGGAAGGTGGGGACGCCGGCCACCTGCATCGCCAGGTTCGACACGACGTCCGTGGTGCGGTCGCCGCTGCTCAGTTGCCGGGCCGTTCCGTGGACCGACGGGGCCATCGCGGTGAGCCAGCCGGCGAGCAGCGGGGCGAAGGCGACGGGGTCGATGTCCTCCTCGCGGATCAGGGCGAAGGCGTGTGCCGCCCCGGCGAACATCCCGTACATGGCGCTGAGCAGGGCCACGTCGTGGAGGGCCGCGAAGCCCGGGTCCTCGCCGACGTACGTGGCGCCCGCCGGGACGGCCAGGGCCTTCTCGTACTGCTCGAAGAGGGCTCGCGAGCCGCTGTAGAAGACGTAGCCGCCGGCTTCCGGGACCCCGATCATCGGCGGTACGGCCATGATGCCGCCGTCCAGGTAGCGGGCGCCCCGCGCCTCGGCCCACGCGGCGCGGGCGCGGGCCTGGGCGGGGGTGCCGGTGACCAGGTTCACCAGGTCCTTTCCGACCAGGTCGGCGTCGGCGAGCGCCTCCTCGACCGAGGCGTCGTCCAGCAGGCAGACGATGATCAGGTCGCTCGCCGCGACCGCCTCGGCAGCGGTGTCGGCCGTCTTCGCGCCCTCGGCGGCGAGCGGCGCGGCACGGGCCGGGGTGCGGTTCCAGGCGGTGAGCGGATGGCCGGCGGCGAGCCAGGTGCGGGCGAGCGCGGTGCCCATCGCGCCGAGGCCGAGCAGGGTGACGGGGGTCTTCTCGATCGTGTTCGCTGTCATGACGGCAAGGCTGCTTCAGGCCTCTGACCTGCTCAAGTACCCACTTGGAAGTGGGTGGTTACCCTGAGGTGAGCGAACAGGTCAGGAGGGGTGGCGCATGGCGACGCTGAATCGGCCCGGAGCCGGGGACGGGCACGTCTGCGGGATCGACGCCGCCATGGAGGTCATCGGCGGCAAGTGGAAGGTGCTCATCCTCTGGGCCCTCCACGAGCAGCCGCACCGCCGCTTCGGGGAGCTCCGCAGACTCGTCCCGGGCATCACGGAGAAGGTCCTCGCCTCGCACCTGCGGGAGCTGGAGGCGGACGGCATCGTGGACCGCGTCTCCTACGAGGAGGTCCCGCCCCGCGTCGAGTACGCCCTCACGAAGGACGGCGTCCGCCTCAACGAGGCCCTCGAACCACTGGCGGCGTGGGGGCGTGAGCGGAGGGACTCCCCGCCCGCGTGAGCGGAGGGACTCCCCGCGGGCGGGAACGCCTACCCGCTAGCCCTCCCTCAGGGCCTCCAGCTGGTTCAGGAACCAGCGCTGCGGGGGCAGGGCCGTCGCCGCCGCCGCGAGGCGCTGCGAGCGGTCGGCGCGCTCGGCCGCCGGCATCGACAGGGCGGTGTGGAGGGCCTCCGCGGTCTCCGACACGTCGTAGGGGTTCACCGTGAGGGCGTCGCGCATCAGCTCCCGGTACGCGCCCGCGCCTGTCGACAGGACGAGCGCGCAGCCCGCCTCCGAGACCACCGGTATCTCCTTCGCGACCAGGTTCATGCCGTCGCGCACCGGGTTCACCAGGGCCACGTCGGCCAGGCGGTAGGCGGCCAGGGAGCGGGTGAAGTCGTCCTCCACGGAGACGACGACCGGCTGCCAGTCGGCCGTGCCGAACTCGGCGTTGATCTCCTCGGCCAGTTCCGTCACCGAGGCCGTGTACTCCCGGTACGAGGCCAGGTCCTGCCGGGAGGGGTACGCCGAGGCCAGGTGGACCACCCGGTCGCGCCACTCGGGGTGGACGGTGAGCAGCTCCCGGTAGGCGAGCAGGCCGCGCAGGATGTTCTTCGACAGCTCCGTGCGGTCGACGCGGACGATGGTCTTCCGGCCGCCGACCTCCTCGCGGAGCCGGGCCAGCCGCTCGTCCACCTCCGGGCGGTACGCGAGGGCCCGCAGCTCATCGCCGTCCACACCCAGGGGGTACGCCCGGACCCGGGTGCGGCCCTTCCCGACGCCGTAGCGGCGCCACTCCACCCCGTGCCAGGGGTCACCGCTCGGCCACACCCCCTCGGCCATGCCGGTCGAGTCGTCCCGCTGGGAGCAGCAGTCGATGAAGAGCGAGGCCCATCGCCAGGTGTGGAAGCCCAGCTCGTCCGCGCCGAGCATGCCCCACAGCAGCTCCTCGACGATGTCGTCCGGCACCATCCGCAGGTACTCGGAGGACGTCCAGGGGGTGTGGGTGAAGTGCCCGATCCGCAGGTCGGGGCGGAGCTCCCGCAGCATCCCGGGGACGAGCGCCAGGTGGTAGTCCTGCACCAGGACCGCCGCGCCCTGGTCCGCCTCGGCGGCCAGGGCCTCGGCGAAGGCGCGGTTGTAGGCGCGGTAGGACGCCCAGCGGCGCCGGAACTCCGCGTCGAAGACCGGCTCGCGCGGGATGTCGTACAGGTGGTGGTGGAGGAACCACAGCACCGAGTTCGCGATGCCGTTGTACGCGTCGGCGTACACGTCCGGGTCGATGTCCAGCATCCGTACGCCCGGCTCGCCGATCCCGCGCCGGACGGCCTCCCGGTCGCCCTCGCCGAGCGCCGCGCACACCCACAGGCTGTCCTGCGAGGAGACGGCGCTCAGCCCGGAGACCAGGCCGCCGCCGCCCCTGCGGGCGTCGAGCTCACCGTCCTCGCCGAGCACGTACGAGACGGGGCCTCGATTGGATGCCACAAGAACAGAAGCCATGTGGCGAACCTAGCCCGTCCCGTAAACGCTCAAACGTACGTATACGAGACGGGTGGATCCGGCCACGGAGGGTGGCCGGACCTCCGGGCGGCCGTCAGTTCTCGCGTCGGCCGCGCATCGCCGCCTTCGCCACCACGCCCGTCGCCGCGAGGGCGAGGCCGAGCGCGCCGAGCAGCCACAGCCGCTCACCGTTGCCGCCGGTCTCGGCCATCGAGCCGCCGTCGTTCCCGTGCGGCCCGGGGGCCGGGGGAGCGGGGGAGGACTCGGCGGGGGCCGGGGCCCAGGTGGGGTCCACCGGGGTCGGGGTCGGCGTGGGGTCCACCGGCGTCGGGGTCGGCGTCGGGGTGGGCGTGGGATCCACCGGGGTCGGCGTCGGCGTCGGCCTGGGTGTCGGCTTCGGTTTCCCGATCGCCGGGGTCACCGCGCACGCCGGGTCCCGGCTGCCGTCTCCGCAGTTGGAGCGGGGTGTCTCCACCTTCACGCTGTTGCGGAGCTTCCCGTCGCCCGTCGGCGGGTTCTTGATCTTCACCGAGTAGGTGACGGTCACCGCCTTCCCGGCCGGGACGGTGCCCACGTACCCGATCTTCGGCGCCGTGTACGTCGCCCTGCCCAGGGTCGTCTTCACGTCGCCGTTGTAGTCGGCGTCGTCGAGGTTCCCGGCCAGATCGTCGCTGAACGCGGCGTTCGGATAGTCGAGCGTGCTGATGTTCTTCGCGGTGATCGTGTACGTGAGGGTGTCGCCCGGCTTCACCGTGCGCGGGCTCGCCGTCCTGGTGATCTCCAGGTCGGGGACCGGTACGGAGAAGGCGAGCGCGGAGGGCACGTAGGTGTCGCCGCGGGTGGTGAAGGTCAGGTCGGCCGAGGTCGCGCCCTGGGGGATGGCGCCGTCGGGGATGTCGAAGGCCTTGGCGTCGATGCTCAGGTTGTTGATCAGCTTGGGGGTGACGGCGCCGTCGTCCTCGCTGACGAAGAAGTTGCGGGTGTTGCCCGTGTGGGCCTCGGTGACGTTCTTGCCGTCGACGAGGAAGGTGTCCCCCGGGGTGTTCCGGTCGCCCTCGTACGCGGTGATGCCGGCCCGCACCTTGCCGCCGCTCCGGTGGAAGCCGTCCACGGTGATCGTGGTGGCGGGGGAGGTCGAACGCTGCAGGACATGGCCGCCGTACACGTACACGGTGCGCCGCTCGGGGGCGTGGACCGGATCCGGGCCGGGGAACTTGTGGACGACGGTCAGCGACCAACCCGCCACGCAGCCCTTGCCGTCGGGCGCCCAGATGTTGCCGACGGCCACCTGCGCGTCCGTCCCCGAGACGCCCGCGAAGGCGGCGGTCAC
Source organism: Streptomyces sp. NBC_00250 (assembly GCF_036192275.1). Classification (NCBI taxonomy): domain Bacteria; kingdom Bacillati; phylum Actinomycetota; class Actinomycetes; order Kitasatosporales; family Streptomycetaceae; genus Streptomyces; species Streptomyces sp. NBC_00250. Next base: position 4,245,247 of record NZ_CP108088.1, on the reverse strand, counting down.
GTCCGACTCGCCCGTGTAGTAGTGCGGGCCGTTGGTGTCGGCCGGGTCGGCGACCATGCTGTCGATCGAGACCGGGGCAGCCGCGGCCGAGCCGACCTTGATCAGCGGGGTGGTGGTCGTCGGGTCGCCGGGCGAGGGCTCGACATCCGTGCCGGAGATGTCGCAGCGCTTCAGCCGCGCCCCGCTCGGACCCTTGTACGTGCCGTCGTTGCCGCCCCAGAAGAGCCGGGCGTATGCGACCTCGGCGCCCGCCGGGATCCGCACGTGGCCGGTACTGGAGCCGTATCCGCCGCCGGTGCCGCCCGCGTCGATCCGCCGCATCACGAAGGTGTTGTTGTCGTCCGAGCCCTGGCCGCTCGCCGCGGTCGCACAGCGGGCGGCCAGGTCGGCGGGGGCGGCCGGGCAGCCCATCACCGTGTTGCCGATCGTGGTGAAGTCGCCGTACAGCGACTCGTCGTACCGCTTGCCGAAGGGCTCGACCACATCCGCCGCGGCCGGCCCCGCCGCGGTGAAGGCGAGCGAGCCCGCCGCCAGTCCTGCGGCCGCGACGACCGCGAGCACCCTGCCCAGGTGTTGTTGTCTGAAGCGCATAAAAGGGCAATGTAGGCAAAACGGATCATCATGCGGCGTTACGCCACGCGGTCGGGCCATGCGGTCAGGCCGTCCGGTCAGGCCACGCGGCGGTGCGCGTACTCCGCGATGTCGGCCATCGGCGGCCGCTCCTCCGTGTCCACGTCGTACGTCCGCGGCTCGAAGCCCTTCTCGCCCCGCTCGAACTGGGTCAGCCGCGGCCGCACCAGATGGCCCCGCGAGAGCCGCAGCTGCGCCGTCCGGTAGATCGCCGCCGCCATCCGGCCCAGCGCGAGACCGTCCTGGTGCCGGTGCTTGCGCACCCCCACGTCCACCTGTGCGAGCGCGTCCAGACCCACCGTGTGCAGGGCGTCCACGAGCAGCCCCAGCTCCACTCCGTAACCGACCGGGAAGGGCAGCCGTTCGAGCAGCGAGCGGCGGGCCGCGTACTCACCGCCGAGCGGCTGCACGAAGCCGGCCAGCTGCGGCCAGTGCAGATTCAGCAGCGGGCGCGCCACCAGCTCCGTCACCCGACCGCCCTGGCCGGCGGTCTTGCCGGAGGCGAGCCCGTTGAACTCGGGGCCGAAGGGACGGTCGTACATCGCCTTCACGAAGTCGACGTCCGGATCGGTGAGCAGCGGGCCCACGATCCCCGTCACGAAGTCCGCGGAGAAGTCCCGCAGGTCGGCGTCCACGAAGCACACGACGTCCCCGGTGGTCACCATCAGTGACCGCCACAGCACCTCGCCCTTGCCCGGCACGGCCGGTATCCGCGGGAGTATCGCGTCCCGCGCGACCACCCGCGCCCCGGCCGCCGCCGCCACCTCCGCCGTACGGTCCGTGGAGCCCGAGTCGATCACCACCAGCTCGTCGACGAGCGGCACCGCCTCCGACATCAGCTCGCGCCGGATCACGGCGACGATGTCACCGACCGTCGCCTCCTCGTTCAGCGCCGGCAGGACGACGCTGACCTTCGTGTTTCGCTTGGCGGCGAGGATTCGCTCCAGCGGCCGGTCCTCCACGGACCAGGACCGCCGGTCCAGCCAGCGCTCCACCTCTTCCAGCACGTGATCTCCATCTCGCGGTTCGGACGGCCGGTCCAAGCGTCCGGGCCTTCGGTTACAGTCTTGAACAACGCGGATGCCCGATGCACGTCGGGGTGCCGCCCGCGCCGGAGCGCAGGAACGAAAGTTCACCGCGCTTCACAATCGAATACCGCTCATCCAGAGGGGCAGAGGGAAACGGCCCGTTGAAGCCCCGGCAACCCTCCAGTCGGTTACTCGTCCTCCAGCGAGGCTCCCGGCTAGGGAAGGTGCCAAATCCGTCTCATGGCGAAAAATTCGTCATGGGAAAGATGAGGAGAAAGGGCCTCGCCTCCATGGCTGTACAGACTGTTACCCCCGCCACTTCGGTCGACCTCGGTCCCGCGTCCGGGCTCTCCTGTCGCGAATGCGGTGAAAAGTTCGCACTCGGCCCGATCTTCGCCTGCGAACTCTGTTTCGGACCGCTCGAAGTCGCGTACGACCTCCCCACCGGTGACCCCGAGGCACTGCGCAAGCAGATCGAGGCCGGCCCCGCCAACATCTGGCGCTACGCCCCCCTGCTGCCCGTCCCCGCCGACGTCGCCGACAAGCCGAACCTGAACCCGGGCTGGACCAAGCTCGTCCAGGCCGACAACCTCGCCCGCGAGATCGGCGTCGCCCCCGGCAAGCTCTTCGTCAAGGACGACTCGGGCAACCCGACCCACTCCTTCAAGGACCGGGTCGTCGCCCAGGCCATCGAGGCCGCCCGCGCCTTCGGCTTCACCACCCTCTCCTGCTCCTCCACCGGCAACCTGGCCGGCGCCGTCGGCGCCGCCGCCGCCCGCGCCGGCTTCCGCTCCTGCGTGTTCATCCCGCACGACCTGGAGCAGGGCAAGGTCGTCATGGCCGGTGTCTACGGCGGTGACCTCGTCGCCATCGAGGGCAACTACGACGACGTCAACCGCTTCTGCTCCGAGCTCATCGGCGACCCGCTGGGCGAGGGCTGGGGCTTCGTCAACGTCAACCTCCGCCCGTACTACGGCGAGGGCTCCAAGACGCTGGCGTACGAGATCTGCGAGCAGCTCGGCTGGGTCATCCCCGACCAGCTCGTCATCCCGATCGCCTCCGGCTCCCAGCTCACCAAGATCGACAAGGGTCTGCAGGAGCTCATCAAGCTCGGCCTCGTCGAGGACAAGCCGTACAAGATCTTCGGCGCCCAGGCCGAGGGCTGCTCCCCGGTGTCGGTGGCCTTCAAGGCCGGGCACGACGTCGTACGGCCCCAGAAGCCGAACACGATCGCCAAGTCGCTCGCGATCGGCAACCCGGCCGACGGCCCGTACGTCCTCGACATCGCCCGCCGCACCGGCGGCGCCGTGGAGGACGTCGACGACGAGCAGGTCGTGGCCGCGATCAAGCTCCTCGCCGAGACGGAGGGCATCTTCGCCGAGACCGCGGGCGGCGTGACGGTCGGTGTCGCGAAGAAGCTCGTCGAGAACGGGCTGATCGACCCGAACCTCACCACCGTCGTCCTCAACACCGGCGACGGACTCAAGACCCTGGACGCGGTGGCCGACACCTCTCAGGCGACCGCCACCATCCGCCCGAGCCTCGACGCGTTCCGCGACGCCGGCCTGGCCCTCTGAAAGGTTACGAAGACATGGCCGTGAACGTCCGCATCCCCACCATCCTCCGCACCTACACGGGCGGTCGGTCCGAGGTCCAGGCCGAGGGCGCGACCCTCGCCGAGGTCATCGCGGACCTGGAGAAGAACCACACGGGCATCTCCGCCCGCGTCCTGGACGACCAGGGCAAGCTGCGCCGCTTCGTCAACGTCTACGTGAACGACGACGACGTCCGCTTCGAGCAGGGCCTGGAGACGGCCACCCCGGCCGGCGCCGGCGTCTCGATCATCCCGGCCGTCGCCGGCGGCTGCTGAGCCGTCGCTCCGGCCACACCGGTTGTCCCGTCTTTCTTGAATTGCCCCTTCCGCGTCATAAAGCGGAAGGGGCAATTCTGCATGGTTGAGCGCGGTAGAGTTGGGGAAGTCCCCTCCGCTGCTCATGCCGGGCGCATATGAGAATGCGTCCCCGCACGACAAGAAGCAGCCAAAGTGCGTGTGCGATGTGTACCCTCTGCACGCTTTGCCGGGCCCGACTTGCCCCGTAACTCAAGGGATTCTCCCCAATTCGCCTTTCCGCGACGCCCAGAATTCTCGCTCGATTGACCTGTTGCAGAGGGCAGTTGGGCAGATACATTCAGCGGCGGTCGACGCGTTCCGGCGCAGGGTCTGACCCGGGTCCGCGAAGTGCGGTCCCGCGCAAGGGCCACAGTAATAGGGGAGTTAGGCATGGCTCAGGGCACCGTCAAGTGGTTCAACGCGGAGAAGGGCTACGGCTTCATCGCGGTCGACGGTGGTGCGGATGTTTTCGTCCACTACAGCGCGATCCAGATGGATGGCTACCGCAGCCTCGAAGAGGGACAGCGAGTCGAGTTCGAGATCTCGCAGGGCCAGAAGGGTCCGCAGGCGGACATGGTCAAGCTCGCCGTCTGAGCGCGGCGCGATCGGCCACCGACGCAACGCCGTCGAGGGGTCCGCATCCCTGAGGGGATGCGGACCCCTCGTGCGTTCCCGGACCCCTCCCGCGCCCCTCGCGCGCCCCTTCCGTCACCCCCTGCCCCGCATCCCGATCATCGAGAGTCGCTTGCACTCTCCTAGGGCGAGTGCTAATCATTGGCGTTAGCACTCGGAAGGTGAGAGTGCTACGAGGATCGGGCAGACGAGGCCGCCGGCCGGGTGGGGCAAGGAACCACGCGGAGCTACGGAGGCCGTCCGTCGCGGGCGTCGGCGCGGTCCTGGAGCGTTATCCACCCCATGTCCGGGAGGACCACTTCACATGGCCAAGATCATCGCGTTCGACGAGGAGGCCCGGCGCGGTCTCGAGCGCGGCATGAACCAGCTCGCTGACGCCGTCAAGGTCACCCTCGGCCCCAAGGGTCGCAACGTCGTCCTCGAGAAGAAGTGGGGCGCCCCCACGATCACCAACGATGGTGTTTCCATCGCCAAGGAGATCGAGCTCGAGGACCCGTACGAGAAGATCGGCGCCGAGCTGGTCAAGGAAGTCGCCAAGAAGACGGACGACGTCGCCGGCGACGGTACGACCACGGCCACCGTTCTCGCCCAGGCGCTCGTCCGCGAGGGCCTGCGCAACGTGGCGGCCGGTGCCAACCCGATGGCCCTCAAGCGCGGTATCGAGAAGGCCGTCGAGGCCGTCTCCGGCGCCCTGCTCGAGCAGGCGAAGGATGTCGAGACCAAGGAGCAGATCGCTTCCACGGCCTCCATCTCCGCCGCCGACACCCAGATCGGCGAGCTCATCGCCGAGGCGATGGACAAGGTCGGCAAGGAAGGCGTCATCACCGTCGAGGAGTCCCAGACCTTCGGTCTGGAGCTGGAGCTCACCGAGGGCATGCGCTTCGACAAGGGCTACATCTCGGCGTACTTCGCCACCGACATGGAGCGCATGGAGTCGTCGCTCGACGACCCGTACCTCCTCATCGTCAACTCCAAGATCTCCTCGGTGAAGGACCTGCTCCCGCTCCTGGAGAAGGTCATGCAGTCGGGCAAGCCCCTGCTGATCATCGCCGAGGACGTCGAGGGCGAGGCCCTGTCGACCCTGGTCGTCAACAAGATCCGCGGCACCTTCAAGTCCGTCGCGGTCAAGGCCCCGGGCTTCGGCGACCGTCGTAAGGCCATGCTGAACGACATCGCCATCCTCACCGGCGGCACGGTCATCTCCGAGGAGGTCGGCCTGAAGCTGGAGAACGCGGGCCTCGACCTGCTGGGCCGCGCCCGCAAGGTCGTCATCACCAAGGACGAGACCACCATCGTCGACGGTGCCGGTGACAGCGAGCAGGTCGCCGGTCGCGTGAACCAGATCCGCGCCGAGATCGAGAACTCGGACAGCGACTACGACCGCGAGAAGCTGCAGGAGCGCCTGGCGAAGCTCGCCGGCGGTGTTGCGGTCATCAAGGCCGGTGCCGCCACCGAGGTCGAGCTCAAGGAGCGCAAGCACCGCATCGAGGACGCCGTTCGCAACGCGAAGGCGGCCGTCGAGGAGGGCATCGTCGCCGGCGGTGGCGTGGCCCTGCTCCAGGCTTCCTCGGTCTTCGAGAAGCTCGAGGCCGACCTCTCGGGCGACGAGGCCACGGGCGCGAACATCGTGAAGCTGGCCCTTGAGGCCCCGCTGAAGCAGATCGCGGTCAACGCCGGCCTCGAGGGCGGCGTCGTGGCGGAGAAGGTCCGCAACCTGCCCGTCGGCCACGGCCTGAACGCCGCGACCAACGAGTACGTCGACCTCATCGCCGAGGGCATCATCGACCCGGCGAAGGTCACGCGCTCCGCGCTGCAGAACGCCGCGTCGATCGCCGCGCTGTTCCTCACCACCGAGGCCGTCATCGCCGACAAGCCGGAGAAGGCGTCCGCGCCGGCCGGCGGCGGCATGCCGGGCGGTGACATGGACTTCTGATCCTCCGGGATCGGTTGTTCATCGCTGAACGCGAACGAGGGCGGCACCCCCACCAGGGGGTGCCGCCCTCGGGCGTTTCACGAGAGTCGATCAGCGCACGTCGACGTAGTCGGCCCACGAGAACGGCGACGTGAAGTGCGTGGCGTCCCCGTAGTACCGGAGGCGCCACGTACCGTCGACGGTCGCCTTCGCCTTGAGCGAGATCTTTCCGTCGGCGGCCGGGCGGCCGGTGGCGACCTGACGCCAGGCCGTCGAACCCTTCGCCTGGAACTGCAGGGCCACGGACCCGCTGCCGAACGTCCGCCACGCCCCGCTCGTGTAGTGCTGGAGCGTGCCCGTCGCGGTCACATAGGCGCCCTTGCGGACCGGCTCGGGGCCGGCGTTCATGCCGACGATCCGGGTGGAGGTGCGCACGAGGCGGAAGACGTTGCTGCTCGACTCGGCGTACGCGTCGCTGGTCAGGTGACGGACGCGGTAGTAGCCGCCGGTGCTCTTCCCGGCGACGGAGAACGACGTCCAGTAGCCGTCGCTCGTCTGCGCACCGGCGAGCTTCCGCCAGCCGGTCTTCCCGTCCGCCGACTGCTCCAGCTGGACGTACTGGGCCCCTCCGGTGGAGCGGGTGCCCAGCGTGTACCGGGCCCGGAAGATGCCGGCCACCGAGACCCGGCCGTCGGCGGCCAGGCTGCGGGAGAGCAGGTCGATCCGGGACTCCCACGGCACGGCGATCCGGCCGTTGACCGCGGTGTACTTCAGGAACGGGTCGGCGGTCCGGACCTGCCAGTACTCGTCGTAGGTCGAGAGCCCGGAGGCGGCGATCAGTCGTACGGAGAAGCGCCCGTTCGCGTCGGTGAGGACGGTCGTGCCGTACGGGGTGTTGCTCGTGTACTCCCCGAGGGAGACCTGGAGGGTCTGGCCCGCGAGCGGGGCCTGCCCGGCGGCCGTGTCGGTGACCCGGCCGCTGATGGTCACGGCCTCGCCGCTGAGCGCCCGCTTCTTGTCGGCGGTGGCGGTGATCTTCACCGCGCGCCCCGTCACCTCGTACACCCGGCGCGTCTCGGCGACCGAGCCGTGCACCTCGGTGCTGTCCTCGGAGAACGTGGCCTCGAAGGTGGCGTAGGCGTCGTTCACGGGCATCGGGCTGCCGAGGAACGCGCCGGTGGCGTCGGTGACCACGGTCGTGGCGGAGCCCGGCGTCGTGTACGTGGGTGCGACGGTGATCGTGCGGCCGGACAGCGGCACCGCGTCCCCGGAGCCGGGCTGGATGCCGAGCAGCGTGCCCTTCGGGCGCGCGTTCCGGTCGTCCCAGGCGGGGGTGCCGATGCCGAAGGTGTCGAACTGCGGGCGCAGCCGGAAGTCCAGCGTGCCGGCGTCGGTGCGGGTGAGCTTGTTGCCCAGCGAGTCGGTGGCCGTGACGTCGATGGCGTACGTGCCGAGGGCCGGGATGGTGCCGCCGTCCTCGGTCAGCCGCAGTGCGGCCTCGGCGGGCAGCACGAACCGGCCCGCGGTCAGCGGGTCCCAGGGGTTGCCGGGTGCCAGGGCCGGGATCTCGGCGAGGACGGTGTCGCCCTGCCGGATCCGGGCCGACACCTTGGCGACGGTGGCCCGCGGGGCGTCGGTCCAGGCCGCCACCTTGAACGTGCCGCGCTGGGCGTCATCGGTGAGGGCCGGGCCGATGCCGATCGGGCCCGGGGCGGCCGCAGCCGCCTCGGCGCTGCCGATCGGGGCGGTGCCGGTCAGGGCGGCGGCGGGCAGGGTGGTGACGGTCAGCGCCGCGACGGTGAGCACCGCCGCGAGGGAGAGGCGTCGGCGGAGGTCAGCGCGCATCGATGTACTTCGCCTTCGTCTCGCTGTAGAAGTAGCCGGCCGGCGGCTGCAGGACCGTGGCCCAGGAGCCGTCTTCGTAGGCGGTGGCCCGGTAGCTGAACTTGCCGCTGCTGTTGGTGGAGATGCTCTTGGTCACCCAGTACCAGGTGTTCTCGCCCTTGGGCTTGAACAGGAGCGTCAGCTTCACGCCGGGGAGCGGCTTCCAGACCCCGTTGACCTTGCGCTGGACCGTTCCGGAGACCGTCATCTTGCCGTTCACCGTGGGCCGGGTGGGGCTGATGGTGAAGGCGGAGAAGCGGGTCTCGGAGCGGGCGAGGCGGACGGCCGACCCGGTCTTGGCCACGAACCGGTCCGTCTCCGTGTGGTGGACCCGGTAGAGGGCGGTGGTGTAGCCCCAGGCGGAGAGGGTGTACGCGCAGTAGTTGTCGGTGGTGCCGGAGCGCAGGGTGCCCCAGGTGCGCCCGCCGTCGCGGGAGACCTGGAGGGCGACCGGCTGCGTCCTTTCGCAGTACGTGTTGCCGCTGCCGAGCCTGCCGGTCGCGGTGACCTTGCCGTACGCGTCCAGGGACATCTTGTAGGCGCCGTACGAGAACTGCTGCGGGACGACGATGTCGCTCTTGTCGTACGGGCGGGGCGTGCCCGCGAAGTACGGCGAGGGCCGCAGCGAGGTGAAGATGTCCGCGGTGGCGTAGGTCGGGCGGGCGTTGAAGGAGAAGGTGCCGTTCGCCGCCGTGTTGTTGCCGCCGATCACGTTCGACGCGGTGTTCTCGTACTGGGGCTCGCGGCTGGTGGCGACGACGGGAACGCCCGCGAACGGCTTCCAGCCGGCCGGGGTGAGCCGCTCCACCCGTCCGCTCACGCGCACGTCGGTCCCGGCGAGGACGCGGTACTTGCTGATGTTCGTGGTGATCCGGTACTTGAGGGTCGCGTCGGCGGGCAGCCACGGCAGGGAGGCGGCGTCGTCGGGGTCGAGACCCGGTGTCGTCCCCACGATCTTGGCCGTGCCGCCGGTGACGGTGCCGTTGGGCGTGACGGGGAGCGAGAACGTCCCGTCGGCGCCCACGGTGGCGAACGCGGTGACGGTGCGCGTCGTGATGTTCTCGATGGGCAGACTGACCTGCACCTTGGTGCCCTCGGGGGCGGTGGTGCGCTCGCCGGTCGCCGGGTTCCACAGGGTGGTGGTGCCGGTGAGCACCGCCTTGCGGTGGTCCCAGTCCGTCGAGGAACGGTCGTAGGACAGGTTCCCGACGCCGATGTGCGGCAGATGGTCGTAGGTGCCGGCGGTCCACTGCTTGGTGGTCTCGCCGGGCAGGCGGTAGTCCACCCTGATCGGGTAGCTGCCGAGTGCGGTGCCCTCGGGCAGGGTGAGCGGTGCCTTGGTCGTCAGCCAGCTGCCCTTGGGTTCCACCTCCTCCGTGGAGGCGAGGACCGCGGCGTCGGCGGCGGTCGAGGCCAGGACGCTGACCTTCACCCAGAGCGCGGTGCTGGGCAGGGTGACGGTGTAGCGCCCGTCGTCCTCGGTGGTGCCCTGGACGGCGGTCCAGTCCGCGTGTGCGGCCGGGGCGTGGACGACGGCGGGCACGATGACGCCCGCCGAGAGTGCGAATACGGCTGCGGCACGCACGAGGGCGTGCGGAAGCCTGCGCGTAGAGCGCGGCAAAGGGGACCCCCCACAGGTCTGAAGACGGCGGCTGCGCCATGGTCGAGGCGGCCGCGTGGCAGAACTTTAGCGCTCACCTGTTGAACATGTTCACTTGGTTTAGAAAGTGCTCGGTCGGTTTACGAAAGTGCTCGGCCGGGGCGTCGGGGGGATCCTGGAAGTGCCCCTGCGTGAAGGGAACGGACCATGGTCACCCTCCTGACGACGCCGGCCGACCGCGAGCTGGTCATCACCCGCACCTTCGACGCCCCGCCGGCCCGCGTCTGGGAGGCGTGGACGGTCCCCGCGCACGTGCGGGAGTGGTACGGGGTGTCCGCGCTGACCACGACGGTCCTCGACATCGACCTGCGGGTGGGCGGCGCCTGGCGCTGGGGGCAGACCGCCCCCGACGGTCAGCAGATCGTCTTCTCCGGCACGTACGAGGACGTCGTCCCGGTCGAACGGCTCGACTACACAGAGGTCTTCGAGCAGATGCCGGACACCGCAGCGGTCCGTGTCACCCTCACCTTCGACGCCACCCCGGACGGCGGTACGGCCCTGACCAGCACGTCCTTCTGGCCGTCGAACGAGATCAGGGACCAGGCGCTCGCGGCGGGCATGGAGGCGGGGGTGCGGGAGCAGTACGACCGCCTCGCGGAGCACCTGACGTCGATGTGAGGGCCGGCCGGGCGGATCAGTGCCCGCCACCCCTCTCATCCACGCCGAGGAGGGCCTTCGCGATCGGCTCTCCGGTGCGCTGGGCGCGCACCAGGCCGGCCTTGACCTCGGAGAGGGTGCGGGGGCGGTAACCGGGCCCGCCGAAGCAGCAGTTCTTGTGGAACCGGATGCCGGCACGGAGGACGACGGACAGCGCCCGCCAGGCCGAGACGTCCCGGCGCCGGGGCGGCGCGAAGGCGGACCCCACGTGGATGAGGGCGCGCGCACAGCGCGGACACCGCCGCTCGCGCGCCCTGTCGTACGGCTCCGGGTACGACTGCTTGTACGAGGCGCGGCACGGCAAACAGACGTATGAAGTCCTCGCGTGGCCCATGGAGTTCAGGGTAGGGGCGCCGGGTGCCCGCCCCCACCGGATTACGGGCGTCGGAAGAGGGCGGTCCAGAGGAAGGATTCGCCGAAGAACGGGGAGTCGGCGGGCTCGTCGCGCATGCGACGGATCTCGACCTCGGTCAGTCCGGACCGTGTCAGGTCCGGGGTGGTCGGGCCGGGCTCTGTCGGGTCCGGCTCTGTCGGGCGGGGCTCTGCTGGGCCGGGCTCTGTCGGCTCGGCGAAAAGGGTGCGCAACGACGTGTCCGTATAGGCGAGTCCACCGTCGAGCCGGCCCTGCCGGTAGAAGTCGGCGTCCGGTAGTTCGGAGCCCATGCCGCCCTCCCCGGCGGCGAACGCGGTGAGCGCGAAGTGCCCGCCGGGCGCGAGGACGCGGTCCAGGAACGCGAGGTAGCCGACGCGGCGGTGCGGCGGCAGGTGGTGGAAGCAGCCGGAGTCGTAGACGAGGTCGTACGGTCCGTCGAGGCCGGTGCCGGGTGCGAAGGCGTCGCCGCGGACGAACCGGATCCCGGTGGTTCCGGCGTCCCGGGCGCGTTCCTCCGCCCACCGGATGGCGGTGGGGGAGAGGTCGACGGCGTCCACCCGGTAGCCGAGCGAGGCGAGGTGCAGGCTGTTCCGCCCGGGCCCGCACCCGAGGTCGAGGGCCCGGCCGCCGCCGGCCGGAAGCAGCCCTCGCTCGCCGTACGACACGAGGTTCTCGTCCGGCTTGGCGACGAAGAAAGGCACCGGTTTGTCCCGGTCGGCGTAGAACCCGTCCCACCAGTCGGCCCCACCGTCGGACCACCGGTCGGCCTCGGGTGCGAACAGCCCGTCGAGCAGGGTGAGTACGTCCTCGATCGTACGGATGTCACGGTTGTTCAGGTCCATCTGGATCCCCCTCCGAGTCTCCCCTCAGGGTAGGGGGCGGAGGGGTGAAAGCCCAGGTCAGGGGTGATGTGCGGGGGTGTTCTGCAGGTGCTGGGCGGGCTGCGGCCGGGGGTGGAGCCCCGAGGGGTGGCGCCCCGGGCGCGGGCTCCCGGAAGGTGGCCTCCAGGGCCGGGAAGAGGGCTTTCCGGCCCGCGCGCAGGTGGGTTTCTGGCGCGTTTGATTCGCGTGAATGTACGATCCGGCTGCCGACAGGGGGGGTCCCGCCGGCCCCGGCCCGCGCGGTCCACTTCGCCCTGTCGTGCCTGCCTTGCCTGCCTTGCACGCTTGCCTGTCGGGCCTGTCGGGCCTGTCGGGCCGCCCCCCTGTGTCGCTTCCGTCTGCATGCTTCACACCCGCACGAGGGGACACACGTACTTGTCCGTCCGAAGAGCCGTCGCGCTCGCACTGAGCGCGACCCTGGGCTTCACCGGCCTGACGGCCGCAGCCACCGCACCCGCCGCCGTCGCCGCCACCGGGTCCGATGCGCCGTACGACGTGACGATCGCCGCGAGGCCCACCGTCGCACCGCCGCACCAGAGCCTGTACGCCGCCGGGACCGGCCTCCAGACATGGGGCGACGACACCGAGCAGACGCTGCGCTGGCAGAGCTTCCAGGACGGGCGGGTCGCCGAGTTCGGCGCCTGCGGCTATCAAGGCTCCGACGCCGTCTTCCACGGTGACAAGGTCGTCTGCCTCGGATCCGCCGGCAGCGCGACCACCCTGCACGACTTCGCGACCGGCGTCACCCGGTCCCGGTACATCCCCGAAGGCCACAGGCTGCTGCCCGCCTTCGGCCCGGACCGGCTCCTGAGCTACGCCCCCGGCGCCGATGGCTCCACCTCCCTCCACCTCCTGGGCGTCGGCCCCGGTGCGCTCGCCGACCTGGAGGTGGACCTCCCGGGACGGAGCAATGAACGGCCCGAGGTCATCGCCTTCGACGGCGTCGGCGCACTCGTCCGGTACGGGGACGGCATCGGCAAGGCGCTCGGCCTCGTCGACTTCGGCACGGGCGGATTCGTCGGCGTGCCCGGCAAGCCGAGCGCCCCCGGCAACCTTCTGGCGTCCCTCAGCGCCGACTGGATCGTCCAGTACCACGAGTACGAAACCTCCGAGGCCTTCGTCGTCTCCCGCAAGGACACCGGCGACCAGGGCCGGACCGTGAAGCTGGTGACCGGAGCCGCCGGCACCTACGCGTCGCTCGCCGTCCTCGGCGACTGGATCGTCGGCAACTACACCGATACCGACACGTACGGCCCGCGCCCGCTCAAGGCCACGTCGATCACCGGCGCCCGGCGCGACCTGGGCATCCTCGCCGCCCCCGGCTCCGGGATCCTGACCGGCTCGGACGCCGACGTGTACGTGGTCGGCGGCACGGACTCCGCCCACTGGGGCGTACGCCGCGTCTCCCTCGACGCCGCGCGCCTCCCGGTCACCACGCAGGTCCTGGCGACCCCGCCCACCCCCGTCGAGCGGTCCCGCCTCTCCATGGCGAACGGCCGTCTCGGGGTCGAGCACACGGACAAGTCGTGGAGCCACCAGGGATACGACCTGTCCCTCACGGCCCCGCGCAAGACCACCCCGACCTGGAGCTGCGAAGCGGAAGATCCGCTCTGTGGCGCGCTGACGCCCACCGGTGACGGCCGCCTGGTCGGTGTCGGCCAAGCGGACGGTCCCCCCGTCGGCGGGGGGTCGGAGCCCTGCTACAGCTGCGTCGTCGAGGCCACCGTGGCGACGCCCGGCGGCACCACGCGGACCTTCACGCTGACCTACCCGAACAGGATCAGCCGGCCCGAGACCGTGGGTGCCACCGGCCGTTTCGTGCACTTCGTCGGCACCGAGGGCGGCTACCGCCGTTCCTACGTCGCCGACATCGAGACGGGCAAGGTCGTCAAGACCGGCAACATGAAGGCGTCCCTGTGGGGCGACCGGATCTGGACGGCATCCTGGGACGACGACACCGTCTCGGCGGTCGACGTGCGGACGGGCGCCGTCGTCGAGAAGATCGCCCTCGGGAACGGTTGCGTCAACCCCGACATCAGGGCCGTCGGCAAGTGGATCTCCGCGCTCTGTGAGGACGGAGACTCGGTGACGGTCTACAACCGCGAGACGAAGGCGAAGATCCCGGTCCACCTCCCGATCACCATGATCGGAGAGGAACTGCACCTGGGAGACGGGTTCCTGGCGTTCAACGGCTATGAGGCAGGCGGGCTCCAGACGATCGACGTCCGATCCGGACGGCCCGTCCTCAAGCACATCGGCCACGTGCCGGAAAGCCACCCCGGTCCCGACGACGGCTGGACGGTCGACCGCTTCGGCGGCGGCATCGCCCACATCGACGACCAGCAGGCGATCCACATCGTCGGCCTCGGTGGTGTCACCAGCCGCCTCACCACGTACGACAGGGCCACCGCGACGTCCGTCAACCTCAGGTCGGGCGCCTGGAAGCCGCGCTGGTGGCTTTCCAAGCCCGCCGGCTCCTGGTCCCTCGTGCTGAAGCACAAGGCCACCGGCAAGGTCGTCCGCACCCTGACGGGCGGCGAGGCCCGGGGTCTCGTCGCTCCGGCGTGGGACGGCAAGGACACGGCGGGCCGGTACGCCGCCAACGGCGCGTACACCTGGACCCTGACCGCCAAGCCCGCCGACGGCCAGGGCGCCGACCTCGTCCAGACCGGATCGGTCGGGGTGACCGGCGGCGCGACCGTCTGGCGCGACCTCGCCGGGGACGACGGTTTCGGTGACCTGCTGGTGATGGACACCGCGGGCCTGGTGTCCATGTACCGGGGCACGGGCACGGGCGCGCTCTCGGCGCGGATCGCCGGTACGGGAACGAAGTTCGCGACCTCGTCGGTGGCCGTGCCGTTCGGCGACGTGAACGGCGACCGGTGCGCGGACGTGCTGGTGCGCGTCGGCGACCAGCTGCGCGCCTACCGGCCGGGCTGCGGAAAGGTGGTCTCGGCCTCCTCGCCGTACACCCCGGTCGGCACGGGCTGGGCACAGTACGACGTCCTGACGTCCCCGGGCGACGCGAACGGTGACGGGTTCATCGACCTGATCGCACGTCAGGCCTCCACCGGCGACGTGTACTTCTACGGCGGTACGGTCGACCACCGGGTCAAGTCCCGGGTGAGGATCGGCGCCGACTGGAAGCTGTACAAGAAGCTCTTCGGCGCCGGTGACCTGAACGGCGACGGCCGCGGCGACCTGCTCGGCGTGGACGCGGCGGGCGTGCTCTGGCGGTACTACGGCACGGCCACCGGCGGCGTCACCGCGCGCGTCAAGGTCGGCGGCGGCTGGGGCGGCTACTCCTCCCTCGTCGGCACCGGCGACCTCTCCGGCGACGGCCGCACGGACCTCGTCGCCCGCGACACCGCCGGCAAGCTGTGGCGGTACAGCGGCACCGGGACCGGTCTCTACGGCACCCGGGCCCTGATCGGCACGAGCGGCTGGAACACGTTCAAGACGCTCTCCTGACGCTTCCCCGTCCTGCCCCACTTGATCCGCTCCACCCGAGGGCCCGGCCACCACGGCCGGGTCCTCGGCGTGTTCCGGGGGCGTTCCGGTGCGGTCCGCCATCGCCGTCCCCGCCGGAGGAAAGGCGCCAATCTGGCAGACGTCCCGCCCGCACGCCCCCGTGCACCCCGGCCGAAAGCCCCCGGGTGTGAACCCGGTCGTATCGGCCCGGACCGGCCGTCGGCGCCGAGCGCCGCTGTCCGGTACGTGTCACGGACGATTGGCCGGAGTCCCGGGTTGCCCCCGATCCGGCCCACCGCTAGCGCTCTTGGCGGCAGCGGCCGCACTCCCCATCATCGCCCTGGGGTGGGCCGCCGCACCGGCCCTCAGCGAGCCCTTCGGGGAGGCGACGACCGTGCAGCCGACCGACGTTCCTGCGTGGGTGAGGGCGAGGGGGGACGGGTGACCGTCCACACGGGTCACCGCCTCGGCCGACTCATCGCCGACCGCACCGGGCAACCCGCCCTCGCCCACGACGCCGACGTCGTCGGCCGGGTCCTGCCCTTCAGGATCGGCTCCCACGCCGCCGACGAACTCATCGACTGGTCGCGCGCCCCAGACGACCCCCTCTACCGGCTCCTCATGCCCCACCGCGACCTGCTCGCCCCCGCGGACTTCGCCGCCGTCGAGCAGACCCTCCGGGACGGCGACCGGGACCGACTGCGGCTCGTCGTCGACGGCCTGCGGGAACGGCTCGACCCCCACCCGGCCGGCCGGGACGGCGGGGAACTCCGGCACCCGTACCCGGAGACGCTGCTCGTCCTCCCCCACCAGGGCCCCGGCCAGGGCCGGACCTGCCCCAGCCACTGCGCGTCCTGCTTCCGCTGGCCCCACTTCACCGGCGACCCGGCGCGCGGGCGGGCGCTCGGCGGACCCGGAGCGATGACCGCCCACCTGGCCCGGCACCCGGAGATCACCGAGGTCGTCCTCGACGGCGGGGACCCGCTGCTGATGCGGACCGAGCTCCTCGATCCGTACGTCACGCCGCTCCTCGACCGGCCGCACGTCCGGACGATCCACATCCGCACCAAGGCCGTGTCCCTCTCCCCACAACGCTTCCTCGACGCCCCCGACGTCGACGACCTCCTCCGCCTCCTCGAACGCGTCGTCGCCTCCGGCCGCCACCTCACCCTGCTGCTGCACGTCTCCCACCCCCGGGAACTCCACCCGGAACCGACCCGCCGAGCCGTCGGCCGCCTCCTCGCGACGGGAGCGGTGCTGCGCACCCGAGGCGCCGTCCTGCGCCACGTCAACGACGACGCCGGAGTCTGGGCGCGCCTGTGGCAGGAGCAGACCGAGCTGGGCCTCGTCCCGCACCGCATGCTCGTCGAGCGCGGCACGGGCGTGCGCCGCTGCTTCGGCCTGCCGCTGGCCGCGGTCGTGGATGTCCACGGGGAGGCGGTACGGCGGGCTCTGGGGCCGGTGGGTCGGGGGAGCGGACCAGTGGTCGGCCCGGTGGGCGGCCCGGTGATGTGCACGGAGCGCGGCCCGCTCGCCGTCGACGGGATCGTCCAGCTACGGGACGGCCCCGCCTTCGCCCTTCGCGCGCTCCGGACCCGCGGCCCCGCCCCGGCCGGCACGGCGGCGTACGCCCGCTTCGACCCGACGGCGAGATGGTGGGACGAGCTCATCCCTTACGGGCCCCGGGACCGGATCCTGATCCCGGGGGAGCCGCTGACGCCGGAGGACGTGGTGGGCTGAGGCCTCCCGGAACGTCAGGCGGGCGGGGCGAGCAGGGCCTCGTCCTGTCCGGCCCGGCGCAGGGACTCCGCGACGAAGCCGTTCGCCTTCAGCTCCTCGACGGTGGCGCGGAGGAAGGCGACGGTCTCCGGGGCGCGGGTGACCGTCGTCCCGACCGCCTGTCGGATCTCCATGAACCGGCCCTCGATCAGGCGGACTTCGGGATTCCGTGCGACGTACGAGGTCATCGGCTGCCGGATGCCCGCACCCGCCTCCAGCCCCTCCTCCCGGAACGTGTCGACGCCCTCCTCCCCGCGTACGACCGTCGCGTGCGCGAGGGATCGGGAGAGGAACAGGTCGTACGCGGAACCCTGCTTGACGCCGATCCGGACGCCGGGCGCGTCCACGTCCTCGACCGTGGTGAGGCCGGAGCCCCGCGGGACGGCGTACACCCCCTCGATGACGACGTACGGAGCGGTGAACGCCACCTCCGTCTCCCGCGCGGGATCCACGGCGAGGAAACAGAGGTCCGCCCGGCCGTCGGCCATCGCCTCGAACGACTTCCGCGCCGCGTCGAAGCAGAGCAGCTCGACCGGCAGACCGAGCCGCGCCCCGATCTCCCGCGCCAGATCGACGGTGATCCCGGACGGAGCCTCGGGGGTGCCCTGCGCGAGCACCGGGTTCCCGAGATTGACGGAGGCCCGGAGGACGCCGGTGGGGGCGAGGTCGGCGGCGAGAGCGGGGGCGGCGGAGGGAGCGGGGCTCGGCGTGGTCGTCATGAGGACGGAGTCTAGGGAGCCTCGGGAACGGGCTCGCGGTGCAGCGTGTCGAGGAGGGCCAGGTCCTCGGTGGTGAGCCGGAGCGCGCCTGCGGCGACATTGGCGGCGAGGTGGTCGGGGTCGCCGGTGCCGGGGATGGCGAGGAGGTGGGGGCCCTGGTGGAGGGTCCAGGCGATCCGGACCTGGGCGGGGCTCGCACCGTGCGCCTCGGCGACGGCGAGGACCTCGGGGCTCTCGGGGGCGGTGGCCCCGCCCTGACGGCCGGCGGCGGCGATGGCGTAGAAGGGTACGAAGGCGATGCCCTGTTCACCGCAGAGACGCACGAAGTCCGCGTACTCGGGGCGGACCCCGATCCCGTACATGTTCTGCACGCAGACGACGGGGGCGATGGACTGCGCCTCGGCGAGCTGCTCGGGGGTGATGTTGGAGACGCCGAGATGCCGGATGAGGCCGGCCTCGCGGAGCTCGGCGAGGGCGCCGAAGCGCTCGGCGATCGAATCGGTGCCGACGATACGGAGGTTGACGACGTCGAGGTGGTCGCGGCCGAGCTGGCGCAGGTTCTCCTCGACCTGGCCGCGGAGCGCTGCGGGGGTACGCGCGTGCTCACTCCAGGCACCGGAGGCGTCCCGGCAGGGGCCGACCTTGGTGGCGATGACGAGGTCGTCGGGGTAGGGGCCGCCGAGGGCGCTGCTGATCAGCTCGTTGGCGGAGCGGAGCGGGGAGAAGTAGAAGGCGGCGGTGTCGATGTGGTTCACGCCGAGGTCGACGGCCTTGCGCAGAACGGCTATCGCCTCGTCGCGGTCGCGGGGCACGGCCTGCTCGACGAGCGCCTCACCGCGCTGGGGCAGCCGCATGGCCCCGAAGCCGACGCGACGGACGGTGAGGTCACCGAGGGCCCAGGTGCCTGCGGCGGAAGCGGGGGTGGTGGGGGTGGGGGTGGTGGTCATGCGGGGGATGATCCCCCAGGGGCGGGGCGGCTGCCATCGGATATCGGTTTGCCGTCGGCGGAGGCGTCGGATAGGAAACGTGCATGCTGACGGGTAGCAAGGTCGGGCTCAGGGCTCGGCACGAGGAAGACATCCCGGTCCTGCGGACCGAGCTCTACGACGACGTGGTCAACGGCTCGCGGGCCGAGAGTCGGCCTTGGCGGCCGATGACGCCCGGATCCGAGGACTCGCGGCTCGTGGTGGACGACAAGGTGGAGGGGCACGTCCCGTTCTCCGTGGTCGAGCTCGACGGCGGCACCTTGGTCGGGACGGCCACGTTGTGGGGGATCGACAACCACAGTCGGTCCGCCCACATCGGCCTCGGGCTGTTGCCGGCCTGTCGCGGCAAGGGGTACGGCACCGACGTCGTCGCGGTGCTCTGTCACTACGGGTTCGTCGTGCGTGGTCTGCATCGGCTGCAGATCGAGACCCTGGCGGACAACGCCGCGATGCTGCGGTCCGCCGAGCGCAACGGCTTCGTCCGCGAAGGCGTGTTGCGTTCCTCGGCCTGGGTGATGGGTGAGTTCCTCGACGAGGTGTTGCTCGGACTTCTCGTGCGGGAATGGAAGCCCGACCTCAAGGGGTAGGGGGCGCCCCTTGGCCGCTGAACACCCCATTTGCTTCCGGGGGTTGGCCCTACCCCCGGGCCGCGTGCCTGCCGGATGGGATCGGCGGTCCCGGTTCGCGAGGCTGTGTGCATGACAGCGAATCGCGGACGTAGCGCCCTTCTCATCGCCCTTTCCGTCGCCACCGTCGGCGGCCTCGCCCTCGCCGGGGGCGGTGTCGCTCCCGCCTCCGCCGCCGGGCTCGACTGGGGGGTGTGCGATCCCGCCGTGAAGCCGCTGCCCGGGCAGCAGTGCGCCAAGCTCTCCGTACCCCTCGATTACGCCGATCCCGACGGCGAGCAGATTCAGCTCGCCGTCTCCCGGATCGTCAGCACGCGGCCCGACGTCCGGCGCGGGACGCTCATGGTGATCCCCGGCGGGCCCGGTAGTTCCGGGGTGCAGCGGCTCGCGCAGAAGGGGGCCGCTCTCGCCGGCGAGATGGGCGGGGCCTATGACCTCGTCGCCTTCGATCCCCGGGGGGTCGGTGGGTCCGCCAAGGCCAGGTGCGGGCTTGCCGAGGCCGATCGGTGGATGGTGACGCTGCGGTCCTGGCCCGGTGCCGACGGGTCGATCGACGACAACGTGGCCCGGTCGAAGCGGACGGCCGAGGCCTGTGCCCGTACGGGGGGTGCCATGCTGCGCGGGCTGACCACCGCCAATCAGGTGCGGGATCTGGAGCGGCTGCGGCAGGCGCTCGGGGAGCGGAAGCTGTCGGCCTGGGCCGTGTCGTACGGCACCTATGTCGCCGCCTCGTACGCCGAGAAGTTTCCCGGGCGGACCGATCGCTGGGTTCTCGACAGCAGCAACGACCCCGACCCGAAGCGGGTCGCCCGGGGGTGGTTGGAGGGGACGTCGCGGGGTGTCGAGGACCGCTTCCCCGACTTCGCCGCGTGGGCTTCCCACCCGGACAGGGGGGAGGGGCGCCTTGCCCAGCGCCCCGAGGACGTGCGGCCCCTCGTGCTCGATCTTGCCGCTCGCCTCGACCGGGAGCCTCGCCCCACCGGCACCACCGGCGTGGCTCTCACCGGGACCATGCTGCTTCAGGCTCTTCAGCAGGCGCTCTACTCCGACGACTTCTTCCCCGCCTTCGGTCAGCTCGTCACCGAGGCGCTCGACCCCGACGGTTCGCCCGTGCTGCCGCGTGAGCTCGCCGGCGCCCTGCCCGACGAGGCCGCCGCCATCACCGTCGGCGTGATCTGCAACGACGTCGACTGGCCGCGGGAGTCCGTACGCGGCTACCGGAAGGCCGTCGCCGCGGACCGTGCCGCGCACCCGCTGACCGGCGGCCTGTCCGTGAACGTCACTCCCTGCGCGTACTGGAAGGGCGGGGCCGTCGAGAAGCCCGTGCGCATCACCGACCGGGGGCCGTCCAACATCCTGATGATCCAGAACCTGCGGGATCCCTCCACCCCGTACTCCAAGGGGATGGGCATGCGGCGCGCCCTCGGCGACCGCGCGCGGCTCGTCTCCGTCGACCACGGCGGGCACGGGGTCTATCTCGGGAACGGGAACGCTTGTGGGGATCTGGCCGTGACCCGGTTCCTCAAGGAGGGTGTGCGCCCGGCCGAGGACGTTCTGTGCCGGTAGGCCCGGACGCGCGAGGGCCCGGCCGGATGTCTTCCGACCGGGCCCTCGCGTACGGGTGTGCTCAGACCTTCGCCGGCTCCGGCTCCGGCTCCGGGAGTGCCGTCGCGACCACTGTCTCCGGCTGCTCCGTGTCCACGTCGAACTCCTCCAGGAGTTCCTTGCTGAAGCCCCAGAAGTACGTCGCCACGAATCCGGCCAGGTAGCCGACGATCAGGCCGCCCGCGTAGACGGCGATCGTCTCGCCGAGCCCCTTGTTGCCGTCGAGGAGGGGGAACAGTGCCCAGCCGGACGGGCCGATCGCGGTCGAGCCGACCGTGTCGCCCAGCATGCTGAACAGTCCGATGAAGCCGCCGCCGAACGCTCCGCCGACGCAGGCCGTGATGAACGGGCGGCCCAGAGGGAGCGAGACGCCGTAGATCAGGGGCTCGCCGACGCCCAGGAAACCGGCCGGGAGGGCCGACTTGATGGTGCGGCGGATCGAGCCGTTGCGCGGGAGCTTCAGGTAGACGGCCATGGCCGCGCCGACCTGGCCCGCGCCCGCCATCGCGAGGATGGGGAGGAGGGCCGTGTAGCCCTGCTGCTCGATGAGCGTGGTGTGGATGGGGATGAGTGCCTGGTGGAGGCCGAGCATGACGAGCGGGAGGAAGAGGCCGCCGAGGACGAAGCCCGCTCCGGCGCCCGCGTTCGCGAGGAGCCAGTCGGCGAAGTCGCCGATGGCGGTGGAGATCTCACCGGCCACGAACATCAGGCCGAAGATCGTGACGAGGCCCGAGATCAGGACCGTGAGGGTCGGGGTGACCAGGACGTCCAGCGCTTCCGGCACCCAACGGCGGCACCACTTCTCGACGTACACCGCGAGGATCGCCGCGCCGAGCGCGCCGAGCACACCGCCCTGGCCCGGGGAGAGCGTCTGGCCGAAGGCGTCGATCTTGGCGACGCCGGGGAAGACGATGATCGCCGCCACCGCGCCGCCGAGGATCGCCGTACCGCCGAACTCCTTCGCCGTGTTGTAGCCGACGAAGACCGCGATGAGCGCCATGAAGCCGCTCGCCATCGCCGCGAGGGCGGGGGTGACGCCGGGCAGCCAGCCGAGGTTGATCAGCAGTCCGTTGAGGCCGGCGATGATGCCGCAGCCGATGAGCGCGGGGATCAGCGGGACGAAGATGTTCGCGATCCGGCGGAGGAAGAGCTTGAACGGGGTGGAGTTCTTCGCCTTCTGTGCCGCTTTGAGGGCCGCGCCCTGCGCCGCCAGGTCGTCGGCGGTGTGCGATGCCGCCGGAGGGGCCGCTGCCACCAGGGCCTCGATCTCCGGGGTCACGCGGGCGACGGTGCCCGGACCGAGGACGATCTGGTACGTGTCGTCCTCCACCACACCCATCACGGCGGGCAGGGCCTTCAGGGCCTCGTCCTGGACGAGCGAGCGGTCGTGCAGTCCCAGCCGGAGGCGGGTCATGCAGTGGGCCACGGAGCTGATGTTCTCGGCGCCGCCGACGAGGGGGAGGATCGCGGCGGCGGTGGCGCGGTTCTTGTCGTCTGTGCTCATGGTGCGGTGGTGCCTTGCTGTGAGGGGAGGGGGCTCAGCCGGTCTTCGCGTGCAGCGCCGCACGCAGGTGACCCCGGGAGGCGGTCAGCCGCTCGGCGGCCGTGGGGGCGTCGATGTCGGCGAGGATCATGAGGATGGCGTTCTTCACCTCTCCGTCGGCGGCGGCGAGGGCGGTCTCGATCTGCTCGTCAGGGGCGCCGGTGGCCAGGGCGACGATCCGCCGCGAGCGGGCCTGGAGCTTCTCGTTGGAGGCGCGGACGTCGACCATCAGGTTTCCGTACGTCTTGCCGAGCCGGATCATCGTGATCGTCGAGATCATGTTGAGGACGAGCTTCTGGGCGGTGCCCGCCTTGAGCCGGGTCGAGCCGGTGAGCAGCTCCGGGCCGGGGACGACCTCGATGCCGTGTTCGGCGGCGGCGGCGAGCGCGCTGTCCTCGTTGCAGGAGAGGCCGATGGTGAGCGCGCCGCACGCGCGGGCGTGTTCGACGGCGCCGATGGCGTACGGGGTGCGGCCGGAGGCGGAGATGCCGACGACGGTGTCGTTCGCGGTGACGCCGAGTGCGGTGAGGTCCTCGGCGGCGAGTTCCTTGGAGTCCTCGGCGCCTTCGACGGCCTTGACCATGGCGGACGGTCCGCCCGCGATGAGGCCGACGACCTGGGTCGGGTCGGTGTTGAAGGTGGGCGGGCACTCGCTGGCGTCGAGGACGCCGAGGCGGCCCGCGGTGCCGGCGCCCATGTAGATGAGGCGTCCGCCCCGGGCCATGCGCTCGGCGGTGGCGTCGATCGCGGCGGCGATGGCGGGGAGCTGCCGGGCGACGGCGGCGGGGACGGTGGCGTCCTCGCCGTTCATGAGCGCGGCGATCTCGGCGGTGGGGAGCTGGTCGATCTCGGCCAGTTCCGGACGGAACGCTTCGGTGGTGAGGGTGGCCAGCTGGGCGCGGAGTTCGGAGTACGTAGCAGACACGAGCGGCTCTTTCGGTGCTGTGGTCGTCAGCGGGTGCGGTGGTCGTCGGCGCGTGTGGTGGTCGCCGGGTGGTGCGGGTGGTTCAGCGGGTGCGGGGTGAGTGGCGGTGGGCGAGGGCTTCGTACGAGGCGGCGAGGGCAGGGGCCGCCGTCTCGTACGTACGCTGCGTGACGCAGGTGAACAGGCAGTCCACGACCAGGAGTTGGCTGGTGCGGGACGACATGGCCGCGGGGCGCAGTTCGCTCTCGCGGGCCGTGGAGGTGGTGAGGATGTGGTCGGCGTACTGCGTGACCGGTCCGTCCGGGCGGCCGGTGATCGCGACCGTGGTCGCCCCGTGGTCGAAGGCCACCCGGAGCGGTTCTATGACGTCGCCGGTGGAGCCGGAGTGGGTGATGGCGATGGCGACGTCGCCGGAGCGGAGCTGTACGGCGTTGGTGACGGCGAGGTGCGGGTCGCTGTGGGCGTGCGCGATGAGGCCGATGCGGAGGAGTTTCTGGCCGAGGTCCTGGGCGACGAGGCCGGAGGCGCCGATGCCGTAGATGTCGATGCGGCGGGCGCCGGCGAGGGCGGCGACGGCGGCGCCGAGCTGGACGGTGTCGAGTGCGGCGGCGGTGTCGGCGAGGGTCTGCTGCTCGTCGTAGGCGAGCTTGGCGACGACGTCGGCGATCGGGTCGTCGACGGCGATGTCGGCGGTGACGGCGGGTGCGCGGCCGGACTGCTGCTGGGCGGCGAGGCCGGCGAGGGCGAGTCGTAGGTCGCGGTAGCCGGGGTAGCCGAGGAGGCGGGCGGTGCGGACGACGGTCGCCTCGCTGGTGCCGGTGAGCTCGGCGAGGCCGGTGACCGTGAGCGCGGCGCAGCCGGCCGGGTCGCCGGCGACGGCTTCGGCGACCCGCTGCATGGAGCGGGTCATGGACGGCGCGAGGGTGCGGACCTTGGCCGCGAGGGCGGCGGGGGCGGGGGGCGCGTCGCCGGTGAAACTTTCCTTCACTTCATTGGTCACATCTGAAAGATACTTTCGGCGGGGTGGGTGGACAAGACCCCATCGGTCCCGGATCCGGGTGGGACCTTCGCCCTTTTTCGCGTGCGGGGCGCGCCCCGGGTGACAATGAGTGGATGGACGACATAGACCCCGTGGAGCAGGCGCTGCACGCCGCCCGCGCGCTGGTACTGGCCGACCTGGTGGCCCGCAAGGTCGCGGCCGCCGAGGTCGTGTCGATGGTGGAGGACGCGGTGACCCACCGGCGCTGGTGGGTCGAGCAGTGGCCCGAGGGGCTGACGTACGTCGCCGGTCTCGTCGCCCAGGACGTCCAGGACGCCCTGCTCGAACGGTACGGCCGCTGGCCGCTCTGCCCGGTCTGCTCGACGGGCGACCCGCACGCCCTGGACGTGGAGCCCGAGCTGGGGCCGGACCCGCACTGGGTCTGCGGCAAGCAGGGGGTCGTGGTCGCGCCGGTGGGTGGGCTGACGTGAACGGCGACGCCGCATGACCCTGTACATCGATCCGCCGACGTGGCCGGGGCACGGCCGTATGTGGTCGCACCTGGTCAGCGACGTCTCCTTCGAGGAGCTGCACACCTTCGCCGCCTCGATCGGCGCCCCGCCGCGCGCCTTCGAGCGGGACCACTACGACATCCCCTCCGACCGGTACGCGGACGCCGTGACGGGTGGTGCGGTCGAGGTCGGCTCCAAGGAGCTGCTCCGGCGCCTCACGGAGGCGGGACTGCGGCGGCCGAAGGGCCGGCCGGCTTCCTGAACCGCCCGCTGCGCCGGGTCCTCAGGGCAGCCGGGTGACGCCGATCTGGATGTGGAAGTGGTCCTGGTGGGCGGCGCGGAGGTTGGCGTTGTCGCTGCCGGGGGCGGCGTCGGCGGCGTAGTCCGGGTAGATCACGAACCCGGTGCCGCCGAGTTCGGGCATGGGCCACTTGTTGCCGGCGCCGATCGTCGTCGCCTCGCACTCGAACGTGGCGAACCGGAAGGCGGT
Organism: Streptomyces sp. NBC_00250; assembly: GCF_036192275.1. Lineage (NCBI taxonomy): Bacteria > Bacillati > Actinomycetota > Actinomycetes > Kitasatosporales > Streptomycetaceae > Streptomyces > Streptomyces sp. NBC_00250. Next base: position 4,220,063 of record NZ_CP108088.1, on the reverse strand, counting down.
CGTGAAGAGGCCGAACCCGAGCGGGTCCACGGCGGGGTCGATGCGGACCCTGACGCCGGCCGGGCGCGGCAGGTTGCCCCAGTCCTTCTTCACCGACCGGGTGAACGCGGACCCGTTCAACTCCCCGGTGATGCCCGAGAGATCGAGCGCGCGGCCCTGGTTGTGACAGTCCTTCAGGTTCGGTCCGCCGTGGCCGATGCCCAGGTGGAGGAGTTCGGCGACGTCCGGCGCCGAGGAGTTGATCCAGCGGGTGAGGCGGTACAGCGCGATCAGCATGCGCTGGTCGAGGTTGTCGATGACCGCGGACGTCGGCGCGATCTGGTTCGTGTAGCGGACTCCGCCGAACGTCGGCGGGCTCACCACGACCCGCTGGTCGGGCGTCGGTGACACGATCCCGGCCGGTCCGTCGACGAACGCCGGGCTCTTCAGGGTCAGTTTGCCGCGCCGGATCAGGTCGGCCATGAGCTTGTTCGCCTGGGCCGGAGTCAGCATGCGGGCCGGGGCCACGGCCCCGGACGGGGTGGGCGCGAGACGGAAGGAGGCGTCCAATGGACCGCTCGCGTCCACCCGGTCGGCATCCACGTCGAAGCGCTGGAACTCCTCGCCGCGGAAGAAGTAGGCGAACCGGCCGCCCGGGTAGGTGGCGGCGTCCACGCCGCCGGGGAAGAGCCCCGTCCAGTTGCCCGCGATGGGGCGGGGGTAGTCGGGGTCGACGCGGTCCGCGGTCATGTCGTACCGGGCGTAGGAGTCGCCCTTGAAGAGGTACACCTTGCCGTTTCCCCAGTTCACGGCCGCGTCGATGCCGGTACGCCAGTCGGGTCCGCCGCCGGCTCCGGTGGGCAGTCCCGGCCAGCCCTCCTCAAGGGTGAAGTGGGGTGGCAGGTACTCGGCCTCGACGGTGTCCGCGCTGTTGTCGGTCGGGTTGTCGTAGCGGACGTAGGTGTTCCCGAGGAAGGCGTACCCCTTGCCCGCACCCCACCAGACGAAGGCGTCGGGGGAGCGGGGGAGGCCGGGCCAGTTGGAGAGGGGCAGTCCGGAGTCCTCGCGGACACCGGTGACCGAGTCGTACCGGTCGTAGGTGTCGTCGGCGTGGAAGAGGTACGTCTTGTCGTTCGGCCAGGAGACGGCCGACCTCACTGTGACCATGGGACTCTCGGCTCCTTCCTGCGGGGACGGGCCGCCGGGCGGGTGGCCCGTCCCCTTCCCTTTCCCTCATCCCTCACAGGACGCCGGACCACCGGCAGCCCGCCGGGGCGCTCTGCCAACCGCGGCCGTAGCTGTGCACGAGCGCCGCAGGACCCCCGGGCAGACTTCCGAAGTTGCCCCGCGGCTGGGTGTGTATCCGCTGCTCCTTCCCGTCGACGTCCACGAAAACGGTCACGAAGCGATACGGCGGGTAGTGCTCCCGCCGGTCCACCGCCTGCGCCAGCTTCGGCAGATCGAGTCGCATGATGCTTCCTCGGATCGGGTGGGACCGATGTCGGGTGCATGCCCCGGCACCGGTCCCGCAGGTGACTCAGGATTCAGAACGGCAGGACGTCGCCGAGGAGGCTGCCCAGGAACCCGCTGGCCGCCGCGCCGCCGGAGGCGTCGCTGCTCTCGGCGTACTTGTCGCGCTGGACGGGTGCGGACTGCTGGGGGAGCTGGAGCCGGAGCTGCCCGGCGGCGGACCGACGGGGAGTGTCGCTGCCGGTCTCGGGGGTGGCGTGGGTCTCGTCGAACATGACGGTTCCTTTCTCTTGATGCCCGGTCAGGGGTCGGCTGTCAGGCGTTCACGTCGGAGTTCGCGTCTCACATCCGGCCGGCCGGGCCGGTCGTGGTGGCGTAGCGGGACATGACTGCCCCGGTGCCGGTACAGGGGTCAGAAGAATTCCTTGATCTGGGCCACGATGCCCGGCGACAGGATGGCGCTGGCCGCCGCGCCGCCGGAGGCGTCGCTGCTCTCGGCGTACTTGTCGCGCTGGACGGGTGCGGACTGCTGGGGGAGCTGGAGCCGGAGCTGCCCGGCGGGGGACCGGCGGGGTGTATCGCCTCCGGTCTCGGGGGTGGCGCGGGTCTCGTCGAACATGCTGCTCTCCTCTGCCTGCGGCCCCTGCTGCGGGGCAAGGGGGCGTCAGAACGGGATGATGTCGCCGAGCAGGCTGCCGAAGATGCCGCTGGCCGCCGCGCCGCCGGAGGCGTCGCTGCTCTCGGCGTACTTGTCGCGCTGGACGGGTGCGGACTGCTGGGGGAGCTGGAGCCGGAGCTGCCCGGCGGCGGACCGACGGGGAGTGTCGCTGCCGGTCTCAGGGGTGGCGTGGGTCTCGTCGAACATGACGGTTCCTTTCCTCGAAGGCTCCGGTCAGCCGGCTATGCCGTACTGGGCGTAGCACATCTGCCTGGCCGGGCCGGTCTTGGTGGCGCAGGAGGACATGGCGGCCACGGCGCCGGTACGGGCGTCGCGGGCTCCGGCGTCGGGGCCGTCGCGGTGGACGGGCCGGGCCTGGAGCGGCATGGCTCCCGGGCGGTTGCGGCGGGTGTCCATGGCGGTGTCTCCTTTCGGTGGTCGGCGGGAGTCTCAGAACGAGCCGAGGAACGTGTGGACCGGGGCGAGGGTGACCGGCAGTTCGTCGCTCACGTCGATGGTGAACAGGTACGAGAGCCGGGACCTGCGTTCGTCCTCGGGGTCGTAGAAGGTCACGGTCACGTCCTGGCAGTCCGAACCGACCCTGCAGTACGGGCTCTTGGTGACGGTGATCGTGTCGAGCGCGTACAGGTTCTTGGAGGATCCCGGCACCTTGCTCGCGGACAGCAGGCCTTCCGCGATCTTGTCGCCGAACAGGAAGGCGTTGGTGCCCATGTAGTTGAGCGCGCGGTCGGCGGAGGTCTGGCCGAGGTTGCGGAACTGGTAGTAGATCTTGTCGAGGAGGGAGCGGATCGTCAGCTTCAGGTCGTCCTCGTCGCGGACCTGGACCTTGCCCTGCTTCTTGTCGGCGGACGTCGGCGGAGGGACGTCGGCGTCCTTCTTGACCTGGTCGAAGACGAGGTCGACGAGGGCTGCCTCGTTCCACGTGTACAGACCGCGGCTCTTCACCTCGACGACCGGCACGATCTGACCGGAGTAGAGGCGAGTGGTGCGGTTGGTGAGGACGCCGGGTACGGAGACGCGGGAGATGTATCCGTCGCGTTCGACCGGGTCGTCCGGGTTGAGGGCCTGGCCCGCGATGGCATCACGGAACACCCGGTAGACCGTCGAGACCGGCGGATTGGCGAAGAGGCGGAACAGGTCGGCGTCGGTCTTGCCCTGCTCGGTGGCGATCCGGTCCGGTGCCTTGCGGGCGCGCTTCGCCTCGACCGGAGGAACCAGCGGCTCGCTCCAGTCCATGCCCACGGACGGTTCGGCCTCCAAGGCGTACACGGTGGCGCCGTCCATGGTGAGGGTCCAGGTGACCTTGTCGGAGACCCAGGGGGAGGTCGCGAGGTAGTCGCGGAGCTGGCGGGGACTGTAGGGGTCCGGCGACTGTTCGACCGCCTTGCCGTCGACCTGCACCTCTACGTACGGCATCGACTGCCGGAAGCTGTCCCGGCGTGCCTCGGTCGGGTAGTCGAAGCCGATCGTGCCGATGGCGTAGATCAACTGATGGGGGGAGCCGCTTCCGGTGCCGCCGCAGCTGCAGGCGGCCGGGTCGCCGCCGCAGCCGCACGAGGGGCGCACACCGGCGCTTGTCGAGGCGTAGGGGGCGTGAACAGGGGGCGCAGTTGCAGGCGGTGAGGAGACCGGGGCGGCCTGGACCGGGGCGGCTTGGACCGGAGCAGCCTGGACCGGAGCTTGGGCGGCCGGAGCCGGTGCCTGGGCCGGCGGCGGTGCCTGGACCGGGGCGGCGACCGGGGGCGGTGTCGGCGGGGCGGGCGGCAACGGGGGCAGCGCGCCGCCGTCGGCGGAGATGCCCGCCGGTACGGGCGGGGCCGCTGGTGCGGGGGCCGTGGGCTGCGTGGGTGCGGGGGCCGCCGGTGTCCCGTACGGCGCGGGAGTCTCGTACGCGGCCGGGGTGACCTGCGGCGCCGGGGCGTCGGACGGCGTGGGGGCGGCTGCGGGAGTGGTCACGGCTGTCTCCTCTTTCCTGGTGGTGAGGGCGAGGGCCTGGACGGCGTCCAGGCTGCCGCCGAGGCGGCGGCGGCAGGACGGGGCGTCCGGGTCGGCACAGTCGGGGGCTGTGGCGGTCGCGAGCAGTACCTGCCCCGCGGCCTTCGGGTCGGCCGCTCCGCCGTCGGCCAGCTGGGCCGCGACGAGGAGCGCCGCGGTGCCGGCCACGAGCGGGGTGGCGAAGCTGCTGCCGGTGAGGGTGGCGAGCCCGCCGCCGGGTGCGGCGCCTTCGATGTCCTGCCCGGGGGCGAGGACGCCGTGGGCGCGGTAGTCGGCACCCCAGTTGCTGATGTCGAGCGGGGAGCCGTCGGCCGCGGCGGCGCCGACGGCCAGGACGGAGGGGACGGCGGCCGGGACCTGGAGGGCGTCGGCGCCGTCGTTGCCCACGGCGGAGACGACCAGGACTCCCCGGTCGTCGCAGAGCTTCAGGGCCCGTGCGAGGAGGGCGTCGGCCTGGTTGGCGTCGGTCCGTTCGCCGCCGCTGATGTTGATGACGTGCGCGCCTTCCTCGACGGCGCGCTCGATGGCGCGGGCCAGGTCCACCTGGGGCACCCGGCCGTCGCCGCCGTCGCGGAAGACGGGAAGGATCAGGCCGCGGGAGCGCGGCGCGAGTCCGGTGACGGGGCTGCCGGGCATGCCGAACAGCAGGCTGGCGACGTGGGTGCCGTGCAGGGACATGGGGCCGGAGCTCGCGGGCTCCTGCACCAGTGTGTCCAGGCGCGTAAGATCCGCGCCGGCGAAGCAGGGGTGGGAGAGGTCGACGGGGCCGTCGAGCACGGCCACGCACACCCGCGGGTCGCCGAACGGCTCGTCCGGCCGAGAGCGGAGTTCTCCCAGGACTGCCCGAGGCTTCATCTCGGACCTGCTTTCCGTGCCCGTGGGCACCGCGTGCGGAAAGGCTTGTCGGTCCGACCTTCGGGTGCCGTTGTCGGTGCTTCGTCACCCGGAATGTGCAAGCGGCGTCGCCGGAGCGTTTCCGGTCCGTTGCCGGGGTGTCCTCCGGGCCGTTTGGCCGCCGGTCAGGCCAGGGGCGCGGCGGGCCCCGCGACGTTCCGATCTGCCGCGGGGACGGTCGGGGCGGTGCGGTGGACGCCTGCGCGGCGGGCCGGTGCGGGCGGATGCGCGGATGCGTGATCCACCGGCCGGTTGCACAGTGAGGGATGTGTCATCGAACGGCGTATACCTCGAACTGCTCGGTGCTTTCGAGCTCTCATACGCCGGATGCCGTATCCCTCTCCCTTCAGGGGCGCAGCGCCTGTTGGCGCTTCTCGCCGTGCACTCGGCCGGCGGTGTGCACCGGGGTGCGGCAGCCGAGCGACTCTGGCCCGACTGCACTCCCAGCAGAGCTTCAGCGAACCTCAGGACCGCGCTGTGCCACGGCCGGCGGGCGGGTCCCGTGATCGCGGTGGAGTGTGTGGACCACCGGCTGCGGCTGGCCCCGGTGGTCCAGGTCGACCTGCACACCGTGCGGGGCCTGGCGCAGGGCGCCGTGGCGGACGCCCCGCCGCCCGCCGACCCGGAGTCGCTGGTGGCGAAGCTCGGTGAGGAGCTGCTGCCCTCCTGGTCGGACGAGTGGCTGGTCCTGGAGCGGGAGCGCTGGGACCAGGTGCGGTTGCACGCTCTGGAGAGCCTGGCGCAGCGGCTGCGGCGGGACGGCGAGTATCTGGCGGCGGTCCAGACGGCGCTGACCGCCACGGAGATCGACCCGATCCGTGAGACGGCGCACCGCATCCTCATAGAGATCCACATCGCCGAGGGCAACACGGCGTGCGCGGTGAAGCGCTACAAGGAGTATCAGCGGCTGCTGCGGCGGGAGTTGGAGGTCGAGCCGTCGCCGTTGATGACGCGCCTCGTGCAGGATCTGACGTCGGCCTAGGCGGAGTTCGCGACGTGGGCGGCGATCGTCCGCGCGCATTCCAGTGACTCGGTGTGGGTGGTGTCGACCTCCACGTCGTAGACGACGCCCCGGTGCACGCTGTCCGCCTGCTTCGCGGCCATTCCGGCGACCCGGTCGCCGCGTGCGACCTCGCGGCCCTCGGCGACGGCGCCGTCGCAGCGGACGCCGACCCAGAGCACGTCGAGGTCGCCGGTGAGGTTCCGCCAGCGTTCCTGGGCGGCGGCTCCGCTCAGGAAGACGTCGTCGATGACGACGCGGGCGCCGGCGCGGGCCATGGTGACGACGCCCTGGGCCCAGGCGCCTTCCAGGGCCCGGAAGTCGGCCCCGACGTTCACCCCGCCGTCGGCGTCGAACTCGATGCCGTCGTCGGAGCTCTGCATCTTCAGCGGCATCGCGTCGATGAGCGAGTCGACTCCGAACGCCAGCCACGGGTCGGGCAGTACGGCCTGGAGGCACCGTACGATCCCGGACTTCCCCGCGCTGGAGCCGCCGTTGAGGATGATCATCTGTGTCGTCACCGCGCCACAGTACGGCGGTGACGGCGCCGTACGAAGCGGATTTCGGCCGGCGCGGAGGAGCACGGTCTCCTGTGGGGGCGTCAGCGGGACGACACGGCCTTCTCGGCCTGCGGGACGCCGGACGTCACCACGCGGGACGGGGACTTGTGGAGCCTCAGGGCCACCGCCGCCGTCGCGAGGCCCAGTGCGGTCATCGCCGCGCCCGCCCAGGCGGTCGAGGCGAAGCCGAGGCCGGCGTCGATGACCGTGCCGCCGAGCCAGGGGCCGCCCGTGTTGCCGAGGTTGAACGCGGCGGTGGTGGTGGCGCCCGCCAGAGTGGGGGCGGCTCCGGTGACGTTGAACAGGCGGGCGTTGAGCGCCGGGGCCGTGTAGAAGGCGGAGACGCCCAGGAGGAAGGTCAGCGCGATGGTGGCGACCGGGCTGGAGGCGAAGAGGGCCAGGGCGACCAGGAAGACGGTGGAGGCGGCGATGCCGGTGAGCAGGACGCCGAAGAGGTGGGCGTCGGCGACCCGGCCGCCGATCGCCGTACCGATGACGGCGCCGATGCCGAAGAGCCCGAGGACGCCGGAGACCCAGCTCTCGTCGAGGCCGGACACACGGGTGAGCAGGGGGGCGAGGTAGGAGAAGGCGCAGAAGACGCCGCCCGCCGCGAGGGCGGTGACGATGACGGCGAGGAGGACCTGGCGGTCGCGGTAGATGGAAAGCTCGCGCTTGAGGCGGGGCTTGGTCTCGGGGAGCGGGATGCGGGGGATGCGGGTGACCACGCCGACGAGTGCGATCGCGGAGGCGAGGCCGACGGCCCAGAACGCGGAGCGCCAGCCCAGGTGCTCGCCGAGGAACGCGCCGGCCGGGACGCCGAGGACGTTGGCGATGGACAGTCCGCCGATCATGACCGCCATGGCCCGGGCGCGGGAGCCGACGGGGACCATGGCGATGGCGACGGCCGCGCCGACCGCCCAGAAGCCGGCGCAGGCGAGGGCGCTGACGATGCGGGAGGCGAAGAGGACGGCGTAGTCGGGGGCGAGTGCGCCGGCTATCTGACCGAGGCCGAAGACGGTGATCAGGGCGATGAGGGTGGTCTTGCGGGGGAGCCGGAGGGTGGCCACCGCGAGGAGTGGTGCGCCGACGACCATGCCGATCGCGAAGGCCGAGATGAGCAGGCCCGCGCGGGGGATGGAGACGTTCATGTCCTCCGCGATGGGCGGGAGGAGCCCGGAGAGCATGAATTCGCTCGTGCCGAGCGCGAAGACGGACAGGCCGAGGATGTAGACGGCCAGCGGCATGCGGGTGCCGGGGGCGGGTGATCCCGAGGCCTCTGCGGAGGGCTCGGCGGCGGGTGTCGTGGGCTCGGCGGAGGAAGGCGGCATGACATGCGTCAACCTGGCCTTTGTTCCTGTCATTCCCGGATCGCGGGGGATCTCGGCATGCGGGACAGTGCTGGTCCGGGCCTTGTCGGGCGGGAGGTGTCACTCTCCGTCGCGTGCGGGCGTCAGCTCGTGTGTGCGCTCATCCGGTTCCGGACGTGTTCGTCAGTTCCGCGAGTTCGCGTTCCAGGTTCTCCCGCGCCCTCTCCTCCCAGACCGCCGCTCCGTAAGGCGTGCGGAAGAGGCGGGGCAGTCCGAGGAGCTGGCGGAGTACGGCGGCGCGGCCTTCGCGGAAGGCGTCGGCGGGGACGAAGCCGTACTCCTCGCGGACGGCCGCCGCATACCCCCGGTAGGTGTCGGGGTCGCTCGCGAGGATCGCGAGGTCCGCGTCGCAGAGGGTCTCGCCGTTCAGGTCGCCCGGGGACGGGTCGTGGGTGATGGTCAGGCGGACCAGGCGGGCGACCTCCGCCACCTCGTGCGGGGTGAGTCCGGCCTCGGTGAGTGCCCTCTCGGCGAGGACCGCCGAGCGTTCCTCGTTCTCGGAGCGGTCGGGCCGGTAGACCGCGTCGTGGAACCAGGCGGCGAGCCGTACGAGCTCCAGCTCTCCGCCCTCGCCGCCCTGGTCGGCGAGTTCGTCGATGCGGGCGAGGACCGCCCGGAGGTGGTCGACCGTGTGGTAGCGGCGCTGCGGCTCGGCCCAGCGGGCCAGCAGGTTGCGGCCGTACGGGGTGGGGTCGGCGCCCTCGCGGCCGGCGCGGGCGGCGTGCAGGGTGGCGTTCCAGCGCCGGAGGAGCTCGGGGTCCGGGGCGGCGGTGTGGCCGTGTCTCTGCTCGGTGGTGCCGTCGTGCCCGTGCTCGACGGTGCCGTCGTGCCCCTGTCCGGCGGTCTTCGCGTGCTCTTCCTCGGCGGTCATGGGGGCATTCTGCCCGGCCGGGGGTGCGGAAGCAGTGCTTCCCACGCACCCTCGGCGCCGCCCTCACCTCACTCTTACATACCCCCTATGGGTATGCTACGGTGCTCCGCACAGGTACCCCCTAGGGGTATGCCCCGGCTCCCGGTCGGGGGTCGTCGCGAGCGAAGGGTCAGGGCAATGTCAACCGTCAATCCCCGGCGCTGGTGGGCACTTGTCGTGCTCGCCGCCGCCCAGTTCATGGTCATCATGGACACGTCGATCATCGGGGTCGCGCTCCCCGAGATGCAGAAGGACCTGGGCTTCTCGCAGAGCGAGCTCCAGTGGATCTTCAACGCCTACGTGATCGTCTTCGGCGGCCTCCTGCTCCTCGGCGGACGCCTCTCCGACCTCGTCGGAGCCCGCAAGATCTTCGTCGCCGGCTGGGCGGTCATGATCGTCGGCTCGGTCCTGGCCGCCGCCGCGCAGACCGCCTGGGTCGAGATCGCGGGCCGCGCCGTCCAGGGTGTCGGAGGTGCCCTCATCGCGCCGTCCGCCATGACCCTGCTGATGATGCTCTTCATGCACGACCCGAAGGAGCTCGGCAAGGCGATGGCGCTCTACGGCGCCGCCGCCCCGGCCGGTGGCACCGCGGGCGTCTTCCTCGGCGGTGTCTTCACCGAGTGGATGAGCTGGCAGTGGGTCTTCATCATCTACATCCCGATCGGCCTCGCGACCCTCGCCGCCACCAAGCTCCTCCCGAACGTCGAGTCCCGCCGCGGCTCCGTCGACATCCTCGGCGCCGTCGCCGTCACCGCCGGTCTCGCGCTCGCCGTCTTCGCCGTGGTCCGCGCCCCCGAGGTCGGCTGGGGCTCCACCGGCACGATCCTCCAGCTGGTCGGCGCCGCCGCCCTCCTCGTCCTCTTCTTCGTGATCCAGAAGAGCATCAGCGAGCCGCTCATGCCGCTCAGCGTCTGGCGGGTCCCGCGCCTCGGCTCCGCCAACCTGGCGATGACGCTGCTCGGTGCCGCCTGGATCCCGATGTGGTACTTCCTCAACCTGTACCTCCAGCAGGTCCTCGGCTTCGGAGCCTTCGAGTCCGGTGCCGCGCTGCTCCCGATGACCGTGCTCCTCATGATCTTCATGACGGCGATCACCGCCCGGCTCATGCAGAAGTTCGGCGCCAAGCCGCTCATCGGCATCGGCCTCCTCGTCCTCGCCGCCGGCCTGGTCTGGCTCGCCGCCGTCCCGCCCACCGGCACCTTCGTCGTCGACGTCCTGCCCGCCTCGCTCGTCGCCGCGCTCGGCATGTCCCTCGCCTACATCCCGGCGATGATCGCCGCCATGTCGGGCGCCCCGCAGGAGCAGGCCGGTCTCGCCTCCGGCATCGTCAACACCACCTACAACGTGGGGTCCGCGCTCGGCCTGGCCGCGCTGACCGCCGTTGCCATGTCCCAGGGCGCCGACCAGCTCGGCAACCTGCCGAAGCTGACGGACGGGTTCTCGTCCGCCTTCATCGGCGCCGCGATCATCGCCGCCGTCGGCGGCGTGATCACCCTCCTCGTCATGAAGGGCGACAAGGCGGCCGCCGGAGCCCCCGCTCCCGCCTCCGAGGGCGAGAAGGTCTCCGTCTGAACTGTCCCGACCCACCCCCGAAGGGGCCGTTCGATGTCCGTCTCCGGACTTCGGGCGGCCCCTTTCTCCGTACCCACACCCATGCAAAAGGGGTAAGCGATGGAACTGAACACCCGTGCCGTGCACGTCGTCAACGAGCCTCTCCCGAGCGGCAGTCGGCCGCTCTCCGTGCCCCTCGTGCAGTCCTCCGCCTTCGCCTTCGAGTCCGCCGCCGAACTCGCCGACGCCATGGCGGGACCCGACGGGCAGTACGTCTACAGCCGCCGCGGCAACCCGACCGTACGGGCCCTGGAGCAGACCCTCGCCGGGCTCGAGGGCGGCGCCGGGGCCCTCGCCTTCGCCTCCGGCATGGGCGCCGTCAGCGGGATCCTGCTCGCCCTCCTGCGGCCGGGCGACCGCGTGGTGGCCCAGCGCTGTCTGTACGGCGGCACCCATGCCGTCCTGGCCGACCTGGCCGAGCGGTACGGGATCGAGGTCGTACGGATATCCGGCGACGATCCGGCCGAGTTCGAGGCCGCCGCCGTGCACCCGGCCACCCGGCTGCTCGTCATGGAGACCATCGCCAACCCCACCGGCCAGGTCCCCGACCTCCCGGGCCTGCTCGCCGCCGCCCGCGCGCTCGGGGTGACGAGCCTCGTCGACAACTCGCTCGCCTCGCCCGTACTGTGCCGCCCCCTGGAGCACGGTGCCGACATCGTCGTCCACTCGACCACCAAGTACCTCTCCGGGCACTCGGACGTCCTCGGCGGCGCCGCCGTGTTCGCCGACGACGGGCTGCGCCGCAGGATCTGGCCCCGGACGGTCGAACTCGGCGCCTGTGCCGACCCGTTCGCCGCCTGGCTGACCCTGCGTGGCATCCCCACCCTGCCGCTGCGGATGCGCGAGCACTGCGCCAACGCCGCCGCCCTCGCCGAGCGGCTCGCCGCCCACCCGGGCGTCACGGCCGTCCACTACCCGTGGCTCCCGGGCCACCCCTCGTACGAGCACGCCCGCAAGGCGCTCGACGGCGGCGGGGGGCTGCTGTCGTTCGAGCTCGCGGGGGGCCGGGAGGCCGGCCGGGCCTTCATCGAGTGCGTACGGGTGGCCACGCTCGCGCTCTCCCTCGGCGGGGTGGAGACCCTCGTGACGCACCCGGCGTCCACGTCCCACCGGGAGCTGGACGAGGCCGCTCTGGGGGCGGCCGGGATAGCCCCGGGGCTCGTACGGATGTCGGTCGGCATCGAGGACGTCGAGGACCTGTGGGCCGACGTCGAACAGGCTCTCGGTCAGGCTGCCGAACAGGCCCGCGGTCAGCATCGTTCCCGGCCTTCTTTTGGGTTGACAAAATAAATGACTGATTCGTAGATTGGGGTGTGCCAGGGAAAGACCACTCCTAGGTCAAGGGGGGCGCGCGATGCGCTACTTCGAGGACTTCCGGCCCGGCGACGTCCACGAGCTGGGCGCCGTCACCGTCACGGCGGAGGAGGTGCTGGAGTTCGGCAGGCGCTTCGACCCGCAGCCCTTCCACACGGATCCCGCGCGCGCGGAGCAGTCGCAGTTCCGCGGCCTGATCGCGAGCGGGTTCCACACCCAGGCGATGTTCATGCGCCGCTATGTCGACGGACTGCTCGCCTACAGCGCCTGTATGGGCTCGCCCGGCATCGACGAGGTCCGCTACCTGCGGCCCGTCCGCCCGGGCGACGTCCTCACCGCGCGCGTCGAGATCCTCGGCTCCACCCCGTCGCCGTTCAATCCCGCCACCGGCACCGTCAAACCGCGGTGCACCCTGGTGGCCTCCGACGGGACGGCCGTGTTCAGCATGATCCTGCACAGCATCTTCCGCCGGCGCCCCGCCGACTCCGAGGCCGACCATCTGTCGTCGATGCCCGCGGCCGAGGATCCCGTCGCCTGTGCGCGACCGGCCAAGACCTGTGTCCCGGTCATGAGCGCCTGACGAACCGTCCTTCGCCAGGCCCTTGAACACGGCCGTCCGTACATCCGGACCCGTCCACGCACGGATGGACCCGTCCACGCATGGATGGACCTGTCCGCACACCCGGACCCATCCGTCCCTCCGGACCCATCCGTCTCCGGACCCGTCCGAAGCCCCGTACATCCACCGAAGTGAAGGGGGACCTCCTGTGGAGGCCGTATCCCGCACCGCCCAGTGGACCGCCGCCGCGCGCGCCCTGGAGACCGAGCGCGAGGACCGGCTGTTCGCCGATCCCTACGCGCGCACCGTCGCCGACCGGATCGGCTTCGAACTGCTCGAGCGCTACGCCGGGGGCGGCACCGTGCCGTTCCTCGCCATCCGCACCACCTACCTCGACCGCGCCGTCGTCCAGGCGGTGGAGGAGCGGGGCATCCGCCAGGTCGTCTTCCTCGCCGCCGGCATGGACACCCGTTTCTTCCGGCTGCCCTGGCCCGACGGGGTCACCGTCTACGAGCTCGACCGCCCGGCCCTCCTGGAGGCCAAGGCCGAGATGCTCAAGGACGAGCCGCAGCCGGCCGGCCGCACCCGGATCACCGTCCCGGTCGACCTGACCCAGGACTGGACCGGCCCCCTCAAGGAGGCGGGCTGGAAGAGCGAGGAGCCCGTCCTGTGGGTGGTCGAGGGGCTGCTGTTCTTCCTCCCCGAGCAGGCCGTACGGACCCTCATCTCGACGCTCTCCGCGCACGCCGCGCCCGGCTCCGTGCTGCTCGGCGACGTCATCTCCCAGGCCGCCCTGGAGAACCCGCTCGCCCGCGGCTTCATGAAGGCCCTGGACGAGGACGGCAACCCGTGGCTCTTCGGCACCGAGGAGCCCGAGGCGCTGCTCGACGACTGCGGCTGGGCCGTACGGGAGGTCAGGCAGCCCGGTGAGGAGGGCGCCGACTTCGGGCGCTGGCCCTACCCGGTCCCGGCGCGTTCGGTCCCGCGCGTACCGCGGTCCTTCCTGTTCACCTGCGACCTGCCGGGCACGCGCGGCTTCGAGGAGGCGGCGGCATGAGCGCCCACGACTTCCACCAGCGGGTCATCACCGACGCCGGTGCGGCCGTCCGCGGTCTGACCGTCTCCCTCGGCCAGCGCCTCGGCCTCTACCGGGCCCTCGCCGAGCAGGGCCCGCTCACCGCCGCCGCGCTCGCGGAGGCGACCGGCACGAACGAGCGGTACATCGAGGAGTGGCTGCACGCCCAGCTCTCCGCCGGGTACGTGGAGCGGCACCCCAGCTCCCTCACGTACACGCTGCCCGCCGATCACGTCGAGGTCCTCGCGGACCCGAAGGCCGTCACGTACGCCGCCGGGTTCTTCACCGCCCTGAAGGCGCTGTACGCCACCGAGGACCTGCTGGTGGAGGCGTACCGCACCGGTGACGGCGTCGGCTGGGCCGAGCACGACGCGGCCCTCGACACCGGCATGGGCTCCTTCTTCCAGCCGACGTACGAGCACAAGCTCGTCGCCGACTGGCTGCCCGCCCTCCACCAGGTCACCGACAAGCTCGCCGCCGGCGGCACCGTCGCCGACGTGGGCTGCGGGGTCGGCCACACCACGCTGCTCATCGCGAAGGCCTTCCCGAACGCCACCGTCCACGGCTTCGACTACTCGGAGGAGGCCATCTCCATCGCGCGGGAGCTCGCCGAGGAGGCCGGCCTCTCCGACCGGGTCGTCTTCGAGGTCGCGTCCGCCGACGACTACCCGGGCTCCGGCTACGACCTGGTGTGCTTCTTCAACGCCCTGCACGACATGGGCGACCCGGTCGCCGCCGCCCAGCACGTCCACAAGTCCCTGGACGCGGACGGCACCTGGATGCTCGTCGAGTCGAACGTGTCCCCGCAGGACATCGACGTCCAGACGCCCGCCGCCCGCATGTTCATGGCCCTGTCCGCCGTCATGTGCCTGCCCGTCGCCGTCGCCCAGCGCGGCCCGCACGCGCTCGGCAACCACTCCGGCGAGAAGGCCTTCCGGGGCATCGCGGAGGAGGCCGGCTTCACCCGCTGGCGCCGCGCCACCGAGACCCCGGTGAACGCGGTCTACGAAGTCCGGCCGTAACCCCCCATCGTCAGAGGAGCACGATCATGGGCGCCACCGCCCCCCTGCCCGTCACCGACCGGTTCATGGAGGTCCTGGAGCGGCTCAGCGAGCGCTCCGTCGAGGACTACTACAACCCGTACCAGACCTTCCAGTGGCCCGAGACGCTGGAGGAGAACCGCTTCTGGATGACCCCGGAGCTGCTCACCGTCTACGGCACCGAGCACTACGACGCCCTCGGTGAGGAAACGCTTCAGCGCCTGTCGAAGTGGGAGTCCATCAACTTCTACAGCCTGAACGTCCACGGCATCCGCGAGCTGCTCATCGAGGTCGTCGGCCGCATCCACATGCCCGGCTTCGAGGTGCCCTCGGACTTCTTCCACCACTTCATCGGTGAGGAGAACGAACACATGTGGTTCTTCTCCGAGTTCTGCCGCCGCTACGGCCACAAGATCTACGGCTCCACCGCCATGCGCGCCGACGCCGCCTGGGAGCCCGAGGTCGAGAACTTCCTCGTCTTCACCCGCATCCTCTTCTTCGAGGAGCTCGTCGACCACTACAACTCCCGGATGGCGAAGGACACTTCGCTCTGCCACACCATCCGCGAGGTCAACCGCATCCACCACCAGGACGAGTCCCGGCACATCGCCTTCGGGCGCGAGCTGGTCTCCCTGCTCTACGGCCGGATGTGCCAGGCCGTCAGCGCCGAGCGGGTCCGCGAGGTGGAGGCGTACCTCAAGCGGTACGTCGTCTACAGCGTCAACTCCCTCTACAACCCCCACGTGTACCGCGACGCCGGCATCCCCGACCCGCTGGCCCTGCGCAACGCGCTGGTCGCCGACGAGAGCCGCCGCCCCCACGAGCGCAAGGCGATCCGCAAGCCCCTCGCCTTCTTCCTGAAGACCGGGATCTTCTCCGACGACACCCTGCCCGTCGTCTGAGCGGCCAGGGCCTGGACCTCCCACCCGAGAGGTGAAGAGATCATGACCGTGACGACCCCCGCGACCGGCGGGGACATCAAGGGATCGACGAGGGGCCTTCCCTCGCTCGGTCCCGAGGGGACCCGCCTGCTGCGGCTCCTCGACGACACCTTCGAGAGCTGGGGGGTGACCGCGGGCGCCCGCCCGATGACCATGCCCCCGCTCCTGCCGGCCGCCGATCTGGCGAAGCTGGACTACTACGACAACTTCCCGCACCAGGCCGTCCTCGCGGCCCCGCTCGACCTGGAGGGGCGCCTCACCGCCCCCTTCGACGGCGAGCGCGGGCAGTGGCCCGCGGCCGCCCTCGAACCGGCCGGCCTCGGACTGCCCTCGGCGTCCTGCTACGCCGTCTACCTCGACCACCAGGGCACCGCGGTCGCCGACGACACCCTCGTCACGATCTGCTCCTGGTGCTTCCGCAAGGAGACCCACTACGAGGGCATGCGGCGCCAACTCGGCTTCCGCATGCGGGAGATCGTCGCCATCGGTGCGCGCGAGCACGCCGAGACGCACCTCGCGGACTTCACCGCCCGCATCCAGTCCTTCGCCGCGGCGCTCGACCTGCCGCTGCGCAGGGAGGCGGCCTGCGACCCCTTCTTCGACAAGGGCGGCTCGAAGGCGGTCCTGCAGCGGCTGACCCCGGTGAAGTACGAGTTCCTGTACGAGGACCTGGCGATCGCCTCGGTCAACACGCACCGGAACTTCTTCGGCGACCGCTGCGACATCACCCTCGCCTCGACCGGCGGTCCGGCCTTCACCAGCTGTGTCGCCTTCGGCCTGGAGCGGTGGCTGTCCGCACTGACCCGGCGCCACGGCGGCTGGGAGGCCGCCACGGGGGCGGTGCTCGACGCGAACGCCCGCATGCGGGCCGATGCGAGCAACGCGGCCGGGCCGGTGATCTGACGTGCCGGCCCGTCCCGCCGCCCCGCCGGCGGGCGGCCTGGGGTGGGCGAACCTCGGCATGGACATCGTGTCCGTCAACCGTGTCCGCAGGCTCCTCGCCCAGTACGGGGAGCGGTTCTTCGAGCGGATGCTCACCCCCGGCGAGCTCGCCGATTGCCGTACCTCCTCCGGGCTCGACGTGCTGAGCCTGTGCGGGCGGATCGCGGCCAAGGAAGCGGCTTTCAAGACCTTACGGGTCAGGGGCAGGTTCCTGCCCTGGCCGGACATCGTCGTGCGGCGTTCCGAGGGCGGCTGGCCGCTCGTGGAGCTGCACCGTTCGGCCGCCGAGATGGCCGCGGAGTCCGGCATCACCGAGATCACCGTGTCCATCAGCCACGACGTGGACTACGCGGTGGCGGTGGCCGCTCCGATCATCGCGCCCGCCACACCCATCCATTAGCAGCTAAAGGAGAGCAACCATGGCCGACGGCCTGCAGACGGTGAAGAACTGGATCCTCGAGCGTCACCCGGAGCGCGACGACATCGCGGCCGACCTCGACCTGATCGAGAACCGGCTCATCGACTCGCTGTCCTTCGTCGAGTTCGTCTTCCTCCTGGAGCAGGAGAGCGGCACCGCGATCCAGATGGAGACCCTTGAGGTCGAGTCCATCCGCACCCTCGGTGCCATCGAGCAGCACTTCTTCAAGACCCCGGTGGAGGCTCAGGCATGAGCCGCCGCCTCTTCACCTCGGAGTCGGTGACCGAGGGACATCCGGACAAGATCGCCGACCGGATCAGCGACACCATCCTCGACGCGCTGCTCGCCGAGGACCCGTCCTCGCGGGTGGCGGTGGAGACCCTGATCACCACGGGTCTCGTGCACATCGCCGGCGAGGTCACCACCTCGGCGTACGCGCCGATAGCGAAGCTGGTGCGCGAGGCCGTCCTCGACATCGGCTACGACTCCTCCGCGAAGGGCTTCGACGGCGCCTCCTGCGGCGTCTCGGTGTCCATCGGCGCCCAGTCGCCGGACATCGCGCAGGGCGTGGACACGGCGTACGAGTCCCGGGTCGAGGGCGCGGGCGACGAGCTCGACGCGCAGGGCGCCGGTGACCAGGGCCTGATGTTCGGATACGCCTGCGACGACACGGCCGAGCTGATGCCGCTGCCGATCGCGCTCGCCCACCGGCTCTCCCGCCGCCTCACCGAGGTCCGCAAGAACGGCACCGTGCCCTACCTGCGGCCCGACGGGAAGACCCAGGTCACCATCGAGTACGACGGGGACCGCCCGGTCCGCCTCGACACGGTGGTCGTCTCCTCGCAGCACGCGGCGGACATCTCCGTCGAGGGCCTGCTCACCCCGGACGTCCGGGAGTACGTCGTCGAGCACGTCCTCAAGGAGCTGGTCGAGGAGGGCGTGAGCCTGGAGTCCGACGGCTACCGGCTCCTGGTGAACCCGACCGGGCGCTTCGAGGTCGGCGGCCCGATGGGCGACGCCGGACTCACCGGCCGGAAGATCATCATCGACACCTACGGCGGGATGGCCCGGCACGGCGGCGGCGCCTTCTCCGGCAAGGACCCGTCGAAGGTGGACCGGTCGGCGGCGTACGCGATGCGCTGGGTCGCGAAGAACGTCGTCGCGGCCGGTCTCGCCCGCCGCTGCGAGGTGCAGGTCGCGTACGCCATCGGCAAGGCCGAGCCGGTCGGTCTCTTCGTCGAGACCTTCGGCACGGGCACCCTGCCGGACGAGCGGATCCAGGAGGCCGTCAGCGCGGTCTTCGACCTGCGGCCGGCGGCGATCATCCGCGACCTGGACCTCAAGCGGCCGATCTACGCGAAGACGGCGGCGTACGGCCACTTCGGCCGCGAGCTCCCCGAGTTCACGTGGGAGCGCAGGGACCGTGTGCAGGCCTTGAAGAAGGCAGTGGGGGAGTAGGCCATGTGTATCGCTGTCACGGGATCCATCGCGACCGACCATCTGATGACCTTCCCCGGCTGGTTCAGCGAGCAGCTGCTCGCCGACCGCCTGGACCGGGTCTCCCTGTCGTTCCTCGCCGACAACCTGGAGGTCAGGCGTGGCGGAGTGGCAGCGAACATCGCCTTCGGACTCGGTGTCCTCGGTCTCCGTCCCGCCCTCGTGGGCGCGGTCGGCGCCGACTTCGAGCCGTACCGGGTCTGGCTGAAGGACCACGGTGTGGACACCGACTCGGTGCGCGTCAGCGAGTCGCTCCACACCGCCCGGTTCGTCTGTACGACCGACCGGGCCCAGAACCAGATCGCCACCTTCTACGCGGGGGCGATGGCCGAGGCGCGCGAGATCGACCTCCGCGAGGTCGTGGCGCGCACCGGCCGGCTGGAGCTGGTCCTGGTCTCCCCGGACGACCCCGAGGCCATGCTGCGGCACACCCGCACCTGCCGTGACCTGGGGATTCCCTTCGCCGCCGATCCGTCGCAGCAGTTGGCGCGGCTCGACGGGGAGCAGGTGCGGGAGCTGGTGGACGGGGCGCGGTTCCTGTTCACCAACGAGTACGAGACGGCGCTGCTCCTGGAGAAGGCCGGCTGGGCGGAGGCGGACGTGCTGCGCCGGGTCGGCACGTGGGTGACCACCCACGGTGAGGCGGGCGTCCGCATCCGGGGCGAGGGCCGCGAGCCGCTGACCGTGCCGGCGGTGGAGGTCGCGGCGGTCGTGGACCCGACGGGGGTCGGGGACGCCTTCCGGTCCGGGTTCCTCGCGGGCTGGCTGTGGGGTGTGCCGGAGCGGTGCGCGGCGCAGCTGGGCTGTGCGGTGGCGGCGACGGTCCTCGACTACGTGGGGACGCAGGAGTACCGGCTGCACCGGGAGCCGCTCCTGGACCGGATCAGGACGACGTACGGGACGGTCTGCACGGCGACTCTGGTCACCCATCTCAGGGGGCTCTCATGACCGTCGTACGGAGGTCCCTGCGGGAGGAGTTCGCGAAGCGGGTCGTGGTGGCCGACGGGGCGATGGGCACGATGCTCCAGGCCGCCGACCCGACGATGGACGACTTCCAGAACCTTGAGGGCTGCAACGAGATCCTCAACCTCACCCGCCCCGACATCGTCGCCTCCGTCCACGACGCCTACTTCTCGGTGGGTGTGGACTGCGTCGAGACCAACACCTTCGGGGCGAACCTGGCCGCGCTCGCCGAGTACGGCATCGAGAACCAGGTGTACGAACTGTCCGAGGCCGGCGCCCGGATCGCCCGCGCCGCGGCGGACGCGCACACGGCCGCCGACGGCCGCCCCCGCTGGGTCCTCGGCTCCATGGGCCCCGGTACGAAGCTGCCGACCCTGGGCCACGTCACGTACGAGCCGTTGCGTGAGGCCTTCCAGCAGAACGCGGAGGGCCTGATCCGGGGCGGCGCGGACGCCCTGCTCATCGAGACCTCGCAGGACCTGCTCCAGACGAAGGCGGCCGTCATCGGCGCCCGCCGGGCCCTGGACTGGGTCGGTGTGGACCTGCCGGTGATCGTGCAGGTCACGGTGGAGACGACGGGCACGATGCTGCTCGGCTCGGAGATCGGGGCGGCGCTCACCGCCCTGGAGCCGCTGGGCATCGACATGATCGGTCTGAACTGCGCCACGGGCCCGGCGGAGATGGCCGAGCACCTGCGGCACCTGTCCCGCCACGCCCGTGTCCCGATCTCGGTCATGCCGAACGCGGGCCTGCCCGTCCTCACCTCCGACGGCGCCCACTATCCCCTGTCGCCGGCCGAACTGGCCGACGCCCAGGAGGCGTTCGTCCGCGAGTACGGCCCCGCGCTGGTCGGCGGCTGCTGCGGTACGACCCCGGAGCACCTGCGGGAGATCGTGGACCGGGTGCGGGGCGCCGCCGTCCTCGACCGGCGCCCCGAGCCGGAGCCGGGCGCGTCCTCGCTCTACAGCCATGTGCCGTTCCGGCAGGACACGGCGTACATGGCGATCGGTGAGCGCACGAACGCCAACGGCTCGAAGAAGTTCCGCGAGGCCATGCTCGACGGCCGCTGGGACGACTGCGTCGAGATGGCGCGGGACCAGATCCGCGAGGGCGCGCACATGCTCGACCTGTGCGTGGACTACGTGGGCCGGGACGGCACCGCGGACATGGCGGAACTGGCCGGCCGCTTCGCGACGGCCTCGACGCTTCCGATCGTCCTCGACTCGACGGAGATCGGGGTGCTGCGGGCGGGTCTGGAGAAGCTCGGCGGCCGGGCGGTCGTCAACTCGGTGAACTACGAGGACGGCGACGGCCCCGAGTCGCGGTTCGCACAGGTCACGGCCCTGGCGAAGGAGCACGGCGCCGCGCTGATGGCGCTGACGATCGACGAGCAGGGCCAGGCCCGCAGCGTCGCGCACAAGGTGGCGATCGCGGAGCGCCTCATCGAGGACCTGACCGGGAACTGGGGGATCAGGGAGTCGGACATCCTGATCGACACCCTCACGTTCACGATCTGCACCGGTCAGGAGGAGTCCCGCAGGGACGGCATCCACACGATCGAGGCGATCAGGGAGCTGAAGCGGCTCCACCCGGACGTCCAGACGACCCTGGGCCTCTCCAACATCTCGTTCGGCCTGAACCCGGCCGCGCGGATCGTCCTCAACTCGGTCTTCCTCGACGAGTGCGTGAAGGCGGGCCTGGACTCGGCCATCGTGCACGCGTCGAAGATCCTGCCGATCGCCCGCCTGGAACCGGAGCAGGTGGAGGTCGCGCTCGACCTGATCCACGACCGGCGCCGGGAGGGCTACGACCCGCTGCAGCGCTTCCTGGAGATGTTCGAGGGCGCGACGGCGAAGTCCCTGAAGGCCGGCAAGACCGAGGAGCTCCTCGCGCTGCCCCTGGACGAGCGCCTGAAGCGCCGGATCATCGACGGCGAGAAGAACGGCCTGGAGGCCGACCTCGATGAGGCCCTCGCCGGGCGTCCCGCCCTGGAGATCGTCAACGAGATCCTGCTCGACGGCATGAAGACGGTCGGCGAGCTGTTCGGCTCCGGTCGGATGCAGCTGCCGTTCGTGCTGCAGTCAGCCGAGGTCATGAAGACGGCGGTGGCGTTTCTCGAACCGCACATGGAGAAGACGGACGCCGACGGCAAGGGCACGATCGTCCTCGCCACCGTCCGCGGCGACGTCCACGACATCGGCAAGAACCTCGTCGACATCATCCTCTCCAACAACGGCTACAACGTCGTCAACATCGGCATCAAGCAGCCGGTCTCCGCGATCCTGGAGGCGGCGGAGGAACACCGGGCGGACGTCATCGGCATGTCCGGCCTGTTGGTGAAATCCACCGTGATCATGAAGGAGAACCTCCAGGAGCTGAACGGCCGCGGCCTGGCCGGGCGCTTCCCCGTGATCCTCGGCGGCGCCGCCCTCACCAGGGCGTACGTCGAGCAGGACCTCCACGAGCTGTACGAGGGCGAGGTGCGGTACGCCCGCGACGCCTTCGAGGGCCTGCGCCTCATGGACGCGCTCATGGGCGTCAAGCGTGGCGTCCCCGGAGTCGTACTCCCGCCGCTCAAGCAGCGGCGCGTGCCGAAACGCGAGACCCCGCTGCTCGCGTCGGACGTCCGGGAGTCGGAGCCGGCCGGCCGCTCCGACGTCGCCGCCGACAACCCCGTACCCGAGCCCCCCTTCCTCGGGACCAGGGTCGTCAAGGGCATCCAGCTCGCCGAGTACGCCTCCTGGCTCGACGAGACCGCCCTCTTCAAGGGGCAGTGGGGCCTCAAGGACACCGAGACCATCGAGACGGAGGGCCGGCCGCGGCTGCGTGCCTGGCTCGACCGCCTCCAGACGGACCACCTCCTCGAAGCAGCCGTCGTCCACGGCTGGTTCCCCTGTGTGTCCAAGGGCGACGACCTGATCGTCCTGGACGAGGACGGAGGCGAGCGGACCCGCTTCTCCTTCCCCCGCCAGCAGCGGGGCCGCCGCCTCTGCCTGGCCGACTTCCACCGCTCCGAGGACTCCGGCGAGATCGACGCCGTCGCGATGCAGGTGGTCACCGTCGGCTCCCGGATCGGCGAGGAGACGGCGAAGCTCTTCGCCGCCGACGCCTACCGGGACTATCTCGAACTCCACGGCCTCTCGGTCCAGTTGGCGGAGGCGCTGGCCGAGTACTGGCACGCGAGGGTGCGCGCCGAATGGGGTATCGCGGGCTCCTCGGAGCCGGCGTCCCTGGACGGCATGCTCCGCACCGAGTACCAGGGCTGCCGCTACTCCCTCGGCTACCCGGCCTGCCCCGACCTGGAGGACCGGGCGAAGATCGCCGCGCTCCTGCGCCCGGAGCGGATCGGGGTGGAGCTGTCGGAGGAGTACCAGCTGCACCCCGAGCAGTCGACGGACGCGATCGTCGTCCACCACCCGGAGGCGAGCTACTTCAACGCGGGAGGCCGCAGGTGAGCCCCACGTACTCGTTCGAGTTCTTCCCGCCGAAGACGGGCAGGGGCGAGCGGACCCTGTGGGAGGCGATCCGCCGGGTGGAAGCCCTCTCCCCGGACTTCGTCTCGGTGACGTACGGCGCGGGCGGCTCGTCCCGCGACCGGACGATCGAGGTGACGAAGCGGATCGCGACCGAGACGACCCTGCGACCGGTCGCGCACCTGACGGCGGTCGGACACTCGGTCGCGGAGCTACGGGCGATCATCGGCGCCTACGCGGACGCCGGGGTACGGGACGTCCTGGTCCTGCGCGGAGACCCGCCGGGCGACCCGCGCGGCCCGTGGACCCCGCACCCGCGGGGATTCACCTACGCCCACGAACTGGTCGCCCTAGTCCGCTCGTTGGGCGACTTCCGGATCGGGGTGGCGGCCTTCCCGGAGGGCCACCCGCGGTCGGCGGGTCCGGCCGACGACCTGGCGCACTTCGTCGCCAAGTGCCGGGCGGGCGCCGACTACGCCATCACGCAGATGTTCTTCGACCCGGAGGACTATCTGCGGCTGCGCGACCGGGTCGCGGCCGCCGGCTGCGACACCCCGATCATCCCGGAGATCATGCCGGCGACGGACGTACGCCAGATCCGGCGCTTCGCGGAGCTGAGCGACGCCGCGTTCCCCGAGGACCTGGCACACCGCCTGGAGGCGGCGAAGGACGACCCGGAGGCGGCTTACCGCATCGGCGTGGAGCACGCGACGCGGATGGGCCTGCGGCTGCTCGACGAGGGCGCGCCGGGCCTGCACTACATCACGCTGAACAAGTCGACGGCGGCCCTGGAAATCCACCGAACCATCATGAGCGCAAGGAGCGTTGTCCATGTCTGACGCATTCACGGATTACAAAGTCGCCGACATCTCCCTCGCCGCATTCGGCCGCAAGGAGATCACCCTGGCGGAGCACGAGATGCCGGGCCTGATGTCGATCCGCCGCGAGTACGCGCCGACGCGGCCCCTGGCGGGGGCGCGGATCACCGGCTCCCTCCACATGACCGTACAGACGGCCGTCCTCATCGAGACGCTGGTCGCGCTCGGCGCGGAGGTCCGCTGGGTGTCCTGCAACATCTACTCGACGCAGGACCACGCCGCCGCCGCGATCGCCGCCGCCGGCATCCCGGTCTTCGCCTGGAAGGGCGAGACCCTGGAGGAGTACTGGTGGTGTACGGAGCAGGCGCTGACCTGGCCGAACGCCGACGGCCCCGCTGCGTCCGACGGTCGGTCCCCGCACCTCGGCCCGAACATGATCCTGGACGACGGCGGGGACGCGACGGTCCTCGTCCACCTGGGCGTCGAGTACCAGAAGACGGGCAGGCTGCCGGAGGCCGCCAACGAGGAACTGGCGGTGATGCGGGCCCTGTTGGAGAACAGTGAGCTCGACTGGTCGACCATCGCCACCGGCATCCGCGGCGTGACGGAGGAGACCACCACGGGCGTCCACCGTCTGTACGAGATGCACCGCGAGGGCGCGCTGCTCTTCCCGGCGATCAACGTGAACGACGCCGTGACGAAGTCCAAGTTCGACAACAAGTACGGCTGCCGCCACTCGCTCATCGACGGCATCAACCGCGCCACGGACGTCCTCATCGGCGGCAAGACGGCCGTCGTCTGCGGCTACGGGGACGTCGGCAAGGGATCGGCGGAGTCCCTGCGCGGCCAGGGCGCGCGGGTCGTCGTCACCGAGATCGACCCGATCTGCGCGCTCCAGGCGGCGATGGACGGCTACCAGGTCGCCACACTGGAGGACGTGGTGGAGACGGCGGACATCTTCATCACGACCACGGGCAACAAGGACATCATCATGGCGTCCGACATCGCCCGCATGAAGCACCAGGCGATCGTCGGCAACATCGGCCACTTCGACAACGAGATCGACATGGCCGGCCTGGCGCGGATCCCCGGGATCGTGAAGGACGAGGTCAAGCCGCAGGTCCACACGTGGACGTTCGAGGACGGCAAGGTCGTCATCGTCCTGTCGGAAGGCCGCCTGCTGAACCTCGGCAACGCGACCGGCCACCCGTCCTTCGTGATGTCGAACTCCTTCGCCGACCAGACGCTCGCGCAGATCGAACTCTTCACGAAGGCGTCCGACTACCCCGTCGGCGTCTACACCCTCCCCAAGCACCTGGACGAGAAGGTCGCCCGCCTGCACCTGGACGCCCTGGGCGTACGCCTCACGACCCTCCGCCCCGAGCAGGCGTCGTACATCGGGGTCCCGGTGGAGGGCCCGTACAAGCCGGACCACTACCGCTACTGATGATGTGTACGAACGATGACGGGCGCGACCCGTGGCTCCCGGACCGCCTCCTCAGGACGGAACGGGACCTGCTGATGCCGCTCCTGCGCCGGACACCCGAGGAGGCGTACGAGCTCCGCACCGCCTGCCCCGGGTGGACGGCGCGGCAGGTCCTGGCCCACTGCGGTGCGGCCCTGGTCAGGATCGTCGAGGACCGCTTGGAAGAGGGCGTGTTCCTGCCCGAGGCGAACGCCTGCGACGTCGCCGAACGCGAGGACTGGCCGCTGGCCCGGATCCTCGACGAACTGGAACGCGGCCTGACGGAAGCGGGACCGGTCATCGCCCGACGCGAGGACGGCCGGCTGGACGCGGTGGCGCTCGGCGAATGGGTCCACGCGGGAGACGTGAGGGAGGCCTTCGGCGAACCGGGCGCGTACTGCGGCAAGGCTCTGGAACTGGCGCTCCCCCTCCTGTCGGTGACGAGCCGCAAGCGCGAGACCCCGCGCCTGGTGGGAGTCCTGGAGGACGGCACGACGTCCCGGGTCTCCCTCGGCAACGAGATCGAGGGCCGCCCCCCGGCCACCTTCAAGGGCGACGCGTCGACCCTGATCCGGATCTACGCGGGCCGCCCCCTGGTGAGAACCCGCTACGAACTGAGGGGCGCGACAGAACAGGAACTCCTGATCTACCGCTGACCCCGCCCCGCCGGCTCCCCGGACCGCCGGTGCGTGCCAAGCCCACACTCCCCGCCCGCCGCCGTGCCGGCACACGCCCCGCGCCCTCGCCACCCGCCGTGCGGACACACGCCCTGCGCCCGCCGCCACCCGCCCGTGTGGGCAATCGTCCCGCTGGGGCCCACAACGCGGGCGCGGGGGCGGGGGGCAGTACACAGAAGGGACCACCATGCGCACGCTCGACCGGCTCCTCTACGCCGAGACCCTGCACCGCCCCGACGCCACCGCCGTGGCATACGAGGACGAGATTCTCACCTTCCGGGAGCTCTCGGAGGGCGCCCTGGTGCTGGCCCAGTACCTCCGCTCCCTGGGCGCGGCGGCGGACACCCGCGTCGGCGTCCACATCGAGCCGTCACTCGAACTGGTCACGGCGACGTGGGGCACCCTCTGCTCCGGCGCCGCCTACGTCCCCCTCTCCCCCGAGTACCCGGAGGAACGCGTCCGGTACATGGTCGAGGACAGCGCCGCCCGCATCGTCCTCACCCAGGACCACCTCCGCGCCCGCGTCACCGACCTCTCCCCGCCCGGTACGACCGTCGTCACCCTCGGCGATGCCGTGCGGCACGCCTGGCGCACCGCGGGTGAGGAGCCGGAGGCGTACGACATCCGGGAGACGGACCTCGCGTACGTCATCTACACCTCGGGCTCGACGGGCCGGCCGAAGGGCGTCATGGTCGAGCACCGCTCGCTCGCGGCCCAGATGCGCTGGCTGGCGGCGGAACACCGACTCGCCCCGGGCGCCGTCGTCCTCCAGAAGACGCCGATGAGCTTCGACGCGGCGCAGTGGGAGATTCTCGCTCCGGCCGTCGGCGCCCGTGTCGCCGTGGGCCCGCCCGGTGTCTACCGGGACCCCGAGGCCCTCATCGACACGATCCGCACCCACCGCGCGACGATGCTGCAGGGCGTCCCCACCCTCCTCCAGGCCTTGGTCGACACCGAGCGTCTCGCCTCCTGCACCACCCTGCGCCGTGTGTACTCGGGCGGTGAGATCCTCTCCCGCAACCTCGCGGCGCAGCTCCTCGCCGAGCTCCCGGCCGCCGAGCTGATCAACCTCTACGGCCCCACCGAGTGCACGATCAACGCCTCCTCGCACACGGTCGACCGCGCGACCGTGTGCGACCCGACCGGCCCCGCCGCCTCCACCGCCATACCGATCGGCAGACCGGCGTACGGCACGACCTTCCACATACGCGACGGCGAGCTGTGCATCGGCGGGGTCCAGGTGGCGCGGGGGTACCTGGACCGTCCCGAGCTGACGGCGGAGCGTTTCATCACCACCGACAGCGGCGAGCGTCTCTACCGGACCGGCGACCTGGCCCACTGGAACGAGGACGGCACCGTCCAGTTCGCCGGCCGCGCCGACAACCAGATCAAGCTGCGCGGCTTCCGCGTGGAGCTGGACGAGATCGCGCTGGCGATCGAGAACCACGACTGGGTGAAGAACGCGGCGGTCATCGTGAAGGACGAGCCCCGCACGGGTTTCCAGAACCTCGTCGCCTGCGTCGAGCTGTCGCCGAAGGAAGCCGCCCTGATGGACCAGGGCAATCACGGCGCCCATCACCAGTCCAAGGAGTCGAAGCTCCAGGTCAAGGCGCAGCTGTCGAACGCCGGCACCCGTCCCGACGCCGACCTGGCGGGCCTCCCCACGGTCGTGCTGGCCGGGAGCACGCCCACGGACCGGATGCGGCGCACGGTCTTCGCCCGCAAGACCTACCGCTTCTACGAGGGCGGGGAGGCCACGCGCGCGGACATCCTGGCGGCTCTGGCCCGCCGCCCGGAGGGCATCGGCTCGCGGGCGGTCGGCAGTCTGACGGCGGCGGACCTGGGGGAAGTCCTGCGCTGGTGCGGCCAGTTCACGAGCGAGGAGCGGCTGCTCCCGAAGTACGGTTACGCGTCACCGGGCGCGCTGTACGCGACGCAGCTGTACGTGGAGCTGCGCGGCATCGCGGGCCTGGAACCGGGCACTTACTACTACCACCCGGTCCGGCACCAGCTGTACCGGACGGGTGAGGGGACGCCCGGCGACACCCCGCTCCTCCGCTTCGCCTTCCAGGGCCTGCGGTCGGCGATCGAGCCGGTCTACAGGAACAACATCCAGGAGGTCCTGGAGATCGAGACGGGTCACATGGTGGGCCTGTTCGAGGAGGTCCTGCCGGGCTACGGCCTGGACATCAGGCCGTACGGGGAGGGGGACGGGTCCTTCGAGGTGGTTCCGTACGACGAGGAGTCGCGTACGGCCCCGGAGGTCGACGTCTACGTCCAGTCGCACGGGACCCGCGTGGCGGACCTCCCCGAGGGCCAATACGCCTACGTTCAGGGCGACTTACGCCAGATCTCCTCCGACCTGGTCGAGAAGAAGCACGTCATCGCGATCAACCAGGCGGTGTACGGGCGGGCATCGTTCGGCATCACGGTGATCAGCCGCACAGCCGCCACGAACCGCGCGTACATCGACCTGGGACGAGCTCTCCAGCGACTTCAACTGGGCGGCCACGGGCTCGGGTTCATGCCCTCGGGGTACGGCTCGAAGTCGGGTCGTCCGCTGCCGTCGGCCCGCCGCGTGGACGAGATCCTGGCGGCGGCGGGCCGTCCGGCCGGCCCCTCGTACTTCTTCGTGGGCGGCCGGGTCAGCGAGGAGCAGCGGCTGAGCGAGGGCATGTACGAGGACACGGTCCACATGAAGGGTCCGGCGGAGATGATCCGCGACGACCTGGTCCACCACCTCCCCGACTACATGATCCCGAACAGGGTGGTCGTCCTCGACCGGCTGCCGCTCTCGGCGAACGGCAAGGTGGACACGAAGGCGCTGGGCGAGCTGGCCGTGGTCAACGCCGGGCTGCACGGCCGTCCGCACGTCCGGCCCCGGACGCGTACGGAGAGCCGTCTGACGGAGATCTGGTCGGCGGCGTTGAAGTACGAGGACGTCGAGGCGGTCTCGGTCCTGGACGACTTCTTCGAGTCGGGCGGCAACTCCCTCATCGCCGTCGCCCTGGTCACCAGGATCAACCGCGAGTTCGGCGCCCGGCTGCCGCTCCAGATCCTCTTCGACCGCCCGACGATCGAGAAGCTCGCCCACCGGCTGGACGGCGCGGCGGCGGCCCCTGCCTCCCGCCTGGTCCGGCTCCACGCGGCCGGCGCGCAGCCGCCCGTCTACTGCTGGCCGGGTCTCGGCGGCTACACGATGAACCTGCGGCACCTGGCGGACGAGATCGGCATCGACCGCCCGTTCTACGGGGTGCAGGCGTACGGCATCAACCGGGGTGAGGAGCCGTACGCGACGATCCGCGAGATGGCGGCGGCGGACGTGGAGGCGATCCGCAGGCGCCGGCCGACGGGCCCGTACACGCTCTGGGGCTACTCGTTCGGCGCGCGGGTCGCGTTCGAGTCGGCGCATCTCCTTGAGGCGGCGGGGGAGCAGGTGGAGAACCTGTTCCTGATCGCCCCGGGCTCGCCGAAGGTCCGCTCGTCACGGACGGGGGGAGCGAACTACGAGAACCCGGCGTTCGTGACGATCCTGTACTCGGTGTTCGCGGGAGTGGTCGACCCGACGGTGGAGGCCGCCGACAGGGAGAGCTTCGTGAAGCGGGTGGCGGCGGACTTCCCCGCCCTGGAGGAGGACTTGATCGGCCGGATCGTCTCGATCGTGGAGGAGACGTTCGAGTTCACGTACACGTTCAGGGAGTTGTCGGAGCGGCAGGTGAAGGGACCGGTGACGATCTTCAAGGCCTCGGGTGACGACTACTCCTTCCTGGAGAACACGGCGGGCTGGTCGACCCGCCCGCCGACGGTGGTGGAGCTGGACGCGGACCACTACAGCCTGCTGCGCCAGCCGGATCTGAAGGAGCTGGTCAAGAAGATCCGGTACCGGTTGGGGCAGTAGGGGCCACGGGATCCGGCGACCGGTCCGGAAGCGTCCGCTCCCTGTCCGCGCTCGGTAACGATCCCCCCGCGGGTCGTGATTTCGACGACGGCGCGCCTCATCCTGAGCCACGCAGTGTGCATACACGCAGGCCAAGAGTCACGGGGGATCGTGAAATGAGCACCGTCCGTAGGAACACCCGCCGCACAGGGAAGCTCGGCGCCCTGGGGCTGACCGCCGCCGCGCTCCTTTCGGCCACGGCCTGCGGGCCGAGCGACGACGCGGCGGGCGGGACCCCGCCGTCGCCGACCAGGTCGACGGCCCCCACGAGCGAACCGACGGCCCCCACGACCGGCCCGACGACGGCCCCCACGACCGGCCCCGCGTCGCCGTCGACGCAGCCGGGCGACTCGGGCAGCACCGACGGTTCGCCCTCCGCGAGCGAGCCGCCGGGCACGACGGGCGAGACGGACTGGCAGCCGAAGGACGGCATCTGCTCGGACCTGAACACGGAGGTGAAGGCGGACTGGGCGCTGCCGCCCGTGAAGGACGACTCGAAGCTCGAACTCGTCATCACCAACACCAGCGACAAGCCGTGCAAGCTCTACCACTACCCGATGGTCAAGTTCGGCAACGACCTGCCGTACCTGCCGGTCGTGAAGAGCTCCAGGCCGCAGTCCGTGATCGTCCTGGGTCCGGGCAAGGAGGCCTACGCGGGCGTGCTGACCCGCTCGGGGAGCAAGGAGGTCGCCTCCTTGGAGAAGATGCTGATCAAGGCCCCCCAGGGCAAGAGCCTGCCGCCCGTCGACACCAAGGACGGCATGCTCCTCGAACTGCCCGCGAAGGGCGTGTACGTGGACAAGGGCGCCCGCGTGTCGTACTGGCGGGCCGACTCGGAGAGCGCCATCTCGGCCCTGTACCCGCAGTAGCGGGCGTGTCCCGGACGTGCGTTCACACGTCGCGGTGCCGCACGACGACCACGGCGAGTACGACCGCGATCAGCGGCCAGAGCGCGTACACGGCCCACGAGCCGGGCACGGTGGCGCTGTAGGCGAGCGAATGGGGCTCCGGCGCCCAGGTCTGCGCCAGGCGCTTCCACGCCGTGACCGGCATCGCATGGCTGATGGCGGCGGACCAGCGTGCGCTCTGCGAGAAGATCGGCGGCAGCATCACCAAGGTGAAGGCGCTGGAGACCATGGTGGTGGCGCTGTGCCTGATCAGAGCGCCGAAGCCGAGGCCGATCAGTGCGCAGACCGGGGCCAGCAGGGCGGACGCCACCAGCGCCCGGAGCACTCCGGGATGGGTGAGCGGAACCCCGGCCCCCTGTCCGTCCAGGATGGCTTGGGAGACCAGGAAGCCGCTGGTGGAGACGACCGTGCCGACCGCGGTCCAGAGCGCGGCGGTGACGACCGCCTTGGCCAGCACCACCGCACCACGGTCGGGTACGGCCACGGTGGTGGTGCGCGTCAGGCCGCTGCTGTACTCGCTCACGACGGTGAGGGCGCCGACGCTGCCGGCGACGAGCATCAGCGTCATGTAACCGGCCGCGGGGAACGCGTCGAACACGAGGAATCCCCGATCGGCCTTCGCGGCCGGGCTCATCGTCCGGAGGCTGTTGACCTCCGCAAGTGCCGCCACGGCGGCGGACCCGATGACGAACAGGGCGGTGAGCGCGAGCGTCCACGGGATCGAACGCAGGGACCATGTCTTGATCCACTCGGAGGCGAGCAGGTCGCGGAAGCGGGCGGGCGGCTCGGCGACGGCCGCGGACGAGACGGCCGTGGGGACGGAGGTGACTGTGGTCATCGGGGCTGCCCTGCCTGGTATTCGACGCTGTCGGCGGTGAGTTCCATGAATGCCTCCTCCAGTGAGGCGGTCCGGGCGGTCAGCTCGTAGAGCTGGATCCGGTTCTCGAAGGCGAGTGCTCCGATCCGGTCCGCCGGCAGCCCGGTCACGGCGAGCTTCTCGGTGCCCGGTGAGCCCTCCGGCTCGACCGAGGCGCCTGCGGTGGTCAGCACCGCAGTCAGCTCGGCGGCCTGCGGGGTGCCCACCACGACGCTGAGCCGGGTGCTGCGGGCCGCGAAGTCCCCCACCGACTCGGCGGCGATGAGCCGGCCCCGGCCGATGACGACGAGCTGGTCGGCGGTGTTCTCCATCTCCGACATGAGGTGGCTGGAGAGGAAGACCGTACGGCCCTCGGCCGCGAGGCGCCGGAAGAGACGGCGCATCCAGAGCACACCCTCCGGGTCCATGCCGTTGACCGGTTCGTCGAACATCAGCACCGGTGGGTCGCCGAGCAGCGCGGTGGCGATCCCGAGCCGCTGCTTCATGCCGAGCGAGAAGCCGCCGACGCGGCGGGACGCGGCCTCGGCCAGGCCCACCTCGTGCAGCACTTCGTCCACCCGGCGCGGGGAGATCCCGTTGCTGCGGGCCAGGGCGGACAGATGGGCCGCGGCGGTGCGTCCTCCGTGGACCTGGCCCGCGTCGAGGAGTGCGCCGACGTGCCGCAGACCGCGCGGGTGGCTGCGGAAGGGGACGCCGCTGACGGTGGCGGCGCCGCCGGTGGGCGCGTCCAGGCCGAGGATCATCCGCAGGGTGGTGGTCTTGCCGGCTCCGTTGGGGCCGAGGAAACCGGTGACCTGGCCCGGTCGCACGGTGAAGGACAGCCGGTCCACGGCGGTCTTGCCGCCGTAGCGCTTGGTGAGTTCGTTGACTTCGATCACAGCGACAACCCTGCCGGGAGGGCCTCGCCCGGTCATGGGGCCGTGGGTGGCAATGGTGCGGCCGCCTTCGCCCGTGGTCGTACGTCCGCGGGCCGATTCCGCGGGGGCGGCGGCTGGATAGTCTCGCGGGATGGATGCCCTACCGACCGCCTCGTTCCTCGTGTGCGTCGCACAGCGCGGTCTCCCTCCCGAAAGGCCGCACCAGCGATGACGAGAACGAAGATCACGGCCTGGGCGGGAGGCGCCGTGTATCTCCTCGCGGTGGGTCTGCTCGTGGGAGGTGCACCGCGGGCTTCGGGCACGGTCCACGGTTTCGGGGCACTGCTTGCGGCGAGCCTGCTCGTCGGTGTGCTGCGCCGCGCGCCGCTCCTCGCCCTGTCCATGGCGCTCTTCGGGTCCACCGCGGTGGTGGTGGGCTCCCCGGGCTCCCGTGCGAGCCTGTCGGCCGCGTACCAGGGCGAGTTCCTGTCGTATCTGGCGGTGGACCTCGTCCTGGGCGCCATCGTCGCCACCTGCGCGCGGCGCGCCTCGATCGTCGCCGTGGCCGGATCCCTCCTCGTGCAACTCCTGGTCATCGGCGGCTTCTCGCGCTCGGACGATCTCACCGTCGACGCCGTGATCGCCCTCCTGGCGATGGCCACGGCCTGCACGGGTGGACTCTTGAGCCGCGAGCGCCGCGAGCACGCGGTGGCGCTGCGCTCACAGGAGACGGCCGAGGCCGTGATCGCCGAACGGCTGCGGATCGCCCGGGAGTTGCACGACATGGTCGCGCACAGCATCGGCATCATCGCCATCCAGGCCGGGGCGGCCGGCCAGGTCATCCGGACCCGGCCCACGGAGGCCGGTGAGGCCTTGCGGGCCATCGAGGTCACCAGCAGGGAGACCCTGTCGGGCCTTCGCCGCACCTTGGTCGCACTCCGTCAGGCGGACCCGGGCACGACGGCCTCGGGGAACCCGGCGGCCCTCGCGCCCTCGCCGGGCCTGGCGGACCTCGACCGGCTGGCGGCGGCCACGGCCGACGCGGGAGTACGGGTGGAGGTGCGCCGCAGCGGGGAGGAGCGCACCCTGCCGGCCGACATCGACCTGTCCGCCTTCCGTATCGTTCAGGAGGCGCTGACCAACGTGGTCCGCCACGCGGGCACCGGACGCTGTCGGGTGCTCGTCGACTACGGGAACGAGGAGCTGTCCGTGGAGGTCGTCGACGACGGGCACGGTGCCACCGAGGACGGCCCGGCCCATGGCTTCGGTCTCGTGGGCATGCGGGAGCGGGTCGCCCTGCTGAACGGCGACTTCACCGCCGGGACGCGTCCCGAGGGGGGTTTCCGGGTGACGGCCCGACTGCCGCTGCCCGCCCCCGTCGGAGCTCCGGTGGAGGCCCGATGACCGCCGGTCCCGTACGCGTCGTACTCGCCGACGACCAGCCACTGGTGCGGTCCGGCCTGCGCCTGGTCATGGCCGATCACCCCGACCTGGAGGTCGTCGGTGAAGCCGCGACGGGCGCCGAGGCGGTCCGACTGGTCAGGGACACCGACCCCGACGTCGTGGTGATGGACATCCGGATGCCCGGCATGGACGGGATCGAGGCCACCCGTCTGATCACCGCCGGCCCGACCGCGACGCGTGTCCTCGTCCTGACCACGTTCGACGAGGACGACTACGTCTACGGCGCGCTGCGGGCCGGAGCGAGCGGCTTCGTGGTCAAGGACATGGCGCTGAACGACATCCTCGCGGCGATCCGTGTGGTCGCCGTCGGCGACGCGCTGATCGCACCTGCGGTCACGCGCCGGCTGATCGCCGACTTCGCCGGGCGCCCCCCGCAGCGCTCCCCACGTCACGTCGAGGGCATCACCGAGCGGGAACGGGAGGTCCTGACCCTCATCGGACGCGGCCGGACGAACACCGAGATCGCGGAGGACCTCTTCATCACGGTGGCCACCGCCAAGTCGCACGTGTCACGCCTGCTCACCAAACTGGGCGCCCGGGACCGGGTCCAGCTCGTGATCACCGCCTACGAGGCGGGGCTCGTCACGCTGCCCGGCTGAAGTGATCAGTTCGTGAGGGTGCGTTCGAGGAGGGACAGCAGGCGGTCCCAGTGGCGCCGCGTCCCGTCCGGGCTGAAGGCGCTGGTGTCGGCCATGGTGAAGCCGTGGACGGTGCCGGGGTAGATCTCGTTGGTGTGGCGGACGCCGGCGGCTTCGAGGATCTCGTTGAGCCCGCCGAACTCCTCGGGCGTCATGTCGCTCTCGGCGACGCCGAAATGGACCTCGGCGGTGACCTTCGGGGCGAGGAGGTGCGGGCTGTCGGGCGCGTCCGTGATCAGCGCGCCGGGGTGGAACCCGGCGACGGCGGCCACCCGGTCCGGGTGGGCCGCCGCGGTACGCATCGCCAGGACGGCGCCCAGGCAGTAGCCGACGACGGCGACGGGCCCGGCGGCGACCTCGGGCCGGCCGGTGAGGAACGCGAGGTAGGCGTCGGCGTCGAGCAGGGCGCGTTCGGTGGTGTGCGCGACGTAGAAGGGCATGAGCTGTTCGAAGAGCGCGGGCCGGTCCTCGTCCCCGATGAGCTCGGGAAGGTCGATGAGCGGCGCCTGCCCGTCCCGGTAGTAGACGTGGGGGACGAGCACGAAGTATCCGTGCCCCGCCAGTTCGCGCGCCATCTCCTCCAGCCGGGGCCGCAGCCCGAAGACGTCCATGTAGAGGAGCACGCCCGGGTGCCGCTCGCCGTCGTCGGGGAAGGCGGCGAACGCGTCGGCCTGGCCGTCTGGAGTGGGGATCTGCAGTGTCTTGGTGGCCATGGGGACGACCGTAACAGCGAAGATCAACCCAGGCGCCTGCAGGGCGAGTTACGGGCTGCGCACATGGGGCGGACGGGGGCGGGGGGCCTGACTCCTACGATGACGCCCATGACGCCCATGACGCCCAGGCCCTTCGACCTGGTGATGGGCATCGGCGACGGGGCGACGGTGAGGAACTGCCCCCCCGCCCGGGCCTTCCGTACCTTCACGGAAGGCCTCACCGCCGCTCTCGCGTTCGCCGACGAACGAGGCGAAAGCGCCTCCGCCTCCGCCTCCGCATCCGTCTGAAACCGGTCAGTCGAACTTCCATCCGTACGTGGTCAGGATCGGGTCGCAGTGGGAGCGAAGGCTCTGGAGCTGGGCCGCGTACTGGTCGGGGGTCGCGTCCTTGTTCCCGTCGAGCCACGCGCCGTGCGCGTAGAAGGTGTCGCGAAACGCCTTGAGGTCGGACTCGGCGATCCTCTGGGGGGACTCCGGGTGCTTGAGCAGGAAGTGGAGTTGCCGGAGGTAGAGCGCCAGTCGCGCGAGTTCGGGGTTGTCGGCGGTGATCTTCTCGCCGGGTTCGATGAAGTCCGCGTCGATGACCATGCCAGAGGTGAATTCAGGCGTGGGCATGGAGCGGAGGGCGGTGTCGAGATCGTCGTTCGTCACGTTGTGGGTCCTTTCGGCATCGGGAGGCTTGGGTGACCCGGGTGATGCGGATGACTCGGGTGACTCGGTTGCGTTGAGTAGAGCCGATGGGGAACAGAACGTGTGTGCATTGGTCCCCTCCTGGGCGAGTCAGGAAGCCCTGGCCGGCTGCGCCCGCCCAGGCGCCTCCCCGCTTCCGGCTCGTGGTCGGCCGAGGCCCGGGATCCGCGTGTCCCCCCGCGATACTCGGTGGAGCCGGGCGGGAGGGCGCCGCAGGATGGGGTGTATGAGTCCGCCGACCGTTCCGCACCGGGTGGAGTTCCTGCGCCACCCCCACCCCGGCTACCCGCACCTCACCGTCTGGGGCATCCGGATCGGCGGCACCGACCTGCGCGTCCTCGTGGCGGAGGCCACGCGCGCCCTCTGGAGTCGGGAGCTCGACGAGGACGACGACACCCCGCAGGAACGCGAACAGTTCCTGCTGCGTCAGCATGCCCCGCTGCACCTGGATGCAGGGGATGCAGGGGACGCCGACGGTGCCGGGGACGCCGAGGATGCCGGGGAAGCCGACGATGCCGGGGACGCCGACGGCACCCGGCCCCGGCCCACTTCCTCGGCCACGCGTCACGGGACCTCGGCGACCGCGACACCGGAGCCCTGTGCCTCCTGGGCTGCTCCTGCGGGATCGACGCGTGCTGGCCCCTGCTCGCCCGGGTCCGCGCCACCGCGACGGAGGTCACCTGGTCCGGCTTCCACCAGCCCCACCGGCCGGAGTGGGGAGAGCTGCCCCTGGGCCCGTACGTCTTCTCGCGCCCTGCCTACGACGAGGCCCTGGCCACGCCGGTCCGTCTCACCCAGGACCCCCTCGCCCCGCTACTCGGGGAGGAGTAGCACCAGGAGGGCGACACACAACGCGCCGACGGCCACCCCGAACTGGCACAAGAGCACGTACAGCGGAGCTGACAACGACTCCTGCATCGAAGTGGCCGACAACCTTCCCCGTATCCACGTCCGGGACACGAAGGACCACTCCCAGGGCGAGCTCACGGCCACACCGACCGCCTGGGCCGCGCTCACCGCGTTCGCGCGCGCCGACACGCACTGACCCGCCTCCCGGCGGACCTCCGGCCCCTGCCCTACGGCGGGGGCCGCCGTCATGCCGGGCGCGTGGACCGGCGGGCTGTGCGGGGCGGCGCACAGCCGAAGCCGGCGCCGCGTTGCGCCGTGCCGCTCGTGGCAAGATCTCTCCGCCCCGCCGATTCGGCGGTCAGGGAGGGGATTTCATGTCCATCGAAGCTGCGGACTCCGCGGCGCGGCTGAAGACCGAGCAGAACGATCCGGACCGCGAGGAGTGGCTGCGGCAGGACAGTAGGAGACGGCGCCGCAAGATCGGGCTGCGGGTAGGGGTGGGGGTGCTTCTGGCCGGGGCGTTCGGGTTCTCGCTGTTCGACGTCGCGGCCGGTGAGGGGTCTGCGAACGAGCCGTTCGAGCCGGGGCTTCTTGAGGAGGCGATGTGGCCCGATGACTGGCCTCTCACCACCGGCCTTCCGTTCCGGGGCTCTCCCGCGGCCCGCTGGGACAGGACCGATGTAGCGAGCAGCATGCTGCCGCCCTACCTGGTCCGCCCCGTCGCCGGGATCAGCAAAGAGCAGGTGACCAACGGCCTGAACACCATGCGCGACTTCGTGAGGGAGGCCAACGTCTCCGACGAGGTGCTGACCGGCGAGCGCCCCGAGAGGGCTCTCGCTCTCCTCGCCCCCGGTGATCCCACCCGGCGCGAACTGGAGGCTGCCCTAGAACGCCCCGTGCAGGGCCGCAGCCCACTGGAGACGTTCACCCGATTCGATCCCGACGAGGTTGTCGTCCTGGAGGACACCAGGGCCCGGGGCTCGATGACCTACGAGGCCACGCCGGCCGGGGAACTCCTGGTGCACGCCGACTACACCTTCGTCTACGCCGTCCTGAAGACCGAGGGCGGCTGGGAGGTCCGCCCCGGCCGTGACGAAGTGGCCAGGGTGGTCGTACGGCGCCGACTGAGCGCGACAGTGCGGGAAGGGAAACTCGTGCTGGGTCCCTCCACGTACGTGATCGCCAACGATGCCTGCCCGGCGCCGGAGGACGGCTTCATCCATCCGCTCTTCTCCAAGGAGGCGGCCGAGGTGAAGGGCGGGAAGCGGTTCGACCCGTACGCGGCCGGTACCCGACTGGCCGGCGCGCCCCCCGGCATCTGTCTGACTCCCACCCGCACCTGACGGGCTCCTGCCTCGCGCGGGAGACGGCGCAGCCGGCCGTGTCGAACGACGACGTCTGATTCCCGCGAGCGCGGTGCGCCTTCGCTGATCATGCTGGAGTCATGACGACGGCATCCACCGAAGACGCTGAGAAGGTCCTCACCGGCATGTACGCGGCTGAGGCCGAGTATCTGGCGGCCGGCGGCCCCGGCGAGGCTTCGTTCGGCCTGCTCGCCCCGTTCTTCGCGCCGGATGTCGAGCTGCACCAAGCCGATGCTCTGCCGTACGGGGGTACGTGGCGTGGGCACGAAGGGATGGCGCAGTTCTTCCTCGCGATGGGGCAGGCGTGGGAGACGTTCGACATGGTGGAGCAGGAGTTCCTTGCCACCGGCGAGACCGCGGTCGTACTCACTCAGGTCCGTGCTCGCGCTCGTGCGACCGGCCGTGAACTCAGCTTCCCGATCCTGCAGACGATCACGGTCAAGGACGGGCAGATCACCGAGGTCCGTCCGTTCTACTGGGACACTCAGGCCATCGCCGCCGCCTGCGCAGGGGCAGCGTCGCCGACGGACTGAGACGGACTGAGACGGACTGAGACGGACTGAGGCGGACTGAGGCGGACTGCGACCGACTGCGACCGACTGATCTGAACCCCGGCGGTCAGACGTACCTCAAGGCGCTCGGCTCGGCCGGCGGCGTCGGCGGCGTCGGCGGCGTCGGCGGCGTCCGCGTCCGCCCGGAGGGGATTCACATCAGGGGTGTGTGAGTCGTCGTGATCTCGGTGTTGGCCCTCGCGCGCCGGGTGATGCCAAGCTGAAGCCCCGCCCCGCCCAACCCCCTCCCCACCCCCGGCGTTTCGGCATGTGCACGAGAGGCAGCCCCGTCCCCATGGACATCTTCAAGACGAAGAACGGTTCGGTTCGAGGGTTTCGGCCCGCTGCCGATGTCGTCGCCGTCCTCGGTATCCCCTACGCCGCCCCGCCGTTCGGCGCCCACCGGTTCCGCGAACCCGTCCCTGCGCCCGCGTGGTCCGGCGTGCGCGACTGTACGGAGTTCGGCCCGATCGCCCCGCAGTCGGCGCAGCTGCCCGGCGCACCCGTGTGGTCCCCCGGCGACGAGGACATCCTCAGCGTCAACGTCTGGACCCCGGCCGGCGACGGCGGCAGTCTGCCCGTTCTGGTCTGGATCCACGGCGGCGCCTACACCTTCGGATCGTCGGCCCAGCCCGACTTCGACGGCACCGCGCTCGCCCGCGCCGGTCTCGTCGTCGTCACCCTCAACTACCGCATCGGGTTCGAGGGCTTCGGTCACGTCCCGGGCGGCGACGTCACCGGTCACCCCGACAACCGGGGCCTGCTCGACCAGGTTGCGGCCCTGCGCTGGGTGCGGGACGACATCGCCGCCTTCGGTGGCGATCCCGGCAACGTCACCCTCGCCGGCCAGTCCTCCGGTGCCGCATCGGTCGCCTGCCTGATGGTGATGGACAGCGCCCGCGGCCTGTTCCACCGGGCCATCGCCCACAGCGTCGCCAGCCCGTACTACACCCGCGACATCGCCGCCGCGACCACCGGCGAGATCGCCGCGGCGGCAGGCTGCCCCGCCACGCCCGAGGGCCTGGCCTCCATGGCTCCGCAGGCCCTGGTCACCGCCTCCGACCAGGTCGTCGACGACTACCGGCGCGACCCCGCCTCCGGATCCCGCCACTACGACCCCTCGCTCTACGCCCCGGTCCTCGACGGCGACGTCCTGCCCGTCGACCCCCTCACGGGGATGGCCGCCGGCGCGACGCGCGGGGTGGACCTGCTGGTCTGCCACACCACGGAGGAGTACTGGCTGCTCGACGCCGTCGACAGCTGCGCGAAGATCACCACCGACGAGCAACTCGCTCTCTTCGCTGCGGACTTCGGCCTCCCGGGTGGCCTGGTGGACGGCTATCGCGCCGCGATGTCCGCTGCCCCGGTTCTCGACGTCTACCTCGCCGTCTTCGGCGACCTGCTGTTCGGCGAGTACAGCAACCGGCTCGCCGAGGCTCACGCCCGTGCCGGCGGCCGGGCGTTCCTGTCCCGCTTCGACCGTCGGCGCACCGGGCCGGGCGGGGTCGTACGGGCCTGGCACTGCGCGGACATCCCCTTCGCCTTCGGCAACCAGGGCGACGACTCCGCGGCCTTCCTCATCGGCGGTACGCCCACGCCCGCCGACCACGAACTGGGCCGCCGCATGGTGCGCGCCTGGGCCGACTTCGCCACCACCGGGGACCCAGGCTGGCTGCCGGTCGACAACTCCGGCAGCCAGGCCGCCGCCGTATGGAGCACGGACGACAGCCGCGTCGAGGACGGGTCGGGCAACCTCGGCGCGCTCCCTGCCCCCGGTGCTCTCCCTGCCCCCGGCGCGCTCCCTGCCCTCCGTGCTCTGTGGGCCGAGGTCGAGTTTCCGGTTCTGCGTCCCTGAACCGGGGGATCACCCCCGGTTCATGATCAGGGGTCGGGGCAGGGGGCGGGCCAGGGGTCGGTAGGGGTCCGATCAGGGTGATCACCGATGGGCTACGGCCGCTGCACGGAGCAGAGTTGGTGGTGTCAGCAGGTCCCGTCAGCACCGCTCCGGAGGACATTCGATGCGCACGCGTCTCGCCGCCACCAGCCTCGCCTTGGCCGCCGCTCTCACCGCCGGTGTCGCGGCGCCCGCGGCCTTCGCCGCGACGGAGGCCGGCACCGCCCAGGCCGAGACCCCGTTGGCCACGGGCGCCACTGTCAAGGACATCCTCGGCCGCCTGCCCGATGGCGTCATCGCGGGTGCGGTCGTCAGACACGACGGGAAGGGGGCGGCCGCCGGGCCGGTCACCGCCGACGCTCATTTCCGGATCGGCAGTGTCACCAAGACGTTCACCAACACCGTCGTCCTCCAACTCGTCGCCGAGCGCCGGATAGCACTCGACGCCCCCGCGCGCAGATACGTCCCCGAGCTGCTCCCCGAGGCGTACGACGGGGTCACCGTGCGCCGGCTCCTCGACCACACCAGCGGGTTTCCCAGGCCGGCCCGGACCCCGGGCCCGTACGACGGGCCCGGGTGGCAGTTCAAGTCCGTGACGCCCCAGGACTCCCTGCGGGAGTCGTTCGCCGCGGCCGCCGCGGCGAACGTGCCGCCGCCGGCCCCCGGCTCGGAGCAGCAGTACAACGGACTCAACTCCCTCGTCCTCGGACTGCTCGTCGAGAAGGTCACCGGCCGTTCCTTCGCCGGCGAGCTGGAGCGGAGGATCATCCGGCCGCTGCACCTCCGCCACACCAGCCTGCCCGCCGCCGACGACCTGAGAATTCCCTCACCCCACGCGACGGTGTACGTCGCCGGGCAGGACGTCACGGAGCAGAGCCCCTACCCGTGGGCGGAGGGCGGCATGATCTCCACCGCCGCCGACCTGGACCGGTTCTTCACCGCGTTGTTCCGGGGGCGTCTGCTCCCGCCCGCCCAGCAGAAGCTGGTCTTCGACGTGCCGAACGTGAAGAGCTCCGCCGACAACAAGAACTGCCTCGGCGGTCCCGCCTGCTTCAGCGTCGGCGGACTCATGCGCTACAAGCTCAACGAGAAGGAGTCCGTCTGGGGCAAGACGGGGTCCCGCCCCGGCTGGGACAACGGCTTCTTCGCCACGAAGGACCTCCGGCACCGTGTCGTGTACTCGCTGAACACGACGGGGAGCGGCGATGTCCTCAAGCGCATCCAGGACATAGTCGGCGCAGCGCTCACCGACTGACCTCGCATCCCGAACCCAGACCCTCGCATCCCGAACGCCGAACTCGCATCCCGAACCCCGACCCCCGAAACCCGCACTCCGCGCGTCCGCAACCAGGTGTCTCAGGCGAACGGGCCGTCCAGGGCAGCCCATTGCAGGAGCAGGATGGTCTTGCCGTCGGCGATGCGGCCGTCGCGGGTCATGGCGAGGGCCTCGGTGAAGGGCAGTTCGAGGACCTCGATGTCCTCGCCGTCCTCTTCGAGTCCGCCGCCTGCCCCGGTGCGGTCGGCCGGGGTGTAGGGGGCGGCGAAGAAGTGGAGGCGCTCGGTGACGGAGCCGGGGCTCATGTAGGCGTCGAGGACATGGGTGAGGGGGCCGAGGGTGACGCCGAGTTCCTCGGCGCTCTCGCGGCGGACCGCGGTGAGCGGGTCGTCGGCGTCGAGCAGCCCGGCCGCCGCTTCGACGAGCATGCCGTCGGGGTGGTCGTTCACGTAGGCCGGGTAGCGGAACTGGCGGGTGAGCAGCACGGTGCGGCGTGCGGTGTCGTACGGCAGGACGACGGCGCCGTTGCCCCGGTCGTAGGTCTCACGCTGCTCCGTGACCCAACGTCCGTCGCGGCGGCGGTAGTCGAAGGTGGTCCGCCGCAGGACGTGCCAGCCCTGGGAGGTCAGCTCGACGTCACGGACCACGACGCCGGGGTTCCGGTCGAGGGCGCGCCCGGCCTGGTGGAGTCCGGTCCGGCCGCGATGGTCGGGGACTTCGACTCCGGGTCGGTCGCGGTGGTCGGGGACGCCGACGCCGGGGCGCTCGCTCGCGCGTCCCCTCGTGGGGGTGGTGCTCAGGTCGCCCCTCGCGCGGTCGGCGGTCATGCTTGCGCCTCCCTCTCCCCGTGCGGTGTGCGGCGGGGGATCTCCGCCACGTCGCTGTAGACCGGCAGGCCGCGGTGGCGGGCGGTGGCGACGTCCTGGTCGGCGCCGGTGGAGTCGCCGGGCAGGCGCAGTACGGCGTCGCAGTGGGCGAGCAGGCGGTCGGCGGCCGGGTAGAGCACCTGGTCGGCGAGGGGGTCGGTCAGGCCCGCGCCGGCCGAGTGAAGGACGGGCAGGGCGATCCATTCGCCGATCACCGGGAGGTGGCCCGCGGCGAAGATCGGCCAGGCCGCCGCTTCGAGGCGGGCGAGGTTGGCGGCCATGGCCTGCGGGTCGCCGTCGGTGCCGGAGCGGTAGGGCCCGGCGATGAGGATGAGCATCGGCTTGTCACGCGTCTGCTTGTCACGCGTCTGCTTGTCACTCGTCGGCTTGTCACGCGTCGGGATGTCGGTCATGGCGCGCTACGATACATGCAGAAACGTGCAAGAACAGGAGAGAATGCGGATGCTGGCTGCCGAACGGCGCGACCACCTGCTGGAACTACTCGCCCGGGAGGGCAAGATCGTCGCCAAGGACGTCGCCGCCGAGCTGGGGATCTCCGAGGACAGCGTGCGGCGCGACCTGCGCGACCTCGCGAGCGAGGGACTGTGCCAGCGGGTCTACGGCGGGGCGCTGCCCGTTTCGCCGGCCGTGGCGGACTACCGGTCGCGGCAGTCCGTCGCCCCGGACGGCAAGCGGAAGGTGGCGGAGGTGGCCGCCGGTCTGGTGCGGCCGGGCGGTGCGCTGATCCTCGACGGCGGCACCACCGCCCTGGCCGTCGTCCACGCGCTCCCGCAGGATCTGGCCTGCACGGTGATCACGCACAGTCCGACGATCGCCGCCGCCCTGATCGACCATCCACAGGTGGAGGTCTTCCTCATCGGCGGCCGCATCTACAAGCACTCGGCGGTCGCCTGCGGTGCGGCCGCCGTCGAGGCCGCGCAGAACGTCTCCGCCGACCTCTGCTTCCTCGGTGTCACCGGCGTGCACCCCGACGCGGGACTGACCACCGGCGACGCCGAGGAGGCCGCGATGAAGCGGGCCCTGGCGGCACGGGCGGCGGACACCTACGTCCTCGCCTCCTCCGAGAAGATCGGCACGGCTTCGCGGTTCCGTGTCCTGCCCTGGGAAGAGATCAGTGGGCTGATCACCGACGCCGACCCGCGGGACCCGGTGGTCGAGCAGCTCACGGCGCGGGGTGTGGAGGTCCTTCCCGCCGGCTGACGGCCGCGTAGCTCGTTCGGGGCGTGCTGCCGTGCGGGGTGCCCTGCTCGCTGGTGTGCTGGTCGGGATCCCCCCGACCCTCATCCCCGTCCCCGTACAGGAGCAGCGCCATGGCTGTCATCGTCACCGTCGAGATCCCCGGCGGCACCCGGAAGCAGTACGAGGACACGACGCGGCTCCTTGAGGCCACCGAGTGGTTTCCGCCGGCCGGGTTCATCGCGCACGCCGCCGGGCCCGACGGGAGCGGGGGATGGCGGATCGTGGACTTCTGGGACTCCGAGGACGCGTTCCTCGCCTTCGTGGAGAAGGCCAAGCCGATCTTCGACCAGGGCGGTCTCCCCACGATCCTGCCCACGGTGCAGGAGGCCGTGAACGTCATGCTGAAGTGAGCGGACGAAACCTCTGATCGCCCCCGAACGTCCCCTGGGGCCGACGGGAGGTAAAACCCTTTGCGGGGTGGGGTCGATGGCCGTCAGGCTTCTCCGCCATGACCAGTCATCCTTCCCGCCCCGTCGCGGACCTGTTCTCCGCCGACGGGCGCCTCAAGGCGATCCCGCGCAGGCCCGCCCGCCGCGAGGCCCTCCTCGACCACCTCGCCGAGACCCTCTTCGAGGCCGGTCGGGACTACCGCGAGCCCGAGGTCAACCAGGCCCTGCTCACCGTCCACGAGGACTTCTCCGCCCTGCGGCGCTATCTCGTGATCGGCGGCTTCCTCGCCCGGACCAAGGACGGCTCGGCCTACCGCCGACAGCAGCGGCCCGGCTCCCCCGAAGGCGCGATCCCCGCCGTCGCGTGACCGCCGCGGTGGTGGCCGGCCTGCTCGCCGGCTACGGAATCGCGATCCCGGTCGGCGCGGTCGGCGCCTACCTCGTGGCCGTCACGGC
The DNA here is from genome assembly GCF_036192275.1 of Streptomyces sp. NBC_00250. Classification (NCBI taxonomy): domain Bacteria; kingdom Bacillati; phylum Actinomycetota; class Actinomycetes; order Kitasatosporales; family Streptomycetaceae; genus Streptomyces; species Streptomyces sp. NBC_00250. Next base: position 4,175,427 of record NZ_CP108088.1, on the reverse strand, counting down.
CCGTACCGGCTGGCGTACGGGCGCGGGTGCGGCCTTCGGCGTCGCCACGGCGGACGGGGTGTACGCACTCCTCGCGGTGGCGGGCGGCTCCGCGCTGGTGCCGCTGCTGGCCCCGGTGATGACCCCGCTCCGGTGGGCCTCGGCCCTGGTGCTCGTGGTGCTCGCCGTACGGGCGGCGCACCTGGCCCTCGCCGCGTACCGGACGGGCGGGCTCGCGTCCCGCGACGACGGGACGGAACTCACCCCGGCCCGCGCGTATCTCACCTTCCTGGGGATCACGATCCTCAACCCGATGACGGTGATCTACTTCGCCGCGCTCATCCTCGCGACGGGCCCCTCAGCGCCCGCCACCCTCCCCGACCGCATCGCGTTCGTCGTCGCGGCCCTCGTCGCCTCCGCGAGTTGGCAGCTCCTCCTCGCCCTGGGCGGGACGCTGCTCGGCCGGACCCTGACGGGGACCCGGGGCCGGCTGGCCACGGTGCTCGCGTCGAGCACGCTGATCGTGGTCCTCGCGGTACGGCTCGTGGTCCGCTCCTGATCCCTCCACGTCCACGGCTTGACTCTCGGGTTACCGGAGACGGCACAGTCTCCTCTCGTGGACAGGACGAATCTGCTGCCGATCGGGCAGTTCGCGCAGGCCAGTGGCCTTTCGATCACCGCGCTGCGGCACTACGACGCAAGCGGTGTACTGACACCGGCCTTCGTCGATCCGGACACCGGCTACCGCTACTTCCGGCGTGACCAGCTCCGCGGCGCACAGCTCGTCCGTGCGCTGCGGCAGCTGGACATGCCGGTCGAGCGGGTGCGCGCCCTGCTCGCGGGCGGCGGCGGCGATGCCGCCGACCTGGAACGGGCACTCCGAGCGCACCTCGAAGCCGCCGAGCGCCGGCTCGACGTCCAGCGCTCCGTCGTCCACAGCCTGTTGACGAGACTGACCGGACCGAGCGGACCGACCGGATCGACCGGATCGAGCGGACTGGCCGGACTGACCGAAGGAGCCGAGATGAACCACCGCGTCACCCTCCGCCAGAGCACCCCCGAGCGCGTTCTCGTGCTCGGCGCGACGGTGAACCACCACGGCCTGGACCCGTTCCTCCGTACCGCCTACGAGAAGCTGTACGCGGTCGCGGGCCGGGGGCCGCTCACGTTCACCGGGCCCGCGTTCGTCCGGTACCACGGGCTCTGCGACGAGGAGAACGAAACCCTGGTCGAGGCGTGCCTGCCGTTCTGGGAGTCGGGCGCGCAGCCGGGGGAGTTGGGTGAGGGGATGTCCGTACGGGACGACCCGGAGCGCACGTATGCCTGCACCGTGGTGGAGGGCGCGGCGACGGCCTTCCCCGAGATCCTCACCGCGTACGACGCCGTCGCGAACTGGATCGCCGAGCACGGCTTCACCTTCGCGGGCCCGGTCCGCTCGACCTTCCTCCGCTGGACCGGCACTCCGGACGACCCGGACAACCAGATGGAAATAGCGTGGCCGGTGGCCGAGCCGGGCGCTGCCCCGGAGAGCGACCCCGACCTGCGCGGGGTCCCGCGGAGCAAGTGAGCCGTCGGGCCTTCGCCCGCACCTGCATGCACGCCCACGCTCTCCGAGGTGCAACCGTGTGGTTGCGACCGAGGAGGGCATGTGCAACTCTGGGGTTGCAGTCACTTCCTTTCAGGTGGCGCTTCCTACGCGAAGAAGGAGTCCCCCATGAGCGAGGACCGGATCGAGCGCGAAACCCTCATCGACGCACCTCTGGAGCGCGTCTGGACCCTGGTCGCCCAGCCCGGTTTCTGGGTGGCCGACGAAGGGAGCCTGGCCGGGACCGTGGCCCGCGAGGGCGAGTCGATGGTCGCGAAGAACTCCGTGCACGGCACCTTCCCCGTACGCGTCGAGAAGGTCGAGCCGCCGACCTACGTCGCGTACCGCTGGGCCAGCGCCTTCTCCGGGCAGGAGCTGACCGACGACAACACCACCCTCGTCGAGTTCACCCTCACCGAGGAGGACGGCGGCACCCGGCTCCGCGTCGTCGAGAGCGGCTTCGCCGCGCTCCCGGGCTCGGATGAGCTGCGCACCCAGGCCGTACGGAACAACACCGATGGCTGGCCCCAGGTGCTCGACGCGTTCAAGAAGCGTGCCGAGCAGGCCCCGTCGTCGTGACGCGGGAACTCCCCGAAGGGCCGGGGGCGGCCGAGTCCGCCACCGACAGCGTGCTCGGCGCCCTCGCCGATCCCACCCGGCGTCGGCTGCTCGACCTCCTCGCCGAGCAGGGGGAGGCCACCGCGACCGCTCTCGCCGCCCGTCTCCCCGTCTCGCGCCAGGCGATCGTCAAGCACCTGGCCGTGCTCGACACCGCCGGGCTCGTCTCCGCCGCCCGCGTCGGCCGGGAGGTCCGCTACGCGGTCCGCCCGGCCGCGCTCGACGCGACGGCCCGCTGGATGGCCGCCCTCGCCGCCGACTGGGACCGACGCCTGGCGGACATCAAGCGGATCGCGGAGAACGGCTGACGACGACTCACGGTGACGACTCACGGTGACGACTCACGGCGGCCGACGACGGTTCCGAGGGGCGTCCCGGGACGTCTCGACGTCTCATGTCCTGAACCGGCTTGCTCTCCGGGGCGATGATCAGCCAAGCTCCTCCGCTGGTCGTCTGTAATTCGGGGGGAATCATGACAGGGCGGGTACTCGGCGCCGGTCTGCGGCAACGGCATCTGGCCATGATCGCGTTGGGCGGCGCGATCGGCGCCGGGCTCTTCGTCGGTTCGGGGTTCGGGATCGCGGCCGCCGGGCCCGGCATCCTCGTCTCGTACGTGCTCGCCGGCGCCCTGACCGTCCTGGTGATGCGGATGCTCGGCGAGATGTCGGTGGCCAACCCGGTCACCGGCTCGTTCGCCGAGCACGCGCGCCGGGCGTTCGGGCCGTGGGCGGGACTGCTCGCCGGGTGGATGTACTGGGCGCTGCTCGTCGTGAGCGTCGCCGCCGAGGCCGTCGGAGCCGCGCACATCGTCGGCGGCTGGGTGCCGGCCGTGCCCGGCTGGGCGTGGGTGGCCGTCTTCATGAGCGCGTTCACCGTGAGCAACCTGGCGGGCGTACGGCACTTCGGCGAGCTGGAGTTCTGGTTCGCCGGCCTCAAGATCGCCGCGATCTTCGGCTTCCTCGTGCTCGGCGCCGTCGTCCTCGCCGGCCTGCTGCCCGGCCACCCGTTCCCCGGGACCGCCCACCTCATCGGCGACGGCGGCTTCCTGCCGCACGGTTGGCACGGGGTCGCCGTCGGCATGGTGGCGGCCGTCTTCGCGTTCGGCGGCCTGGAGACCGTGACCATCGCCGCGGCCGAGTGCGACGACCCGGTCCGGGCGGTGCGCACGGGCGTACGGGCCGTCATGTGGCGGGTCGCGGTCTGCTACCTCGGCTCGATGGCCGTCATCGTCACCCTCGTCCCGTGGAACGCCCCGGGCGTCGCCGAAGGCCCGTACGCCGCCGTGGTCGCGAGCATCGGCGTCCCCGGCGCAGCCGACCTGATGAAGGCGGTCGTCCTCGTCGCGCTCCTGTCGGCGATGAACGCCAACATCTACGGATCCTCGCGCATGCTGTACGCCCTGGTCGGACGCGGCGACGCACCCCGCGCCCTGGGCAAGGTGCGCGCCGGGGCGGGCGTCCCGTACACGGCCGTTCTCGCCTCCGCCGCGTTCGGCTTCGTCTCGGTCGTCCTCAGCCTGCTCTGGCCGCGTACGGTCTTCCCGTTCCTGCTCAACTCCATCGGCGCCGCGATCCTCCTCGTGTGGGCGCTGATCGCCGCCTCCCACCTGCGCCTGCACGGTCCTTCCGTACGCGCGGTGCTCGCGCTCGCGGGGATCGGCGGGGTGCTGCTCTTCATGCTGGGCGACGCGGCGAGCCGCACCCAGCTCCTCACGACGGGGGCGTGGGCGGCGGCCCTGCTCGTATGGGCCTGGGGGAGGAAGGTGAGGAACGTCAGGGACGGGCGGCGTACCGAGCCAGGAACAGATCCACTCCCGAGCTGATCACCCGCGTCAGCTCGGCGTCGTCGATCTCGGCGTCGGGCGAGAAGGTACGGACGAGCTGCGGCACCCCCACGGTGGCGGCGACCAACTGCTGCACGGCGAGCGCCGGATCGGGCGCGTCCAGGGTGCCGCGGGCGTTCAGCTCGGTGAAGGCCTCGACGAGCGGGCCGTTGTTCATGTCGTAGCTGACCCGGTACCAGAGCTGGCCCAGCTGCGGGAAACGGTCTATCTCGCCGATCACCAGGCGCCGCAGCGACATGATGTCCGGGCGCAGCAGGATGCGGGCCCAGTCGGTGGTGAGCCGGACGAGGGCGGCGCGCAGGTCGGGGGCGTCGGCGAGGGTGGAGTTGGAGGGCTCCAGGTCCGCGTACGTCTTCGGGAGCACGCCGCCGATGACGGCGAGGAACAGCCGTTCCTTGCTGCCGAAGTGCTTGTAGATCGTCGCCTTGGAGACGCCCGAGCCGCGGGTGATCGCGTCCATCGAGGCCGCCGAGTAGCCCTCGGCGAGGAACTCGGCGAGGGCGGCGTCGATGATCGCCTGGCGCTTGCGCGAGGCGGCGTCGGCGGGGTCCGGGATGATCGGGATGCCGTACTCGTCGGTCGCGTCGGTCGAGTCGGACTGAGGTTCGGCTCCGGCGCCCATGGGGTGTTCCTTAGGTGTGGTGGCGGGACCGTCAGTATATGAACTGAACGGTTTGGTCTGTAAAGCTGGAGAGGTGCCTACAGGGACGCCGCCAGGGCCGGGCCGGCCGCGACGCCGATCAGGAAGGCCAGGTTGAACAGGCCGATGGCGAGCCCGTGCCGGGCCGCCGGAAGCCCCTCCGTCGCGGCGCCCGTGAGCAGTCCCTGACCTCCGGCCGTGACCAGCGCGCTCGTCCCCGAGGCGAGGATCACGGCCACCGGCCAGGGTGCGGTCACCGCGAGGGCGGCGGCGCCGAGCGAGCCGAGGGCGAGGGCGAGACGGACGCGGCGGGGCCCGAGCGCCGGGGCCGCGCGGACGAGGAGCCAGGACAGCAGGGCACCGGCGAGCGCGGCCAGCGAGGCGACGGCCCCGGTCTCCACGGAACTCCAGCCGGTGAGCGCGGAGACGCGGCGCGGAGCCGCGTACAGCAGACCGAAGTTGACGGTCGAGACGGCGAGCATGAGCCCGGCGGCGGTAAGGAATCCCCGGTCGCGGAGGATGTCGAGGGGGAGGACGGATCGGCGTCCGGTGGTACGGGTGTCGCCGGCACCTTCGTCCCCGACCGTCTCCGGCTCCCTGCCCGCCAGACTCCGCGCCTGCAGCACGACGAGCAGGCTCAGCAGCGGCAGGACCAGGGCCGCACGCCAGCCGGCCGCCCCCGCCACCGCGGCCCCGGCGAACAGACCGACGGTGCCGCCGGCCGCGCTGCCGATCGCGACCACGCCGGGGGTGCGGCCCGAGCGGTCGTGGCCGGCTATGTGGAAGGCCGCGACGTTGAGGCCGGCCGCCCCCGCCGCCTCCATGACGCGCCCGGCGACCGCCAGGGGCAGACCGGGGGCGAGGAGGACGAGGGCCGCGCCGAGGGTGACGAGGACGGCTCCCGCCCCGATGACCCCGGCGGGGCCGTGTCGCCGCCCGGCCGTGGCGGTGAGCAGCGGGGTGCCGACCGCCATGCCGAGCCCGAAGGCGGTCATCAGCCAGGCCGCGGAGGCGGGGGAGACGGCCAGCTCGTGGGCGGCGTCCGGCAGGGCGAGGCTCGCCCCGGACACCCCCATCGCGGCGGGCGCGGCGAGCGCGGCGAGCAGCAGACCGGTCCGGGTCGGGGTCCGGGTCGGGGTCGGTGTCGGGGTCGCGCTCCGGGTCGGCCTCCGGGTCGGGGTCCCGGCCCCGTTCGCCGCCGTGGGATCGCGCCTGGAGTCCTGTTCGGAGCTGGTGGTGGCCATGGATCGAATGAACTACACCATTCGGTTCAGTGTCAAGACTGAACTGTTTGGTTGACAGACTGAACCGATCGGTTTAGCTTTCTGGTCGTCGGAGCCCGGAACTCGCCGGCTCCACTCGATCAGCCAGGGGGCACCCCATGACCGCGTCCAAGATCCTCGCCATCTCCGGCTCGCTCCGCGCCGACTCGCACAACACGCAACTGCTGCACGCCGCCCAGAAGTTCAACCCCGGTGGCCTGGAGATCGAGATCTACGAGGGGCTGCGCGAGATCCCGCCGTACGACCTCGACCTCGACACGCCCGAGCGGCGCTCCGACGCCGTGAACGAGCTCCGCCGTCGCGTCACGGAGGCGGACGGAGTGCTCATCGCCACCCCGGAGTTCAACTACTCCATCCCCGGCGTCCTCAAGAACGCGATCGACTGGCTCAGCACCGACTGGACCCGCTCCGAGGGCGTGCCGCTGCGCCGCAAGCCCACGGCGATCCTCGGCGCCGGACCCGGTGCCTTCGGCACGGTCCGTGCGCAGCTCGCGCTCCGTCAGATCTTCGTCTGCGTCGACGCCGACGTCGTCGTGAAGCCCGAGGTGCACGTCTTCAACTCGTACGAGCGCTTCGACGCCGCCGGCAACCTCGTCGACGAGGCCACCATCGAACTCCTCCAGGGTCTCCTGGGCGCCCTCAAGGTCAAGATCGACGCGGTGTGACCGAACCCGCGGCCGTCACCGCTCCCGCCACCGCCACCGTCACGGTCACCGCTCCCGCGACGGCGAGCACCGCTCCCGCCGCGAGGACGCCCCTGCGTGAGTGCCAGGAGAGGACCGACCAGCACGACTGGGCGGAGAGCAGGGAGCCGACGCTCGCCCAGGAACCCACCGAGCCGGCCGACAGCGCGGAACCGACCGAGCCGACGGACAGGAACGAGCCGACCGAGCCGATCGAGAGCGTCGACCCGACCGAGCCGATGGACAGGAACGAGTCCCGCGACCAGAGCGACAGCGACGAACCGCAGCGAGCAGTCATACCTCGATCCTAGGCGTGTCGTGGCTCCTGGGCGTGTCGTGCCGATCGGACGGGTCGCGACGCCTGCCGCCGTCGTTCCCGGACGTCTCAGCCTCCGCAGGCCGGCAGGAACTCCAGGCCCTCCGGGGCGCCGAAGCGCACCACCGCGAGATACGCCTCCGGGTAGTCGCAGCCCACTTCCGTCCACTGGAGCGCGAAGACGGTCCAGACGACGAAGACGGCCAGGAAGAACCAACGCCAGCTCGTTGACATGTACGCCAGGTACCCGCCGGACCTGCGGAGGAACCGCTTCCTCCGCCCGTCGCAAGGAATGCCGCCCCATGAGCACACAGCACCCCACCCCCACCCCTGCCGCCTTCCCCACCGTCGCGGTCGTCGGCGCGTACGGGCACACCGCCGCCTTCGTCCTCCGCGAACTGCGCCGACGCGGCGGCTTCGGCCTCCTCCTCGTCGGCCGCGACCCCAGCAGGCTCGACGCCGTGGCCCGGGACCATCCCGGGGCCGAGGCGCGGGTCGCGGATCTGGCCGACCCCGCCGCCCTGGACCGCGCGCTCACGGGCGCGGCCGTGGTCGTCAACTGCGCGGGCCCCTTCGCCGCCACCGCGCCCCTGGTGATCGACGCGGCCCTGCGCGCCGGCATCCCCTACCTGGACGTCGCCGCCGAACAGTCCGCCGTCCTGGCCACGTTCGAGCGGTACGCCGACCGGGCCCGTGAGGCGGGAGTGGCGGTCGTGCCGGCGATGGCGTTCTACGGCGGGCTCGGCGACCTGCTCGTCGGCGCGGCGAAGGGGGACTGGGAGGAGGCCGACGAGATCACGATCGCGATCGCGCTCGACAGCTGGCTGCCGACCGAGGGGACCCGTAGAACGGGACGGAGCAACGCCGGCGGGCACGTGGTCTACAAGGGTGGCCGCTTCGTCCCGCCGGCCGCCGAACCGACGTCGTCCGTATGGGAGTTCCCGGGCGCTTTCGGCGAGCAGAAGGTCGTCGAGTACACGACCGCCGACCAGGTCACCGTCTCCCGCCACGTTCGCGTCCCGGACATTCGCGTCCTCATCAACGAGGCGCCCCTGCGCGACCTGCGCGACCCCGGGACGCCGCCGCCGACGGCGGTCGATGCCGACGGGCGCTCGGCGCAGACCTTCGTCGTCGACGTGGTCGTCCGCAGGGGCGGCGAGGAGCGCCGCGCGAGCGCGTCCGGGCAGGACATCTACGCGGTGACCGCGCCCCTGGTGGTGGAGGCGGCCACCCGCATCCTCGACGGCCGGGCGACCGGGCCCGGCGCGCTGGCCCCGGCGAGCCTCTTCGACGCGACGGACTTCCTGCACGCGCTGGCCCCGGCGCACCTGACGTTCCGCCCGCACGTCTCGTCGTAGGAGTCGTAGGAGTTGCAGGAGTTGCAGGCGTTGCAGGAGTCGTCGAAGCCGAAGGAGTCGGCGGAGCCGTCAGGGCCAGGGGCGGCCGGGTGGCCGGGCGGTGGGGCCGCGTCTCCCGCGCAGGGGACGGGAGACGCGGCCCCACCGCCCGGGGCGTCGCCGGCGTGGCTCATTGGACCAATCCGTCCGCTCGCGCGCATCGGTCCAGTACGCGCGCACCTTCACTGGATGCACCACACAACGACAACCCAAATTGGTCTAGTCCATCTTTTGTTCAAGCGCGGCCCAAGTCATTGACGCGGCCGGGACGGCAGGGTTTCCGTAGGGCAAATGCCGTGCGCCCCAACGGTGTTGGCGCACACCCCGCCCCCCCACAGTCATTGGATTGCCATGATGAGACGCGTACGGTCCCTCCGCTCCGCCCTCACGGCCGCGGCGACCGCCGTGGCCGCCCTGGGCCTCGCGGCGACCGCCACCGCCCCCGCCCAGGCGGCGACGCCGCTTCCCGAGCACGTCTTCGCCCCGTACTTCGAGGCCTGGACCGGGGAGAGCCCGGCCGCCCTCAGCGCCCAGTCGGGGGCCAAGCACCTGACGATGGCCTTCCTCCAGACGGCGGCGAAGGGCTCGTGCACCGCGTACTGGAACGGCGACACCGGGACACCGATCGCCCCGGCCTCGTTCGGCGCCGACATCAAGACCATCCAGTCCCGCGGCGGCGACGTCATCCCCTCCTTCGGCGGGTACACGGCCGACACCACCGGCACCGAGATCGCCGACAGCTGCGCCGACGTCAGCCAGATCGCGGCCGTCTACGAGAAGGTCATCACGACCTACGACGTCACCCGGCTCGACATGGACATCGAGGTCGACGCGCTCGACAACACCGCCGGCATCGACCGCCGCAACAAGGCCATCAAGCTCGTCCAGGACTGGGCCGCCGCCAACGGGCGCCAGATCCAGATCTCGTACACGCTCCCGACGACCACCCACGGCCTCGCCGCCGGCGGGCTCGCCGTGCTCAAGAACGCCGTGACCAACGGCGCGCGGGTCGACGTCGTCAACCTCATGACCTTCGACTACTACGACAACGCCGCCCACGACATGGCCGCGGACACCAAGACCGCCGCCCAGGGCCTCTACGACCAGCTCGCCAAGCTCTACCCCACCAAGACCCCCGCCCAGCTCTGGGGCATGATCGGCATCACCGAGATGGTCGGCGTCGACGACTTCGGTCCCGCCGAGACCTTCACCCTCGCCAACGCCCGTACGGTCTACGACTGGGCGGTCTCCAAGGGCATCGACACGCTCTCCTTCTGGGCGCTCCAGCGGGACAACGGAAGCTGCCCCGGCGGCGCCGCCGCGGACAACTGCTCGGGCATCCAGCAGAACACCTGGGACTTCTCGCACGTCTTCGCGCCGTTCACCAGCGGCACCACCGCTCCGGCCGACGACTTCTCGGTGACCGCGACGCCGGCCTCCGCCACCGTCACGGCGGGCTCCTCCACCACGGCCACGGTGAAGACCGCGGTCACCGCCGGTTCGGCCCAGACGGTGAACCTCACGGTCGGCGGACTGCCCGCCGGCGTCACCGCCTCGCTCAGCCCCACCTCGGTGACGGCCGGGGGCTCCTCGACCCTCACGGTGAACACCACGACGGCCGCGGTCTCCGGCACGTACCAGATCGTGGTCGACGGAGCGAGCCCCTCGGCGGGCCACGCGGCGGTGCTCACGCTGACCGTCACCGGCGGCACCACCGCGTGCACGGCGGCCCCGTGGGTCACCTCCACCGTCTACACCGGCGGCCAGCAGGTCTCGCACAAGGGCCACACCTGGAAGGCCAAGTGGTGGACGACGGGCGAGGAGCCCGGCACCACCGGCCAGTGGGGCGTCTGGCAGGACCTCGGCGTCTGCTGACCACCCCGTCATGGTGGGCGTCTCCTGACCACAGCGCCCACCGCGCCCGGTGCCCGTCGCCCACGGCGGCGCGGCGCCGGGCCGCCCGGCCGGGGTCCGCCGACGCGGCGGACCCCGGCCGATGCCGTCCCCGTCCCGCCGGCTCCCTCCGCTCAGTCGATGTGCACGATCTGGAACGCCTCCGCCATCCGGCCCGGCGGCAGTCCGCCCGCCGTGGCGTGTTCGCCCAGCCAGGTGCGCAGGAGGCCGGCGAGGTCGTCGAAGTGGGCCGTCTGGGACGTGTGGATGCGCAGGGCCTCGACCTTGCGGTCGAAGACGGAGGTGACGTCCACGTACTGGTTCGGGGTGGGCCCGGTCATCAGCCACAGTTCGTGGACGGTCCAGGGCTCCAGGCCCTCCTCCTTGATCAGGGAGGCGTGGGCGAAGGGGTTGCGGGCCTCGGGGTAGACCGCGCGCAGACAGGCGTCGCCGACCGCGCGGTGGTCGGGGTGGAGGTCGGCGACCCGCGCCCAGTTGATCTCGGGGGAGGGGATGATCGCGCGCTGCGGGCGTACTTCGCGGATGACCCGGCACAGGTCGCGGCGGAGTTCCACGGAGGCTTCCACGAAGCTGTCGGGGTAGCCGAGGAAGCGGACGTCGGCGACGCCGCTGAGCTTGGCGGAGTGGACCTGTTCGGCGCGGCGCAGATCCGCCATCGCCTGGCGGGGGAGCTGTTCGTCGTAACCGCCGGCGCCGCCGTCCGTGACGATGCAGTACGTGACACGGGTGCCGCGCTCGATCCACTGCATGACGGTGCCGCTCACGCAGAACTCGATGTCATCGGGGTGCGCGGCCACGACGAGCAGCGACGCGGGGGCGGTGCGGTCGGTGCGGTCGGTGCCGTCGAAGTCCTCCATGAGGTCAGCCTGTTGGGGTGACGGGGGCGTCGCAAGGCCAAGCCGTGGCGTGAACTGGACATGGCACTTACGCGCCATTCAAAAACTTGGTAGATTCAAATCATTGGATGTGACGGGTAACGCGCTTGGAGGGTGACGGCATGTGCAGGATTCTCGGCTCCTTCGCCGCCGGGGCGGACCGCCCCGAGCCGGCCCAGCTCGCGGCGGTGTCCGCCCGCCAGCGCCACGGCGGACCCGACGAACACCACGTGCTCAGCGGGCCCGGCTGGTCCCTCGGCTGCGACCGGCTCGCCGTCACCGACCCCTGCGGCGGCCAACAGCCCTACCGGCTGCCCCACCTCCCCGGCATCCTCGCCGTCCTCAACGGCGAGATCTACAACCACACCGAGCTGCGCCGGACCCTCGCCGCCCGCGGCCACCGCTTCCCCGACCGCTGCGACGGCACCCTGCTGCCCGCGCTGTACGCCGAGTACGGCCCCGCCTTCGCCGAGCACCTCGACGGCATGTTCGCCGTCGCGATCCTCGACCTGCGCCCCGGCGGTACCCGACTCCTGCTCGCCGTCGACGACATGGGCATGAAGCCGATCCACCTGCACCACGACCCCTACGACGGCTCCACCCGCTTCGCCTCCGAGATCCCCGCCCTCCTCGCCTTCGAAGGAGTACGGATCTCCCCGCGCGACGAATCCCTCGACACCGTCCTCGCCACCCGTACCTCCTTCTCCACACACACCGCGCTCGAAGGCGTCAGCGTCCTGCCGCCCGGCGCCACCGCCCTCGTACGGCCCGGCGCCGCACCCGTCGTACGCCGCCGCGGCCCCCACCGGACCACCCCCGTCGGCGACACCCAGGACGTCCTGCGCCACGAGGTGCGCCGGCTCGCCCAGGCCGAGGTGCCCGTCTGCGCCATCACCAGCGGCGGCCTCGACTCCGGACTCGTCACCGCGCTCGCCGCCGAACACGCCCGCGAGACCGACGCGCCGCCGCTGCACACCTTCCACCTCACCTACCGCGGTCGGTGGCCCGACTCCGAGGCCGCGTACGCCCGTTCCGTCGCCCGCCGGACCCGGACCGTGCACCACGAGGTCACCGTCGACCCCGACGAGCTCGGCTCCCTCCTCACCCGCACCGTCCGCCACCTCGGCCAGCCCAACGCCGACCCCATCACCCTCTCCACCTACGCACTCTTCCGCGCCGTCCGCGAGAACGGCTTCACCGTCGCCCTCACCGGCGACGGCGCCGACGAACTCTTCGGCGGCTACGACCGCATGCGCGCCGCGCTCACCGCCCCGGCGGGCACGGACTGGGCCGGGAGCGACTGGGCGGGCGCCTACGCCGACGCCCTCTCCGCCGCGCCCCGACTCCTCCGCGAATACCTCTACACCGCCAACTACCGCGCCCACATCGCCGATCAGGGCTCGGCCGCCGACCGCATCGAGCAGGAGCTGCGCTCGGCGGAGGCGGTCGGCGCGGACCGGCTCACCGCGATGACCGCGTTCGAGACGCGCTGGCGGCTGCCCGCGTACCACCTGCGGCGCGTCGACCACCTCTCGATGGCGTGGGCCGTCGAAGCGCGGATGCCGTTCTGCCAGCCGTCGGTCGTGACACACGCCCGCTCGCTGCCGACGGCGGCGCGGACGGGGAAGCGGGCGCTGTACGAGGCGGGCGCGGAGCTGCTCCCCGCGGCGGTCCTGCGCCGCCCGAAGCAGCCCTTCACCCTGCCGATCGCGGCGATGCTCGCACCGGGCAGCCCGCTCCTGGACACCGTCCGGGAACTCCTCTCCCCGGCCCGCCTGGTCCTCGGCGGAAAGGTCCGAGCGGACCGCGTCCAGAAACTCCTGGCCCGCCACCTGCAACGCCCCTCCCGGCACGACGCCCAGGCACTCTGGGCCCTGGCGGTCCACGAGTTGTGGACGGAGGTGGTCCAGGGCATGAGAATCCCGATCGGCTGTGCGGCCTGACCCCTCGGGACCTCCCCGTCCCGAACCCGCGCCTGCCGCCCCCACGCGCCCCGTTGCCCACCGCCCCACCGCCCCGGCGGAACGACGGCCCACCACGCGGGCCACCGTCGTGCGGGCACATGACGCCCCCGGCCCCACCCTCGTCCTCCGGCTCGACCACCTTCCCCCCGGCGCCCTCGCCCTGGGTGGCGAGTTGGCGCGATTGCGCCACGCCCTCGCCGGCACGGCCCACGCCGCCATCAACAAGATCGCCCTGTACGGCCCCGGACCCGGCCCCGGCCGACGCGGCCTCGTCTACCGCTTCGTCCAGGCCCTCCCCACCGCCGGTTTCGACTTCCGTACCGGCTGCGGCCACTCCCTCCTCGCCTGCGTCGTCGCCGACGGACGCCCCGGCCCGGTCACCGTCCGCGCCGTGACCACCGGCGACACCGTGCTGTGCGAGCCCCAGCTCAACCCCCAGCTCAACCCCCAGCTCAACCCCCCGCACCAGCCCCCGCCCCCGCCCCCCGCGGACGCGTACACGCTCAGCTTCCTCAAGGCCCCCACCGCCCCCGGCACCCTCCCCACCGGCCGCCCCGTCGACCTCCTCGACGGCACCCCCGTCTCCCTCGTCCGGTACGGGAACCCCTACGTCTTCGTCGACGCCCGCCATCTCCGCGGCCCGGACCACCTCGACCGGCTCCTCTCCCTCCGGGCCTCCGCCGCACGGCTCCTCGGGTATCCGCCCCACTCCGCCCTCCCCAAGATCGCGGCCTTCGCCACCCGTCCCGACGGCCGCCTCTCCGTCCGTGCCCTCACCGTCGGCGGCTGGCACCCCCGGCTCGCCCTCACCGGCGCCGCCGCCCTCGCCGCCGCCGGGGCGCTCGACGGCACCGTCGTCCCGCCCGTGGACGGCGAGGTCCGGACGCCCGGCGGTACCGTCACCGTCTCCACCGCGCCCGACCGCGTCCGCGTCCACCACAAGCGCGCCGAGGTGCTGGACAGGCTCGTGCTGCCGTGGCGTATCCACGCAACGGCGTGAACGCGCACCCCTCTCACCAGGCCCGGAGTCCCTTTCCTCTGCCACGCTGAAATGGACCGGCAATCGGTATCCGTGGGGAGAGCAGACACACATGAAATTCGAGAATCTGCGTGTCGTCGTGACCGGAGCGTCCCGCTATTTCGGTCGCGCGCTCGCCGTCGGATTCGCCCATCTCGGCGCCGAGGTCTATGTCTCGGCGCGGACCGTCGAGGCCGCCGAACGCACCCGTACCGAAGTCATGGGATCGGCCCGTGACCGTATCCACGCGTTCGGCTGCGACCTCAGCAGGCCGGCCGAGATCCGGGAGTTCGCCGCCCGCGTCGGCGAACACACCGACCGGGTCGACCTGTTGGTGAACAACGGCGCCCGCTGGCTCGACGGCATGGACCTGGAGGCGGCGAGCGACGCCGAGATCGTCGAGACGATCGAGTCGACGGCCGGCGGCACGGTCCTCATGGTGAAGCACTTCCTGCCGCTGCTGCGCGGCTCGCTGCGGCCCGACATCGTCAACATGGTCGCCGTCCGCGACGCCGAAGGCGCCTCCGCCGCGACCGCCGGCGTCGCCCACGAGGCCTTCTGGGCGGCGAAGAGCGCCCAGGCCGGATTCGCCGACATCCTCTCGCGCCGACTGCGGCCCTCCGGGGTCCGCGTCTTCTCCCTCTTCCCGCCCGACTTCTCGACCTCCGATCCGCGTTTCGCGGAATGGGACGGATCGAATCCGGACGGAATAGCACCCGACGAGAAGCTGACCACCCAGGCGCTTTTCGAATGCATCGTCTACGCCGTCGAGCAGCCCCGCGACTGCTTCATCCGCTCCTTCCACTTCGAGCCCCGCTGACCGCCCTGCGCCGACAGCGCTCCGCCGTACGCGACCGCTGAAGCCCACCGCACCACAGCGTCAAGGAGGTCCCATGAGCACCCCTGTCTGGATCACCGCGACCCCTCCCGCCACCCACGGCGAACTCCACATCGGCCATCTCGCCGGGCCGTACGTCGCCGCCGACGTCCTCACCCGCTATCTGCGCGCCGAGGGAGAGGCGGTCCGGTTCACCACGGGTACCGCCGATCACGCCAGTTCCGTCGAGGTCCGGGCGCTGCGCCACAACCGCAAGCCCGAGGAGGTCGCGGAGGGCTACCGTGCCGCGATCACCGCGGACTGGCTGCGTTCGGGCGTGGAGTTCGACCACATCGTGCGCCCGCGCCGCGACAAGGGATACGGACGCTGGGTGCAGGACCTCTTCGGGCGGCTCTTCGCGCAGGGCGTCATCGCCCCGCGCACCCGCCTCCTCCCGTACTGCGAGCCGTGCGACCGTTGGCTGTACGGGGCGCACGCGACCGGCAGCTGCCCGCACTGCGGCGCGGTCAGCGACGGCGGGATGTGCCACGAGTGCGCCCGTCCCAACGACGGCGGCGACCTCATCGGCGCCCGCTGCGCGCTCTGCGACACTCCGGCGGTGGCCCGCCGCTGCCGCCGGCTCTACGTACCCCTGGAGCCGTTCCGGGAGACGCTGGCCGAATACTGGGCGACGGCAGGCCTGCCGCCGCGGCTCGCCGCGCTGTGCGAGTCCCTCGTCGAGGACGGCCTGCCGGACATCGCGGTCGGGCACCCCGCCGAGTGGGGCCTCCAGGTCCCCGTCGAGGGCTTCCCCGACCATCGGATCGACGGCTGCTTCGAGGCCGCCGCGATGCACCTCTTCGGCTACGACGTGAAGGGCCCGCTGCCCCGCCGCGCGATCCACTTCTGCGGATTCGGGCACGCCTTCTGCCACGCCGTGCTGCTGCCGGTGCTGCTCCTCGCGCAGGACATCAAGCTGCCGCAGGACTTCAACGTCAACGAGTCGTACGTCATCGAGGAGGGCGTCCAGGAGGGCAACGTCTGGGCCCTCGACCTGCTCACCGAGTACGGCTCCGACACCCTGCGCCGGCATGTCCTCCAGGCCCGTCCGCTCGGCCGCCGCACGGTCTTCCAGCGGGAGCGGCTCGCCGCGGCCCGGCGCGAGCTGGACGAGAACTGGAACAGCTGGCTGTCCCGGCTCTTCGCCGCCGTACGGGAGGAGTGCGGCGGGCGCGCCCCGCAGGCGCTGCCCGGCGGCACCGGCTGGGAGATCCTGGAGCGGCGGCTGCACCGGGGCGTCGACGACCTGCGCGAGGCGTACGGCCCCGATGCCTTCGACCCGCGCCGGGCGGTCGCCGTCCTCGACGAGATGGTCCGTTCGGCGGCCGACTTCGGTCACGTCAACGCCCACGAGCGGTGCCGTCCCAGCACCTCCTGCCGTCATCTTCCGGCGCTCGCAGCCCAGTTGGCGGTGGCCTCGGCCCTGTCGGCGTGGTCGCGGCCGGTCATGCCCGAGGGTGCCGACCGGCTCGCGGCGGCGCTCCAGGTGGCGCCGGGACGCCCGATCGACTGGCAGGCCCTGACGGGTCCGCTGCCGGGGACCAGGCTGGCACCGCCGTCGGGCCCGGTCTTCGGATTCTGAACCCCGTAACTACTAAGCAACTAAGTACTTCAGTACGAGCAGTGTCCCACCCCCACCCTGCCGCGTGACCGTGCGCGCGCGAGCGACGCGCAGGGGCACGTGGCTTCCCTCCCCTCAGGAGCCCCTCGTGTCCCTGCGCGTCGCCATGCTCAGCGTCCACACCTCCCCGCTCCACCAGCCCGGGACGGGGGACGCCGGCGGGATGAACGTCTACATGGTCGAGCTGTCCCGTGCCCTGGCCGAACAGGGCGCGGAGGTCGATCTGTTCACCCGCTGCCGGGGCGAGGGCCTGCCGCCGCTCGTCGAACTCGCCCCCGGTGTGCGGGTCCGGCATCTGCACGCGGGGCCGCGCGAGGCGCTGCCGAAGGAGGCCATGCCGGATCTGGTGGTGCCGTTCTCGCTGGCCCTGCTCAAGGAGGAGCGGCGCTACGACCTGGTCCACTCGCACTACTGGCTCTCCGGGCAGGCGGGCCGGATCGCCTCGGTGGGCTGGCGGATCCCGCTGGTGCACACCGCGCACACGCTGGCCCGGGTGAAGAACGCCTCGCTCGCCGCCGGCGACACCCCCGAGCCGGAGCTGCGGGTGCGGGGTGAGTACCAGGTGGTGGGCGCCGCCGACCGGCTGATCGCGAACACGGCCGACGAGGCGGAGGCACTGCGCTCGCTGTACGGGGCGGAGGGGGAGCGGACCGAGGTCGTACGCCCCGGGGTCGATCTGCGGACCTTCCACCCGGGCGACGGGCGGGCGGCGGCGCGGGCCCGGCTGGGGCTTCCGGCGGACGCGTTCGTGCCGTTGTACGCGGGGCGCATCCAGCCGTTGAAGGGCCCGGACGTGCTCGTGCGGGCGGTGGCCGAGCTGCTGCGGGACTCTCCCGACCTGCGCCGCCGGCTTCTGGTGCCGGTGGTGGGAGGGCATTCGGGCGCGACCCGTGAGGGGACGGCCTGGCAGCTCGCCGGGGAGCTGGGGGTGACCGATGTGCTGCGGTCCTGCCCGCCCGTGCCGCAGGAGCGGCTCGCGGACTGGTTCCGGGCGGCGGACGTCCTGGTGGTGCCCTCGCGCAGTGAGTCCTTCGGTCTGGTGGCCCTTGAGGCGCAGGCCTGTGGGACTCCGGTGCTCGCGGCGGCGGTCGGCGGGCTTCCGACGGCGGTGTGGGACGGGGTGACGGGGCTTCTGGTGCACGGTCACGATCCGTCGGAGTACGCGCGGCGGCTGCGCTGGCTCGCGGCGCACCCGGAGGCGGTGGAGACGATGGGGGAGGCGGCGGTGCGCCATGCGCACGGGATGAGCTGGCGTGCATCGGCCGAGCGGACCGTCGAGGTGTACCGGGGGGCGCTGGCGGAGACGCGCCGGCCGGTGCTCTTCGGTGGGGATCGGGTGGTGGGGCAGGGGCGGCGGCACGCCCCTGCCCCGACGGCCCCTCTCTCCTGGAGGAACGAGAAGGCCGTAGCACAAGTCTAGCACCTCTTTTGGTTCGACCAAAGATATGGGGGGCTCCGGATGCACCAATTCCGTTGTACGGATGGCGGATTGACGCATCCACGCCATGGCGGGTCCACGCAGAGACGATCCCTGGATTCGTTTCGGGGGCGGGGACAGAATGGAGATGTCTTCAGGGAACGCCCGGCGGCACGGGCCCCCGGAAGGCGGAATTCACATTCCAAGTCCTGGAGGAATCATGTCCGTTGCGCAGACCACCGGCATCCGCAAGACCGTCCGTCAGCTCCTGGTCGCGGTGGCGGCCTGTACCGCCGTCGCGGGCGGCGCCACCTTCGCCATCGGCTCCGACGCCGACCACCCGGTCGCCCCCCAGACCGTCGCCGGCGTCGCCGAGGACAACGGCTGGCCGGTCATCCCCCCGAAGCCGACCCCGACCAACTGACATCACCCCTCGGGAAATTCACCCCGCGGATTCCCCTCGGGCACGCCCCGGAATTCTTGAGCCGCCAGGCCCCGCAATCGCTGCCACGATTGTGGGGCCCCGGTATTTCCCCCCGCGCCACGGCCGGCCGTGAATGCGGCGGTCAGTCCAGCCAGCCGAGCCGCACCGCACGCGCCCCCGCCTCGAAACGGCTCGTCGCGCCCAGCTCCTGCATCAGCTCCGAAATCATCCGGCTGACCGTCCGCAGCGACACCCCGAGCGTCCGCGCGATCCGCTCGTCCTTCATCCCCGAGGCCAGCATGAGCAGCGCCGCACGCTGCTGCTCCGAGAGGCCGTCGCCCCCGGCCTCCGCGGTCGTCTCGTTCCCGTACGGCGTCGCCGTGTGCCAGCAGTGCTCGTACAGACTCAGATACGGCCGCACGAGCGCGCTGCCCCGCGCCAGGATCGCGCCCTCGCCCGGCTCCTCGGGGCGGATCGGCACCAGGGCGAACTGCTGGTCGGCGATGATCAGGTTCATCGGGACGACGGGCGCCAGGCGGATCTCCACACCCAGCTCCGCCCGCTGCCCCAGGAACTTCTCCATCTCCGGGTCCGTGGCCTCCTGCCGGCCGTAGATGGCCCGCACCCGCACCCCGTTGGCGATCTGCCGCCGGTCCCGGTCGAGCATCCGGTCCGGGTTCTGCCGCCCCGGCGTCCCCGGGTGCAGCGCGGCCGAACTCTCCTGCATCACATCGGTGATGTCCTCGATGGCCTGCTGGATCCTGCGGTAGTCGGTCAGCGCCTCGACGTGCGCCTCCGCCCGGGTGAGCGCCTCGGCCCGCAGATAGGAACCCGCGAGGATCTCCAGAGTGCTGTACGCCTCGTCCGCCTCCGCCAGGTGCTCCCGCAGCCGCTCCCGCTCACGCTCCAGGAGCCGCAGCAGCGCGATCTCCGGGTCGATCGCCGCGACCGTGTCCGTCTCGGAGCGCCAACTGCCGTCCTGCACGGCGGCGATGGTGGCGTGCGCCTGCCCCGTCGGCACGATCAGGCCCAGGGTGAGGAGTTCGCCGCGACATCGCTCGTACTCCTCCGGAGCGAGCCCGAGTTCCCTGCGGACCTCCTCGAAGTCCGAGACGCCCCGGCGGCGCAGCTCCTGGTACACGGCAAGGAGGACTTCGGTCGTGTCCTCCCCGATGCCGTCGCCCGCAGTGACCATGGCGAAGTGACCCCCTCATCCTCCGAGTCGCCCCGCCCTCACCTTGTCATACGGCTCGGCGGGAGTCCGTCGTGCAATGCCCGTACCCGTACCTGCGCCTACCGTGTCGCACAGGAACTCCTTGGGCTAGACCCCCTGTTCGGATCCCTCGCCGTCGAGCAGGCCGAGCCGGGCCGCCTTCACCCCGGCCTCGAAGCGGCTCGCCGCGCCCAGTTCCTGCATGACCTCCGAGAGGAGCCGGCTGACCGTCCGGAGCGAGACCCCGAGGCTCCGTGCGATCTGTTCGTCCTTGATCCCGGAGGCCAGCATGTGCAGCGCGGCCCGCTGCTGGTCGGACAGTCCGTCGCCACCGCTCTCGCGGGGCTCCTCGCCGTACCGGGCGGCCGCCTGCCAGCAGTACTCGTAGAGCGCGAGGTAGGAGCGGACGAGGCCGGGGCCGCGGGCCAGGATGGTGGGCGAGTCCGGGTCGTGCGGGTCGGTCGGCAGCAGGGCGAAGTTCTCGTCGGCGAGGACCATGTTCATCGGGACGACGGGGGAGAGGCGCAGCTCCACCCCGAGCGCGGCCCGTTCGGCCAGGTGCTGGGTCATCTCGGGTACGGTGCCGACCCGTCGGCTGTACATGGCGCGGACCCGCACGCCCCGGTCGGCCCGGCGGCGGTCCCGGTCCAGCTCGGCGGCCATGTCCTCACGCCGGACGGACCCGGTGTGCATGACGTGCACGGCGGTACGGACGGACTCCGTGAGCTCCGTCAGCTCGCGCAGCACCCGCTGCGGGTCGGTGACGATCTCCACCTCGACCTCGGAGCGGGGGGCGGCCCCGGCGCGCAGGAAGGGTCCGGCGAGCGCTTCGAGGGCGGTGTGCGCACGGCTGGTCGCGGCCAGCCGGTCCTGGAGCCGGTCACGCTCCCGGCGCAGCAGCCGCAGCAGGGCGACGTCGGGGTCGACGACGGTGGGGACGGCGGAGCGGGCGCGGCTCTCCGGGTCCCGGGGGGTCTCCGGTCCCGACGGGCCGCGAGGGGTGTCCGGTGCCGAAGGCTCCTGAACGGTGTGCGGTTCCGAAGGGTCCTGAGGGGCTGTGAGTCCTAAGGAGGCGAGTTCCTCGCGACATCGCTCCCGCTCTTCGGCGGTGAGCTCCAGGCGGTCCGCGGCCTCGTCGAAGGCGGTGCCGGGGCGGGCGCGGAGTTCCTGGTAGACGGCGAGGGCCTGCTCGCTGCCCACGCGGGACACGGCGGCGTTTCTGGACACGGCGCAGCAGACTCCCCTCGGATCCGGCGGACCCTGTTGAATCGCCCCGCTAGACCCTGCCACAAAATCGAACGACACGCACGGAGTTGACCGGCGACCCGGTCCGTGGGCGGGCGTCGGCTCGCGCGGTCCTGACTGCGGCTCAGGCGGCGGGGGCGCTCGCCCGGCAGTCGGGGCACAGGCCCTTGAAGACGACCTCCGCGTCCTCCACCCGCCACTTCGGCAGGGCGCCCTTGGGCGGGGCGGGCGCGGCGGCCGCGACGTTCTCCACGCGGCCGCACACCGTGCACAGCGCGTGCTGGTGTGCCGGTCCGGAGATCTCGAAGACCGCGGGCAGGCCGGGCCGGTCGAACTTGCTGACCAGGCCCGTCTCCTGGAAGTGCCGCAGCATCTCGTACACGGCCTGGCTGGTCAGCGTGCCGAGCCGCTCGCGGGCGGTCGTGGTGATCGCCTCGACGTCGAGATGGCCGCCGGCGGCGAGCACCGTGAGCACCTCCAGGCGCGGGCCCGTGACCCGCAGCCCGACGTCGCGGAGGCGCTGGATCACCGCCTCGCGGCCCGTCAGCTCTTCCACGACTGCCATCTTCTCCGCCCGCCACCTGGTCGGCTCAAACTTTTGTGGGCATCGTACCTCTTGCTCGTCAACCTCGTCAGGTGTGCTTGTCGACCTCGTCAGGTGCCTCCGGCCGTCCGTTCAGTCGTCCGTCCGGCACACGAGCAGCACGGACTCGGTCCGGTCGTCGATCCGGTGCCGCCGCCGACCCTCGACGTGCAGCCCCGCCGAGTGCAGCTCGGCCGCGAGCCGCTCGGGGTCCACGATCCACTTGTCGGTGGTCAGCACGACCCGCTCCGTGGACAGCTTCCCGGTCCTGACCGCGTAGTACGTGATCCGCTCGCTCATCGACGGCAGGTCGAAGACCTGCCGGGCCACCACCCACTCGTCGATGCCGTCGAAGCGCGGCACCTGGAACGCCCAGGTCCGCTGCGGCTCCGCGATCAGCCCCGGCAGCTGGTGCGCCGTGTAGTCGAGGGCGAGCGCCCCGCCCGTCTCCAGATGGGACGCCACCTCCCGCAGCAGCTCCGGCCGCCGCGCCGGGGGCACGGCGGTGACCATCGCGCCCGCGAGCAGCGCGAGCCGGTAGCTGCCTTCGAGCCGCAGCTCGGTGAGGTCCGTCCGGTGGGTGACGACCAGACCGGCCACCTGCGGACCGATCCGGCGGGCCCAGCTGTCGAGGCGCTCCAGGGCCGAGGCGTCCCGGTCCACGGCTTCCACGGCGAAGCCGTGCCGGGCGAACGGGACGGCGAGCCGCCCGGCGCCGGAGCCGAGGTCCAGAACGGGTCCGCCGGTGGAGCGGGCGAGGCTGAGGTACCGGACGATGTCCGCGCTGTGCGGGCCGAGCAGGGCGTCGTGCAGCCAGACGGAACTCTCGTCGGCGGAGGAGACGGATTCGAGCCCGGGAAGGGTGTCCGAGGTGACCCGGACGCCGGCCCCGGGAGCGGGCTCGTGCTCCCGGCCGTATCGGGACGGCAGGACCGGAGCGAGCGCTGCGGGCACGACGGGCAGGGAAGTGCCGCTCGGTGTGTGCATCGCTCCTCCAGGGGCTCGCTCGGTCCATGCCGTCCGGACGAGGCACCCGTGCCGCCGGGGACCGCGCCGCTGGACCCATCCTGACCTGGGGAGGGAACCCCGATCCACCGGATGGGGCTGCGTGAACACGCGATGGCGTGGATCTGCCACGCCCGGAGGCACGACCTACAGCGTGCGGCTCCAGCGTTTGGCGGAGAGGGCGGTGAAGCCGAGGTGGCCGTAGAACGGCAGCGCCGGGTCCGTCTCCGCGGGGAGCTCCACCCGCTGGTCCCGGGCCCCGAAGCTCCGCATCCGGTCCGTGGCCGCCGCCAGCAGGGCCGTACCCACGCCCCGGCGGCGGGAGCCGGACGCCACGGCCAGGGCGTACACCTCGCCCTCGCCCGGGACCGGGACGCCGCCCGCGGCGACGCCGACGACCGTGCCCTCCGCGTCGGTGGCCACGAGCCAGCCGAGCCAGCCGGGCGCGCCCCCTGGAATTTCAATTTCCGCTCGTATGCGGGGGAGTGCGCATTGTGCGGAGATCAGTCGCCGCATCGGGATTTCGTCCAGTATTCCCGCGTAGCTGCTCCGAATGACGTCGGCAAGCAGCCTGGATATCGTCGTCGCATCGCCGGCCGCGGCCGTCCGAACGCCAGCCAGCTGCATTGGTTTTGTACCCTTCGACGTGCCGAGCCCGATCCCCAACATACCCACAATAGCGGGGAATTCAGTTGTTCGTGACCGATGCGAAATCTACGAATTCGCTTAGTAAATAGGGCCGTTCGGCATGTCGGACGGGTGCTGAACCGAGTCAATTATCCGGGGAAGGAACAGCAGGCGACGATCAAGGGGGCCATCGCGAGCCCTGCGGCCGCGATGGTCGACAGGCCGCGCAGAACGGGATGTCCGGCGCTGTGCGGAGTGAGGATGCGCCGCATCCGCAGCGCCGCCGAGGGCCCGCCCGCGGCGAAGGCGGACTTGGGTGCCCGCCCCGACGCGAGCGCGTACAGCGCTGTGGCCAGCGCGTCCCGCGTACATCGGCGCAACGCCCGGTCGTCCGCGGCCATTTCGAGCAGCAGCGGTACGGAACCCCCGCCGTGCCGGGCGAGGGGGAGGCGCGGGAAGACGGCCGCGAAGGCCTCCGACGCGGCGACGAGGAGATGGTGCCGACCCGTGATGTGCGCCCGCTCGTGCGCGAGCGCCGCCGCGAGCTGGGCGGGGGTGAGGGTGTCCACCGCGCCCGAGGAGACCACGACCCGGCGGGAACGGCCCGGCAGGCAGTACACGGCGGGCCGCGCGTCATCGAGGACGGTGGCCCGCAGGGCGGGGTCGTACCGTCCGACGAGCCGCAGCACCCCCGCGTGCCGCACCCGCACCCGGCGGGCCCTGACCAGCCGGCGCACGAACGCGGCGGCGGGAATCGACAGGACGGCGAGGGAGAGCGAGAAGGCGAACCGCTCGCGCCCGTCGAGGTTCAGGAGCTCCTCGACCGTGGGTAGCTGGAAGGCGAACATCATGTCCGCCAGACGGTGGCTGCTCTCGCCCGACAGGACCAGCTGGGCGGGCAGCAGGGCGGTCGCGGCGGCGAAGGCGGCGCCGCAGGCGGCCCACACGCCGAGTGCGAGCCGGGGCGCCTGCTGTGCCCAGCGCGCCCGGACGAGCAGCCAGGGCACGAGGAAGCCGGTGAGCACGGCGAGCCCGAGGGGGACGAGGACGTGGTGGTTCACGTTCACGTGCCGCTCCCGCCGGGCTGCGGGTCGTGGTCGCCGCGGGCGGCGCGCAGGGCCGCGTCGAGGGCGTCCATGTCCTCGTCGGAGATGACCTCCACGAACCGCAGGAGGGCGGCGGGGCGGTCCTGGCTGTCGCCGAGCGCGTCCCGCATCAGGCCCGCGGTGTACTCCTCGCGGCTGCGGACGGGCTCGTACAGCCAGGCCCGGCCGGCCTTCTCGCGGCGGAGCCAGCCCTTGCGGTGCAGGATGTCGGCGACCGTCATCACGGTCGTGTAGGCGACGCGTCGTCCTCGATTGATGTCGTCGACGACCTCGCGGACCGTGGCGGGCCGCTGCCAGGCCCACAGTCGGTCCATGATCTCGGCCTCCAGCTCTCCCAGCCGGCGCACGTGCATCCCCTCCCCCTACGGGCGGCTCATCGTACGGGCCGCTCCCCTCGCCGAGGTATACCCCCCAGGGGTACGGTGGCGGGATGTCGACCCTCATGAAGACCCTTACGCGAAACCGCCCCTGCGCGAAGGCCTGCGACTCCGGTCTGCCCGGATCGGTGGAGCTGGTGCTCCTCCGGCAGCTGCTCGGCCTCTGTCTCCGGCTGAGTCTCACGCTGTCCGCCGACTGTCCTTCACACAAGGGCGGTTGATACCGGCCCACCGGTCCGGCACCTAGGTCATGTCCGGATCAGCCGGGCGATCGCCTTCGACGCCTCGCCCACCTTCTCCTTCGCCTGGTCCCCGCCCTGCGCGATGGCCTCCGTGACGCAGCAGCTCAGGTGCTCGTCGAGCAGGGCCACCGCGCAGGACTGGAGGGCCGCGTTGATCGCGGAGACCTGGGTGAGGACGTCGATGCAGTAGACGTCCTCGTCGACCATCCGCTGCACCCCCCTGACCTGGCCCTCGATCCGGCGCAGGCGTCTGATGATGTCTTCCTTGTGCTGTCCGTAACCGGCCACGACGGGCTCCTCGGAGATTCGGCGGGGAAGGGTGGGTCCGCCGGTGGAATCACCGGCGGACCCGTCGGGCAGTGGATGTCCGTCAGCGGTCGGCGGCCTGGAAGCCCCGCAGGCGCAGGCTGTTGCCGACCACGAAGACCGAGGAGAAGGCCATGGCCGCGCCCGCGATCATCGGGTTGAGCAGTCCGGCCGCGGCGAGCGGCAGGGCCGCCACGTTGTAGGCGAAGGCCCAGAAGAGGTTCGAGCGGATCGTTCCGAGCGTCTTGCGGGAGAGCCGGATGGCGTCGGCCGCGGCCCGCAGGTCTCCGCGTACCAGGGTCAGGTCGCCGGCCTCGATGGCGGCGTCCGTACCGGTGCCCATGGCCAGACCGAGGTCGGCCTGGGCGAGCGCGGCCGCGTCGTTGACCCCGTCGCCGACCATGGCGACCGAACGACCCTCCGCCTGCAGCTTCTTGACGACGTCGACCTTGTCCTGCGGCATGACCTCCGCGATGACCTCGTCGATGCCGACCTCGGCGGCGACGGCCTCCGCGACCGCCTTGTTGTCACCGGTCAGCAGGATCGGCGTCAGACCGAGCGCGCGCAGCCGCTTGATGGCCTCGGCGCTGGTCTCCTTCACCGCGTCGGCGACCTCCAGGACCGCGCGGGCCTCGCCGTCCCAGGCCACCGCGATCGCGGTCTTGCCGGCCTTCTCGGCGGTGTCCTTCGCGGACTTGAGGCCTGCCGGGAGTGCCATGGCCCATTCGTCGAGGAGCTTCTCGCGGCCGACGAGGACGGCGTGGCCGTCGACGATGCCCTGCACGCCGAGCCCGGGGATGTTGGCGAAGTCCTCGGGGGTGGGCAGCTTCCCCACCTTGGCGGCGGCGCCGGTGGCGACGGCCTGGGCGATCGGGTGCTCGGAGGAGTGCTCCAGGGCGCCCGCGAGCCGCAGGACGTCCTTCTCGTCCACGCCCTCGGCGGTGTGGACCTTGATGAGGGTCATCCGGCCGGTGGTGACGGTGCCGGTCTTGTCGAGGACGATCGTGTCGACCTTGCGGGTGGTCTCCAGGACCTCGGGTCCCTTGATGAGGATGCCGAGCTGCGCGCCGCGGCCGGTGCCGACCATGAGGGCGGTCGGGGTGGCCAGGCCGAGGGCGCAGGGGCAGGCGATGATCAGTACGGCCACGGCGGCGGTGAAGGCCGCGGTCAGCCCCTGCCCCGTACCCAGCCAGAAGCCGAGGGTGCCGAGCGCGAGCGCGATGACTACGGGTACGAAGACGGCCGAGATCCGGTCGGCGAGGCGCTGGGCGGCGGCCTTGCCGTTCTGTGCGTCCTCGACGAGCTTGGCCATGCGGGCGAGCTGGGTGTCGGACCCGACGCGGGTGGCCTCGACGACGAGACGGCCGCCGGCGTTCAGGGTGGCGCCGGTGACGGAGTCCCCGACGGAGACCTCGACCGGCACGGACTCGCCGGTGAGCATGGAGGCGTCGACGGCGGAGGAGCCCTCGACGACGGTGCCGTCGGTGGCGATCTTCTCGCCCGGACGGACCAGGAAGCGGTCGCCGACCTGGAGGTCGGCCGTCGGTACGGTGACCTCCTGGCCGCCGCGCAGAACGGTGACCTCCTTGGCGCCCAGCTGCATCAGCGCCTTGAGCGCGGCGCCCGCCTTCCGCTTCGAGCGGGCCTCGAAGTACCGGCCGGCGAGGATGAAGGCGGTGACGCCGGCCGCGGCCTCCAGGTAGATGTTCCCGGCGCCGTCGGTGCGGGCGATCGTGAACTCGAACGGGTGGGTCATCCCCGGCGTACCGGCGGTCCCGAAGAACAGTGCCCACAGGGACCAGAGAAACGCGGCGATGGTGCCGACCGAGATCAGCGTGTCCATGGTGGCGGCGCCGTGCTTGGCGTTGGTCCAGGCGGCGCGGTGGAACGGCCAGGCGGCGTACACGACGACCGGCGCGGCGAGCGTGAGGCTCAGCCACTGCCAGTACTCGATCTGGAGCGCCGGGATCATCGCCATGGCGATGACCGGCACGGCGAGCGAGACGGCGGTGACCAGCCGCTGCTTGAGGGGCAGCAGTGCCGCGTCGGCCTTCTCCTCGTCGGAGGGGCCCTCCGGAGCGCCGGGGGCCTCGGTCTCGGGGGGCGCGGGCTCGGCGGCGGTGTAGCCGGTGGCCTCGACGGTGGCGATCAGCGCGGCGACGTCGATGTCGGCGTCGAAGGTGACCTTGGCCTTCTCGGTCGCGTAGTTGACGGTGGCCTCGACCCCGTCCATCCGGTTGAGCTTCTTCTCGATACGGGCCGCACACGAGGCGCAGGTCATGCCGCCGATGGCGAGCTCGACCTGGGCGGTGCCCGGTGTCGTCGTTGTCATAGCTCCTGCTCCTCGTACGTGCGGGTTCGGGGGCCGGGGCCCGGGTGGGACGGGGCGGGCCCCGGCGGCCGAGGGAAGGCCCTGAGCGGGCTGTAGGTCAGGCGCGGCCGGTGAGCTCGTAGCCCGCGTCGTCGACCGCCGCGGTGATCGCCGCGTCGTCGGGCTCGCCGCCCGTGGTCACGGTCACCAGACCGCCGGCGACGTCGACGTCCACCGAGATGACGCCGTCGAGCGCGCTGACGGACTTGGTGATCGCGGACTTGCAGTGGCCGCAGGTCATGCCGGAGACGGCGTAGACCGTGACGGTGCTGTCGGCGACCGCGACGGCGGTGGCCTCCGTGGTCGAGCAGCTGTTGTCGGGGGTGCAGCAGGAGCCCATGGCTTCTCCTCGGTCGAATCCGGTTCAGTGGATACCCTCGGGGGGTATCGGCTTCTGGTTCCATGTATACCCCCCTGTGGTATCCGACGCAAGCAGATCCCCGACTTGACTTGATACCCCCCAGGGGTATGGTGAAGTGCATCGAACGGCCACCGCCGGCCGCCACCACCCACGTACGGGAGAGCAGCCATGAACACCGGAGTGAAGATCACTGCCTATGCCGCCGCGCTCGCCGCGACCTTCGGGGCCGCGTACGGGGTGGGCAAGGGCGTCGGCCCCGTCGAGGAGCCGGCGAAGGCCGCGCACGGGGAGCACGCGGCCGCGTCGTCCACCCCCTCGAAGAGCGCGGCGGCGGACGGGCACGCCGGACACGAGGAAGGTGCCGCCGACGGCACGGCGGCCGCCCCCGCCGCCGACACCCCCGGCGGCCTCCAGGTCTCCGAGGGCGGCTACACCCTGGCCATGGAGACCCCCGTCCCCGCCGCGGGCAGGAGCACCCTGAAGTTCTCGATCAAGGACGAGGCCGGCAAGAAGGTCACCGCGTTCACCACCGAGCACGGCAAGGAACTGCACTTCATCGTCGCCTCGCGCGACCTCAACACCTTCCGCCACCTGCACCCCGTGAAGGCGGCCGACGGCACCTGGTCGGTGGCCGCCGACCTGCCCGCCGCGGGCGGCTACAAGGCCTTCGCCGACTTCAAGCCCGCCGCGCCCGGCGCCAAGGGCATCACGCTCGGCGTCGACCTCTCCGTACCGGGGGCGTACGCGCCGAAGCCGCTGCCCGCCGTCGCCCCGACGTCCACCGTCGACGGCTACCAGGTCCGCCTCGGCGGCACCCTGGACCCCGGCAAGGCCGGCGAGCTCCGGCTCACCGTCACCAAGGCGGGGAAGCCCGTCACCGACCTGGAGCCCTACCTCGGGGCGTACGGACACCTCGTCGCCCTGCGCGACGGCGACCTCGCCTACCTCCACGTGCACCCGAACGAGGGCGGCCCCGGTCCGGACGTCTCCTTCACGGCGACGGCGCCCAGCGCGGGCACGTACCGTCTGTTCCTCGACTTCCAGCACGAGGGCAAGGTGCGGACGGCGGCCTTCACGGTCACCACGGGTGGCGGCAAGGCACCCGTTCCCGCAGCCGATGAGGCCACGCACGATGCGGGAGAGCACGCGCACGGATAGGCTGGCCATTGGACTAGACCTGTAGAGACGCATTCATGGAGGAATCGGCTCGATGAGCAACCGTGCAGTCCTTGAGGTGATCGCCCTCGACGAGGAAGACGCGGTCGCTGCCCAGACCGGTGGAGCCGACCGGCTCGAACTCGTCACCGACATGGCGGCGGACGGACTCACCCCGTCCCTGGCCGGTTTCGCCGCCATCCGCGCCGCCGTCGACATCCCGCTGCGCGTGATGCTCCGCCTCACCGACGGCTTCGCGGCCGGTGACGTCGACTCACTGGTCGGGCGTGCCCTGGAACTGCGCGCGGCGGGCGCCGACGAGTTCGTCCTCGGCTTCCTCACCCCCGACGGCGAGCCCGACCTGGTGGCCGTCGAGCGGCTCATCGCCGTCCTCGACGGCGCCCGCTGGACCTTCCACCGGGCGATCGACCGCGCCGCCGACCGCGACGGACTGCGCAAGCGGCTCGCCGACCTGCCCGGCCTCGACACCTATCTGACGGCCGGCGCCGCCACCGGCGTCGACGACGGCCTGGCCACTCTCAAGGCCGAGAGCGCCCGCGCTGGCGAGCCCGGCTACGAGGCCCAGATCCTCGTCGGCGGCGGCCTCCGCCTCGACCACCTCCCCGGACTGCGCGCGGCCGGCCTCGACGCCTTCCACATCGGCGGCGCCGCCCGCCCCCAGGGCTGGGCGGCCCCGGTCTCGGCGGACGCGGTACGGACGTGGCGCGAG
This sequence comes from Streptomyces sp. NBC_00250, assembly GCF_036192275.1. Classification (NCBI taxonomy): domain Bacteria; kingdom Bacillati; phylum Actinomycetota; class Actinomycetes; order Kitasatosporales; family Streptomycetaceae; genus Streptomyces; species Streptomyces sp. NBC_00250. The sequence goes on along the minus strand of NZ_CP108088.1, from coordinate 4,145,652 downwards.
GCGCTGGACGCGTAGCGGCCGGGCGGGGGTTCACGGGAAAAATCGCCTGGCCGGGGGCGAGGGATGCCCGCTAGCCTCCCCGGCATGGCAGCCACCCCGATGCAACCCGGCGAACTCGACATCGACACCGCGCTCGTCGAGCGGCTCGTCGCCGCACAGTTCCCCGAGTGGGCGGGACTTCCGCTACGGGCCGTGGCCTCGGCCGGTACGGACAACGCGATGTTCCGCCTCGGCGACGACCTCGTCGTACGGCTGCCCCGCGTCCCGTACGCGGCCCGCCAGGTCGAGAGGGAACAGCGCTGGCTGCCCCTGCTCGGCCCGCACCTGCCGCTGGACGTCCCCGTCCCGGTGGGGCGGGCAGGGGAGAGCGCGGAGTTCCCGCTGCCCTGGTCGGTCTACCGCTGGCTCGACGGGGACGACACGCACAACGTCCCGCTGGCCGATCTCGCCCACGCGGCCGCCGAGTTGGGCCGCTTCGGTGCCGCCCTGCGCTCCCTCGACGCGAGCGAAGGACCCGCCGCGTCCCGGGGCGGCCCGGTCACCGCGTGGGAGGAAGGCAACCTGCCGCGCGCGATCCGTGACCTCGGCGCCGAAGGCCTCGTCGACGCCGAGCTCGCGACCGCCTCCTGGGAGGCGGTCCTGCGGCTCCCGCAGTGGGACGGCGCACCCGTCTGGATCCACGGCGACCTGCTGCCCGGCAACCTGCTCGGCCGCGAGGGCAGGCTGAGCGCCGTCATCGACTTCGGCGGCGTCGGTGCGGGCGACCCGGCCTGCGACATGATGCCCGCCTGGACCCTGTTCACCGCCGACACCCGCCCGCTCTTCCGCGAGGCGGCCCGCGTCGACGACGCGACCTGGGCGCGCGGCCGGGGCTGGGCCCTGGCCTGGGGCCTGGTGACCGAGCACTACTACCGCGAGACGAACCCGGTGCTCGCGTCCATCGCCCACCGCACCCGCACCGAGGCCCTGGCGGAGTACGCGGCGCCCGTCACCTCCTAGCGGACGACGTCGAACACGTTCTTCTGGATGCCGTTGGAGTACGCCTCGTGCTCGACGAGCGTCAGCTTCTGCGTGTCCTTGTCCGTCTCGCTGAACAGCCGCTTGCCCGCCCCGAGCAGCAGCGGGAAGACGAGCAGGTGGTACCGGTCGATCAGGCCGGCGTCCGACAGCGCCCGGTTCAGCGAGGCGCTGCCGTGCATGATGATCGGGCCGCCCTCGGTCTCCTTCAGCGCGGCGACCTCGTCGAGCGAGCGCAGGATCGTGATCTCGCCCCAGTTGTCCACCAGGTCGTCCTCGGTGAGGGTCGTGGACACCACGTACTTCGGCAGCGTCTTGTAGCGGGCGAAGTCCTCCATGTCCGGCCAGACGGCGCTGAACGCCTCGTAGCTCGCCCGGCCGAGGAGCATCGCGCCGGCCTCCTCCTGCTCCTGGCCCTTGAGCGCGTACGCCTCCGGGACGAAGTCCATCTCCTTGAAGGTCCAGCCCGAGTTCCGGTAACCGGGCTCGCCGCCGGGGGCCTCCACGACACCGTCGAGCGAGACGAAGGCAGAGCTGATCAGGGTGCGCATCGGGTTCTCCCGTGAGGTTCTCGACGGCCGCTCAGCACCGGTGCTCAGCAGCGACTACAACCTATAGACCGGGGCTCGCGAAGAAACTCATCGCTCGTCGGTGTCTTTCTGCGTGGCGGCGACGAGCTCCACCTCGAACCCGTCGGCGTTCTCCAGGTAGGCCGCGTAGACGCCCTCGCCTCCCGCGTACGGATGCCGGTCGGCGAACAGCAGCCGCCAGCCGTGCGCCGGCGCCTCGGTGACGAGGGCGTCGACGGCGGCCCGGTCGCCGGCGTGGAAGGCCAGGTGGTTCAGGCCCGGCCGGAGCCGGTCGTGCCGGTCCGACGTGCGGGCCGGGGACTGCTCGACGACGAGGTAGCAGGAGTCGAGCGCCCAACTGCGGCCGCCCTCCCAGCGCTGGAAGGGCTCGTACCCGAGGGCGCCGAGGAGCCAGCCGAAGCTGGCCTCGGCGACGGCGAGATCGCCCACCCACACCTCGACGTGATGCAGGGCCCCGGGGCGGGTCACGCCGGTTCCAACTGGTGGGGAAGGGGCGCCGAGTGAAGAATCGTCAGCCCGGAAACGGCGCGGGTCAGCGCCACGTACAGCCGTCGCAGGCCGGTCCGCTCGTCGGGCTCGCCGTCGACGACCGCCGCCGGCTCGTCCAGGACGACGTAGTCGTACTCCAGGCCCTTCGCGAGCGAGGCCGGGACCAGGGTCAGCCGGGACTCGGCCGTGGTCTCCTCGCCGGGGGAGAGGTACGCGAGACCGGCCGCCGTCAGCGCCTCCGCCAGCGGCGCGATCCGCGCGTCGGCGGCGATCAGGCCGATGGAACCCTCGTGGGCGAGCGTCTCGACACAGGCCGCGACGACGTCCTGGTCGAGCGCGTCCGTGTGGCGTACGTCGAGCGAACCGGGGTTCTCACGCACCGACTCCACCGCCGCGAGCCCCGGCGACATGTGCGGCAGGAGCCGCGAGGCGTACGCGATGACCTCACGCGGCACACGGAAACCGGCGGTCAGCTCCTCCACCACCGCCTCCGGCTTCCCCAGATGCCCGAGGGCCTCCGCCCAGCTCGCCGTCGCCCACGGCGTCGTGCCCTGCGCCAGGTCGCCGAGGATCGTCGCCGAGCCGGTCGTGCAGCGCCGGCCCACCGCCCGGTACTGCATCGGGGACAGGTCCTGCGCCTCGTCGAGGACGACATGGCCGAGCGAGTGCGTCCGCTCCACCAGGTCCTGGGCCTCGTCGACGAGGACCGCGTCCGCCGCCGACCACTTCGCCGTCTTCACGCTCCGCGCGGGCTTCGCCCACAGCAGCAGCTTCTGCTCGTCCTCGGTGAACAGCCCCTCGGCGTGCTCCGCGAGGAACTCCGCGTCGCCGAGCAGCCGGAGCACCAGCTTCGCGGGCTCCACCAGCGGCCAGCACTCCTTCACGACGGCCTTCACCGCCGTGTTCCGCGCGACCGCGTTCTGCACCCGGTCGTCGGGTGCCTCGCCCGCCTGCTCCATCCGGACCAGGACGGCGTGCGCGATGCGCTGCGGCAGCGCCTCACGGGCGGCCCCGTACCGGATGTCACGGTCCATCAACTCCTGGACGATCTCCTCCAGTTCGTACGCGGGCACCCGCCAGCGGCGCGAGCCGCGCACCACCATCAGGGACTCCTTCGGCAGCGCCGCGTGCGAACGCACCGCGCGCCGCAGCAGCTCCGCCATCCGGGCGTCACCCTTGACGACGGCGGTCGCGGCCTCGTCCGTGCCCCGCACCTCGACCCGGCCGCCGACGAGATCGTCGACGGTGGCCTGCTTCACCTCCAACTCGCCGAGCGCGGGAAGGACTTGCTCGATGTAGTGGAGGAAGGACCGGTTCGGCCCGATGACGAGCGTCCCGGTACGGGCGAGCCGCTCCCGGTGCGCGTACAGCAGATAGGCGACACGGTGCAGACCGACGGCCGTCTTACCGGTCCCGGGCCCTCCCTGGACGCACACGGTCCCGGAGAGATCCGACCGGACGATCCCGTCCTGCTCGGGCTGGATCGTCGCGACGATGTCCCGCATCGGACCGACACGCGGCCGTTCGATCTCCGCCTGGAGCAGTCGGCTGGTCTGCTCCAGCTCCTCGGGGTCGGAGAGGTGCTCGTCCTCGTACGCGGTGAGCTCGCCGCCCGTGTAGCCGAAGCGCCGGCGCAGTCCGACGTCCTGCGGGTCCTTCTTCGAGGCCTGGTAGTACGGCTGCGAGACCGGCGCACGCCAGTCGATCACCATCGGGTCGCCGTCGGCGTCGTGGACGTGCCGCCGCCCGATGTAGAACCGCTGCCCTTCCTGCGTGGTGTGCAGGTAGTCGAGCCGCCCGAAGAACAGCGGCGTGTGGGACAGGTCGGCCAGCGCCTTGATGCGGTCCTCGATCTGCCGCCCGAGCACCACCGCGTTGACCCAGTTCGCGGTGACGTCCTTGATGTCGAGCGCCTCCACGTCCTCGCGCATCGCGCGCAGTGCGGCGCGGGACGAGGTCAGATGGGCGCGTTCGCGCGCGAGGGGATCGTCGGACACGGGCACGGACACGGACACGGCGGAGCCTCCGGGGCGAATGCGCGGATACACGGACACGTCGAGGTGGCCGCCGGTTACCGACCGGGCGGCGGCTCTCCACGAAGGGAGGCGGGGAAGCTGGCGAGTGTAACTCCTGAGCAGGGCCGGGAGCGAACCGTTTTCCCCCATCTCCACCCCGTAGGGGACGGGGTCCGTCTCACGTCGGACACGACCGCCGCCCCGGTTCACCCCCCAGAGCGATGTGTCATGAATGTCCGGATTCCATCATGGAGACATGACCGCGACGACCTTCACCCTCGTGACCACCGTGACCCGCCCCCGGGTCCGCCCCCTCGACACCGCCTTGCGCGCGATGCGCGCCTTCGGCGGCGCGGCGGCCGGCGTCGCCCTCCTGGGCGACTACGGCCCACCGGAGGCGGGCGTCAGGAACCCGCGACCTGAGTACGCCCCCGGCCCCGACTGAGTACGAGAACGCCTGCCGCCACGGGGCCGATCCCTGATGTGATCGCCCCATGACGACGACGCCCACCGACTCCACCGGTCCCATCGACCCCTACGCCCCGAGTCCCCGCTCCCGGCGCGTCATCGCCGGCTTCGGTCTCCTCCTCCTGGCGGCGTGCTTCGTGGCCACCGTCGTGGTGGTGCTCATCGGCGCCATCGAGGGAGAAGACGTCTCCGCGGGATACTTCACCACGGCCTTCTGGTCCCTGGGTCTGGGAGCCCTCGCGGGCGTGGCCGCCCTGATCGCCCCCCGCAAGGGCCTGGTGATCGCCGAATACTCTCTGGCGGTCATGGCCCCCGTGGTGGTGCTGATCGGCTAGGGGTGTCCTGCGGATCAGGCCGACAGGACACCTCCTGGGAGACCGCTCTACGGCGCGAGCAGCTCATCGGCGTCGACGATCCGGTAGGCGTACCCCTGCTCGGCGAGGAACCGCTGCCGGTGGGCGGCGAAGTCCTGGTCGATGGTGTCGCGGGCGACCACCGAGTAGAAGTGGGCCTGGTGGCCGTCGGCCTTCGGCCGGAGCACCCGGCCGAGGCGCTGAGCCTCCTCCTGGCGCGACCCGAAGGTGCCGGACACCTGGATGGCGACGGTCGCCTCGGGCAGGTCGATGGAGAAGTTCGCGACCTTCGACACGACGAGCACGCTGATCTCGCCGGTACGGAAGGCGTCGAAGAGCTTCTCGCGCTGGGCGTTCGAGGTCTCGCCCTTGATGACGGGGGCGTCGAGGTGCTCGCCGAGTTCGTCGAGCTGGTCGATGTACTGCCCGATGACGAGGATCTGCTGCCCCTCGAACTTCTTCACCAGCGCCTCGGTGACCTTCCGCTTCGTCGCGGTCGTGGCGCAGAAGCGGTACTTCTCCTCGGCCTCGGCGGTGGCGTAGGCGAGCCGCTCGGAGTCGGTCAGGTTCACGCGGACCTCGACGCAGTCGGCGGGCGCGATGTAGCCCTGCGCCTCGATCTCCTTCCAGGGCGCGTCGAACCGCTTGGGCCCGATGAGCGAGAAGACGTCGGACTCGCGTCCGTCCTCCCGCACGAGGGTGGCGGTGAGCCCGAGCCGCCGCCGGGCCTGCAGGTCGGCGGTGAACTTGAAGACGGGCGCGGGCAGCAGGTGCACCTCGTCGTAGACGATGAGTCCCCAGTCCCGGGAGTCGAACAGCTCAAGGTGCGGATAGATGCCCTTCCGCTTGGTGGTGAGCACCTGGTACGTGGCGATGGTGACCGGCCGGATCTCCTTCTTCGTACCGCTGTACTCGCCGATCTCGTCCTCGGTGAGCGAGGTCCGCTTCACCAGCTCGTGCTTCCACTGGCGGGCGGACACGGTGTTGGTCACGAGGATCAGCGTGGTCGCCTTGGCCTGAGCCATCGCACCGGCCCCGACCAGCGTCTTTCCGGCACCACAGGGCAGTACGACGACCCCGGACCCACCGTGCCAGAAGCCCTCGACGGCCTGCTTCTGGTAGGGCCGCAGGGACCAGCCGTCCTCGGCGAGGTCGATCCGGTGGGCCTCGCCGTCGACGTAACCGGCGAGGTCCTCGGCGGGCCACCCCAGCTTCAGCAGCGTCTGCTTGATCTGCCCGCGCTCCGAGGGATGAACGACGACGGTGTCGGCGTCGATCCGCTCCCCGACGAGCGGCTGCACCTTCCGCGACCGCAGGATCTCCTCAAGGACGGGCCGGTCGGTGCTGGTGAGCACGAGCCCGTGCGTCGGATGCTTGGACAGCGTGAGGCGCCCGTAGCGGGCCATGGTCTCGGCGATGTCGACGAGCAGCGCGTGCGGGACGGGATAGCGCGAGTACTCGACGAGCGCGTCGACGACCTGCTCGGCGTCGTGCCCGGCGGCCCGCGCGTTCCACAGGCCGAGGGGCGTCAGCCGGTACGTGTGGATGTGCTCGGGCGCCCGCTCCAGCTCGGCGAACGGCGCGATGGCCCGCCGACAGGCGTCGGCGAGTTCGTGGTCGACCTCCAGGAGCAGCGTCTTGTCACTCTGGACGATAAGAGGTCCGTTCACGTGATCAGGTCCTTCCGACACCGTGCCGTTCCCGTAACGGCCAATCCTCCAGTGTGCCTGAAGCCGCTGCCCGAGGGGACTCGGCCCGGACGGGGCTGGGTCCGGGCTTCAAGAAGGTCCCGACGCCGACGACACCTCCAGGCGACCTGAGCCGGTCCTGACGGCCCCGCTACACCTGGTCGTCCGCCAGTTCCGCCACGCCCGTGATGCGGTGCAGGGGGTACGTGCGGACCTCGTCGGCCGTGTGGTCGTAGCCCGTCACGAAGCCGCCCTCCACCCTGACCGGGGCGATCACCCGCTGGCTCGCCGCACCCTCCGCGTTGACGTAGCCGATCCAGACCGCCGAGCCGGTCATCGCCGCGGCCTGGACCGTCGCCAGGGTCTCCGCCGCCGACGTGCGCGGGAGGGCGCCCGCCGCCGTCGGGGCGGCCGGCTCCTTGCGTACCGCCGTCGCCGCCCGGTCGCCCGCCCGGATCGCCTTGACCGCCGCGCCGAGCAGCGTCGTGTCCGGGGCCGGCGGGCCGTCCGGTACCGGCACCGGGGCCGTACGCGCGGGCGTGCGGTACGCGTCCGCGCGGGTGATCAGGACGTCGCCCGTCGTCGACTCGGCCGCCGGCGCGTACCCCATCGACCGCAGCCCGTCGAGCAGCGACGCCGGGTCCGTCTGCGCCGCGAGCACCGTCGGCGCGAGCCTTCGGAGGCCGAGGGACGAGGAGCGCCGGTCCGCCAGGATCTCGCCGAGGACCGTGTCGTCGTCGCAGCGCACGTACGCGGACGCCGCCCCGACCCGCAGATGGCCGTGCCGTCGCGCCACGTCGTCGATGAGGTACGCGAGCGGCTGCGGGACCGGCGTCCGGGAGTGCGCCTTGAGGAATTCGTGCAGGTCGGTGGCGGTCTGCCCGGAGTCGAGCGCGCGCCGTACGGACCCGGGCGTGAACCGGTAGACCGTCGCCCCACCCTTCGATTCCACGTCCGCGAGGACCGCGAGGGCATCCGCCAGCGGGCGCCGCAGCGGCCCCGGCGCGACCACCGTCAGGTCCGCCTGGAGGAGGACGTGGTCGACGGCCTCCGGCAGGAGCGGGGCGAGCAGCGTCGCCGCCCTTCCCGCCGCCACCGACAGTTCGACGCCCCCGCCCAGCTCTCCGGCGGACGCGGCCTCCGCCAGCGGGAGGTTGAGCAGGGCCCGTGCCGGCCCCGACAGGGCGCCCCGACCGGTCAGCCCGAGGAGTTCCGCCTCCGCGAGCGTCCAGCGGGCCAGGCGCGACCGCAGGTCGCCGCGCTCCTCCGAGGACGCCGCTCCCCTCAGCGGACGCTCCCACCGCAGCCGCGCGAACAGCGACTCCGGCTCCGCCGCCGACCCCGGCGGCAGCGTCGCGAGCAGCCCGAGCACCCGGTGCCGGACCTCCGGCGCGGGCGACCGGTCCAGATCCGGGCCGAGCACCGACAGCGTCCGGCCCTTCGTGTCCTGGCCGCCGACCAGACCCGACGTACGGGTCGCCGACAGCCACGGCGTGACGAGCAGCGCCCAGCGCTCCGCCGGCGGCAGATCGAGCCAGTCGTCGTACGCCGGCGTCGGCGCGTACCGCTCGTCCGCCTCACCGTCCGACGCGAGCAGCCCCGCCCCGTAACAGAGCTCCAGCCAGAACGCCGTCGTCTCCTCCGAGACGTCGAGCACCGCGGCCGTCCGCTTGAGGTCCCGCACGGACAGACCGCCCGCCCGCAGAACCTGCGGACCGCCGCGGTCCCAGGACTTCAGCAGCTCCTCGACCGTCGCGAGCGCCAGCTGTGCCTGCCCCGCCGCCGCACTGTCCACAACCTGTGGGCGGTACTCGCGCTGCACCAGCGGCTCCGGCGCCAGCGGCTCCGGCGCCCGGTGCGCCCGCCCGCCCCGCAGGTGCAGCGCCACCTCACGCGGCAGCACCATCGTCCGCGGCGACACCGGCAGCAGCAGCCCCCGGTCGCGCAGCCACTGCACCGGAGCCGCCGGCTTCGCCGTCACCTCGCCGTACGGCGGACCCCACACCAGCCGGTCCAGGACGGACAGCGCGTCCGGCGACGCCGTGTCGAGCAGCGAACCCATCCGGTCCCGGTCCGTGAAAAGCTCCGTCAGCACCGCCACCGCCGACACCGGATCATGCGTCCCCGGCAGCCCGGCGGCCGCGATGATCTCCTGCACCCGGCCCGGCGACATCCCCGACGTCGCCTCGGCCACCGTCGGCCCGAGCCCCGTCGGCGACGGATGCTGCGCCGACGGGGCCAGCAGCTCCCGCGCCGTCCGTACGAGCCTCAGCCGCTCGTCATCGCCCCACACCAGCGCCTGCTCGCGCAGCAGCGCCACCGCACCCGGCAGCGCCGCCTCGATCTCCGCATCACCCTCGTCGCCGGTGAGCAGCTCCAGGAGCACGGGGTACGGGGCCGGGTCCGGAGCCACCGCCAGCGCTTCGGCCGTCTGGAGGGCGAACCGGTCGAGCCGCTCCAGGGCCCGCACCACCGAACCCCGCGTCCCGGCGCGCGTCGCCAGCTGCGTCAGATCGTTCGGCACGGGACTCACCAGGTCGGGCCGTGCCCGCAGCAGCGCGGCGAGCCCCTCGTCGCCCCGTGCGCGCAGCGCCTCCGCGAGTGTGCGGGGCGCCGCGGCGGCGCCAGTTACCTCGGGCACGTGCGCCTCCCGGTCGAGCTCACCGATCCCCATCCGGACCACGTTAGCCGCTGCGCAGGCGCTAACGTCGGGCCGTACCGGGCGAACCGGCCGTGGAGGGGCACCGTGGGGATCGAGAGCGACCAGTTGGTCTACGACTATCTGAGCCGGGTCGGCGATCTGGCCCAGCAGCGACAACTGCCGGCGAGCGACCGGATGCGGCTGGTGTCCACCCTCCGCAACGAGATCGACCGCCGCCGCGCCACGCACGGCGAGGAGAGCCCGGCGGCGGTACGGGGCATCCTCGGCGCGCTGGGCACCCCGGACGAGGTGGTGGAACGCGCGGAGGGCCCGGGCGCGGCGTCCACACCGACACCGACACCGACAGAGGCAGCGACAGCGGCGTCCGCGCCGAAGCCGGTGCCGAAGCCGCGCAAGGCGGACCGGGCGGGGAAGCGCATCGGGTGGGTACCGGGGAGCCGCCGGTCCCGCGACGGAGCGGCGCCGGCCGCGGCGCCGAAGACGGACACCACCCGCTCCGCCGACGCCCCGGACGCCGGTGGCAGCGGTGAGGCCGGCCTCACCGACGGTTCCGGCGGAGACGCCGACTGGTGGCGGGTCGACGCCGCCGCGGACCTGCCGGGTTTCGTCGGCGGGGTCGAACGCCCGGACCTCTTCACGGAGCCCGTCCCCGACGAGGAGGACGAGGACGAGGCCGAAGGCGACGAGCTCGCGCCGGGGAAGCGCCGACGCCTCGCCCGTATCCTCCTGCGCCGCAAGCCCCGGGCCCCCGAAGCGCAACCGGAGATCGAGGCCGAGCCCGAGGCGGCCCCCGTCTCCCGTCTCCGCCTCGCGAACCCGTTCGTCCTGCTCGCCGCCCTCCTCCTGCTCGGCGGCGCGATCTTCGGCTCGCTCGTCGCCCTGGCCGCGGGCTGGCTCATCGCGTACGCCTCGCGCCGCCTGACCCCCGGCGAGGTGAAGGGCGCGGTCCTGGTGATCCCGGGCCTCGCCGCCGCGTCGGGCATCGCCTGGCTGTGGGGCCGGGTGGAGGGCCGCTGGGGCGCCCCGGTGACGGCGGGCGGCGAGGCGATGGGCGCGGCGATCTCGGAGACCTGGCCGTGGGTCCTGAGAGGCGCGGCCGTCGCCTCGGCCCTGTTCCTGCTCTGGCGCGCCCGGAGGCGCTGACGGGGCGGGGCCCAGCTCACCCCCCCCCGGAAATCCCCGGGTGGGAGGCGGGGCCCAGCTCACCCCATCCGGAGATCTCCGGGTGGGGGCCGGGGCTCAGCTCACCCCCGGAAGACTCCGGGGGGCCTCAGCTCACCCCGCGGAGATCTCCGCGTCCACCGCGGTCTCCGTGTCGTCCGCGTGCCACGGCGCCCCCGGCACCACCAGCGGCGACCCCGTCACCGGGTCCGGGACCACGACCGACGCCAGCCCGAAGACGTCCCGTACGAGCTCCTCCGTCACGATCTCGCCCGGCGGGCCCTCCGCCACCACCCGGCCCGCCTTCATCGCGATCAGGTGGTCGGCGTACCGGGCCGCCTGGTTCAGGTCGTGGAGGACGAGGACGACCGTGCGGCCGCGCAGCCGGTTGAGGCGGCGGACCAGGTCGAGGACCTCCACCTGGTGGGAGATGTCCAGGTAGGTGGTGGGCTCGTCGAGGAGCAGCAGGTCCGTCTCCTGGGCGAGGGCCATCGCGATCCACACCCGCTGCCGCTGCCCGCCCGACAGCTCGTCGACGGAGCGGTCGGCGAGCGCGGCGACGTCCGTGCGGTCCATGGCCTCGACGACGGCCCGCTCGTCCTCCTCCGACCACTGCTTCCACCAGGCCTGGTGGGGCTGACGGCCCCGCGAGACGAGGTCGGCGACGGTGATCGCCTCCGGCGCGACGGGGGTCTGCGGAAGCAGTCCGATCGACCGGGCGATCCGCTTCGTGGGGAGCTTCGCCAGCTCCTCCCCGTCGAGGAGGACCGCGCCGCCCGCCGGCTTGAGGAGCCGGCCGAGCGCCCGCAGGGTGGTGGATTTGCCGCAGGCGTTGGGGCCGACGATCACGGTCACCTTGCCGTCGGGGATCGCCAGGTCCAGCTCGTGGACGACGGTGCGGTCCTCGTAGGCGAGCGTCAGCTCGCGCGCGGTCAGCCTGCTCACGCCTTGCCTCCTGCGGATGCTGCGGTACGGCTCCGGACGATGAGCCAGATCAGGTACGGGGCTCCGACGGCCGCCGTGAGGACGCCCACCGGAAGCTCGATCGGCGACAGGAGCCGCCGGCCGAGCAGGTCGGCGAGCACGACCACCGCGGCGCCGGTCAGCGCCGAGGCGAGCAGCGGGATCTGCGCGGTACGGGTCATCCGGCGGGCGATCTGCGGCGCGAGCAGCGCCACGAAGTCGACCGGGCCGGCAACCCCCGTCGCCACGGACGCGAGCACGACACCCACCGCGACGAGCCCCAGCCGGACCCGCCCGAGCCGTACGCCGAGTGCCGTCGCCGTGTCGTCGTCGAGGGACACGGTCCGCTGGGCGCGGGCCGCCCACAGCACGGCCGGCAGCATGAGCAGCAGCGTCCAGCGGATCGGCGCGGACTCGTCCCAGCCGCGCCCGTTGAGCGAGCCGGTCATCCAGATCTGGGCCTGCTGGGCGACGAGGAAGTCGCCCTTGGTCATGAAGAGGGTGGTGAGCGACCGCAGGGCGATCGCGAACCCGATGCCGATGAGGACGAACCGGGTCGCGTGCAGCCCGCCGCGCCACGCGAACACGTACACGAGCGCCGCGGCGACGACACCGCCGGCGATCGAGAGGTACGGCAGCACGGTGTACGAGCTCAGCCCGAAGGTCATCGCGGCGACGGTGACCGCCCCGGCGCCCTGGCTGATGCCGATGATGTCGGGGCTGGCCAGCGGGTTGCGGGCCACGGTCTGGATCAGGGCGCCCGCGACGCCGAACGCGGCGCCGACGGCGAGGGCGACGACGAGCCGGGGCTCCCGCAGCTCCTCCACGACGAACGTCGAGGGCGACGCGTGCCCGAGGAGGATCCGTACGACCTCGGACGGGTCGACGAACCTCTCACCGACGCAGAGGTAGGCGACGGAGGACGCCGCCAGGAGCACCAGCAGGCCCACGGTGACGGCGGCGGACCGCCGGTGGACCAGGAAGGAGGCGCTTCCGGCGCGCACGAGTCCGTACCCGGCGGGCCGGACGCCCGCGGACTTCACGGGGCGCCCGTCGAGAGAGGTGGTCATGCCGCCACCGCCTTCCGGCGGACGAGCGTGACCAGGAACGGCACCCCGATCAGCGCCGTCATCACCCCGGCCGGGACCTCGCCCGGCGGGAACACGATCCGTCCGGCGACGTCCGCCACCAGCAGCATCACCGGACCGATGACGGCGGCCATCGGCAGCACCCACCGGTGGTCGGAGCCGACGACGGCCCGCGCGATGTGCGGGACGGCGAGGCCGACGAAGGCGACGGGCCCGGCGGCGGCCACGGCAGCGCCGGTGAGGACGGTCGCGCCGATACCGCCGACGATCCGCACGGTCGCGACCCGCTGCCCGAGGCCCTTGGCGACGTCCTCGCCGAGCGCGAGCGCGTCGAGCCCGCGCGCCACGGAGACGACGAGGACCGTGCCGAGCAGCAGGAAGGGCCAGATCTGGCCGACGATCTGGGCGTCGCGCCCGTCGAGGGAGCCGATCTGCCAGAACCGGAACTCGTCGAGCGCCGAGGCCTTGGTGGTGAGGATGCCGGTGGTGACGGAGAGCAGCAGCGCGTTGATCGCCGCCCCGCCGAGCGCCAGCTTCACGGGCGTCGCCCCGCCGCGCCCGCCGGAGGCGATGGCGTGGACGGCGACCGCGGCGAGCGCGGCGCCGGCGAACGCGAACCACACGTATCCGGTGAGCGTGTGCACCCCGAAGAAGGCGATGGCGAGGACGACGCCGACCGAGGAGCCCTGGCTGATGCCGAGGATGCCGGGGTCGGCGATCGGGTTGCGGGTGATGCCCTGGAGGGCGGTCCCGGCGAGCGCGAGCGCCGCGCCGACCATCAGCCCGATGAGGGTGCGGGGGACGCGGAGCTGCCGTACGACCTCGGCGTCGGGACTCGTACCACCGTGCAGCAGGGCGTCGAGGACCGTGGACGGGGCGATGGCGCGGGCGCCGACGGCGAGGCTGAGGAGCACGGCGAGGAGCAGGGCGACGAGCGCCGCCGAGGTCGCGAGGACCCGTCTGGAACGGAAAGCGGCTGGCATCAGGACCCATCGGGTGGTGCGGGGTGTGGGGCGTACGGGGTTTGGTAAGGCTTGGCTCAGTGTAAGCAGCAGCCATATTCGAACACCTGGGCCGGAGGTCCCTCAGAATGGCTCCTATGACGACCTCTGCCACCACGCCCGCGCCGACCGTCGGTTTCGACCTCGACCTGACGCTGATCGACTCCCGCCCCGGCATCAAGGCCGCCTGGGAGGCCTTCTCCGCCGAGTCCGGCGTCCCCGTCGACGCGGATCTCGTCGTCAGCCGCCTCGGCCCGCCGCTGGAGCAGGAGATGGCGTACTGGGTCCCCGCGGAGCAGGTGACGGAGATGGTGGCCCGCTACCGGGCGCTCTACCCGGCGTACGCCATCGAGTCCTCGCCGCCGATGCCGGGCGCCCGGGACGCGATCGCCGCCGTCCGCGAGGCGGGCGGCCGCACCATCGTCGTCACCGCGAAGAACGGCCCGCACGCCGAGCTGCACCTCGCGCACCTCGGCATCGAGCCGGACGCGGTCGTCGGCGGCCTGTGGGCCGAAGGGAAGGCGGAGGCCCTGCGCGCCCACGGCGCCCAGGTGTACGTCGGTGACCACGTCGGCGACGTCCGCGGCGCCGCCACGGCCGGCGCCCTCTCGGTGGCCGTCGCCACCGGCCCCTGCGCCCCCGAGGAGCTGCAGGAGGCGGGCGCGGACGTCGTCCTGGCCGACCTGACGGACTTCCGAACCTGGTGGGAGGGCTACCTGGCCTGAACCGGTGCGGCCGGAACGCTGCGCGCCTGCCGCCGCTGGGCCGCGATCGCGCGCAGCACACCGGCGCCGGCGACGAGGAATCCGACCCCCATCAACATGGAGACGGTGTACGCGACCGTGGGAAACGGGTCCGTGCCGAGGAACAGCGGAGCCACGGTGACCAGCGTCGCCACCGCGCCGATGGCGAAGAGGATGACACCGACCTTGACGAGGCCGTCACCCGGAGCGCTGTCGTTCGCCGGTGCGGCGGGGGTTTCACTACGCATCCCGCCAGGGTAGTTCCCAGGCCGAAGGAACACATCGGCGACGTCTTGCCACCGGCCTCCGGACCATTAGCCTGGTGCCGGCGGGCCGGTCGGCCCGCTGTTTGCCATCCCCATCGACGAGGACGAGGACGAGGACAGACGTGCCTACCGGCAAGGTCAAATGGTTCAACAGCGAGAAGGGCTTCGGCTTTCTCTCCCGCGACGACGGCGGCGACGTCTTCGTCCACTCGTCGGTGCTCCCTGCCGGAGTCGACGCGTTGAAGCCGGGACAACGGGTCGAGTTCGGGGTCGTCGCAGGCCAGCGCGGCGACCAGGCTCTGTCCGTCACGATCCTCGACCCGACCCCGTCCGTCGCCGCGGCACAGCGCCGTAAGCCCGACGAACTGGCGTCCATCGTGCAGGACCTGACGACGCTCCTGGAGAACATCACGCCGATGCTGGAGCGCGGCCGCTACCCCGACAAGACGCAGGGCGCCAAGATCGCGGGCCTGCTGCGCGCGGTCGCGGACCAGCTGGACGTCTGAGTCGGGCGGCCCCGGCTACGGGAAGGCGAGCGAGTCCGGGCCGAGGGGCGGTACGAGTCCCTCGGCCGCGGCTCGGGTGAGCAGCCCGCGGACCGCCGCGTAACCGTGCTCGCCGAGGTCGGCCGTGAACTCGTTGACGTAGAGACCGATGTGCTGGTCGGCGACCTTCGGGTCCATCTCCTGCGCGTGCTCCAGGACGTACGGGCGGGAGGCCACCGGGTCGTCCCAGGCCATCCGCACGGACGTACGGGCCGCGTCGGCGAGCCGCCGCAGGGTCTCGGCGCCCAGGGAGCGGCGGGCGACGATCGCACCGAGGGGGATCGGCAGACCGGTCGTGGACTCCCAGTGCTCGCCCATGTCGGCGAGGCAGTGCAGACCGTAGTTCTGGTACGTGAAGCGGGCCTCGTGGATGACGAGCCCCGCGTCGACCTTGCCGTCGCGCACGGCGGGCATGATCTCGTGGAACGGCATCACGACGACGTTCCCGACCCCGCCCGGCACCTTCTCGGCCGCCCAGAGGCGGAACAGCAGATACGCGGTCGAGCGCTCGCTCGGCACGGCGACGGTCTTCCCGGCGAGGTCGGCGCCGGTCGCGGTGTCCCGGGTGAGGACGAGCGGGCCACAGCCCCGGCCGAGGGCGCCGCCGCAGGGCAGCAGCGCGTACTCGTCGAGGATCCACGGCAGCACGGCGTACGACACCTTCAGGACGTCGTGGGTGTCGGTGCCGCTCTCGGCCCAGCCGTTGGTGACGTCGATGTCGGCGAAGGTCACGTCGAGGCGCGGGGCGCCGGGGACGCGGCCGTGGGCCCAGGCGTCGAAGACGAACGTGTCGTTCGGGCAGGGCGAGTAGGCGATCTTCAGCTTGGTCACGACGGCTCCAGCTCCACGAAGACGGTCTTGCTGAGCAGCTCGAAGGCGTGCCGGAGGGCGTCCAGGGCCTCGCCGATGCGCCAGGCGGCGCGGTCGCGGGGGCCGACGGCGTTCGACACGGCCCGGATCTCGACGACGGGCACGCCGTACGCGGCGGCGGCCTCGGCGACCCCGAAGCCCTCCATCGCCTCGGCGGCGGCCCCGGGATGGCGCCCGGCCAGCTCGGCGGCGCGGCCGGCGGTGCCGGTGACGGTGGAGACGGTGAGCACCGGCGCGACGGTGCACGGCCGGCCACCGGCGTCCAGGGCGGCGGCGACACGGCCGGTCAGGGCCTCGGGCACGGGGTGGACGGACCGCCCGAAGCCGAGCTCGTCGACGGCGAGGTACCCGTCGGGGGTCTCCGCGCCGAGGTCGGCGGCGACGACGGCCGAGGAGACGACGACGGATCCGAGGGGCGCGAGCGGCCGGAACCCGCCGGCGATCCCGGCGGAGACGACGAGGCCGTAGGGGCTCCCGCCGGGGTTCTCGGTACGGGGGTTCTCGGTAGGGGGGTTCTCGCTGCCGAGAAGCGAGGCGTACGCCAGCGCGGTCCCGGTCGAGGCGGCGACGGCGGCGGGTCCGACCCCACCGACGAGCACGTCGATCCGGACACGGTCGCCGGGTGCGTCCGTGTGGCGGCGCAGGACGAGACCCCCCGGCAGCGGGAGCAGCTCGGGGCCGCCGAGGCCGAGGCCGGCGGAGACGGAGTCCGCCTCCGCCGCCACGGCCGTCACGATCAGGATCCGGTGGACCACCGGAGGATCAGGATTCCTTCTTCAGCTGGAAGTGCCAGACACCGGTCAGCTTCTTGCCGGTGTTCTCGACGATGGTCACCTGGGTCTTGTCGGTGGCCTCGCCGGTCTGGCTGGAGAAGAAGGCGCTGGCCGGAATGGTCCGGTACGTCTTCTTGTACGGCTCGGGCTCGGCCTGCTGGCCGCCGAGGAAGATGGTCCAGCCGTTGTCCGCGATCTCGGGGTCGACCCCGAAGCGGATCTTGTCGTCCATCGCCACGGTGATGGACTTCTCGGCCTTCTTGTTGAGGCACTGCTGGATCTGCGACTCCTTGATGGCGTCGCCGTCGTTGTAGCAGGCGGCCTCGGAGTTGATCGAGTCGGACCCGACCGTGACAGTCGCGATCGGAGTCGGCTTGTCGCAGGCGGAGAGTACGAGGAGCCCGGCGGAGACGGCCCCGAGGGCGACGGCGGCCCGGCGGCGCGAGCCGGAGAAGAACGCAACGGTCATGAGCCGAAGGCTATCGGGCCGCCGCGCCCGCGCCACGCGGGGGTACGGCGTGCCGCCCTCGGGTACCGGAACGAGCGCCCTTCCCGGTCCCCGCTCCCCGCCCAGGACTACGCCACCCGCGTCTTCGAACGCCCCTTCGGCCCCGGCCGCTGCCGGGCCGCCGCGAGCAGCCCCCGTACGGAGAGGAGCGCCCCCGTCGCCAGGATTCCGGCAGCCACCGCCATGCCCAGGGTCCCGTTCAGGGGCAGGGCGATGCCGATCCCGCCGCCCACCACCCACGCCATCTGCAGCGCCGTCTCGGAACGCGCGAACGCCGAGGTCCGTACGACCTCCGGCACGTCCCGCTGGATCAACGCGTCCAGCGACAGCTTCGACAGGGCCTGGGTGAGACCCGCGACCGCGCCCAGGACGGCCACCATCGCCCCGCTGAAGAAGATCGCCGTACAGATCGCCGTGGCGCAGACCACGCTGATCATGGTGGCGATGATCACCTCGGGCCCGTGCCCCCGGTCCCGCAGCAGCGAGCCCATCGCCGTACCGCACGCGTTGCCCACGCCCGCCGCGACGCCCACGATCCCCAGCGACACGGCGGCACTCTGCCCCGACAGCGGGTGCTCGCGCAGCAGGAACGCCAGGAAGAAGATCAGGAAACCCGACAGCATCCGCTGCGCCGCGTTCGCCTCGAGCCCGTGCAGGACCGAGGGCCCCACCGTCCGCAGACTCGGCTTCCGCTCGCCGTGCGTCAGCAGGTGCGCCCGCCGCTCACCCTTCGCCGAGTCCACCTTGGGCGGCATCCGCAGCGCCCAGAACGCCCCCAGCAGGAACAGCGCGCACGCCCCGTACAGCGGATACCGGGGCCCCAGCACCTGCAGCCCCGCCCCGATGGGCGCGGCGATGCCCGTCGCGAGCAGCCCGGCCAGGGTGACCCGCGAGTTCGCCTTCACGAGCGAGAAGTTCGGTGGCAGGAGCCGCGGCACGACCGCACTGCGCACCACCCCGTACGCCTTCGAGGCCACCAGGACCCCGAGCGCCGCCGGGTACAGCTCGACGCCGCCGGTGACGACCGCCGCCGACATCATGATCGCGAGGACCGCCCGGGTCAGCATCGCGCCGGCCATCGCGGCCCGCCGCCCGTGCGGGATGCGGTCGAGGAGCGGGCCGATCACCGGAGCGAGGAGGGTGAAGGGCGCCATGGTGACGGCGAGGTAGAGGGCGACGCGCCCGCGGGCCTCGTCGGTCGGCACGGAGAAGAACACGGTGGAGGCGAGGGCGACGGTGATCATGACGTCCCCGGCACCGTTCACGGCGTGCAGCTCGATCAGTTTCCCGAGCCCCGACTCGCCCGCGCCGTGCGCGTGCGTGGCCTTGCGGATGCCCTTCGCCGTGCCCGTGAACGGCAGGTGCAGGGCGCGGCCGACCTTCCGGCCCGCTCTGCGGAGCGGTCCGGCATGATCTTCGGATCGTGCGGGGGACCGTGCGGCTGCCACTCCGTCATAGTGCCCCACCAGCGCGCCGGACGAACCGTGGCGCGGCGGTACAAGGCTCCATCGGACCGAGGCGGACCGAGGCGGATCGAGGTGGACCGCCGCGGACCGGCGCGGCCGAACGTCGAGACAAACACCGGGACAAACATCGGGACAAACGCCGGGACAAGCCTCGGCGAACTCCCTCCGGCCGGTCCTGGGATCGCCTTCCGGACCGCCTTCGGAACTGCCTCCGGACCGCCTTCCGGACCGCCCCGGGCGTCCGCGATCCGGGCCACTTGGGGCGGGCATGTGGGCTGAGGCCCGCGAACGGGGTAGCGTGCGTAGCGCGTCACCGGCGGAAGCTCTCGGCCGCGCGCCTCTTCGGCATCCCGCAGAATGGATGGCGATAGGTGTGCCCGAGACACGCGAGACAAGTCGGGTGCGCGGACGTCGATGCGGCCCACAGGTCCGCTCCGCCCGCCGCCCGTGGCTTCGCTCCCGCCCCTCGGCCGGCGCACCCGTGAGACGGCGTAGGAGAGAAGCGAGACCTGTGAGTGCTGCGACGACGCGAAGCGGTACCCCGCGTACCCCGCGAGCCACGCGTATCCCCGACCGCCTGTGCGCCGAGGCCGTAGACCTCGCGCGGGAGGCCGCCGAGGAGGCGGCCGCCCCCGGGATCGTCGGCGCACACGTCGAGGTGGTCGCCGAGGGTGACCGCGTGGTCACCCACTACTTCGAGTCCAAGGAACCCGGCTACCGGGGCTGGCGCTGGGCGGTGACGGTCACCCGGGCCTCCCGCGCCAAGAACATCACCCTCGACGAAACCGTCCTGCTCCCCGGCTCCGACGCCCTCCTCGCCCCCGAGTGGGTGCCGTGGAGCGAGCGGCTGCGCCCCGGCGACATGGGCCCCGGCGACCTGCTGCCGACCGAGCAGGACGACCTGCGCCTGGAGCCCGGCTACTCGGGCGAGGACGCACCGCCGCCGAACTCCGTGGTGTCGGAGGAACTGGCGGACCACCTCGACGTCGAGGACGCCGAGATCGTCACCCGCACCCCCTCACGGGGTGCGATCGCCGCGGTCGCCGAAGAGCTCGGCATGCGCCGGGCCCGGGTCCTCTCCCGGTACGGCCTCCACATGGCCGCGGACCGCTGGGAGGAGTCCTTCGGCGCACGGACGCCGATGGCCCAGGCCGCGCCGGCCACCTGCGAATCCTGCGCCTTCCTGGTGCCGCTCGCCGGCTCCCTGAAGCAGACCTTCGGCATCTGCGCCAACGAGTTCGCCCCCGCCGACGGCCGGGTCGTCTCCCTCGCGTACGGCTGCGGCGGGCACTCGGAGGCGGCGATCATGCCGAAGCCGCCGCGGCCGGCGCCGCCGGTCCTGGACTCGATGGGCGCGGACGCCTTCCCCCTCCGCCCGGCCAAGGACTCCGGCTCGACGACGGAACCGGACGCCATGTCGGAAGACCTGGGTCACTCGTAGTCGATTCCACGCCGCGCTCGTATGCCACGTTCGGGGCGTACGGAAGGGCGGGGCGTACGGAAGGGCGGACCTGGGGGGTCCGCCCTTTGCCTCATGCCGCCCGCGTCAGCCGAGGCGGCCGACGTGGATGACCACGACCGTGACGGTGTTCTCCGTGATCTCGTACAGCACCCGGTAGCGGCCTACGTGCATGCGGCGCAGGTTGGGCGAGCCGTACTCGGCGCTGCCTTCCGGGCGGGGTTGCCCGGCGAGCAGGTCGACCGCGTCCATCAGTTGGCGCAGCCCGTCCGGATCGTCCTTGAGGAAGCGCGTGGCCGCATCGATCGCGGCCTCGTCCCAGACGATCTCGTACGTCACCCGCGCCCCAGTCCGAGGCGGGCGCGGACGTCGTCGTGCGGCACACCGTCGGTCTTCCCCGCGCTCTGACGCTCGCGGTACAACGCCAGGGCCAGGGCGTCCTCCAGGTCGGCGAGTTCCTGGGGGTTGATGAGTACGGCCGCGGGCTGGCCGTGATCGGTGATCGTGATGCGCTCACGGGCATGGGACGCACGGCGCACCAGTGATCCGAACCGGGCTCGCGCTTCGGTGATCGGGAGAGTCTCACTCATGTGCAGAACTGTACACTTCACGCGGGTCTCCTGTGAGTGATTCCGCGCGCCCCGACCTCGGACGTGCCCCAGCGGCGGGGGAGGGGCGGGGCGCGGTACCTTCGGGCCCCGATGTCGCCATCCCGACCCGGCATCATCACCGCCCCGCAGAGTGGAGTCAGACGTGAGCGTCAGCGTCCGGACGACGACCGACGGAACCGATCCCTTCGGCACCGCACGGCTGCGGCGGGGTGTGCTCGACGCCTGGGGCGCGTCCCCCGCCCGGTTCCGGGAGGACGCCAACGCCGAGGAGGACCTCGCCCTCGGCGGCTACCGCGACCGCCTCGTCGTCGAACTCGCCCAGAACGCCGCCGACGCCGCCCACCGCGCCGGCGTCACCGGCCGCCTCCGCCTCACCCTGCACCCGGCCGACCACGAGGGCCCCGCGATCCTCGCCGCCGCCAACACCGGCGCCCCGCTGGACGCCTCCGGCGTCGAGTCGCTGTCCACCCTCCGGGCCTCGGCCAAGCGCGAGCAGACCCACGGCGCCGTCGGCCGCTTCGGCGTCGGCTTCGCCGCCGTCCTCGCCGTCACCGACGAGCCCGCCGTCCTCGGCCGCCACGGCGGTGTCCGCTGGTCCCTCGCGGAGGCCCGCGAACTCGCCGCCGAGTCCGCCAAGTACAGCCCGGGCCTCGGCGACGAACTCCGCCGCCGCGACGGCCACGTACCCCTCCTGCGGCTTCCGCTGCCCGCCGAGGGCACCGCTCCCGACGGCTACGACACCGTCGTCGTCCTCCCGTTGCGCGACACCGCCGCCCGCGACCTCGCCGAACGGCTCCTCGCCTCCGTCGACGACGCCCTCCTCCTCACCCTCCCGGGGCTCGCCGAGATCGTCGTGGAGACCCCCGAAGGGGTACGAACCATCCACCGTTCCGATGACGAGGGATACGTCGTCATCGAGGACACCGCCACCGGCACCCACCGCTGGCGGACCGTCTCCCACGGCGGCCCCCTCGAAGCCGAACTGCTCAAGGACCGCCCGGTCGAGGAGCGCCTGCGCCCCCACTGGTCGGTCACCTGGGCCGTGCCCGTGGACACCGACGGAGCCCCTCGCTACCCCCGGACGACCCCGGTCGTGCACGCCCCCACGCCCACCGACGAGCCCCTCGGCATCCCCGCGCTGCTCATCGCCTCCCTGCCGCTGGACACCGCGCGGCGGCACCCGGCGCCCGGCCGGCTCACCGACTTCCTGGTGCAGCGCGCGGCCGACGCGTACGCCGAACTCCTCGCCGAGTGGCAGCCGGTGACGACCGCCACGCTCGACCTCGTCCCCGGCCCGCTCGGCAAGGGCCCCCTCGACGGGGCACTGCGCGAGGCGATCCTGGACCGGCTGCCGAGGGTCGCGTTCCTGGCCCCCGCCGCCCCCACCGAGGAACTCCCCGCACTCCGCCCGATCGAGGCCGAGGTCGCGGAAGGCGCGGGCACGGACACGGTGGACGTCCTCGCCGAGGTGTTCCCGACGCTCCTTCCGGCCGGCCTGGAGCGCCGTCCGGAACTCCGGACCCTCGGCGTCGGCCGCGTCCCCTTCACCGAGGCGATCGACCGCCTCGCCGGGGTGGACAGGCCGCCGACGTGGTGGTGGCGCCTGTACGACTCCCTCGCGGGCATCGACCCCGACCGCCTCTCGGGCCTCCCGGTACCGCTGGCGGAGACCGCCGAAGGCGCCCGTATCCGTACGGCGATCGGCCCCCGCCAGGTCCTCCTGCCCCAGGAGCGGACCCCGGCCGAACTGACCCGGCTCGGCCTGAAGGTCGCCCACCCCGAGGCCGCCCACCCCATCCTGGAGAAGCTGGGAGCCCTGCCCGCCACGCCCCGCGCGGTCCTGACGACCCCGCAGGTACGGGCGGCGGTCGCGGCCTCCCTCGACGCGGGCGAGATCTGGGACGAGGACGCGGACGCCCTGGACGCGGACGAACTCGTCGAGACGGTCCTCGGCCTGGTCCGGGACGCGGAACTCGACCCGGGCGAGGAGCCCTGGCTGGGCGCCCTGGCCCTCCCCGACGAGGACGGCGAACTCTCCCCGGCGGGAGAGCTGGTGATGCCCGGCTCGGCGTTCGCCGCCGTCATGCGCGAGGACGAACTGGCCTACGTCGACGCCGAACTGGCCGCCCGCTGGGGCGAACAGCCGCTGGCAGCCTGTGGAGTTCTCGCGACCTTCGCGCTGGTCCGCGCCACCGACCTGCTCCTCGACCCGGACGAGGTCGAACCCCGCGAGGGCGACTACCCGGAGCCGGACGACGCCGGACTCCTGGACGCGGTCGACGTGTGGTGCGAGGACGTCCTGGACCGGCTGCCGGAGTCGCCGGTGCCGCCGGTGGCGACGGAGATCGTGGCCGTACGGGACCTGGACCTGGTCGACGACGACGCCTGGCCGCAGGCACTCGCGCTCCTCGCGCAGCCGCCGCTGCGGGACGCACTGACCCAGCCCGTACGGGTGCTGCTTCCGGACGGCACGACGGAGACGGTCCGCTCGTACACGGCGTGGTGGCTCCGCGACCACCCGGTCCTGGACGGCCGCCGCCCGGCGGGCCTGCGAGCGGCGGGCACGGACCCGCTGTTGATCGGCCTGTACGACTCCGCCGACGCGACGGGCTTCGACGACGAACAGGTCCTGAGGGCGCTGGGCGTCCGTACGTCGGTGGCGGCACTCCTGGACGAACCGGGAGGCGCGGCGGAACTCCTGACGCGGCTGGCGGACTCGTCGCGCGAGGTCACGGACGCCCAACTCCACGCCCTGTACACGGCCCTGGCGGACCTGGACCCGGAGCAGGTGACGCTGCCGGACGAGCTGCGCGCGGTGGTGGACGGCGAGGCGGTCGTGGTGGACGCGTCGGAGGCGATGGTGGCGGACGCCCCGGACCTGCTGCCGCTGGCGGGCGGGGTGCCGCTGCTGCCGGTGGCACCGTCGCGGGCGGCGGACCTGGCGGAACTGTTCCAGGTCAGGCGCCTGAGCGAGGCGGTGGAGGCGGAGGTGGCGACGGTCGGCGAGGAACACGAGGTGCCGGAGTCGGTCCGGATCCTCCTGGGCGCGACGACCCCCACGACCTACATCGAACACGAGGAACTCCGGGCGGCGGACACGGAACTCGACTGGCGCCGCACCCCGGACGGCGTGGTCCACGCGTCCACCCTGGAAGGCGTGGCGGCAGGCCTGGCCTGGGCAGCCGGCCAATGGCCCCGCCGCTTCGAAGTGGCGGCCCTCCTGGAGGACCCGTCGAGGACGGCGGAACTGGCCCGGGACCGCTGGTTCGACTGAGGCCGGTGGAAGGCGAGGTCAGCGGAGGGCGGGGTCGGCGAGGTCGAGGGTCAGCAGGTTGTGCCAGTCGTTGGTGAAGACGGCCCGGCTGCCCTCGTAACGCACGCCGAGGAACGGGTTGGAGCGGTCCATGAAGGCGACCCACCGCAAGGAGCGGTCGCCGTCGAGACGGGCGAGATGACCGACGTTGCCCATCCCGCCCCCTCCGCCGAGGACCCACCCCGACCCGTCGGGCAGCGGGCTCTCGAACCAGACGTCCGCCTCGCAGGTGCCGTACTCCGCGACGACCTCGGCCACGTCGAACGGCTCCCCGATCCGGAAGGGAATCGGCTGCCCGGCATCGGGGTGGTACGCGCCGGGCCCGTCGACGTACAACTCACGGCCGGTGCCGTCCGCCCGGTAGAACCCGTCGCAGTACGGCATCTCGCCACGGTCCCAGAGCTGCTCGACGATTCGCATGACCCCAGGGTGCCGGACGGGAGGGGGACTGGGGCCTGTTGCGAAAGTGCTGGTCACAAGCCGAGAGCCGTTTCGTCCACGAAAGAGTGATCTTGCTCGATTGTGGTGCGGTTTGGACCCAAGTGCCGAGACTATATCCGTGTTCGGTATGACCAGCCGCGACACCAAGGAGTCGTCGAAGCATGTCCAAGCCTGTCGTCAGCATCTGGGGCCCCCTTCCGGGAGCTCAGCCCGCAGCCACCGCAACGGACCCCTGGGACACCGAGTGGGAGCTCCGCAACGGGACCGCCTGGGTCTTCTACAGCTCATCCGAGCAGACGGCCGTCAGGCGGCCGGTGATCCTCGCCGACGGCTTCGCCATGGGAGGAAGCAACGGCCACGCGCTGTACGAGGGCCTGGAGAACGGGGACTACCCGTTCATCTCCACGCTGCGTGAGAGCGGCTTCGACGTCGTCCTCCTGGGCTTCGACGACCGGTCCGCGTCCATCCTCGACAACGCCGACGTCGCGATCGAGTGCATCCGCAGGACGCTCGCCGACCGCGAAGGCGACGCCATGCTGACGGTGGGCGGCTTCAGCATGGGAGGCATGGTCACCCGCTACGCCCTGGCCAAGATGGAACGGCAGAGGGAGGACCACCAGACCTCCACCTACCTCTCCTACGACACCCCGCACCGCGGCGCGTGGCTGCCCCTCGGAGTCCAGGCATTCGCCCACTTCGTGAAGGCACACTGGGGCAAGACCAACCCGCTCCTCAGCCTCTACTCCGACCTGGTCAACAGCCCGGCCGCACGCCAGATGCTGCGCTGGCACGTCGAAACCGGCACCGAGACCACCCTCGACGTCGCCGCCGGCCAGGATCAGGAACGGACCGACTTCCTGGAAGCACTCCAGCGGGTGGGCGACTGGCCCCAGCGCCCCCGCCTGCTCGGTGTCGCCAACGGAACGGGCACCGGCGTCGGGAACGACATCCCCGCCGACGAGATCGCGATGAGCGCCGCCGGACCGAAGGCGAGCGCCCAGCTCCGCACCCAGAGCCAGGGACGGCAGACCGTCGCCACGATGGCGGAGGCGCGGAAGGCCCCGATCTCGATCAACACCACCGGCTTCCCCGAACTCGACGGGGCTCCTGGCGGCCTCTTCCCCAAGGCGCCTCTCCTGGAAGACGCCGCCAACTTCGGCATGGCTGCCGTGCTGGCCGCGATCGTCAACGAGCAGCCGGCGGAGCTCACCCACAACACCTCCACCTTCGTCCCCACCATCAGCGCCGTGGCGTCGGCGGACATCGACGACCAGACCGCCCTCTA
The DNA here is from genome assembly GCF_036192275.1 of Streptomyces sp. NBC_00250. Taxonomy (NCBI): domain Bacteria; kingdom Bacillati; phylum Actinomycetota; class Actinomycetes; order Kitasatosporales; family Streptomycetaceae; genus Streptomyces; species Streptomyces sp. NBC_00250. The sequence continues at coordinate 4,119,877 of NZ_CP108088.1, read as the reverse complement.
CTCCAAGGTCGACCGCGAGAGCAGCGACCTCCACGACTTCCTCTGCGCCACCACCAACGAAGGCCACACCGTCATGACCCCGGAGCTCGGCAAGTGGATCCTGGCCCAGCTCCAGGAAGCGTGACCATCGGCCGAGAACGCCTTCGGCGGGTAGCGCTTCCGGCAAAGACCGCACTGCCGAACGCCATCCGCTGACACACCCCCGACGACGGCCTAGCCCTCCAGCACCACAAGGGCGAGGCCGTCGTTGCGTGCTGCTCGGGTCCTGGGGGTTGGGGTGCCTCATGGGCTTCTGGTGCGGCCGCCCTCTTTCCGAGTGTGAAAGGGCGGCCGGGGGCGTGGCCTACGCGGGGGCTTTGTTTGTTGCCGGGCGCCGTGGGCGTCTTTTCGGGCCGGTGGGTGGGGCGAGGCCGGGCATCGGTTGTGCTCGCCTTGGCTGTGCCGGTGAGTGGGTGGGGGCTGGGTTCGCGGTCGGGGCCGGTGGGTGAAGTTCGGTGGGTCGGGGGTGCGCTGTCGTTGAATGGGGCAGTTGGGCTCGGTTCGGCGGGCTATGGTCGCGGGTTGGTGGGGATTCAGGCCCCGCTGGTCTGTGTTCGTGGGTGGTGGGCGCTGTCGGCGAGGGGTTCATGCAGTTTCTCCGCCTGATAAGGGCGATTCGCCCCCTTCGGGGCTTAATCCGGGGCCTGTTACTCGGAGAAATGCAGGGTTATCCACCCCGCCCACCCACCGGGAGCGAACAGCGGGGCCTGAAGCCCGACCCGGGGACTCCTTCAGCCGCTGAGCGCCGCCCAGCTGCCCCATTCAACAACCGCGCACCCCGATTGGCGCGATGGGGACCCACCGGCACCGGCCACTAGCCAAGCCCCCACCCACCGGCCGGCAGACGCACGCCGTCCCCGGATACTGCCCGGGGCCCGGCGGTGACCCCGCCCCCCGCACCGCCGGAAGGAGCGACTCTCGGAAAGAGGGCGGTCCCACCCGCACCAAGGGGGTCGGGTCAATCTGAGGGCCTGGGCCCCGAAGTCGGAGGTCGGCTCGCTCAATTGCCGCCTCCTGGGGAGGCGCTGGGTAGTTCCTGGGTTGACGCGCGCTCTGACCGGGGCGTGCCCAGCCACGCCCCGGTCCTGCTCGATGCCCTTTTAATCAACGGGAGAGAACTATCCAACCCACCCCTCCCGCTCCCCAACTCCCCTGGCCACACGATCGGGTGAAGGTGTGTCCGGAACGCGGACAGGTGGGGTTGGGGGTGCGGTACGGTCAGCGCCAATAGCGGCATATGACAAGTCGGCCCCCGCCAGAACTCAGAATCCTGACGAGGGCCTAGTAACCAGGAAGTAGCGCTTCCCAATGACTTACCCGCAGTCTAACGCGGCCCTGTCCGCGCGCCCCGTTCCCTTTGAGATTCCCCTCGACGCGCCTCGCTCCGGGGTCATTCACCTACGGCACCGGCACACCGACCGGTTCACCGTCGTCGGCAACCACCTCGCCCAGCACCCGTGCCTCTCGGCCGCCGCGATCGGGCTCTGCGTCTACATCCAGTCCCTGCCCGACGGCGCCGACGTCACCGTCAAGACGCTCACCCTTCGGTTCCGGGAGGGCGAGATCACCATCAGGCGGGCCCTCAACGAGCTCGTCGCGGCCGGGTACGTCGAGCGGCGGCGGGTCGCCCTCGGCGGCGGGCGGTTCGCCACGCGGACGCTGTCGTACGACAAGCCCGGGTGCGGGGCGCGCAACCGGCGGGCCACACCCGCCCCCGAGGCCGTACAGGCCGAGTCGGCCGAGTCGGAGGCGGAGCCCGTGCCGGTCGTCGCACCGGATCCCGAGCCTCGCCCCGTACGGCCGCAGTCGTCCGCCCTCCACGGGCCCGCCGCCGACATTCTCGCTCGGCTTCGGACCGTCGACTCCCGGCTGCTGCTCTCCTGGCGGGACGTCCTGCGGCTCGCCCCCGGTGTCGAGGAGTGGCTGGCCAGGGCGGCGAGTCCGGAGCAGGTGCTCCGTACGCTCACGGCCGCCCTTCCGCCCGCGCACGTGCCCATCCACCACCCGGGCCGCTTCGTCGAGTTCCGGCTCTCCGCGCTCCTGCCGCCTCCGCTGGCCGCCGTACCGCCGCCGCCGGTGACCGACGGACGCGCGCCGCTCGTGAACTGCGACGGGTGCGACCGTGGCTTCCGTAGCCACGACCCGGACATGACCTGTCCGGACTGTCGCGCCGTCACTGCCTGCGCGCCATCCTCAGATCATGCGTTGGGCCACGGGACCGAGGTTTCGGTTGCGGTCTCGTAGTCGCAGCCGGGGTTGTCCCAGCCGTAGAGCCGGTCGACCTGGTTGCGTGACCAACCCGAGTCCGCGCCCGCAACGACGGTGTAGGCCTTGCCAGTGCCCTTGACCTGGGCGTTGAGGCTGGGGCCGGGCATGGCCTAGCGGGCGGGAGTTCCCTTGGCGGGAGGTTTCGTACCGGTCGACGTCGCTGGGGCGAGGAAGGAGCGGATCCGTTCCCCGGGGGCGGGGGAGATGACGATGTCGCCGAGGACGACGGGGTGCGTCGCGTAGCGGGCGCCTCTGGAGGCTGGTGGGACTTCAGGTGCCGCCGTGGTCTTGTACGCCGGGGGTCGCTGCTGCCACAGGACGCCGCCGGTTCCACGGTCGAGGCCGATGACCGTGCCGTCCAGGGCGGTGAAGTGGACGCGGTCACCGTCGACCGTGGGTGCGGAGAGGTCTTTCTGGAGTGTGGTGGTCGACCACAGGAGCTTCATCGCGGACATGTCGTACGCGCTGACGACCCCGCCCTTGCGCTGGGTGAACGCGGTGCCGCCCGCCATGCCGAGCAGCCATTCCGAACCGCTGAGTGCGACGGACTTCGTGGCTCCGGTCCTGCGGTCGAGCCGCAGGAGTGCGACCGTGGGGTCCGTCTGCGGGGAGGACAGATAGACGTCGTCACCGGACACGCCGACCACGTGGGCGCCGCGGGGAAGCGTACGGCTCCAGAGGGCATCACCGGAGCCCCGCGACAGCTCGCCGATTTCCTCGTCCCTGCCCTTGCCGTCCTTTCGGACCACGTAGACGCGGCCCGTATCCGATTCGGGCAGGGTGCCGGGTGCGAACTCGTCCCAGCGGGTGGTGGACGTCCACTCGCGTTGCAGGTCCAGCGCGTGAAGGGCGGTGACCTTTCCCTGCCGTACGCACAACAGCGTTTCCTGGTCGAGGCGGCAGTCGTCGACACCGGTGAGGGTTCGCTCGCCCTCGGGCTTCCCCGATTCCGTGTCGAACCTCCGGATGGTGAGGCTGTTCCCGCCTTGGACGTTGGTGAAGGCGGTGACGAAGACGCCCAGGGAGGTGACGCTGATGCCGGACGCGTATCTCCCCTCCGGGTCGGTCTTGTGCCAGACCACCTTGCCGGTACGTGCGTCCACTCGGGCGACGTGCGTGTCGGTGCCGGTGCACCACAGGGCCGGGAACTCGTAGTGGCAGCTGGGCATGTCGCCGCTCGGCCTGTCGTTCTTCCACGGCAGCTGCGTCGTCCACGGCTTCCACCCCGGCATCCGTACCGGCGTCGGCGTCGGGCTTGGCGTGGTGGCCGTGGCGAGCGGCTTCCCTCCGCCTCCGTCCGCGTCCGGCCACCACATCCACACCCCCACCAGCCCCGCCGCGCACGCCAGTGCTCCCAAGGCCAGGGCTCCGCGTCGGAGGCGGGTCCGGCGTACGCGGGTCAGTTCCGCCTCGCGGGCCGTGGCGCGCTGGGTGCGGCGTTCTCGGCGGGAGGAGAGGAGGGTCAGGAGCGATTCGGGGTCGGGGCGTTCGGCGGGGTCCTTGTGCAGGCAGGGTTCCACCACGGGGCGGAGGGAGTCGGGGAGGCCTGTGAGGTTCGGGTCCTCGTGGACGGCGTTCCAGGCGATCGCGTACGGGGTGTCGGCGTCGAACGGGCCGTGGCCGGTAGCCGCGTAGACGAGGACGGAGCCGAGGGCGAAGACGTCGGCGGCTGGGCCCGTGTCGCGGGGGGTTCGGAACTGTTCGGGCGCCATGAAGAGGGGCGTTCCGAGAATCTGGCCGCTCTCGGTGAGGGCGGTCGCGTCCACGACCCGTGAGATGCCGAAGTCGATGACCCGTGGCCCGTCCTCGGCCAGCAGGATGTTCCCGGGCTTGAGGTCCCGGTGGACCAGGCCCGCGCGGTGGATGTCGCGCAGCGCCTCGCAGAGGCCTGACGCCAGCCGCCAGACCTCGTCGGCCGGCAGGGGCCCCCGGTCGTTCACCACGTCGGCGAGTGTCGGGCCGTCGACGTACTGGGTGGCCATCCACGGGGTGGGGCCGTCCGTGTCCGCGTCGAGGACCGGCGCCGTGAACGCGCCGCTCACCTGCCGGGCCGCCTGGACCTCGCGGGCGAACCTCTCGCGGAAGCCGGGCTTCGCCGCCAGGTCCTCACGGATCACCTTCACGGCGACCGCCCGCCCGGACGGCGAGTGGGCGAGATACACCTCGCCCATTCCGCCGGCTCCCAGCAGCTCGGCCACTTGGTAGTGCCCGAGCATGGTGAGCCGCGTTTCCCCCGATGCCATCCCCACCCCAACCCGATGATCACGCTCGATCGACCGGCCACCCTAGCGGTGGTGCCCCCTCTCTGGGGAGCTTGGTTCAGGCCGGGAACCTCCGGTCCACCCACCGCCACGCGACCTCCAGGAGCAGGCCTCCCGCCACCGCGATGAAGACCGCCGCCCACGGCAGCGTCGTGCCCACCAGCTTCAGGGCGAAGAAGTCCTGGAGCCACGGGACGACGAGGACCAGCAGGAACGCGCCGGCCATCGTGGCGACCAGGGTGAGGCGCCACCAGGTGTACGGGCGGGCGATGATCGCCAGGACCCACATCGAGACCAGGAAGAGCGTCAGGGTGGCGGCGCTCGTCTCGGCCGCGAGGGCGTTCGGGCCCGTGTAGTGGTGGCGGGCCAGGAGGTACGTCGTGAAGGTGGCCGCCGCCGCGATGACGCCGCCGGGGATCGCGTACCGCATGACCCGCCGTACGAAGTTCGGCTTCGCCCGTTCCTTGTTCGGCGCGAGCGCGAGGAAGAACGCCGGGACGCCGATCGTCAGCGTGGAGAGGAGGGTCAGGTGGCGGGGGAGGAAGGGGTACTCGACCTGCGAGCAGACCACCAGGACCGCCAGGAGGACCGAGTAGACCGTCTTCGTCAGGAAGAGGGTGGCCACTCGGGTGATGTTGCCGATGACCCTCCGGCCTTCCGCCACCACCGACGGGAGCGTCGCGAAGCTGTTGTTCAGGAGCACGATCTGGGCCACCGCCCTCGTCGCCTCCGACCCCGAGCCCATCGACACGCCGATGTCGGCGTCCTTCAGCGCCAGCACGTCGTTCACGCCGTCGCCCGTCATCGCGACGGTGTGCCCGTGGGACTGGAGCGCCGCCACCATGTCCCGCTTCTGCCGCGGCGTGACCCGGCCGAAGACGGCGTTCTCGTCGAGGACCTTCGCCATCTCCTCCCGGTCGGTGGGGAGCGTGCGGGCGTCCACCGTGTTCGCCGCGCCCGGCATGTCGAGCTTTCCCGCCACCGCGCCGACCGAGACCGCGTTGTCGCCGGAGATGACCTTGGTGGCGACGTTCTGGTCGGCGAAGTAGGCGAGCGTGTCGGCGGCGTCGGGCCGCAGGCGCTGCTCCAGGACGACGAGTGCGGTCGGGTGGGCGCCGGTGGCGACGTCCGGGGAGTCGAGTTCCTGTGCGGCACGGGCGAGGAGCAGGACCCGCAGGCCCTGTTCGTTGAGGTGGTCGATCTCCGTCAGCGTCGTGTCACCGGCGGGCAGCAGCACGTCCGGCGCGCCGAGAAGCCACGTCGAGTCCTCGCCGTTCCCCTCGCTGAACGCCGCCCCGCTGTACTTCCGCGCCGACGAGAACGGCAGCGCCTCCGTGCACCGCCACTCCACCGTGTCCGGGTAGGCGTCGATGATCGCCTGGAGGGACGCGTTCGGGCGCGGGTCCGATTCGCCGAGGGCGCCCAGCACCTTCCGTACGTACGTCTCGTCCGAGCCGTTCAGCGGGCGCAGCTCCGTGACGTCCATCCCGCCCTCGGTCAGCGTGCCCGTCTTGTCCAGGCACACGACGTCCACGCGCGCGAGGCCCTCGATCGCCGGGAGCTCCTGGACGAGACACTGCTTGCGCCCGAGTCGTACGACTCCGATCGCGAAGGCGACCGAGGTGAGCAGGACGAGTCCTTCGGGGATCATCGGGACGATGCCGCCGACCGTACGGGCGACCGCGTCCTTGAAGTTGTCGTCCTTGACGACGAGCTGGCTGATCACGAGCCCGATCGCGGTCGGGATCATCATCCACGTCACGTACTTGAGGATCGTGGAGATGCCCGTGCGGAGTTCGGAGTGGACGAGCGTGAAGCGGGAGGCCTCTTCGGCGAGCTGCGCCGCGTAGGCCTCGCGGCCGACCTTGGTGGCGGTGAAGGCGCCGCCGCCGGCGACGACGAAGGAGCCCGACATCATCCGGTCGCCGGGCTTCTTCACCACGGGGTCGGCCTCGCCGGTGAGCAGTGACTCGTCGATCTCCAGGCTGTCGGCCTCGGCGACCTCGCCGTCGACGACGACCTTGTCGCCGGGGCCGAGTTCGATGAGGTCGCCGAGGACGATCTCGGAGGTGGAGAGTTCGGCGGCGACGCCGTCGCGCCGGACGGTGGGTTTCGCCTCGCCGATGACGGCGAGTCCGTCGAGCGTCTTCTTGGCGCGGAGTTCCTGGATGATGCCGATGCCGGTGTTGGCGATGATCACGAAGCCGAAGAGGCTGTCCTGGATCGGCGCGACGAAGAGCATGATCGCCCACAGCACGCCGATGATCGCGTTGAAGCGGGTGAAGACGTTGGCGCGGACGATGTCGGTGGTCGAGCGGGAGCTGCGTACGGGGACGTCGTTGACCTCGCCGCGGGCGACGCGTTCGGCGACCTCGGCCGAGGTGAGTCCGGCGGGACGGTGGACGACGGGCGGACCCACCGCCTCGGCCTCGCTGCCGTCCGTGTCGATCTTCGCCCGCTGAGTCATGTTTTCGACGGTACGACCGGAATCGACCGTTCACCTGCCGAGAAGGGCGAAGATCAGACCGGGGGAGGAGGCGAATCGTCCCCCGGTGCCATGCCGAGTGCTATGCCTCGGGACCCTGGGTCGACTCGGTCCCGCCAGAGGTCCCGCCAGAGGTTCCGGCGGAGGTCCCGCCAGAGGTCCCGGCCGAAGTGTCGGTAGAGGTCCCGCCCGCGGCCTCCGCCGCCCGCGCCGCCTCGTGCCGCTTGATCGCCGCGTCGCGCTTCCGTACGTACCAGATGCCGATCAGGCCGAGGCCCGCTCCGGCCAGGCAGGTCCACACCCACCAGGTCAGGTCCCGGTCGTCGAACCAGCCGTAGAACGGGACCTGGACGAGGAAGAGGACGAACCAGAGGATCGTTCCGCCGGTGATGGTGGCGACGACGGGCCCTTCGAGGGGCTCGGGTGCCTCGTGCTTCGGTGTCCACTTCGCCATGGGGGTCAGTCTAGGTGGCGGGAAATCGTATCTACGCGCGGAGATAGACGCTCGCTCGTTCATGTGTTCATACTGAAACGGTTTGCCTCTGGCGGGTTTCCTTCGTATGAACCGCCAAACGGACGTCTCCCGAAGAGGAACCCCACCCCATGAGCACCACGGCCACCGCCAAGGCCATGTCCCCCGAGCCTTCCGCTCCCCAGGAGCCGACCTCGGGTCTCGACCGCTACTTCAAGATCTCGGAGCGCGGCTCGACCGTCGCCCGCGAGGTCCGTGGCGGCTTCGCCACCTTCTTCGCGATGGCCTACATCATCGTGCTGAACCCGATCATCCTCGGCAGCGCCAAGGACATGTACGGGCACCAGCTCGACGGCGGCCAGCTCGTCACCGCCACCGTCCTCACGGCGGCGTTCTCGACGCTCCTCATGGGTGTCATCGGCAACGTCCCGATCGCCCTCGCCGCCGGCCTCGGCGTCAACACGGTCGTGGCGCTCCAGCTCGCGCCGAAGATGTCCTGGCCCGACGCCATGGGCATGGTCGTCCTCGCGGGCGTCGTCGTGATGCTGCTCGTCGCGACCGGTCTGCGCGAGCGCGTGATGAACGCGGTCCCGGTCGGCCTGCGCAAGGGCATCGCGATCGGTATCGGCCTCTTCATCATGCTCATCGGTCTCGTCGACTCGGGCTTCGTCTCCCGCATCCCCGACGCCGCGCACACCACCGTCCCGCTCCAGCTGGGCGGCGACGGTCACCTCACCGGCTGGCCGGTCCTGGTCTTCATCCTGGGCACGCTCCTCACCCTCGCGCTGATCATCCGCAAGGTGCCGGGCGCGATCCTCATCTCCATCGTCGTCATGACGATCGTGGCGATGGTGATCAACGCGGTCGCGACCGTCCCGTCCTGGGGTCTGACCACCCCGGAGTGGCCGGGCAACCCGGTCGCCTCGCCCGACTTCGGGCTGGTCGGCGAGGTCAGCCTCTTCGGCGGCTTCGGGAAGGTCGGCTACCTGACCGGCGTCCTCTTCGTCTTCACCGTCCTGCTGTCCTGCTTCTTCGACGCCATGGGCACGATCCTCGGCGTCGGCGACGAGGCCAAGCTGATCGACAAGGACGGCAACTTCCCCGGCATCAACAAGGTCCTGCTCGTGGACGGCCTGGCCGTCGCCTCCGGTGGCGCGACGTCCTCCTCGGCCACCACCTGCTTCGTGGAGTCCACGGCGGGCGTCGGCGAGGGTGCGCGCACGGGTCTGGCGTCGGTGGTGACCGGCGGTCTGTTCTCGGTGGCGCTGTTCCTCACGCCGCTGGCCACGATGGTCCCGTCGCAGGCGGCGACGCCCGCGCTGCTCGCGGTCGGCTTCCTGATCCTGGCCGGTTCGGTCAAGGACATCGACTGGAGCGACTTCACCATCGCGGTGCCGGCGTTCCTGGCCATGGTGATGATGCCGTTCACGTACTCGATCACGAACGGCATCGGCATCGGCTTCATCGCGTTCAGCGTGCTGCGTCTGGCGACCGGCCGGGGCCGTGAGGTCCCGGCGGCCATGTACGTCGTGTCCGCGGTCTTCGTCTTCTACTACGCGATGCCGGCGCTCGGCCTCACGTGATCGCGGGGGGCGTCGGTCGCCGCGCCGGCCGCCCCGGTCGCCGCTCCGGCCGCCGCCCCGTCGGCCGGAGCCGAGAGCGGCTCCGCACCGTAGAACTTCTCCGTCTCGTCGACGGCGGTCTTGAACCGCTCGTCGAAATCCTCGCGAATGAGCGTCCGGGCCACGTAGTCCTGGACGCTCATTCCTCTTTTCGCGGCGTGACTTCTGAGCCGGTCGAGCAGCTCACCGTCGATGCGCAGGCTGAGCACTGTCGATCCCATGCCGTTCAGGGTCGGGGCTGCCCGGGCTTCTTTGCGTCACTTTCCGGATCCGACTCACTCGTTTGGGTGATACATGGATGCCGAAGCGTGATCTGTGTGCGTCCGGTTCACGCATGGGTGCAGGTGTACGGGTGTGATCCACGCGACGTCGGCGCGTTCCTGTTGGTATTTAGACAGAGTAATGAGTTAGGCTAACAAACATGCCTGACCTGTCCCACGGCACAGCCGACGACGCCGCGGCCGTGAACGCGCTCCGCTCCTCCGTCATGCGACTGGGCCGACGCCTCAAGCACCAGCGCGTCGACGAGTCGCTGAGCCCCACCGAGATGTCGGTGCTCGGCACCCTCGCGCTCTGCGGCTCCGCCACACCCGGCGAGCTGGCCCGCAAGGAGCACGTCCAGCCGCCGTCGATGACCCGCATCGTCGCGCTGCTCGAAGCCAAGGGACTGGTCCGGCTGGAGCCGCACCCCGACGACCGCCGACAGAAGGTCGTCAGCCAGACCGAGCAGGCCGAAGCCATGCTCGAAGAGTCCCGCCGCAAGCGGAACGCCTGGCTGGCCACCCTCGCCGAAGGCCTGGACGAGGACGAATGGGCCAAGCTGCGCGCGGCCGCCCCGGTCCTGGAGAAGCTCGCCCACCTGTAGTCCATGCGCCAAGGAGGCGACGCACTTTGAGTACGGGACCCGGAGCAGACTCCGCACCCGTCCACAAACCCACCCTCAAGACCCGTGGGCGGGGGGAAACCTTCTCCTCGCTCCGTATCCGCAACTACCGGCTGTTCTTCACCGGAGCGATCGTCTCCAACACCGGTACGTGGATGGCCCGTATCACCCAGGACTGGCTGGTCCTGAGCCTCACCGGCTCGGCCGCCGCCGTCGGCATCACGACGGCCCTGCAGTTCCTGCCGATGCTGCTCTTCGGCCTCTACGGCGGAGTCATAGCCGACCGCTACCCGAAGCGGCTCCTGCTCCTCTTCAGTCAGGCGGCCCTCGGCCTCTGCGGCCTCGCACTCGCCGTCCTCACGCTCTCCGGCAGCATCCAGGTCTGGCACGTCTACCTGATCGCCTTCCTCCTCGGCATGGTGACCGTCGTCGACAACCCGGCCCGGCAGGCCTTCGTCTCCGAGATGGTCGGCCCCGACCAGCTGCGCAACGCCGTCTCCCTGAACTCTGCGAACTTCCAGTCCGCGCGGCTCGTCGGCCCCGCCGTCGCCGGTGTCCTCATCGCCGGAGTCGGCAGCGGCTGGGCCTTCCTCCTCAACGGCCTCTTCTTCCTCGCGCCCCTCACGAGCCTCCTGCTCATGCGGACGAGCGAACTCCACAAGGTGGAACGCGCCCCGCGCGGAAAGGGCCAGCTGCGAGAAGGCCTGCGGTACGTGGCAGGGCGGCCGGACCTGATCTGGCCGATCGTCCTCGTCGGCTTCATCGGTACCTTCGGGTTCAACTTCCCGATCTGGCTCACCGCCTTCTCCAGCGACGTCTTCCACGTCGGCGCCGGCACGTACGGCTTCCTCAACACCCTCATGGCGGCCGGCTCCCTGGTGGGCGCCCTCGCGGCGGCCCGCCGCGGCTCGACCCGGCTGCGGATGCTGGTGATCGCGGCGGCGGTCTTCGGAGTCCTGGAGATCGCGGCGGCCCTGTCGCCCGCGTTCTGGCTGTTCGCGCTGCTGCTGGTACCGATCGGCATGATCGGCCTCACGGTCAACATCACCGCGAACTCGGCCGTCCAGATGGCCACGGACCCGGCCATGCGGGGCCGGGTGATGAGCCTCTACATGATGGTCTTCGCCGGCGGTACGCCGATCGGCGCGCCGCTCCTCGGCTGGGTCACCGACACGTACGGCGCCCGCGTCGGCTTCGCGACGGGAGGCGTCATCTCCCTGACGGCGGCGATCGTCGTCGGCCTGGTCCTGGCCCGCGTGGGCGGCCTCAAGATCGCCTGGGCGTGGCACCACGGCCACCCGCAGGTACGGTTCGTGGCGCGCGAGCGGCTGGCGACGGCGGCCTGACGTTCCGGGGTGGGGCAGAAGGTCCGCGGCCTGACTTTCCGGGGTGGGGCAGAAGGTCCGCGGCCTGACTTTCCGGGGCGGCAGAAGTTCTGCGGCCCGGCTTTCCGGGGTGGGGGCGGAACTTCTGCCTCCACCCCGACCTCGACCCCGGCCCTCCGCCCCGCCCTCCGTCAGGCCCCCGAAATTCCCCCCTCGACCCCTCGCTTCCCTGTGCGAAGATCGCGGCACCGTGCAGGTGAAGATCTTGAAAGGGGGGCTTGCACGCCCATGACCATGCGTTCCGCCCGCATACCGGGCCGCGGCACGTCGAAGGCTCCGGCGGCCACCGCCGCACCCTCGCAGCGACGAAACGGAGCCGTTCCGCCATGCCGCTGACCCGCCGCACTCTCCTGACCGCGATGGCCGCCACTCCCGTCCTCGCCCCCGTCGGAGCCGCCCAGGCGGCCGTCCCCGAGGCCGCGCCCGCGGCCGCGTCCTTCGCCGAAAGCCTGCCGCCCGGCAGCCTGCCCGCGGGGCACAGGTTCGACCTGAAGGCCGAGCCCGTCGACCTGTTCGGCAAGGAGATCAGCCTCAAGCACACCAGGGTGCACCAGCAGGTCGCCTTCGATCCGGTGACCGGCCTGGCCTACGCCGTACAGCTCATGAGCGGCGGCCGTCGGCTCCCGGACGAGCCCGTCTCCCTGCCCCTCGAAGATCGCGACCGCCTGGGCCACCTGTGCGTCAACCAGCTCGCGCCCGACGGCACCGTCCTCGCCGTCATGCACCTGAGGGGCTTCGGCCACGGCGGCGGACTCGGTGTCGAGCACGTCGACGGCACGCCCTGGCTCTGGCTGGAGACCGACGCGGACCCCGTCCCCGGTGACGGGAACCCCGACACCCACGAGCGCGCCTACGGCAAGCACATCGGCCGGATCGCGTTCAAGGCCGACGCCATCGTCGACGCCGGGAGCCCGCTCGTCGAGGTGTTCGACCCCGTCCCCGGAGCCTCCCAGGTCACCCCGTCCCTGGACGTCGACCACGGCCGTATCGCGGTACGTCATGTGTCGTCCGGCACCGTGGGGTACCGCGTCTACGACCTCGCCGCCTTCAAGAGCCGCGACTTCACCCCGGAGCGCAGCTTCCCGGCGAAGTACCGCACCCAGGCCTGGTGCCTGTACGGGAACCTCGTCTACCAGAACGAGGGTTCCGCCTACGACGTCGACAACCCGAGCCCGGGCAACTCCTGGTGGAACGTCTACGACGTCACCACCGGCGAGGTGATCGAGCGGACCTTCAACACCACCGCGCTCCAGCTGGCCCACCGCGAGACCGAAGCCATCACCGTCCGCCGGACACCCGACGGGCCGCAGCTCGTGTTCGGCTTCGCCACCCAGGAAGATCGACGCATGGCCCTCTACGGCATCACCAGCACCACCGACGGCACCGGCGACCACGTCCCGTGGACCGACCTGGAGTGGGACGCCAAGGTCTACGTCGCCCCCAGCACCAGCTACCGCCCGCAGTACCGCCAGTCGGGCAACCGGGTCGACCTCCACCTCCGGGTGACGCGCGTCGACGGCGCGCCGTGGACGAGCGGCGAAACGATTCTCACGCTCCCGACGCACATCCGCCCCCGCCGAACCCAGGGCATGGTGGGTCAGACCACCGGCGCCGGGGTCACCGGCCCCCTCACCATCCGCTGGGAGGTCACCGCCGACGGCTCGCTGCGCATCTACGACGAGCGCGGGTTCAAGGGCTGGATCGGGCTGGACGCCGGGTACTTCACCAGCTGACCGGTGGACCGACCGACCGCGTGACCGGCCGGCCGCGTGCCTGCTGGAGCGGCGGGTCCTCAGACCCGCCGCTCCAGCACCTGGCCCGCCCAGTCCCCGACCAGGAACGTGTCCGTCGGGGTGAAGCCCTGGCCCTCGTAGTACGCGACGAGCCGGCCCTCGCTGCCCGCGAAGCAGTCCACCCGCAGCAGCGACACCCCCTGCCGCCGCGTCTCCTCCGCCGCGTGGGCGAGCAGCGCCGCGCCCACCCCCAGTCCGTGGAACCGCGCGTCGGTCGCGAGCAGCCGTACGTACACCTCGGGCTCGTCCGCCGGGGCGATGTGCTGCCCCGGGAACGGTGTCAGCGTCATCGTCCCCGCGGGTACGCCGTCGACCTCGGCGATCCACGGATCACCGGCGCCCATCGTGTCCTGCACCTGCTTCACCGCCTTGGGCCGCGCGGAGAACGGCTCGGTGCCCCACTGGGCGGTGATCCCTTTGCCGTTGAGCCAGACCACGGCACTGTCCAGCACGTCGAGTATCGCGGGGAGGTCCTCCGCCGCGCCTTTCCTGATGGCGATCTTCATGCCGCAGAGGCTAACCGCTGCCACACTCGCCTCATGAGGCTCTTCGCCGCCGTCCTGCCGCCCGCCGGGCGCCTTGACGAGCTCGGACACGTCGTCGACCGTCTGCACCGGCTCCCCGGGGCCGACGGGCTCCGCTGGACCTCGCGGCCCGGCTGGCACCTCACGCTCGCCTTCATGGGGGAGGTCGACGAGGAGCTGCTGCCCGAGCTCCGCGTCCGGCTCGCCCGGGCCGCGCACCGCACGCCGCCGTTCCCGCTGAGGCTGCACGGCGGCGGGCACTTCGGGCGGCGCGCCCTGTGGACCGGAGCGGCCGGCGACCTGGACGAGCTGCGGCTGCTCGCCGAGCGCGCCGACGCCGCCGCGCGCAGGGCCGGGGTCCCGATGGACGAGCACCGCCGCTACCAGGCGCATCTGACGCTCGCCCGCGCCCGTACGGACGAGCTGGACCTGCACCCCTTCCTCGACGAGCTCGGCACCTTCGAGGGCGCCCGCTGGGAGGTGGGGGAGCTGGCCCTGGTGCGCTCGAACCTGCCGGTGAGCGGGGTGCGGGGCGAGCAGCCCCGGTACGAGCAGATCGGCGGCTGGCCCCTGGAGGGGGCGGGGTGAGGGTGCGGGGTCAGGGGCGCGGCGGACGGCCGGGTAACCTCGAAGCGTGGATCCGAAGACCCGAAACCGAATCATGGCCGGCGTGCTCGTTCTGATGTTCGCGATCATCGCGGTGGCGTCGGTGTCCGGCCAGTAGCCCCTACCCGCCCCGTGGGAACCCCCTTGCTTCGAGCGCACTCGAAGCAGTTGGCTTGGCGACCATGGAGTACACGCAGCTCGGACGCACCGGACTCAAGGTCAGCCGACTCGTCCTCGGGACGATGAACTTCGGCCCCCAGACGGACGAAGCCACCAGCCACGCCATCATGGACACGGCGCTGGACGCGGGGCTCAACTTCTTCGACACCGCCAACGTGTACGGCTGGGGTGAGAACAAGGGCCGGACCGAGGAGATCCTCGGCTCCTGGTTCGCGAAGGGCGAGGGTCGTCGCGACCGGACCGTCCTCGCCACCAAGGTCTACGGGAACATGGCCGCCGACGGCGACGCCTGGCCCAACCACGACAAGCTCTCGGCGGTGAACATCCGCCGCGCGGTCGACGCCAGCCTCAAGCGGCTCGGCACGGACTACATCGACGTCTACCAGTTCCACCACGTCGACCGCTCGACCCCCTTCGAGGAGATCTGGCAGGCGATCGACGTCCTGATCCAGCAGGGCAAGGTCCTCTACGCCGGCTCCTCCAACTTCCCCGGTTACAAGATCGCCCAGGCCAACGAGACCGCCGCCCGGCGCGGCTCGGTCGGCCTGGTCAGCGAGCAGTGCCTCTACAACCTCTTCGAGCGGCGCGCGGAGATGGAGGTCATCCCGGCCGCGCAGGAGTACGGCCTCGGGGTCATCCCCTGGTCGCCGCTGCACGGCGGTCTGCTCGGCGGTGTCCTGAAGAAGGAGGCCGAGGGCAAGCGGCGTACGGAGGGCCGCGCGGCGGCGACCCTCGCCGACCCGGTGTCCCGCGCACAGCTCCAGGCCTACGAGGACCTGCTCGACAAGCACGGCCTGGAGCCGGGCGAGGCGGCCCTCGCGTGGCTGCTCACCCGGCCGGGTGTGACGGGCCCGATCGTCGGCCCGCGCACCCCGGAGCAGCTGACGAGTGCGCTGCGCGCCCTGGAGGTGGAGCTGAGCGAGGAGGTCCTGGCCGGTCTCGACGAGATCTTCCCGGGCCCGGGGCCGTCGCCGGAGGCTTTTGCCTGGTAGGCGCGCCTCCAGGTGGTGAATGCCTTCCAGGCGGTGGGTGCCTTCCAGATGGTGGACGCCTCAGGGGGCGCCGAGCCAGCTGGTGGCGTCCAGGCGGAACGCCGTCTCCGCGGGGACGACGTTCCGCAGGGCCGCCTCCAGGTCCCGCACGCGGTCCGCGCCGAGGGTCGTGGCCCATTCCGCCCGTAGTTCGTCGAAGATCGCGGCGGAGCGGGCGAGGGCCGCGTACCCCCGTGGGGTGAGGTGGACGAGTTTGCGGCGGGCGTCGGCGGGGTCGTCGGCGCGCTCGGCGTAGCCGAGGGCGAGCAGCCGGTCGACGGTCTTGCCGGCGGCCTGCTTGGAGACCCCGAGGCGCCGCCCGATCTCGCTGGCGGTGGCGCCTCGGGCGCCGATGGCCTGCATGGCGAAGCCGTGAGCGGGGCGCAGGTCGGGGTGGCCCTCGGTGGCGAGGCGGGCGTGGAGCCGGTCGATGAGGGTGCGGAAGCCGCCGAAGAGGAGCAGGGGGAGCTCGTAGCCCCGGCCGCCGCCGCTTTCTTCGGTGCTGTTTTCACGGCCCGCGTGTTCACCGTTGCCATTATCGACAACCTGGTTTACGTTTTCCTTCGACATATGGTCAACCATGTTGTCGATTCTACTCGCCCGAGCCAGGAGACGCCTTGTCCGTGGACATGTCCGCCCGTACCGCCAACGCCGTCGCCCTCCTCAAGGAGTCGCCCGAGACCCTCGACGGCTTCCTGAAGCTCAGTCAGACCTTCGAGTCCACCACCCTCGATCCGCACTCCCGTGAGACGGTCATCCTCACCGTCGCCGCCCGCAACCAGTGCCACCTCTGCGTCGACATGCACGAGGCCAAGATGGCCGCGCTCGGTCCGGCGCCCGACCCCGAACGCCTCGCCGCCGTACGCCTCTTCACCCTCCGGGTCCTCGCCTCCTCGGGTGCGGTGACCGATGAGGAACTGGCCGCCTTCCAGGCCGCCGGCTACACCCGCCGCAACGCCCTGGAGGTCGTCCTCGGCATCGGCGCGTACACCCTCTCCACCTTCGCGAACCGGTTCACCAGGGCGTCCTGAGGAATCACCGAAAGGCCTTATGAATCAGGCGAGTTGAGCCCTACCCTGATCCTCCGTCACGCGGGGGACACCAGGGGGAGTGAACCATGCAAGCGGAACGCGTACTGCCACGTGAGTACCGGATCAGCCCCGGCAGGCTGGCCGCCGTCTACATCGCGGTGGGCGTCGGACTGCCCACAGCGGGGCTGCCGATCTGGACCGAGGAGGGCATCCCCGGCTGGGGCAAGGCACTCGGCACCCTGCTGCTGCTCGCCCTCCTCGGCCGGCTCGCCCTCGCGGCCCGGAGCTGCTCCACCTCCGCCGATCTCAAGGGCATCCGGGTCCGCGGCATGGTCAAGAACCGGCGGCTCGCCTGGGAGGACATCCATGACCTCAGGGCCGTACCCAACCCGAGCGCGGGCATGAGCCAGGGGCAGCCGCGGATCATCTCGTACATGTACGGGCGCGACGGGCGCCGCGTCCAGCTCATGTACGTGGACGACAACCACGTCGCCGTCGACCGCGAGATCGCCGCGCTCCGGGTCGCCTGGGAGAGGCACCGCGGAGAGGACTGGTCGCCGAACGCCGCGGCCGACCGGCGGATCGACCGCCGGTCCCGCCGCGAGAGCTCGCTCCTCCGCGCGCTGTCCTGGGCCCTCATGTCGGTCCTCGTCGCCGTCGTCCTCTTCCTCGTCCTGCTGTTCACGGACAGCGACGCCATGAGCCCCGAGTGGATCCTGATCACCCCGGTGGTGATCTTCCTCGTCGTCTGGATCGGCTCCAGCCTCCGTGACCGGAGTCGGTAGCGGTACGGGCCGCCCCGCGACCGGAGTCAGCCGCCCCGCGACCGGAGTCAGGAGCGGTACGGGCCGCCGAGCCCCCACGCCTGGTGCATCGCGTCGGCGAAGGCCGCGGCCAGTTTGTGCTCGCCCGTGGGGCCCGGGTGGGTGCCGTCGTAGGTGTCCGCGTCGAGGTCGTACGACTCCGAGATCGCCGCGAGGAGCAGCGGCGAGGCGGCGGTGTCGAGGTCGGCGACCGCCTTCGCGAGCAGCTCGTTGAAGCGCTCGCACTCGGTGGCGAAGGGCGCGTCGTACCCGGCGCGCACATTGGGGATGACCGGCAGGAGGACGGCCCGGACGTGCGGGTTCGCGGCGCGGGCCGCCGCGACGAACGCCCGGACGTTCTCCTCGGTCTGCTCGCTGTTGGTGTAGAAGCCGAGGTCGATCAGACCGAGCGAGATCAGCAGCACGTCGGCGCCGGTCGACGTGACCGTCTCGCCGATCACCGGCGCCATGTGCAGCCAGCCCTCGCCCCAGCCGGCCAGA
The DNA here is from genome assembly GCF_036192275.1 of Streptomyces sp. NBC_00250. NCBI lineage: Bacteria > Bacillati > Actinomycetota > Actinomycetes > Kitasatosporales > Streptomycetaceae > Streptomyces > Streptomyces sp. NBC_00250. The sequence goes on along the minus strand of NZ_CP108088.1, from coordinate 4,101,993 downwards.
TGGCGCCGGGCGTGGGCGGGGAAGGCGGGGTCGGCGTACGCCTCCGAGGCCGGGGCGTCGGCGGTGGGGTCGTACAACGCGGTGCGGGGGCCGACGATCTCGTACCCACCGGGGAGCGTCGACTCCAGGTGCCGCCACATGCGGTACCGCCAGGTCCAGTCGCCGGCGCGTCCGATGGTCATGCTGTCGCCGACGAACAGAAAACGCATGGTCATATCATCGCGGACGGCGTCCCGGACCTGCGACGTGATCCGGGACACGGGCCGGGGCCTCCCTCCCGAGGGCCCGATCCGGGACACGGGCCGGGGCCGCTCCCCCCGAGGACCTCTACCTCAGGAAGTCCCCGACCGTCACCGTGAACCGCGCCGCGTCGTCGTGCCACGGGAAGTGCCCCGCCCCGTCCAGCACGGTGAAGGACCCCTTCGGGAACAGCTCCGCGTACGCGGCCGCCGTCGGGACCGGCGTGTTCACGTCCCCCTCACCGGCCACCACGAGCACCGGCCGCGCGAACTCCGCGAACACCGCACGCGTGGCCCCCGGGTCGAACGCACCCTCGCCCGCGAAGACACCCGCACCCTCACGGTTCCGCTGCCCCTCCCCGGCGGCGTGCCGCTCCCGCGCGGCCTCGTCCCAGGTCCCGTGGAAGAACGGCGTCACCGCCTGGAAGCTCTCGCCGGTCCCGCGCCCCGCCGTGACCTCCTCCAGCGCCGCGTACGCCGGGCCGAACCACGGCTCGTCCCGCCGCAGCCGCGCCGCCGCCAGCCGCTCCTCCGGTGCCGTGTCCAGCCCGACGGCCGCCGTGCCCGGGGTGACGAGCACCAGCCTGCCGACGCGCTCGGGGTACCGGGTCACGTACAGCGCGGCGAGGTTCGCGCCCGCCGAGTGCCCGAGGACGTCGACGGTGTCGAGGCCGAGGTGCGCGCGCAGCGCCTCCACGTCCTCGACGAGCCGGTCGCAGCGGTACGAGGCCGGGTCGTCCGGCACGGCCGACGCGCCCGTACCCCGGAGGTCGAGCCGGATCAGCTGCCGGTGCGCGGTCAGACCGCCGAGGTCGCCGAGATAGGCGGAGTCCTGGAGCGGACCGCCGGGGAGACAGAGGAGCGGGGCGCCGGAACCTGAGACGTGGAAGGCGAGCGTCGTGCCGTCGGGCGCAGAGAAGGTGGGCATGGGCGTGACCCTGACAGCAGCTCCGGGGCAGGTCAAGGAGGTTTCAGGGTCGGCGGACCCGGCTCTCGTCCCCGCGTCGTGGCACGCTGGGGGACATGCGATCTGCTCTGTGCGCCCTTGGCGCGGCGGCGGCCCTGGTGCTGCTCCCGGCCGGTCATGCCCGTGCCGAAGGACAGGAGCCGGACCGGGACTTCACCATCGAGGACTCCCGTATCACCGAGTCCAGCGGCCTCGCCGCCAGCCAGGCCCACCCGGGGATCTACTGGACGCACAACGACCAGGACGCGCCCCTGATCTACGGCATCGACTCCCGTACGGGCAAGACGGTCGCGACCCTGACCATGCAGGGCGTGGGCACCCCCCGCGACATGGAGGCGATCGCCGTCGGCCCGGACGGCGACATCTACGTCGGCGACATCGGCGACAACCTCGACGGCAGCTGGGACCACGTCTGGGTCTACCGCTTCCCCGAACCGAAGGTCCTCAAGGACCAGAAGGTCGCGGCGAAGCAGTACGTCGTGAAGTACGCCGACGGGGCGCGCAACGCCGAGGCGCTGATGGTCCACCCGAAGACCGGCCGGGTGTACATCGCGAGCAAGAACGAGGACGGCGGCGGCTTGTACGCGGGCCCCGAGCGGCTCTCCTCGTCCGGGACCAACGTCTTCCGGCGCATCGGGGAAGTCCCCTGGGTGACCGACGGCGCCTTCTCCCCCGACGGCGACCACCTCGTCCTGCGCGGCTACCTCATGGCGCGCGAGTACGGGTGGAAGGACGGCCGCCTCGCCGACGAGGGCACCTCGATCGGGGCCACGTTCCAGGGCCAGGCGGAATCGGTGACGTACACGAGGGACGGCTCGGCGTTCATGCTCGGCGCCGAGGGCGCGAACAGCCGGGTGGTGCGGCTGGACCGGCAAGGTGCGGGGAGCCCCGCGGAGAAGCCGGGCGGCTCCCCGGACACCCCGGGCGCACCGCAGGCCCCGCAGTCGCCGGCCGCCGACGGCGAGAAGGGCAACGTCACCGTCGGCTTCCTGGTCCTCGCGGGCGCGTTCGTCCTCGTCTTCGGCGTGAAGCGTCTGCTGCGGCGGGACTGAACCGGCGTACGCACGACGAAGGCCCGGCATCGGATCCGTCCGATGCCGGGCCTTCGTGAGAACCGAGTGCTACAGCTTCTCGATCACGTAGTCGATGCAGGCCGTCAGGGCGCGCACGTCCGCCGGGTCGATCGCCGGGAACATCGCGATCCGCAGCTGGTTGCGGCCCAGCTTGCGGTACGGCTCGGTGTCGACGATCCCGTTCGCGCGCAGCACCTTCGCGACCGCCGCCGCGTCGATCTCGTCCGCGAAGTCGATCGTGCCGATGACCTGCGAGCGCTTCGCCGCGTCCGTGACGAACGGCGTCGCGTACTTGGAGTCCTCGGCCCAGCCGTACAGCGCGTCCGAGGACTCCTTCGTCCGGGCCACGGCCCAGTCGAGGCCGCCCTGGCCGTTGATCCACTTCAGCTGCTCGTTGAGCAGGAAGAGGGTCGAGAGCGCCGGGGTGTTGTACGTCTGGTTCTTCAGCGAGTTGTCGATCGCCGTCGTCAGCGAGAAGAACTCGGGGATGTGCCGGCCCGAGTCGTGGATCGTCTGCGCCCGCTCCAGGGCGGCCGGGGAGAACGCCGCCAGCCACAGGCCGCCCTCGGCGGCGAAGGACTTCTGCGGGGCGAAGTAGTAGACGTCCGTCTCGGTGATGTCGACCGGGAGGCCGCCCGCACCGGAGGTCGCGTCGACCAGGACGAGGGAGCCCGCGTCGGCACCGGCGACCCGCTTGATCGGGGCCGCGACACCGGTGGAGGTCTCGTTGTGGGTGTACGCGTAGACGTCGACGCCCGCCTCGGCCACCGGCTCCGGGTGGGTGCCCGGGTCGGAGGAGATCACGGTCGGCTCGGCCAGCCACGGGGCCAGCTTGGCGGCCTTCGCGAACTTGGACGAGAACTCGCCGAAGGTGAGGTGCTGCGACTTGTGCTCGATCAGACCGTGGGTCGCGACGTCCCAGAAGGCGGTGGAGCCGCCGTTGCCCAGGATCACCTCGTAGCCCTCGGGGAGCGAGAAGAGGTCACGGATGCCGGTACGTACCTCGCCGACCAGGTTCTTGACCGGAGCCTGGCGGTGGGACGTGCCGAGGAGAGAGGTGCCGGTGGCGGCCAGGGCGTCCAGCGCCTCCGTACGCACCTTGGAGGGGCCCGCGCCGAAACGGCCGTCGGCGGGCTTGATGTCAGCGGGAATCTGGATATCAGCCACGAGGCGGAGAGTATCGGGTCGGGAAGGGGCCGGTCGCCGGATGTCCGCCCGATGAGACGAGGTCTGAGACATCCTGGGCTTGTGGGAACACACCAGGAAAGCGCCGGGGAGCTCGCAGAACTCGCCGCCGGGCTGCGCGCGGCCGTCGCCGGAGAGGTCGACTTCTCGGCCACCGCCCGCGCCCTGACGACCATGGACGCCTCCAACTACCGCCGGGTGCCTGCCGGTACGGTCGCGCCGCGCGACGCCGACGACGTGGCGGCGGCCCTGGAGGTGTGCCGGGCGCACGGGACGCCGGTCGTCGCACGCGGCGGCGGCACGTCCATCGGGGGCCAGGCCACCGGCACGGGCGTCGTGCTCGACTTCACACGGCACATGGCGGGACTGGTGTCCCTCGACCCCGAAACGCGGACGGCGGTCGTCCGACCGGGGCTCGTCCTCGACCGGCTGCGGGCGGCGGCACGCCCGTACGGCCTGACCTTCGGCCCCGACCCGTCCACGCACAGCCGCTGCACCCTCGGCGGCATGATCGGCAACAACGCGTGCGGGGCGCACTCGGTCGCCTGGGGAACGACGGCGGACAACGTGCGCTCGCTGGATGTGATGACGTACGGAGGCGCGACATTGACGCTGGGGCGGGGTGGGTACGGCGCCCCCGCCGGACTCCTCGATCTCGTCGACCGTCATCTCGCCCTCCTGAGGACCGGCTACCCGGCCGGTCTGCCCCGCCGTATCTCCGGGTACGCGCTGGACGCGCTCCTCCCGGAACGGGGCGTGGACGTCGCCCGCGCGTTCTGCGGCAGCGAGGGGACGCTGGGAGTGGTGACGGAGGCGACGGTGGCCCTCGTCCCGCTGCCGACCGAGCCGGTCCTCGTGGTCCTCGGGTACGCGGACGAGAGCGCGGCGGCGGAGGCCGCGGCGGGACTCCTCCCGTACGAACCGCTCACGGTGGAAGGGATGGCGGCCGATCTCGTACGGGGCGCTTCGGGGCTGCCGAAGGGCGGGGCCTGGCTGTTCGTCGAGACGGACGGGGAGGGAGCGGCGCGGCGGCTCGTGCGGGCGGCCGACGCGATCGACTCCGCCGTGGTGCGGGACCCGGCCGGACAGCGGGCGCTGTGGCGGATCCGGGAGGACGCGGCGGGCACGGCGACACGGGCCCCGGGGGGCACCTCTCGGACGGGAGCAGGGGGAGGCGGAGAGGCATGGCCGGGGTGGGAGGACTGCGCGGTGCCGCCGGCGAGGCTCGGCGCGTACCTCCGCGAATTCCGTGCGCTGCTGAGGGAGTTCGGGCTGCGAGGGGTGCCGTACGGGCACTTCGGCGACGGTTGTGTCCACGTCCGGATCGACTTCGACCTGTGGACGGAGAAGGGGGTACGGGACTTCCGCCGCTTCTCGGAGGCGGTGGCGGACCTCGTCGTCGCCCACGGCGGCTCCCTCTCCGGGGAGCACGGCGACGGGCAGGCGCGCGCCGAGCTCCTGCCGAAGATGTACGGGGAGGAGCTCGTCGCCCTGTTCGGCGCGGTCAAGGACGTGTGGGACCCGGACGGCGGCCTGAACCCGGGGATGCTGGTCCGCCCGCGCCCGCTGGACGAGGGGCTGCGATTCGCCGGACTCCCGCTCGTGGGCGTGGGAAGGGAGGCGGCCCGCTGCGTGGGAGTGGCCAAGTGCCGTGTGGAGGGACCGAGTTCGGGGCCGGGCGTGATGTGCCCCTCCTACCGGGCGACGGGGGAGGAGAAGCACTCCACCCGGGGGCGGGCACGGCTGCTCCACGAGATGGCACTCGGCGAGGTCATCACGGACGGCTGGCGCTCGGAGGAGGTCCGGGAAGCGCTGGACCTGTGCCTGTCCTGCAAGGGCTGCCGCAGCGACTGCCCGGTGGGCGTCGACATGGCCGCGTACAAGGCGGAGTTCCTGGACCGGCACTACGCGGGACCGCTCGGCTTCCTGCGCCGACCGCGCTCCCACTGGACGATGGGGCGGCTGCCGCACTGGCTGGACCTGTTCGGGCGGGGCCTGAACGCCGGGATGCGGCTGCCGTTCGCGGCGCGCCTGGCGGGGGTGACACCGGAACGGGCGATGCCACGCGTCGCGGAACGGACCTTCACCTCCTGGTTCGCCGAACGCGCCTCGGCCCGCCCGCCGGCCGTGACCCTGTGGCCGGACACCTTCACCGACCACCTGGCCCCGGAGGTCGGCCGGGCGGCGGTCCGGGTCCTGGAGGCGGCGGGACTGGGCGTGGCGCTGCCGCAGGGAAGGGTGTGCTGCGGGCTCACGTATGTGTCGACGGGGCAGCTGGGGGCGGCGCGGAAGGTGATGCGGCGGGCGCTCGACACCATGGGGGGCAGGGAAGGGCCCGTCGTGGTCCTGGAACCCTCCTGCGCCGCGACCCTCCGCACCGACCTGCCCGAGCTGCTGCCGGACGACCCCCGCGCCGGCCGCCTCGCCGCCTCCGTCCGCACCTTCGCCGAAGCCCTGGAGACCCTGGCACCCGACTGGACCCCGCCCCGCCTGGACCGCCCCGTCACCGGCCAGACCCACTGCCACCAGCACGCGGTCCTGGGCGACGCGGCGGACCGCCGCCTACGCGAACGCGCAGGACTGACAGGGGATCTGGCGGGCGGCTGCTGCGGCCTCGCGGGCAACTTCGGCTTCGAGCCGGGCCACTACGAGGTCTCGGTGACATGCGCGGAGGACCAACTGCTCCCGGCCCTCCGGGGCGCGGCCCCCGACGCGGCCGTCCTGGCGGACGGCTTCTCGTGCCGGACGCAGATGGGGGACCTGGCGGGAGTGCGGGCGCGGCACTTGGCGGAACTGCTGGCGGAGGGGGTGGACGCGGGGGAGGGAGTGTAGGGGTGCGGGTCGGCGAGGCGTCTGGGGGCGAGCCGGGTGCGAGGGCTAGCGGGCGGCCAGTCGCTCCATCAGTGTGGCGCTGCGGGCCAGTACCTCACGCTCCTCGCCGGTGAGTTCGAGCTCGATGGCCTGGGCCAGCCAGCCCGCCCTGCGTCCGCGCTCCGCCTCCAGGGCCGCCTGCCCTGCGGGGGAGAGCTCCACCAGGGACTTGCGGCCGTCCGTGGGGTGCGCCCGGCGGACGACGAGCCCCTGTTCCATGAGCAGCCCGACCGCACGGGCCATGGACTGGGGTCGTACGCGCTGGTCCGCCGCCAGGTCGCTGGTGGTCATGGCCCCGTTGCGATCGAGGGTGCCGAGTACGGAGGCCTGGCCGAGCGGGATCCGGTCCTCGTGCTTCACGCGGCGCGTGAGCTTGCCCATCGCTATACGCAGTTCGGTGGCGACGGCGGCGGGTTCCGGGGTGGGCATACGGCACTTTAACCGGTGACCACCGGCGGAGCTCTGCCCCTCTGCCGCGCAACCGGACTGCGCAGCCGAACTGTACAGCTGAACTGTGCAGGCTAACTGAGCAGCTGAACTGAACAGCATTGCTGTAGAGTCGGTGCTGTCGCGGCAGGCGCCAGCGTTGTCGCAGCAGGGTCGCGGCGTGCGCCAACGCGAAGGACCTCCCATGGTTTCCACGGCAGTCGTGTCCACCGTCATCCAGTCCGTCACCGCCCGCCGGGTCATCGACAGCCGGGGCAACCCCACCGTCGAGGCCGATGTCCTTCTCACCGACGGATCCCTCGGCCGCGCCGCCGTCCCCTCCGGCGCCTCCACCGGCACACGGGAAGCCGTGGAGCTGCGCGACGGGGACCCCGGGCGCTGGCACGGCAAGGGCGTCGACCGTGCGGTCGCCCACGTCAACGGCGACATCGCCGCCGCGGTCGTCGGACGCGACGCCGGCGACCAGGCGGGACTCGACGCCGCTCTCGTCGCCCTCGACGGCACGGCCGACAAGTCCCGGCTCGGCGCCAACGCGCTCCTCGGCGTCTCCCTCGCCGCCGCCAAGGCCGCCGCCGCGGCCCACCGCCAGCCGCTCTACCGTTACCTCGGCGGCGCCGACGCCCGCCTTCTCCCGCTGCCGATGATGAACATCGTCAACGGCGGCGCCCACGCCGACAATCCGCTGGACTTCCAGGAGTTCATGATCGCTCCGGTAGGTGCGGAGACCTTCGCGGAAGCCGTCCGCATGGGCTCCGAGGTCTTCCACACGCTCCGTCGCGATCTGCTGTCCGCCGGGCACGCCACGGGCGTCGGCGACGAGGGCGGCTTCGCGCCCTCCCTCCGTACCGCCGAGGAGGCGCTCGACTTCGTGATGGCGGCCATCGAGCGCACCGGTTACCGGCCCGGCGCGGACATCGGCCTGGTCATGGACCCGGCGTCGTCGGAGTTCTTCCGCGGCGGGGTGTACGACTACACGGGTGAGGGGGTGCGTCGTACGCCCTCCGAGCACGCCGACTACCTGGCCAAGCTGATCGACGCGTACCCGATCGTCTCCATCGAGGACCCGATGGCCGAGGACGACCTGGACGGCTGGCGGGAGCTGACCGCCCGTGTCGGCGACCGCTGCCAGCTCACCGGCGACGACGTCTTCTGCACCAACGAGAATCTGCTGCGCGAGGGCATCCGTACCGGCGTCGGCAACTCCGTCCTGGTCAAGGTCAACCAGATCGGCACCCTGACCGAAGCCCTCGCCACGGTCGCCACCGCGCACCGCGCGGGCTGGACCGTCGTCATGTCGCACCGCTCCGGCGAGACGGAGGACACCACCATCGCGGACCTGGCGGTGGCGACGGGCTGCGGCCAGATCAAGACCGGCTCGCTGTCCCGGTCCGACCGTACGGCGAAGTACAACCAGCTCATCAGGATCGAGGAGGAGCTGGGTGCGTCCGCGCGGTACGCGGGCGGCGCGGTGCTGGACCGTTCCTGACGGGCCGCGCGGCGCGACGGCCGCGGCCTTCGGTGTCGGCGCCGGCTTTCGGCGTCGGCTCTGGCTTTCGGTGTCGACCCTGGCTTTCGGTGTCGACCCTGGCTTTCGGCGTCGGCCCTGGCCTTCGGTGCCGGCCCTGGCCTTCGCTCTCAGTTTCCGCTGACGATCTCCCGCGCCATGGCGACCAGCGCCCCCGTCGCCGGGTGCGGGAACGCGTCCCGCCAGGCCAGGACCACCGGCAGCGGTGGCGCGTCGGGCAGCGGCCGGTAGGCGACGCCCGGGTGCGGGTGCAGGGCCGCCGTGGACGCCGAGGAGACGCCGACGCCCCGGCCCGCCGCGATCGCCGTGAGCCAGTCGTCGGTGTTGGCGACCGTCACGGTCGCCGCCGGGCGCGCGGCGGCCGACCAGAGCGTGAGGGTGGTCGTACCGGAGACGGTGTTGAGGACGACGGTGCCGTCGGCCAGGTCGTCGAGGGTGAGGGCGGGACGGTCGGCCAGCGGGCCGTCGGCGGGCACGGCGGCGACGCGCTCCTCGGTCGTGAGCTCCTCGGTGGCCAGGCCCGGCGCGTCGACCGGCCCCCGCAGCAGGGCCGCGTCCACCTCGCCCCGGGTGAGTCCGGCCGTGCGGTCGTCGATGCGGAGGAGTTCGAGGGGAGTCTCGGGGTGCTCGCGCTGCCAGCGCCGGAGCAGGGGCGTGGTGTACGGGCCGAAGGCCGACCAGGCGTGTCCGAGGCGCAGCGGCCGGTGGCGCAGTCTGGCCGGGTCGACGGCGGCCTCGAAGGCGGCGAGTGCTGCGGCGGCCCGGTCCCGGAAGGCGCGGCCCTCGGCGGTGAGGGCGATGTGGTGGGTGGAGCGGTCGACCAGCCGGGCGCCGAGGTGCTGTTCGAGGGCGGCGAGCGTACGGGAGACGGCGGGCTGGGTGAGGTGGAGCCGGGCGGCCGCCCTGGTGAGGCTGGATTCCTCGGCGATGGCGAGGAAGCAGCGGAGGTGGCGTAGCTCGATGCTCATGCGTCCGGAGCATAACCGCAGCACAATCGGCATTTCCGGCGCCGCGCGGACGCTCGTAGCGTGGGAGGGGAGAGAGGGAGCTGGGGGAGGGGAGCGGGAGGGGGACGTCGGGACGGACCGCCTGTAGTGCATTATCGTGAACTGGGAGTACAGTTCATTAAACCTTGTTGTGTGGTCTGGTGTGGTCTGGTGTGGAGGAGCGGTCGGTGGACAGTCCGGTCAAGGAAGTGACCCCGGCGGCGGTCGCGGCCGGCGTGGAACCGGTGGGCACCGCCCCCGGATCCGTCCGCGCCCGGGGGCCGAAGGGCCTGGCGGGCCACCGCTTCGGGCCCGTCGCGCTCGTCGTCACGGGTGGGCTGTCCGTCCAGTTCGGATCGGCTCTCGCCGTCCTCCTCATGCCCCGGGCCGGCGCCCTCGGCGTCGTCACCCTGCGGCTCGTGCTCGCCGCGGCGGTCCTGCTGATCGTCTGCCGCCCGAAGGTCCGCGGCTACGGCCGCGCGGACTGGGGCACGATCGTCGCGTTCGGCACGGCCATGGCGGGGATGAACATCCTCTTCTACCAGGCGGCCGACCGGATTCCGCTGGGCGCCGCCGTGACCCTGGAGGTCCTCGGCCCGCTGATCCTCTCCGTGGTCGCCTCCCGCCGCCTGATGAACCTGCTCTGGGCGGGCCTCGCCCTCGGCGGCGTCGTCCTGCTCAGCGGCGGCGGCTTCGACCGCCTCGACCCGGTGGGCGCGGCCTTCGCGCTCGCGGCGGGCGCGATGTGGGCCGCGTACATCGTCTTCAGCGCGCGTACGGGCCGACGCTTCCCGCAGGCGGACGGGCTCGCGCTCGCGATGGCCTTCGGCGCCGTCCTCAGCCTGCCACTGGGCATCGCGGAGGCGGGCGACAAGCTCCTCGTACCGTCGACGATCGGCCTCGGCCTCGCGGTCGCGCTGATGTCCTCCGTCCTGCCGTACACCCTCGAACTCCTCGCCCTGCGCCGCCTGCCCGCCCCCACCTTCGCGATCCTGATGAGCCTGGAACCTGCCATCGCGGCGACGGCAGGCTTCCTCGTCCTCAGCCAGGCCCTGTCACTCACCGACGCCGCCGCGATCGCCCTGGTCATCGCGGCGAGCATGGGCGCGGTACGGACGCAGGTCAGGGCTGCCAAGTCTGCGCCGACGACGCTCTAGCGGGCTCGGGTCAGCGCGGTGCGGGGCAGGCGGGCGAGGCCCGGATCTTGGGTGACGGCTGGCCGGCTGGACCGGCTGGACCGGCTGGACGGCTGGACGGCTGACCGACTCGGGGTGGGCCCGGCGGCGGGCAGCGGGCAGGGGGTAGGGGGCAGGGGGCAGGTCCTAGGATCCGCGCATGATCGCTGAACTGCAGTGCCTCGTCATCGACTGCCCGGCGCCCGCCGAACTCGCGGAGTTCTACCGCGCGGTGCTCGGTGGCGAGGTCGACCGCCCGGACAGCCGTTGGTCCCTGGGCGAGGCGTGGTCCACCCTCCACACCCCGGCTGGGCTCGTCCTCTGCTTCCAGGGGGTCCCCGACCACCGCCCACCGACCTGGCCGTCCCCGGAACGCCCCCAGCAGTCCCACCTCGACTTCGCCGTCCCGAACCTGGACGAGGCGGAGGAGCAGGTCCTGGCGCAGGGCGCGACCCTCCTGGACGCGGGAGAGGGCAAGAGGAGCTGGCGCGTTTACGCGGACCTGGCGGGACACCCGTTCTGCCTGGTCAGGCACTGAGGGGTCTGATGGGCGGGGTCTCCTAGGCGCGAGGGGTGGGCCGGGTTCGTGGGCTTCTGGTGGGACCGCCCTCTTTCCGAGAGTCGCTCCTTCCGGCGGTGCGTCAAGGGCGCTCCCTGCGGTCGCGTCGCTGCGCGATGGCCTTCGGCCACCCTTGACCCACCGCCTCCAGGAGCGAAAGACCTCTCGGAGGGCGGTCCGGGGGGCGGGGTCACCGCCGGGCCCCGGGCAGTATCCGGGGATTGCGTGCGTCTGACGGCCGGTGGGTGGGGGCTCGGTTTGCGGCGGGGGTGGGTGGGCTTTCCTTCGGCCGGTCGGGGGTGCGCGGTCGTTGGATGGGGCGGCCGGGCGGCGCTTAGCGACGAAGGGTCGTTCGGGGTGGGGCTTCAGGCCCCGCTGGTCACTCCCGGTGGGTGGGAGGAGTGGAAACCCTGCACTACTCCGAGTAGCACGTCTCGGACAAAGGCTCGAAGGGGGCACTTCGCCCATTCCGGGCGATGAAACTGCAAGAAACTCTCGCCAGCCGCTCCCACCACCCACGAACACAGACCAGCGGGGCCTGAAGCCCGACCACCCACCGACCGCAACCCGCTGAGCCAAGCCCGACCGCCCCATCGCACGGCCGCGCACCCCCCGACCGGCCGGAAGGGCACCCACCCAGCCCCGCCACAAACCGAGCCCCCACCCACCGGCCGTCAGACGCACGCACCGACCCCGGACACTGCCCGGGGCTCTGCGTAGGCCGGGTCCCCCGGCCGCCCTCCGAGTGTGAAAAGGCGGCCTCCGCCGCCGGGTCAAGGGTGGGCGCAGCCCATCGCGCAGCGACGCCGGAGGCGCCCTTGACGCGGTGGTGGAGGCCGCCACACTCGGAAAGAGGGCGGCCGCACCCGCACCTCATCAGGACCCCCGACCCCAAGGACCCCCGCTGGCCCGAGCCGAGCCGGCCCTCGCGCGACCCGATCCTGTTGATCATTGGCCCTCCGGCTGTTTCGGGGGTGTCGGGGTCGCCTCGACGATGGGGGTGTTGTCCGACGTTCGAGGAGGGGAGCCCGTCGTGGCCCTGGAGATGCGTGAGCAGTGCGAGCGGTGTGAGGTGGCGGTGCTGGTGGTGGACGGGCCCGCGCGGATCTGTTCGTACGAGTGCAGCTTCTGCGTGCCGTGTGCCGACGCCATGAGCGATGTCTGCCCCAACTGCGGTGGCGAGCTCGTGCCCCGGCCGCGGCGAATCCTCAAGTAGCCGTCTAGCCGTCTAGCCGTCTGGCCGTCTGGCCGTCTGGCCGTCTGGCCGTCTGGCCGTCTGGCCGTCTGGCCGTCTGGCCGTCTGGCCGTCTGGCCGTCTAGTCCAGTTCGTTGCTGGCGGGGGCGTCGTCCAGGGCTCTATACATCGCATGTATACACTCTGCGTATAGTCACGCCTCATGACACCCTCCTCGTCCTCCTCGCCCACCCCCCTCGCCCCGCGGCTCCTCAAAGCCGCGATCGTCTCGCTGATCGCCGTCGCCGCTTCACACCTCGTCCTTTCCGACACCCTGTATCTGGCCCTCAGCGGTCAGGCGGCGGCGACGTTGGGTGTGGGGCCCGGCTACTCCACCGATCAGGCGTTCACCGCCGCGATCATGAACACCGTCCTCCTGATGCCGTTCGTCCTGTGGGTCGGCATGCGCCTCACCGGGGAGCGGAGAGTCGGGCCGATGGTCCTTGTGGGCACTGTCGGTTGGGTCGCCGTCCTGGGTGACGGCATCGACGCCGTCGATGACGTCCCCGGCGCCCTGCTTCCTCTCCGTTCCCTCGTTCTCGTGGTCGCGGTCACCGTCCTGGCCGCCGTCGTTCAGAGGCGGCGGAGGGGGTGAGGTCAGAAACTAAAGCAAGCACGCTTGATTGTTTCTGGTCCCGCTGTCATGCTCCTCGCGAAGGCCCGTGAACGCCCGTCCCCGAGGGGAGCGCACCGTGTCCGACCCCGTCGTCGTCCTCGACGACCTGCGTGACGAGAGTGACGAACTCGACCGTCTCGTCGGTGAGTTGAGCGAGGAGCAGTGGGGTACGCCCACCCCCGCGCCCGGCTGGACCGTCGCCCATCAGATCGCGCACCTCGCCTGGACCGATCGTGCCGCGCTTCTCGCCGCCACCGACCCCGACGCCTTTGCCGCCGAGGCCGGGAAGGCGCTCGCCGCTCCCGATCGTTTCGTCGACGACGGGGCCGAAGAAGGGGCGGCGCTGCCGGTCGCCGAGCTTCTCGCCCGTTGGCGCGAGGGGCGCGAGCGGCTTCAGGGCGCCCTTCGCGCGGTGCCGTCCGGTGCCCGTTTCCCCTGGTACGGGCCCCCCATGAGCGCCCCCGCCATGGCCACCGCCCGGCTCATGGAGACCTGGGCGCACGGGCAGGACGTCGCCGACGCCCTCGGGATCGTCCGCGCTCCTACCGACCGCCTCCGGCACGTCGCCTGGATCGGCCACCGCGCCCGTGACTACGCCTTCCTGGTGCGGGGGCTCCCGGCGCCCGCCGAGCCGTTCCGGGTGGAACTCGTATCTCCTGGTGGGGAGTTGTGGGTGTACGGGCCCGAGGGTGCCGCCCAGCGGGTCACCGGGACCGCCCTCGACTTCTGTCTGCTCGTGACCCAGCGCGTTCACCGTGACGACACCGCTCTCGTCGCCGTCGGTTCCGACGCCGAGCACTGGCTCACCATCGCCCAGGCCTTCGCCGGACCGGCGGGCCCCGGCCGCGCGGCCGCGACCGGGGAGGTCTGATGGTCCTCCGGATCGGCAACGCCTCCGGCTTCTACGGCGACCGTTTCGACGCCGTCCGCGAGATGCTCACCGGCGGTGGACCCGAGGGCGCGATCGATGTCCTCACCGGCGACTACCTCGCCGAGCTGACGATGCTCATCCTCGGCCGCGACCAGCTCAAGGACCCGTCCGCCGGGTACGCGAAGACCTTCCTGCGCCAGATGGAGGAGGGCCTCGGGCTCGCCCATGAGCGCGGCGTGCGGATCGTCACCAATGCCGGCGGCCTCAACCCCGCCGGTCTCGCCGATGCGCTGCGCGCGCTCGCCGCGAAACTCGGTCTCCCCCTCCGTGTCGCGCATGTCGAGGGTGACCGACTCCCGCCCACGAGGGACGCGTTGGCCGCCAACGCCTATCTCGGCGGCGCCGGGATCGCCGCCTGCCTCGCCGCCGGGGCCGATGTCGTCGTCACCGGCCGGGTCACCGACGCCGCCCTCGTCACCGGGCCCGCGCAGTGGCATTTCGGCTGGGGTCCGGAGGAGTACGACAAGCTCGCGGGCGCGGTCGTCGCCGGGCACGTCCTGGAGTGCGGGACCCAGGCGACCGGTGGCAATTACGCCTTCTTCCGGGAGCACGATCCGGCGGTCTTCCGCCGTCCCGGCTTCCCGGTCGCCGAGCTCCACGAGGACGGCGGCGCGGTCATCACCAAGCACCCCGGCACCGGCGGCCTCGTCGACGTCGGTACGGTCACGGCCCAGCTCCTCTACGAGACGGCCGGCGCCCGCTACCCCGGCCCCGACGTGACGGCCCGCCTCGACACCGTCCGGCTCACCCGGGAGGGCCCCGACCGGGTCCGGATCGACGGTGTGCGGGGCGAGGCGCCGCCGCCGACGCTCAAGGTCGGACTCAGTCGGCTCGGTGGCTTCCGCAACGAGGTCGTGTTCGTCCTGACAGGCCTCGACATCGAGGAGAAGGCAGGACTCGTTCGGGCCCAGATCGAAGACGCGCTCGCCAACGGGCGGCCCCGTGAGGTCCGTTGGGAGCTGGTCCGCACCGACCGGCCCGACGCCGGCACGGAGGAGACCGCGAGCGCCCTGCTGCGGCTGGTCGTCCGGGACCCCGGCCCCGAGGCCGTCGGTCGCGCCCTCACCGGCGCCGCCATCGAGCTGGCCCTCGCGAGCTATCCCGGCTTCCACGTCACCGCCCCGCCCGGGAAGGGTGCCCCCTACGGGGTCTTCGAGACGGCGTACGTCCCCGCCGCCGACGTCCCGCACACGGCCGTGCTGCCGGACGGGACCCGCGTCCCGGTCCCCGT
Organism: Streptomyces sp. NBC_00250; assembly: GCF_036192275.1. Classification (NCBI taxonomy): domain Bacteria; kingdom Bacillati; phylum Actinomycetota; class Actinomycetes; order Kitasatosporales; family Streptomycetaceae; genus Streptomyces; species Streptomyces sp. NBC_00250. Next base: position 4,086,954 of record NZ_CP108088.1, on the reverse strand, counting down.
ACCGCCGAGGGCCCGCGATCTGGAACCCGTACCCGAGCCGCCGCTTCCCGAGCCGCTCCCGTCCGGGCCCACCCGGCGCGTCCCCCTCGGTCGGATCGCCGGCGCCCGCAGCGGTGACAAGGGCGGCGACGCCAACATCGGCGTCTGGGTCCGCACGGAGGAGGAGTGGCGCTGGCTGGCCCACACCCTCACCGTGTCGAAACTGGCCGAACTCCTTCCTGAGACCGCCGACTTGGCCGTCACCCGGCACGTCCTCCCGCAGCTCCGCGCGCTCAACTTCACCATCGCCGGAATCCTCGGCGAGGGCGTCGCCTCCCAGGCCCGTTTCGATCCCCAGGCCAAGGCCCTCGGCGAGTGGCTCCGCTCCCGTGAAACAGACATCCCGGAGGGACTCCTGTGACCGTCCTCGCCTCCGCTCTCGACACCGGCGGATCCGACTACCGGGCTCACCGCGCCGCCATGCTCGACAAGCTCACCGCCCTCGACGCCGAGCACGCCAAGGCGCTGGCGGGCGGCGGCGAGAAGTACATCGCGCGGCATCGCAAGCGCGGCAAGATGCTCGCGCGGGAGCGCATCGAGCTGCTCGTCGACCCGGACTCCCCCTTCCTGGAACTGTCGCCGCTTGCCGCGTGGGGCAGCGACTACGCGGTGGGCGCCTCCCTGATCACCGGGATCGGGGTCGTCGAGGGCGTCGAGTGCCTGATCACGGCCAACGATCCGACCGTGCGCGGTGGCGCGTCCAACCCGTGGACGTTGAAGAAGGCCCTGCGCGCCAACGAGATCGCGTTCGCCAACCGCCTGCCCGTCATCTCGCTCGTCGAGTCCGGCGGCGCCGATCTCCCCTCCCAGAAGGAGATCTTCATCCCCGGCGGGGCGCTCTTCCGTGACCTCACGCGTCTCTCCGCCGCCGGTATCCCGACGATCGCGGTCGTCTTCGGCAACTCGACGGCCGGTGGCGCGTACGTCCCGGGCATGTCCGACCACGCCGTGATGATCAAGGAGCGGTCGAAGGTGTTCCTCGGCGGTCCGCCGCTGGTGAAGATGGCGACGGGGGAGGAGAGCGACGACGAGTCCCTCGGCGGCGCGGAGATGCACGCGCGGACGTCCGGGCTGGCCGACCACTACGCCGTCGACGAGGCCGACGCGCTGCGCCAGGCTCGTCGGATCGTGGCCCGGCTGAACCACCGCAAGGCCCACCCGGATCCGAGCGTCGGGGAACCTCCCCGGTACGACGAGGACGAGCTGCTCGGGATCGTGCCCGGGGATCTCAAGACGCCCTTCGATCCGCGCGAGGTGATCGCCCGGATCGTCGACGGCTCCGACTTCGACGAGTTCAAGCCGCTGTACGGGCCGTCGCTGGTCACCGGGTGGGCGAGCCTGCACGGTTATCCGGTCGGCGTCCTCGCCAATGCGCAGGGCGTCCTCTTCGGCCCGGAGTCGCAGAAGGCCGCGCAGTTCATCCAGCTCGCCAATCAGCGGGACATCCCGCTCGTCTTCCTCCACAACACCACGGGTTACATGGTGGGCAAGGAGTACGAGCAGGGCGGGATCATCAAGCACGGCGCGATGATGATCAACGCCGTGTCGAACTCGAAGGTCCCCCATCTGTCCGTCCTCATGGGGGCGAGTTACGGCGCCGGGCACTACGGCATGTGCGGCCGGGCGTACGATCCGCGTTTCCTCTTCGCCTGGCCGAGCGCCAAGTCCGCGGTCATGGGCCCGCAGCAGCTCGCCGGTGTCCTCTCCATCGTGGCGCGGGCGAGCGCCGTCGCGAAGGGGCAGCCGTACGACGAGGAGGCCGACGCCGGTCTCCGGGCGCTCGTCGAGGCGCAGATCGAGTCCGAGTCGCTGCCGATGTTCCTCTCCGGCCGGCTCTACGACGACGGGGTCATCGACCCCCGCGACACCCGCACGGTCCTCGGGCTGTGCCTCTCCGCGATCCACACGGCACCGGTCGAGGGCGCGCGCGGCGGCTTCGGCGTCTTCCGAATGTGAGGCCCCTCGTGATTTCCACCGTCCTTGTGGCGAACCGGGGCGAGATCGCCTGCCGGGTCTTCCGCACCTGCCGTGAGCTCGGCATGTCCACCGTCGCCGTGTACTCCGACGCGGACGCCGACGCCCTGCACGTACGGGAGGCGGACACGGCCGTACGGCTGCCGGGGGCCGCACCCTCGGAGACGTATCTGCGCGGCGACCTGGTGGTGAAGGCGGCGCTCGCGGCGGGCGCGGACGCCGTCCACCCGGGCTACGGCTTCCTGTCCGAGAACGCCGACTTCGCCCGGGCGGTGACCGACGCCGGCCTGGTCTGGATCGGCCCGCCGCCCGAGGCCATCGAGACGATGGGCTCGAAGACCCGCGCGAAGGAGGTCCTCGGCATCGCCCCGCTGGCCGAGGTCACCGAGGCCGACCTGCCCGTCCTGGTGAAGGCGGCGGCGGGCGGCGGTGGCCGCGGTATGCGGATCGTGCGAGAACTCGACGCGCTGGCAGGCGCGTTGGAGTCGGCGTCGGCCGAGGCGGTGAGTGCCTTCGGGGACGGCGAGGTCTTCGTCGAGCCGTACGTCGAGAACGGCCGACACGTCGAGGTGCAGCTGCTCTGTGACACCCACGGCACGGTCTGGGCGCTCGGCACCCGGGACTGCTCCCTCCAGCGCCGACACCAGAAAGTGGTCGAGGAGGCCCCGGCGCCCGGCCTGCCGGCCGCGCTCGAAGCGTCCCTCCTGGACACGGCCGTCCGGGCGGCGAAGGCCGTCGGCTACGTCGGCGCGGGCACGGTCGAGTTCCTGGTCGCGGACGGCCGGGCGCACTTCCTGGAGATGAACACCCGCCTCCAGGTCGAACACCCCGTGACGGAAGAGGTGTTCGGGGTCGACCTCGTCGCCCTCCAGTTGGCCGTCGCCGAGGGCCGCGCCCTGCCCCCGGAGCCCCCGGCCCCGCGGGGCCACGCGATCGAGGCCCGCCTGTACGCGGAGGACCCGGCGCGGGAGTGGGCGCCGCAGACGGGCGTCCTGCACCGCTTCGAGCTGCCCGGGGGCGCGCGGCTCCGCGTCGACACGGGGTACGTCTCCGGGGACACGGTCGGCGTCCACTACGACCCGATGCTCGCGAAGGTGATCGTCCACGCCCCGACCCGCGGCGAGGCGGTCCGCAAGCTCGCCCATGCCCTGGATCGGGCCCGGATCCACGGGCCGGTCACCAACCGGGAGCTGTTGGTGGCCTCGCTCCGGCACCCCGAGTACGGGTCCGAGGATCACCTCGACACCGGGTTCTACGACCGGAACCTGGACGCGCTGACCCGTCCCCGGGAGGGTGAGGAGTACGCGGCGGCTGCCGCCGCCCTTGCCGCGGCAGCCGCCGACACCGGCCGGTTCGGCGGTGGTTGGCGGAACCTGCGTTCGCAGGACGAGACGCGGACGTACGGGGACCACGAGGTCCGCTATCGGCCGGCCCGGGGCGGCGGGTACGAGGTCAAGGCCCCCGAAGGCGTACGGGTCGTCTCGGCGGCCCCCGATCGGGTGCGCCTCGAAGTCGCCGGGGTCGTACGGAACTTCGACGTCTCGGCGTACGAGGACGGCACCGTCCACGCCGGTCCGTACCGGCTCACGGCCCGACCCCGCTTCACCGACCCCCGTGAGCAGACGGCCCCCGGGTCCCTGCTCGCGCCCATGCCCGGCACCGTCGTGCGGGTCGCGGACGGTCTCGCCGTCGGCGATCGGGTCGCCGCCGGGCAGCCGCTCCTCTGGCTGGAGGCCATGAAGATGGAGCACCGCGTCATCGCCCCCGCCTCCGGCACGCTCACCGCACTCCATGCCGCCCCCGGCCGCCAGGTCGAGGTCGGCGCCCTGCTCGCCGTCGTCTCCGACGACGCCACGACCGAAGCAGCACAGGAGGACCAGACCGTATGAGCACCATGATCGAAAGCGAAGAGCTGACCGCGCTCCGCGCCGCGGTCTCCGCGCTCGGCCACCGGCACGGCCCCGGCTTCGACCGGGCCGCGCTGTGGGCGGAGGCGGGCAAGCTCGGTTATCTGGGCGTGAACCTGCCCGAGGAGTACGGCGGCGGGGGCGGCGGCATGGCCGAGCTGTCGATCGTCCTCGAGGAGGCGGGCGCGGCCGGTGCGCCGCTCCTGATGATGGTCGTCTCGCCCGCGATCTGCGGCACGGTCATCGCCCGCTTCGGTACGGAGGAGCAGAAGCGGGACTGGCTGCCGGGTCTGGCGGACGGTTCGCGGACGATGGCGTTCGGCATCACGGAGCCGGACGCGGGCTCGAACTCGCATCGCATCACGACCACCGCGACCCGTACGGAGGAGGGCTGGGTCCTCAACGGGCGGAAGGTGTTCGTGTCGGGTGTCGACATCGCCGACGCGACGCTGATCGTGGGCCGTACGTCGGATGCCAGGACCGGGAGTCTCAAGCCCTGTCTCTTCATCGTGCCGCGTGATGCCCCCGGTTTCCAGCGGCGCCACATCGAGATGGAACTCGACGCGAACGAGAAGCAGTTCGAGCTGACGATCGACGACGTCCACCTGCCGGCCGACGCGCTCGTCGGCGACGAGGACGCGGGTCTGCTCCAGTTGTTCGCGGGGCTCAACCCGGAGCGGATCATGACGGCCGCGTTCGCGATCGGCATGGGGCGGTACGCGCTCGCGCAGGCGGTGAAGTACGCGAAGGAGCGTCAGGTCTGGAAGGCGCCGATCGGCGCCCACCAGGCGATCGCGCATCCGCTCGCCCAGGCGCACATCGAGCTGGAACTGGCCCGTCTGATGATGGCGAAGGCGGCGCACCTCTACGACGCGGGCGACGATCTGGGTGCGGGCGAGGCGGCCAACATGGCCAAGTACGCGGCGGCGGAGGCCTGTGTGAGGGCCGTGGACCAGGCGGTCCACACCCTCGGCGGCAACGGTCTGACGCGGGAGTTCGGCCTGGCCCGGCTGGTCACGGCGGCGCGGGTGGCCCGGATCGCCCCGGTCAGCCGGGAGATGATCCTCAACTATGTGTCGCACCAGACGCTGGGGCTGCCCAAGTCGTACTGATCCGCGCGGTGGGCCCTCGGCCACGGCCGGGGGCCCACCGGGCGGTGTCAGCTGATGTGCTCGTACGTCCAGCCCGTCGCGATCTTGACGCGCGCGGTGAACGTGGCGGCGCCGCGCAGGCCGGTGGCCGTGTAGCGGTAGACGTCGCCGCCGGGGGTGACGGCGACCAGGTCGGCCCGGCCGTCGCCGTTCATGTCGCCCGGTGCGACCAGGTGCGCGTACCCGTCCCAGCCCGAGCCGATCAGGACGCGCGCGGCGAACGGAGCGGTGGGCGAGCCGGTGCCCGGGTGGACGTACAGGCGGTTGTCGTACCGGGAGATCAGGTCGGGGCGGCCGTCGCCGGTGACGTCCCCTGCGCCGATCAGCTTGTCCACCTTCCAGCCGGTGCCGATCTTCACGGCCGCGCCGACACGGGTCGGCGTCTCGTGCTTCACGCCGGGGTAGAGGAACAGAGAGCCCCACAGGTCCAGGCCGAGGACGTCGGTCGGGCCGTCGCCGGTGATGTCACCGATCGAGATCCGCGCCTGGTAGTCGCGGAAGGCAGGGCTGCTGGAGACCATGGAGCCGCCGTCGCCGTACAGGCCGGCGTTGTTGGCGGTCAGCAGGGTGGCCCGGTCGTTGGAGTTCATCGCGTGGACGCTGGACGTGCCCCAGTGGTAGGCGTACTCCCCGGCCGCGCCGAACTGCTTGCGCGCGGTGAACGTGCCGTCGGAGAGCGTTCCGTACGTGAAGGCGGTGCCGGTGGTGTCGACGACGAACAGGCCGTGCTTGCCGTACGCCGGTACGCCGCCCTGGCCGAGGTAGTACGAGAGGTTCTGGCCGCCGCCGCCGTAGTACGTCCGCGGACCGAACTTCCCGCCGCCGACGGAGAGGTACCGGTAGAACGCGCCGCCGGGCGTGCGGGCCAGCAGGTCGGCCCGGCCGTCGTTGTCGAGGTCGTCGGCACCGATGATCTGGTTGTAGGCGTTCCAGCCGCCGCCGATCCTGACGCGGGGCTTGAACGGGGCGGTGGCGGAGCCGGTGCCCTTGTAGAAGTAGAGGTCGCCGGCCGTGGTGCGGGCGACGATGTCGGCGATCGTGTCGCCGTCGACGTCGTTGGTGCCGACGAGCTGGTCGTAGCCCTGCCAGCCCTCGCCGACCTTGACGCGCGTCTTGAACGGCCCGCCGTTGTAGACGGTGCCCCGCCCGGAGTACAGGTAGAGCGTGCCGGACGGGGTACGGGCCAGCAGGTCCTGGAGTCCGTCCTTGGTCAGGTCGCCGGGGGCGAGGACCTTGTTGTAGATGTGCCAGCCGTTCCCCTGCCAGACGAGCCCGGGGTCGGTGGCCGTGGGGCTCTTGGCGGAGTGCAGCCGGAGCGTGCCGTCGGAGCGGATCGTCAGCAGGTCCGGGGTGTCGGTGCCCCACAGGTTGTCCGCGGACAGGATCTCCTGGCTGACGGTGCCGTCGAGGTCGTCCGCGCCGATGGTGAACGGTGCGCTGGTGCCCGTCTTCGACAGGGCGATCGTCAGCTTGCCGGTGGTGGCCGACCGGTAGACCCGGTCGCTCCGGCCGTCTCCGTCCCGGTCGAAGCGGGGCTTCGCGCGGGCCGTGGTGGCCGCTTCGGCCGTGGCGGGCGTGGGAACGACGGACAGCAGGCCCACGCCGAGCGCGAGGGCCGTGCAGGCCGCGAGGCGACGCGTACGACGCCGGTGGTGCGTGTGGAGCAAAGTCCCTCCTGGGACGGGTGGTGGAGACGGGGCCCGAAGGCGTCCGGATCTTAAGGTCCGCAGGAAAAGGAAGGGAAGATCCTCCGCGTACAACCTTTCACCGGCCCGGTCGTCAGGCAGTCCGGTCGTCGGCCGTGCCGTACTGGCCGACGTGCCGGCCGGTCCGGGGCCGGCGGGCGCTGGACCGACGGATCGGTACGGGCGCCCGCCCCTGAGGGCCGCGACCCCCGCGGCCCTCTCGGACCGGCCCGCTCAGTCCTCGTCCTCCTCCTCGGCGGCGTGGCTGCCGCCCAGGAGGACGACCTCGCCGATCCAGCGGCGTACCTCCTCGCCGAAGTCCACCCGGCCGACCTCGTGGTGGGCGGCCACGAAGCGCCGGGCGGGCGGCTTGCTCTTCCAGTAGCGCTCCTTGAGGGCGGCCTTGCGAAGGAAGATCTCGCAGCCGACCGCGTTGGTGTGGAAGTGCAGTTCCAGCTCCCGCGGGCGGTCCTGCCCGGTCTGCCGGTCGACGAGCAGGAGCCCCTGCTGCCGGTAGACGTGGTACTCGGTGCGGGGGATGTTCCCGTTGTGGATGCGCGAGGTCTCCAGGGCGTAGCCCTCGGTGGCGAAGGCGTCGAGGACCGCCTCGTGGAGGGGGAGTGCGGTGATGTGCACGAGGTCGTCGTCCGTCTGGGCCTTGATGCCCTCGGCCTCGACCTCGGTGTGCAGGCCCAGGTGGACCCCGAGCTTCCGTCCCTTCACCTCGGTCAGCGGGGTCTCCCACTTGAGCCGGTGGCGGATGGGAATCCGCCTCTCCTCGCCCTTCTCCAGGGTGAAGTAGCCGCTCATGCTCGGGTAGTCGAAGGTGTCGCCGGTGGAGCCGTCACCGTCGCCCTTGTGGGCCACCGGCGCGTCGGTGACGAGCTTCAGGTAGATCGACTTCACCTCCACGCGGCGTTCGGGGGCGCGCAACACCACTTCCCCGCGCAGCAGGCCGCCCGGCAGCGCAGGCTCGGACTGCACGAGGGTGTCGATTTCGAGCGGTATACCGCCCATGCCCAGAAGACGCTTGAAGACCATGCGCGCAGGCTAACCGGCTGATGACCTTGCAGGGAGCGGAAGTTCGGGCTCCGGCCGGGCCCGGGGCACGGGCGATGTCGCCCTACCCGACGGCGGTGCCCTCCAGCTCGACCAGCTGGCCGGGGATCGCCAGCCGTGTCACCCCGAGCATCGTGGTGGCCGGTGCCACACGGGCGGCTCCCAACCGCGCCGCGAGCACGCCGTAGTGAGGGAAGAGCAGGTCGACGTCGGTCGTGTAGACGTTCAGGCGGACGAGATGGGCGAGAGTCATGCCGGCCTCGCCGAGCACCGCCTCCAGGTTCTCGATGCTCAGGGCCAACTGCGCCGCCATGTCGCCCTCGTGCAGGGGCTTGCCGTCGTCGCTCATCGAGGTCTGCCCGGAGACGTACAGGGTCCGGGTGTGCCCCGTGACGAGCTCGCCCTGGTTGAAGCCCATCTCCAGGGACCACGTCACCGGGTTGATCGCCGTTCGCTCCATCGCCACATCAGCTCCATTCGGTTCACGGGAAGTGCGTACGACGGAGAGACTTCCAAGGAATCACGACACCCTTGGTCATGTATTCCGTTAGCGTTCCCGCATGCGCGCCGACCGGTTGGTCTCCCTGGTGCTCCTGCTGCGTCGGCACGGCCGATTGACCGCGGACACGCTCGCCCGCGAGCTGGAGGTGTCCACCCGCACCGTGCTGCGCGACATCGAGGCGCTGTCGGTGGCGGGCGTCCCGGTCTACGCCGAGCGGGGCCGGCACGGCGGGTTCGCGTTGCTGCCCGGGTTCCGGACGGAGCTCACCGGGCTGAACCACGACGAGGCCCTGGCGCTGCTGACCGCCGGATCGGGGCGCGGCGAGCAGGTGCTGGGCCTCGGCAAGGCGCTGGCCTCGGCCGTGCGGAAGGTGGTCGACGCGCTGCCGGAGCAGCACCTGGCCACCGCGAGCGACGCCGCCCAGCGTTTTCTCGTCGATCCGGAGACCGACCTGCTCTCGCGTCGGCCGGTCACGGACGAGGTACCCGGCGCCGTCATGACGGAGGTCCGGCGCTCGGTGCTGGCCGGACACAAGCTGCGCATCCACTACGCGGCCACGGGCGAGGCGCCGCAGTGGCGCACGGTGGATCCGATCGGGCTGGTCACCGTACGGGAGCGGGGCTATCTGCTGGCCACGAGGGACGGCGAGGACCGCACCTACCGGCTGTCGCGGGTGGTGGCCGCCGAGGAACTCCCCGAGGCTGCGGAGCGGCCGAACCGGGTCGATCTGGACCGGATCTGGCGGGAGCGCTCGGCGCGGTTCCTCGCCGACGGCCACATCACGGTGCTGGTACGGGTCGACCCGGTGCGGCGGGAGGAGCTGCTGGACTCCGCGGTGGCCGTGCGTGCGGAAGCGCCCGACGGGGACGGCCGGCTGCGGCTCGAGCTGACCTTTCAGGACGCGTGGCATGCCGAGTGGGCGCTGTGGCGGCTCGGTACGGATGTGGAGGCCCTGGCCCCGCAGTCGTTGCGGACCTCGCTGCGCGACCGGGCCGCCGCGATCGTCGCCCGATACGGGGGTGCGTCCTGAGGCGGAGGTGTCGGGTTCACGCCGGTCGTCGTTCTTCCCAAGAATCATGCAGGCGTGCTTGATTGTTTCGGTGGAGTGCTGACAAGGTCTCCCCAAGTCGTACCGACACGCGCGATCCTGGCGACCACCTTCCACCTCTCCCACCTCTCCAGGGGGCTTGCATGGTGTTCCACAGCGAGTACGAGGCCGTTCCGACCGTCTCCCTGCCGATCCACGACGCGGTGCTCGGCGGCGCCGCCGAGCGGGGCGACACACCCGCGCTGGTCGACGGGGCAGGGGAGTTCACCCTCACGTACGGACAGGTCGACGCCTTTCATCGGCGGGTCGCCGCCGGGCTCGCCGAGGCCGGGGTGCGGAAGGGGGACGTGCTCGCGCTGCACAGCCCCAACACCGTGCTCTTCCCCGTCGCGTTCTACGCCGCCACGCGCGCGGGTGCCTCCGTCACGACCGTGCATCCGCTCGCCACGCCCGAGGAGTTCGCCAAGCAGCTCCGCGACTCCGCCGCGCGCTGGATCGTCACCGTCTCCCCGCTGCTTCCCTCGGCCCGTGCGGCGGCCGAACTCGCGGGCGGGATCGAGGAGATCTTCGTCTGTGACGAGGCGCAGGATGGCGCCCGCTCCCTGCAGGCCTTCCTCGGCTCGACCGCGCCCGTCCCCGAGATCGGGATCGACCCCGACGAGGACGTCGCCGCGCTCCCGTACTCCTCCGGCACCACCGGCGTCCCCAAGGGCGTGATGCTCACCCACGCCTCGATCGCCACGAACCTCGCCCAGCTGGATCCGGTCATCCCGATGGGGCCCGGTGACCGGATCCTGGCGGTCCTTCCCTTCTTCCACATCTACGGGCTCACCGCCCTCATGAACGCGCCCCTCCGCCAGGGCGCCACCGTCGTCGTCCTCCCCCGCTTCGAGCTCGACACCTTCCTCGGCGCCATCCAGAAGCACCGCATCAACGGCCTCTACGTCGCCCCGCCGATCGTGCTCGCCCTCGCCAAGCACCCGGCCGTCGCCGACTACGACCTGTCCTCCCTGGAGTACATCGTCAGCGCCGCCGCCCCGCTCGACGCGGCCCTCGCCCAGGCCTGTTCGGCGCGGCTCGGGCTGCCGCCGGTCCTCCAGGCGTACGGCATGACCGAGCTGTCCCCGGGGACGCACGTGGTCCCGCTCTCCGCCGCGAACCCGCCGCCCGGCACCGTCGGCAAGCTGCTGCCCTCCACCGAGATGCGGATCCTGTCCCTCGACGACCCCTCGAAGGACGCGGCGCCCGGCGAGGACGGCGAGGTCGCCATCCGGGGGCCGCAGGTCATGAAGGGGTACCTCGGCCGGCCCGACGCCACCGCCGCCATGGTCGACGCCGACGGCTGGGTGCACACCGGCGACATCGGCCGGGTCGACGACGACGGCTGGCTGTACGTCGTCGACCGCGTCAAGGAACTCATCAAGTACAAGGGCTTCCAGGTCGCCCCCGCCGAACTCGAAGCGCTCCTCCTCACCCACGAGGGGGTCGCGGACGCCGCCGTCATCGGCGTCACCGACGCGGACGGCACCGAGATGCCCAAGGCCTTCGTCGTACGCCAGGCCGCCGCGCCCGGCCTCACCGCCGAGGACGTCATGGCGCACGTCGCCGCCCGGGTCTCCCCGTACAAGAAGGTCCGCAGCGTCGAGTTCATCGAAGCCGTGCCCCGGGCAGCGTCCGGGAAGATCCTCCGAAGGGAACTGAGGGACCGCGCATGACGACACTCGTGACATCGGCCGAGGAACGGGGCATCACCACCCTCGCCCTCGACTCCCCGGCCACCCGCAACGCGCTGTCGGCGGCGCTCGTCACCGAGCTCGCCGACGCACTCACCGCCTGCGGGAAGGACCCCGCGGTCCGGGCGGTGGTGCTCACCCACACCGGCGGCACGTTCAGCGCGGGCGCCGACCTGAAGGCGCCGCCGAGCCCGTACGCCTTCGTGGATCTGCTCCGGCAGATCGTCGAGCTGCCGAAGCCGGTGGTCGGACACGTCACGGGGCACGTACGGGCCGGGGGCCTCGGGCTGCTCGGCGCCTGTGACGTCGTGGTGGCGGCGGAGGCGGCCGACTTCGCCCTCACGGAGGTACGGATCGGGGTCGCGCCGGCCGTCATCTCCCTCACCCTCCTCCCGAAGCTGGAGCCGCGCGCGGCGGCCCGGTACTACCTGACGGGCGAGCGGTTCGGGGTGGCGGAGGCGACCGCCATGGGACTCGTCACCGACGGCGAGGAGGCCCTGCCCGGCATCCTCGACTCCCTCCGGGCCGCCTCCCCGCAGGGCCTGCGCGAGGCGAAGCGCCTGGTCACCGCTAGAGTCCTGGAGACCTTCGAACGCGACGCGGAGGACCTGGTGCAGAGGTCGGCCACGCTCTTCGCCTCCACCGAGGCGCGCGAGGGGATGACGGCCTTCCTCGAACGACGGGACCCCGCATGGCGGCTGTGACCGCACCCAAGCAGGACAGGAGCCGCGCCACCCGGCAGCGGCTCCTGGAGGCGGCCGTGTCCTGCCTGGCCGAGCACGGCTGGGCGGGTTCCACGGTCGCCGTCGTCGCGGAACGGGCCGGCGTCTCCCGGGGCGCCGCCCAGCACCACTTCCCGACCCGCGAGGACCTGTTCACGGCCGCCGTCGAGTACGTCGCCGAGGAGCGCTCGCAGGCACTGCGTGCCCTGCCGTCCCGGGACCGCCACGAGGCCGTCGCCGCGCTCGTCGACCTCTACACCGGGCCCCTGTTCCGGGCCGCCCTCCACCTGTGGGTCGCCGCCTCGGGCGAGGAGCAGCTCCGCACGCGCGTGACCGAGCTGGAGGCCCGCGTCGGCCGCGAGTCGCATCGCATCGCCGTCGAGGTCCTGGGTGCCGACGAGTCGCGCCCCGGCGTCCGCGAAACCGTCCAGGGCCTCCTGGACATGGCCCGCGGCCTGGGCCTCGCCACCCTCCTGACGGACGACCGCGCCCGCCGGGAACGAGTGGTCTCCCAGTGGGCGCGGCTGTTGGACGAAGCACTCGCGTAGGGGCGAGGAGGCTCAGACCCCCGGGATCTCCCGCGCCCGGAAGGCGTCCCGCACGGCGTTCGCCGCCGACGTGCCGTACATCTTCTGTGCCGTCTCGACGGTCTTCCGGGCCGCGTCGCCGAAATCGGTGTCGGGTGCGAAGCCGAACTGGGCGTTCACGATGATCCGGTCGGCCGTCCGGGCGCCGAGCGAGGTGCGGATGTCGAGGAGGGCGCGGGACCAGATCTCGCCGTCGGCGTGGACCTCGCCCTCCCGGTCGGCGTACGTCTTGGTGCCGTCGATCCGGCGGAGGCAGTGCGGCGCCTCGCTGTAGCCGGTCGCGTCCCAGTCGGCGACGCAGGCCGCGTCCGCCTTCATCGCCCAGCCGTACTTCTGGACGGCGTGGGTGCCGACCTGCACGGCCAGGTAGTCGCCGAAGGCCTCGCCGATCGCGCCGGCCTCCGGGGTCGTCCCGAAGCCGGGGACCTGCGCGTTGTGCACGGCGTGGCCGTACTCGTGCAGGACCACCTCGGCGTCCTCGGCGTCGTCCACCCCACCCTTGCCGAAGCGGATCTCGCCCTTCTTGTCGGTGAAGAAGGAGTTGTCGGCGCCCCACTGGTTGAGCCGGACCGGCTGCACCCGGTCGTTGGCCCCGGGCAGCTCGGTGCCGAAGCCGAGCCCCTGCAGGTACTCCTGTGCCTCGTTGACCCAGAAGTACGCCATGACCTGCTCGAACTGGTCGTCGGAGCGGTTGTACGCGGCGGCGCCCGCGACGGTGGCGGGCTTGCCCGTCTCGGACCGGACCGCGACCCAGCGGCCGGACAGGCCGCCGCTCGCGTCGAGGTTCCGCAGCGCGACGGTGGCGTACGCGGAGGCGGGGACGTCGCTCGCCGCGTCCTTGTGGTCGGTGAGGGACTGGTCGCCGGTGGCCTGGACCGGGTTCACCATGAAGACGCGGGCCTGGGGGAGCGGGGAGGCCGCCTGGGGGAGGGCGGAGGCGCCGGCGGCGGGCAGCAGCGCGACGGTGGCCGCCGTGGCGGCGGTGGCGACGGCTGCGGCGAGCAGGCCGCGGGACGGGCGGCGGGTCATGGACATCCTCCTGCGTAGGGATGCTGCGACGAGAAGCTTGACGTGCGCGTGACACGTGTGGCGGCGATCTTCGCGTACGTCCGCCCCTTTGAACACCCCTGGGTTCCGGGTGAGAACAACCGGGCCCCGGATGTCGGGACGTGACCCGGGCCACAGTCGATCCACCGCTCCCGCAGTACTCTGGTCGCATGCCTACGCTCGTACGCCGTCGCCACGTGGACTTCGTCCGCGTCACGAGCATGAGCTGTCGCCGCTCCGCCTGACCCCCGAGGGGCACCACCACCGCCCCCCGCCCGGGTCCCTCGTTCAGAGCCCAAGCCGACCGGCACCCGTGGCCCCCGCCCCACCCTTGGCGGCCGCCCCGGGCACCCGTAGACCCCGCGGACGCACACATGACTCGCAGCTCGTACCCCTCGCAGCTCCCCATCGTCGACCTCTCGGCCGCAGACCGTGACCCCCAGGCCCGGCGCCTGCTCCACGCGCAGCTGCACTCCGCCGCGCACGACGTCGGGTTCTTCCAGCTCATCGGGCACGGTGTGACCGAGGCCGAGACGCGGGCGCTGACGTCCGCGATGCACGCCTTCTTCGCCCTGCCCGAGGCCGACCGGCTGGCCCTCGACAACATCAACTCGCCGCACTTCCGCGGCTACACCCGCATCGGCGACGAGCGCACCGCCGGCGCGCGCGACTGGCGCGACCAGCTCGACATAGGCGCCGAGCGCCCCGCGCGCACCCCCGCACCCTGGGAAGCCCCGTACTGGTGGCTCGAAGGCCCCAACCAGTGGCCCGAGGCCCTCCCCGAGCTGCGGACCGCCGCCCTCCACTGGATCGATCGGCTCAGCGGGGTCGCCGAGCGGCTGCTGCACGAGCTGCTCGTCTCGATCGGCGCGCCCGCGGACTTCTACGACGACATCTTCGGGCCCCGCGCCCATCCGCACCTCAAGCTGGTGCGCTACCCGGGCAGCAGCGGCGAGGGCGACGACCAGGGCGTCGGCGCGCACAAGGACTACGGCTTCCTCACCCTGCTCCTGCAGGACCAGGTGGGCGGGCTCCAGGTGCAGCGCGAGGACGGGAACTTCCACGACGTGCCGCCGCTGCCGGGCGCGTTCGTCGTGAACCTCGGCGAGCTGCTCGAAGTGGCGACCAACGGCTATCTGATCGCCACCAACCACCGGGTCGTCTCGCCGCCCGGGGCGACCGAGCGGTACTCGGTGCCGTTCTTCTACAACCCGCGGCTCGACGCCCGGATCACCCCGCTGGCCTTCCCGTACGCGGAGTCCGCGCCCGGCGTCACGGCGGACCCCGCGAACCCGCTGTTCGCCGAGTACGGCCGCAACGAGCTGAAGGGCAAGATGCGGGCCCACCCGCTGGTGGCGGCCCGTCACCACGCGGACCTGCTGCTGCACCCGGAAGCGCAGCCGGCGCTGTCGGCGTAGGGCGCAGGCGGTACGGCGGCCGGGGCCGGCTAAGGCCTGCGGCTACGCCCTACGGCTACGGCCTGTGGCTTCCACGGCTTCCGTGACCGACACGGCGACGGCCCTGACTGTGCGGGTCGGGCCGTCGCCGTGTGCGTCGCGGCAGGAAGTAGCAGGCGGTAGCAGGCGGGATCAGCCCGCGATGTCCTCGAAACCCTCGATCTCGCGCGGGTTCCGCTGGCCGGGGCCCGTGTAGCGGGCGGACGGGCGGACCAGGCGGCCGGTGCGCTTCTGCTCCAGGATGTGCGCCGACCAGCCGGCCGTACGCGCGCACGTGAACATCGAGGTGAACATGTGCGCCGGGACCTCGGCGAAGTCGAGGACGATGGCCGCCCAGAACTCCACGTTCGTGGCCAGGACGCGGTCGGGGCGCCGGTTGTGCAGCTCCTCCAGCGCGGCCTTCTCCAGGGCCTCGGCGACCTCGAAGCGCGGCGCGGCGAGCTCGCGGGCGGTACGGCGCAGCACGCGCGCGCGGGGGTCCTCGGCGCGGTAGACGCGGTGGCCGAAGCCCATGAGGCGCTCGCCCTTGTCGAGGGCCTGCTTCACGTACGCGGTGGCGTCGCCGGTCCGCTCGATCTCCTCGATCATGCCGAGGACGCGGGAGGGCGCGCCGCCGTGCAGGGGGCCCGACATGGCACCGACGGCGCCGGAGAGGGAGGCGGCCACGTCGGCGCCGGTGGAGGCGATGACGCGCGCGGTGAACGTGGAGGCGTTCATGCCGTGCTCGGCGGCGGACGTCCAGTAGGCGTCGACGGCCTTGACGTGCTTCGGGTCGGGCTCGCCGCGCCAGCGGATCATGAAGCGCTCGACGACGGAATCGGCCTTGTCGATCTCGCTCTGCGGGACCATGGGGAGGCCCTGGCCGCGGGCGGACTGGGCGACGTACGAGAGCGCCATGACGGCGGCGCGTGCGAGGTCGTCGCGGGCCTGCTCGGCGGAGATGTCGAGGAGCGGTTTGAGGCCCCACACGGGGGCGAGCATCGCGAGCGCGGACTGGACGTCGACGCGGATGTCGCCGGAGTGCACCGGGATCGGGAAGGGCTCGGCGGCCGGCAGGCCCGGGTTGAAGGCGCCGTCGACGAGCAGCCCCCAGACGTTGCCGAACGAGACGTGACCGACCAGGTCCTCGATGTCGACGCCGCGGTAGCGGAGGGCGCCGCCTTCCTTGTCGGGTTCGGCGATCTCCGTCTCGAACGCGACGACTCCCTCGAGCCCGGGTACGAAGTCGGACATCAGGCGGCTCCTCTATCGATGATCGATCAACCGAGTGCTGGTCGATGGTGGGGACGGTGGGGATTCAACAGATGGTGGGGATTCAACAGCAGTCCAGCCCAAGAGTCTGTACGGTTCCGATGATGCGGGGAAGCGTGACATCCGGCACACTGCGCCGATCCGGCGAGTAAGGATTGACGGCACGCGGTGCCGGGCAGACTGGGGTGCTGCGGCAGGATGGCCCCGTGACCGATCCTGTGAACGATGCCCTGGATCCCGCCGACATGCGCGAGCAGTACCGCACCACGGAGCTGTCGGCGTCCGACCTCGCGCCCGAGCCGATCGCGCAGTTCGCCCGCTGGTTCAAGGAGACCGCCGCGAACCCGGCGATCCACGAGCCGAACGCGATGATCGTCTCCACGGCCACCCCCGACGGCCGCCCGTCCTCCCGCACGGTGCTCCTCAAGCACTACGACGGGGCCGGCTTCGTCTTCTTCACCAACTACGACTCCCGCAAGGGCGCGGAGCTGGCGGCCAACCCGTACGCCTCGCTGCTCTTCCCCTGGCACCCGCTGGCCCGCCAGGTCATCGTCACCGGCCGCGCCGAGCGCATCGGCCGCGACGAGACCGTCGCCTACTTCCGCACCCGCCCGCACGGCTCCCAGCTGGGTGCCTGGGCGAGCCGCCAGTCCTCGGTGATCGACTCCCGCGCCGAACTCCTCGCCCGCTACGGGGAACTCGCCGCCCGCTACCCCGAGGACGCCCAGGTCCCGGTCCCGCCGGAGTGGGGCGGCGTCCGGGTCGTCCCGGACGCGGTCGAGTTCTGGCAGGGGCACGAGAACCGCCTCCACGACCGTCTGCGGTACGTCCGCGAGGGCGACGAGCAGTGGCGCGTGGAGCGCCTGGCGCCCTAGCGACGCGGCTCGCGCCCCGGCCCGTGGCGTGCGCGCTCCCCGCGGCCGCCCCGTGGGTTTGCGTGCTCGTTTCCGCCGCGCAACGATTTCGGTGAACCTGATGTGTTCTGGGTCACGTTCCAGTTGAATGGTTTGCACCAGGGGGAGTGCCAGGGTGAGGCCGGGGGGATTGCCGGGATGAGTGCTTTCACGGGGTCCGCGAGCGAGACCGCTTCCGTTCCCGGGGCGGGGGCCGATCTGCTGGCCGCGCTGCTCGACGGGATGGACGCGGCGCTCTGCGCCTTCGACGCGGACGGGACGATCACGCACTGGAACCGCGAGGCCGAGCGGATCCTCGGCTGGTCCGCCGCCGAGGCCGTCGGGCGGCGCGGGTTCGAGGGCTGGGCGGCGCGGAGCGCGGACGCGGAGGAGACCCTGCAGCGGCTGATGGGGGCCATGAAGGGCCCCGGGCGGCAGGTCCACGAGCTGGCGCTGCTCCGCAAGGACGGCGGCCGGGTGCTCGTACGGAGCCAGGCCGCCGGGGTGCGAGGGGCGGACGGCGCTCCGGCGGGGGTGTACTGCGCGTTCAGCGAGGTCCACGTCCAGCTCGACCTGGAGCGTTCGGTGGCGCTCAGCGAGGCCCTGTTCGAGGACGCCTCCTGGGGAGTCGTCCTCGTGGACGCCGATCTGCGCCCCGCCATGGTCAACGGCCACGCGGCCCGCGCCTTCGGAACCGGGCGTACGGCCCTGCTCGGGCGCCCGCTGGGTGATGTCGTCGTGCACGGGGCCGAGGAGCTGGAGGGCGCGCTCCAGCACGTACTCGCGGAGGGCACGCCGCCGGCGCCCGCCGAGGTCTGGGTGACGCTGCGGACGTCGGAGGGGGAGCGGCGCCGGTGCTGGCGCAGCGGCTTCCTGCGGCTGTCCTCGCCGATGGCGGAGGAGCCGGTGCCGCTGGGGGTGGCCTGGCTGTTCCAGGACGTGACGGAGGAGCGGCTCGCTGCCCGGGAGGCGGACCGGCTGCGGTTCCGGTGGAGTCAGCTGCACCGGGCCGGCGCGGCGGCGGCCGAGTGCGAGGACCCGGCGGAGGCGGCCGCGGTGCTGCTCGACTTCGCCCTGGCCGGCTTCGCGGATCACGCCCTGGTCGACCGGGTCGCGGGCGAGCGGCGCCTGACCCGGACCCTGGCCACTCCGGCGGGCGCCCCGGGCCCGGCCTCGCCGGTGGTGGGCGGCGGCATCCCGCTGCGGTACGGCCCGCGGCACCCGGCGCTCCAGGCCTGGGACCGGGTGGGCACGGTACGGGCGAGCGCGGGCCGGACGGCCGAGGTGTGGGCGGAGGCCCATCAGTGGCCCGGCGACGCGGCCCACGCGGTCTGCGTGGCCCTGCGCTCCCGGGGTCGCACGCTGGGCGTGGTGACGTTTCTGCGGGCGGCGTGCCGACAGCCCTTCGAGCGCGAGGACGTGGTCTTCGCGGAGGCGGTGGCGTCGAGGGTGGCGGCGGCGCTGGACCTCGGGAGGGGTTGAGTCCGCGCGGGGAGCTTCCCCGGGCTGGGTCCGCGCGGGGAGCTTCCCCGGGCTGGGTCCGCGCGGGGAAATTCCCCGCCGCCGGTCCGGCACCGTGATGGGATCCGGCCATGACGACTCCGAAGACTCCGAAGGCCGCCACGATTCCCGCGGTTCCCACGCTTTCCGCGACCCTTCCGGACAGGGCCCGGCTGTTCCGTTCCCTGCACGTGCCCGGCCGGCCGGTGGTCCTGCCCAACGCGTGGGACGTCGCCTCGGCGCGCGTCGTCGCGGACGCCGGGGCCCCGGCGGTGGCGACGACCAGCGCGGGCGTGGCGTGGTCGCTCGGCCGTGGCGACGGTGATCACCTGGGCCGGGACGAGGCGCTGGCCGCGGTCGCCCGTGTCGCGGCATCGGTCGACGTACCGGTCACCGCCGACGTCGAGCGCGGCTACGCGGACGATCCGGCCGGGGTGGCCGAGACCGTACGGGGCGTCCTCGCGGCGGGTGCCGTCGGCATCAACCTGGAGGACACCCTGCGCCCGGACGCCCTGCGCCCCGTGGCCGAGCAGGCCGCCCGGATCGCGGCGGCGCGCGGGGCGGCGGACACGGCCGGGGTCCCGCTCTTCGTGAACGCCCGCATCGACACCCACCGGATGCCGCCGGGGGACCGTGCGGCCTGGCTGGACGAGACGCTGTCCCGGGCCGTGGCCTACGCGGCGGCCGGGGCGGACGGGATCTTCGTCCTGGGCGCGCTGGACGCCGCGACGGTCGAGCGCCTGGTGGCCGCGTCGCCGCTGCCGGTGAACGTCGCGGTCGGCCCCGGGACACTGTCGGTGGCCGAGCTCGCGGCGGCGGGCGTGGCCCGGGTGAGCGCGGGCTCGTCGATCGCGGAGGCGGCGTACGGGCTGGCCGGGCGGGCGGCCCGCGAACTGCTGGAGCAGGGCACGGCGAAGGAACTTGAGGGCGGCGCCGACTACGCCACCCTGAACACCCTGCTCCTGACCGCCACCGACTGACCGCCACCGAGTGGCCGCTACCGACTGACCGCCACCGAGTGGCCGCCACCGACGGGCCGCCATCGGCGGGGCCTGACGGCGATCGGCGCCCGCCGCCCGCAGTCCGACGATCGGCGCGTGACCGGTGCGCGATGTCCGACGGACGGCGGGCGACCCGGTCGGGGTGACCCCGTGAGGATGGTCGCCATGAACCCCGAACTCGAAGTGTTCGCACCGTTCTTGACTCGGACGGACCGCACCGACCCGATCGAAGGACGTACGCCGTGAAGCTCCGGTCGAAGAAGATCCGACTCGTCCTGTGCGCCGGTGTGGCCGCGCTCACGGCCTGCGTGGGGACGGTGGCGGCCGCTCCCGGCCCGGACGCGGCGACGTCCGGGCCCGCCCGTGTCGATCCCGGGAAGCTGAGGTCCGCCATGGACGGTGTCCATCGGGCGGGCGTTCCGGGGGTGTTCGGCGAGGTGCGGGACGCCGGCCGGACCTGGCGCGGAGCTTCCGGGGTCGCCGACCTCGCCACCGGTCGGCCCGTCGACGCCGGGATGCGTCAGCGCGTCGCCAGTATCACCAAGACCTTCACCGCGGCCGCCGTCATGCAGCAGGTCGAGCGGGGCCGGATCGAGCTGGACGCACCCGTCGGTGACCACCTGCCGGACCTGGTGCCGGGGGAGCGGGGCAAGCGGATCACGGTCCGGATGCTCCTCAACAACACCAGTGGCATCCCCGACTACATCCCGTACGCGTTCCCCTCCCTCCAGGAGAACTCGCCCAGGAGCCTGGACGACAACCGGTTCCGGGAGTTCCGCCCGGCCGAGCTGATCGCACTGGGCCTCGCGGCGCCGCCCACGGGCGAGCCCGGAGGCCCGGTGGGCGTCTACTCCAACACCAACTGGCTGCTGCTCGGCCAACTCCTGGAGCGGGTGACCGGCACCACCGCCGAGCGCTACATCACCCGCCACGTCATCGAGCGCGCGGGGCTGCGGCACACGGGGTTCCCGGACGGGCCCCGGATCGACGGGCCGCACCCGCGGATGTACGAGGCCATGTTCGGCCTGCTCGACCCGCCGCGTGACTACAGCGTCTACGGCATGTCCTGGGCGATGACGGGAGCCGGCCTCGTCGCCACCATGGAGGACCTCAACCGTTTCTACGCCGAGCTGCTCGGCGGCAGGATCGTCGGCCGTGCGTCGCTGGCGGAGATGCAGCGCACGATCCCGGTCCGCGCCCTGGACGGGACGATGATCGATTACGGTCTCGGCCTGCACAAGGTCGTCGTTCCCGGCTGCGGCACCTTCTGGGGTCACGACGGCTCGCTCTGGGGAGCCGGGACCATCTCCCTGACCAGGGCCGACGGCAGGCGTCAGATGTCGGTGGCGGTCAACCTGCAGCGGTGGAACGAGCGGGATTCCGAGGGGATCCCGCAGCCCCATCCCATCGACGGCGCCCTGCGGACGCTGTACGGGCGGGCACTGTGCGGCACGGACACCTTCGAGCCCGTGCCGGTGCCGGTGCCCGTGTCGGGGCCCGCGTCCGAGCCCGTTCCCGCCACCGCCCTCTAGTGCCGGTAGAAGATCCGGTCGCCGTACTCCGTCATCACGCGGCCGTTCCACTCGTGGCCGCCGTCGACGTTCCCGGACCGCAGCAGCGGCGGCTCGATGCCGCGGCGGACGAGGTCCTCGGCGGCGGCGGCGAGGGTGGCCTGCATGAGGGCGCTGGTGACGACGGTGGACGCGGGTGCGAAGGGGGCCTCGATGCCCTCGTGGGTGAGTTCCGCGTCCCCGACGGCGATCCGGGAGTCGAGGACGATGTCGCAGTGGTCCTTGAGGTAGGTGCCCGAGACGTGCCGGGACTTCGTCTCCGTCGCGTAGGCCACCGAGGTGACGCCGATGACGGTGAGGCCGAGCGCGCGGGCGTTCATCGCCATCTCGACGGGCAGGGCGTTGCGCCCGGAGAGGGAGATGATGATCAGGACGTCCCCGGCCTTGGCGGGGGAGGAGTCCAGGACCGCGCCGGCGAGGCCGTCGACCCGTTCGAGGGCGGAGCCGAGCGTCGCGGGCATGACGTCGACGCCCACGACACCCGGGACGACGAGCAGGTTCATGAGGGCGAGGCCGCCCGCCCGGTAGACGACGTCCTGGGCGGCGAGCGAGGAGTGGCCCGCGCCGAAGGCGAAGAGCCGGTTGCCGTTGGCGACGGCCTCGGCGATCGCGGCGCCCGCCTCGGCGATCTCGGCCGAGTCGCCGTCGCGTACCTGCTGGAGCAGGCCGATCGCGGCGTCGAAGAACTGTCCGGCCAGCTTGCTCTCGCCCGCGCTGTCGCCCATTCCAGAAGCTCCTTCTCGTCGCCGTCACGTCGTCGCGTCATGTCGTGGTCGTGCCCCGGTCGCCGATCACGGTGCGGTCTGGACCATTGCTCTGTCAATACCGCCTTCGGCCGGTGCGGCCCGGTTGTCGGCGCGATGCGTCAGAATTGGTGCAGGGCCAGCGCACGACTCATCGAGGGGCACGTATGTCCGGACTGATCGACACAACGGAGATGTATCTCCGCACCATCCTCGAGCTTGAGGAGGAAGGTGTGGTCCCCATGCGTGCCCGGATCGCCGAGCGGCTCGACCAGAGCGGCCCAACGGTGAGCCAGACGGTGGCCCGGATGGAGCGCGACGGCCTGGTGGCCGTGGCCAGCGACCGGCACCTGGAGCTCACGGACGAGGGCCGCCGCCTCGCCACCCGCGTCATGCGCAAGCACCGCCTCGCGGAGTGCCTGCTCGTCGACGTGATCGGCCTGGAGTGGGAGCAGGTGCACGCCGAGGCCTGTCGCTGGGAGCACGTGATGAGCGAGGCCGTGGAGCGGAGGGTCCTTGAGCTGCTCCGTCACCCGACGGAGTCGCCGTACGGGAACCCGATCCCGGGCCTTGAGGAGCTGGGCGAGAAGGCGGAGGCCGAGGCCTTCCTCGACGACTCGATGGTGTCGCTCGCCGAGCTGGACGCGAGCGAGGGCAAGACGGTGGTCGTCCGCCGGATCGGCGAGCCGATCCAGACGGACGCCCAGCTGATGTACACGCTGCGGCGGGCGGGCGTGCAGCCCGGCTCCGTGGTGTCGGTGACGGAGTCCGCGGGCGGCATTCTCGTGGGCAGCAGCGGCGAGGCGGCCGAGCTGGACGCGGACGTCGCGGCGCACGTGTTCGTCGCGAAGCGCTGAGGCTTCACAGCTTTCGTACGGAGTCGAGGGCGTCCTGCCGGCCGGTGAACGGACCGGCGGGGCGCCCTTTTCGGCTTCCGCGGCAGTGGTTTCCGGTCAGATGTAGGGGGCGAGGACGCCCCACAGGCCGAGGAAGAGGATTCCGACGGCCGCACCGCCCGTCCACGCCTGCCACATCTTGAGGACGAACCCGTCCTCCTCGGTGGTGACCAGGGCGCTGCCGGCCGGGTCCCTCTCCTCGGGTCGCGTCGGAGTCCCCCTTGGTGAGGACCTGTGAACTGAGCATGACCAACTTGACCCGCAGCGTGGGGCATTGGTTGGACGTGGGGGGCAAGGGATGGCCTCGGTGCGGCCCGGCGTGGCCGACGACCGCCGTGCGCCCCGTTTTACGCCGGAATGGCTACGCCCGCGCCCTCGCCGTGCCACGCTGGGTCGAAGTGGTGCGACACCGGGGGTCGGGCGAGGCGATACCGGGGAGGGGTGGGGCGGTGCGGCGAGTGGATGTGGTGCGTCGGTTGCCGTCCGTCCCGGTGGCCCGTGCGCCCCGGACAGCAGAGGGCCCCGGCGCCCTTGGGCGCCGGGGCCTGTCCTCCCCTGTGCTGACCTGGAGCCCCGAGCTCTCAAGGTCATCCCCTCGGACCGTTTTTCCCCGAGCGGTCCGCCTCCCGTTCAAGATCTCCCCTCGGCAGCGGCCGTCAATCCTTGAGCCCTGTCACTCGAACGAGGGGTGTTGCGCGGCAGGAGCGCATTTTCGAATGCGAGTTCGATAGTCTGGCGTGGTTCGACGGCAAGAAGAGGGGGTGCCAGGGATGGCGCGACGACTCGACGTCACCGGGGCCGACGGCGTACGGCTGGCGGCCTGGGACTTCACGCCCGGGACCGCCCCGCAGACCGGCCCCGGGGTGTTACTCCTCCACGGCCTGATGGGCCACGCCGCCCATTGGGCCCCGGCGATCAGCCGCCTCACGGCAGCTGCCGCCCGCCCCGACACCGGATCCCCCGGCATCGGGCTCCCCGGCCCCGGCGTCCCCGTCCCCGGATCCCCCGGCATCGGGCTCGGCCCCGGCGCCTTCGACACCGGCGCCTTCGACACCGGAGTGCCCCGACCCGGCCCCGGCGCCCCCGCCATCACGCTCCCCGCGCCCGGAGCCCCCTCCGTACTCTCCGCCTCCTCCGTCCCTCGCCGGCCCGGGCCCCACCCCCGCACCATCGCCCTCGACCAGCGCGGCCACGGGCACAGCGACAAGCCCCCCGGCGGGGTGTTCACCCGCGAGGCGTACGTGGCGGACGCGGCCGCCGCCGTCGAGCAGCTCGGTCTCGGCCCGGTCACCCTCATCGGCCACTCCATGGGCGCCCTCACGGCCTGGCAGCTCGCCGCGGAGCGCCCCGACCTCGTCCACGCCCTGGTCATCTGCGACATGCGCGCCTCGGCGCTCGGCGCGGCCTCGCAGCGCGAGTGGCGGGACTGGTTCCGCCGCTGGCCGGCCCCGTTCCCCTCGCTCGACGCCGCCCGCCGCTGGTTCGGCGAGGAGGACCCGTGGGTCGAGCGGCCCAACCCCGCCCGGGGTGCCTTCTTCGCCGAGGTGATGGCCGAGCACCCGGACGGCTGGCGCCCGGTCTTCGACCCGGAGCAGATGCTGACCTCCCGGGAGACCTGGGTGCACGACGCCCACTGGGAGTCGCTGGCCCAGGTCCGCTGCCCGACGCTGGTCGTCCGCGGCCTGGACGGCGAGCTGGGCCGCGCCGAGGCGCAGGAGATGGTCCGGGTGCTGCCCCGCGGGGCGTATGCGGAGATCCCCGACGCGGGCCACCTCCTCCACTACGAGCACCCGGACGCCTGGCGCGAGGCGGTCGGCCCCTTCCTGAACGGCGTCCTCACCTCGTAGATCGCCCTCCTGGGGAAGGGCGACCCCCTCCTGCCGGGCGCGAGTGCCCGGCAGGGTACGGTCCCTCTCGCGGCGCGTTCGAGGCCTTCTCCGCGCCGCCTCAGGGAGGAACCGCATGCGCATATCTCTGCTGCGGCGCGTGGCCACGGTGGCCACGGCGCTGGGGCTCAGCTCGGCCGGGCTCCTGGGCGCGGGCGCCGCGCCCGCCCAGGCCGCGATCAGCGACTGCCCGTCGGGCTACTTCTGTGCCTGGAAGACCGACGACGGCACCGGCACGATGTACAAGACGAACACGAGCGTGGCGACGCTCGGCGGCTGGGACAACACGTTCCGGTCGGTCGTGAACCGCACGAACAAGTTCGCCTGCCTGTACGACGACGCCAACCACGGCCTCGAAGGCGACGTCGGCGTCATGGACCCGAACCCCTCGGGCACCGAGTGGGGCGGTCCCGGCAGCAACTCGGTCAGCTCGGTGAAGTTCGTCCCCACCGAGCGCGAGTGCGCCATGGACCCGTACCCGGTCTGGCACGCGGGTCAGGCCACCAAGGCAGCCGGTTTCGGCGACCTGAACGCCGACCGGACGTCGGACATCCTCGTCCGCGACAAGGCGGGCCGCCTCTGGTTCCTGCCCGGCAACGGGACGGGCAAGCTCGTCGGCGCGGGCGGCTGGAACGTCATGAACGCCCTCACACGCCACGGCGACTTCACCGGCGACGCCCGCGAGGACGTCATCGCCCGCGAGACGGCCAGCGGCAAGCTGTGGCTCTACCCGGGCACCGGCACCGGCAGCCTCGGCGCCCGCAAGCTCATCGGCAGCGGCGGCTGGAACGTCATGAACAGCATCACCGCCTTCGGCGACCTGTCCGGCGACGGCCGCTCGGACGTCCTCGCCGTCGAGAAGTCCACGGGCAAGCTGTGGCTCTACCCGGGCACGTCCACGGGCACCCTCGGCGCGCGCAAGCTGATCGGCGCGGGCGGCTGGAACGTCATGAACACCCTGGCGGCGCCGGGCGACATGAACGGCGACGGCAAGGCCGACCTGATCGCCCGCGAGGCGGCCACGGGCAAGCTCTGGCTCTACCCGGGCAAGACCGGAGCCCTCGGGACCCGCGTCCTGATCGGCGCCGGCGGCTGGAACGTCATGGCCTCCCTCCTCGCCGTCGGCGACTTCGAGGGCGACGGTCACAACGACCTGGCCGCGATCTCCGGCAGCAGCTACTCCTCCAACGTGTTCCGCGGCGAGGGCGCCCTGGTGCTCTACTCGGGCACCGGCACGGGCAAGCTCGAAGCGGGCTTCCCGGAGACCGACAGCTGGTGGAACCTGAACGGCGCGTTCTGATCAGTGAGTCCTGATCGGTGAGTCTTGATCAGTGAGTCCTGGCCGGTGAGCACCGGTGAGTACTGATCGGTGAGTTCGGTCGGCCGAAGGCCTCCACCCCGGGAAACCGAGGGGGAGGCCTTCGTCGTGCCACCAGGAATCGGGGCCCCCGCGATGGCATGGGAAACCGGCGAGGTACGGTCCCTCTCACGGCGCGTCGAGCAGCATGCCTCCGCGCCGCTGGGAGGGAACTCAATGCGCATTTCCATGCTGCGGCGCGTGGCCACGGTGGCCACGACGCTGGGGCTCACCTCGCTCGGCCTGCTGGGCGCGAGCGTGGCGCCGGCACAGGCCGCGATCAGCGACTGCCCGTCCGGCTACTTCTGTGCCTGGAAGTCCGACAACGGCACCGGCACCATGTACAAGACCAACGTGAACAGGGCGACGCTCGGGACCTGGGACAACACGTTCCGCTCGATCGTCAACCACACGAACAAGTACCTCTGCCTGTACGACGGCCCGAACTACGTCGACTCCCTGGGCGCGGACGTGCGTCCCCCCGACCCGGCAGGCACCGAGTGGAGCTTCGTCGGCGATTCGGTCAGCTCGGTGAAGCTCGTCCCCACCGAACGCGAGTGCTTCGGGACCGCGTATCCCCAGTGGAAGACCGCGACCGCCCCCAAGGCGGCCGGCTTCGGCGACATGAACGCCGACCGGAAGTCGGACGTCCTGGTCCGTGACGAGGCGGGCCGCCTGTGGTTCCTGCCGGGTGACGGTTCCGGCAAGCTGGTCGGCACCGCCGGCTGGACCGCCATGAACGCCCTCACCCGGCACGGCGACTTCTCCGGCGACGGCCGCGAGGACGTCATCGCCCGCGAGAGCGCCACCGGAAAGCTGTGGCTCTACCCCGGCACCGGCACCGGCGCCCTCGGCAGCCGCAAGCTGATCGGCTCCGGCGGCTGGAACGGGATGAGCAAGCTCACCGCGTACGGCGACCTGACCGGTGACGGCCGTTCCGACCTGCTCGCCGTCGAGCCGTCCACCGGCAAGCTCTGGGCCTACCCCGGCACCGCCACCGGCACCCTGGGCGCGCGCAAGCTGATCGGGGCCGGCGGCTGGAACGCGATGAACTCGCTCGTGGCGCCCGGCGACATGAACGGCGACGGCAAGGCCGACCTGATCGCCCGCGAGGCGGCCACCGGCAAGCTCTGGTTCTACCCGGGCACCGGCACCGGCTCCTTCGGCACGCGCGTGCTGATCGGCTCCGGCGGCTGGAACGTCATGGCCTCGATGCTCGCCGTCGGCGACTTCAACGCGGACGGTCTCAACGACCTGGCCGGCGTCACCACCAGCAACTACAACGGCGAGGGCTGCCGCGGTGTCGGCTGCCTGGTCCTCTACGCGGGCAAGGGCACCGGCGCGCTCCAGCCGGGGCTCCCGGAGAGCTGGGAAATCAACTGGGCCGACCTGCGCGGCACCTTCTGACCCGTACCTGGTGACGTGTACGTGAGGGCCTCCACCCCGACGGGTGGGGGCCCTCACGGCGTCCCACCCCCGTCCCAGCGGCCTGTTCGATCAGTCGCACGGAATCCTCCGGGGGCGGGGGGCCTGCGCGCGCAGCGTGCTGTATCGGGCGAAGGCGTCTCCCACGTCCGGCTGTTCGCTGGGAATGCAGGGGATTCCGGTAACACCGGTAATCCAGGGGCCTTCACTTCAAGTGGTCTAGAGGCCCACCGGAAATGCTTACTCATGCTGTCGCGCCGGTTCGTTGCGCAGCTCCGCCGGGACGGCCGCCGCCAGCGCCTTGACCGTCGGCGGCGTCCGGACTTGGGAAGCCCATGCGCGCCGCTTCGGCCCGGGCCCGGACAAGACCGTCGTGCCCTGGCGGGAGCGCCGGGACGAACTCCTCCAGGCCCGACTCGCGTAACGGAGAGAGGCCCTGTCGACCCATCGGCCGCGGGGGACTCGTCCGGTGGCTCGTCCCCGCCGGGGGGAGGCTGACGCGCGCGGCCGGGGATCGGTCGCTCAGTCCAGGCAGAATTCGTTGCCCTCGGGGTCGGACATCGCGATCATCGACTCGTCCACGTCGTTGGCCTCGAACCGGTACAGCTCCTTCGCTCCCAGCGCCTCCAGCCTGAGGGCCTCCTCGGCCAGCGCGGCCATCCGCTCGTCCCCGGTCAGTCCGGGCGCGGCGCGCACGTCGAGGTGCACGCGGTTCTTCACCGTCTTGCCCTCCGGGACCTTCTGGAAGTACAGGCGAGGTCCCTTGCCCTCCGGATCCGTGATGGCGGCCCGGAGGTTCTGGAGCTCGGGAGGTACGCCCTGCGCCGTCAGCGCGGACGGCCAGTCGGCGAACCCCTCGGGCGGCGGCTGGGTGCGATAGCCCAGCGCCGCGGCCCAGAACTCCGCCTGGGCGCGCGGATCGGCGCAGTCGTACGTCACTTGGATTTCCCGGGCCATGCTGCTGCCTCCGACCGCTCGTCACTGCACACGATCTTGCCCTGGTCGCCTCCCGGGGCAAACCGCTGTTCCCGCACCGGCCTCTGTCACGGGCTCCGGCCAGGGGACCCCGGCGATGGGGTTCCGTTCCGCATGGTGGAGGATGCGGGGCGGGAGGGGATTTGAATGCGTTCAGAAATGCAAGGGCGGGCGGGCGAGCAGGCGCAGGTGCCTGTGCGCGACAGGATCGGCGAGGTGCTGGCCGCTTCGCTGTCGGTGCAGTTCGTCGAGTCCGTGATCGGGGTGATCGCGCTCTTCGTCTGGCAGGCGACCCAGGAGGGCCCGAGTGCGCCCATCAACCCGATGGGCGTCTTCCTCCTGATCTTTCTGGCGCCGTTCGGGGCCGCCTTCGCGGCCCTGCTGACGTACGCCCTGGTGATCCCGTTGCTGACCGGGGCCGCTCGACTCGGCCGCAGGTTCTCGGGGCGTGAGGCGGGGTGGTGGGTCCCGGCACTGGCTGCCGCCGGAACGGCCCCGGCCGCCCTGGCCGTGACGGTGCTCGCGGAGGCGGGTCCGGTGGCGGGCCTCTGCGGCTGGGTCACGGCGGCGGTGGCGCTCGCCGTCCCCGCGCTCGCCGCCCGCCGGGTGCTGCTTCCGCACCGCCCGCGGCTCTCCGTCCGCGCGGTGTTCGGATGGGTGGCGCTGTACGGGACGCTCGCCGCCGTCACTGCCTTCACGCTGGCCGGCATCGCCCTGTACGCGGGGATCGGATACGAGCCCCCACAGCTGAACAAGGAGCGGATGGCCGGGACGTGGTCCGACGGGAGGGGCGGAACGCTCACCCTCGCGGCGGACGGCAGGGTCACGGCGACCCGCATCGAGACGTCCGACTTCGACGATTCGTTCGAAACCGTGCTGAAGAAGTGCAGCGGTGACGGAACCTGGGAGTACGACCCGGGGAGCGGGCCGTGGTCCCAGTCCGTGACCGTGTCCGTCGCGGACTGCCTGATGGACGAGTGGCGGGTGACCGGAAGTGACGAGCGACCGAAGCTGTTCGTCACCGTCGGCGACCCCGACGACGGGAACTTCTACATTCTGCGGCGTCGCGACTGAAGAGGGTGGCGAAGGTTCATCCGGTTGGCGCGGTCGAGTCGATCCTCAGGGCCCGTGGACGAGATCCGCACCACCGCAGGCCTCGATCAGCCAGGTCAGCGAACCGCTGCCGAACGGCCAGCCGGTGGTGACCACCTGCACCCAGCCGCCGGACTCATCGGTTCCGGCGTGCCACCACCACCAGCTGCGATCGTCACCCCTCCCTTCCTCGGTCGGGTCGAAGCAGTCCAGCCAGCCCGAAAGCGTCCACGGCCCCTGGCTGAGGGCTGCTTTCTGTTCCGGCGTCATCGCCTGCCATCGCCGCATCCATGCCTCGGCATCGACGGGCTCACCGTGCTCCGGCTCCGGGTGTTCGGGCGCGCACCGCTGGACGAACCACGTCGGCAGCAGCTGCGGCCAGCGGTCGAAGGCAGGCCAGTCGCCCACCTGCTCCACCACGCCCGTCAACACCGCACGCGCACGGGAGACGACCTGAGCCGGATCCTCGGCGGTGAACCGGACGCGCACGAGGAACGGAAGCGACTGGTCGTCCTCGGCTCCCGGCCCGGACCGAAGGCGCCGCAACTCGTCCATCGTGGAATCCATGATGAGGAAGTGTGCACCAGCGCGGTCCGGGCCGCACGGCCGTTAATTCCCTGACGGCACCCGGCTCCTGCTGTTACGGTCACCCGCATGTGTTCCGTCATCCACAACTGGCAGTCCCTGCGCGGCCGGTCGACGCGCTGACCGCGATGCCGGCCGCCGTCGGCACGGGGTCCCACGCCCAGGTCCACCGCTCACACTTCACCTCAGGATGACGAGGAACTTCACCATGCGCGCAGACTCGCGCCCCGTTTTCGTATGTGTTCACGGCGGCTCCAGCAACGCCCGGGCCTGGGGCCCGCTGCAGAACGAGCTGGCCCTGCTCGGATACCGCTCCCACGCCGTCGACCTGCCCGGTCACGGCGACTTCGCCGACACCCCTGCCGCCTACTACCGGCAGCCCCAGGACGTCACGGCCCTTGCCGCCGCGCCCTCCGCGCTGCGCGGGGTCACGCTGAAGGACAATGTGCGCCACGTGGTGGACACCCTGCGGCGGCTCGCCGCGTCGGGGCCGATCGTCCTGGTCGGCAACAGCCTCGGCGGCCTGACGATCAGCGCCGTCGCCAACACCGCACCGGAGCTGATCGACCGGGTGGTCTACCTCTCCGCGCTCTGCCTCAGCGATCCGGCCATGCTCACCGAGCCCTGGGACGTCGTCGACGACAACCTCCTGGACGCCGCGGTGGCCCGGATCGCCGTGCCGGGCGTACGCGATCCGGGCGTCGTCCGGCTGAACTGGCGGGCCGCCCACACCGATCCGGACGTGTTCGCGGCGCTGAAGGCCGCCGTCATGGCCGACTCGACCGACCACCAGTTCCGGCTGCTGATCGACTCCCTGGACCCGGACGAGACCTACTCGGCGATGGAACCGGGGGCGCTGGTCCGGGCCGACACGTGGGGGCGGGTGCCGCACACGTACGTCCGGCTCACCGCCGACCGGAGCCTTCCCCTGGCGGTCCAGGACCACATGATCCGCACGGCGGACGCGCTGACCCCGCACCACCCCTTCGACGTGCACACCCTCACGGCTTCGCACGTCGGCTACTTCAGCCGTCCACGGATCTTCGCGGAACTCCTGACGAACCTCGTCTGAGACGTCCCTCTCCTCACGGCCGGTGGTTCGGCGCGAGCTGTTCGCCGGGAGGCACAAGGCCCCTGCCCGTCACCGTCAGACCGGCGGTCAGGGCCGCGAGGAGCGTGCAGAGGACCGCCCACCAGGGAGGTGCGTCGATACCGCCGACCAGCGCCGCGCCGAGGCCGCCACCCACCGCCTGAGCGGTGAGGAGGGCGGCCGAGGCGCCGCCCGCGTACCGGTCGGGCCCGGCGGCGGTCACGGGGGCGATGACGGCGGCGGTCTCGGGGGCGGTCACGGTGGCGAAGATCGGCATGAAGGCCAGGCCGGCACCCAGGCCCGCGAGGATCATGGAGGGCTGCAGCAGAGCGTTCCCGCCGCCGTTCTCGATGCCGAAGATGCCCAGGGCCACCCCGAACGGGGTGATCACCAGGCCCGAGGCGATGAGGACTCGCGGGGCCACGGAGCGGTTCAGCAGACGGGGGGCGATCAGGGAGGCACTGAGGGCGATCGCGACGACCATGGGCAGCATGGCCAGCCCGGTCTCGGCCACGGAATGGCCGAAGGACCACATCAGGATGCGGGTCAGGGCCGGGACCAGGGCGAGGACGCCGACGGCGGCGAGCAGCATGGTGAGGAAGCCGCCGAGCCTGTTTCGCTCCTTGAGGGCGTACGACGGAAGGAGCGGGCTCGACGCGACGCTCTGCCGCCACAGGAAGGCCGCACACAGGAGGAGGCCCACCACGAGCGGGCCGATGACCAGGGGGTTGTTCCAGTTCGGCGACACGTTGGCGAAGCCGTAGCCGAGGGCGCCGACCCCGAGGGTGCCGAGCAGGATGCCCGGCACGTCGAACCGCGTGCCGGTGCGGTCCGGGCGGTCGAGCGGCAGGACGCGTGAGGCGGCCAGGGAGATCAGGGCGAGGATCACGACGATGCCCAGGGCCGGGCCCCAGCCCATCGCCCCGGTCGTGACCATCGGGAGCGCCGGCCCGCCGAGGCTGACCGAGGCGTAGACCCCGAAGGCCTTCCGCCGTCCCTTCTGTTCGGGGAAGGCGGTGGACACCAGGGCCAGCGCCGCCGCCGTCACCAGCGCCCCGAAGCCGCCCTGCAGGACACGGGCCGTGATCAGCACGGTGAGGTCTGCGCCGGCGCTCGCGATGCCGAGCACCGAGGCCACCGCGAGTCCCGAAAGACCGATGACCAACGTCCGTCTGCCGCCGACGCGGTCGGCGAGGTGCCCGCCGAGGAACAGCAGTGCGGCGAAGGTGACCCCGAAGGCGTACGACTCCGGGCTGTCGTGTTCGTAGTAGTCCTGATGCCCGGCCGTCGCCCCGAACAGCGCCGCCAGCTGTGCCAGCACGATCACCGCCAGGGTTCCCCGGCGGCGGGGCGACGGAGCGGGTACGCCGTGGGCCGGAGCGGTCGGGGCCGAGGCGGAGAAGGGAGGCGGGGTGGAGGCGGGAGCGGAGACGGGCGCCGGGGTGGACGGCGTGGTCGGGGTGTAGGCGGGGAGGGCCGGGGAAGCCGGGGCGTACGCAGGGGAGGCCGGAGTGCCGGAAGCCGACTCCGTCACGGGAGAGGCCGGGGACGCTTCGGCACGAGCGGCGGGGACATAGTCCAGCAACTGGGCCGCATGGCGCCCCAGTTGGACCAGCACCTCCCCCGGAAGCCAGACCCCGCCGTCGTCCCCGCCCGTCTGTGCGGCGATCTGCGGAGGAGTGGGCCGCTTGGCCGGGTCCTTCTCCAGACAGGTCCGTACGAGACCGAGGAGGGAATCCGGTACGTTCGTGAGGTCGGGCTCCTCCTCGGCGACCCGGAAGAGGTGCGCGTTCAGGCCGGTGTCGGTGGCGCCGAAGAGGAGACGCCCGGTGGAGGCGTACACGAGGACGGCACCGAGGCAGAACACATCGCTGGCGGGGGTGAGTTCGAGGCCCCGGACCTGCTCCGGCGACATGAAGCCGGGCGAGCCGATCAGCATGCCGGTGCGGGTGTGCAGGCTGTCTCCGGCCAGGCTGTCCATCGCCCGCGCGATGCCGAAGTCGATGACGCGGGGCCCGTCCACCGTCACCAGGACGTTGGACGGCTTGAGGTCGCGGTGGATCAGGCCCGCGTCGTGCACGACCTGCAGCGCGAGCGCGAGCCGGTTGGCGAGGACGCGCACCGAGTGCTCGGGCAGCGGGCCGAAGTCGCGGGCGACGACACTGGTCAGGTCGGGCCCGGCGATGTACTGCGTGGCCACCCACGGCACCGCGACCTCGGTGTCCGTGTCCGCGTCGAGGACATCCGCCGTCCAGTTCCCGCCCACCCGCCGGGCCGCCGCGACCTCGCGGGCGAAGCGCCTGCGGAACTCGGGCTGGGCGGCGAACTCGGCCTGTACGACCTTGACCGCGACCGTACGGCCCATGTCGGAGCGGCCGAGGTAGACGAGCCCCATGCCGCCCGCCCCCAGACGGGCGATGAGGCGGTACGGGCCCACGTACGTCGGGTCTTCAGGGGTCAGCGCGTCCACGTCGGAAATCTATCCGAGGCGTTCGGCGCAGGCGGGGGAACGGATGATCTCGCCGTCGGAGCGGGCGGGAGGTCCCGCACGGTGGTCAACGCCAAGTCCTCGGCCGGACGGCTCGGTTCGGCTGCACGGTAGGGGCGCGCGACGGCGCTCCTCCATCGCCTTCTCGGGCGGCTCGCGCTTCCGCGGCCGGCCATCCGGAGATCATGATGCGGGCATGAAGATTCCCGACCGACGCATCGAACTGTTCACCGGCGCCGGCAGCGAGGGCCGGTTCAGCGGCCCCGCGACCGGTGACGAGCGGGCCATGCTCGTCGCGATGCTGGACGCCCAGCGGGCCACCCTGAAGCTGAAGTGCTCAGGGCTGGAGGCGGAGTTGGCCCTGCGTTCCGTGCCCCCGTCCTCACTCTCCCTGCTCGGCCTCGTCCGGCACCTCGCCGACGTGGAACGCCGCTGGTTCCGGTCCGTCCTCGCCGGGCAGGACATCGAGCTGCGCTTCTCCTCGCCGGAAACCCCCGAGGGCGACTTCGACGGCAGCGGCCCCGAACCCGATACCGTCGAGGAGTCCTGGACGGCCTGGCACGACGAAGTCGCCTTCGCGGAAGCCTTCGTGACCGGGGCCGCGCACCTGGACGTCGAGGGGCGGGACGCGTGGCGCGGCACGGTCTCCCTGCGCTGGGTGCTCATTCACATGATCGAGGAGTACGCCCGTCACAACGGACACGCCGACCTGATCCGGGAACGGATCGACGGAGCCGTCGGAGTCTGATCCCGGCGGCGGCCGGACAGCCGCAACTCACCGCTCCTGTCCGGCGGATCATGTGAAACCGTAGGCTGCGGTGATGGACCGAGCCACCGACATGACCGAGACCCTCGCCCAGCCTGCAACGGCGGCAGATCCCGCCCAGGCGAACGACTACGACAGCTTCGCCGAGGCGTACACGGCGGAGAACGACAACAACCTCCTGAACGCGTACTACGAGCGGCCCGCGGTGCTGGCCCTCGCCGGAGACGTGGCCGGCCGTCGGATCCTGGACGCCGGCTGCGGCTCGGGTCCCCTGTCCGCGGCACTGCGCGACCGAGGCGCCGACGTCACCGGCATCGACTCCAGCGCCGGGATGCTGGAGCTGGCCAGGCGGCGGCTCGGTGCCGACACGGCCCTGCACGTGGTCGACCTGGCAGACCCCCTGCCGTTCGACGACGACGCGTTCGACGACGTGGTCGCGTCGCTGGTGCTGCACTACCTGGAGGACTGGGGGCCGACGCTGACCGAGCTGCGCCGCGTCCTCAGGCCCGGCGGCCGCCTGATCGTGTCCGTGCAGCACCCCTTCGTGGACTACGCGATCCAGGACCCCCGACCCGACTACTTCGCGACCACCAGCTACACCAGCGACTTCAACTTCAACGGGAAGACCGTCCCACTGACCTTCTGGCGCAGGCCGCTGCACGCCATGACCGACGCCTTCGCGGCCGCGGGCTTCCGCCTGACCGTCATCAGCGAGCCGCAGCCCGACCCGGCCGCCCGCGAGCTGTTCCCCGACGAGTTCCAGGCCCTCTCGACCAAGATCGGCTTCCTCTTCTTCGTCGCCGAGGCACCACCGTCGGACAAGGCCCGGGCCTAAGGGGGGATGCCTGCGGTTCCGCAGGCCGGAGAACATCGACTTCGGCCTGGTGCGGGATCTGCTCAAGGCCACCGAGGCCCGGCCCGGCGCGATCTGCTGACACCGCCGGGCGCCGGGGCGCCTCCCGGGACCAGTCGGCACCGTTCCGCCTGCCGCAGGCGGAACGGTGCCGAACGCTGCTTCAGCGGGGCCGCCAGGAGTAGCGGACGTCCGGCTCGCGTTCCTCGTTGCGCTGTCCGTCCGTCCGCTCCACCGCGACGAAGCCGTGCCGCTCGTAGAACCGCTGCGCCGGGTCGTCGTCAAGAACCCGGACCCGGCCACTCTCGCCGTGCTCCGGACGGTCGCCCGCGCGCTGGGCGGCGGGGCCCGCGTCCAGGGCGACGACGGCGAGGCGTACGACTGAGGCGCGGGCCCGGCGACCGCTCCGGACGTTCGCCGCCTCGCCGACTGCCGCTCCGGAGGTTCGCGGCCTCGCCGCCTCCGCGGCCCGTTATCCGGCGTCTCGGACTCGGGAAGGTCCGCGGTAGGGGAGTGTCCGGCTGTAGACGACGCTGGTGGTCGTGCTGCCGAAGCCGGCCAGCTCGTCCATGAGGGTCTCCAGGTGTTCCATGGAGGTCGCGGCCACCTTCAGGGTGTAGCAGTCGTCGCCGGTGGTCCGCAGGCACTCCAGGATCTCCCGGCGCTCGGCGAGCAGCCGCCGCAGCGGCTGGTGATGGTTGCCCGGGTACTTCAGCCGGACCACGGCGAGTACGGGATAGCCGACCTTGGTCAGGTCCACCACGGCGTGATAGCCGGTGATGACGCCCAGCGCCTCCAGGTTCCGCACCCGCTCCGTGGTGGCCGAGGAGCTGAGTTTCACCCGCCTCCCCAACTCGCTCAGGGAGATACGGGCCTCCTGCTGCAGCTGCTCGATGATCGCCCAGTCGACTTCGTCAAGATTCGCGGTCATATCGCGATGCTACCGGCAGAAGCACGGGAGAAGTCCTGTATCACCGGGAGTTTCCAGTTCCGTATCCCGCTGTCGCAGGGATAGCCTCGGACCATGCAACTAGGCGTCAACGTCCCGAACTTCGGACCCGGGACCGATCCCGGCGTCCTGCGCGAGTGGGCGCGGACCGCGGAGGGACTCGGCTTCGACCTCCTGATGATGTCGGATCACGTGGCCGTCACCCCGGACGTGGCCGAGCGGTACCCGGAGCCGTTCTACGAGCCGTTCACCACGCTGTCGTGGCTGGCCGGCATCACCACCGAGCTCCGGCTGGGCACCACCGTTCTCGTACTTCCCTACCGGCATCCGCTCCTGGTGGCACGCATGGCGACCAATCTCCAGCAGCTCAGTGGGGGCCGGTTCGTCCTCGGGGTCGGCGTCGGCTGGGCGCGTCAGGAATTCGAGGCGCTCGGCGTGCCGTTCACCCGGCGCGGCAGGCTCACCGACGATTACCTGGGCACCCTGCGGGACGCCTGGCGCGCGCAGACGGAGACCACCACGACGGCCGCGGTGTCCTCGCCGGTCCACGACCCAGTCCACGACCAAGTCCGCGACCAAGTCCTGGACCAGGTCCATGACCAAGTCCACCACCCGGTCCCCGCACCGGTCCACACCCCGGTCCCCGTCTGGGTCGGCGGCCACAGCGAGGCGGCGATCCGGCGTACCGTCAGGTTCGGCGACGCCTGGCACCCGCTGCGGCTCCCCCTGGCCCGGATGCGCTCGGTCCTGTCGGAGCACTCGCTGCCGGCGTTCGCACCCCGCATCGCCCTTCGCCTGACCGACACACCGGTCGACGACCCCGAACGGCCCGCCGGCGTCGGCACCGTCGAGCAGATCCTCGACGACCTTGAGCAGCTCCGCCTGCTCGGCGCCGACACCGTCGTGTTCGACCCGTACCACGGAGATCCGGAGGAGACCCGCCGGCCCGACCGGGCCTGGCATGCGCTCACCGCCGTGGCCACCCGATGGAGGAACGCATCGTGATCACCACCGCCGACGAGACCCTGCTGCGGCGCGCCATCGGCATCGCGGCCCGTGCCGTCACCCTGGGCGACGCACCGTACGGCTCCCTGCTGGCCGGCCCGGACGGCACCGTGCTCGCCGAGGCCCACAACACGGTGCGGCGCGACGACGACATCACCGCCCACCCGGAACTGAAGCTCGCCCGCTGGGCGGCCCGCGAGCTCGACCCGGAGACGGCCGCACGGGTCACCCTGTACACCAGCTGCCAGCCCTGCGGCATGTGTGCAGGCGGCATCGTCCGCTCCGGGATCGGCCGGGTCGTCCATGCCCTCTCCACCGAGCAACTCGTCGAACTCAACCCGCAGTCGGGCGCCTGGCCGGCGGTGGCGCAGGAGGGCCCGGCGCTGTTCGACGAGGCGCGCGCGCCGATCGACGCCTACTACCGGCCGTAGCTCCCGCGGACAGGGGCTGCCCGCCGGAGTCCGTACCCGACGGCCCTCCGGCCGGGGCCGGTCGACCCTGTTCCAACGGCCCGGCAGTCGGGGTGACGCGGGTCACATTCCGGGATGTCACATCTCGGCGAGCTCGTTCCGTCCTGGGGGTGTAGTCATCGACCGACGACGGAGGAACCCGCCATGAACGCTCGCCTGAACATGTTCGACAGCCCGGTCGCCGTCAAGGCCTGGAAGCACATCATCGCGGCGGGCAAGGTGCTCGCGGACGCGTCGCTGCCGGCCGCCACCGTGGAGCTGATGAGGGTCCGCGCCAGCCAGATCAACGGGTGCGGCTTCTGCCTCGACATGCACACCAAGGACGCCACCGCCGCCGGGGAGACCCCCATACGGCTCCACCTCGTCGCCGCCTGGCGCGAGGCCACCGTCTTCACCGACGCCGAGCGCGCCGCCCTGGAGCTGACGGAACAGGGCACCCGCCTCGCCGACGGCGCCGGCGGCGTCACGGACGAGGCCTGGGCCGACGCCGCCAAGTATTTCGACGAGGACCAGCTCGCCGCCCTGGTCTCCCAGATCGCGCTCATCAACGCCTTCAACCGGGCCAACGTCATGATCCAGCAGCCCGCCGGTGGCTACCAGCCCGGCCAGTACGCCTAGCCGCGCCCGCGCCTCCCCCGTACCTGTTGAAGGAGAACCCCATGAACATCGCCCTGTGGATCGTCACCGGACTGCTCGCGCTCGCCTACCTCGCCGGCGGCGGCTACAAGCTGGTCACCCCGAAGACGAAGATCGCCGCCGCAGGGCCGAGCGGGCAGTGGGTCGAGGACTTCAGCGCCGGGGGAGTCAAGGCCATCGGGGCCCTGGAGGCCCTGGCCGCCGTGGGTCTGATCCTGCCCGCGGTGCTCGGCATCGCACCGGTCCTCGTGCCGCTGGCCGCCGTCGGACTGCTGCTCGTCATGCTGGGGGCGGTGATCGTCCGGCTCCGGCGCCGGGAGCTGAAGCTCGTGGGTGTGGACCTGGCCTACATCGTCCTCATCGGGTTCGTGGTGTGGGGCCGCTTCGGTCCCGAGGCCTTCACCGGCTGACCGGGCCCGGCGCCCCGTCGGCCGCCACGAGCCGCCTCCGGTGGAGGACGGCGGAGCCGGCGGCGCAGAGCAGGGCGACCGTCAGCAGGGCGGCGTGGGCCGGGGTGATGTAGTCGGGGACGACGACGTTGTAGTCGTGGCCGTTCGACCCCTCGCAGACGACACGCAGCGGGAAGAAGTCCCCTCTGCGGCCGACGAGGGAAGGCACGTCTCCGGGGCGCCGCAGCTCGCACTCCTGGGCCTGTTCCTGGTCCTCCGTGAGGAGGACGAGGAGAAGTCCCCACAGGTAGAGGGCGGTTGCCACGGCGAGGGCGAGCAGGGGCACGTCCCGCAGGGCCCGGGTCGGGGTGTACCGCTGGAGGTTCTGCGGCGCGAGCCGCGAGAACAGGTAGACGGTGAGGGCCATCAGGGTCGTCGCCCCGGCGAACAGGGCGACGAGGAGACCGCCGACGTCGTGCCCCTGCCAGGGGTCGGACGCCGACTGCCAGGAATCCCATGTGTCGACCATGGTCGTCACCCTTTCAGGTGGAGGACCGGTCCGACCACGTCGATGGCCCGCCCGGACGGATCCGGGTGGGCCATCGACGTACTGCACGCGCCACCGGCGCACCTACCCCTTGCTGACCGCCGCCAGGATCTCCGGCAGCCGCCTCGCCGTCCGCGGCGCCGCCACCTTCAGGCCCGCCCAGACGAGGAGCGCGCCGTAGAGCGTGCCGGCCGGGAGCAGGAGCCAGAGCAGGGACTGCTGGTCGGAGAGGTGGAGATAGATCGTCCCGCCGATCAGCGGGGCGCACAGCAGCGGGGCCGTGAGCATGCCGCCGAGGATCGAGATCCACGCCAGAGCGCCCTGTCCCGGAGCCACGTTCTTGTAGCCGCTGTCCTGCGGGATCGAGTACGGGAAGGTGGCCGAGGCCACCGCGCCCGTCGCCAGCATCGCGCCGAGCAGGGCGAGCGCCAGGCCTACGGCGTCCGGGAGCCGCGACCAGTCGCCCAGGACGGCGACCGTGAGGACCGTGACGAAGACCGCGTACGGGAGGGTGACCATGAGCAGGGCCAGGGTCCGCGCCCGGAGTTCGGCGTACGCGTCGGCCGTCGTCGAGATGGTCTGGGCGACGATCCAGAACGCCGAGGTGTCCTGCCCGAACTGGTTGTACATCAGCATGCCGAGCATGCCGGAGGCGAAGCACGCCCAGTAGATCGAGCCCGTGCCCTGGAGCGCGTTGACGAGCGGGACGATCAGGCCGAGCGCGAGCGAGGTCACGGCCCCGGCCTTCGTCTTCGGGTCACGCCACAGATAGCGCAGGCTGCGCTCCATGACCGCGCCCGTGCGTCCGTCCGGCAGGATCCGGCCGAGCAGCCCCGCACTGTCGGACTTGGCGCGGACGGACGCGTCCGAGGCCGCGCCGATCGTCGAACCGTCGGGCTCGACCATCAGCCGCACCAGGCTCCGCTGCCACCAGTACCCGAGTCCCGCGAGCGTGGCCGCCGTGAGCAGCAGCCGGACCGTCGCCACCACGTAGTCGCCCTGGCTCGCGGAGTCGACCGCGCCGATCGCCGCGGCCGGCGGCAGCCAGCCGACGACGGCCGTCGCCGGTTCGAGCGACTCCAGACCGCCGGCCTGGCCCAGGCGCTGGGCGGCGAAGTTCACGACCTGCATGCCGACCGCGATGATCAGACCGCTGAGCAGCGCCAGGTCCCGGCCCTTGCGGGAGGTGAGGAGCCGGACGTTGGCGGCGGCCACGGCCCGGGACAGCGCCACGCACGTGACGGTCACGAGGGGGACGGACAGGACGGCGACGACCGTGCCGGCCGCGCCGTGCGCGACGGACAGCGCCGCGCCCAGGACCAGGACGAAGGTGAGGACGGGGCCGATGCCCACGAGGGAGGCCACGAGCAGCGCCCGGACCAGCGGCCGCGGCCGCAGCGGCAGCATGACGAGTCGCGACGGGTCGAGGGTCTCGTCGCCGCTCGGGATGAACAGCGGCATCACCGCCCAGGAGAGCGCGAGGGCCCCCGTGACGAGGATGGCGATGCTGTCGGCATCGGCGCTGCCCCGCATGAGCACGAAGGACAGCAGCAGGGCCGCGGCGAAGAGCGCTCCGATGACGATGGACAGGATGTACGCGACCGTACGCCCGCTCGACTGCCGCAGCCCGTTGCGCAGCAGGCTCAACTTGAGCCGCACGAAGACGGAGGTGAGGGAGGGGACGGGACCGGCCGTGGTGCCGGTGGCGGCCGTGGTCGTGGTCGGGAAGGCGTTCATCGCTGCGCCCCGCCGCCCAGCCAGTCCAGCGAGTCGCCCGCCGCCTCGCGCCCGTTCGCGCCGACCAGTTCCAGGAACGCGGCCTGGAGCGAGGGCGCGTCGCCCCGTACTTCGGCGAGCGTGCCCTGTGCGCGGATCCGGCCCGCGGCCATCACGGCGACCCAGTCGCAGAGCGACTCGACCAGTTCCATGACGTGGCTGGAGAAGACGACGGTGGCGCCGGAGGAGGTGTACCGCTCCAGGACCCCGCGGATGGTCTGCGCGGAGACCGGGTCGACGCCCTCGAAGGGCTCGTCGAGGAAGAGCACCTCGGGGTTGTGGAGCAGCGCCGCCGCGAGCCCGATCTTCTTCCGCATGCCGGTCGAGTAGTCGACGACCAGCTTGTTCTGCGAGCCGGTCAGGTCGAGCACGTCGAGGAGCTGCGCGGCCCGCTTGTCGACCTCGGCACCGGGCAGCCCCCGCAGCCGGCCGCTGTACGCGAGGAGTTCACGGCCCGAGAGCCGCTCGAAGAGCCGCAGGCCCTCCGGCAGGATGCCGATCCGGGCCTTGACCTGGGCGACCGACTCGGGGTCGGCCCACACGTCGTGCCCGGCGACCTGGATGCGGCCCTGGTCGGGGCGGAGCAGGCCGGTGATCATCGAGAGTGTGGTGGTCTTGCCGGCGCCGTTGGGTCCCACGAGCCCGATGAACTTGCCCGCGGGCAGCACCAGATCGATTCCGTTCACCGCGATCTGCTGGCCGAATCGTTTCCACAAGCCCTCGACACGCACAGCGGGCACAGCACCGTCTCCCGGTGCGGCGCCCGCTTTGTCGAACACTCCGTCAAATGCCTGGTCAGGCATGGTCTGTCAGCCCCTCGTCCGTCCCCGTGTGTCTTACGGGCCCCACCCTAAGGGTGGGGCCCGCGGGGACCCAGGGTCAGGACGTCCGGCTTCTCGCCTCCGCCGCTTCCCGGCCACACGCGTAGGCGAGGGCGCTGATCAGTTCCTCCGCGTCGGGGAGCCAGCGGTTCGCCGGTGTGGGGCGCCGGGCCCACTGCACCGCGCCGCAGCCGCCGATGCGGGTGGGCGGGGCCGCCACGTAGTGCCCCTCGCCGCGGGTGGTGAGGTCGATGGCGGCCGGGACCCAGCCGAGCTTGCGGACGAGGTCCGGCACCTTGGTCGCGGCGCCGGGCAGGACGAAGAAGTACATGCGGCGGTCCGGGGTGCAGGTCACCGGGCCGAGCGTCAGCTCCATCCGCTCCATCCGGGCGAGCGCCAGGAACCCGGCGGACTCGGGCACCTCGATCGCGTCGAACGTGCGACCCGTCGGCAGCAGGATCGACGATTTCGGCTGCTTCGACCACATGCGCCGGGCGCCGACCCCGCTGCCGGTCGCCTGGGTCGACCAGTCGGGCCTGACGGCGTGGGCGCCGGGCACGGCGCACGCGTCCGCGCCGCAGGAGCAGCGCTCCCTGCCCTCGACGGCCTCCAGCCAGGTCCCGGGAAACACGTCCCAGTGCCGCTCTTCCGCGTACCGCACGGCGCTGTCCAGCAGCTGCTCGCCTCGCTGCTTGGGGATCTGTGCGGCTTCCGTGACTCCGATGGTCTCTTCCACGGTGAACACAACTTCCCCCGCCACCTGGGGTTACGGCCAGGGGTCCGAGCGGTGTGAGGCATCGATCCTGCACGCGGGGCGCATCGGTGCACGAGCGGGGGCGCGCGGGGGGACGGGGAGCGGGGGTGGGTACGCACAGGTGGGGGCGTCGGCGGCGAAGTCGCGGCCGACGTGTCCGGTTTCGCGTGTTCACATCGGCATTGACCGGATATCCACCGGGCAGTGATCACTTCTCCAGTGATCACCGCACGGCCTCAGGGGGTACTCATGGCAGCCAGGCCACTCGTTCCGCGTCAGCTCAACGAACGGCTCCAGGCGCTCATCCAGGAGGCCGGCTGTTCCAACGCCGGCCTCGCCCGCAGGGTCAACATGGTCGGCGCGGAGCGCGGACTCGACCTGCGGTACGACAAGACGTCGGTGGCGCGCTGGCTGCGCGGGCAGCAGCCGCGCGGGCGCGCGCCGGGGATCATCGCCGAGGCGCTGGGCCGCAAGCTCGGCCGTACGGTCACGATCGACGAGGTCGGCATGGCCAACGGCCGGAACCTCGCGGCCGGCGTGGGGCTCCAGTTCGCGCCGACCGTGCCCGGGGCGATCGAGCAGGTCTGCGAGCTGTGGCGCAGTGACGTGGGCCGCCGCGACTTCCTCTCCGGCTCCACGGTCGCGTCCTCCGCGCTCGTCGAGCCCAGCCGGGACTGGCTGATCACCGGGCCCGACGCGCACGTGGCCCGGAT
Source organism: Streptomyces sp. NBC_00250 (assembly GCF_036192275.1). NCBI lineage: Bacteria > Bacillati > Actinomycetota > Actinomycetes > Kitasatosporales > Streptomycetaceae > Streptomyces > Streptomyces sp. NBC_00250. Next base: position 4,043,611 of record NZ_CP108088.1, on the reverse strand, counting down.
GGCGGGCGCGCGCGTCGGGGTCGCGGACGTGGCGGCCGTACGGGAGATGACGGCGGCGCTCGTCGACCTCGACCGGCGGTTCGGCAGCGGGCACGTGCGACCGGTCGTCGTCCACTACCTCAACAGCGTGGTGTCGGGGATGCTGTCCGGCTCGTACCGGGAGGCGGTCGGCCGGCAGCTGTTCGCGGCGGTCGCCCGACTGACCGAGCTCGCCGGGTACATGGCGGTGGACACGGGTGAACCGGGCCTCGCCCAGCGGTACTACATCCAGGCGCTGCGGCTCGCGCAGGCGGCCGGTGACCGGGGCTACGGCGGGTACGTCCTCGCCGCCTCGATGAGCCACCTCGCCGCCCAGCTCGGAAACCCACGGGAGATCGCACAGTTGGCGCGGGCGGCGCAGGAGGGCGCGCGCGGGAAGGTGCCGCCGCGGGCCGAGGCGATGTTCCTCGCGGCCGAGGCGCGCGGGCACGCGCTGCTCGGGGACGTCAGCGCCTTCGAGACCGCGGCGGGCCGTGCCGTACGGGCCCTGGAGCAGGCCGATCCGGAGTCGGGCGACGACCCGGCGTGGATCGCCCACTTCGACCACGCGTACCTCGCCGACGAACTGGCCCACTGCCACCGGGACCTGGGGAACGCGGCGGAGGCGGCGCGGGCCGCGGAGGAGTCGATCGCCGGGCACCCGGAGACCCGTGCGCGGCGCCGGGCGATCGGCCTGGCCCTGCTCGCCTCGGCGCAGGTCCAGCAGCGGGAGGTCGAGCAGGCCTGCCGGACGGGCACGCGGGCGCTCGAACTGCTCGGCACGCTGCGGTCGTCGAGGGGCGCGGAGTACCTGGACGATCTGCGGGAGCGCCTGGAGCCGTACGCGGGGGAGGCGGTGGTACGGGAGTTCGGGGCGCGGATGGAGCTGTATGCCGCTTAGTCCCTGAGGGGGGCGGTGCCGTTCGAGAAGGTTGTGTAACCGGGCTCACACGTGTGTGCGGAGCCCCGGGCGCACCCGGTAGCGTGAGCCGACGATTCCGTAGGTCCATCAGTAGGAGTCCCGGTGACGCAGAACGGACAGGGTCCGGAGCCGCAGTACCCGGCGGTGCCCCCCGCGCAGAACGCCCAAGGGGGAGCACAGCCGTACGGTGGCGCCTGGGGTCCCGCCGGCGCAGCGCCGGGCGGGCAGCCGCTGCCGCCCGCACAGCCCCTGCCTCCGGAGGCGGCACCGGGCGGCGCCGCCGACATGCAGTCCACCCAGTACCTGCCGCCGATCCCGCCGCAGGGCGCGCCGCAGCCCGGCTACGGCTACCCGGGGCCGGGCGCCCCGGGCGGCGCCGACATGCAGGCGACCCAGCACATAGCGCCGGTCCCGGGCGGAATGCCGCCGGTGTCCCCGGTCCAGGGCGGGATGCCGCAGGCGCCGGGGCAGCACCCGGGCCCGCAGCCGGGCTACGGATACCCGCAGCAGGCGCCCGGCGGGATGCCGCAGGCCGGTCCGCAGCCCGGGTACGGCTATCCGCCGCCGGCCGGGGACATGCAGGCCACCCAGCACATCGCCCCCGTGCCGCCGCAGCAGGGCGGGGGCGCCCAGACCCAGTTCCTGGGCACCGGGCCGCTCCAGGCGCAGGGCCCCGGACCCGCGGGTGCCTCCGACGCCACCCAGTACATCGCCCCCGTACCGGCGCAGGAGCCCGGTGAGCGCCAGCCGCCCGCCGAGTTCGACAACCTCTTCCGTACGGAGGCCCCGCGCGCGCCGCAGGCCCCGCAGCAGCCGCACGCGCAGGCCTACCAGCAGCCCGCCCCGGCCCCGTACCAGCAGCATCAGCCGCCGCAGCACCAGCAGCACCACCAGCCGCCGGCGCCCCCGCAGCAGTACGCCTACCAGGACGCCTACTACGACGACGGCGCCGAGCCGGAGCCCTCGCGCCGCAAGTCGCCGGTCGCGCTGATCGCCGCCGTCGTCGTCGGCTGCGCCGTCGTCGGCCTCGGCGCCGGTGCGCTGCTCAGCGGAGGCGACGAGGACAAGGACCCCAAGAAGGGCCCCCAGAACGTGGCGGAGAGCTCCGCCGCGCCGTCCGGCGAGGCGACGACGCCGCCCACCGAGAAGCCGGCCGACCCGGCGGAGCCGCAGGCGCAGGAGCTGAGCAAGCTCCTCGCGACCAGCAGCAGCAGCCGCGACACGGTGATCAGCTCCGTCGAGTCCATCAAGCAGTGCAAGAACCTGGACAAGGCCGCGAGTGACCTGCGGGGCGCCGCCGAGCAGCGCCGGGGCCTGGTCACCAAGCTCCAGTCGCTGTCGGTCGACAAGATCCCGGACAACCCCGCACTGACGGCCTCGCTCATCAAGGCCTGGCAGGCCTCGGCGTCCGCGGACGACCACTACGCGGCCTGGGCGGACCAGATGAAGGCCAAGAAGGCCTGCAAGGGCGGCAAGGCCCGCTCGACCAACCACCTGGTCGCGGCGAGCGACAAGAGCGGCGAGGCCACCACCGCGAAGAAGAAGGCGGCCTCGCTGTGGAACCCGACGGCCGCGAAGTACGGCCTGGAGAAGCGGACGTACACCCAGCTGTAGGGGACGGGCTCAGGGGGCGCTGAGGACGGTCTCGCCGACGTCGACGAAGCCGGGCTTCTGCGCCACCAGCTGCCCCTTGCGGACCACCTGGAACGTCACCTCGTGGTTGACGATCCGGGGGAAGCCGGGGGCGCCGAGCATGTCCTCGTACTTCCAGCGCAGGGTGGGGGTCAGGCCGCCGGTGTCGATCTTCGCGCCCCGGTCGAGGGCGTGGGCGATCCGGCCGGCCGTGATCTCGTCGGAGTCGAGGCCCTCGATGACCTCCTTGAGGACCGTGTAGGCGATCCAGGTGGTCTGGACGCCCGCGTCGGCCGGGTCGACCCGGTTGTCGGCGAAGGCGTGCTCCTGGATGACCTTCCGCATCGGCGCCCAGCTCTTGTCGGCCGCCTCCGGGTACCAGCCGGTGACGAACGCGCCTTCGAAGGGGCTGTGGGCGCCTCCGGTGCGGTCGATCACGGGCTGGCCGACGCTGCCGAGGACGGAGGAGATCCGCACGGCCTCCTTCTTCTCGCCGGAGTCGTCGCCGGAGCCGTTGCCGCTGTCGCCGCTGTCGCCGCCGCCCTCCTGGTCCGGGAGGCGGCGGAAGGAGTCGAAGAAGGTCTGGGTGCGCTCGCCGAGCACGGCGGTGACGCAGCCGTCCTTCTCACCGGCCTTCTCACGGGCCGTGGTGGCCTGCGCGGTGTACTCGGCGGCGTCCTCGACGGCGGGGATGTCGACGGCCCCCCGGTGGCTCGCCTTGCGCAGGCCGGAGTCGAGGAGCTCGGGGAGCTTGTCGCCGGCGAGGGTGTCGGGCCGGACGAGGGAGACGGTCCGGCAGGACCCGGCGAGCTGCATGCCGTGACCGGCGATGAGGGCCGCCTGGCCGCCGTTGACGGGGTACGAGAGCGGGCTGGTGAACTCGTCCTCGGAGATGCCGTAGCCGCCGATGTACGGGATCTCGGCGGCCTCCAGGGGCGCCATGAAGGCCCGCCCGTTCTGGCTGTACGAGCCGACGACCGCGACCGCGTTCTCGCGGACGGCCCGGCGGGCACACTCGGCGGCGCCGGTGGCGGTGTTCCTCTCGTTGCAGGTGAGGATGCGCAGTTCGTGGCCGTCGATGCCGCCCTGGGAGTTGACCCAGCGGGCGTAGGCCTGCGCCATAGCGGGCATTCCGGGCATATTGGTGGCTCGGGTCTGGTCGGGAGCCCACGTCATCACCGTGACGGGCTCCCTGGAACCCCCCGTGGTACCAGGGAGCACGCCACACCCGGTGAGCAACGAAGCTCCGGCCGCCGCGGTCGTGACATACGCGATGAGTGAGGTCAGTCGCCTACCGGTCATGGGCATGCACATTTCCGCCTCATGGGTAACGCGGGAGTGAGGTCGGTTCAACGGTGGGTGACGTGAAGGTGAATTACGGGGGCTGCGAGGGGGCGGCTCCGGTTACCGGACAAGGGAACGTACGATCGAAACGTGTCCAGTCCAGTCTCCGGTTCGGTTAACTCTTCCCGTCGCGGCCGTCGCTCCTCCACCATGGGCGGCATGCCGCTCAACGACATGCCGTGGTGGCGCTGGCGCAGCAACGTGCGCTCGGCGCTGCACATGCTCTCCGACCCCGGGTTCCACGAGACCACCTGGCTGGCCGGCCTGGACGGGTACGGCGACGTCACCGACGCCGTCTACCGCCTGGTCGAGGACACCTGGCTCGACAACTGGTCCGCCGAGAAATACGTCGGCTCGATCTTCCGAGACACCGGCGAGGCCGCCCTCGTCGACGTCGCCGTCCTCCGGGTGCTGCGCATCATGCACCAGGTGGGCCCCGACGCCCCCGTCTCCGCCTATCTGCAGCACCCCGGGTGGCCGGAGGCCGTACGGGCCGCCCGCGAGGCACACGTACGCCTCGCGCAGGCCGACGGGGAGGACCCCGACACGCCTCCGCGCTCCCTGGACGTGCTGCACATCATGACCGGGTCCTGACCCCGCCGTTCCGTCTGCCGGACAGTGGGTCACCCGGCCCGTCCGGGTGTGGCAGGCTGACGGGATGACCGACCAGTACGTCCTCACCCTCTCGTGCCCCGACAAGCAGGGCATCGTGCACGCCGTGTCGAGCTACCTCTTCATCACCGGGTGCAACATCGAGGACAGTCAGCAGTTCGGAGACCGTGACAGCGGACTCTTCTTCATGCGGGTCCACTTCTCGGCCGAGGCGCCCGTGAACGTCGACAAGCTGCGGGCCAGCTTCGCCGCGGTCGGCGACTCCTTCGAGATGGACTGGCAGATCAACCGCGCCGACCAGCGCATGCGGGTCGTCCTCATGGTGTCGAAGTTCGGCCACTGCCTGAACGACCTGCTGTTCCGCTCGCGGATCGGCGCGCTGCCGGTCGAGATCGTCGCCGTCGTCTCCAACCACACCGACTTCGAGGAACTCGTCGGCTCGTACGGGCTGCCCTTCCGGCACATCCCCGTCACCAAGGACACCAAGGCGGAGGCCGAGGCGACGCTCCTGGACCTCGTCCGCGAGGAGAACGTCGAGCTGGTCGTCCTCGCCCGCTACATGCAGGTCCTCTCCGACGACCTCTGCAAGCAGCTCTCCGGGCGGATCATCAACATCCACCACTCCTTCCTCCCCAGCTTCAAGGGCGCCAAGCCCTACCACCAGGCGCACGCGCGCGGTGTGAAGCTGATCGGCGCGACGGCCCACTACGTGACCGCCGACCTCGACGAGGGCCCGATCATCGAGCAGGAGGTCGAGCGGGTCGGCCACGAGGTGACCCCCGACCAGCTGGTCGCTATCGGCCGCGACGTGGAGTGCCAGGCGCTGGCCCGCGCGGTGAAGTGGCACGCGGAACACCGCATCCTCCTGAACGGCCGCCGCACGGTGGTCTTCGCGTAACGCCCGTCGCCCACCGGCCCACCGGCCCGGTGGGCGGTCGGCCGTCGGCCGACCCCGACCGGCGTCAGCCGAGGATCGAGCCGTCCGACTCGGCGGCTTCGTCGGCGCTGGGGACGGTGACCTTCACCGGCTTGCCCAGCTCGGTGAGCGTGAGCGTGTTGACGGAGAGCGGCATGCCCTCGATGTTCAGCGAGAGACGCATCTTCACGACCCGCTTCCGTCCGTCCACCCACACGTCGGCGGACGCGGGGAGCGGGCCGCCCAGGAGCTTGCGAATCTTGTCCACCAGCGCCCGACGGTCCTCCGCCATCTCCAGGATGAGGGCCGCGTGCGGGAGGTGGCCGCGGTAGTGCGTGACCGGCGCGCCGTTCAGCTTCTCCTCGCCGACCCGCGTGAACCGCTCGCCCAGGGCGACCTGCCGCAGCGTGTACTCGGGGTCGTTGGCGGGCGCCCGGAGGGCGTGGCGGGCCTCGACGTCGGCGCGATCGAGATAGGACCACGGCATCGTCTCGTCGCCGACGGTGCTCCGCAGGTAGATCCGCTTCGAGGTGAGGACCTCCTCGACCTGGGCCACCTTCCCCATGCCCGAACGGAGGGAGCCGAGGTCCCGCGCGAAGTCGTGGGCGCCGCTGGTCGTGATGACGTACGGAGCCGCCGACGGGCTCGTACCGATCTCCGTCCGGTACGAGAACCGGGCGGTGGTCCGGCCGGTCGCCGCGACGGCGTCGCGTATCGCGCGGGTCTCGTCGGCGGGGGTCGTCGCGACGGCGCTCGGTGTCGAGGCCGGGGCGGTGGCGCCGGGCTTCGCTTCCACGGTGGCGCAGCCGGCGGTCAGCAGCGCGGCGCAGAGCAGGACGGACGGAAGCGCACGGCGCATGAGGGAGGAACTCCATGTCACGGGGGCGGGTCGTGCCTCCCGGCAATGTGCACGACACAAGTGCTGACCAGCCTATATGTGCCTCCCGCGGGTCTTTCTACAGGCGGCTCAGCGACGCCACCGCCGACAGGACGTCCTTGATCGCTTCGCGGTCGCCGTCCTGTCCGGCCGCCGCTTCCTCCGGGGAGATGTGGCCCGCCACCAGCTGGCAGAACTCGACGCCGTCCATCGCGACCTGCGCCACCGTCTGTTCCGGTGAGCCGATCGCCGCCGGGGAGTCGAGCGCGATGTACCAGTGGCCGCCGCCCGCGCCCTCCACCTCCAGGTGGAGCGAGCGGCCCGGCGCGCCCGCCGCGACCAGCCGGCGGGCGGGGGACGCGAGGCCCGTGCGGCGGCGGTGCGCCAGGGCCGCCGGGAGCAGACGGGCCGCCAGGTCGATCATGTCGTGCAGATGCGCCCCGCTCGGCGGCGCGTACGGGTACGCCACCGCGTTCGCGATGTCGTCCGCGTGCACCCAGCACTCGAAGGCCCGCTCAAGGAGCGAGTCCCGCAGCGGCAGCGCGAAGTCCTTGTACGTGACCGTCAGGTCCGCGACACCGCGCCCGGCGAACGAGACCGTACGGATCAGCGTGTGGCTCTGCTCCCGCCACGGCCCTCGGATCGAGCGGTTCGGCGGCCGGTCCAGGCCCGACCAGAACGCCTCCGTCCGCTCCGACGGCGACAGTTCCGGAGTCCCGGTGCCCAGCGGGTCTTCGAGCCCGAGCGCCGACGACACCAGGCCGTCCACCGCGAGGAGATGGCCGATGACTCCCGCGACCGTCGCCTTCCGGCGTACGATCCGGTCCCCGTCGTACCACTTCAGCCGCACCGGCGCGTGCCACTCCGACTCGCCGATGTCCCGCAGGAGCGCGTCGAGCCGCGCGGTCTCCGCGTCGTACGGCGTCACCCATTCCGGCACCGGGATGCGCGCCGGGCGCCGGCCCAGGCAGTTCTCCAGGACCCGGGACCGCAGCAGCGGGTCGAGGTCCAGGTCGCGGTCCTCGTGCAGCAGCGTCACCGCGTCCCGCAGCCGCAGCGCCTCGTCCGCGCACGGCGCGCAGGCCGTGAGGTGGTCCTCGACGGCCTTCGTCTCCCCGGCCGAACACGCCGAGAGCGCCCACGCCCCGAGGAGGGACTTGAGCACCCCGTGGCTGAGGACCGGTACGTCGGGCTCGGGTTCCACCCCGGACTTCTCCTCTTCCGGCGCTGCTTCCGGCGCTGAGTTCGGATCGGCCGTCAGGTCCGCGTGGTCGTCCGCCGCCCGACGCGGCCCCGGTATCCACGGGGCGCGTGCGACGTCGTTCCCGTCGTCGTCGTTCGCCCCGGTCACAGCGTCCGTCCGTAGCCGGGCGGACCGCCGCCCTCGGACGCGGGCCGGTTCGCCGAGGAGAGCAGCTGCAGCCCGAGGCGGAGGCGCCGCCGCGCCTCGTCCTCGGTGACGCCGAGGTCCGCGGCGGTCTGCCGGTAGTCCCGCCGCTGGAAGTACGCCAGTTCGAGCGCGGCCCGCAGGGGTGTCGGCATGGACGTCACGATGTAGTCGGCGCGGGCCGCGACGGAGGCCCGCCGCACCTTCTGCTCCAGCTCCTCCGCCGAGCCCCGGCCCGTCTCCGCGTACGCCGTCGCCTCGGCCTGCCGCAGCCGGTGGACGGCCTGCCGCTGTGTCAGCTTGGCGACCCACGAGCGCAGGTTCCCCTGCTTGGGGTCGTACGCGTCCGGGTTCTCCCAGATGTAGCCGAAGACCTCGCGGGTGATCTGGTCGGCCGCGGCGTCGTCGTCGAGGACCCGGTGGGCGAGGCTGTGCACCAGAGCGGCGAACCGGTCGTACAGCTCGCCGAGCGCGGCCGCCTCGCCGCGCGCCAGCCGCTGCTGCATCCTGCGGTCCCAGCGCGGTGGTGTGTCCATCGCCATCCGACCCTCCGCCCCTCCTGTGGCTTCCCGACGGCTCCCGGTTCTCCTCCAAAGTAGTGCGCCGTCCCGACAACGCACGCATGTTTCCCGCAAGTACGCCCTTGACGTCGCCCCGGATGGTAAGGAACGCGTCATCCCTGATTCCGGGGGTTTCGGTTCGCGCCGGTGGGGCAGGCGGCGACCGTGACGACGATCGAGGTCGACGAGAACGAGTACGGCTCCTGGACGGTGTTCCACGTGCGGGGCGAAATGGACCTGGTCACCTCCCCCCGGATACGCCGCCGCGTCCACGACGCCGTGGCGGGCGGCCGCCACGACCTGGTGATCGACCTGTCCGCCGTGCGGTTCTGCGATTCCAGCGGGGTCGGGGTACTGATCGCAGCCCGCCGACTGCTCCGCTCCTGCGGCGGCAGGCTGCGCCTGATCCTCCCCGAGAACAGGGACGGGCACGTCGGCCGGGTGCTCGGCGCGCTCGGTGTCCGCCGCCTCTTCGAGGTGTACGAGGACGTTCCCGCGGCGATGGCGGACAGACCCGAGCCCCTCAGCGCCTGAGGCGCCGGCAGGGTCAGCCGATGGACCGGATGGTGTTCCAGGAGCTCAGCCCGACCGTGGTGCGCGGGCCGTCCACCGGGGTCCCCGTGTCGCCCGTCCCGCCCGCGTAGAAGAGCAGGGTGCCGGTGCCCTCGTTCGTCGTGGCCCACAGGTCGGCCACGCCGTTCCGGTCGGCGTCGGCGCCTCCCGCGAGCAGCGGGCGCGCACCGACCCCGAACCCGTACCCGTACAGGACGCGGTCGCCGAAGGTCCCGTCGTCGTCGCCCCGGTAGAGCCAGAGGTCGCCGGTCCCGGTGTCCCGGGCGAGCAGGTCGGCCCGGCCGTCCCGGTCGGCGTCACCGGGTGAGGCGAGCGTCATGGCGTCCCAGCCGCTGTCGCCGATCGCGCGGGGTGCGGCCACCGCCGGTGCGGAGCCGCGGACCCCGGCGTGGAGCCACAGCTTGTCGCCGTACCGGAGGACCGCGTCGGGGTGTCCGTCGTGGGTGGTGTCGCCGACGCCCACGACCTGGGCGCCGGTGGGCAGTCCGGTCGCGACCGTGACCGGCGCGGCGAGCGCGCCGCCGCCGCGGTTGGCGTAGACGCGCAGCTCACCGCCGACGCGGGCGAGCACGTCCTCCCTGCCGTCCCCGGTCCAGTCCCCGCGGTGCGCCACCGAGGCGCTGTACCAGCCGCCGGTGCCGATGACGTCGTGGGCGCCGGGGATCCCGCCGGTGCCCTCGCCGTGGTAGAGCCGCAGCTTGCCGTCGGCGTCGACGGCGACGAGGTCGGGCGCGCCGTCGCCGGTCATGTCGCCGGGGACGGGGGCGGGGCGGCGGTAGCCGATGACCGGGGCGTGGTCGGAGTAGCCGTTGGGGGGTTCGGCGCCGGAGAGCAGGTTGTGCGTGGTGTCGAGGAGGGAGTGGTCGACGGTGCAGGACACGAACCGCTGCCCACCGGGCCGCTCGGTTCCGAAGAGGTGGTCGATGCGGCTCCAGTGCGGCTGGGCGGCGGCGTTCTCCCAGTGGACGGAGGTGTCGTCGTCGTTCCGGCAGCGGCCGAGGGCGGTGGTGATCGGCTCCAGGGCTGCCGTGGTCTCGCGGTAGTTGAAGTCGCCGCCGAGGACGACACCGGTGGCGAGCGCGGATGTGAGGTGGTCGTGGACGGTTTTGCTCTGCCGTTCTGCCACGGTGCTGTCGCTGTCGATGAGGTGCGTGGTGCAGAGCTTGTCCGTGAGGCCGGTGACCCGTGCGCAGAGCAGGGGAAGCCGGCGCTCGGAGACCCCGGCGGGGACGGTCTCGACGCGCTCGACGGGGCCGTCGAAGGTTCCCTTGACGGCGAGCAGGACGCCGACCGTGCCGCCCAGAGCGGTGCCGCGGCAATTCGATACGGGGTTGAGCGAGGTGTTGGTCGCGTCGGTGTAGTCCTTGGCCCTGTTCCCGGCGGCGTGCGCGAGGGACCAGCCGGCGCCGAGGCGGGCGGCGAGCAGCGCCATGTGACTCTTCTCGGCACCGGCCGGGGGCGTCGCGCCCTCGTAGCCGCAGGCCTCCTGGAGCATCACGACGTTCGCCTGGTGGGCGTCGACGAGCTTCTTGACCTCGTCCATCTTGAGACCGGGCTCGTTGCGGTACGGGCAGTAGCCGATCTTCCCGCGGTCGCTGCCGGCCTCGCCGCAGATGTTCCAGCTGATGACACGTACTTCATCGGCGTAGGGCGCGGTCGTCGTCGGCGCTGTCGCTGCCGTCGCCGGGCTCGCCGCCGGTATGCCGAGCAGCAGGCCGGCGACGGCCGCCAGTCCCGCCGCGAAAGCGATGGGTCGTCTTCTCATGTGATTCCCCCTCAGGTTCCGCGAGTGGGAACTCGCGGAAGGATCCCGGGGATTATAGAGAGCGGCCGAACCGCTCCCTGAGTTTGTACTTCAGCACCTTCCGCAGGGTCTCGTTGCGGGGGAGTTCGGCCACCACCTCCAGCTGTTCCGGCAGTTTGTGGACCGAGAGGCCCGCCTCGCGGAGGAAGGCAGTGACCGCCGGGAGGGTCAGCGGGGCGGCGCCCGGGGGCTGTTCGACGACGGCGCAGACGCGTTCGCCGCGCTCGGCGTCCGGGAGGCCTATGACGGCCGTGTCGCCGATGTCCGGGTGCCGGTGGAGGAGGTCCTCGATCTCCTTGGCCGAGATGTTCTCGCCCTTGCGGATGATGATGTCCTTGATCCGGCCGGTGAGGACGAGATGCCCGCTCGGGGTGAGGTGTCCGACGTCGCCGGTGATGAGGAAGCCGTCCTCGTCGAAGGCGGCGGCCGTCTGCGCCGGGTCCAGATAGCCCCGGCAGACGGCCTCTCCGCGGAGCCGTACCTCCCCGGAACCGGTGATCCGGATCTCCATGCCGGCGGGCGGGCGGCCCTCGGTGGTCGCGAGGTTCTCGGGGGTGTCGTCGGGGGCGCCCATGGTGATCATGGGGACCTCGGTCATGCCGTACCCGTGGGTGAGTTGGCAGCCCAGCTCCTTCCGTACGGAGTGGTAGATCTCCGGCGGCTTCGGCGCTCCGCCGCCCGCGAGCAGCCGCAGGGTGGGGATGACCGGCTCGTCCGGCTGTTTGCGCTGCTCGGCGAGGAACATCGCGTAGAAGGCGGTGGATCCGCCGGCCACCGTGACCCCGTGCCGGCGGTACTCGTCCAGGGCGTCCGGCAGCGCGAACTGTTCGAACATGACGGCCGGGAATCCGTACAGCAGCAGCATCACCGTGTAGTCGGGCCCGGCGATGTGCGCGTACGGGAAGGCCATCGAGCCGACGTCGGACGAGGTGAGATGGAGCGCGTGGGCGAGGCAGGAGCCGCCCGCGAGGAGCGAGCGGTCGGTGTGCAGGACGCCCTTGGGGTCGGAGGTCGTGCCGGACGTCCAGTAGATCCAGCGGACGTCGGTCCCGGAGGACGGCGGCGGGGGAAGGACCGCCGGGTCGCCGTCGGGGAGGGAATCGGGGCCGTACGCCTCGAAGACGCCGTGCGCGCCGAGCCGCCGGGCCATCTCCGTATGGTCGAATCCGCGCCAGATTCCGGGAACGGCGAAGAACTCGGCCTTGGACTCGCGCAGCGCGAAGCCGACCTCCTTGTCCCGGTAGAAGGGGATCACGGGCGTCTGTACGGCTCCGATGCGGGCGAGCGCGAAGGAGAGCACCGCGGTCTCGATGCGGGTGGGCAGCTGCCAGGCGACGACCGTGCCGGGGCGCACCCCCATGGTGTGGAGCCCGGCGGCGCAGCGCTCGGCGCGCTCGCGCAGGCCCTCGAAGGTGAGGACGCGGTCTCCCTGGAGGAGGACGGGCCGGTCGGGGGTGAGGGCGGCGCGGCGTTCGACGAGTTCCCAGAGCGTGCGGGACTCGCCCAGGGCGTGTGCGGTCTCGGTCATCCGTTACCCCTCTTGGCTGACGTTCCGTCAGATCGTGCGGTGAGCGTAGAGGCCGGGCGCTTGTCGGTCCAGGGGTGCGCGGCTAGCCTGATGCCGTCAGATCTGACGGTCCATCAGAAACGCCATGAGAGACATGGAGGGGTCATGACGGAACTGCCCCGCATCATCAGCGTCGACGACCACGTGATCGAGCCCGCCCACCTCTTCGAGACCTGGCTCCCGAAGAAGTACCGCGACCGCGGCCCCCAGCCCCTCACGGCCGGCATCGGCGAGCTCGCCTACGTCGCCGGCAAGTACCAGATCACGATGGACCCGGACGGACCGCCGACCGACTGGTGGATCTACGAGGACCTCAAGTTCCCGTACAAGCGCAACATCGCCGCCGTCGGCTTCGACCGCGACGACATGACCCTCGAAGGCATCACCCGGGCCGAGATGCGGCGCGGCTGCTGGGACGCCAAGGCCCGCCTCGCCGACATGGACCTCAACCACGTCGAGGCCTCCCTCTGCTTCCCCACCTTCCCCCGCTTCTGCGGCCAGACCTTCGCCGAGGCCCACGACAAGGAGGTCGCCCTCGCCTGCGTGCGCGCCTACAACGACTGGATGGTCGACGAGTGGTGCGGCGACAGCGGCGGCCGGCTCATCCCGCTCTGCATCATCCCGCTCTGGGACATCGACCTCGCCGTCGCCGAGATCAGGCGCAACGCCGCCCGCGGCGTCAAGGCCGTCACCTTCTCCGAGATCCCCACCCACCTCGGACTCCCCTCGATCCACTCCGGCTACTGGGACCCCTTCTTCGCCGTCTGCCAGGAGACCGGCACGGTGGTCAACATGCACATCGGCTCCAGCAGCCAGATGCCCGCCGCCTCCCCCGACGCCCCGCCCGCCGTCCAGGCCTCCCTCAGCTTCAACAACGCGATGGCCTCGATGATGGACTTCCTCTTCAGCGGCGTCCTCGTGAAGTTCCCCCGGCTCAAGCTCGCCTACAGCGAGGGCCAGATGGGATGGATCCCGTACGCCCTCGAACGCGCCGACGACGTGTGGGAGGAGCACCGCGCCTGGGGCGGCGTCCGCGACCTCATCCCCGAACCGCCGTCCACGTACTACTACCGGCAGATCTTCTGCTGCTTCTTCCGCGACAAGCACGGCATCGCGTCGCTGGACGTGGTGGGGCGGGACAACGCCACCTTCGAGACCGACTACCCGCACGTCGACTCCACCTTCCCGCACACCAAGGAAGTCGCCCTCGACCACGTCCAGGGCCTCGACGACGAGACGATCTACAAGCTGATGCGCGGCAACGCCATCCGCATGCTCGACCTCGACTTCGACCGGGGCGTCGACTTCGGGCGGGACGCCGTCTGATGGACCTCTCCTGCACCGACGAGGAAGAGGAGTTCCGCGCCCGCCTCAAGGCCTGGCTCACCCGGGAACTGCCCGGCCTCCCGCCGAAACCCGACCCCCTGGACTGGCCCGCGCGCCGGGCGTACGACTGCGGCTGGCAGCGCAGGCTGTACGACGCCGGGTACGCCGACGTCCAGTGGGACGCCTCCCCGACCCAGCGGCTGATCTTCCTGGAGGAGACCGAACTCGCCGGGGCGCCCTACGTCGGCGCCAACTTCGTCGGACTCCTCCACGCGGGCCCGACCATCGCCGCCGAGGGCACGCCCGAACAGCGCGCCCGCTGGCTGCCGCCGGTCCTGCGCGGCGACGAGGTCTGGTGCCAGGGCTTCAGCGAACCCGGCGCCGGCTCCGACCTCGCCTCGCTCCGCACCCGGGCGGTACGGGACGGGGACGCGTACGTCGTCACCGGCCAGAAGATCTGGACCTCGCACGCCGAGGTCGCCGACTGGTGCGAGCTGCTCGTACGGACGGACCCGGACGCGCCGTCCAGACACCGGGGCATCACCTGGCTCGCGATGCCCATGGACGCCCCCGGCATCACCGTCCGGCCGCTGCGCACCCTCGCGGGTTCGGCGGAGTTCGCGGAGGTCTTCCTCGACGAGGTGCGCGTGCCCGTCGAGAACCGGGTCGGCGAGGAGAACGACGGGTGGCGCGTCACCATGGTCACCCTCTCCTTCGAACGCGGCACCGCCTTCGTCGGCGAGGTCGTCGCCTGCCGCCGCCTCCTCGGCGAACTCGCCCGCACCGCCCGGAAGAACGGCACCTGGGACGACCCCGTCCTGCGACGCCGCCTCGGTAGGCTCTCCGCCGAGTTCCAGGCCCTGTGGCGGATCGTCCAGGCCAACGTCAGCGAGGCCCAGGCGACCGGCGGGGTGCCCGGCGCGGGCGGCTCCGTCTTCAAACTGCACTACTCGCACGCCCGCCAGGAGCTGTACGAGGCCGCCGCCGCCGTCCTCGGCCCCGACGCGCTCGACCTCGGCCGCGACTGGACCCTGGACCGGCTGTCCTCGCTCTCGTACACGATCGCGGCCGGCACCTCCCAGATCCAGCGCAACATCGTCGCCGAGCGCATCCTCGGCCTGCCGAAGGGCCGGTGACCCCCGCCATGGACTTCCGACTCACCGAGGACCAGCGGGCCCTGCGCCGAGGCGTACGCGACCTCCTCGAAGGCCGCTTCGACCGGGAGGCCCTGCGGGCCGCCGTGGACGCGGGCGGTGCGCTGGACCGGGCGCTGTGGCGGGAGCTCGGGGCGGCGGGATTCTTCGCGCTGCGGGTCCCGGAGGAGGACGGCGGCGTGGGGCTCGGCCTCCCCGAGGCGGTGCTGGTGTTCGAGGAGGCGGGACGGGCGCTGCTGCCGGGCCCGCTGGTGGCCACGCACATGGCGGCGGGGGTCGTGCCGGGCGCCGCGGAGGGGGACGTGGTCGTCACCGCGGTGGAGGAGGGGCTGGTCCCTTGGCTGGACGAGGCGGACGCGGTGGTCGGGGACGCCTCCGGGGCCGTACCGATGCGGTCGGTGGATCCGCTGACCCCGCTGCACCGCGTGCCCGGCAACGCGGGCGCGACCGCTCTCGAAGCCGTTCTGCTCACCGCCGCCGAACAAGTCGGGAGTGCTGAGCGGACCACCGAGGCGGCCGTTTCCCACGCCCGCGAGCGGGAGCAGTTCGGGCAGGTGATCGGGGGGTTCCAGGCCGTCAAGCATCTCTGCGCCGGGATGCTCGTCCGTACCGAACTCGCCCGCGCCGCCGTCCGGGCCGCCTCCCTCACCGTCGACCCCGTCGAGATCGCCGGGGCCAAGCTCCTCGCCGACGAGGCCGCGACCGGAAACGCCCGCGACTGCCTGCAGGTGCACGGCGGCATGGGGTTCACCTGGGAGGCGGACGTCCACCTGCATCTCAAGCGGGCCTGGGTGCGGGCCGAGCTGCGGCTGCCCGCCGCGCGCGCCGAGGAGGCGGTGGCCGCCGGACTGTGACGTCCGGCATCGCTCTCCGCGCCCGTCGGGTCACGGAATGTTGATACCTGTCTGTGTCCTTGGGCGGGGCCGTCACGGCCCGGAGTCGGCCTCCGGCTCCGGTACGCTCCGTGGGATGCGAGTGCTCGTTGGCCCGGATCGTCCCGGTGTCGCCCCTGAGGTGACTCCGGGCCCGGGAATGCGCGCCGCTCGCGCCCCGAGGAGGCGCCCCGCGCGCTCCTGTTCGACTCCCCGCAGCGTGCGTCGCACAGTATGGACTACGCGTACTCCTTCGCGCTGGAATATGCCCGAAGCGCTTGTTGCGGTGACTGTACGTCAACCATGCTGTCTCACAAGGGAATCACGTTCTGTAAGGGCGTCGATGGCTGTGAGGCGCGAGGCGATGTGTCCGCCGGTTCGGATGGTGTGAGCGGTGCAGGTGCTTCAGGTTCAGTTGGAGGTCGGGCCGGACCCGGCGGAGGTGGGGCGAGCCCGGAGGTGGGCCCGGTCACGGCTCGCCGGCTCGGGCATAGGGGACGACGAGCCGCTGGCCGAGACGCTGGTGCTGATCATCTCCGAGCTCGTGACCAACGCCGTGGTGCACACCGGCTGTCCGGCCGTGCTGCGGATGCTGTTCGCGGCGGAGGGCGGGGTGCGGGTCGAGGTGGCCGACACGAGCGACCGCCCGCCGCAGCCCCGGCACGCCGAGGGCGAGGACACCAACGGGCGCGGCCTGGAGCTGGTCGACGGCCTCGCGGACCGGTGGGGCTGGCAGCCCGAGGGCGCCGGCAAGAGCATCTGGTGCGAGGTGGACCGGGCGGCTCCCGCCGCGCCTTCGCCGGGCCCGGGTCAGGGTGCGCGGCCGGGTCAGGGTCCGACGGCTTCCGTGTCCCCCGGCCGGGTGCGCTGTTGACGATTCGTGGCGTTTTGCCCACTCTGGTGTGAGCGATTCGTGGCGAGGGGAGCCGAGGGCCGTGTGCCCTCGGCGTGTGCGGGTCGCGGCCGGGTGGCGGCGGCGCCGTGCCGTGCTCGGGGCGCGCGCGAGCGCACCGCCACCCGTGAAGCCCGTGAAGCGCGTGATGTACCGGCTCAGAGGATGGCGACCGGTGCCACCGGTGTACCGGTACCGCCCACGAAGGGTTCGGGCATCGCCGAGAGCAGGAACGCATGGCGCCGCTCTTGTGCACAGGCTGTGGACAGAGATTCCAGATTCCAGTTCTGCCCCTGGAGCATCCCCATCTCGACCAGGTCGAGGGCGTGCACGGGCAGCCACAGGTCCTCGATCTCCGGCGGGAAGATCTCGAAGGTGAGGGTGTCGTTGGCGACGGCCGCGACGTCCCGGGCGTGGAACCACTCCGGCGTGCGGATCGAGAGCCCCGGCGACGGGAAGGCGTACCCGTGCCGGTCCCCGGCCGCGTACAGCTGCATCTGACCCGTCCGTACGAGCACGATGTCGCCGGACCGTACGGTCACCCCGCCGAACTCGGCGGCCTCGTCCAGGTCCTCGGGGGTGACGGCGTGGTCGCCCGGCAGCCGGTCCAGGCCCTTGGCGGCGGCCACGTCGAGCAGGACCCCGCGGCTCACGATGTGCCGGGCCGTGTGGATGCCGCTGAACTCGGAGCGGCCGTGCGGGGTGATGGTGGCGGCCGGGCGGCCGTTGTAGAGGTGGCCCGAGTGGGAGACATGGGTCAGGGCGTCCCAGTGGGTGCCGGCCTGGAGGCCGAGGGTCACGGCGTCGTCGCTGGTGGCGACCGTGCCGGGGCCGAAGAGCTCCTGGTTGATCTGGACCATGACGTGGAGCGGGTTGACGCGGCCGGGGATCATGCCGGTCTGGACGCCGTCCTGCTTGAGGTCGACGGCGAGGGGGATGCGCAGACCGGTGCGGACGGTGGCGGCGGCGTCCCGTACGACCTCGTCCGTGACGAGGTTGAGGGTGCCGATCTCGTCGTCCTGGCCCCAACGGCCCCAGTTGTTGACGCGCTTGGCGATCTCGTGGAATGCGGCGGGCAGAGACATCGGGGCCTCCGGGGTCTTGTTCTCACGTATCTGACGGGTCGTAGAATCCTGACGACGAATGAATCTAACGGACCGTCAGAAACTGCGGGAGGGGCCGGGCGTGGGGAACTTCTTGGCTGGCAAGGTCGTCGCCGTGACGGGCGCGGGACGGGGCATCGGCCGCGCCGTGGCCCTCGCGTGCGCGGCGGAGGGCGCGAAGGTCGTCGTCAACGACTACGGGGTGTCGATCGAGGGCGGTGAACCGACCTCGGAAATCGCCCTCTCCGTCGTGAAGGAGATCGAGGCGGCGGGTGGTGCAGCCGTCGCGGTCGCCGACGACATCTCGACGATGGCGGGCGGACAGCGGATCGTCGACGTCGCCCTCGCGGAGTACGGACGCCTCGACGGCGTCGTGTGCGTGGCGGGCATCCTGCGCGAGCGGATGCTGTTCAACATGTCCGAGGAGGAGTGGGACCCGGTCGTCGCGACCCACCTGAAAGGCACGTTCACGGTCTTCCGGGCGGCCTCGGCGGTCATGCGGCGGCAGGGTACGGGGACCCTCATCGGCTTCACGAGCGGCAACCACCAGGGGTCGGTCGCCCAGGCCAACTACTCGGCGGCCAAGGGCGGGATCATCTCCCTCGTACGGTCGGCGGCGCTCGGCCTCCACAAGTACGGGGTGACGGCGAACGCGGTGGCGCCGGTGGCGCGGACCCGGATGTCGGCGAACGTCCCGATGGAGCTGAAGGAGATCGGGGAGCCGGAGGACGTGGCGGCGCTCGTCGTCTACCTGCTCTCCGAGCGCGCCCGCGAGGAGAAGATCACCGGCCAGGTCTACACGATCGCCGGCCCGAAGATCGCGGTCTGGGCGCAGCCCAGGGAGCTGCGGGCCGGGTACGCGGAGGGCGGCGCCTGGACCCCGGAACGGATCGCGGACTTCCTGCCGGGGACGGTGGGCGTGGACCCGATGCCGATGCTGGCGCGCCTGGAGGAGATGGCACGGGCCGCGGCGGCGGGCGACCGCCCCAACACGGGCACGGGCCCCGGCACGAGCACCCGTACCGACGCGAGCAAGGAGAACGGCTCATGAGGGGCGTGGTGTTCGACGGGAAGCAGGTCCAGGTCGTCGACGACCTGGAGGTACGGGACCCCGGCGCCGGGGAGGTGCTGGTCGCGATCGCGGCGGCCGGGCTGTGCCACAGCGATCTCTCGGTCGTCGACGGGACGATCCCCTTCCCGCCTCCCGTCGTCCTCGGGCACGAGGGCGCGGGGGTGGTGGAGGCGGTCGGTCCGGGGGTCACGCACGTGGTCCCCGGCGACCACGTGGCCCTCTCGACGCTCGCGAACTGCGGGGCCTGCGCGGACTGCGACCGGGGGCGGCCCACCATGTGCCGGAAGGCCATCGGGATGCCGGGGCAGCCGTTCTCGCGGGGTGGCCGGCCGCTCTACCAGTTCGCGTCGAACTCGTCGTTCGCCGAGCGGACCGTCGTGAAAGCGGTCCAGGCGGTGAAGATCCCCCAGGACATCCCCCTCACCTCCGCCGCCCTCATGGGCTGCGGCGTCCTCACCGGCGTCGGGGCCGTACTCAACCGGGCGAAGGTCGACCGGGGTGACACGGTCGTCGTCATCGGCACGGGCGGGATCGGGCTCAACGTCATCCAGGGGGCCCGGATCGCGGGCGCGCGGACGATCGTGGCGGTGGACACGAACCCGGCGAAGGAGGTGGTGGCCCGGCAGTTCGGCGCGAGCCACTTCCTGACGTCGACGGACGGCGTACGGGACCTCCTGCCCACCGGGGCCGACCACGTCTTCGAGTGCGTCGGACACGTCGGCCTCGTCCGTACGGCCATCGAGCTCCTCGACCGGCGCGGCCAGGCGATCCTCCTCGGCATGACGGCACCGAAGGCGGAGGCGAGCTTCCTGCCGGCCGCGATGTTCCTCGACAAGTCGATCCTGGGCTGCCGGTACGGCTCCTCCCGCCCGCAGCGCGACATCCCGCTCTACGCCGAGCTGTACCTGTCGGGCCGCCTCCTCCTCGACGAACTCGTCACCGCCACCTACCCGGTGGAGGAGTTCGCGAGGGCGGTGGAGGACGCGGAGGCGGGGAAGGTGGCCCGGGGGGTCCTCACTTTCTGAGCGCGCGGTACGCCGCCACCGTCCGGTCCAGGGCCTCCTCGACCGGCGTGGCGACGGCGCCGAGCCGCTCCTTGACGAGCGCGGAGTCGACGACGAACGGCTCCGCGAACTCGTAGCGCATCTCGATCAGCTCGCGCACGGTCCGGTTGACCGCGCCCATCACGTACAGCGCCGCCGTCGGCATCCGGCGCAGGCGGGCGGCACCGGGGCGGCCGGTGGCGCGGTGGGCCAGGTCGACGAGTTCGCGGGTCGTGCGGGTGCGCGGGTCGTTGGGGAGGTGCCAGACGCGGCCCGGAGCGTCGGGGTGCCGGCCGAGGAGGGCGAGCGCCTCCCCGATGTCGGGGATGTAGGTGTAGGTGTGGGGCTGGTCCGGATCGCCCAGGACGGTGGCGGTGCGGCCGGCGAGGAGGGCCGGGACGACGAGGTCACCGAGGTTGGACTGGGCGCCGCCGCGCGGCCCGAAGTAGTCGGAGGCGCGCCCGATCGCCACCTCCACGCGCCCGGCCCGGTGGGCGGCGAGCAGATCCTGGGCCATCCGGCCCCGGAGGCGGCCCTTGCGGGTGGTCGCGGCGTCGGGGGTCTCCTCGGTGAACGGCCGGCCCCCGGGCGGCCCGTAGCTGTAGACGTTGTCCATCGAGACCATCCGGGCGCCGCTCGCCTCGGCCGCGGCGAGCACGCCGGCCTGGAGGGCGGGGAACTCCTGCTGCCAGCGGTGGTAGGGCGGGTTGAGGGCCTGGTAGACGACGGCCGCGCCGGCCGCGACGGCGGTGGTGAACGCGGGATCGGCCGCGTCACCGGCCGCCACCTCGACACCGTCGGGGACGTCCGCCCGGCCGGACCGGTTGACGACGCGTACGGACTCCCCCTGACGGACCAGCGCCTCGGCGACGGCCGTACCGACGGCACCGGAGCCGAAGATCACATGGCGGGGGTTGGTGGTGTGCTTCATGCGTCGACCTCGCGTCGGAAGCCCGGGCCGGTGGTCCGACCGGGGGTGGTGGCGGGCAGGAGTCTGTGGAGCAGGACGCCGGAGAGGGCGGAGAAGGTGAGCGCCCCCGACAACGAGGTGGGAAAACGAGGTGGGCCTCACGGGTGTGCGTCGTTACGGTCCTGAGCATGTCCTATCGCGAGCTCGCCACCCGTCCCGTTCTCGCCTGGTCCGCCGTCACCGTCGCCGGCCGGCTGCCCGTCGCCATGGCGCCCCTCGCCCTCGTGTTCCTCGTCCGGGAGCGGCCCGGCGGGTACTCGCTCGGGGCCGTGCTCGCCGCCGCGTACGTCATCGGGGAGATCATCGCCGCGCCCGTCCTCGGACTGCGGATGAACGCCGAGCGGGCCCGGCCGCAGCTCGTCGCCGGACTCGCGGTCGGGGCCGCCGGGTTCGCGGGTCTCGGACTCGTGCCCGGGGCGCATCCCGTCGTGCTCGCAGCCCTCGCCCTGATCGCCGGCGCCGGGCCCGCCGCCGTGCCCGGCGGGCTGCGCGCGCTCCTCACCAGCCTCGTCCCCGAGCGGGCCGTGACCCAGGCGATGAGCATGGAGTCGGTGCTGACCTTCGGCATCTGGGCCGCCGCTCCCGCCCTCGCCACCGGCCTCGCGCTCGGCGTCGACCCCGCCGTACCCCTGCTGCTCATGGGGGTGCTGATGGCCGTGTCCGTCCCCGGCCTGTGGGCGCTGCCGTCCGGCTGGCAGCAGGCGGCCAAGGAGGACGGCACGTCGCTGCGGCGGTCGCTGCTGCGGGCCTGGCCGGTGTACGTCCTGGGGGCGGCGAGCCTGACCCTGCTCGCGCTCGCCGAACTGATCCTGCCCGCCCTGCTCGAACAGCGCGGGATCGGCATCGGCTGGGCGGGGCCCCTGCTCGCCGGGTTCTCGATCGGTTCGGCGGTCGGCGCGTTCGTGTACGGCCTGCGGGGGCACTGGCCGGGCCCGCTCGCCGTCCAGTCCCTCGTCCTGGTCCTCGCGGTGGCCTCGGGCGTCGCCCTGGTCGCCCTCCTGCCCTGGGCGGCGGCGATCGCCGTGGCCCTCGTCGTCGCCGGGCTCCTCCAGGCCCCTGCCATGCTCACCCGGAACCTGGCCCTTCGGCAGCTCCTGCCGCCGTCCGCGCTCGCCGCCGGGTACTCGGTGATGTACGCGGCCGTCGGCGCCGGTTACGCGGCGAGCGGCACCCTGGCGGGCGGCCTGCTCAAGGTCGTCGCCCCGTCGACGGCGATCCTCTGCGGGGTCGGTCTGACCGTGCTGCTCACGGCGGCCGGCGCGGTGGGGGAGCGGCGGCTCCTGCGGGAGACGCCGGACTCTCAGGAGGAGGCGTCCCAAGCGGCCTCCGCGGCCTCCGAAGCGGCCTCCGCGGCCTCCGAAGCGGCCTCCGCGGCCTCCGAAGCGGCCTCCGAGGACGCCGACGCGGCCGTGCGGAACGTCCGCCGGTAGGACGTCGGTGTCACCCCGATCGCGCCCATCAGGTGCACCCGCAGCGACTGCGCCGTGCCGAAGCCGGCGTCCTGCGCGACCCGGTCGACGGGCAGGCCGGTGGACTCCAGGAGGTGCCGGGCGCGTTCGACCCGCTGCTGGGTGAGCCACTGGCCGGGGCTGATGCCCACCTCGTCGCGGAAGCGGCGGGTGAACGTCCGTACGCTCATCGCCTCCTTCTCGGCCAGGTCCCGCAGCTGGATCGGCTCGTGGAGGTGGGCGAGCGCCCAGGCCCGCGCGGTGGTCGTGGTGTGGGTGCCGGCCTCCGGCAGGGGCCGCTCGATGTACTGGGCCTGACCGCCGTCCCGGTGCGGCGGTACGACGGTCCTGCGGGCGACGTCGTTGGCGACCGCCGTGCCGTGGTCGCGGCGCACGATGTGCAGGCACAGGTCGATCCCGGCGGCCACGCCCGCCGAGGTGAGGACGTCGCCGTCGTCGACGAACAGCACGTCCGCGTCGACCCGTACGCGCGGGAAGAGCCGCTGGAAGTGCTCGGCAGAGGACCAGTGGGTGGTGGCCGGGCGTCCGTCGAGGTACCCGGCGGCGGCGAGCACGTACCCGCCGGTGCAGATGGAGACGAGCCGGGTGCCGGGCCGGATGTGGGCGAGCGCGGCGGCCAGTTCGTCGGTGAGCCGGCCCTCGTCGTAGACCGGACCCAGCTCGTACGAGGCCGGTACGACGACGGTGTCGGCGGTGGCGAGGGCCTCCGGGCCGTGCTCGACGTGGATCGAGAAGTCCGCGTCCGTCGGCACCGGGCCGGCGACCGGCGCGCAGGTCACGATCTCGTACAGCAGCCGCCCCTCGGCGTCGTGCGCACGGCCGAAGATGCGGTGCGGGATGCCCAGTTCGAAGGGGAGCAGACCGGGCAGCGCGAGCACGGCGACGCGGTGCGGGGACGGGACGGTCGGCCTCGGTGACGAGGGCACGGGCGGTGCTCCCTCCGGATATTCACTGGTGGTCCAGACCACACGGGTGATAGGTCAGCTGTCCGTGACGGACAACACGTACAAGTCTGAGGCCGCCGAGCGGATTCCCGCCCCGGCCGAGCCGCCCGCACTGTGGAACCGTAACTTCCGGCTCTTCTTCGTCGCCCGGGGAGTCGCCGTCTTCGGCGAGGGCATGGTCCCGGTCGCCTTCGCCGCCGGACTCCTCGGCGCCGGCCACTCCGGCGCCACCGTCGGCTACGCGCTCGGCGGCTGGACGGCCGCCTTCGCGCTCTTCGTCCTCTTCGGCGGCGTCCTCGCCGACCGCTTCACCGCCCGCCGCATGATGATCCTCGCGGATCTGCTGCGGCTGCCCGGAGCGGCCGTCCTCGCCGTCACCTTCACCCTCGGCGGCCCACCGCTCTGGGCGGTCTACACCCTCTCCGTCCTCAGTGGCGTCGGCGCCGCCCTCTTCCAGCCCGGTGTCGCCTCCACCATCCCGCGCATCGCCCCCGACGTGCAGCGCGCCAACGCCGTCCTCCGTGTCGTCGAAGCCCTCATGATCATGGCCGGACCCGCGGCGGCGGGCGTGCTCGTCGCCGTGTGGAACGCGGGCGCCGCCTTCGCCGTCAACGGCATGACCTTCGCCGTCAGCGCCCTCTGCCTCGCCCTGATGCGGATCGCCCCGATCCCGTCCGACTCCCTGCGGCGCGACTCCCTCGGCGCCGAGCTCGCAGGAGGCTGGCGCGAGTTCAAGGCCAGGAACTGGCTCTGGGGAGTCATCGCCATCTGGACGGTGTACGGACTGACCGTCGCCGGACCCATGGTGCCGCTCACCGCGAGCCTCGTCACCGAGGACCACGGCTCGGCCACCTACGGCGTCCTCATGGCCGTCAACGGCGCGGGCAGCGCCGTCGGCGGCCTGCTCGCCCTCCGGCTGCGCCCCCGCAGACCCCTCGCGGCGGGCGCCGTCGCCCTCCTCGGCCTCCCCGTGAACCTCGCCCTTCTCGGCCTGGGCGCGCCCGCGGTGCTGCTCGGCGCGGGCCAGTTCATCGGCGGGGCGGCCTTCGCCTTCTGGCTGGTGATGTGGTCGACGGCCGTGCAGACCCACGTCCCGCAGGAGGCCCTGAACCGGATGCACGCGTACGACGTGGCCGGCTCGCTCCTGATGATGGGCGTCGGCCGCACCCTGTCGGGGCCGGTGGCGGCGGCGGTCGGCACGGAGGCGGTGCTGCTGACGGGGGCGGGGATCGCGGTCCTCGTGGTGGCCGCGCTGCTCGTCGTACGCCCGATCAGGACGTTGCCGAGGGTGTGAGCGGCAGCGCGGCCTCCGGCCCGTGTCCCGACCGGGGCCCGATACGCGACCCGGCCGGGCCCGATCCGCGACCCGGCCGGGGCCCGACAGTTCGCCGGCCGTCAGCCCGGTCCGCGGCCCGGCTGTCGGCCCGATCCGTGGCTCGATCCGTTTGAAAGCTGTCGTCCGGGCCAATGGTCGGACCCAGGACGGACCGGGATGCTCGATGGCATGGCCCAGACAACCGAGACGCCCGCCCGTACGCCCGACGGGCAGACCCCCCGCGTCCCCCGTACCCCCCGAGTCCATCGCGCGTGGTTCGTCGCGGCGGTCACCTTCGTCACGATCATCGGCGCGGCGGCGTTCGCGTCCCTCCCGGGCCTGCTGATCGAACCGCTGCACAAGGAGTTCGACTGGTCGCGGGGCACGATCGGCTTCGCCGTCTCGGTGAACCTCGCCCTCTACGGCCTCACGGCCCCCTTCGCCGCCGCCCTCATGGACCGCTTCGGCATCCGCCGGATCGTGGCGGTCGCCCTGTCGGTCATCGCGCTCGGCTCGGTGCTCACCGTGTGGATGACGGCGGCCTGGCAACTCGTCCTCTTCTGGGGCGTGCTCGTCGGGCTCGGCAGCGGCTCGATGGCCCTCGCCTTCGCCGCGACCGTCACCAACCGCTGGTTCGTGGCCCGCCGGGGCCTGGTGACCGGCATCCTCACCGCCGCCGGGGCCTCCGGGCAGCTCGTCTTCCTGCCGCTGCTCTCCTGGCTGGTCGAGCACCACGGCTGGCGTCCGGCGGCCGTGACGGTGGCGCTCGCCGCCCTCGCGGTGGTCCCCTTCGTGTGGCTGCTGCTCCGCGACCACCCGGCGGACGTCGGACTCGCCCCGTACGGCGGGGAGTACGCGGAGAAGCCCGCGCCCGTCACGGGCGCAGCCCGCCGCGCGGTCACGGTCCTGTTCAAGGCGGCCCGCACCGGCCCGTTCTGGCTCCTGGCGGGCACGTTCGCGATCTGCGGCGCGTCCACGAACGGTCTGGTGAAGACCCACTTCGTGCCGGCGGCCCACGACCACGGGATGCCGGTGACGGCGGCGGCCGGACTGCTCGCGGTCATCGGGGTCTTCGACGTCGTCGGCACGATCGCCTCGGGCTGGTTCACCGACCGCTTCGAGGCCCGCCGCCTCCTCGCGGTCTACTACGCGCTCCGCGGCGTCTCGCTCCTGTTCCTGCCGATTCTGCTCGCGCCGTCCGTGCACCCGCCGATGCTGTTCTTCATCGTCTTCTACGGCCTGGACTGGGTGGCCACGGTCCCGCCGACGATCGCCCTGTGCCGCGAGCACTACGGCGAGGACTCGGCGATCGTCTTCGGCTGGGTCCTCGCCTCCCACCAGGTCGGCGCGGCGGCCGTCGCCTTCGCCGGCGGAGTGGCCCGCGACGTCTTCGGCTCGTACGACGTCGTCTGGTACGCCTCGGGTGCGCTGTGCGCCGCGGCGGCGCTGATGGCCCTGGTGATCCGCCGACCCCGGAAGGAGACGTTGTCCCTGGCCGGAGCATGATGGTCGGCAGGGGGTGATCGCACATGAGCGGTCGAGACGTGGGCGTGCGTGACGTGGGCGTTCAGGATGCGAGCGGGCGGGATGCGGGCGTTCGGGATGCGAGCGGGCGGGACTCGGGCGGGCGTGGCGAGGGGCGCACGTACGGCCGGATGTTGTGGGCCTCGGTGCTCGCGCTGGCCCTGGAGGCGGCGCTCGCCCTGATCCTGCTCGTCGTGTTCGGTGACGCCGGGCAGCCGGAGCCGGGCGAGGAGCGCCTCAGCGCGCTGACCCTCCTCGCGCTCCCGTTCCTCGCGGTGTTCTGGCTGCTTCCGGCGTTCGCGGTCTCCGCCGCGCTCGTGCTGCCGATCGTGCTCCTCGGCGAGGCCCTGACGCGCCGGGCGGGTGGCCGCCCGACCGGCTGGCAACTGCTCCTGTCGACCGCCGCCGGGGCCCTGCTGTGGCCGCTCGCCGAAGGGCCGGGCTGGCTGGTGGCCACGGTGTGCCTGGCCGCGGCGGTGCTCGTCACGCGCCACGCGCGGCGGGGCTACTTCGTGGCGCTGCTGGTGTGGGGGACGGTCACGGTGCTGACCGTGTTCCTGCTCTGCACCCTCGGCCTGTACACGGGCGTGATCGACGCCTGAGGCCCCGCGCGGGGGTCCGGGTCGGGGTGCGCCCCCACGCTGAGGACTACGAGCTCAGCCGTCCGAACCTCCCCCGGTGGAACAGCAGCGGGTCCCCGTCCTCCTCGGCGCCCAGCGACTCCACCCTCCCCACCACGATCAGGTGGTCGCCCCCGGTGTGCACGGCGGTGATCGCACAGTCCAGCCAGGCGGGTGCGCCGGACAGCCGGGGTGAGCCCGTGGTCGGGGCCGGGGTCCAGTCCACGCCCGCGAACTTGTCCGCGCCGCTCACCGCGAACGACCGGCACAGCGGGCCCTGGTCGGCGCCGAGGATGTTGACGCAGAAGGTGCCCGCCCCCGCGATCCTGGGCCAGGTGGTCGACGTACGGGCGACCATGAAGGCGACCAGGGGCGGGTCGAGGGAGAGGGAGGCGAAGGACTGGCAGGCGAACCCGGCCGGTCCTTCCGGGTCGAGGGCGGTCACGATCGTGACCCCGCTCGCGAAGTGGCCGAGCACGCGGCGGAATTCGGCCGGGTCGACGGGCGGTCGCTCGTCCTCCCGTACCGCGCGCAGTACCGGCCGGGGCAGTGGTTCCACGGCCGTCGGCGAACCGGCCGCTCTCAGGTGTCGGACGGCGGTGGCCGCCATCCCCGCGTGTCCCATCACATCACCCATTGAAACTGACGATGCGTCAGATAGGAAGCCCCTGCACGACGAGAGCCCCCGGGGTGACGGCAGGACCGCCGCCCCGGGGGCTCTTCGTTCGTACGACCGCGGGATCAGCCGGCGACGGCCCCCGTCGACCGGGTCCAGGCGGTGCCCGAGGTGTGCCCGGTCCGGTGGGCGGTCACCTTGACGGTGATCCGGGTCCCACGCTGGGCCTTGGTCGGGGTGAACGTGCCACGGGTCGCCCCGCTGATCGCCCGCCCGTTCGCGTACCACTGGTACGCGTACGAGGTCGGCGCCGGCGTCCACGCCCCCCGGTTCAGGGTGAGCGTCCGCCCGACCTTCACCGTGCCGGTGACGTACGGAGCGGTGGTCGCCTTCGGCGCGAGGCCGGTGGCGACCGTGTAACCGGCCGTCGTGGAGGCCCCGCTGAGGTGCCCGGTGCGGTGGGCCGTCACGGTCACCGTGAGCTTCTTGCCGAGGACGGACGCGACGGGCACGTACGAGGACCCCGTGGCCCCCGGGATGGCCACGCCGTTCGCCCGCCACTGGTAGGCGTACGAGCTCGGCGCGGGCGACCAGGTGCCGACGACGGCCGACACCTTGCTCCCGACCCGGACGGTGCCGGACACGGAGGGCGCCTTGGTGACCTTCGGGGCGATGCCCTTCACGACCACCGAGCCCGTGACCGCGGTGAGCGTCGGGTGCCCGGCCTTCCGCGCGATCACGGCCAGAGAGAGCTGCTTGCCCTGGAGCGTGAAGGGGATCGTGTACGTGGAGGCCGTGGCCCCCGCGATCGCGACCCCGTTCGCCCGCCACTGGTACGCGAGCGAGTCCACCGGAAGCGACCACGAACCGGCCTTCGCCGTCACCTTCCCGCCGTCGACCGCCGTACCGGAGATCCCGGGCGCGGCGGTGTTGCGGAGGGCGGCGACGACGGTCACCGACGGCTTCATGAACTGCGCGCCGAACGCGTACACGCTGGTGCTCAGCGAGCCGAGCGGCGCGTTCGTCAGGTCCAGGCCCACCGTCATGCTGCGCCGGTCCGGCGCGACGGAGAGGGTGGTGGACTCGGCCCGGAAGGACCCGTTCGTCACGACGACCTTGGCGGAGCTGTGCAGCGCCGAGCCGGAGACGGTCATGGAGATCTTGCCCCGGCCGACCGTGGCCGGGCCGACGGTGCCGACGGTGCGTTCGTCGGGGCCGCAGATGTAGCGGTCACAGGAGAACTGCGCCTTGACCGGCGTCGAGGCCTGCGCGGGCTTCTCCGGCAGGCCGATCACGAGGGTGGTCGGCTTGGCCGTCTTCGCGGAGCCGCTGCCGGGCAGACCGCACTTGTAGATCTCGCCCTCGCTCGTGTACCAGCCGCCGCAGAAGTTCACCCGGCTGGTCCGGTCGTACATCCGGGGCCGAGGCATGGACTGGAAGGTCCCGGCCGGGGTGAACGCCACGTTGAAGTCGTCGCCCTCGCCGGTCGGGAGCGCCCAGCACAGCGTGGAGTGCTGGTCGCTGAGGGTGCCGGTGAGCGGACCGAAGCCGTAGGCCACGTTCGCGACCTTGGTGCACTCCGGGGCGGGCCCGGCGGGCGTGCCGATGCGGGCGGCGTCGAGCCGGTAGGCGGCGGTCGCGGTGCCGCCCGCCGGGACCTGGAGGAGCACCTGGTAGGCGGCGGAACCGGTGGCTGCGCAGCCCTTGGCGAAGTAGTCGCAGACCACGTCGCCCTTGGCGTCGAACGCCATGAGCCGGACGGCGTCGTTCGTGTCCCGCACGTCAAGGTGCAGGGTGTCCCCGGCGGCGGACGTCGTGACCTTGCGGCACTGGAAGGTGCCGGGCGCGGCCGGAACACCCCCGGTGGACGGGCCGCCGGCGGCGACGGCCGGGGTGGTGACGCAGCCGCGCGCGGTGGCGGTGACGTCCTGGCGGGTGAGCACGGTCTCGGCGGTCATGTCACGGCCCTGGACGAGGACCGTGTGGGCGAGGCCGGGGGTCAGGTCGCAGACCGAGAAGGTGCCGTAGTACGTGCGGATCTCGCAGCTGACCCTGCCGTTCGCGTCCACCACGACGGCCTCGGCGGACGAGTCGCCGGCGCCCTTGGCGATCTGGAACAGCTCGTTGGGGGAGTGGGCGTCGGCGGGGATCGTCAGGCAGTCGGCGAACACGCCGCCACCGGTCTTCACGACCGACCGGGCCGGGGCCGCGCTGAAATCACCGGCGGTGAAGGTCCGGCAGGCGGAGGGCGCGTCGGTCCGGTGGACGACGAGGCCGTAGCCGTCGCCGCCCTCGGCCGGGTCCTCGTCGGTGACGACCGCGCGGTAGGGGGCGGTGCCGCCGAGCGTGCAGGTGGCGTCCCACAGGTTCGTGGCGTAGAGGCACTGCTCGGCGCCGGTGCCGTCGTACACCTTGATCTCGGTGGAGCGGTCCGACTGGATGGCGACGTGCGCGCCCTGCGGCAGCGGCAGGTTCAGGCAGTCGACCTCACCCGGGGCGGAGAACGTGCCGCGGTACGCGGCGGCGAGCGTGACCCCGTCCACGCAGCCCGCGGCGGACTCGCCGCCGAAGAACTGGACGGTGTCGTCGGTGAGGACGGTGTACGTCGTGCCCGCGGTGAGCGCGCAGAGCGTTTCGTAGCTCAGGCAGGCGTAGGTGCCGTCCTGCGCGTACACGGAGACGCTGTTGCGGTGGCCGTCCTCGCTCACGGCCCGCACGTCGTAGCGGCCGGACACGGTGGGCGTGACGGTCTTGCAGCCGGTCGCGGGCCCGGACCGGTCCGGCGGGGTGCCGTAGACGGACGGGGCGACGGTGACGCAGCCCTTCGGGTCGGACAGCCGGCGGACCTTCAGGGTGTAGGGGGCGCGGGTGCCGTCCCCCTCGTCGTCGACGACCCCGTAGACGCGGTAGCCGCTGGTGCCCTCGGGCAGGACGCAGCCCTCGGAGTCGTCCTGGTTGCGGTCCACGCAGAGGCGCTTGCCGGTCGCGTCGGAGATCCAGGCGAAGGAGTCGCCGTAGGCGACGCGCTGCAGCTCCTTCGTGATCCGCTCGCCCGGGGCGGCGGTGAAGGAGTGGCAGACGACGCCCAGCGGGCCGGCGCCCGTGCCGGTCGCCGGTGCCGTGTCGTAGGCCGTGCCGGGCACGGCGGGGCAGTCGCCCTGGGCGGTGGCCATGAGCGGGACGAGAGAGACCCGGTTCTGGGCGGTCTGCCAGTCGGAGTTGGTGAGCTTGAGCGTGTACCGGCCGACGGCCAGGTCGCACCAGGCGTCCTTGTAGACCCAGGCCTGGCACGCCACCCTGTCCTCACCCGCGTACAGCGCAGGGTGGGTGTCGTAGCTGCCGTCGATGAGGATGCGGTGCGTGCCGGGCTGCTCCACGGTGACGGTGAAGCAGACGGTGCCGTCCGGCTCGATGGTGACCTGCTCGGCCGCGTCGCCGGGCTCGCCCAGGGGGGCGAGCGGCAGGGCGGGGCAGGTGTCGGCGGTGGGCTCGGTGCTGGGCGTCGGCTCGGCGGTCGGCTCGTCGGTCGGGTCCGTCGGCTTCGTCGGGTTCGGCGTCGGTTCGACGGTCGGCGTCGGCGCGGCCGTCGGGTCCGTCGTCGGGGACGGCTCGGGAGCGGACGTCTCGGGCGCGGGCGCCGTCGCGCCCTGAGCCGGAGCCGCGGTCGCGGGCGACGGCGTCGGCGTAGGCGTCGCCGCCAGGGCCGTGCCCGCCGGGAGCATTGGGCTCAGGAGCGCCGTCAGCAGGGCCGGGACGAGCAGAAGTGATCTACGGGATGTACGGGATCTTCCGGATTTTCTGGATCTTCCAGAACCTTCGGATCCCTCGCGCGAGCGCGCGGAGTTGGGCATTCCGTTCCCCCCGGAGCGGCAGTGTGTGGCATATGCGGCTCACACGATAAAGCCCCGGTGGGACAGCCTTCGCTACCGCCCCTCGTACCGCGCCTCCCGCCGCTCCACGAAGCTCGCCACCCCTTCCTGCGCGTCCCGCGTCGTCATGTTCATCTCCTGCGCCGTCGCCTCCGCCGCGAACGCGACGGAACGGTCCACATCCAGCGACGCGTTCACGAGCTGCTTCGTCAGGGCGAGCGCCCGCGTCGGCCCCTGGGCCAGCCGCTCCGCCCACTCCCGGGCCGTCTTCTCCAGGTCCTCGGCCGGGACGACCCGGTTCACCAGACCCATGCCGTACGCCTCCGCCGCCGGCACCGCGTCCCCGAAGAACATCAACTCCTTCGCCCGCTGCGGCCCGATCAGCCGCGGCAGCAGATACGCCCCGCCGCCGTCCGGGACGAGCCCACGCCGCACGAACACCTCGATGAACTTCGCCGACTCCGACGCCAGGACCAGGTCGCAGGCGAAGGCGAGGTGCGCGCCGATCCCCGCCGCCGTCCCGTTCACCGCCGCGATCACCGGCTTCTCGCAGTCCAGTACGGCCCCGATGAAGCGCTGCGCCCCGAGCCGGATCATCCGGGCCACGTCCCCCACCACCCTTTCCCCGGCGGCCGGCGCACCCCGCAGGTCCGCGCCCGCGCAGAAGCCGCGCCCGGTGGCGGTGAGGACCACCGCCCGGACGTCCGGGTCCGCGGAGGCCTCGGCGAGCAGGGCGATGATCCGCTCCCGCTGGTCCCAGGTGACCGCGTTCATCGCCTCGGGGCGGTTGAGGGTGATCCACGAGACGCCGTTCTCGACGGCGTGCAGTACATCGGTCATGACCGGTCTCCCAGGGCGGTTCAGCGGCAGACCGCCAGCGCGTCCAGGGCCACCGCGCCCTGGCCCCGCGGCAGCACCATCAGCGGGTTGATGTCGAGTTCGGCGAGGTCGCCGTCGAGTTCGAGGGCCATCCGCTGCACCCGCAGCACCACCTCGACGAGCGCGTCCACGTCGGCCGGCGGCGCACCCCGTACCCCGTCGAGAAGGGCACGGCCGCGCAGCTCGGCGAGCATCGAGCGGGCCTCGTGCTCCCCGAAGGGCGGGACCCGTACGGCCGTGTCGTCGAGGACCTCCACCAGGACCCCGCCGAGGCCGACCGTGACCGTCGGGCCGAACAGGTCGTCGCGGGTCACGCCCACCACCATCTCGACCCCGCGCCCGACCATCTGGCAGACCAGGATCCCGTCGAGGTCGATGGACTCGAAGCGGGCGATGTCGGTGAGGTCGCGGTACGCGTCCCGGACCTGGCTCGCCGAGGTCAGCCCGACCTTCACCAGGCCCAGCTCCGTCTTGTGGGCGAGCTGTGCGCCCGAGGCCTTCATCACCACCGGGTAGCCGACGAGCCCGGCGGCCCGCACGGCCGCCGCCGCGCTGGTGACGAGCTGCTCGCGGGGCACCCGTATCCCGTACGCCCGCAGGAGCTGCTTCGCCGCGTGCTCGCTGAGCCGCCGGCCGGGCCGCATGAGGGCCTGGGCCTTGCGGAAGGAGGGGGAAGGGGTGCGGGGGGCCTCGTCGAAGGGGGAGCGGTATCCGGTGGTGAAGCGGTGGTGGTCGAGGTAGGCCTTCACGGCGCCGATGCAGTTGGCGAAGGTGCGGAAGGTGGCGACCCGGGAGGAGCCGAGGAGGGTCGTCCGGTAGGCCTCCTCCGTCCCGACCGGGGACCCCCACACCACGCACACCAGCTTGTCCGTCGCCTCTGCGGCGTCGACGAGGTCCTGGGCGAGCTTGTCGCTCATGGGAGGGAAGGGCCCGGTGATCGGACAGATCAGCACCCCGACGGAGGGGTCGGCGAGGATCGCGTCGATGATCTTTCGGCCGCGCCAGTCGCCGACCGGGTGTCCGCCGTTGTCGACGGGGTTGGCGACGCTCAGGTACTCCGGGATCCACTGGTGGAGTTCGTCCTGCTTGGCGTCCGGGAGGGTGGGCAGCCGGAGGCCCGCCTCGGTGGCGAGGTCGGCGAAGTGGGCGCCGGTACCGCCGGAGATCGAGTAGACGACGACGCCGTCGGCCTGCGGGCGGCGGGCGCGGGCGAGCAGGGTCGCGGTGTCCTGGAGCTGGTCGAGCCCGTCGACCCGGATGACTCCGTACTGGCGCATGGCGGCGTCGACGACCTGGTCGGCGCCGGTGAGCTTGCCGGTGTGGGAGGCGGCGGTACGGGCCCCGGTCTCGGTGCGGCCGACCTTCACGGCGACGACGGGGACGCCGTGGCGGGCGGCCCGGTCGGCGGCGAGGAGGAAGGAGCGGCCGTCCTTGAGCCCCTCGACGTAGCAGGCGATGGCGCCGACCTCGGGCCGTCCGGCGAAGTACGAGATGAAGTCGGAGGTCTCCAGGTCGGCCTCGTTGCCGGTGGGCGCCCAGTGGGAGAGGCGGACGCCGAGCTCCTGGAGGGTGAAGACGGGCCGCCCCTGATGGCCGGACTGGGTGATGAGGGCGACGGCGGGGCCTTCGAGGTCCTCGCGGAAGCGCTCGAAGGCGTTGAGGTTGGTGTTGGGGCCGAGGAGGCGGAGTCCGGAGCGGCGCACGGCGGCGGCGAGACGTTCCTGCGCGGCGGCGCCGGCCTCGCCGGTCTCGGCGAAGCCGGAGGCGAACGCGACCGCGAACTTCACCTTGGTCTCGGCGAGTTCCTCGATGACGGGCAGCGGGTCGGCGACGAGGAGGACGGCGAGGTCGACGGGTTCGGTGAGCGCGCCGACGGAGGGCACGCAGTCGATCCCGAACACGCTGGTACGGGTCGGGTGCACGGGCACGAGCCGGGCGCCGACCCGCTCGGCCCAGGCGAGCAGCTGCCGGGTGATCCCGGTGTTGGGTCGCCCCTCGGTGTCGGACGCGCCGACGACGGCGACGGACTCGGGACGGAAGAACCGGTCGAGGTCGGGCACGGGCGCGTGCAGCGGGCGCCCGCTGACGTCCTGGTCGCCGGGGGCGGCGGTGACGCCGTGCACGGTCGTGCGGGGCGACTCCCCGCAGGCGACCACGCGGGCGCGGAGATCGGTGGTGAAGGTGCCGTGAGTCGATCCAAGCATGTGTTCCGCCCGCCCTTCACCCATCCGTATACACCTGACGCTCAGTCAGATTACAGAACTGACGGCCAGTCAGGAATAGGTGTGAGGTGGCGGTTGTGAGGGCGTGGCCGGGTGGGGGCGGTCGGGCGGGGTGGCCGACCGGCCACTCACCCCCGGTGGGCGTGGCCTCGGGGCCCGGGTGCCCGCCGGTCACCGGGCGATGCGTCGCGCGATCTTCTCCGCGTCGATCGCCAGCTCGCGGAGCATCCCGCTGATCGGGTTCGTGAACCCCGTGAAGTACAGGCCGGGCGCCTCGCGCGGACAGCGCGCCCCGTGCACCACCGGACGCCCGCGCCCGTCGAGCACGTCCAGGTGCCCGACGAGCGGCTCCAGGGCGCGCCGGTAGCCGGTCGCCGCGATCACCACGTCGGGGGCGATCCGGGTGCCGTCCGTGAGGATCACGTCGCCGTCCTCGAAGGCCTCGACGGCCGCGACGATCTCGACCTTCCCCGCCCGCACCGCGTCGATCAGGCCCACGTCCTGCACCGGTATCGCACCCTCCCGCGTGCGTGAGGCGAGACCCGTGTCCGGCCGGGGCAGCCCGTACTCGGAGAGGTCCGGCATCCCGACCCGGGCGATCAGGGCGCCCAGTCGGTCGACGAGACCGGTCGGCAGGCGGCGCACCAGGATGCCGTTGCGCTGGGCGGGCCAGCCGGCCGTCGTGCGCCGCACGATGTGCGGGACGGTCCGCACCGCGAGCCGTACCCGTTCGGCACCGCCCTCGGCGAGGTCGGCGGCGATCTCGGCCCCGGTGTTGCCGATGCCGACGACGAGGACGTCCTTCCCGGCGTACGGCTCGGGGTTGCGGTAGTCCCGGGCGTGGAGCAGCGCGCCCGCGCCGGCGCCCCCGCTCGCGTACGCGTCCAGGCCGGGCCACTCGGGCAGGCGCGGGGTGTGGTTGTAGCCGGTGGCCACGACGACCGCCCGCCCGACGAGCCGGCGCCCGCCGGTCGCGTGCAGGACCCAGTCCGAGCCGGACCGCTCGACCCGGAAGACCTCGACGCCCGTCACGATCTCCAGCTCGTGCTTCTCGGCGTACTTCTCCAGGTAGCGCACCACGTCGGCGCGGGCGACCCACCGCCCGAAGGAGCGGGGGATCTTCAGCCCGGGGAGGGCGGAGAGCCGCCGGGTGGTGTGCAGCCGCAGTCGGTCGTAGTGGGCGCGCCAGGAGGCGCCGACGGCGTCGGACTTCTCCAGGACGACCGCCCGGACGCCGCGCCCGCGCAGGGCGGCGGCGACGGCGAGCCCGCCGGGGCCCGCGCCGATGACGTACACGGGGTGGTCGACCTGTGGAGAGAGTGCAAGGGGGGTGGTGGCCATGAATGCTGAGCGTAATGACGTGTACACGCTGTGGGTCTCGGTCAAGAGGGATTTCGGTTGCGAATCGGTCACGTCGACTGCACGTCGACCGACCTCTTGCGCAGGGCCGGACCCTGCGCTGAACTGACGTACCGTCAGATCGAGTGGTGTCCCACGAAGGGGAGCGCGCATGCAGACCGTCTGGCTCACCGGCGCCGAATGGCTCGCCGTCCTCCGCATCGGCCTCGGCCTGTGGTGGCTGGAGAGCTGGCGCCACAAGGACAGGAAGGGCTGGTTCGAGCGCGGCACCGGCATAGCCTGGGCCGCCGACGTGGCCGGCAAACACAAGTGGCCGCCGGTCAAGAAGGGCTTCGACGCGGTCGTCGCACCGCGCCCCAAGCTCATGGCGTACGTCGTCGTCTACGCCGAACTGGCCCTCGGACTGGGCCTGGTGGTCGGCTTCCTGACCCCGATCGCCCTGATCGGCGGCCTGCTCCTCAACCTGCTCTACCTCGTCCTCATGATCCACGACTGGGCCGAGCAGGGGCAGAACGCGATGATGGCCCTCATCTCCCTCGTCGCCCTCTTCGCCATGTCCTGGCAGACCTGGTCCCTCGACCACGCGATCGGACTGTTCCTGTGACGGCCGCCCCCGACATCGACGCGTTCACCCGCCCCTACTGGGACGCCGCCGCGGAGGGCCTCCTCCTCCTGCGCCACTGCGCGGCCTGCGACCGGGTCCACCACTACCCGCGCGAGTTCTGCCCGCACTGCTGGAGCGAGGACGTCACCTGGGAGCGGGCGAGCGGCCGCGCGACCCTCTACACCTGGTCGGTCGTCCACCGGAACGACCTCCCGCCCTTCGGGGAGCGGGTGCCGTACGTGGCGGCGGTCGTCGACCTGGCCGAGGGGCCGCGCATGATGACCGAGGTCGTGGACGTCCCGGAGGCGGAGCTCCGGATCGGGATGGAGCTGCGGGTCGCCTTCCGGCAGGAGGGGGAGGCGACGGTCCCCGTCTTCACGGGAGCCGCCGCCGGGCGCCTGGCGTAGGCCGTGGCCGGTCAGACGGGGGAGACGTTCCTCCAGAGCTGGCCCTCGTTGCTCGCGTCGCAGGCGTACAACATCATGAACGGCGGTCCGGCGTACATGCAGTCGCCGCTGTTCATGTTCTTGATGGTCATGCCGGCGGACGTACTGGTGTTGATCTTCCACGACTGGGTGCTGGAGCCGTTGCAGACCTTGGCCGTGAAGCCGGGTGTCCCGCCCGGCTGGAGGCAGTGGCCGGAATGCTTGTTGACCAGTCGGAAGGTGCCGTTCGCGCCGGACACGTAGTTCCAGGAGTAGGAGATCGTGCCGCTGCTGGCCGGTTCGCCGCACGGGGCGGTGTTGGCCAGGATGGCGTACCCGGGGTTGGACTCGGCGATGCACTCCCCGTTGGAGACGCTCTCGATGGAGTACGTCCCCGAGGGGGTCGAGCCGCCCGTGGCCGGCGGGGGCGCGGGCTTCTTGGTGGTCTGCGTCGGCTTGGGGGCGGGAGGACGGGTCGTGGTGCCGCCGCCGGGGTCGGTGGGGTTGGAGCCACCACCGGACGGGTCGGAGGGGGTGGACCCACCCCCGGAGCCGCTGCCACCGCCGCTGCCGGAGCCGTTCCCGCCACCACCACCGCCGGGCAGGGTGCCGGTTCCGCCCACGTCACCACCACCGCCGTCGGCCGGCGGGGGAGGCGCGCCGGGGGAGGTGCCCGGCGGCTTGGACGAGGGGGGCTTGGAACCGGGCGGGGTCTTGGAGGACGGCGACCCGGACGCGGACGTCGACGGCTGTACGTTCGCCGGCTGCGAGGCCACGGACGACGGCGCCGAGGACGAGGGGCTCGGGGCGGCGCCGAGACGCCCGATCTCGTACGGGCCCAGAGCCACGGTCAGGGTGGTGCCGGTCGCCACGACGACGGGTACGGCGAGCATGACGAACCGGTTGCGCCGCTTCTCGCGCGGGCTGCGAGCGCCGGAACCGGTGACGGAGAGCGGATCGGGCGAGGCGGTCGCGGGCTCCTTCGAGCCCGCCTGCGGAGTGAGGGAAGCGGTGGCGACGTCCTCGGCGGGCTCCGCCTTCGCGAGCTCCGCCAGCTGCTCGGCGGTGGGCGACACGGCGGCGAAGGCGGCCCGCTCGGCGATGCGCTCACCGACGACGGCCGGCCAGAGCGCGCCCTCGGCGCGCTCGGTGGTGCGCTCGACGAGCTCGGCGGCCGAGGGGCGGTCCGCAGGGTCCTTGGAGAGGCAGGTCTTGATGAGCGCGGCGAGCTCGGGGTCGGTCTCGGTGAGCCGGCCGAACTCGGGCTCGGCGTGGACGACGCGGTAGAGCAGGTCGGGGCCGGAGCCGTCGCCGAAGGGAGGGCGGCCGTTGGCCGCGTAGAGGAGGAGGCTGCCGAGGGCGAAGACGTCGGCGGCGCCGGTCAGTCGGCGGTCGGCGACGGCCTGCTCGGGGGCCATGTAGGCGGGGGTGCCGATGACCATGCCGGTCTTGGTGAGACGGCTCTGGTCGGCGGCGCGGGCCACACCGAAGTCGATGAGGGAGAGGCCGGAGGAGGTGAGCATGACGTTGGACGGCTTGAGGTCGCGGTGCACCATGTCGGCGCCGTGGACGACACCGAGCCCGACGGCGGCCTCGCGGAGGAGCCGCCAGAGGGCCTCGCCGAGAAGCGGGCCGCCGTTCAGACGGATGGCCTCGTTGAGGGTGATGCCCGGGATGTACTCGGTCGCGAACCACGGAGGCTTGGCCGTCCGGTCGCTGGCGAGCAGCTTGGTGTTGGCGCCGGCGGGGAGCCGGGCGAGGTTGTCGAGCTCGTGCCCGAAGTGGCTGAGGAAGTCGGCGTCCTCGGCGAGCACGGGAAGAACCCGCTTCACCGCCGCGAACTTCCCCGGCACGGCGCCGAGATAGACCCGCCCCATCCCGCCGGACCCGAGGACACCGAGCAGCCTGAAGGCGCCGATCTGCCGGGGATCACCCGGTTCCAGAGGCATGGCCCCACTGCCGTCCAGACTGCCCAAATTAGAGTTGTTTTCCAATTCCCCCTGCATGGGCCTCAGCGTAGCGGAGGGTGTTTGCGATCTGAATCGAAGCCAAGTGGTTGTT
Organism: Streptomyces sp. NBC_00250; assembly: GCF_036192275.1. NCBI lineage: Bacteria > Bacillati > Actinomycetota > Actinomycetes > Kitasatosporales > Streptomycetaceae > Streptomyces > Streptomyces sp. NBC_00250. The sequence continues at coordinate 4,005,060 of NZ_CP108088.1, read as the reverse complement.
TCCGTACTGTGGTTGAACGGACGGGGTGCGGGGGTGGACGTTCCTGGAGGGTGCGGGTGCGGCCGCCCTCTTTCCGAGTGTGGCGGCCTCCACCACCGCGTCAAGGGCGCTCCTTCGTCGCGTCGGCTTCGCCGATGGGCTGCGCCCACCCTTGACCCGGCGGCGGAGGCCGCCTTTTCACACTCGGAGGGCGGCCGGGGGCGGGGCCTCCGCAGAGCTTCGGGCAGTGTCCGGGGCGGGTGTGCGTCTGGCGGCCGGTGGGTGGGGGCTTGGCCAGCGGCAAGGGCCGGTGGGTGAAGTCCCGTCGGTCGGGGTGCGCGGCAGTGCAATGGGGCAGCCGGGCTCGGCTCAGCGGGCTGAGGCCGTCGATCGGCGGGCATTCAGGCCCCGCTGGTCTGTGTTCGTGGGTGGTGGGAGCCGCTGGGGCCATGCCCCGGACTGAGACTTGAACATGTTCAAAGTCCGTGCCAGGGTACGGCGTGGGTTCCCGAGTCCACCGGCCGCGCGGGCGGCCTGCGGAACCCGCTAGGGGTGGAGTGTGTTGCGTTACCGCCGTACCGCGCTGATCCTGGCCGCCGCGACCCTCGCTCTGACGGCCTGCGGCAGGTTCACCGTCATGCCGCCGCCCGAAGGCGAACCGGTCATTTTGAAGCCGGCCGAACTCGTGACCACGTGGACCGATGCCGATGACGGCACTCTCACGCTGAAGAAGGACGGGACGTTCGTAGCCGACAAGATCTGCATCGCCGTCGGCTGGGAGGATGACCTGGCCTGGTCCGGAACAGGCACCTGGAGGCTCGGCTCCAATAAGGAGCAAAGCTTCCTCCATGTGTCCTTCGATGCCGATCACCCCGAACTGCGGGGGACGAAGGCCGACGCCTACTCCGCCTTGAAGCAAGGCAAGGTCCTGAAGCTCTGGGCCGCCATCGGTGATCCGGACAACGACTATCCGAACTGCGTCCTGACCAGCCAGGCGAGCTGACCCGACTACCGCCCGCCCGAGCGACCTCCGCATGACCCGGCGAAAGTTTCCTGCAGTTCCTCCGCCCGAAATAGCCGCATTGCCCGCTGTGGGGGTTATTCCGAGACGTGCTACTCGGAGTAATGCAGGGTTTCCACTCCCACACCCACCGGAAGTGACCAGCGGGGCCTGAAGCCCGACCACGGTCTACCGTCGGCCGCCAAGCCGAGCCCGACTGCCCCATCGCACGGCAGCGCACCCCCAACCGGCGGGAAGGGTGCCCACCCACCCCGGCCGCGAACCAAGCCCCCACCCACCGGCCGGCAGACGCACGCCGTCCCCGGATACTGCCCGGGGCCCGGCGGTGACCCCGCCCCCCGGACCGCCCTCCGAGAGGTCTTTCGCTCCTGGAGGTGGTGGGTCAAGGGTGGCCGAAGGCCATCGCGCAGCGACGCGACCGCAGGGAGCGCCCTTGACGCACCGCCGGAAGGAGCGACTCTCGGAAAGAGGGCGGTCCCACCAGAAGCCCACGAACCCGGCCCACCCCAAGAACCCCAAGACCCGCGCCGATCGCGCCGATCGCGCCGATCGCGCCGATCGCGCCGATCGCGCCGATCGCCCCGACCGCCCCGACCGAGCCGCCCCCTACTCCGACAGCGCCCAAGGCGCCGCGAGCAGATCGGCGACGCTGCGCCGGTCGCGGCTCTCCAGTGGCTCGTCGGCCGCCTTCCCCAGTGCGACCATGGAGACGATCTCCCAGCCCGGGTTCGGGCTCAGCTCCTTGGTGAGGCCTTCCAGGTCGAAGGCCCGGAACTGGTGGGAGGCCAGTCCCATCGCCTCGGCCTGGACGGTCATGTGGGCGATGGCCTGGCCGAGGTCGTAGTCCGCGAACTCGGAGTAGAGCAGCTCGGAATCGTCCACACGGCGCCGCGTCAGAGTGACGACGAGCAGCCCCGCGTTCGTCGCCCACCGGGCCGAGCTGGGCGCGAGGTGGCGGACCACCCGCTCGTGGTCCGGCTCGCCGGGCCGGCCGGTGAAGAAGCCCCATGGCTGGGAGTTCCCGGCGGACGGCGCCCACCGCGCGGCTTCCAGCAGCAGGCCCAGGGAGTGGTCGTCGACGGTGGCCGTCGGGTCGAACCGGTAGGGGCTGAACCGTCCCGCAAGCAGGGGATGTATGCCGCCGGACGGCTCCAGGTCGCGTTGCACGTCCCGCTCCAACCGGCCACCGCAGGGATGTATTCCACTCAGCCCCGGCCCCGGCCGCCGGTGCTACCTGAGAACGGCCTCGGCGAGGGCGCCCAGGATGTGCGGCGCGGCCTCCGCGAGGGTCGGGAAGTGGCGGTGGGCGTCCGGGTGCGGGGCCTCCGTGTTGACCGTCCAGACGGTCATCCCGGCCGCCAGGCCGGAGCGGACGCCGGACGGCGCGTCCTCGATCACCAGGCAGTCCGCCGGGTCCGCGCCCATCTTCTCGGCGGCGAGCAGGTACGGGACAGGGGACGGCTTCCCCTCGGCCACCGAGGCCGCGTCCACGACGAGTCCGGGCATCGGGAGCCCGGTGCGCTCGAACCGTCCCCGCACCCGGTGCTCGTAGTTCGACGTCACCAGCGCCCACCGGCCTTCCGGCAGGGCGCCGAGCAGTTCGGCGGCCCCGTCGAAGGCCGCGTACGTCCCCGTACGGACGTCCTCGTCCTCCAGCGCGTGCAGCAGGGCGAGGCACTCGTCCGGGTCCTGCCCCGGGACCACGGTCGCGAACGTCTCGACCGGCCGCGTCCGGAGCGCGACGGCGTACACCTCGTCCCCGTCGAGCCCGTACCGCGCGGCCCACTCGTGCCAGACGCGGCGCTGGTTGGCGACGGCGTCCATGAGGGTGCCGTCGACGTCGAAGAGAACGAACTCGCTGGTCATGCACCCGATGCTAGGCGCCGGTCGTCCCGTCGAGCAGCTCGCGCAGGATGTCCAGGTGGCCGTTGTGGCGGGACGTCTCCTCGACGAGGTGGAGGACGATCCAGCGGAGGTCGACGTGGCGGCCGTCGCGGATGGGCCGCACGGCGGGGGTGTCCAGGTCCTTCCCGGCGACCAACTCACGGTAGCGGGAGCTCTGTTCGGTGTACTCGTCGAGCAGCTGTGGGAGCGGGAAGTCGACCGCGACACGCATCTCGCGGTCGGGATCCTCGTCGGTCCAGGGACCCTGGTCCTCCTCGCCGAGGAAGACCACCTGGAACCAGTAGTACTCGACCCAGCGGAGGTGGTTGATCACCCCGCTCATGGTCATCAGAGGCGAACCCGGCAGAGGCGCCTTGCGGGCGTTCTCCACGGAGACGCCCTCGCACTTGGCGCGGGCGGTGTCACGTGCGTAGTCGAGGAACGTGGTGAGCTGAGTGCGCTCGTCCCACGCGGGAGGCGTGTCGCTGATTCTGGTCATCGCCCGAAGGGTCCCCGATCACCGCGACCGTGTCGAGGCGTTTACCGGAGGAGGGCGGCTACGGGCTGCTGCTCGCGGGGATTGCAGTAGCCGCCCTCGCGACGACGTGGGGCGTCAAGGACCGCTGCGTCGGCAAGACGGTCTGGGCGACTGGTTCCGCTCAGCGGAGCCAGGGCAGGTCCTGACGGGCGACCGTCCCGCCGCCGCGTCGGGGGGACCGTCAGTAGACGCGGTGCCCGCCGGTGGCCAACCCCAGTCCATCGCTGCCCCGGTAGTACATGTCGTGGTTGATGAGCGGCTGGCCGGTCGCGAAGGGGGCCCGCCAATTTCCCGTGGCCTTGTACACGTAGAGGTTGCTGTGCGGGGCGCTCTTCTCGTCGTACGCGACCAGGTCGTTCTTGCCGTCGCCGTCGGTGTCACCGATGCCGATGAGCTTGGTGTACGCCTTCCAGCCGGAGCCGATCCTGGTGCGGGGCGCGAACGTGCCGTCGCCCTTGCCGAGGTAGAGCCAGAGGACGCCGTCCTTGTCACGGGCGACGAGGTCACCGGCAGGGGCGCCGCCGATGTCGCCGGTGGCGGTGATCTCGTTGTAGGCGCCCCAGCCGCCGCCGAGCTTCACGCGCTGGGCGAAGGGCGCGGTGGCGGTGCCTGTGGCCTTGTAGAGCCAGAGGACGCCGGCGGTGTCGGTGGCGAGGAGGTCGGGGCGGCCGTCGCCGGTGAGGTCGGAGCCGGCGGTGAGCCTGTTGTAGATCTGCCAGCCGCCGCCGACCTTCATGCGGGGAAGGAGGCCCTTGCCGTTGCCCTGGTGGAGCCAGAGGAGGCCGGTCTTGTCCCGGCCGACCAGGTCGCCGGCCGTCGTGCCGCCGATGTCACCGGTGGCGGTGATCAGGTCGTAGGTGTTCCAGCCGGTGCCGAGGACCGACGGCTGGTACACGCTGGTCTCGGGGAGGGCCAGGACGTGCCCGCCGTCGAACGCGGTCAGGTGGCCCGTCGAGTTGCGGACCAGCAGGTCGGGGCTGCCGTTGTCGTTGAAGTCGTGTGGCTCCGGCGCGCGGGTCAGGGTGAAGCCGCCCGTGCGGACGACGTCGGGGCCGATGCCGTTGGCGGGCTTCGCGGTCATGTTCCAGGTGTAGTCCCCGTTGTACGCGGGGAGGCGGTCCTTGCTGAAGATGCCTTTCCACGTGAAGGGGAAGGGGATCGTCGGGGAGACCATGGCAACGGTCGAGGACCACTGCCTACCGGAGGCGGTGTGGGTGAGGACGAGGCTGACGGACGCGTTGTGCCGGCTGAACATCCACGACGCATTCAGCGAGCCGCCGTTGCGGTCGAGGTCGAACACGCCGCTCGGAGGCGGGTTCTCCGCCGTGAGGGTGAGGGCCGTGGGCACGCCGGTGGTCACGAGGAGGGACGCGGTGGGCTTGCCGGTGGCCGGGTCCAGGGCGATCCGGTAGAGCCCCTCGCCCTTCTCGACGGTGCCTCCGGTGGCGATGAGGTCTCCGTCGGGGGACTGGGCGGTGTTGGCGACGTGGTCGAGGAGAGGGACCGGGTCGCCGCCGTCCAGCGGGTGCGCGGTCAGCCGGTAGTCGGCGGCGGTCAGGACGCGGGTGGTGGTGGCCTCGCCACCGTTGGTCGCGCCGACGGCGACCCAGTCGCCCATCAGCCGCACGGTCGTGCCCCGCAACGCCTCGCCGATCGGCGTCCGTCGGATCTCCGTGCCGCCCCGCCGGACGACGGCGAGGGTCGCCCCGTAGTGGGTGTCCCACTCGGTCCACGCCACATGGGTCGGCGACACGGCCGAGGCGGTCCGGTCGGTGGTCTTGAGGGTGTCGTACGTCTCGACGACCGAAGCGGAGGCGGTGTCCACGAGCGCCACCCGGAACCGGTCGACGCCGCCCGCCCGCGTGAGGTAGTGGACGAGGAAGGTGCCCGGCATGCCGGACTCGAACCTCAGGTAGGTGGCCTCCGCGGGCAGGCCGGTCACCTTGCGGTCGATGAGCCCGCCCTGCTCGTCCCGGCTGAACAGATGCGGTTCCCGTACGTTGTCCACGGTCGTCGACGCGACGAGCCCGGTGTCCAGGTACAGGTGCGTGGTGTAGGTCCCGCCGAGTGCACCGATGTCGAAGGTCGTCAGCTCGGTGCCCGTGGACATGTCGATGTACGTGCGTGTGTTGTCCGAGGCGCGGATGACGATGTCCGTGCCGTTGATTCCCGCGTACGACTGCCCGGGCAGTCGCGTCTGGGCGCCACTCTCGTGCAGCGTCCAGGTGTAGACGGACGTCGTGCCTTCCCTGTGGGACGCCAGGAAGCCCGTGGTGCCGTTGCTGACGACCCGGGTGCCGGCCGGCATGGTGAGGGCGTCCTGCCGGCCCGTGCCTTGCTTCGCGCCCGCCGTGGTGGAGAAGGCCGGGGGGGTCGGCGCGGCCGTCGCCGTCGTGCCCGCCGTGACGGCGAGGGTGACGGCGACGGCCGCGGCGAGCCGGTACCGGGTGTTTCGTCTGTGGTTCAAGGCTCTGCTTTCTCGGTCCGCAGCGGTCAGAGCAGCGGCATGTTGGTGAGTTCGACGGGCGTGTCGACGACCGCCCGGCTCGTGAAGGGCGCGCGCCAGTCGCCGGTGCCCTTGTAGAGGCTGAGGCTTTCGCTCCCGCCGCCCACGCTGTCGTTGGCCATGAGGTCGGGGCGGCCGTCGCGGTCGGCGTCGCCGATGGCGACGATCTCGTCGTACCGGTTCCAGCCGGAGCCGATCCGGGTGCGGGCGGCGAAGGTGCCGTCGCCCTTGCCGAGGTAGAGCCAGAGGACGCCGGCGGTGTCGCGGGCGACGAGGTCTCCGGCGGGGCCGCCGCCGATGTTGCCCGTGGCGACGAGCTTGTTGTAGACGCCCCAGCCGCCGCCGACCTTCACGCGCGTCGCGAAGGGGGCGGTGGTGGAACCGGTGCCCTTGTAGAGCCAGAGGGTGCCGGCCGTGTCGGTGGCGAGGAGGTCGGAACGGCCGTCGCCGGTGACGTCGCTGCCGCCCGCGAACGCCTTGTAGATGCCCCAGCCGCCGCCGACCCTGGTGCGTGGGGCGAAGGGTTCGGCGGCCTTGCCGGTGCCCGCGTAGGACCAGAGCACGCCGGTCTTGTCCCGGCCGATCAGGTCGGCGTGCGGGGTGCCGCCGATGTTGCCGGGCGTGACGATCTGGTCGTACGTGTCCCAGCCGCCTCCGATGATCGCCTCCGCGAGCGTCTCCTCCTGGGTGGAGTCGAGCACCTGGCCGGAGGCGAACACCTGGCGGGCGTCGTAGAAGAGGAGGTGGCCGCCGCTGCGGTAGACCAGGTCCGGCGAGCTGCTGTCCGTGAAGTCGTGCGGCGCCTGCTTGCCGGCGACCTTGAGGACGCCCGTCCTCTCGACCGACGGGCCGATGCCGTTCCTGGGCACCGCCGTCATGCGCCAGGTGTAGTCGCCGTTGTGCGCGGCCCTGAGGTCGCCGAACGTGCCGTCCCACCACACGTTGGCCCGTCCCTGCTGGTTCAGGGTGGTGGTGAGGATCCGCTTCTTCCCCGTCGCGGTGTGCTTCAGCTCGACGGTCAGCGCCGCGTCGGCGGGGCCGGCGAACTGCCAGATCAGGTTCGCGTCGCGGGTGCCGAAGTCGATGGTGGCGGGGACGATCTGGTCGGCGAGTTCGAGGACGATGGGGCGGCCGGTGCTCGCCACGAGGGTGGCGGTCGGGGTGGCGCCGTCCTGGCCGGGGGTGATCCGGTAGAGGCCCTCGCCGTGCTCGATCGTGCCGCCCTGGACCAGGAGGCCGCCGTCGACGTCGCTGTGGATCTGGCTCACGGTGTCGAGGAGCTTCACCGTCCGGTCGCCGGTCAGGGAGCGGACGGTCAGGGAGTGGAGGGGGTTCGGGGAGAGGGCCCGCGTCCCTCCGGACACGGCGTACGCCAGCCAGTCCTCGCCCAGGAAGCCGACCGAGAGCGGCCCCTTCCCGAGGGGGAGGCGCGTCGTGCCTTCCTGACCCCGCCGGGCCACCTGGAGCGTCGCGCTCTCGGCGCTGTCGTACTCCGCCCAGGCCAGGTGCGTGGCGGACGCGGTCACCTTGGTGTCGTAGTTGCCCGCCGTGAGGACCCGGTCCTCCACGACGCGGGCGGTGGCGATGTCGACCAGGGCCACGTTCAGGGTGCTCGACCAGGACGCGCCGTGGCGGATGACCAGGGTGCCGGGCGAGGGCCGGTCGTACCAGCGGACGGCGGCGGTCGCGGGGAGCCCGGAGACCGTGCGGTCCACGAGGGTGTCGCCGGGCTTGGAGACCAGGTGGACGTCGGTGCCTCCGCCGGCTCGCGGGGCCTCCATGACGAGGGTGGAGCCGGCCGGCTGTACGAACTTGGCGGACGTGCCCAGGGAGCTGGTGTCGATCACGACGGGCGCGGCGCCGGTGGCCATGTCGTACAGCTTGTACGTGGCCCCCTCGATCTTCACGATCACGTCCGACTGGGCGCTGCCCGTGTACTTGCCCGCGGGGAGGACGGTGGTGACGCCGTCCTCGTACCGGGTCCAGCGGTACACGTCCCCCGTGTCGAAGCTGTCGCGGTGGCGCGTCAGGAAGCCCGACGGGCCGTTGCCGAGGACGGCGGAGTCGGGAAGGAGCGCGATGGCGTCCTGCTGTGCGGCGGTGGCGGCAGCCGTCCCGGCGACGGTCGCGGTGGTCGCCAGTGCCGGGCCGGCCGTCAGCGTGCCCAGGGTGACGGCGAGGGCGACGGTGACGGCGGCGGCGAGACGGGTCCGGTAGGTGCGCTCGACGGACAACGTGTGTTCCCCCCAGAGGTGTGGACGTGGCGTGATCACCACGTCCACATGACTCATGAAGGGTTCGAACGGTTGTACAACAACGTCAGGAGACCGAGGTGAACTTGGTGCCCTCGCCCGGGTACAGGTTGGTCGTCATCCGGCTGAAGGGAGCCGTGGCCGAGCCCGTGGACCGGTAGACGTACGTGCCGCCCGCCCCGTACGCGATCAGGTCCGGGCGGCCGTCGTTGTCGACGTCGCCGGCGCCGACGAGCTGGGAGAAGGCGCCCCAGCCGCTGCCGATCCTCACGCGGGTGGCGAAGCCGCCGGTGCCGTTGCCCTGGTAGAGCCAGAGGACGCCGGCGGTGTCGCGGGCGACGAGGTCCCCGGCGGCCGTCCCGGCGATGTTCCCGACGGCGGTGAGCTGGTTGTAGCCGCCCCAGCCGCTGCCGACGCGCACACGGGTGGCGAAGGGGGCCGTGGAGCTGCCCGTGCCCTTGTAGAACCACAGCACGCCCGAGGCGTCCGTGGCGAGGAGGTCGGCGCGGCCGTCACCGGTCAGATCGGAGCCGCCGGCGAGCTTGTTGTAGCCGCCCCAGCCGCTGCCGACCTTGGCGCGGGTCGCGAGGGTGCCGTCGCCCTTGCCGAGGTAGTGCCAGAGGTAGCCGGCGCCGTCGAGGGCGATCAGGTCGCCGTGTGCGCTGCCCGCGATGTTGCCGACGGACTCGATCTGCTTGTACGTCTGCCAGCCGGTGCCGATCTTCGTACGCCGGGCGGTGGTGATCTGGCCGGACACCGGCCAGTCGAAGAGGTCGTCCCGCCACAGGGCGCCCGAGGCGTCGCGGGCGAGGACGTCCGTCGAGCCGTTGTCGTTGAAGTCGTGCGGGTTGGCCTTCCGGACGACCCTGAGGTTCCCGGAGTCGTACCCGGCGGTGCCGATGCCGTTGAGCGGCTTGGCGGTGACCGTCCACGTGTAGTCGCCGTTCGGGGCGCTGATGCCGTCCAGGAGCCCGTTCCAGGTGATGAGGGCGGGGGAGGACGGCTGGGTCAGGCGCTGGGTGAACTTCTTGCCGGTCAGGCCGTGCGTGAGGGTGACGTCCATGACCACGTTGGTGCGGGACAGGCTCCACCGCATCGGGACCGTGGTGCCGTTCTTGTCGAGGTCCACCACCGTCGGGACGTTGTCGACGGTCACCCGGACGGACGTCGGCTGCCCGGTCGTCGCGACCTGGGTGACGTACGGTTCGCCGCCGAATTCGGTGATCCGGTACAGGCCTTCGCCCTCGGTGGCGGAACCGCCGCGCACGAGCAGGCTGCCGTCGGGCGCGACGGCGGAGGAGGTGATGTGGTCGAGGAGCTTGACCTTGGCGGTGCCCGTGATGGAGCGGGCGGTCAGGGCGTGCAGCGGGTTCGGCGAGGTCGCCGTGGCGCCGCCGGGCAGTCCGTAGAGGAGCCAGTCGCCGACGGTGCCGGCGACGGTGACGTTCTCGTCGGTGCCCAGGGGGAAGCGTGTCGTGGTGTACGCCGTGCGGTTGTACACGGAGGCTTCGGTCGTGCCGTTCGCGCGCTCGGTCCACGCCAGGTACGCCGGGGACACGCTGCCGGTCGCGTTGGCCGCCCACGCGCCCACGGGCTTCGTGTAGTCGTAGAGGCCGAACGGACCGCTGCCGTTCAGCTTGTACGTCGTGGAGAAGTAGCGCGTCGCCAACCCGTCGTAGTCCGAGCCGAGGATGAAGACCTCGTTGCCGCCGGAACCGAGGATCTTGAAGCCGGTGTTCTGGCTGCCGTACGAGATCTTCTGCTTGACGACGGAGTCGTACGGCTTGCTGACCCGGTACAGGTCGAGCTTGCCGCGGGCGTCCGGCTTCGTCGCGAACAGCAGGGTGCCGGACGCGCCGACGAAGACGGCGTCCTCGCCGAGGGCGGTCTTCAGGTCGATGCTCGTGTGGAACGAGCCCGGCCCGTTCATGTCGCGCAGCATGTACGTACGGCCGTCGCTGGTGACGGCGGTGTCCGAGCCGGTGTCGTAACCGAACTGGCCGGGCAGCGGGGTGGTGGTCCCGTCGGCGATGTTCGTCCAGGCGAAGGTCTTGCCGCCGGAGCCGTCGGGCCGTGCGGTCAGGAAGCCGTTGGTGCCGGCGCTCACGATCTCGGCGTCCGCCGGGAGCGAGAGCGAGGCCTCGGTCCCGGCCGTGACCGCGGCGGGCGCGAGGGCCGGGGCGAGGGCCGGGGCGGCGAGGGCAGGGGCCGTGACGAGCGTGCCGGCGACAGCGGTGACGGTGGAGACGGTGAGGATGGCGGCGGCCAGACGGCGGCCGGAGATCAGGTGGGTCAAAGGTCTTCCCTTGCGGTGATCCGGTGATCCGGTGATCGAGGCGGTTCGGCGGTTCGGCGGTCCGGTGGTCCGGTGGTCCGGAGTTCGCTGATGCAGCGATGCAGCGATGCAGCGATGCAGCGATTCGGTGGAGCGGTTGACGAGGGCGATCAGAAGACCGAGTCGAACCGGGCGGCGTCGGAGTGCACGGACGTGAAGACGCCCGGCTTGAACGGGCTCGTCGCGTCGCCGGTGCCCGTGTAGAGGCGGGAGCCGGAGGGCCCGGCGGCGTAGAGGTCCACCCGGCCGTCGCGGTCGGCGTCGCCGGCCGCGACGAGGTGGGTGAAGCCGCCCCAGCCCGTGCCGATCTTCACGCGGGTGGTGAACTTGCCGCTGCCGTCGCCCTGGTAGAGCCACAGGACGCCGGAGGTGTCGCGCGCGACGAGGTCGCCCGCGGCCGATCCGGCGAGGTTTCCGACGGCCGTGATCTGGTTGTAGATCCCCCAGCCGCCGCCGAGCCGGACGCGGGTGGCGAAGGGGGCCTTCCAGTCGCCGGTGCCCCGGTAGTACCAGAGGCTCCCGGAGGTGTCGGTGGCGAGGAGGTCGGACTTCCCGTCGCCGTTGAGGTCACTGCCCCCGGTGATCTTGTCGTACGCGTTCCAGCCGGAGCCGATCTTCGTGCGGGGCGCGAACGTGCCGTCGCCCTTGCCCAGGTACTGCCACAGGACGCCGTCCTTGTCGCGCGCGACCAGGTCGCCGGCCGTACCGCCCGCGAGGTTGCCGACGGCCTCCAGCTGGTTGTAGATCTGCCAGCCGGTGCCGATCTGCGCGCGCCCGACCGAGTAGACCTCCGAGGAGGCCCAGGTCTTGACGGTGTCGTCGCGGAACAGGCGGCCCGAGGCGTCGCGCGCGAGGAGATCGGGGCTGCCGTTGTCCGTGTAGTCGTGCGGACCCGCCTTGCGGGCGACCTTGAAGGTGCCGGTCCGCGCGAGGTCCGGGCCGATGCCGTTGAGCGGCTTGGCCCTCAGCTCCCAGACGTAGTCACCGTTGGGCGCGAAGGCGGCCAGGTCGCCGACGTTCTGGGCGGCCAGGCCGTCCCAGTCGAAGGTGATCTTGCCGCCCGAGACGCGGAACGAGTAGTTGTGGCCGGAGAAGGACCGCTGAGTCTTCCTGCCGGTGGCGACGTGGCGCAGGGTGACGGTTCCCTCCGCGTTGTACCGGGACAGGGTCCAGGTGAGGGCGGCCCTGCCGCCGTTCGCGTCGAGGTCGACCACCGGCGGAACGGAGGAGGACGCGAGGTCGAGTTCCGTCTTCCTGCCGGTGGTGGCGACGCGGGTGGCGACCGGCGTTCCGCCCTCGCCGGGGGCGATCTTGTAGACGCCCTCGCCGCCGTCGGCGAGGGAGCCGCCGCGCACGAGGACCGAGCCGTCGGGCGCTGCGGTCATCGAGTCGACGTGGTCCAGGAGCTTGACGGTGCTGCCGGGGGCGGTCAGGGAGCGGGCGACCAGCGGGTACTGCGCGGACGGGTACTCGGAGAGACCACCGCCCTTCTGCACGGTGATCGCCCAGCCGCCGACGGGGGCGGCGTCGAGAGCGGCTCCCGTGGGCGTCGTGCCCAGCGGGAAGGACGACCGGTCGCCGCCACCGCCGCGCGCGACGGTGACGAGCCGTGCGGCGGTGCCGGTGGGGTTGTCGACCCAGGCGAAGTGGGAGTCCGTGAGGAAGACGCCGGTCCTGGGCGCGCTGGTGCCCAGGGCGACGGTCTCGGCGATCCGGCCGGTGGCCAGGTCGACGGCGGCGAGGTGGTGCTCGGTCTCGTCGCCGGTACCCCGGGCGTACAGGATCAGCGCCGTGTCCAGGGTGGCGGCCTGGGCGCGGAGGATCCGCGCGTCGGTGGGGAGGGGTACGTCGAGGGTGATCGCCGAACCGCTCCCCGGGCTCAGCCTCTTCAGCACGACGTCGAGCTCGCCGCTGCTTTCGCGCCGCGTCATGACCAGCGTCCGCCCGGCGACCCCGGCGAGGATGTAGCCGCTGCCGCTGATGCCGTACAGGTAGGAGGTGGGGTTGGCCATGTCGCGTACGTAGTAGGTGTCTTCGGTCGCCTTGCGCATGAAGACGACGTCCGAACCACCGCCGAAGAACGCGGTGTCGGCGTCGAGGATCTTCGTGCTGCCGTCCGCGTAACTCGTCCAGCGGTACTCGGAGTTCTCGTTGACGGTCCGGCGGCTCAGGAAGCCGGTGGTGCCGGCGCTGAGGACCTGGATGTCGTTGTCGACGATGATCGGGGCGGTGACCCCGGTCTTCTGCGCGGCGGCCGGGCCGGCCACGGGGGCGGCGGTCGCCGGGGCGACCGTCACGGCCGCACCCGCGGTGACGGCGAGGACGACGGTCACTGCGGCTGTGAGACGGCGCGCGGACGAACGATGCTGCACGGTGAATTCCCCCCAAGGCAACCGGGCGTGGCGATCGCCACGCCCGGTTGGACTCATGATCGACGGCAGGGGTTGTGCAAATGCCTCGAACAAATGAGTCGTTGGGTCGAACTGGCCGGTCGGTCCGGCAGGTTGAACGCCGGATCGTCGATCCGGCCGTCCGCGGGTGCGTCGAGCCGACTGTCCGCGGCGACTGCCTCCGAGAACGGAACGGCTGCTGCCGGTCGCCCGTGTCCCCGCCCGCGCCCCCGTCTCCCCGGCGCCGCTACCGCCGCTCCACCGCGCCCCGTACGAACGCCGCCTGCCCCGCGTGCTGGAGGTCGTCCGCGATCACCGACACCAGCCGGACGCCCAGGGTGACCGGCGGGTCCCAGGCGGCGTCGACGATGCGCTCCAGGTCCGCGTTCGTCACCGGCCGCACCAGGTCGAGGGTCCGCGCGTGCACCGCGTCGTAGTAGCCGAGCAGCAGCTCCGCCGGGACGCGCACCTTGGCCACCTGGGCGCTCGTCTGACCGTAGCCGGTCGCCCGCTTCCCGAAGGGCAGGTCGAAACGGTCCCGCCAGCCGTCCGTGTCCCACAGCTGGTCCGTGTCGAAGGCGCCCGCGAGGTGATCGTCCTGGATCCGGGTGAGGTGCCAGACCAGCCAGGCGATCGAGTTGGCGTCCGGATCGATCCGGGCGGCGAGCTCGTCCTCGGTGAGGCCCTCCACGGCCTCGTGGACGACCTCCTGGACCCGGCCGAACGAGTCGGCGAGCAGACCGGCGCTGTTCATGGGGGACATGAGGGGCTCCTCTCGACGGCGAGTGAGCAGGGGTTACGCGCTCCGCTCCGCCCGCCACCGCTCGACCGTCGCCTCGACGTCGAACGGCTTCAGGTTCAGCGGAGGACCGGCCGGCGGGCGCAACAGGGCCTCGGAGATCCTGGTGTTGATCTCCCCGAGGATCCGGCGGACCTGGCTCTCCGAGACCGCCGCGGCCACCGCCTCCTCCGCGTCCTCGGCCGCCTTGCGCAGGGCCAGCGACGGCGGCAGCACGGACGCGCCCTCGCGGTGCATCTTGCCCTTGATCCACCACAGCTCGTCATACGGGGCCGAGTCGTTGGGGAGAGGCTTCCCGAATCCGGACAGACGGCTGAACTCTCCACGCTCCGACGCTTCGCGGATCTGCTTGTCCACGAACGACTCGAAGCTGACTCCGGGCGGTTTGCGTTCGGTCATGTGTCCAGACTACGTACGCCGCGCGGTAGGGGTGTGGTTTTCGCCGTCTACTGCGAGACGCGATCTTCCGGCACGCTGTGGTCCGTTCCCCGTTAGTCAACGCGCGTCGACCCCTGTCCCCAGGCCCCAACCCCCACGTACCGGAGGACGCATGCGTGCCCGGATCACCCCCCTCGGCACCCTGCTCGCGCTCGTCGCGGGCCTGCTCACCGCGCTCGTCACCACCACCCCCGCCCAGGCCGCGCCGCTCTTCAAGGCGCCCTTCCCCTGCGGCCAGACCTGGACCTACAGCCACCACTCGGCCGAGGTCCGCCAGGCCCTCGACTTCATCCGCTCCGACGGCGGTACGACCGCGGGCACCCCGGTCCTCGCCTCGGCGTCCGGCACCGCCTACCGCTACTCCCAGCCGTCCGGCGCGGGCAACTACATCGTGGTCGAGCACGGCGGCGGCTGGAAGACGTACTACTTCCACCTGAACGCCTACTCCGTCGCCAACGGCGCCCCGGTCGCCCAGGGTCAGCAGATCGGCACCACCGGCAGTACGGGCAACAGCTCCGGCGCCCACATCCACTACGAGCAGCTCTACAACGGCGTCGGGCAGCCGATCGTGATCAACGGCGCCTCGCTCGCGCCCTACCCGGGCTCGTACGGCTCCAAGTCCCTGACCAGCGACAACGGCTGCTCGGGCGGGGGAGGCGGAAAGTACTGGGTCGACACCTTCGCCAACGCCACCGGCTACGCCCAGGCGAACACCGCCTCCCCGCAGGGCGTGTTGAACGCCGGCACCAACTACGTCTACTGCAAGGTCTGGGGCCAGGAGATCCGTGACGGCTCCGGGAACTACAACCACTGGTGGCTGAAGACCGACCTCGACACCGTGTACGCCGGGAAGAACGGCCACGGGGCGTACGTATCCGCGTACTACCTGTCGCGCTGGGGCAACGACGAGGCCCGCGACAACAACGGGACCGTCATCCCGAACTGCTGAGAAGCCGCCGACAGGCAGGTGAACGGCAGGGCGGAAGGCAGGACGGAAGGCAGGACGGAAAGGCAGGACGGAAAGGCAGGAGCCCCGCTCGTGCCGAGGCACGGAGCGGGGCTCCTTGGGTACTGCTCTAGTCGTGCTTCGCCGACCCAGGCACCTTAGGCCGGGGAGACGTTCTCCGCCTGCGGGCCCTTCGGGCCCTGCGTGACGTCGAAGGTCACGAGCTGGTTCTCCTCGAGCGAACGGAAGCCGTTCGCGTTGATCGCGGAGTAGTGGACGAAGACATCCGGGCCGCCGCCGTCCTGGGCGATGAAGCCGAAGCCCTTTTCAGCGTTGAACCACTTCACGGTTCCGGTAGCCATGAGCCCTCCTATGGGCCAAAGGGTCGCCCTGCTCCAGAACCTGCAAACAAGTCTGAAAACTACAAAAGCCTGCGGGTCACATGCTCCGCAGGCTCTGTACTGCAAGGGAAACCAAACTGCAACTTGCGTTGAGCGTAGCACGCAGGTCGCCCGGGACGGTAGAGGGAAAGATCACGTCACTCGCATGTTTGATCTCGCTCCGTGTGCTGACGCGCGTGCCCCGGCGATGCCCACGGTACGAGACGGGTCTAGCCTCACGATGTGGACAATGCAACCGACGACCAGCAGCGCAGCCGGCCCCGCGTCGGGCACATCCAGTTCCTGAACTGCCTCCCCCTGTACTGGGGCCTGGCCAGGACCGGAACGCTCCTCGACCTGGAGTTGACCAAGGACACCCCGGAGAAGCTCAGCGAGCGGCTCGTGCGGGGTGATCTGGACATCGGCCCCATCACCCTCGTCGAGTACCTCCGCAACGCGTCGGACCTCGTCGCGCTCCCCGACATCGCCGTCGGCTGCGACGGGCCCGTCATGTCCTGCGTGATCGTCTCGCAGCGGCCCCTGGAGGAGCTGGACGGCGCCCGCGTCGCCCTCGGCTCCACCTCCCGCACCTCCGTACGGCTCGCCCAGCTGCTGCTCGCCGAGCGGTACGGGGTGACGCCGGACTACTACACCTGCCCCCCTGACCTGGGCCTGATGATGCAGGAGGCCGAGGCGGCCGTCCTCATCGGCGACGCCGCCCTCCGCGCCTCGCTGCACGACGCGCCCCGGCTCGGACTCCAGGTCCACGACCTCGGCCTCATGTGGAAGGACTGGACGGGCCTCCCGTTCGTCTTCGCGGTGTGGGCGGCGCGCAAGGACTACCTGGCGCGCGAGCCGGAGACCGTCCACGAGGTGCACCAGGCGTTCCTGGCCTCCCGCGACCTCTCCCTGGAGGAGGTCGCCAAGGTCGCCGAGCAGGCCGCCCGCTGGGAGACCTTCGACGCCGAGCTCCTGGAGCGGTACTTCCGTACGCTCGACTTCCGCTTCGGCCCCGAGCAGCTCGCCGGAGTCCGCGAGTTCGCCCGCCGCACCGGCCCCACGACCGGCTTCCCGGCCGACGTCGCCGTCGAACTGCTGCCGCCCGCACGGGATTAGCGGGGCGCGCGCCTTCCGGGTTCCCCATTCGGCTTCCGGTCGGTCTTCCGGTCGGCCTTCCCGCCGGTCTTCCGGTCGGTCTTCCGGTCGGTCTCCCGGAGGCCTTCCGTCGGCTTCCCGGAATTCGCCGTCGCGTCCCCGTTCGGTAATTCACCCCTTTATCCGTGTCCGGACCGTCCCTATTAACGCCGCACCCCCGCACGCCACCCGACGGAGGCGCTGAGGAGCGCTGGCGTAGGCTGGTTCGGACAGTCAGAACCCCTCCGAAAGGGACACACCCGGTGACCGAGAAGGCCGAACTCCAGTCTGTTCTCGACCGCGCTGCCGCGGGTGGCCGGATCACCCCCGAGGAGGCGCTCGACCTCTACCGCTCGGCGCCCCTGCACGCCCTCGGCTCCGCCGCCGACGCCGTGCGCCGCCGCCGGTACGCGGGGACCGAGCACATCGCGACGTACATCATCGAGCGGAACATCAACTACACGAACGTCTGCGTGACGGCGTGCAAGTTCTGTGCCTTCTACGCCGCCCCCAAGGACACGAAGAAGGGCTGGAGCCGCGACCTCGACGACATCCTGCGCCGCTGCGCGGAGACCGTAGAGCTCGGCGGCACCCAGATCATGTTCCAGGGCGGCCACCACCCGGACTACGGCGTCGAGTACTACGAGAAGCACTTCGCCGCCATCAAGAAGGACTTCCCGCAGCTGGTCATCCACTCCCTCGGCGCGTCCGAGGTCGAGCACATGGCCCGGATCAGCGGCGTCTCCGTCGAGGAGGCCATCACCCGCATCCACGCGGCCGGCCTCGACTCCTTCGCGGGCGCCGGCGCCGAACTGCTCCCGGAGCGGCCGCGCAAGGCCATCGCCCCGCTCAAGGAGAGCGGCGAGCGCTGGCTGGAGATCATGGAGATCGCCCACGGCCTCGGCGTCGAGTCCACCTCCACCATGCTGATGGGCACCGGCGAGACCAACGCCGAGCGGATCGAGCACCTGCGCATGATCCGTGACGTGCAGGACCGGACGGGCGGCTTCCGGGCCTTCATCCCGTACACGTACCAGCCCGAGAACAACCACCTCAAGGGCCGCACGCAGGCCACGCTCCTGGAGTACCTGCGGATGATCGCCATCGGTCGGCTGTTCCTCGACAACGTCGCCCACATCCAGGGCTCGTGGCTCACCACGGGCAAGGAGATCGGCCAGCTCACCCTGCACTACGGCGCGGACGACCTCGGCTCGATCATGCTGGAGGAGAACGTCGTCTCCTCCGCCGGCGCCAAGCACCGCTCCAACCTGCGCGAGATGATCGACATGATCCGCACCGCGGACCGCGTCCCGGCGCAGCGCAGCACCACCTACGAGCACCTCGTCGTCCACACCGACCCGGCGAACGACCCGGTCGACGAGCGCGTCGCCTCGCACATCTCGTCCACGGCGATCGAGGGCGGCACGGCGCACCCCGAACTCAAGCTCCTCGACGCCAACTGACGGAGCGGACGCGACCGTGCTGACGATCCACTACGCCGAGGCGTCGCCCGAGACCGCCGTTCTGGTCGACGGCGCGCTCGTCGCCGCCGTCGGGCCGTACGAGGACCTGGCCGCCCTGCGCCCCCAGGCGCGGGTGCGGCAGTGGCCCGGCATCCTCACGCCCGGACTCCTCAACCCGTACGGCCCCGAGCTGCTCGAAGGCATGTACCACCCGGACCCCCGGGAGGCCGCGGGGTTCGGCACCGAGCCGATCCCCGGCGAGCGGGCGCAGCGGATCTTCCGGATGGATCCCTCCCGCCGGGGCGCCTCCGCGCGCCGCGGCGTGCAGCGGATGCTGGCGCACGGGACCGTCGGCGTCGCCGGGGAACTGCGCGGCCAGGGCGCCGTGGACGCCGTGCGCCGGGCCGGGCTCGTCATCGGCCGGCGCCCCGACACGCTCCCCGGCCCGCCGTCCTTCTCACCGGCGCCGCTGGTCCTGCTTCCCGGCCTGGTCCCGGGAGGCCCGGCCCGCTTCGCCGTCTTCGACGTCCCGGACCGCGCCTCGCTGGCCCGCCTGGGCGCGTCCACCTGCGTCGCCACCGTCATCGGCGGGCGGCTGGTCTACCGCGCCCGCTGACCCTTCCCGGAGGGCGCTCCGGGAAGCCCTTCCGGGAAGAAGTCGGCCGAGCTGCGCGGCCCCTCCTCCGCCTCCATCGGACGTGCGTCCGCGTCCTTCACCAGCTCCAGGAAGCGCGGGTCGTTGGCGACGTCGAACAGATGCCGCGCCGTCACCGGCACCTCCGCCTTCCCGGCGTACACGGAGAGCTCGACCACGCTCTTGCGGTACCAGTACTGCACGGTCACCCTGCGGGTCCTCGACTCGCTGATCGGCCCGGTCCTCAGCTGCGTGTCCTCCTCACAGGTGGGGGCGTCCTTCGGCTTGTTCTCGCAGTACCGGCCCCGGTCATCGTCCGGCCGCACCGACACGACCATGCGGAAGGTCTCGCCGCCCGCCGTGATCCGGTACTCGGGCGTCCGGTCCTTCACCGGGCTGATGCCGGTGATCTTCGGGGGCAGCAGCTCGTCCAGCAGCGCCGCCATCTTCTGCTGGTGCTGCGCGCGGCGCTCCCGCTCGGGCCCGGACAGCCCCTCGGGGTTGTCCGGCGGAGTGACGCCCGGCGTCTCCTCCACGACCACCGGGGGGTAGCTCGTCCGCGCGCCCCCGGCGGGGGGCATCGACACGCCCGGGCCGGTCGTCCCCGCCAGCAGCGTGAGGCCGAGGGCCCCCGCCGTGACCACGCCGAACGCGGTCGTCGCGACGGCGATCCGGGCCCGGGCCCTCCGCCGCCGCCCCTCGCGCACGGCGAGCGGGGCGAGGTCGGGCAGCGGGGGAAGGCCGTCCGTCGTACGGTCCATGGCGTCGCGGAGCAGAGTGGTGTCGTCGGTGTCCACAGCGGACCCCTTCCTCAGATCGTGAGCCCGGCGTCGGCCAGGCGCAGGCGGAGTCGGGCGAGCGAGCGCGAGCACTGGCTCTTGACGGTGGCTTCGCTGCACCGGAGCTGCGACGCCACGGAGGCCACGCTCTGGTCGTCCCAGTAGCGCAGCACGACCATCGCCCGGGCCCGCGGCGGCAGCTCGGCGAGCGCCGCGAGCAGGGTGACGCGCAGATCGGTGTGGTCGGCGGCGGGCTCCGGCACGGTGCCCCCCGCCCGGGTGAGGACGAGCAGATCCCGCAGCCTCCGGCGCCGCTCCGCCAGGAACGTCCTGGTCAGCACGGTCTTGGCGTACGCGTGTGGATGCTCGGCGGTGCCCGCGCGCCGCCAGTGCTGGTACAGCTTGGCCAGCGTGGTCTGAGTCAGGTCGCGGGCGGTCTCGGGGTCGCCGCAGAACAGGTACGCCGTGCGGTACAGCCGCTGCTGCGCGACACGCGCGAAGTCCTCGAACCCGGCGACCGTCGCGTCGGCCCTCCCGGTGACGGTTCCGTCGGCCGTGCTGCCGGCCGGTCCAAGCCTCGCTTCGGTCGCCGGCCCGGTCGCTGATCCGGGTCTCGCTTCGGTCGGTACCGCCATCGCACCCCTGCCTTCCCCGCCGGCGTGCGCCGGCCGCTGTCGTGCACTCACCCCTCCTTGAGAGCGGCCGGGCCCAAAAGGTTGAAGCGGTTCGAGGAGGGATTCCGGCGGCTGCCACAATGGCCGGGTGACCCGAGCATCCCTGGACAAGCAGCCGCACGAAGTCGCCTCGATGTTCGACGACGTGGCGGAGAACTACGACCTCACCAACGACGTGCTCTCCCTGGGCCAGGACCGGCGCTGGCGCAAGGAGGTCGCCAAGGCGGTCGACGCCCGCCCCGCGCAGAAGATCCTCGACCTGGCCGCCGGTACGGCCACCTCCTCGCAGCCCTTCGCCCGCGCGGGCGCGTACGTCGTGCCCTGCGACTTCTCGCTGGGGATGCTCCGGGTCGGCAAGAAGAACCACCCGTGGATGCCGTTCACGGCCGGCGACGGCACGAAGCTGCCGTTCCGTGACGACGTCTTCGACGCCGTCACCATCTCCTTCGGCCTGCGGAACATCCAGGACACGGACCAGGCGCTGCGCGAGCTGTACCGGGTGACGAAGCCCGGCGGCCGGGTCGTCATCTCCGA
Source organism: Streptomyces sp. NBC_00250 (assembly GCF_036192275.1). Classification (NCBI taxonomy): domain Bacteria; kingdom Bacillati; phylum Actinomycetota; class Actinomycetes; order Kitasatosporales; family Streptomycetaceae; genus Streptomyces; species Streptomyces sp. NBC_00250. Next base: position 3,984,374 of record NZ_CP108088.1, on the reverse strand, counting down.
GTTCTCGCACGCCACCTGGGCGCCGTTCCGCACGGTGTACGAGGAGTACCTGATGCGCGCGCTGCCGCCGGTGGCCCGTGCGGTGTCCTCGAACCCGGACGCGTACGTGTACCTGGCCGAGTCCATCCGTTCGTGGCCGGACCAGCCGACCCTGGCGGGGATGCTCCAGAAGGCCGGCTGGTCGAAGGTGGCCTGGCGGAACCTGACCGGTGGGATCGTGGCGCTCCACCGGGGGTTCAAGCCCGCGTAGTCGCCTAGGGCTTCGCGTACATGCCGTAGCCGCCGACGCCGGTGTACACCGAGTCCGCCACCTTCCGGTGCACGAACTGGCCGCCCACCCGGTCCGTCGGCGGCGTGTTCACGGCCGTGCCCGTCGGCGACCGCGTCACCAGGGTCGTGGAGCCGCCGCCGTCCAGGTTGATGGCGTCGATGATCCCGAGGTCGGGGTCGCTCAGGAGGGTGGCGAAGTTCCGCAGGTAGTCGCCGTCCTCGTTGGCCTCGGGGTACACGCCGTCCGCGGTGGTCTGGCCGCTGAGGGTGACGAGCACCGGGCGGCCGTAGACGTTGGTGCCGAGCGCCGTGCGCGAGTCGATGCAGATCTGCGTCGTGCCGTTCTTGCCGGTCCTCGGCTCGCTGCACGAGTTGGGCAGCTCCGTGGGGATCGTTCCGTTGCGCAGCAGCTGGTGGAAGGAGCTGACGACGTCGACCGAGTCGTCCAACGGGATGTCGCGGTCCTGGGTGACGTCGTGGAGCTTCTGGTCGATCGTCACCCGGTCGTCGACGGCGAGCCGGTCGCGGAGCCACTGCGCCCCGGTGCCGATGCCCTGGATGATGCGGCCGCCCGCCGGGACGACGGTCCCGCCGCGGCCCTCGCCGACCTTGGTGACGACGCCGTGCGCGTCGACGACGACCTCGAAGCCGGCGTCGGTGGTGGCGACGATGCTCGGGTCGGTTCCGGGCTTGGGCACGGGAAGGCCGTAGTCGTCGGTGAACACGACGATCTCGTCGGGGTCGGTGTAGACGGACGGCTTCGTGCTCACCAGGGTGTCCTCGGCGTCGCGCGCGCAGTGCGGCGGTCGGCCCGGGGTCCGGTTGAAGTCGTCGATCCGTACGGTCTCGCCGGAGGGCCCGATCAGCTTCAGGTCGGTGAGGAGCTTGGTGATGTACGGGGTGCCGTACTGGATCACCGCACCGGTACTGCCCTTGCCACCCATCCAGCAGCTGGAGCTGTGGAGGACGCCGTCGGTGGCCGAGACGCTGGAGTGCGCCGCTGTGTCCGCGGCGCCGGCCCCGGCGGGTTCCGGCTGGAACAGGCCGCCGTTGACGCCCGCGTACGGGTGGCGGGTCGCGGCGGAGACCTGGGCGAGCTGATCGATCACCTTCTCGGCCGATCCGCCGTTCGTTCCGATGGTGCTCTCCAGGGTGAGCGCCCCGGCGGTGGGGTCGATCTCGACGATCTGGAGGATCCGGGGCTTGGCGCGGTTGTCGGGGCTCGTTCCGTTCACGAGATCGACGTTCTCGGTCCAGGTGGTGCGGGTGACACCGGCGGCGATCTTGACCGGCGCGCCCTCCGTCCACTTGGCGAGCGGGGCGGTCACCGGTTCTTCGGCGTTCGCGGCGGGGGAGGTGAGGGTGAGGGCGGCGCCGAGCGCGGCGGCCACGGCCACCCAGGGCCGGAGGCGGTTCCTGGTCACTGGCATTCCGCCGTTCCGTCGACGAGCTCGTGCGAGTGGATGTTCTTGACGAACGGCTCGGGGATGGTGGTGCTGTCGCCGCGCAGGACGACGTACGCGCCGTACTTCTTGGAGTCGACCGGGTCGGTCCAGCTGCCGGTGAACGTCGGCTCGGGGTAGAAGCAGACGTGCTTCTGCGTGCGGTTCCAGACGGACTTGGGCGCGGCGCCGCCGGCGTAGCTGTTCCCGTAGTTCTGGGTGGTCGGGTCGGTCTTCGGGAGGTGGACGGTCATCGCGCCGCGGCCGTTGGGCTCGGGGAACGTGCAGACCCGGTTGTCGGGGCAGCGCTCGTAGCCGGTGAAGCAGCGGGCGCGGGTCGGGACCAGCTTGTGGGAGCGGACGGCGCCGGCCGCGTAGGTGTCCTTGTAGGTCGGCTTGACGGTCTGCAGGGCGCCGCCGTACCGGGGGTCACCGTAGACGCAGGCCCAGAGGTCGGTGTTGTTCTTCGCCGACAGGGTCTTGCCGTCCCAGGTCGGGTCGTAGCTCTCCAGGTTCTGCAGGCCGGTGAAGTCCCGCCGTTCGCCGGTCCCGTTGGTTCCGGAGTAGAGGCAGAGCGTGGCGGCCGGGCAGTCGGCGAAGGCGGTGGTCTCCGCGTTCGCGGGCAGCACGTAGAACAGGGAGCAGAGGAGGGCGAGGGCGGCTGTGATCAGCCCGCCCCGCCGTATGTCGATGCGGAGTTCGGTCACGGATGATCATCGTGCCATCACGCACGGCACAGGGGAACATGTGTTCACCCTGGGGTGAAGTAGTGGGGCGACCCTCCGGTTCCACCGCGAGCGGCCCCCATAGACTGCGATACGTCCTCATCGCCGAATTCCGGGAGACCCCGCCGTGACCGAGCCCCTCTCCGAGCACAGCGCAGATGTGATCGTCGTCGGGGCGGGCCCGGCCGGCTCGACCACCGCGTACTACCTCGCCAAGGCCGGGCTCGACGTCCTCCTCCTGGAGAAGACCGCGTTCCCCCGCGAGAAGGTCTGCGGTGACGGCCTCACCCCCCGCGCCACCAAGCAGCTCGTCTCCATGGGCATCGACATCTCCGAAGAGGCCGGCTGGCTGCGGAACAGGGGCCTGCGGATCATCGGCGGCGGCGTCCGCCTGGAGCTCGACTGGCCGGAGCTCGCCTCCTACCCGGACTACGGACTCGTCCGCAAGCGCGACGACTTCGACGAGCAGCTCGCCCGGCAGGCGCAGAAGGCCGGCGCCCGGCTCTACGAGCGCTGCAACGTCGGCGCCCCGATCATCGACGACCGCACGGGCCGGATCACCGGCGTCCACGCGAAGCTCGGCGAGGACAAGCGGGAGGTCACCTTCCACGCCCCGCTCGTCGTCGCCGCCGACGGCAACTCCACCCGGATCTCCCTGGCGATGGGCCTGCACCGGCGCGAGGACCGCCCCATGGGCGTCGCCGTCCGCACCTACTTCACCTCGCCCCGGCACGACGACGACTACCTGGAGTCCTGGCTGGAGCTGTGGGACCGCCGCGGCCCCCAGGACCGGCTGCTGCCCGGCTACGGCTGGATCTTCCCGATGGGCGACGGCACCTCCAACGTCGGCCTCGGCATCCTCAACTCCTCCAAGGCCTTCCGCGAGCTGGACTGGCGCGAGGTCCTCAAGGCCTGGTGCGCCTCGATGCCGGAGGACTGGGGCTACACCCCCGAGAACATGACGCAGCCGATCCGCGGCGCCGCCCTCCCGATGGCCTTCAACCGCCAGCCGCACTACACCAAGGGCCTGCTGCTCGTCGGCGACGCCGGCGGCCTCGTCAACCCGTTCAACGGCGAGGGCATCGCGTACGCCATGGAGTCCGGCCAGCTCGCGGCCGACGTCATCGTCCAGGCACACGCCCGCACCACCCCCGCCCAGCGCGAACTGGCCCTGCACAACTACCCGCAGGTCCTCAAGGACACCTACGGCGGCTACTACACGCTCGGCCGCGCCTTCGTGAAGCTCATCGGCAACCCGAAGGTCATGAAGATCGCGACCCAGCGCGGCCTGACCCACCCGATGCTCATGAAGTTCACGCTGAAGATGCTGGCCAACCTCACCGACCCGACGGGCGGCGACGCCATGGACCGCATCATCAACGGCCTCTCGAAGGTGGCCCCGAAGGCCTGAACGTCTGCCGGTACCCCGACGGGGACACCCCGACGGCACGGGTGAAATGGCGGCGCAGATTGGCCGCCGAGCCCAGCCCGCTGTGGTCGCCGACCAGCTCCACCGGCAGGTCGGTCGACTCCAGCAGGGTCTGGGCGCGGGCCACCCGCTGCTGGAGCAGCCACTGCAGCGGGGTGGTCCCGTACTCCTCCCGCACCCGCCGGTGGAAGGTGCGCGGGCTCATCCGGGCCCGCCGCGCCAGCTCCTCCACGGTCAGCGGCTCCGACAGGTGCTCGGTCGCCCACTGCAGTACGGGCCCCAGGCTGTGGTCGTCGCTCGGCGGCAACGGCGCCTCGATGAACTGCGCCTGACCGCCGGGACGGTGGGCCGGGACGACGAGCCGGCGGGCGAGCTGCCCGGCGACCGTCGCCCCGAGGTCGGTGCGCACCAGGTGCAGGCAGAGGTCGAGCGCGGCGGTGGCCCCGGCGCTGGTCAGCACCGATCCCTCGTCCGTGTAGAGCACCGAGTCGTCCACGATCACCTCGGGGTGCCGGGCCGCCAGTTGCGCGGTGTGCTGCCAGTGCGCGGTCGCCCGGCGGCCGTCGAGGATCCCGGCGGCGGCGAGCGCGAAGGCGCCGGTGCACAGCGACACCATCCGGGCGCCGGAGGCGGCGGCCGCGCGCAGCGCCTCGACGAGTTCGGCAGGCACCTCCTCGCCGTCCTCCACGACCGCGTCGGGCACGGACGGCACGATGACGGTGTCCGCGCCCACGAGCCCGTCGAGACCGTGGTCGGTCCGCAGCGAGAAGACCCCGCCCTCGCCGGCGTCCCCGCACAGCCGCAGCTCGTACCACGGGTCGGCCAGGTCGGGATGAGGGATGCCGAAGACCCCGCACGCCAGGGAGAGTTCGTACAGCTCCCACATCGACGTACCGATCCGCCGGTCCGGCACGACGGCGATGGCGACAACCCCTGCGTTCATGCCGTCGACCGTACGGCAGGAATCGTGCGGTCGCCGTCGGTCCTGCCACTGTCGTCCGGATTCCGCCGCTGCGAGCGTGGATCCCATGAACGCACAGAGCATCACGGTCATCGGTCTCGGCCAGATGGGCTCCGCCCTCGCCGACGCCTTCCTCACCGCCGGCCACCGCACCACCGTCTGGAACCGCACCCCCGCGAAGGCCGACGCCCTCGTGGCCCGCGGCGCCCTGCGCGCCGCCACCGTCACCGAGGCCGTCACCGCGAGCGAGCTCGTCGTGGTCTGCGTCCTCGACTACCCGGCCGTACGCGAACTCCTCGCCCCCGTGGCCGAGCCGCTGCGGGGCCGGGTCCTCGTCAACCTCACCACCGGAACGCCCGAGCAGGCCCGCGAGGAGGCGGAGTGGGCGGCCGGGCACGGCATCGGCTACCTCGACGGTGCCGTCATGACGACCCCGCCGGGCGTCGGCGACAGCGCCAACATGATCCTGTACGCGGGCGCTCCCGAGCTCCTCGCCGAGCACCGCGCGGCGCTCGCCGTCCTCGGGGACCCCGTGGACCTGGGCGCGGACGCGGGCCGTGCCTCGCTCTACGACGCGGGGCTCCTCGGCCTCATGTGGTCCGTCTTCGGCGGCTGGCTGCACGCGACCGCCCTCGCGGGCGCGGACGAGGTGCCGGCCCGCGACTTCACGGCGGTGGCCACCCGCTGGCTGAAGACGGTCTCCTGGTTCATGACCGGGTACGCCGAGCAGATCGACGCGGGGGAGTACCCGGGCGAGGACGCCACCATCGACGTCCAGACGGTCGCCATCAGTCACCTCCTGCACGCGGCGGAGGCCCGCGGAATCGACAACCGGCTGCCGGAGCTGCACCTGGAACTGATGCGCGCCGCGGTCGAGGCGGGCCACGGTGGCGACAGCTACGCCCGGATCATCGAGGCGTTCCGGAAATGACGGCCGACGCCCGACCGGCGGCGCCCCTCAGCTGCCGTTGACCGAGGCCGCCTTCTTGATCCGCTCGTCCGTCTCCACCTTGACCTGCTTCAGGGTCTCGGCGTGCTTCTCCATGAGCTCCTTCTGGAACCCGACTTCGGCGGCGTACCAGAGGGCGACCAGATCGGTCCGCTTCTTGCAGGCCACGTCGTGCTTCGCGATGGTGATCGCCTTGGCGCTGCCGAGGTCGGCGGGGGACTCGGGATTCAGCCCGAGGGAGGCGGACGATTCCATCGGATCGGAGACGCGGTACCCCTTCTCCGCCATACAGGCCGACCACGCCTTGACGGCCGCGTCGACCTTCGGGGACTTCTGGGCCCGGGTGAACGCCTCCGACTCCATCCCGAAGACGAACAGCAGGTCCTCGGGGCTCTTCTTCTCCGCGTAGAGCCGGAGGTGCCCCTCCCGGCCGCAGCCGCCGACCGGCACTTTTTGCCCGTTGAGCGTCCGGCCGCTGTCGGTCCTCCGCGACTCCTCCAGGGTGAGCGGGGGCAGGACGAGACCGCCCCCCGGTTTGGTCTTGAGCGGCGGGCCGCTCAGCGCCAGTTGCTCGGCCGGGGGGAGTGGCTTCGTGTCCGGCTCCGGTTCGGCGGGCACACCGGGCCTGGTGTACCCGTACCGGGCCGCTGCCGCCGCGTCCGTGACCCCGTACCGCGACGACGTGCTCCTGGTGCGCGGCGCGGGCCGGACCGGCGGCCGGTACGTGAACCCGAACCGCTTCATGCAGTCCGCCGTCAGCAGGTCCTGCGCCTTCTCCAGGCTGCGGATCTGCTCGGCCGTCGTCTTGTACGGATCCAAGGGGTACACCAGCTGCGCGGCGGGCACCGTGAGCGGATCGGACAGCGGCTTCGGATCGGCGGAGACGGCCGGCCCGCCCGCCGAACAGGCGGTGAGCAGCAGTCCGGCGCTCAGCAGGAGTACGACGGCCGGACGGAAGAGGCGGGGATGCATGAAGGACTCCGGGTGGGGCTGCCTGGGGAACTGGTCTAGTTGGCGTCGTTGTTGTAGATCGACGAGACCTGGTTCTTGAAGGTGGTGGAGAAATTGCCCATGAGATCTGCGGGAATCCAGCCTTCGACACCCTTTGCTTCCGCGCCGGTGTAGACGTACCAGGTCCTGCTGCCGAAGTTGAAGTACGACTCGGAGTTGTTGTCCACGACAGCTCCGGAGCCGGGGCCGGGCGTGACGAAGCGGTCGTTGTTCAGGAGGGACTCGTCGTACTGGAAGTCGGTCCAGGCCCCGCCCTGGGTGTCTTCCCAGTTCAGCGAGAACTCGTTGTAGTCCAGGTGGCCGTCCTTGCTCGCCGCTGAGGCGGGAGCTGCGGTCACCAGAACGCCCGCGCCGAGGGCGCCGAGAGCGACGAAGGTGCCGAGGGTGCGGCGGAGAGCGGTGTTCTTCAAGGTTCTTGCCTTTCGATGCGAAGGGAGAACTGGGTGAGAACCTGGCTGAGCCGAGGGCGAATTCCATGTGATCACAGGGTGGTTGGTCAACCACTACGCAGAGTGGTCATGGGCTGGGCGTGCCGTTCCGGGCCGTTCACCAGGGATCCTCTCCGTACCGCCGGATTCGGTGGCGCTACCGAATATGTCAAGTGCGGCCGAGCCGACCGTCCTTTACCGGCCGCAGGTGAACAAGAGGCTTGAATCACATGGCAGTTGGGAAGTGACGACCTCTTCCCCCTGTGATTAGAGTGGCGCCGTCCGGACACGCGTACGACGTCCGGCCCGTTCCGCGCCGAGCCATGCGGCGCCCCGCGCCGCCGGTTTCGAGCGCCGCGCTCCATCACCGGGACCGCCTCCCCGCAGAAGGCAGAAGGACGTGCACCGATGAGACGCGTACTGGCCATCCCGCTGCTCCTCGCCGGCCTCGCGCTCGTCGGCTGCACCGCCGGCCCGGAGGACTCCCAGGCCGCCCCGGTCGATCCGATCGACGCCGCCTACGCCGAGCACAACAAATGCCTCGGCGAGCACGGGGTGAAGCTCAGGGAGAAGAGCACCGGCGTCTGGGTGGTCGACAAGGACGCCGTCGACCGCAAGGTGATGGTCGACGCCGAGGAGAAGTGCAAGAGCCTTCTGCCCTTCGAACTCCCCGTGGACCAAGACGCGTTGAAGAGGGCGCAGGGCGTCGCGGAGTGCTACCGGCGCAACGGGTACCCCGACTGGCCCGACCCGGACCCGAAGACCGGTGAGTTCCCCGAGGGGTCGGACATGAACGACTCCGCCGTCATGCGCAAGTGCAGCCCCGTCGCCCCTGAGGACAACCTGGGCACCGCGCCCGTCTCCGGCTGAGGCCGAAGGCATGGACACGGACTCCGAGAGGGACAAGGGCATCGCCACGGACACCACCCCCGAGCGCCGCGCCCGGCGCGGTCGCCTCTGGGTCGGGGGGCTCGTCGTCGGGGCCGTCGCGCTGACCGCCGCCGGTGTCTTCGCCGGGACGGTGATCACGTCGCCCGCGCAGGTCGCGGCAGACGCCGCGCCGCCGCCGCCCGACGTCCTCACCGCCCCCGTCGAGCGCCGCGTCCTGCGCGAGACGGTCGTGCTGCGCGGCACCGTCGTCGCCGGGCAGACCGTCCCGGTGGCGCCCGTCGTCTCGGGCGGGGACGGCGGGACGCCCGTCGTCACCAAGACACCGGTCGCCGTGGGTGCGGCGGTGCGCAAGGGGCAGGTCGTCCTGGAGATATCGGGCCGCCCGCTCTTCGTCCTCCCGGGCCGTCTCCCCGTCTACCGGGACCTCAAGCCGGGCGCGACGGGCGACGACGTGGCCCAGCTCCAGACCGCGCTGGCCGGGCTCGGCTTCGACCGGGGCGGCGACCCGCAGGGAACGTTCGGCGCGGGGACGAAGAGGGCCGTGGAGGGGTTCTACGCCGCTGCCGGCTACGACCCGCGCCCGGCCGTGGACGACGACGGCGCGGGGGTGGACGCCGCGAGTGACGCCGTGACGGCCGCCGAACGGGCCGTCGACGACGCCCGGGACGCGCTCGCCGAGAACAAGGACGAGAACCGGAACAAGAACCTGCGCAAGGCCCGGGACCGGGCCGCCGAGGACCTGGCGGAAGCCCGTACCGCGCTCGGCAGGGTGTGGGCCACCGCCGGGCCGATGGTCCCGGCCGGGGAGGTCGTCTTCGTGGAGCGGTTCCCCGCCCGGGTCGCGTCCACCGCCGTGGCCCCCGGGTCGCCGGTCTCCGGCACCCTGCTGACCCTGTCCTCCGGCCGGCTCCTCGCCCAGGGCCACCTCCAGGACCACCAGAAGGGCATGGTCCGGCCCGGCCAGAGGGTCCGCGTCCTCGACGAGGTGACCGGAGCCGAACTCACCGCCGAGGTCCGGACCGTCGCCTCGACACGTACGGCCGCCGACGCCAAGCAGGGCGGCGGCCAGGGCGAAGGCCAGGGGCAGGACGGCGCTCCGCCCGCGAACGGCCCCACCGGCTTCCTCTTCACCGCCGTGCCCGAGAAGGACATCCCCCCTGCCCTCGCCGGACAGGACGTACGGCTGACGATCGAGGCGGCCTCCACCGACGGCGAGGCCCTCGTCGTCCCCGTCACCGCCGTGTCGGCGAGCGCGGACGGCCGGACCGTGGTCACCGTCGTCGACGGGAACGGGCGCCGGACCCCCGTCGAGGTACGGACCGGCACCCTCGGGGACGGCTACGTCGAGGTCGTACCGCTCACCGCGGGGAGCCTCGCGGAGGGCGCCGACGTCGTGACCGGAGTGGCCGCGACCGGTGCCGCTCAGGGCGGCCGGGGGCCGGAGTGACCCCACTCGTACGGCGGTGGCCGGACCGGCACCCCGGCCCGCCGCCCGCCCCGACCCGTCCGGACGCCCCCGGCACGCAGTTCCGGCGGGTCGGCCTCACCTACCCGGGCCCGCCGCCCGTCCAGACCCCGAATCCCTGCGAACTCGCCGTCCGGCACGGCGAGTTCGTCGTGATGCTCTCGACGGTGTACTCGGCGGTGCCCCGCGCGGAACGGACTCCCGCATGAGAAGCCGCCGCCCCCGGCCAGGCCGGGTCGTCGAACCCTCCCGCCTCGCTCCCCGCGACGCGCTCTCCGAGGCCGTCGCCGGCATGCTCCAACGCCCCGGCCGGTCGGTGCTCACCGCTCTCGGCACGGTCCTCGGCGTCGGTACCTTCGTCGCGATCCTCGGCCTGACGGCGACCACGTCCTCCCAGATCGACGCCCGGTTCGACCTGCTCACCGCCACCGAGGTCACCGTCGAGGACATCGCCGGGGAACAGGACGAGTTCGCCGGACCCGGTTTCCCCGCCGACGCGGACTCCCGGATCGGACGGCTCGGCGGCGTCCGGGACGCCGGGGTCTACTGGACGGTCCGGCTCGGCCCCGACGTCACCGTGCGCGCCGCGCCCGTGGGCGACGGCGCGGACGGCGTACCGGTCGACGTGGTCGCCGCCTCGCCCGGCGCGCTCCGGGCCGCCGTCCCCCGCCTCGCGCAGGGCCGGCTCTACGACGAGTTCGCCTCGGCGAACGCGCAGCCGGTCGCGGTCATCGGGGCGGCCGTCGCGGCCCGGCTCGGCATCACCACCCTGGAGACCCGGCCCGCGGTGTTCATCGGGGACGAGCCGTTCGTGGTGGCCGGCATCGTCGACGACGTCGAGCGCAGGCCGGACGTGCTGATGTCGGTGAGCGTGCCCCGGACGACCGCCGAGCGGATGTGGGGGCCGCCCGGGGCCGGGGAGGCGAGGATGCTGGTCGCCACGGAGACCGGGGCAGCCCGCCAGATCGCGGACGAGGCGCCGGTCGCGCTGCGCCCGGACCACCCGGAGTATCTGAAGGCCGTTCCGCCGCCGGACCCGAGGACGCTGCGGGCGGGCGTCACCGGCGACCTCGACCAGCTGTTCCTGCTGCTCGCCGGGACCTGTCTGGTGATCGGCGCGGTCGGCATCGCCAACACCACCCTGGTCGCGGTCCTGGAGCGGACCGGCGAGATCGGTCTGCGGCGCGCCCTGGGCGCCCGGGGACGCCACATCACCGTCCAGTTCCTCACGGAGTCCGGGGCCCTGGGCGCGGTCGGCGGGCTCGTCGGGACGGCGCTGGGCGTGTGCACGGTGATCGGGGTGGCGCTCGTCCGGGACTGGACCCCGGTCGTCCATCCCGCGACGGTCGCCGCGGCCCCGTTGATCGGTCTGGTCACCGGGGTGGTGGCCGGTCTCTACCCGGCCTGGCGGGCCTCCCGGATCGAACCGGCCGAGGCGCTGCGGCGCTGACCCGAGCCTGAAGCCGTACGGGCACCCGGACCCGTCCATGCCGAAAGGCCGTCGCTCCCCCGAGGAGTGACGGCCTTTCGCTTACGACGATGTGCGGGCGATCAGAGGATGCGGACCGCGCCCGACGGCATGTCCCAGTCCAGGGAGCGCTCGACGACACCGGTCGACGAGTTCTGCGCGCCGACGTACTTGCCGCCGCCGACGTAGATGGCGACGTGGTACGAGCCGCTGCGGCTGCCCCAGTACAGGATGTCGCCCGGCTGGAGGTTGCTCAGGGAGACGGAGGTGCCCATGCTCGACTGGTCGTACGAGATGCGCGGCAGGTCGATGCCGGCCTCGCGGTAGGCGGCCTGGACGAGGCCGGAGCAGTCCCAGGAGTTGGGGCCGGTGCCGCCGGTGACGTACGAGTCGCCGATCTGGGCGCGCGCGAAGGCCACGATCGCGGCGGCGGAGCCGGAGGGGGCCTGCGTCTGGCTGTCGCTGGAACCGGCCGAGGAGCCGGAGCCCGAGGAGCTGTCGTCGCTCGCGGACGTGGCGGCGAGCTGGGTGCGCTCACTGGTGCGGGAGGCCCGCTCCTGGGCTTCCTTGCGCTCCTGCTCGGCCTTCGCCTCGGCCTCGGCCTTGAGGCGGGCCTTCTCGGCCTTCTCGGCGGCGGCCTTGCGGTCGGCCTCGGCCTTGGCCTTCTTGGCTTCCTTGGCGGCCTTCTGCAGCGCCAGGTTCTCCTGCGTCTGGAGGCTCTGGTCGAGCGCCTCCTGCTGGGAGGCCTCGGCGGAGGCGGCGACGGCGGAGGCGAGACCGGTGCCGGCCTCGAGGGAGCCCAGGGTGGGCATTTCGATGGTCTCGGTCACCGGCTCGGCATTCGCCGGCCCGGCAGCACCGGCCACCGCGATGGTGCCGAGGACGCCACCGGCAACTCCGGCTCGCAGCGCGAGCTTCGAGGCGCTGCGGCGGGGCTTCCGGTGGCTGGGTATGTGAGCGGTGTGGGACATGAGGACAACCGCTATCAGGGCTTCACGGTTCCCTTCAAGAAACGTGGGTTGCGCCACAGTTACGTTCGGAATCTCCTAATCCGCTTCTGTGACGCCCTTATTGACGCCGTAACGGGCAAAACGGGCACGGCTCATCTGGCGCTTGATCACGGGTTTTCATTGAAACGTCCGAATTGCCCGACGCTTACCACCTCTTGACGCCGATGGCCAAGCCCTGCTTTTTCGGGCCCTCCGGAGTGTGGCGCAGGTCACACTTCTGTCTCGCGAACGCTCGTGAAAGCGCGCACGCGTCCACTGCCGTACGCCGAGCCCCTCGACCGGGCGACAGGCGCATCCTTTATCACCCGGATGCGTCCATCACCAATTTGCCTGTAGTGGCCATCGCTTGATAGTGCGACACCCCCTCCGAGCAGCGATTTCCGGTCCGGATGTCACATCTGGTGATCACCTGGGCGCTTCGCGCAACAAGATCACCGCTCATCCGACTTCATGATCCTTCGTCAGGTGGTGGAGATCACAAAGTCGTTGCTGTACCCCGTGTCGCAGATCACAGAGGGGCGGGCATAAGATGCGGGGCAGCCGGGCTTGTGAACTGCCTCACATGGGGGCGATCTTTCACGGTCCGGGGTGCGGTCCAACGGTCAAGGACGACTGGAAGGAGCGAGGAGCGTGAATGCGTACGCGCCCGTCCTCGTGCTCGGTGCCCTGGGTGCGGGGTTTGCGATCTTCTCCGTGGTCATGGCCACGCTTATCGGGCCAAAGCGGTACAACAGGGCAAAGCTTGAGGCGTACGAGTGCGGCATCGAACCGACGCCCACTCCCGCCGGAGGCGGCCGCTTCCCGATCAAGTACTACCTGACGGCGATGCTCTTCATCGTCTTCGACATCGAGATCGTCTTCCTCTACCCCTGGGCGGTCACCTTCGACGCCCTGGGGCTTTTCGGGCTCGTGGAGATGCTGCTCTTCGTGCTCACCGTCTTCGTCGCCTACGCGTATGTGTGGCGTCGCGGCGGCCTGGAATGGGACTGAGGGGCTGAGGGGCACCTATGGGACTCGAAGAGAAACTCCCGAGCGGCTTTCTGCTGACGACGGTCGAACAGGCCGCGGGTTGGGTGCGCAAGGCGTCCGTGTTCCCCGCGACCTTCGGCCTCGCATGCTGCGCCATCGAGATGATGACCACCGGAGCCGGCCGGTACGACCTGGCCCGCTTCGGCATGGAGGTCTTCCGCGGCTCACCGCGCCAGGCCGACCTGATGATCGTCGCCGGCCGGGTCAGCCAGAAGATGGCGCCCGTCCTGAGGCAGGTCTACGACCAGATGCCCAACCCCAAGTGGGTCATCTCCATGGGCGTCTGCGCCTCCTCGGGCGGCATGTTCAACAACTACGCGATCGTCCAGGGCGTCGACCACATCGTGCCGGTCGACATCTACCTGCCCGGCTGCCCGCCGCGCCCGGAGATGCTGCTCGACGCGATCCTCAAGCTCCACCAGAAGATCCAGACCTCCAAGCTCGGCGTGAACGCCGAGGAGGCGGCCCGGGAGGCGGAGGAAGCGGCGCTCAAGGCGCTGCCGACCATTGAGTTGAAGGGTCTGCTGAGGTGACCGACGCACGCGCGGCCGCCGGGCCGCAGAAAGCAACGATGCCGGCACCTCTGCTCCCCCTGCCTTCGTCGGGTGGTGCCCCCAGCGCGGGCGGAGAAGGGAACGGTTCAGCACAGTGAGCGACGAGACACCCAATCCCGAGAAGGACCTCAGCGCGCAGAACCTGCCGGGGCAGCGCGGGGAACACGGCGAGGAGGTCCGCGTCCAGCGCGGGATGTTCGGCGCCAACAACGGCGGCGACACTTCCGGCTACGGCGGACTCGTCCGCTCGATCCGGCTCCCCGGCGCGGCCTCCCGCCCCTACGGCGGCTGGTTCGACGAGGTCGCCGACGAACTCGAGGGCGCGCTGGAGGAGCAGGGCCTGCTCCCCGAGAACGCCATCGAGAAGACGGTCGTCGACCGCGACGAGCTGACCTTCCACATCGAGCGGGAGCACCTCGTCCGCGTCGCCCGCACGCTCCGCGACGACCCGGCGCTCCGCTTCGAGCTGTGCACCGGCGTCTCCGGCGTCCACTACCTGGGCGACAAGGGCCGCGAGCTGCACGCCGTCTACCACCTGCGCTCGCTCACCCACGGCCGGCTGATCCGCCTGGAGGTGTCGGCCCCCGACGCCGACCCGCACATCCCGTCCCTCGTCGCCGTCTACCCGACGAACGACTGGCACGAGCGCGAGACGTACGACTTCTTCGGCATCGTCTTCGACGGCCACCCCGCCCTCACCCGGATCATGATGCCGGACGACTGGCAGGGCCACCCGCAGCGCAAGGACTACCCCCTCGGCGGCATCGCCGTCGAGTACAAGGGCGCCCAGATCCCGGCTCCGGACCAGCGGAGGTCGTACAGCTGATGTCCACGTCCCACGCGTCTCCCCGAGAGACCACAGAAGGCACCGTCTACACGGTGACCGGCGGCGACTGGGAAGAGGTCGTCCAGTCGGCGGCCAAGGCCGACGACGAGCGCATCATCGTCAACATGGGCCCCCAGCACCCGTCCACCCACGGCGTGCTCCGGCTCATCCTGGAGATCGACGGCGAGACCGTCACCGAGGCCCGCTGCGGCATCGGCTACCTCCACACCGGCATCGAGAAGAACCTCGAGTACCGGACCTGGACGCAGGGCACCACCTTCGTCACGCGCATGGACTACCTCACCTCGTTCTACAACGAGACGGCGTACTGCCTCGGCGTGGAGAAGCTGCTCGGCATCACCGACCAGATCCCGGACCGGGCCAGCGTCATCCGCGTCCTGCTGATGGAGCTCAACCGGCTCTCCTCCCACCTGGTGTGCATCGCCACCGGCGGCATGGAGCTCGGCGCCACCACGATCATGATCTACGGCTTCCGGGACCGCGAGATGATCCTGGACCTGTACGAGCTGATCACCGGCCTGCGCATGAACCACGCGTTCATCCGCCCCGGCGGCCTCGCCCAGGACCTGCCGCCCGGCGCCGTCGACGCCGTGCGCGAGTTCGTGAAGACCATGAAGAAGAACCTGCCGGAGTACGACAAGCTCGCCACCGGCAACCCCATCTTCAAGGCCCGCATGCAGGACGTCGGCTACCTCGACCTCACCGGCTGCATGGCGCTCGGCGCCACGGGACCGATCCTGCGCTCGGCGGGCCTCCCGCACGACCTGCGCAAGACCGACCCGTACTGCGGATACGAGGACTACGACTTCGAGGTCCCCACCGCCGACACCTGCGACTCCTACGGACGCTTCCTCGTCCGCCTGGAGGAGATGCGGCAGTCCCTCCGGATCGTCGAGCAGTGCCTCGACCGCCTGGCGCCGGGCCCCGTCATGGTCGGCGACAAGAAGATCGCCTGGCCCGCGCAGCTCGCGCTCGGCCCCGACGGCCTCGGCAACTCCACCGACCACATCGCGAAGATCATGGGCACCTCCATGGAGGCCCTGATCCACCACTTCAAGCTGGTCACCGAGGGCTTCCGCGTCCCGGCCGGGCAGGCCTACGCGGCCGTCGAGTCGCCCAAGGGCGAGCTCGGCGTGCACGTCGTCTCCGACGGCGGCACCCGCCCCTTCCGGGTCCACTTCCGCGACCCGTCCTTCACCAACCTCCAGGCCATGGCCGCGATGTGCGAGGGCGGCCAGGTCGCCGACGTCATCGTCGCCGTCGCCTCCATCGACCCCGTGATGGGAGGCGTCGACCGATGACCGACCAGATCAGTCTGGGCATGCCCCAGCTCCCCGCCCCCGCGTACCCGGCCGAGGTCCACGCCCGCCTGACCGAGGACGCGCGGGCGATCATCGACCGCTACCCGGACTCCCGCTCCGCGCTCCTGCCGATGCTGCACCTCGTGCAGTCGGAGGAGGGGCATGTGACCCGTACCGGCATGGCGTTCTGTGCCGAGACGCTCGGCCTCACCACCGCCGAGGTCACCGCCGTCGCCACCTTCTACACGATGTACCGGCGCAAGCCCTCCGGCGACTACCAGGTCGGCGTCTGCACGAACACGCTCTGCGCGGTCATGGGCGGCGACGCCATCTTCGAGGAGCTCAAGGAGCACCTCGCCGTCGGCAACAACGAGACCACCGACGACGGCAAGATCACCCTCGAACACATCGAGTGCAACGCGGCCTGCGACTTCGCCCCCGTGGTGATGGTCAACTGGGAGTTCTTCGACAACCAGACCCCCGAGTCCGCCAAGCAGATGGTCGACGACCTGCGGGCCGGCCGGACCGTCGAACCCACCCGCGGCGCCCCGATCTGCACCTTCAAGGAGACCGCCCGCATCCTCGCCGGCTTCCCCGACGAGCGCCCCGGCGCCGTCGAGGCCACCGGCGGCGCGGGCCCCGCCTCCCTCGTCGGACTCCGCCTCGCCAAGGGCGAGCGGCCGCACCACCGAATCGTCCACCCGCGTGGTGAGACCTCCGGTCAGGAGGGGGAGTGATGACCTTGGCCGCCGAGATCAACAACAGCAGCCCCGAGAAGCTTCTGTCCCCCGTCCTCTCGGCCTTCTGGGACCAGCCCGACTCCTGGACCCTGGAGACCTACGAGCGGCACGAGGGATACGAGGGACTCAAGCGGGCCCTCGCGATGAGCCCCGACGCCCTCATCGCGTACGTCAAGGAATCCGGCCTCCGCGGACGCGGCGGCGCGGGATTCCCCACCGGCATGAAGTGGCAGTTCATCCCGCAGGGCGACGGCAAGCCGCACTACCTCGTGGTCAACGCCGACGAGTCCGAGCCCGGCACCTGCAAGGACATCCCCCTCCTCTTCGCCAACCCGCACTCCCTCATCGAGGGAATGATCATCGCCTGCTACGCGATCCGCTCCGAGCACGCCTTCATCTACCTGCGCGGCGAAGTCGTCCCCGTCCTGCGCCGCCTCCACGAGGCGGTCCGCGAGGCGTACGCCGCCGGCTACCTCGGCCGGAACATCCTCGGCAGCGGACTGAACCTCGAACTCACCGTGCACGCAGGCGCCGGCGCGTACATCTGCGGAGAGGAGACAGCGCTCCTCGACTCGCTCGAAGGGCGCCGCGGCCAGCCCCGGCTGCGCCCGCCCTTCCCCGCGGTCGCCGGTCTGTACGCCTGCCCCACTGTGGTGAACAACGTCGAGTCCATCGCGTCCGTTCCCGCGATCCTCAACCGGGGCAAGGAGTGGTTCACCTCGATGGGCAGCGAGAAGTCCCCGGGCTTCACGCTGTACTCGCTGTCCGGGCACGTCTCCTCGCCCGGCCAGTACGAGGCCCCCCTCGGCATCACCCTGCGCCAGCTCCTCGACATGAGCGGCGGCATGCGCCCCGGCCACCGGCTCAAGTTCTGGACCCCCGGCGGCTCCTCCACCCCGATGTTCACCGACGAGCACCTCGACGTACCCCTCGACTACGAGGGCGTCGGCGCCGCCGGATCGATGCTCGGCACCAAGGCACTCCAGTGCTTCGACGAGACCACCTGCGTCGTCCGGGCCGTCACCCGATGGACCGAGTTCTACGCCCACGAGTCCTGCGGCAAGTGCACACCCTGCCGCGAAGGCACCTACTGGCTCGTCCAGCTGCTCCGAGACATCGAGGCAGGCAAGGGCAAGATGTCCGACCTCGACAAGCTCAACGACATCGCCGACAACATCAACGGCAAGTCGTTCTGCGCCCTCGGCGACGGCGCCGCCTCGCCGATCTTCTCCTCGCTCAAGTACTTCCGCGAGGAGTACGAGCAGCACATCACCGGCCGCGGCTGCCCCTTCGACCCGGCCAAGTCGACCGCCTGGGCGGACAACCACAAGGAGGTGACCGCATGACCGTCACCACGCCCCAGCCCGCCGGCGGCGGCAGCCCGGCCGTACCACCGGAAGATCTCGTCTCGCTGACGATCGACGGCATCGAGATCTCCGTCCCCAAGGGGACCCTGGTCATCCGCGCCGCCGAACAGCTCGGCATCGAGATCCCGCGCTTCTGCGACCACCCGCTCCTCGACCCCGCCGGCGCCTGCCGCCAGTGCATCGTCGAGGTCGAGGGCCAGCGCAAGCCGATGGCCTCCTGCACCATCACCTGCACCGACGGCATGGTGGTGAAGTCGCAGCTGACCAGTCCCGTCGCCGAGAAGGCCCAGCACGGTGTGATGGAGCTGCTGCTCGTCAACCACCCGCTGGACTGCCCCGTCTGCGACAAGGGCGGCGAGTGCCCCCTGCAGAACCAGGCCATGTCCCACGGGCAGTCCGAGTCCCGCTTCGAGGGCGTCAAGCGCACCTACGAGAAGCCGATCGCGATCTCCACCCAGGTGCTGCTCGACCGCGAGCGCTGCGTCCTGTGCGCCCGCTGCACCCGCTTCTCCAACCAGGTCGCCGGCGACCCGATGATCGAACTCATCGAGCGCGGCGCCCTCCAGCAGGTCGGCACCGGCGAGGGCGACCCCTTCGAGTCGTACTTCTCCGGCAACACCATCCAGATCTGCCCGGTCGGCGCCCTCACCTCGGCCGCCTACCGCTTCCGCTCCCGCCCCTTCGACCTCGTCTCCTCGCCGTCCGTGTGCGAGCAGTGCGCCGGCGGCTGCGCCACCCGCACCGACCACCGGCGCGGCAAGGTCATGCGACGGCTCGCCGCCGACGACCCGGAGGTCAACGAGGAGTGGATCTGCGACAAGGGCCGCTTCGGCTTCCGGTACGCCCAGCAGCGCGACCGGCTCACCACCCCGCTCGTCCGCAACCCCGGGACCGGTGAACTGGAGCCCACCTCCTGGCCCGAGGCCCTGGAAGCGGCCGCCCTCGGACTCGTCCGCGGCCGCACCGGCGTCCTCACCGGCGGCAGGCTGACCGTCGAGGACTCCTACGCGTACGCCAAGTTCGCCCGCGTCGCCCTCGACACCCACGACATCGACTTCCGGGCCCGGATCCACTCCGGCGAGGAGGCCGACTTCCTCGCCTCCGCCGTCGCCGGACGCGGCCGCGACCTGGACGGCACGGGCGTCACGTACACCTCGCTCGAAGCCGCCCCGGCCGTCCTCCTCGTCGGCCTGGAGTCCGAGGAGGAGGCCCCCGGCGTCTTCCTGCGGCTCCGCAAGGCCTGGCGCAAGCACGGCCAGAAGACCTACGCGGTCGCCGCCTTCGCCACCCGCGGCCTGGAGAAGGCGGGCGGCACCCTGCTGCCCGCCGCCCCCGGCACCGAGACCGAGTGGCTCGACGCGCTCACCTCCCGGGTCGGCCTCGAAGGCGACGGACTCGCCGCCGCCGAGGCCCTCCGCACGGAAGGCGCCGTCCTCGTCGTCGGCGAGCGCCTCGCCGGAGTCCCCGGCGCCCTGACCGCCGCCCTGCGCACCGCCGCCGCCACCGGCGCCCGGCTCGTGTGGATCCCGCGCCGCTCCGGCGAACGCGGAGCGGTCGAGGCCGGAGCGCTCCCGGCGCTGCTGCCCGGCGGCCGGCCCGCGACCCACCCCCGCGCGCGTGAGGAGGTCGCCGCAGTCTGGGGCGTCCGCGAACTCCCGCACGGCTACGGCCGCGACACCGGCCAGATCCTGGAGGCCGCCGCCACCGGCGAACTCGCCGCCCTGCTCGTCGGCGGCGTCGAGGTCTCCGACCTCCCGGACCCGGCACGCGCGCGTGAAGCGCTCGACGCGGCCTTCGTCGTCTCCCTGGAACTGCGGCCCAGCGAGGTCACCGAACGCGCCGACGTCGTCCTCCCGGTCGCCGCCGTCGCCGAGAAGCCCGGCACCTTCCTCAACTGGGAAGGCCGGGCCCGGATGTTCGAGGCCGCGCTCAAGCCCGAGCAGATGACCCGGCCCCTGGCCCCGTCGGACGCGCGCGTCCTCCACATGCTCGCCGACGCCCTCGACGCCCACCTGGGCCTGCCCGACCTCAGGTCCGTACGCCGGGAACTCGACCGGCTCGCCGGCTGGACCGAGGAGCGGGCCTCCGAGCCCGTCGAACCCGGTCAGGCCGCGGCCCGGCCCGGCGACGGCGAGGCCGTCCTCGCCGGACACCGGATGCTCCTCGACCTCGGCCGGCTCCAGGAGGGCGACACCGCCCTCGCGGGCACCCGGCACGCGGCCGTCGCCCGGCTCTCCGCCGCCACCGCCGCCGACACCGGCGTCAAGGACGGCGACACCCTCGAAGTCACCGGCCCCGCGGGCTCCGTCGCCTTCCCGCTCCAGGTCACCGAGATGCCCGACCGCGTCGTCTGGCTCCCGCTGAACTCGGCCGGGCGCGGTGTCCTCTCCGACACCGGCGCCCACCCCGGCGACCTGGTCCGCATCGGCCCGGCGACCCCGAGCCCCGTCGATGGCACGGAGGTGCAGGCATGACCACGCCGCTCGCCGCCGAAGACCTGTCCATGTTCGGTACGGACCCCTGGTGGCTCGTCCTGATCAAGGCCGTCTTCTGCTTCGCCTTCCTGATGATCACCGTGCTGTTCTCCATCGTGTGGGAACGCAAGGTCGTCGCCTGGATGCAGCTGCGCATCGGCCCCAACCGGCACGGCCCCTGGGGCCTCCTCCAGTCCCTCGCGGACGGCGTCAAGCTGATGCTCAAGGAGGACGTGATCGTCAAGAAGGCCGACAAGGTCGTCTACGTCCTCGCCCCGATCATCGCCGCCATCCCGGCGTTCATGGCGATCGCCGTGATCCCCTTCGGACCGGCCGGCAACGAGGTGTCGATCTTCGGCCAGCGCACCTCGATGCAGCTCACCGACCTGCCGATCGCGATGCTGTACGTCCTCGCGGTCGCCTCCGTCGGCATCTACGGCATCGTCCTCGCCGGCTGGTCCTCCGGCTCCACGTACCCGCTGCTCGGCGGTCTGCGCTCCTGCGCGCAGATGATCTCGTACGAGATCGCCATGGGCGCGGCCTTCGCCTCCGTCTTCCTCTACTCGGGGTCGATGTCGACCTCGGCGATCGTCGAGGCGCAGGCGGACCGCTGGTTCGTGATCCTGCTGCCGGTCTCGTTCATCATCTACATCGTCACGATGGTCGGTGAGACGAACCGCGCCCCCTTCGACATGCCGGAGTCCGAGGGCGACCTCGTCGGCGGCTTCAACACCGAGTACTCGTCCATCAAGTTCGCGCTGTTCATGCTCGCCGAGTACGTGAACATGGTGACGGTCTCGGCCGTGTCGGTGACGCTCTTCCTGGGCGGCTGGCGGGCCCCGTACCCGGTCTCCACCTTCTGGGAGGGCGCGAACCACGGCTGGTGGCCGATGCTCTGGTTCGTCATCAAGGTGCAGCTGCTGCTCTTCTTCTTCATCTGGCTCCGCGGCACCCTGCCCCGCGTCCGCTACGACCAGCTGATGAAGCTCGGCTGGAAGGTCCTCATCCCGGTCTCCGTGGTCTGGCTGATGCTGGTCGCCACCGTCCGTGCGCTGCGGAACGAGAACATCGCCTTCGGCAACATCGTCCTGTACGTCGCCGGAGCCGTCCTCGGACTGCTGCTGCTCTCCTTCGTGGTCGACGTGTTCCGCGACCGGAAGGCGAAGGCCGCCGCACCCGCACCCGAGGACACCCGCTCCTTCGACCCGATGGCCGGAGGCTTCCCCGTACCGCCCAAGCCCGGACAGTCCTTGCCGCCCGTGCCCCGGCGCAGGCCGCGGCACGACCGGGACCTCGTTGTCAGCGGCGCCCCCGATACTGCTACTGCGAGTGATGGAAAGGAGACGGACGGTGTCTGATTTCCAGAATCCGGTGGCCGGCTTCGGCGTGACCTTCAAGGCCATGTTCAAGAAGCGGCTGACCGAGCAGTACCCGGAGCAGGAGAAGACGACGGCGCCCCGCTTCCACGGCCGGCACCAGCTCAACCGTCACCCCGACGGTCTGGAGAAGTGCATCGGCTGCGAGCTGTGCGCCTGGGCCTGTCCCGCCGACGCCATCTACGTCGAGGGCGCGGACAACACGGAGGAGGAGCGCTACTCCCCGGGCGAGCGGTACGGCCGCGTCTACCAGATCAACTACGCCCGCTGCATCCTCTGCGGACTCTGCATCGAGGCCTGCCCCACCCGGGCGCTGACGATGACCAACGAGTTCGAACTGGCCGACTCCTCCCGCGAGAACCTGATCTACACCAAGGAGCAGCTCCTCGCGGGCCTTGAGGACACCATGGTCGACAGCCCGCACGCGATCTTCCCGGGCATGACCGAGCAGGACTACTACCGGGGGCTGGTCACCGAGGCCGCGCCCGGCACCGTCCGCCAGGTCGCCGTGTCCAAGGGGGAGAAGGGCGAGCCGGAGGGGGCGGACGCATGAGCGCGAACCTCGCGGCGTACACCACGTCCTCGGGCGAGGCCTTCCAGTTCTGGGTCCTCGGCACCGTCGCCGTCATCGGCGCCCTCTGCACGATCCTCATGAAGCGGGCCGTGCACTCGGCGCTCTGCCTCGCCGGAACCATGATCATCCTCGCGGTGTTCTACCTGGCCAACGGGGCGTACTTCCTCGGCATCGTCCAGATCGTCGTCTACACCGGCGCGATCATGATGCTCTTCCTCTTCGTCGTCATGCTGGTCGGTGTCACGGCCGCGGACTCGCTGAAGGAGACCATCAAGGGCCAGCGCTGGTGGGCCGTCGTCTGCGGCCTCGGCTTCGGCGTCCTGCTCGCCGCCGGCATCGGCAACGCCTCGCTCACGGAGTTCGCCGGACTCGGCGCCGCCAACAGCGCCCGCGGCGGAAACGTCGAGGGCCTCGCCGCCCTCATCTTCACCAAGTACGTCTTCGCCTTCGAGATCACCGGCGCACTCCTCATCACCGCCGCCGTCGGCGCGATGGTGCTCACCCACCGCGAGCGCACCGAGCGGGCCGCCACCCAGCGCGAACTCTCCGAGCAGCGCGTACGCGCGGGCACGCACGTGCCGCCGCTGCCCGCACCCGGCGTCTACGCCCGGCACAACGCCGTGGACATCGCCGGTCTGCTGCCCGACGGCACCCCGGCGGAGCTCACCGTCATGCAGACCCTGCGCAAGCGGGGCCAGATCCGGGACGTGTCCACCGAGGCGATCGCCGACCTCAAGGCCCTGGAGCAGCGCTCCGAGGAGCGCCTCGGCCGGGACCGGGACGAAGAGGAGGCCACCCGGTGAACCCCGTCAACTACCTGTACCTCGCCGCCCTGCTGTTCACCATCGGTGCGGTCGGGGTGCTGATCCGGCGCAACGCGATCGTGGTCTTCATGTGCGTCGAGCTGATGCTCAACGCCTGCAACCTCGCGTTCGTCACCTTCTCCCGCATGCACGGAAACCTCGACGGCCAGATCATCGCCTTCTTCACGATGGTCGTCGCCGCCGCGGAGGTCGTCGTCGGGCTCGCGATCATCGTGTCCGTCTTCCGTGCCCGCCACTCGGCCTCGGTCGACGACGCCAGCCTGATGAAGCTGTAAGGGGCCGGAACTGTGGACAATCTGATTGCGCTGCTCATCGCGGCGCCTCTGCTGGGAGCAGTCGTCCTGCTCTGCGGCGGGCGGCGGCTCGACAAGGTCGGGCACTGGATCGGCACGCTCCTCGCGGGCGCCTCCTTCGCCATCGGCCTGGCACTCTTCGCCGACATGCTCGGCAAGAGCGCCGACGACCGGACCATGTACCAGCGGCTCTACACCTGGATCCCCGTCGAGGGCTTCCAGGCGGACATCGCCTTCCAGCTCGACCAGCTGTCGATGACCTTCGTCCTGCTGATCAGCGGGGTCGGCACGCTCATCCACGTCTACTCCATCGGATACATGGAGCACGACGAGCGCCGCCGCCGCTTCTTCGGCTACCTCAACCTGTTCGTCGCGGCGATGCTGCTGCTCGTCCTCGCCGACAACTACCTGCTCCTGTACTTCGGCTGGGAGGGCGTCGGCCTCGCCTCGTACCTCCTGATCGGCTTCTGGCAGCACAAGCCCACCGCGGCCACCGCCGCGAAGAAGGCCTTCCTGGTCAACCGGGTCGGCGACATGGGCCTCTCCATCGCCATCATGATCATGTTCACCACCTTCGGCACCTTCGCCTTCGGGCCGGTGTTCGGAGCGACCGGCGAGACCAGCGAGGGCAAGCTGACCGCGATCGGTCTGATGCTGCTCCTCGCCGCCTGCGGCAAGTCGGCCCAGGTGCCGCTGCAGTCCTGGCTCGGGGACGCGATGGAGGGCCCGACCCCGGTCTCGGCCCTCATCCACGCGGCCACGATGGTGACCGCCGGTGTCTATCTGATCGTCCGCTCCGCCGACATCTTCAACGCCGCCCCGGACGCCCAACTCGTCGTCACCGTGGTCGGCGCCGTCACGCTCCTCTTCGGTGCGATCGTCGGTTGCGCGAAGGACGACATCAAGAAGGCCCTCGCCGGCTCGACGATGTCGCAGATCGGCTACATGATCCTGGCCGCCGGCCTCGGCCCCATCGGCTACGTCTTCGCGATCATGCACCTGGTGACCCACGGCTTCTTCAAGGCAGGTCTCTTCCTCGGCGCCGGTTCGGTCATGCACGGCATGAACGACGAGGTCGACATGCGGAAGTACGGCGGCCTGCGGAAGTACATGCCGGTCACCTTCGTCACCTTCGGCCTCGGCTACCTCGCGATCATCGGCTTCCCCGGCCTGTCCGGCTTCTTCTCCAAGGACAAGATCATCGAGGCGGCCTTCGCCAAGGGCGGCACCGAGGGCTGGATCCTCGGCGCGGTCACCCTGCTCGGCGCGGCCATCACCGCGTACTACATGACCCGCGTGATGCTCATGACCTTCTTCGGCGAGAAGCGCTGGCAGGCCGACGAGAAGGGCGAGCAGCCGCACCCGCACGAGTCGCCCCGGTCCATGACGATCCCGATGATCCTGCTGGCCTTCGGGTCGGTCTTCGCGGGCGGGTTCTTCAGCATCGGCGACCGGTTCGTGAACTGGCTGGAGCCCGTCACCAACTTCGAGCACGGCCACCCGCCGATCAGCGCCGGGGCGATCACCACCGCCACCGTCGCCGTCATGGTCGTCGGAGTCGGCCTCGCCTACCTCCAGTACGGGCGCAGGCCCGTCCCGGTCGTCGCCCCGCGCGGCTCGCTGCTCACCCGGGCCGCCCGCCGCGACCTCCTCCAGGACGACTTCAACCACGCCGTCTTCGTCCGCGGCGGCACCCACCTGACCCGCTCGCTCGTCTACGTCGACCACTCCCTGGTCGACGGCGTGGTCAACGGCACCGCGGCCTCCGTCGGCGGACTCTCCGGCCGGCTGCGCAAGCTCCAGAACGGCTACGCCCGCTCGTACGCGGTCTCCATGTTCGGAGGTACGGCGGTGCTGATCGCCGCGACCCTGCTGATGAGGGCGGTGTAACTTCCATGTCCTTCCCGCTCCTTACGGTGACGGCAGCGGTTCCGGCGGTCGGTGCGATCCTCACCGCCGCCGTCCCCGCGGCCCGCCGCACCGCCGCCAAATGGCTGGCGCTGCTGGTCTCGCTCGCCACGCTCGTGCTCGCCGCCGTCGTCTTCGTACGGTTCGAGCCCGGCGGCGAGCGGTACCAGCTCACCGAATCGCACTCCTGGATCAAGGACTTCGGCGTCCGCTACGAGCTCGGGGTCGACGGCATCGGGGTGGCGCTCATCGCGCTGACCGCCCTGCTGATCCCGTTCATCATCCTGGCCGGCTGGCACGACGCCGACCCTCTGGAGACCTCCTCCAAGCGGTGGCGGCCCACCCAGGGCTTCTTCGCCCTGATCCTCATGGTCGAGGCGATGGTGATCCTCTCCTTCGAGGCCACCGACGTCTTCCTCTTCTACATCCTGTTCGAAGCCATGCTCATCCCGATGTACTTCCTCATCGGCGGCTTCGGCGACCGCGCCCACACGGGCTCCGACGAGAACGCGGCGGCCCAGCGCTCGTACGCGGCCGTCAAGTTCCTCCTCTACAACCTGGTCGGCGGCCTCATCATGCTGGCCGCCGTCATCGGGCTCTACGTGGTCGCGGGGAACTTCTCGCTCACCGAGATCGCCGAGGCGCGCGCCAACGGCTCCCTGGAGATGGCGACCAGCACCGAACGGTGGCTGTTCCTCGGCTTCTTCTTCGCCTTCGCGGTGAAGGCGCCGCTCTGGCCGCTGCACACCTGGCTGCCGAACGCGATGGGGGAGGCGACCGCCCCGGTCGCCGTCCTCATCACCGCCGTCGTCGACAAGGTCGGCACCTTCGCGATGCTCCGCTTCTGCCTCGGACTCTTCCCCGAGGCCAGCAAGTGGGCCACCCCGGCGATCGTCGTCCTCGCCCTCATCAGCATCGTCTACGGGGCGCTGCTCGCCGTCGGCCAGCGGGACATCAAGCGTCTGGTCGCCTACGCGTCGATCTCGCACTTCGGCTTCATCATCCTGGGCATCTTCGCGATGACCACCCAGGGCCAGTCCGGTGCCACGCTCTACATGGTCAACCACGGCATCTCGACGGCCGCCCTGATGCTCGTCGCCGGCTTCCTGATCTCCCGGCGCGGCTCGCGGCTCATCGCCGACTACGGCGGTGTGCAGAAGGTCGCCCCCGTCCTCGCCGGCACCTTCCTGATCGGCGGTCTCGCGACCCTGTCGCTGCCCGGACTCGCCCCGTTCGTCAGCGAGTTCCTCGTCCTGGTCGGGACGTACGCCCGGTACCCGGTGGCCGGCGTCATCGCCACCACCGGCATCGTCCTCGCCGCGCTCTACACCCTCGTCCTGTATCAGCGGACGATGACCGGGCCGGTGAAGGAGGAGGTGCGGGAGCTGCCCGACCTGCGGGTGCGTGAGCTCGCGGTGGTCGTCCCGCTGATCGCCGTCCTGATCTTCCTCGGGGTCTTCCCGAAGCCGCTGACGGACGTCGTCAACCCGGCCGTGCAGCACACCATGTCCGACGTCCAGCAGAAGGACCCCACCCCCGAAGTGGAGGCGGCCAAGTGAGCACCTCAGCCGTCGCATCCTCTGTCCACAGCCTGTGGACGACCGCTGCCGAACCGCTGGACAAGATCCCGGCACCCCACATCGAGTACGTCCAGCTCTCGCCCGTACTCATCGTGCTCGGCGCCGCGATCATCAGCGTCCTCGTCGAGGCCTTCGCGCCCCGCAAGGCCCGCTACCACAGCCAGCTCTTCCTCAGCGTCGTGGCACTCGTCGCCGCCTTCGCCGCCATCGTCGGCCTCGCGGCCGGCGGGTACGGCTCCACCAAGGCCCACATCGCGGCCATGGGTGCCATCGCCGTCGACGGACCCGCCCTCTTCCTCCAGGGCACCATTCTCCTCGCCTCCGTCGTCGCGATCTTCACCTTCGCCGAGCGCAGGCTCGACCCGGCCGACCACGGCCACAAGGTCGACTCCTTCGCCGCCGAGGCCGCCGCCGTACCCGGCAGCGACCACGAGAAGGCCGCGATCAAGGCCGGGTTCACCACCACCGAGGTCTTCCCGCTCGCCCTCTTCGCCATCGCCGGCATGCTCGTCTTCCCGGCCGCCAACGACCTCCTGACGCTCTTCGTCGCCCTGGAGGTCTTCTCCCTCCCGCTGTACCTGCTCTGCGCCGTCGCCCGCCGCAAGCGGCTGATGTCGCAGGAGGCGGCCGTCAAGTACTTCCTGCTCGGCGCCTTCTCCTCGGCCTTCCTGCTCTTCGGGATCGCCCTGCTCTACGGCTACGCGGGCTCCGTCTCGTACGCCACCATCGCCCAGGTCGTCGACGGCTCGATCGGCTCCGTGAACCCGGCGCTCGCCGACACCATGGGCAACGACGCGCTGCTGCTCATCGGCTTCGCCATGGTCCTCGCCGGGCTCCTCTTCAAGGTCGGCGCCGTGCCGTTCCACATGTGGACCCCGGACGTCTACCAGGGCGCCCCGACCCCGGTCACCGGCTTCATGGCCGCCGCGACCAAGGTCGCCGCGTTCGGCGCGATGCTCCGCCTGCTGTACGTGGTGCTGCCGGGCCTCACCTGGGACTGGCGGCCGGTCATGTGGGGCGTCGCCATCGTCACCATGCTGGGCGGTGCGATCGTCGCCATCACCCAGACCGACATCAAGCGGCTCCTCGCGTACTCGTCGATCGCGCACGCGGGCTTCCTTCTCGCCGGTGTCATCGCGGCCACGCCCAGCGGGATCTCGTCCGTCCTCTTCTACCTGGGCGCCTACTCCTTCGTGACGATCGGCGCCTTCGCCGTCGTCACCCTGGTCAGGGACGCGGGCGGCGAGGCCACCCACCTCTCCAAGTGGGCCGGGCTCGGACGACGTTCGCCGCTCGTCGCGGCGGTCTTCGCGGTCTTCCTGCTCGCCTTCGCCGGCATCCCGCTGACCTCCGGGTTCTCGGGCAAGTTCGCGGTCTTCAAGGCGGCGGCGGAGGGCGGCGCGGGCGCGCTCGTCGTGGTCGGTGTGATCTCCTCGGCGATCGCCGCGTTCTTCTACATCCGGGTGATCGTGCTCATGTTCTTCAGCGAGCCGAAGGCGGACGGCCCCACGGTCGCCGTGCCCTCGGCCCTGACGACGGTCACGATCACGGCGGGTGTGGCGGTCACGCTGGTCCTGGGCCTGGCGCCGCAGTACTTCCTGGACCTGGCGAACCAGGCGAGCGTGTTCGTCCGGTAGCTCCGGCCGTACGCGAGAAGGGCCCGGCTCGGGGGCGAGCCGGGCCCTTCGGCGTACGCGGGGGTGACCCGCCGGAGGTGTCCGTGCCATCGTGTGAGCCATCCCAATGGTCTGTACCAGTCGCCCGTACCAGTCGAGGAGAGGGGAGCCGCACCATGAGCGGCACGACCGCCTTACCAGGGACCCCGTGCACCGCCCCCAGAGCCGGCGACCCGCCCATGCACCGCCTGCAGGTCCGGCTCCCCGACCAAGTCCCCTTCGCCGCCGGGACCTTCGACACCATCGGCGCCATGTCCCGCGCGGCCTTCCCGCACCGGCACACCTTCTACGAGATCGTCCACGTCACCGCCGGCACCGGCACCCATGTCGTGGACCTCGCCCGCTGGGCACTCCACCCGCCCCACCTGGGCCTGATCCTCCCCGGACAGCTGCACCACTGGGAGGACGCCCACGGCCTCGACGGCAGCGTCGTCCTCTTCACCGAGGACTTCCTCCTCGACCACCCCGGCGACCGGGACCTCCTGCGCCGCCTCGGCGAACACCCCTGGCTCACCCTCGACGGGCCCACACACGCGCGAACCGGCCGTCTGATGGCCGAACTCATCGAGGAGTACGGGCACGGCGCCGACGGCTTCGCGACCGTCCTGCGTTCCCTGCTGCACGTCCTCCTGATCCGTACGGCCCGGCTCGGCGGCCCCGGCACCCACGCGCCGCCGCCCGGCAGGCCCGCGGCCGTCGCCGAGGAGTTCGCCGGGCTGCTCGCCCGTACCGGAGCGGAGGGCAGGACCGTACGGGAGTGCGCCGAGTTCATCGGAGTCACCCCGGGCTATCTCGCCGAGGCCGTCAGGGCCGCCACCGGCAGAACCCCCGGCGCCCTGCTGCGTGAGGCCCGCGCCCGGGAGGCCCAACGCCTGCTGGTGGGAACGGGATTGTCGATCCGTCAGGTGGCGGCCCGTGTCGGATTCGACGACCCCGCGTACTTCTGCCGCTTCTTCCGCCGCGAGACGGGCCGGAGCCCGGGGGACTTCCGGAAGCACCACGACAAACACCACGACCGCCGCGATGAGTCCATCGAAGGCGGCGCCCGGTCCGCCTAGGTTCAATGCCGATCCCCCCAGCCCCCCCCCCACACGAGGAGCAGGCAGGCATGGAGAACGAGACCACGACCGGGCACATCACCCGCAAGGCGGTACTGCGGGCCGCGCTCGCGGCCGGAATGGCGGCGCCCGCGGTCCTCATGGGCGTACCGGCACTCGCCCGCACCCTTACCGCCGGCGAGGCGGCACCCGCGCTCACGCCGGAGTGCGACGACGGCGACGACCCCACCCCGCAGCAGACCGAAGGCCCCTACTTCAAGCCCAACTCCCCGCTGCGGACAAGCCTGTTGGAGTCCGGCACCGTGGGTGTCCGGCTGACCGTCAGCGGCTATGTCTTCGGGCTCGCCTGCCGGCCGATAGCCGGCGCCCTGCTCGACTTCTGGCAGGCCGACACCAACGGCGCCTACGACAACACCGGCTTCCGGTTCCGCGGGCACCAGTTCACCGACGCCCAGGGCGCGTTCAAGCTCAGCACGATCGTGCCCGGCCTCTACCCGGGCCGCACCCGGCACATCCACGTCAAGGTGCAGGCCCCCGGGCGCCCGGTGCTCACCACCCAGCTGTACTTCCCGGGCGAGCCCCGCAACAACACCGACAGCATCTTCGACGCCCGGCTCCTCATGAGCGTGCGGGACGCGGGTGCCGCCAAGGAGGCGGCCTTCGACTTCGTCCTGAACGTGCCGCAGGGCCCCGGCCCGAGCCCGACGGCCACGGCCACGACGCCGCCGCCCGGCGGCAGTTGGGCCGCCGGGACCGCCTATCGGGCGGGGGACAGGGTCACGTACGGCGGCCCGGCCTATGTGTGTCTGCAGGCACACACGGGCCAGGCCGGCTGGGAGCCGCCGAACGTGCCCGCGCTCTGGCGGGCCGTGTAGGCGGGCCGATCAGGCCGAGGGGACGATCCGGCCCCGGACCTCGCCCAGCGCCACCCGGGTGCCGTCCGGGCCCGGAGCCCAGGCCGTCATGACGACCTCGTCGCCGTCCTCCAGGAACGTCCGCTTGCCACCCGCGAGTTCGATGGCGTCCCGGCCGTTCCAGGTGAGTTCGAGCAGCGAGCCGCGCTGGTTCACCTCGGGCCCGGACACCGTCCCGGAGCCGTACAGGTCACCCGTGCGCAGCGAGGCGCCGTTCACCGTCATGTGGGCGAGCTGCTGGGCGGCCGTCCAGTACATGGTGGAGAACGGCGGCTCGGCCACGACCTCGCCGTTGATCTCCACCGAGATCCGCACGTCGAAGCCGCCCGGCTCCTCCTCGGCCGCGTCGTCCAGGTACGGGAGCAGCGGGAAGTCCCGCGCGGGCGGGGCGGTCCGGGCGGCGTCCAGCGCCTCCAGGGGCGTCACCCACGCCGACACCGACGTCTGGAACGACTTGCCGAGGAACGGGCCCAGCGGCACGTACTCCCAGGCCTGCACGTCCCGCGCCGACCAGTCGTTGAGCAGCGTCAGACCGAACACGTGCTCCCGGAAGTCGTTGAGCGCGACCGGCTTCCCCAGCTGCGAGGGGGTGCCGACCAGGAAGCCGACCTCCGCCTCGATGTCCAGCTTGACGGAGGGGCCGAAGACCGGGGCCGGGTCCGTCGGCGCCTTGCGCTGCCCGGAGGGCCGTACGACATCCGTCCCGGAGACCACGACCGTGCCCGCGCGACCGTGGTAACCGATCGGCAGGTGCTTCCAGTTGGGGGTGAGCGCGTCGCCGTCGGGGCGGAAGATCCGGCCCACGTTCGTCGCGTGGTGCTCGCTCGCGTAGAAGTCGACGTAGTCCGCGACCTCGTACGGCAGGTGCAGCGTCACCTCGTCCAGCGGGTGCAGCAGCGGCTCGATGTCCGCCCGGTGCGCGGGCACCGTCACCCAGGCCGTGAGCGCCCGGCGGACGTCTCGCCAGGCGGTCCGTCCGGCCGCGAGCAGCGGGTTGAGGCTCGACCGGTCCAGAAGTGCCGCGTACGGGGAGCCGAGCGCGTGCGCCGCGGCACCCGCGTCCAGCACGTGCCCGCCGATCCGGACGCCGAGCCGGCGCCGGTCGGGCTCGTCGGCGGTGGAGAAGACGCCGTACGGGAGGTTGTGCGGGCCGAAGGGATCGCCCTCGGCCAGGTCGAGCGGGCTGTGCTCGGACATCGGTGCTTGCCTCGCTTTCCACGGGTGTGGGGGACACGTTACGGGGCGGGCGGCCGGGCGCGGATGACATGGATCACAGAGAAAGTGTGGCCTCCGTGGGCAACTGTCGGGCTTTGCGCGTTTTATGCGCGCCACGGGTGTCGACGCCCACTCCGAGCGCGAAAACAGCTCTCCCTTACGGCCGTTCCTGGCCATACGATCACGGTGGTATAGCGCCGCGTGAGGTTCCCGCAGGCGCGCGCCCCGCAATTTTCTTTCACCCTGACCTGACCAGGAAAAAGGTCCCGCACTGTGAAGATTCGTCGCATTCTCGCGACCGCCGTGGCCGCCGCTGTGACCACCCCGGTCGTGTTCCTCTCGGCTGCTCCCGCCTTCGCCGACACGAAGCCGACGCCCGCGTCCACGCAGAAGCCCGCGTCGGACGAGGACGACCACGACGGCGATGACTTCGCCGAGTACGAGAAGCTCCTGGCCGCCGTCACGGAGGCGGAGGAGAAGGTCGACGCGCTGGAGAAGCAGCGCAAGGCGCTGGAGACCGAGCTCAGGAACATGAAGCTCGACGAGGCCCTGGCGACCGAGGTCTCCGAGGCCTGGAAGGCTCTTGTCGCGGCCAAGGCCGCCACGAAGGCCGCCGACGAGGCGCTGGTCAAGGCCGAGGAGGCCCTCGCGGCCGCCACGCCGGAGCAGAAGGAGGCGGCCGAGAAGGCCGTCGCCGACGCGAAGGCGGCCGTCGAGGCGGCCGCCGCGACCCAGGCCGCCGCCGAGCTCCGGAACAAGAAGGCGGAGGAGGCCACGAAGCCCTTCCACGACGCGCGCGTCGCTCTCGCGACGAAGATCGAACGCCTGGACGCGGATCTGACGCTGGCCCGTGCCGACCTCACCGAGGCCGAGGAGGCTCTGGAGGAGTTCGAGGAGAGCGGCTTCGGGGAGTGCGAGGATGTGAACTCCCTCAACTCCCTCAAGGTCTCGCTGAGCGGCCCGAAGACGGTCACCGCCGGCCAGAGCGCCTCCTTCTCGCTGCGCGTGAGCAACCACGCCGAGCGGACGCTTGAGGAAATCCAGGTCGCCGTCAACGCCATGCGTCTCCCCGAGCCCGGCGAGGTCCTCGACGACGAGACGGACTTCGCCAAGCGGATCATCCCCGTCGAGTGGTCCTCCGCCGACAACCTGGAGTGGACCCCGATCACCGAGGAGTTCGACTCCATCGAGCTCGGCAAGCTCGTCAAGGGCGGCCAGTACGACGTGAAGCTCCGCCTCACGGTCCCCGCCGACGCCCCCGCGGGCGAGGGAACGATCTTCAGCTTCGGCTCGTACGAGAAGTTCGACGGTGACTGCGGCGACGGCGAGCAGTTCGCGCGGACCGAGTTCGACATCCTCGCGGCCAAGACCGACAAGCCGAAGCCGAAGCCGACCCCGTCGGAGACCACCGCGACGCCCACCCCGGCGCCCACCAGCGGTGGCAACGGCAACACCACCCAGCAGGGCGGCACCTCGAACACCCCGGTGAAGGGCAGCCTCGCCGCCACCGGTGCGAACGAGAACCTCACCCAGCTCGGCGTCGCGGCCGCCGCGACCGTCGCCCTCGGCGCCGGCGCGCTGGTGATCGCCCGCCGCCGCAAGGCCGGCACGAACGCGTAACCGGGCCCAGCTCCTCCCGATCCCCCGTACGGCGTGCGCTCAGCCCGCCGTGCGGGGGATCGTCTTCTCCCACGTCCGGTGGAAGACGACCTCCCCGCCCTCCTTGCACACCACCTCGTTCGTCGTGAAGAACGCGTCCGCGTCGCAGGTGATCTCCGAGCGGGTGTCGACCGTGACGTCCCAGGCCATCTCCGGGCGGTGGAGCCTGATCGCCCACTCCGAGCTCGTCCGGGCGGACAGGGGACCGCTCTCGTCGATCGTGTACGACTCCACCGCGTCCTCGGTGAACTCCAGGCCGTCCGGGTACACGCGCGTACCCCCGTATTTCGGGTCGACCTCCAGCCGCCACTCGCCCTTCGCCACGTCCCTGACCACCACCCGTTCCGGGCGGGGCTCCTCCAGGGTGCTCGGGTAGACCACGCCGAGCGGCTCCGACTGCTCCGGCTCCTCCCACTCGACGGCGTCCTGGGTGGGGCGGCGTACCGGCAGGGTGAGGGAGGAGCCCGCCGGGTCGAGGGTGAAGCCCGCCGCGTCGGGCTGCGGCCAGATCCACGGCCAGTACGTGGAGGAGACGCTGAGGCGCACCCGGTGGCCGGGCGCGAAGGCGTGGCCGATGCCGTTCAGTTCGAAGACGAAGCTCTCCCACTCGCCGACCTGCGCCTCGACGGCCCGGTCGCGGCCGTAGCGGGCGGAGAAGTTCAGCACGCCCCGGGTGACGAGGGTGGAGGAGCCGTCGGGTGCGATGTCGCAGAGCCGGGCGATGACCTGCCCGGTCGGGGCGTCCGAGCGCAGGGCCAGGCTCACCGACGGGCGGCCGAGGATCTCGACGGGGCCGCCGTCCTCCGGGACCGGGAAGTCGAAGCAGGCCGAGTGGGCGTCCTCGTCGCGCTGGTCGGGGGGCAGGTCGGCGTCGTTCCCGAAGGGGAAGAAGCGGCCCGCGTCGAGTCCGGTCTGCTGCGGCGAGTCGACCACGACCGGCACGCCCTGGAAGGCGTACGTGACGGGGGTGACGTTCGGGGAGGGCCAGGCGGGGTCGGTGACCCAGCGGCCCGGCAGCTCCTCGTACACCGTGGCCGGCAGGTGCGAGTCGCTGATCCAGGAGCGCAGCATCGGCTCGGCCATCACGTCGTTGTCGACGTCCTTGAGGTGGTGGTCCCACCAGCGCAGCGTCTCCTGGAGGAAGCCGATGGCCGGGCCGGGCGGCAGCCCGCGGTCCGGGTACTGGTGCGACCAGGGGCCGATGATGCCGCGCACCCGGTCCTGGGGGAGGTACTGGGCGAGCCGCAGGACGGTGTCGCGGTACGGGTCGTGCCAGCCGCCGACGGCGAGGACGGCGGCCCGGATCGCGCCGTAGTCCTCGCAGACGCTGCCGTGCCGCCAGTACGCGTCGCGGGTCTGGTGGGAGAGCCAGGTGTGCAGGAACGGTTCCACGGCCTCCAGGCGCTTCAGCCACAGCGCGCGCCACTCCTCGCCCACGTACCGCGGGTCGGGCGGGCGGCAGACGAAGGCGAGCATGGTGGCGGCCCAGGCGTGCATGTCGACGGCGAGGACCGAGCCGCCCATGTAGTGGACGTCGTTGTCGTAGCGGTCGTCGGTGGAGCAGACGGTGACGATCGCCTTGAGCGGCTCGGGGGCGAGGGCTGCGATCTGGAGCGAGTTGAAGCCGCCCCAGGAGATGCCGAACATGCCGACCTTGCCGGTGCACCAGGGCTGCTCGGCGAGCCAGTTCACGACGGCCACGCCGTCGGCGAGCTCGACCGGGTCGTACTCGTCGCCGGGCAGGCCCTCGCTGTTGCCGTGGCCGCGGACGTCGACGCGTACGGAGGCGTAGCCGTGGCCCGCGTACCAGGGGTGGCGCTGCCAGTCGCGGGGCGCCGTCCAGTCGGTGAGGCGGTACGGCAGGTACTCCAGGAGCGCCGGTACGGGCTCGTCGGTGAGCGGCCGCCACACGCGCGCGTACAGCTCGGTTCCGTCCGGCAGCGGGATGCGGATGTCCTCGTGACCGGTCTCGTACGGGAAGTCGGTACGGATCTTCATCGCGGATACCTCGGATACGTCGGGTGCCTCGCGGCTGCCTCAGTGGACGGGGTGCATGGTGCGGCGCAGCCAGGGCGCCAGGGCGATCACGACGAGGCCGACGGCGACGGCCACGGCGCCGTTCACGCCGAAGTAGACGGGCTTGGAGACGTCGTCGTAGAGCTTCACGGTCTGGGCCTGGATGCCGTTGGCGAGTGCCAGGGACAGGAACCAGAGCGACATGGTCTGGCTGGCGAAGGCCTTCGGGGCGAGCTTGCTGGTGGCGGACATCCCGGAGGTCTCCAGGAGTACGTCGCCGAGGCCGAGCAGCAGGTACGAGCCGACGATCCACCAGGCGGCCATCTGGTACGTGTCGTCGGCGTGCCCGGAGGTCGGCAGGACCATCAGCAGGAACGACAGACCGCCGAGGATCACCCCGAAGGCGATCTTGTTGGAGACGTGCGGCTGCCTGGGCCCCATCCGGGCCCAGACGGCGGCCACGACGGGCGCCAGGGCCACCTCGAAGGCGCCGAGGGCGGAGGCGTACCAGCTCGCGGGGAAGTCGAAGCCGAGGATGGTCGTACGGGCGTTGGTGGATGCCAGCAGGATCATCGTCGAGTACGCCTGGAAGAGGATGAAGTTGAAGACGACCGAGGCCAGGAACAGCACGACGTACGGCTTGAGGCGGCCGCGCTCCTCGGCCGTGACCCGGGGGCTGGTGAACATCACCCAGAAGTAGACGACCGGCGCGATCACCGAGATCACGGTCAGCACGTCCACGAACCGGTCCATGGTCAGCCAGCCGGCGAGCGCGAGGCCCGTGGCGACGACGGCCACGACGACCGCGCCGCCGATCATCAGCCGGACCGCCCGCCGCATGGCCTCGGGGGCGAGCGCGAACTCGGCGGAGTGCTTGCGCCCGGCCAGGTGACGGCGGCCCGCGACGTACTGGATCAGGCCGAGCGTCATGCCGAGCGCGGCGGCCGAGAAGCCCCAGTGGTAGCCCTTGTGGTCGGCGAGCCAGCCGGTGATCAGCGGGCCCGCGAAGGCTCCGATGTTGATCGCCATGTAGTAGAGCGCGAAACCGGCGTCCCGGCGGTCGTCGTCCGTGCGGTACAGCTTGCCGACCATGGTGGCCACGTTCGGCTTGAGCAGTCCGGTGCCCGCGCTGATCAGGCCGAGGCCGACCCAGGTCATGGCGGCCGTCGGCACGGCCATCGCGTAGTGCCCGCAGGCGATCAGGATGCCGCCCCAGAGGACCGCGCGGTACGAGCCGAGGACGCGGTCGGCGAGCCAGCCGCCGGCCACCGAGACCAGGTAGACGAGGGTGCCGTAGGCCGCGGAGACCGAGGCGGCGGTGCCCGACGCCATGCCGAGTCCGCCGTCGGAGACGGCCGCGGCGAAGTAGAGGACGAGGATCGCCTGCATGCCGAGGAACGAGAACCGCTCCCAGACCTCCAGGCCGGAGAGCGTCAGCAGACCCCGTGGATGCCCGAGGAAGGCGTGGTCGTCCTCGGGGGGAGGCTGCTCGCCGTTCGTATCGGTGTCGATCGTTGTTCGGGACAAAAGGCCCACTCCTGGTCGTATCAGCTGATCCCGAACATACCGGGGGTGACGGGAAGGCGCCCACGGTGATCGAAAGGTGACCGGATACGCTGGCTTGAGTGAATCGAGCGACACATCGACAATCCATGTGATCGTCAGCGTGAACCTCAGCAAACGTGTGACCGATTCGTGGGAACGTCAGCAGGCGTCAGCAGACAGGAGACCCCCTCGTGACCGTCGTCGGGCCGTTCGGTCTTAGCGTGCGGGACCAGGCTCTTGAGGCCGATGTCCAGACCGGGTTGGCGGCAGTGGAGGCGGGCCTCCTGGACGCCACCAAG
The DNA here is from genome assembly GCF_036192275.1 of Streptomyces sp. NBC_00250. Lineage (NCBI taxonomy): Bacteria > Bacillati > Actinomycetota > Actinomycetes > Kitasatosporales > Streptomycetaceae > Streptomyces > Streptomyces sp. NBC_00250. The sequence goes on along the minus strand of NZ_CP108088.1, from coordinate 3,947,076 downwards.
AGCGATGTCCCCTTCATCACCGAGGCCGCTCAGCACCTCGTCCTGGCCGGCGGCAAGCGGTTCCGCCCCCTGCTCGTGATGCTCGCCGCCCAGTTCGGCGACCCCTACGCGCCCGGCGTCGTGCCCTCCGCCGTCGTCGTCGAGCTCACCCACCTGGCCACGCTGTACCACGACGACGTCATGGACGAGGCCGACGTCCGGCGCGGCGTCGACAGCGCCAACACCCGCTGGGGCAACTCGATCGCCGTCCTCACGGGTGACTTCCTCTTCGCCCGCGCCTCGCACACGCTCGCGGACCTCGGTCCCGAGGCCGTACGCATCCAGTCCGAAGCGTTCGAACGCCTCGTCACCGGCCAGATCCTGGAGACCGCCGGTCCCAGCGACGGCCGCGACCCCGTCGACCACTACCTCGACGTCCTCGGCGGCAAGACCGGCTCGCTCGTCGCCGTCTCCTGCCGCTTCGGCTCCATGATGTCCGGCGCCGACGAGAGCATCGTCGACACCCTCACCCAGTACGGCGAGCGGCTCGGCGTCGCCTTCCAGCTCGCCGACGACGTCCTCGACATCGCCTCCGACTCCCACGAGTCCGGCAAGACCCCCGGCACCGACCTGCGCGAGGGCATCCCGACCCTGCCCGTCCTGCACCTGCGGGCCGCGGCCGCCGCCCACGGACGCCCCGAGGACCTGGAGCTCGTCGAGCTCGTCGACGGCGACCTGAGCGACGACACCCGGCACGCCGAGGTCCTGCGCCGGCTGCGCGCCCACCCGGCCCTGGAGCAGGCCCGACGGGACACCGTGCGGTACGCGGAGGAGGCGCGGGCCATGCTGGCCCCGCTGCCGGACGGCTACGCGAAGGCGGCGCTGGCGGAGATGTGCGACGCGGTGGTCCACCGGGCCGGCTGACGCCCCCCCGTCCGCCGCGGGCCCGCCCGGGTCCCCCGTACGGGCCTGCGGTCTCAGGGTCGGGTCATCCAGAAGCAGTACGTGAGGTTGATCCCCCGGGCTGACGCTTCCGCCCTCCCCCTTTGGTGAGATGGAGACATCGACCAAAGAGGGCCCGCTAAGGGCACGGAGGTAGGGGAGACCATGGCAGAGACCCGTAAGGCGAGCCGGTTCATCGTCCCGGTCGCGGTGGCAGGAGTGGCCGCGGCGACCATCGGACTGGTCCCGGCGCTGGCGGCGTCCGGCGACCCCGATCTGCCGGAGATCACCGCCCAGCAGCTCATCGAGAAGATCGCCGCCTCGGACACCCAGACCCTGTCCGGCACGTTCAAGATCTCCACCGACCTGGGACTGCCCCTCGGCGGCCTGACCTCCGCCCTCGGCGGCATCGGCGGCGGGCCCTCCACGGCGGACCCCTCGGCGAAGCTCACGGAGCTCGTCTCCGGCAGCCACACCCTGCGGGTCGCGGCGGACGGCCCCGAGCGCCAGAAGCTGACGCTGCTCGACGGCTCCGACGAGTACAGCCTGATCCACAACGGCGACGACGTCTGGGCGTACGACAGCAAGTCCAACGAGGTCTTCCACGAGAAGGCCCCGGCGGGCGCCGACGCCCCGGGCGCGCACGAGGTCCCGAAGGGCAAGGAGCTCCCGGGCACGCCCAAGCAGCTCGCGGACGAGGTCCTGAAGGCCGCGGGCGACACCACGTCGATCACCGTCGACGGTACGGCGAAGGTGGCCGGCCGGGACGCGTACCAGCTGGTGATCAAGCCGAAGCAGGCCGGTTCGACGGTCGAGTCGGTGAAGATCGCGGTGGACGCGGCGAGCGGCACCCCGCTGAAGTTCACCCTCTCCTCGGTCGAGGGCGGCAAGCCCGTCGTCGACGCGGGCTTCACGAAGGTCGACTTCTCGAAGCCGGCGGCCTCCGACTTCACCTTCAAGGCGCCGGAGGGCGCGAAGGTGACCGAGGGCGCGGCGGAGAAGGCGGCGGGCGAGAAGGCGGCCGGCGAGAAGGGTGACCCCTTCGAAGGCCAGCTGCCGGAGGGCCTTGAGGGCGTGTTCGGCGACTTCGGTGCCGGATCCGGCGAGGGTGGCATGAACGTCATCGGCGAGGGCTGGACGGCGATCGCGAAGATCGACAGCGGCGCGCCGGCGCCCAAGACCGACGAAGCGCCGAAGGAGTTCCAGGGGCTCCTGGACTCCCTCGGCGACAAGGTCACCGGCAAGTTCGGCTCGGGCACCGTCTTCAAGACGAAGATCGTGAACGCGCTCCTCACCGACGACGGCAAGGTCTACGTCGGAGCGGTGACGAAGGACGCGCTGGTGGACGCGGCGAACTCCGGTAAGTAGCACGCAGGCCGGGTAGTTGGGACCCCGGGCGGGTCGGGGGCGATGTTCACCGACCCGCCCGGGCGTTCTGTTGCCTGCCCGGCTACGGGAACGTCAGCTTGAAGCCGCTGATGTAACCCGTGTCGATCGAGGCCTTGTCCTGGACGCGGAGCTTCCAGGCACCGTTGGCGACCTCGGAGGAGGCGTTCACGGTGAAGGTCTGGACGATGTTGTCGGCGCTGCCGCCGGACCGGTTGGACAGGCTGTAGACCGAGCCGTCGGGGGCGACGAGGTCGACGACGAGGTCACCGCGGTAGGTGTGGACGATGTCCACGCCGACGGCGAGGTTGCTGGGCGCGTTGCCCGTGACGCCGGTGACGTTGACCGTCGAGGTCACCGCGGCGCCGTTGTCCGGGATGGACACGTCGGCGGTGTTCTCGAAGACCGTGCCGGTGGGCGGCGTGGTCGTGCCGGAGGACAGCGTCCAGATCGCGTGCGCGATCGCGTCGCTGTTGCGGTCGAGGGCGGTGTCGTTGATGTTCGCCGTCGTGTCGCAGGACGAGTGGTAGCAGCGGTCGAAGGACTGACCGGAGGTGCCGCCCCACTTCTGCGCCTGCGCCGCCGTCTTGACGTAGTCGGCGCCGGTGAAGAGACCGCCGACCGGGATGCCCACGTTCTTGAACGGGGCGTGGTCGGAGCGGCCGTCGCCCTCGGTCTCGATCTCGGTGGCGATGCCCAGACCCGCGAAGTAGTCCTTGAAGGTCTTCTCGATGGTCGGGTCGTCGTCGTAGACGAAGTAGCCCGGGTTGGGCGAGCCGATCATGTCGAAGTTCAGGTAGCCCTTGACCTTCGCGCGCTCGGCGGTCGGCAGGTTGTTGACGTAGTACTTCGAGCCGATCAGCCCGAGCTCCTCAGCACCCCACCAGCCGAAACGCAGGTGCTTGGAGGGCTGGTAGCCGGAGCGGGCCACGGCGAGGGCGGTCTCCAGGACCGCCGCGGAGCCGGAGCCGTTGTCGTTGATGCCCGGACCCGAGGTGACCGAGTCGAGGTGCGAGCCGGCCATCAGGACCTGGTTCGGGTCACCGCCCGGCCAGTCGGCTATCAGGTTGTAGCCGGTCGCGCCGCTGGAGGTGAACGTCTGGAGGGTGGTGGTGTAGCCGGCGGCGTCCAGCTTGGCCTTCACGAAGTCGATCGACGCCTTGTAGCCGGTACGGCCATGGGCGCGGTTGCCACCGTTGGCGGTGGCGATCGACTGCAGGTCCGTCAAGTGCTGCTTGACGTTGGCGAGCGGGATGTCGGGCGCGGCGGCAGCCGCGGCCGGGCTGGCCGTGGCGGAGGTGCCGGTGAGACCGGCGAGCGCGAGCGCCGCGAGGGCGGCGACCGCGGTGACACGTCTGGGCACGGAGATGTTCATCTGTGGGGGCTCCGGATTCCGAACGGGGATGGGACGGAACGTGCGAGACGCCTCGGGCTTGGGTGCCACGAGGCGTTGGAGCTGTGCGAGTGCGTGCGCGGTGTTCAGTTGTTCAGGTGATCTGATGTTCAGATGTTCTGTTGTGCGTGCTGAATGTTCAGTGAGATTTTGACTCCGCGTCAAGAGCGGAAACCGGTCAGGTACGTTCGCTCACCGAACACGCACTTCCGTCCCGCCCGACGGCCGTCGGTCCGACCCCTGACCTACGCTGCTGCCCGTGAGCGGAATAGACCTTGGAAACGGAATCGTCGGCGCCATCCTGGGAGTCGTCTTCGCGACGCTGTTCCAACAGTGGACGCAGGACCTGTGGTTCAAGGTCAGGCGCCGGTCGGCCGGGGTCGTCCGCAGCCTCACCTATCGGCAGGAACAGGGCCGCGCCTGGGGCACGTTCTCCCTGGGCCCGCTCCACACCTCCGCTCTCATCGTCGAGGGGGACGGTGACCGGGCCATCGCCGCCGAGTCCGTCCACGTACAAGTCCTTGACGGGGAAGTGGAGTTGCCGGAGGAAATGGCGAACTGGCGGGCCGAGATCGAGGCCGAGGAGGTCAGGGCCGACGAGGCGGGCGAACGCCGCCCCATCTGGAACGGGCCCCGGTACGCCGTCGAATCCGTCGACATCTCCCGTACGGCCCTCGACGAGCAGTCCGAGGTGCACCTGAGGCTCAGGCCCACCGACTACTACACCTTCCTCGCCGCACAGCAGCTCGACCGACGTCTCCCGGACGGCACCACACCGCGGGGCCGGTACCTCGACCCGGACGCGCCGCTCACGTCACCGGCGTTCCTCCAGTGCAGCTTCGCGGCGAACATCGCCGTCGTCACCGCGGACCACCTGCTCGTCGTGAGCCGACGCAGTGAGCGCGTCCGCATGGCGCCCGGCCTCTGGAACTCCTCCGTCAACGAGGGACTGTCCCGCCACATCGACTCTGCCGGACGCAACGCCCCCGACGTGCACGCCATGGCGCGGAGGGGGATGCGCGAGGAACTGGCGCTGGAACCGCACGAGTACACGCTGGCGCTCCTCGCGTTCGTCCTCGACGTCGAGAAGCGCCACTGGAGCGCGCACTTCTACGCCCGCCTCGCCGACCTCACCGGCGACGGCCTGAGCGCCCGGATGAGCCGGGGGGTCGCGGACCGATGGGAGCACGACACGATCGAGTACGTGCCCTTCCGCACCGCGGACGTGACCCGCCACCTCCTTTCCCCGGAACGCCGCCACCGCTGGGCCCCGCTGGCTCCGTCGCTCTTCCACCTGGCCCTGGTCCACGCCCACGGGCGGGCATCGGTGGAGCGCGGCGAGGCGCAGGCGGTGCGGAGGATGTAGGGGGTTGGTCGGGTTTGTTGGGTGTCTGGGGTGGGCCGGGTTTGTCGGGTGTCGGGGTGGGCCGGGTTTCTTGGTGTCTGGGGTGGACGTTCCTGGAGGGTGCGGGTGCGGCCGCCCTCTTTCCGAGTGTGGCGGCCTCCACCACCGCGTCAAGGGCAAGTCGGCTTCGCCGATGGGCTGCGCCCACCCTTGACCCGGCGGTGGAGGCCGCCTTTTCACACTCGGAGGGCGGCCGGGGGGCGAGGCCTACGCAGAGCCCCGGGCAGTGTCCGGGGTTTGCGTGCGTCTGACGGCCGGTGGGTGGGGGCTCGGTTCGCGGCGGGGCTGGGTGGGTGCCCTTCCGGTCGGTCGGGGGTGCGCTGCCGTGCGATGGGGCGGTCGGGCTTGGCTCAGCGGCCGACGGCAGGCCGTGGTGGGGCTTCAAGCCCCGCTGGTCGCTCCCGGTGGGTGGGAGGAGTGGAAACCCTGCATTTCTCCGAGCCGAGGACCCCGATGTGGCCCCTGAAAGGGGGTGAATCGGGCTCCACTACCCGAGTTACTGCAGGAAACCTCCCTGCTGCACCGCCGTAATGCGATGGACAGCCGTCCAGCGCTGAGCGAGCATCTCCGCGATGAACAACGAACTTCTCTCCATCCCCAAGCGCATCCGCTTCGTCGAGCTCAGCGAGAAGACGCTGCGCGCGCTCGCCGATGGTGACCTGGCCGGCGGCAGCGCCGAGGCCGGGGTCGCCCTCGATGAGTACTTCGTCAGCGACCGGTCGCGCTACATCTTCGGCTACCGCGCCGACCAGATCGCCAAGGACCCGTCCGCCGCGCCCTGGATCGCGCGGGCCGCAGTGTCCGAGCCGGACGGGACCGTCGTCGGCGACGCGGGGTTCCACGGACCGCCGAGCGAGGCCGGGGTGCTTGAGGTCGGATACACCGTCGCGGTCGCGTACCGCCGCCAGGGCTATGCCCGGGCCATGCTGAGGGAGCTGCTCGTCAGGGCCGCCGGTGAACCCGGTGTCAGGACCGTGCGGGCCACCATCAAGTCCGACAACAAGGCCTCCCTGGCCACCATCGCCGGCTTCGGTTTCACGCGCGTCGGCGAGAAGGGCAACGAGCAGGACGGATTCGAGTTCGTCTTCGAGGTCCCGGCAGACGCCATTCAGACCGTGGCATGAGAAACACCTTGCCGACTCGATGAGTTGACCTTCCGATCGGGGCCTGTGCGGCCCGTCGCTCCCCTGGCCGCCCTTGCTTGGTGGGTGGTTGGGGGCACCGCGAAGAGGTTTCCTGCAGTAACTCGGGCAGTGGAAGCCGATTCACCCCCTTTGGGTACCCTTCCGAGTCCTGTTGCTCGGAGAAATGCAGGGTTTCCACTCCTCCCACCCGCCGGGAGCGACCAGCGGGGCCTGAAGCCCCGCCCCGAACCGGCCGTCGGCCGCCAAGCCGAGCCCGACTGCCCCATCGCACGGCAGCGCACCCCAGGCCGGGGGGAAGGGTGCCCACCCACCCCCGCCGCGAACCAAGCCCCCACCCACCGGCCGGCACACGCCCTCCCGCCCCGGATACTGCCCGGGGCCCGGCGGTGACCCCGCCCCCCGGACCGCCCTCCGAGAGGTCTTTCGCTCCTGGAGGTGGTGGGTCAAGGGTGGCCGAAGGCCATCGCGCAGCGACGCGACCGCAGGGAGCGCCCTTGACGCACCGCCGGAAGGAGCGACTCTCGGAAAGAGGGCGGTCCCACCAGAAGCCCACGAACCCGGCCCACCCCTCGCGCCAACGCACGCCAATACGCGCCAGCACACGCCAACGCGCCCCTCGCAAGGGCGTGATGGCCGAGATCGTACGGAACCCGGAGTCGTCGCCCGGAACCGCCCCCGCCGATCGATGAAGATCATCAAGCGTGCAGAATGACCCGTATGCCTACCTCGAACACACCGAAAACGGCAATACTCGACGACGCTCCGATGGTCAGCCGCACCCTGGCCCGTGCCTTCGGCGACGACCCGATGATGCGCTGGTTCTTCCCGGACGACGCTTCGCGCGAGGCCGGCCTCGGCCGGTACTTCACCACCCTCTTCACCCGGCAGTACGGCCTCCACGGCGTGTGCGAGCGCACCGACGCCGCCGCCGCCTTCTGGGTGGCGCCGGAGGGCCAGGACAAGGCCGTCCCCGACGCCGAGACCGTTCAGGAGCTCCAGGAGATCCTCGGAGACCGGGCCGGTCTGTTCCGCGAGGCCGTCGAGGCCGCGGCCGCGCACACGCCGCCGGAGCCTCACTGGTACCTCGCGGTGATCGGCGCCGACCCGGCCGCCCGGGGCCAGGGGCACGGGTCCGCGCTGCTGCGCTCGGGCCTCGCCCAGGCCGACGCGGCGGGCATGCCCGTCTACCTGGAGTCCTCCAAGCCGGACAACCTCCCCGTGTACGAGCACTTCGGCTTCGTCGTGCTCGGTGAGGCGAGCCTGCCGGGCGGCGGCCCGACCCTGTGGGCGATGCGGCGCGCGCCCCGGGACGTGTCCGGCACCTGACGGCATCCCGTCAGGGAGGGACGACGGGACAGCTTCCCCTCAGGGACGACGGGACGGCGGCGGGACGCGATGAAACGGCGGCCGCGTGCGGTTCGGCGTAGGGTCGGCCTCCCGGGCCGCCGTCCCCTTCCGAGGGGCGAGTCGGTCTGCGTCAGGGCCGCCGTCTCCCTTCCGAAGGAGCGCACGTCATGAAGATCGCCGTACTCGGCACCGGCGATGTCGGCCGCCGGCTCGCCACCAAGCTCGCCTCCCTCGGGCACCAGGTCGCGATGGGTTCCCGTACCGCCGACAACGTCGAGGCCGTGAAGTGGGCCGATGAGCACGGCGGCGGTCACGGCACCTTCGCGGACGCCGCCGCCTCCGCCGAACTCGTCGTGAACGCGACCGGCGGTCTCGTCTCCCTCGCCGTCCTGGAGTCCGTGGGCGCGGACAGGCTGCGCGGCAAGGTCGTCCTCGACGTCTCCAACGCGCTCGACTTCTCCGAGGGCTTCCCGCCCAAGGTCGTCACGCCGGACGGCGGCAGCGTCGCCGAGCAGTTGCAGAAGGCGTTCCCGGAGGCGCGGCTCGTCAAGACGCTCAACACCATGACCAACACCGTCATGGTCGAGCCCGGCCGCGTCCCGGGACACCACAACGTGTTCCTCAGCGGCGACGACGAGGACGCCAAGGCCGTCGTCGCGGAGCTGCTCGGCTCCTTCGGCTGGGCCGCCGACCGGATCATCGACCTCGGCGACCTGACGAGCGCCCGCGCGACGGAGCAGCTCGTCCAGCTGTGGCTGCGGCTCTACGGGGTGCTCGGCACCGGCGACTTCAACTTCTCGGTGGTCACCGCACCGTCCTGAACGCGCAGGCGGTCGAGCAGGCCCGCCACCTCCGGATACGGCTCCTCGCGGGGCAGCAGCGGGCGGGCGGCGTTGAGGTCGCCCGCCCGGACGAGGTCGCGGACCCGGTGTGCGAGCGGGGTCACGTCGGTGACGGACACCGTCCACTCGTCCGCGTACCGGCGCGAGGCCTCGCCCGAGAGTCCGAGCTGGAGCGAGCGGTACGGGAGCGCCCGCAGCCGCAGGTCCCGCTCGGGGTCCCACTGCACCCGCGCCGGCGCCTCCCGCAGCTGGTGCTTCCAGGCGGCCTGATCGGGATGGAACCCGCGTTCGTAGTGGGAGAGGCAGGCGTTCCGCAGGGCCCATTCGAAGCCCTCGCGGTCGATCTCCACGGCGAGGACGGTCTCCTGGCCGTCCTTCGTCCCCCAGCCCGAGCGGTACATCATCCACAGGAACGACGGCTTGATCCACGTCATCCGGTCCCGCTTCCACACGGCCGGAAAACGCCCCTCCCGGGCCGTCGGCAGACCTATCTCGGGCGGGTAGGCCTGGTAGACGGTGACCGTGCGGTCGGTGTGGAGCGCGCGGATCCGGTACTTCGGCTCGTCATTGGCCGACTTCGGTTCTTCCATGGATCCCAGGGTGGGCGTAGTCCACGGGGAGGGCCACCGGTTATCCGCGCGGTCTCCGTCGTCTCCGCGCCGCCGGAACGGTCACTGGGCCGCCGGAACCGTCTCCGCGTCGCCGGAACGGCCTCCCTCGAACCTGCCTCAGGACACCGTCGCCGGAACGGTCTCCCCGTCCCTGGAACCGCCTCAGGACACCGTCGCCGCCTCCTTCGCGTCGTACTCCTCCCGTGCCGCCGCGATCTCGTTCTGGTGCTGCTCGGTCCAGGTCACGAGGGAGCGGATGGTGGTGTGCAACGTACGACCCAGGGGGGTCAGTTCGTAGTCGACGCGGGGCGGGATCACCGGGTGGACGGTGCGCTTCACGAGGCCGTCGCGCTCCAGCTGGCGCAGGGTCACGGTCAGCATGCGCTGGCTGACGCCGTCGATCTCGCGCTTGAGTTCCGTGAAGCGCAGGACCCGGCGGTCGAGGAGGGCGATGACGAGGAGGGACCACTTGTCGGCGACCCGGTCGAGGATCTGCCGTACCTCGCAGTCCTCCCGGGTGTCCCACTGGAAGGGGTCGAGATGCCCGTCGCTTCCGTAGGTTCCTTCGCAGTGGCTGGGTGACTTCGAAGTGCCTTCTTCCATGACAACCCATGCTCCCGCAGGATGCCCGTGGTTACAAGACGGAACCTACCCCCGGGTCGGTAACCAGCCGCATGGGTCGGGCCTGCGACCAAGCTCACGGCCTGAATGACGCGTTACGCACCTAATGTGGAGGGATGAACGATTCGCCCGGCTGCCCGCTGATCGACGTCGCCGCCACGTACATGCCCCGGCTCTCGGAGATGACGTCCGAGCCGGGGCTTGCGGCTGCCGTCGACCAGCACGCCGCCGCCGTGCGCGACGCCCTGATCCCGGCCCAGCGGGGGCCTGGGGGCCGTACCGTCCGGCGCGACGAGCTCGCCGACTACGTCCTCGGGTTCACCGACTGGCTGACCGGGGTCGACTGGACCGAGCCCGCGGGCCACGACTTCGCGACCCTGCGTCTGACGGCGGTCTGCTGGCTGATCCGGGAGCACGACCTCCTGGAGGCGTGACCGCCCGCCGTCAGAGCGCTTGCCGGGCCGGTGCCGGCTCCGGCTTCTGCGCGGGTCCCGTCAGCGAGGCCTCGGCAGCAGTGGCCGTGGGCGTGACGGCAGCGGTGGCGGTATCGGCGCCGGCCGCCGCCTCCGCCGTCGACTTCGCCGCCTCCATCGCCGCCCTGCTCCGGCGGGCCGTGCGCAGGGCGTCCCAGGTGAGGATCGTCAGGGCCAGCCAGACGAGGGAGAAGCCCGCCCAGCGCTCCGGCGGCATCTCCTCGTGGAAGTAGAGGATCCCGAGCAGGAACTGGAAGGTCGGCGCCAGGTACTGGAGGAGGCCGAGCGTCGACAGCGGTACGCGGATCGCGGCCGCGCCGAAGCAGACGAGCGGGACCGCCGTGACGATGCCGGTGGCGGCGAGCAGGGTCGTGTGACCCGCTCCGTGGGAGCCGAAGGCGAGGGTGCCCTGGCTGCCGAGCCAGACGAGGTAGCCGAGGGCCGGCAGGAACTGGACGGCGGTCTCCGCGGCGAGCGACTCCAGGCCGCCGATGTTGACCTTCTTCTTCACCAGGCCGTAGACGGCGAAGGAGAAGGCGAGGGCCAGGGAGATCCAGGGCGGCTGCCCGTATCCGATGGCCAGGACGAGGACGGCGGCGAAGCCGACACCGACCGCGGCCCACTGCGCCGGGCGCAGTCGTTCCTGGAGGACGAGGACGCCGAGGGCGATGGTGACGAGCGGGTTGATGAAGTAGCCGAGGGAGGCCTCGACGACGTGGCCCGTGTTGACGGACCAGATGTAGAGGCCCCAGTTCACCGTGATGACGGCGGCGGCGACGGTGATCAGGCCGAGCTTGCGGGGGCTGCGGACGAGTTCGCGCACCCAGCCCCAGCGGCGCACCGCGAGCAGGGCGATGCCGACGAAGACCAGGGACCACACCATCCGGTGGGCGAGGATCTCGATCGACCCGGCGGGCTTGAGGAGCGGCCAGAAGAGCGGGACCAGACCCCACATGCCGTAGGCGCCGATCCCGTAGAGCAATCCTGCTCGTTCCTCGTTATCCGTCTTCACCGGACCTCCCGCCCTGTGCCGCGCTGTCCTGTCGAAGGTAGCGCCGCACCGGGCGGGTTGTCATGCCCGTACCGCAATACGGTCATGACCATGGGGAGGGGCGGGACGGAGGGGCGGGGTGGAGGGGTGTTCGTCAGGAGGCGTCGAGCGCTTCCTGGATCGTCACGGCGATCGGGGTGGTCGGGCGGCCGATCAGGCGGGCCAGGTCGCCGGTCTGCAGGGCGAGCGCGCCGTGCTCGACGGCCCGGTCGACGTCGACCAGGATCTCGGCGAAGACCTCGGGCACCCCGGCGCCGGTGAGGATCGCGAGGTGCGCCTCGGCGGGCACGTTGCTGTACGTGATCTCCTGGCCGGACCGGGCGGCGACCTCGGCGGCGTACTCGGCGAGGGACCAGGCGGTGTCGCCGCTCAGCTCGTACGCCTTGTTCAGGTGCTCCTCGGCGGGGCCGGTCAGGACGGCGGCCGCGGCGGCGGCGTAGTCGGCGCGGGCGGCGGAGGCGATCCGGCCCTCGCCGGCGTTCGCGACGACGGTGCCGTGGGCGAGGACCGGGGCGAGGTTCGCGGTGTAGTTCTCGGTGTACCAGCCGTTACGGAGGAAGGTGTACGGCAGTCCCGAGTCGAGGATCAGCCGCTCGGTCACCTTGTGCTCGGCGGCCAGGTCGAAGTCGGCCCCGTCCCCGCCGAGGACGCCGGTGTACGCGAGCTGGGCGACGCCCGCGGCCTTGGCCGCGTCGATCACGGCGGTGTGCTGGGCGACGCGCTGCCCGACCTCGTTGCCCGAGATGAGCAGCACCCGGTCGCCGGCCTCGAAGGCCTCGGCCAGGGTCTCCGGCTTGCTGTAGTCCGCGATCCGCAGCTCCACGCCGCGCTCCGCGAGGTCGGCCGCCTTCTCCTTGTCGCGGACGACGACGGCGACGGACTCGGCGGGGACGGCGGACCCGCCGGTGAGGAGGGCGTCGACGACGAGACGGCCGAGCTGTCCGGTGGCTCCGGTGACGACGATGCTCATGGTGCTTCCTTCTTCCGGTGGGAGGCGCGGGGTGCGCCGGGCGATGCACTCACCGTACGGCGGGCGCTAACCTTTCGTAAGTACCCACTTTGAAGTAAGGTACTGGTATGGGAGTAAGTGAGAAGGTGCCGCGCGACCTGCCGCAGGCCGTCGTGGCGGACGCCAAGTGTCCGGAGCGCCGCGTCCTGGAGCACGTCACCAGCCGCTGGGGCGTCCTCATCCTGATCGCCCTGCGGGAGCGCTCGTACCGCTTCAGTGAGCTGCGCCGCGCGGTCGGCGGCGTCAGCGAGAAGATGCTCACGCAGACCCTCCAGACCCTGGAGCGCGACGGCTTCGTCCACCGCGACGCCAAGCCCGTCATCCCGCCCCGCGTCGACTACAGCCTCACCGGACTCGGCGAGGAGGCCGCCCGCCAGGTCTGGGAGCTCGCCCGGTGGACCGCGAGCAGCCTCGACGAGGTGGAGCGGGCGCGTGTGCGTTACGACACCGTGCGAGAAGCGTCCCAATGACGTTGTAGCCCCGCCCAGTTGATCCGCGGAGCCGTACGATCTCCTTCGCCGACCGGGGGATCGTGTGAGCGACCGTGGGGGAATCGTGAGGGACACGTACGGAAGAGCGCTGCGCACCGGTGCCGCGGTGGCGGCGGGCATGGCACTCCTGGCGGCCTGTTCGCCGGGAGACGGCGGGGGCGACGGGAGACCGCCCCGAAGAACACCGAGCACCAGCGCGTCCGGGACCCCGTCCCCGACACCGAGCGGACCGGGCGCCACCCTGGACCCGAAGAAGGCCCCCCGCACCGCGGCCGACGCGAAGCGGCTGGCACTCGCCGTCGTGGCCGGGCCGGACGCCTGGGGGCCCGAGTACGTCAAGCGCAGCCCGTTCCTCAGCGCCCCCGGCTCCTGGCCGGTCCTAGACGCGAACTGCACCTGGGACGCGGGCAGCCTGCCGGGCTCCGTCCTCTACAGCGTCACCTCCTACAGCGAGATCCCGGCCGCGGGCGGCAAGGGAGTCCTGCGCGTCGCCGCCACCGTCACCATCCACCGCACCGAGTCCGACGCCGACTGGGAGATGGCCGAGACCCTGGAGGAGGCGCTGCGCTGCCCCGACCAGCGGCCGCGCGAGGGCGAACGCATCAGCGGCCTCACGTCGGTCAGCCCCCTTTACGACGACCAGTCCACCACGGACGACCTCATCGTCGAGCGCGGCTCGTACCTCAACGACGCCTTCAAGAAACCGCAGTTCTACAACTGGTTCCAGACCCGCATCGGGCAGGTCAGCTTCGCCACCGTCATCAAGGGAGCCCCCGGCTACACCGAGGCGAAGATCACCGACGCCCAGGTCCGGGCCAACGTCATCATGCAGGACCGCGTCAAGAAGCAGTGGGGAGCCCACTCGTGAGCCCGATGGCCCAGCCCGGCCCCCAGCCCGGCGCCCTCCAGGCGCTCCTGCCCTCCGACCCTTCGTCGATCGCCGGCTACCGACTCCTGGGCCGCCTCGGCGCCGGCGGCATGGGCGTCGTCTACCTCGGCCGTACCGACAGCGGCGAGCTCGCCGCCGTCAAGGTCACCCACGCCGACCAGGCCGACCAGGCCGACTTCCGGGCCCGCTTCCGCCGCGAGGTCGAGGCCGCCCGCCGGGTCGTCAGCCCCTGGGCGGTCCCCGTGACCGGCGCCGATCCCGACGCCCCCGAGCCGTGGATGGCCACCGCCTTCGTGCCGGGCCCGTCCCTCGGCGAGGCCGTTCTCGCCCACGGGCCGCTGCCCGAGCGGAGCGTACGGATCCTCGGCGGTGCCGTCGCCCGCGCGCTCGCCGCCGTCCACGCGGCCGGGATCGTCCACCGCGACGTGAAGCCCGGCAACATCCTGCTCGCCGTCGACGGCCCCCGGCTCATCGACTTCGGCATCGCCCGCGCGACCGGGGAGACCGGGCTGACCTCGGTCGACATGGTCGTCGGCACGCCCGGCTTCCTCGCCCCCGAGCAGGCCGAGGCCCGCGCCGCCGAGATCGGCCCCGCCTCCGACGTCTTCGCCCTCGGCTGCCTGCTCGCTTTCGCGACCACCGGCCGCCCGCCGTTCGGCACGGGCGCCCTGGACGCCCTCCTCTACCGGACCGTGCACGACGAGCCCGACCTCGCCGGCGTACCGGAGCCGCTGCTCGACCTCGTACGGCAGTGCCTCGCCAAGGAACCGGCCGCGCGCCCCACCGCCGAGGAGATCGCCGCCCGGCTCACCGAGGACACCCCGGGCGCCCCCTCCGACTGGCTGCCCGCACCCGTCGTCACCACCATCGCCACCCGCTCGACGGCCATGCTGGCGCTTCCCGACATCGACCCGACCGCGCACGGCACGGACGCCGCCGCCCCGGCCGGGCCCAGCAGGCGCGGCTTCCTGCTGCTCGGCGCCGGTGCCGCCGTGCTCGCGGCGGGCGGCGGCGCGTACGCCCTGTGGAACTCCGGGCGGGACGACACCGACGGGAAGCACCCCGCGCCCAAGCCCCGGAACACCTGGGCCATCGGCGTCCTCGCCGACCTCTCCGGGCCCGCCCGGGAGATCGGCCGGGCCCAGGAGCGCGGCGCCCGGCTCGCCGTCGAACGGTTCAACGCCGTGCACAAGGGCAAGCCCTTCACCCTCGAACTCAAGGTCTCCGACGACCGCGGGGAGGTCGCCGGCGCCCTCGCCGCCGCCCGTCGGCTCACCTCCGACCCCTCCGTGATGGCCGTCCTCGGCCCCACCTCCGACGCCACCGGCGTCGCCGCGCTGCCCGCCTTCGAGGAGGCCGGCATGCCGCTCCTCACCACCTCGGCGGGCTACAACCTCTTCACCCTGCGCGACGACGCCCGCTCTTCGCGGAACACGACCGTCCTCCGTGCCGTCCCGAACCACATCCTGGCGGGCACCTACCTCGCCTGGTCCGCCACGCTGCTGCCGCAGATCCGGCGCCCGGGAGTCCTCCAGGAACGCACCGACGACCAGTACGGCTGGCAGTGCACCGCCGGCGCCCGCTTCGGATTCAGATACGCCGGCATCGAGCCGCACTTCCGGGTGGTCCCGGCCCGGGCCACCGACTACCGCCGGATCATCGGCGAGATGATCGACGCCGGCATCGACGCGTACGTCCACTGCGGTGTCCGCTCCACGGCCGTGCTCGCCGCCCGCGCCCTGACGCAACTCGGCTTCACCGGGCCCAGGTTCGCCGGCCAGCACGTCTTCGGGTCGGAATTCCTGAAGGAGGCCGGGAGCTCCGCCGAGGGCTGGTACGTCTGCGCGCCCGTCATCGACCCCGTCCAGCGGGCCGCCGACACCAAGCAGAAAGCGGCCGATCGCAAGCCCACCCAGGACTTCCTCGACGCCTACCGCAAGCGCTACGGCACCACCCCCGCCTTCTACACCGGCGAGTCCTTCGACGTGGTCAACCTGGTCACGTCCTGGCTCTCCTCGAACGCCGCCAAGGGCCCGCTCACCCGCAAGGGCCTGTGGGAGGCGCTGCGCAAGCAGGAGTACACCGGGGCCATGGGCGGTTACGCGTTCAGCGACAACGGCGAGCTCAGAGGTATGGGCACCTTCCTCTACGGCGTGCAGGACGGGGCCTACAAGTACCTCGGTCCCGCGCCCGCGGAACCCAACAAGCCCAAGAAGGCGTGAGCGTGCAGCCACTCAAGAAGGCCGATCCCTCCTCGATCGCCGGCTACCGGCTGCTCGGGCGGCTCGGCGCCGGCGGCATGGGCGTGGTCTACCTCGCCCGTTCCGCCGGCGGGGCGCTCGCCGCGCTCAAGCTCATCCGCGCCGAGCACGCCGCCGACCCCGGCTTCCGGGAGCGGTTCCGCCGCGAGGCGCGGGCCGCCGAGCGGATCACCGGCCGCTGGGTCGTCCGCGTCCTCGGCGCCGATCCGGAGGCCCGGGAGCCGTGGCTCGCGACCGAGTACGTGCCCGGGCCCTCGCTCGCCGAGGCCGTCGCCCTGCACGGCGCCCTGCCCGAGCCGACCGTGCGGGCGCTCGGCGCGCGACTCGCCGACGCCCTCGCCGACATGCACACGGCCGGGCTCGTCCACCGGGACGTCAAGCCCGGGAACGTGCTGCTCGCCCTCGACGGGCCCCGGCTGATCGACTTCGGCATCGCCAGGACCGCCGGGGCGACCGCGCTCACGGCCACCGACGCCATGATCGGCACCCCCGGCTTCCTCGCCCCCGAGCAGGCCCGCGCCCTGGGTGCCGGCGAGGTCGGACCGGCCAGCGACGTCTTCTCGCTCGGCTGCGTCCTCGCGTACGCGCTGACCGGACGCCGCCCCTTCGGTACGGGCGGGGTCGCCTCGGTCGTCTACCGCACCGTCCACGAGGAGCCCGACCTCGACGGCCTGCCCGGGCCGCTGCTGCCCCTGGTCGAGGCCTGTCTCGCCAAGGACGCCGCCGACCGGCCGAGCACCGCCGAGGTACGGGACGCCCTCGGCCCGCACGAGGGCCCTGCGGCGGGCGACTGGCTGCCGACCGGTCTGCCCGCCCTGATCGCCCAGCGCTCGTCGCGGGTCCTGGACCTGCCGGTCGCCGATCCGACCGTCCTCAACCCCGGCGAGAAGCAGGGGACTTCGCGGCGCCGCTTGCTCGTGCTCGGAGCGGCCGGGGCCGTCGCGGGCACGGGCGGCCTCACCGCCTGGCTGCTCGGCCGCGACCCGGGCACCGGAACGGGCGGCGGCACCGGCGGCGGTACGGGGGCGCCGAAGGCGGCGTACACGCTCGGTGTCCTCACCGACCTCAGCGGCCCCGGCAAGGCGGACGGGCGCGCCCAGGAACGAGGACTGCGCCTCGCCGCGGAGACCTTCAACGCCCGCGCGGACCGGCCCTTCGACCTGATCCTCAAGGTGACGGACGACGGGGGAGCCCCCGAGCGGGCCGCCGCCGGGGCCCGCACCCTCCTCCAGGACCCGGCCCTGGTCGCCGTCCTCGGCCTGACGACCACCGAGACGGCCGTCCGGGCGGCGGACGCGCTCGTCGATTCCAGGGTGCCGGTGCTGAGCGTGGTGCCGTCGGTCGCGGACGGGGTGATCCGGGGCCAGACGCCGACCCGCACCTACTTCGAAGTGCGGCCCTACCCCGACGTGATGTCGGCGCCCTTCGGCCGCTACCTCACCGAGCACGGTCTGGGCCGCACCGCCGTCATCGAGGACCGGGCGGCCGGCACCTACAGCTGGCTCGCCGCCCGGAACCTGAAGGACTCGCCTCCCGCCGGCGGCACGGTCACCGTGCACCGGGTCGCGGCGGACAGCGAGGATTTCGGCCCGGCGGTCCGGGCCGCGCTCGCCACCTCCCCGACGGGCGTGATGTACCTGGGGAAGTCGCCGCGCCGGGCCGCCCTGTGCGCCAAGGCGCTGCTGCGGCAGGGATACGAGGGCCCGCGCGGAAGCGTCGAGCCCGCGCTCCAGCCGGAGTTCCTCGCCGTGGCGGGTCCGGCGGCCGAGGGCTGGTATTTCGGGGCGGGCTACACCGACCCCGACACGGTCCCGGCCGCGAAGGAGTTCGCGGCCGCGTACCGCAGGCGCTGGCGGCTCGCGGTCACGGATCCGGTCGACCGGTTCGCGGTGGAGTCGTACGACGCCCTGTACTGGACGGTGCAGGCGCTGCGTACCGCCGTCAAGAGGAACGCGAAGTACCCGGGCGCGGCGATGTCGTACGCGTTCATGAAGGAACACAAGGTGTACCGGGGGGTGGCGAGGTCCTATTACTCCAGGGCCAGCGAGAACTCGACGACCGTCCTGCAAGGACTGACCCTCTGGCAGATCACGTCCGGAAAGCCCCGCTGCCTCGGCCCGTACACCGAGGCAGCGAAGCGCGACTGACCGCGCGGACGGGCGTCAGCCGACGACCGTCCAGGTGTCGTTGCCCGCGAGGAGCTGGCCCAGGTCGCCCTTGCCGTGCTGCTCCACCGCCGTCTCCAGCTGCTCCGCCATCAGCGTGTCGTAGACGGGCCGGTCCACCGACCGGAACACCCCGATGGGGGTCTGGTGGAGGGTGTCCGGGTCGGCCAGGCGCGACAGCGCGAACGCCGTCGTCGGGGTGGCGGCGTGGGCGTCGTGGATCAGGATCCGCGACTCGTTCTCCGGGGTCACGGTGACGACCTGGAGGTCGCCGGTGGCCGGGTCGTGGACGACGCCCTTCTCGTTCTCGGCGCCGAAGCGGATCGGCTGCCCGTGTTCGAGGCGGATGACCGCTTCCTTGGCCTGGTCCTTGTCCTTGAGGACCTCGAAGGCGCCGTCGTTGAAGATGTTGCAGTTCTGGTAGATCTCGACGAGCGCCGTGCCGTTGTGGTCGGCGGCCTGGCGCAGCACCTCGGTGAGGTGCTTGCGGTCGGAGTCGACCGTACGGGCCACGAAGGAGGCCTCCGCGCCGAGTGCGAGGGACACCGGGTTGAAGGGTGCGTCGAGCGAGCCCATCGGCGTCGACTTGGTGATCTTGCCGACCTCGGATGTGGGCGAGTACTGGCCCTTGGTCAGCCCGTAGATCCGGTTGTTGAAGAGCAGGATCTTGAGGTTGACGTTGCGCCGGAGCGCGTGGATGAGGTGGTTGCCGCCGATGGAGAGCGCGTCGCCGTCGCCCGTGACGACCCAGACGGACAGGTCGCGGCGGGAGGTGGCGAGGCCGGTGGCGATGGCCGGGGCGCGGCCGTGGATGGAGTGCATCCCGTAGGTGTTCATGTAGTACGGGAAGCGGGAGGAGCAGCCGATGCCCGAGACGAAGACGATGTTCTCCTTCGCCAGACCGAGCTCGGGCATGAAGCCCTGGACGGCGGCCAGGACCGCGTAATCACCGCAGCCGGGGCACCACCGGACCTCCTGGTCGGACTTGAAGTCCTTCATCGTCTGCTGGGCCTCGGCCTTGGGCACCAGGTGGAGGAGGGGCTCAGGCATCGATGGCCTCCTTGAGAACGGCGGCGAGCTGCTCGGCCTTGAACGGCATCCCGTTGACCTGCGTGTGGCTGCGGGCGTCGACGAGGTACTTCGCCCGGACGAGCATGGAGAGCTGGCCGAGGTTCATCTCCGGGACGACGACCTTCTCGTACCGCTTCAGGACCTCGCCGAGGTTCCTCGGGAAGGGGTTGAGGTGGCGCAGATGGGCCTGGGCGATGTGGCCGTCCTCGCGGCGGATGCGGCGGACGGCGGCGGTGATCGGCCCGTAGGTGGAGCCCCAGCCGAGAACCAGGGTGCGGGCGCCGTCCGGGTCGTCGACCTCGATGTCGGGGACGTCGATGCCGTCGATCTTGGCCTGCCGGGTGCGGACCATGAACTCGTGGTTGGCGGGGTCGTACGAGATGTTGCCGGTGCCGTCCTGCTTCTCGATGCCGCCGATGCGGTGTTCGAGACCGGGGGTGCCGGGGACGGCCCACGGGCGGGCGAGGGTCTCCGGGTCGCGCTTGTACGGCCAGAAGACCTCGGTGCCGTCGGCCAGTTCGTGGTTCGGGCCGGTGGCGAACTGCGTCCGCAGGTCGGGGAGCTCGTCGACGTCCGGGATGCGCCAGGGCTCGGAGCCGTTGGCGAGGTAGCCGTCGGAGAGCAGGAAGACGGGCGTCCGGTACGTGAGGGCGATCCGGGCCGCCTCGATCGCCGCGTCGAAGCAGTCGGCGGGCGTCTTCGGGGCGACGACCGGGACCGGCGCCTCGCCGTTGCGGCCGTACATGGCCTGGAGGAGGTCGGCCTGCTCGGTCTTGGTGGGCAGACCGGTGGACGGGCCGCCGCGCTGGATGTCGACGATCAGGAGCGGCAGCTCCAGGGAGACCGCGAGACCGATCGTCTCCGACTTGAGCGCCACACCCGGGCCGCTGGTCGTCGTGACGGCGAGCGAGCCGCCGAAGGCCGCGCCGAGCGCGGCGCCGATGCCGGCGATCTCGTCCTCGGCCTGGAAGGTCCGCACACCGAAGTTCTTGTGCTTGCTCAGCTCGTGGAGGATGTCCGAGGCCGGGGTGATCGGGTACGAGCCGAGGTAGAGCGGCAGGTCGGCCTGGCGGGAGGCGGCGACGAGGCCGTACGAGAGGGCCAGGTTCCCCGAGATGTTCCGGTAGGTGCCGGTGGGGAAGGCCCGGGTCGCGGGGGCGATCTCGTAGGAGACGGCGAAGTCCTCGGTGGTCTCGCCGAAGTTCCAGCCGGCCCGGAAGGCGACGATGTTGGCCTCGGCGATCTGCGGCTTCTTCGCGAACTTCTGCCGCAGGAAGGTCTCGGTGCCCTCGGTCGGCCGGTGGTACATCCAGGAGAGCAGCCCGAGCGCGAACATGTTCTTGGAGCGCTCGGCCTCCTTCCGGGAGAGGCCGAAGTCCTTGAGGGCCTCGACGGTCAGCGTGGTCAGCGGCACCGGGTGGACCCGGTAGGCGTCCAGCGAGCCGTCTTCGAGGGGCGAGGCCGCGTAGCCGACCTTGGCCATGGCGCGCTTGGCGAACTCGTCGGTGTTGACGATGATCTCGCCACCGCGCGGCACGTCCCCGATGTTGGCCTTGAGGGCGGCGGGGTTCATCGCGACCAGCACGTTCGGTGCGTCGCCCGGGGTCAGGATGTCGTGGTCGGCGAAGTGCAGCTGGAAGGACGAGACGCCCGGCAGGGTTCCGGCGGGTGCCCGGATCTCGGCCGGGAAGTTCGGCAGCGTGGAGAGGTCGTTCCCGAAGGACGCCGTCTCCGAGGTGAACCGGTCACCTGTCAGCTGCATACCGTCACCGGAGTCACCCGCGAAGCGGATGATCACCCGATCGAGACGGCGCACTTCCTTGTCGGTGTGGGGCTTCGCCGGGGCGCTGCGCTGCTCCCCGAGCAGGGCCTCACCGGCCTCGCTACTGACCTGGCTGGTCACTGAACTGGACCTCCCTCGCGGCAAGGGGACTCTCCGCCGGAGGCGGGAGAAGGCTCGGGGTGCGGTCGGCCGATCACCGTCCGTCCCCAGGCCCACCCTACGACGGTAGGGAGGGCCCTCCCGGGACTTCTCACATCATGGACCTCTTTTTGAGACGCCCTCTTGCCCTGAATCGTCACGGTCTGTCGCCACCCGGAGTGTTCCGGAAAGTCTGATTCCGCCTCATCCTTTGGTTCTAGGTCCTCGGGCGCCGGCGGGCCGCCCTTCCGGCCTCCATGTCATCTGACAGAGTGTCAGATGATCAGGATTTCAGATACGTCAACACCGCCAGTACCCGGCGATGATCGCCGTCACTCGGCGAGAGCCCCAGCTTCAGGAAGATGTTGCTGATGTGCTTCTCCACCGCGCCGTCGCTCACGACCAGCGCTTTCGCGATCGCCGAGTTCGTCCGGCCCTCCGCCATCAGACCGAGGACCTCCCGCTCGCGCGGAGTCAGGTTCGCCAGCACGTCCTGCTGACGGCTCCGGCCCAGCAGCTGCTGCACGACCTCCGGATCCAGCGCCGTACCACCGCCGGCGACCCGCACGACCGCGTCCACGAACTCCCGGACCTCGGCGACCCGGTCCTTCAGCAGATATCCGACACCCCGGCTGGAACCGGCCAGAAGTTCGGTGGCGTACTGCTCCTCCACGTACTGCGACAGGACGAGCACACCGAGTCCCGGGTGCTCCTTGCGCAGCCGCACGGCCGCGCGGACGCCCTCGTCCGTGTGCGTCGGCGGCATCCGCACGTCGGCGACGACGACATCCGGCAGCGCGCCCTCGGCCGCGAGCTTCGCGACCGTCTCCACGAGCGCGTCTCCGTCCCCGACCCCGGCGACGACGTCATGCCCGAGATCGGTCAGCAGCCGGGTCAGCCCCTCCCGCAGCAGCACGGAATCCTCGGCGATGACCACGCGCACCCGCCCGGCCCCTTGATCCACACCCACGCTGTAAAGCCCCCCTGTCTTGTTGCCCGATGAGGCCTCCAGCATTGCACCCCCGCCCACTTACGCCCCCCTCGTTGTGGGCCGTCGTTCCGCAGGGCGGAACGGGTGGGCACAAACGGGTGGGCACAACGGACCGGGCCTTTGCGGGGCCCTCGCCCGTGCCGCTGCCGGGGCCCCTGCCCGTGCCCTTGCCGGGCCCGCACCCCTCGCGCCCCTACGGTGCCCACGTGCGCGGCACGCGGAAGCAGGGCCCGAGGAGTCGGGCCCCGCTTCCGCGTCCTGCAAGCGCTAGGCACGCCAGGGCAGCTCGACGGTCACCGTCGTCGGCCCACCCGCGGGCGAGTCCACCGCGAGCACCCCGTCCACCGCACCCACCCGCTCGGAGAGCGAGGACAGCCCCCGCCCCGCCACGGCCTCCGCCCCGCCGGACCCGTCGTCCCGCACCTGAACCATCAGCTTCTCCCCGGTCCGCCACACATCCACCCAGGCCCGCCGCGCCCGCGCGTGCTTGGACACGTTCTGCAGCAGCTCCGAGACCGTGAAGTACGCGATCCCCTCGATCGCCGCGACCGGCCGCGCCGGCAGGTCCACGTCCACCGACACCGGAACCGCGCACCGCGAGGCCACCGCCGACAGCGCCGCGTCCAGGCCACGGTCGGTCAGGACCGCCGGGTGGATCCCCCGCGCCAGGTCCCGCAGCTCCTGGAGCGCGAGCTTCACCTCGCCGTGCGCCTCGTCGACCAGCACCGCCGCCGCCCGCGGGTCCTCCGCAAGCTTCTCCTTCGCGAGCCCCAGATCCATGGCGAGCGCGGCCAGCCGGGCCTGCGCCCCGTCGTGCAGGTCCCGCTCGATGCGCCGCAGGTCCGCCGCGGCGGTGTCCACCACGACGCCCCGGTCCGACTCCAGCTCGGTGACACGGGAGGCGAGGCGGGACGGGCCGAGCAGCCCGGAGACGAGGAGCCGGTCGACGGCGACGAAGCCGCGCAGCAGCCAGGGCCCGGCCATCACGAACAGCAGCCCGACGAGGCTGGTGACGGCGATCTCGAAAGGGGAGTCGAGGTAGAGGTTGTGGGACCCGTCGCCGTAGAGCTGGAGGCCGTCCTGCCCCGCGTACATCGGGAAGACCCACTGCCACAGCGGATAGGTGAAGAGGCTCCAGCCCCAGCCGAAGAACGCCACCGTCACCGAGAACGAGAACACCGCCCACGGCATGTGCACGACCGCGTACAGCAGGTGCCGCCAGGACGTCCCGCTCTTCAGCATGGCGCCCATCCAGGAGAAGGCCCCGCCGGTCCGGCCCCGCACCGGCTCGGGCGCCCGCACGTCGACGTCGAGCAGCGCCCGCGCCCGGGCCCGCTCGACCACGCCGAACCCCCGGCACATCGCGAGGACCCCGGCGAGGATCGGCACGCCGAGGAAGGTGATGAGCAGCCCGGCGCCGGCCGAGAAGAAGGAGATCGAGAGCGCGAACCAGACGACGCTCAGCGGCAGCCCGATCAGCACGTAGAGGAAAGCCCGCCAGGTGCGTGCCTCGAACGGCGCGCGGATCGCGGCGGGGAGTCGGTGGGAGGCCATCGCGGGGGTCCTTCTCTGCTCAGGGAGGGGCGGGTCGGGAGGGAAGCTCGGTACGTGTTCCAGGGTTCCGTCTCACGCCCCGCCGGACCATGAGGCGGGTGGGCGTCTAGGGGCGGGGGTTTTCCCTACCCCGGGGGGGGTGGGGGAGGGGGCGCGCAGGAAGCTCCCCGACGCACACGGGCGGTACGGGCAGCTCACGGCCCCAGGGGTCCGGGCGGGCGGGCACGGCCGCTCCAGGGCTCCGGACGGGCGGGCACGGCCGTTCCAGCGGTCCGGGCGAGCTCACGGCCCCTTCGGACGGTACGGGCGGCTCACGCCCCCGGGCGGGACCGCCAGGGCAGTTCCGCCGTCACCGTCGTCGGACCGCCCTCCGGGGAGTCCAGGACGAGGAGCCCGTCCACCGCCCCGAGCCGTTCCGCGAGCCCCGCGAGCCCCGTGCCGCCGTCGAAGCGCGCGCCGCCCTCCCCGTCGTCCCGCACCTGGAGCAGCAGCCGGTCCTTCGCCCGCCACACCTCCACGGACGCCGACCGGGCGCGCGCGTGCTTGGACACGTTCTGGAGCAGCTCCGAGACCGTGAAGTACGCGATGCCCTCGATCGCCTCCGCCGGCCGCTCCGCGAGATCCACGTTCACCTTCACCGGCACCGTGCAGCGCGCCGACACCGACGAGAGCGCGGCGCTCAGCCCCCGGTCGGTGAGGACCGCCGGGTGGATGCCCCGGGCGAGGTCCCGCAGCTCCTGGAGCGCGAGCTTCACCTCGCCGTGCGCCTCGTCGACCATCGCCGCGGCCGTCTCCGGATCGTCGAGGAGCTTCTCCTTCGCCAGACCGAGCCCCATCGCGAGGGCGACGAGCCGGGCCTGTGCCCCGTCGTGCAGATCGCGCTCGATGCGCCGCAGGTCGGCCGCGGCGGTGTCGACGACGACACCCCGGTCCGACTCCAGCTCGGCGATCCGCCGCTCCAGCTCGTCCGAAGGTGAGAGCAGACCCCGGACCATGCCCCGGTCGGCGCTCGCCAGGCCACGGGCGATGAAGGGAAGCACGGGCCAGAGCACGATGAGCGAGACCAGCGCCACCGTGAACGTCACGATCCCCCAGGGCAGCCGGATCAGCCCGTACAACTGGGTCCGCCAGGCCACCGGATCCTTCAGCGTGGTCCACAGCCACCCGAAGAAACCGCCTCGCTTCGGCAGCGGCGACGGCTCGGCGATCTCGACCCCGAGCAGCGCCCGGGCCCGCGCCCGCTCCGACCGGCCGATCAGGCGCGCGCCGCCGAGCCCGAGGGCGAGCAGCGGGAGCCCGATCACGGTGACGGACAGGCCGACCCCGAGGAGCACGCTCACGACCGAGTAGACGAAACCGGCCAGCGCGGTGAACAGGTTGGAGAGGAGGAAGGCGATCTCCTTCCACGTCTCCTTCCCGTAGGCGGTGCGCCTGGGCGGACGCGGGGCGACGGTGGAGCCGGCCGAGCCGGAGGAGTCGGCGGAATCATGATCAGCGGTCATGCTCCCCAGACTGCCGGTCGGGGACCTGGCGACGCCATGGGGGAGGTGGGTGAGCGACGGTGGGGATATCCCCACCAGGACGGCACGGACGACCGCGTACGCGACTGCTTACGGTCTCTTTAGCAGGGCCTAGACTCGCGAGCGTACAGAAGTGACTCATGAGACACCGAGACCGAGGGGCGGACGGACCGTGCGCGAACCGACCGTTGTCGCGGCCGACGCAGCGGACGCGGCGGACTACTTCCAGACGTACTCCGTCGTCGGACTGCTCGCCGTCGTCGGCGTGCTGTTCGTCGCCGTGGCGTTCGGCGCGGGCCGACTGCTGAGGCCCGTCGTGCCGACGCCCGAGAAGCTCCTCACGTACGAGTGCGGTGTCGACCCCGTGGGGGAGGGCTGGGCCCACACCCAGGTCCGCTACTACGTGTACGCCTTCCTCTACGTCATCTTCGCCGTCGACTCGATCTTCCTCTTCCCCTGGGCGACGGTCTTCGCCGCGCCCGGCTACGGCGCCACGACCCTGGTCGAGATGTTCGTCTTCCTCGGCTTCCTGGCCGTGGGGCTGCTCTACGCGTACAAGAAGAAGGTCCTGGCATGGACGTAACACCCCTGCCCGCTCCCACGTTGGGGCCGCTCGCCCGCCTGGCCCCCGAGCCGATGAAGGTGGTCCTGAACTGGGGCCGCCGCTACAGCCTGTGGGTCTTCAACTTCGGGCTCGCGTGCTGCGCGATCGAGTTCATCGCCGCGTCGATGGCCCGGCACGACTTCATCCGGCTCGGCGTCATCCCCTTCGCGCCCGGCCCGCGCCAGGCCGACCTGATGATCGTCTCGGGCACCGTGACGGACAAGATGGCACCCGCGGTGAAGCGGCTGTACGAGCAGATGCCGGAGCCGAAGTACGTCATCTCGTTCGGCGCCTGCTCCAACTGCGGCGGCCCCTACTGGGACTCGTACTCGGTCACCAAGGGCGTCGACCAGATCATCCCGGTCGACGTCTACGTGCCCGGCTGCCCGCCGCGCCCCGAGGCGCTCCTCCAGGGCATCCTCAAGCTCCAGGAGAAGATCGCGCGGGAGAGCCTGGCGGAGCGGTACGCGACCACCGCATCGGTCTCCCAGCTGACGAGCCCCCTGGTGACACCGCCCGGAGGCAAGGCATGACGGCCTACGACTCCCTCCCGGACTCCGTGACGGAGATCTTCGGCGAGGAGGCGACGGCGGAGCAGGCGTACGACCTGCTGACCGTCGACGTCCCGCCGACGGCCTGGATCACGGCCCTGGAGACGGCCCGGGACACACTCGGGTGCACCTACTTCGACTGGCTGAGCGCGGTCGACGAGCCGGGCACGGGCTTCCGGGTCTGCGCACACGTGGTGGCCCTGGGCGAGGGCCGCCCGCGCCGCCTCCTCGTCCGTACGACCGTCCCGCACTCCGCCCCCGCCCTCCCCACGGCGATCGCGGTGTACGCGGGCGCCGGCTGGCACGAGCGCGAGACCCACGAGATGTTCGGCGTGGACTTCACCGGCCACCCGCACCTGGTGCCGCTGCTCCTCCCCGAGAACTTCGAGGGCCACCCGCTGCGCAAGGACTTCGTCCTCGCGGCCCGGGTCGCGAAGGCGTGGCCGGGCGCGAAGGAACCGGGCGAGTCCCACGACGGCGGCGGCCCGAAGCGCCGCCAGATGCTCCCCCCGGGCGTCCCGGACCCCAACGAATGGGGCCCCCTGAAGGGCCAGCTCCCCCCGGCCCCGACCCGCCCGGCCCGCGCGGCGGCAGGCGACCGCCCGGTCCGCCGAGCCCGCTCGGCGACGGAAGGCTCGGCAACCCCATCGGAAACCCCGCCCCCGACGGACACCCCCCGCCCGCCCCGCCGCACCCGCTCGGTCTCCGACGGTTCGGCGAGCCAGTCGACCCCGGAGCCGTCCGCCGTGCCGGAGCCGGGTCCCGACGCCCCGCCTGCGGTGCCGCGCCGTTCGCGTTCGGCGGCCGACGGTTCGGCGAGCCAGTCGCTCCCCGAGCCGAGCGCCACGCCGGAGCCGGGCGGCGACGCCCCGCCCGCGGCGGCCCGTCCGCCGCGCCGTTCTCGCTCTGCAGCCGACGGCTCGGCCAGCCAGTCGACCCCGGAGCCGTCCGCCATGCCGGAGCCGGGGCCCGATGCCCCGCCTGCGGTGCCGCGCCGTTCGCGTTCGGCGGCCGACGGCTCCGCGAGCCAGTCGACCCCGACCGGCCCCGCGTCGCGCCCGGAGGCCGCGCCCCCGCGCACCCGCAGCTCGGACGCACCCTGGCACCACGCCCGCCCGGCCTTCGACGAGGAGCCCACCACTGGGCCGAAGGCCCCGGAAACGGCGCCGGAGCCCGAGGCTTCGGGACCCGAGCCCGAGGCTTCGGGCCCCGAGCCCGACGGCTCCGAAACCTCGCGGCCCGAACGCGGGGCCGACGGCCCCGGAACCGCCGCCGAGCCCGAGGAAGGTCCGGAGCCCGGTCCCGCCGGGACCGAGGCCGAGCCCGCAGGTGAAGGCCCCGCCGCCCCGCAGGGGGACGCCGAGGCCGACGCCGCCCACCCGCCCGCCGCCCCGCAGGGGAACGCGGACCCCGACCCCACCACCCCCACCGGAGGCGATCCCGCGTGAACGACGTACTCGACGTCGCCCTCCGGCTGCTCGTCGTCTTCGCCGTCTTCCTCGTCCTGCCGCTCGTCGTCGGGCAGACCGAGCACAAGGTCATGGCCCATATGCAGGGCCGCCTCGGCCCCATGTACGCCGGTGGTTTCCACGGCTGGGCCCAGCTCGTCGCCGACGGCGTGAAGTTCGCGCAGAAGGAGGACGTGGTTCCCAAGGACGCCGACCGGCGGGTCTTCCAGCTCGCGCCGGCCGTCGCCCTCCTCCCGTATCTGCTCGTGCTGGTCGCGATCCCGATCGGCCCGAGCGAGGGCGCCGTCGGGCAGGTCGTCGACGCGGGCATCTTCTTCGTGCTGGCCGTGATGGGCGTCGGTGTCCTCGGCAGCCTGATGGCCGGCTGGGCGTCCGCGAACAAGTTCTCGCTGCTCGGCGGTCTTCGTACCGCCGCTCAGCTCCTCGCGTACGAGCTCCCCATGCTCCTCGCCGCCGCCTCCGTCGCGATGGCCGCCGGCACGGTCTCCCTCCCCGGCATCCTGAACGCCTTCGAGTGGTGGTGGGTGCCCTGGCAGATCGTCGGCGCGCTCGTCTTCTTCGTGGCGGGTCTGGCGGAGCTCCAGCGGCCGCCGTTCGACATGCCGGTCGCCGACTCGGAGATCATCTTCGGCGCGTACACCGAGTACACCGGCCTCCGTTTCGCGCTCTTCCTGCTCGCCGAGTACGCCGGCATCGTCGTCCTGTGCGGCCTCACCACCGTCCTGTTCCTCGGCGGCTGGCACGGGCCCTTCGGCGCGGACGGTCTCGGCTGGGTCTGGACCCTCCTCAAGACCGCGATCCTCGCGTTCGTCGTGATCTGGCTGCGGGTGAGCTACCCGCGCCTCCGTGAGGACCAGCTCCAGAAGCTCGCCTGGACGACCCTCGTCCCGCTCGCGCTCGCGCAGATCGCACTCACCGGCATCGTGAAGGTGGCGATCCAGTAATGGCCATTCCCGGCTCCGGCCTCGCCAAGGGCCTCGCCGTCACCCTCCGCACGATGACGAAGAAGACCGTCACCGCGCAGTACCCGGACGTCCAGCCCGAGCTGCCGCCCCGCACCCGCGGGGTCATCGGGCTGTTCGAGGAGAACTGCACGGTCTGCATGCTCTGCGCCCGCGAGTGCCCCGACTGGTGCATCTACATCGACTCCCACAAGGAGACGGTGCCGGCGGCCGTCCCCGGCGGCCGCGAGCGCAGCCGGAACGTCCTCGACCGCTTCGCCATCGACTTCTCACTCTGCATGTACTGCGGCATCTGCATCGAGGTCTGCCCGTTCGACGCGCTCTTCTGGTCGCCCGAGTTCGAGTACGCGGAGACCGACATCCACGAGCTGACCCACGAGCGCGACAAGCTCCGCGAGTGGATGTGGACGGTTCCGGAGCCGCCCGCGCTCGACCCGCACGCGGAGGAGCCGAAGGAGATCGCGGCGGCCCGCAAGGCAGTGGAGAAGGCCGCCACCGCGGCGGCCGCCGAAGCGGCCGCGGCCGCCGAGGGGGAGCAGCAGTGATCCTGGCAGCACACACAACTCAAGCGGCACAGGCGGCACAGCAGGCCCAGGGCTTCCTCTCGCCCACCGGCGTCGAGATCGCCTTCCTCCTCGTCGGCCTGGTCACCCTCGGCGCCGCCCTCGTGACGGTCACCACCCGCCAGCTCGTCCACGCCGCGCTCTGGCTGGTCGTGGCGCTCGGTGGCCTCGCCGTCGAGTACCTGCTCCTGACGGCCGAGTTCATCGCCTGGGTCCAGGTCCTGATCTACGTCGGTTCCGTCGTCGTCCTCCTCCTCTTCGGGCTCATGCTCACCAAGGCCCCCATCGGCCACTCCCCGGACGCCGACTCCCGTAACAAGCCCGCGGCGATCGCCGTCGCGATCGCCGCCGCAGCCGCACTCGTCTGGGTCGTCGTCGACGCGTTCCGTACGACGTGGATCGATCTGGACGGTGCCGTGCAGGGCTCGACGAAGGTGTCGGGCGAGATCCTCTTCCGGCACTGGGTGCTGCCGTTCGAGGCGCTGTCCGTCCTCCTCCTGGCCGCCCTGGTCGGCGCCATCGTGCTCTCCCGCAGGAAGCAGGAGGAGCAGCGCTGATGCATCTCGTCTACCCGGCCGTCCTCGCCGCCCTCCTCTTCGCCATCGGCGTGTACGGCGTCCTCGCCCGCCGCAACGCGATCCTGGTCCTGATGTCCGTCGAGCTGATGCTCAACGCCGTCAACCTCAACCTGGTCGCCTTCGACGTCTGGCTCCGCGACACCCTCCACGCCGGCCAGGCCCTCACCCTCTTCACCATCGCCATCGCCGCCGCGGAGATCGGCATCGGCCTCGCGATCGTCCTGATGGTCCACCGCAACAAGGGCACGTCGGACGTCGACCGCCTCCGTGACACGGCGGAGCCGCCGGAGCCGTGGAGCACCGATGCCGCGGACGAACCGTCACCGGACGACGCGCCCACCGACGACACGCCCGCCGGCGAGAAGGCCGAGGCCACCGCGTGACCACCACGACCCTCGCCGTCCTCGTCCCCCTCCTGCCCTTCCTCGGCTCCGTCGCCGGACTCCTGCTCGGCCGCACCGCGCCCGGCTTCGTCCGCCCGCTGGCCGTGCTTCCCACCCTCGCCGCCACGGTCCTGGCCGTGCTGGTCGCGGTCCGGCAGGGCGGCGGGAAGGCGATCGACGCCGCCACCCAGCTCACCCCCACCGGCTCGGTCCCCATCGACCTGGCCCTGTACATCGACGGCTTCGCCGCGCTCGTCGCCGTCCTGGTCGGCGTCGTCGCCACCTGTGTGCAGATCTACTCGACCGGCTACCTCCGCGAGGACCCGCGCTACCCCTCGTACGCCGCGCTCGTCTCCCTCTTCACGTCCGCGATGCTGCTCGTCGTCTACTCCGGCGACCTGATGGTGCTCCTGGTCGGCTGGGAGATCATGGGCATCTGCTCGTACTTCCTCGTCGGCCACTACTGGGAGACGCCCGAGGCACGGGCCGCCTCCCTGAAGGCCTTCCTCGTCACCAAGCTCGGCGACGTCCCCTTCCTCATCGGGCTCTTCGCGCTCGCCACCGACGCGGGCACCTTCCAGATCACGGGCGTCCTCGGCGCCGTCGCCGGCGGCGGCCTCGACCACCCCACCCTGATCGCGCTGCTGCTGCTCGCCGGTGTGGCGGGCAAGTCGGCACAGTTCCCGCTGCACACCTGGCTCCCGGACGCCATGGCCGGCCCCACCCCCGTCTCCGCGCTCATCCACGCGGCGACGATGGTCGCCGCCGGTATCTACTTCACGGCCCGGCTGCTGCCCGTCTTCGCCGAGTCCGCCGCCGCGATGACGGTGCTGGCCGTGATGGCCGCGATCACGATGGTCGGCTCGGCGCTCGCCGCGCTCGCCCAGGACGACATCAAGCGGGTCCTCGCCTACTCGACGATCGGCCAGCTCGGCTACATGGCCGGCGCCCTCGCCGTCGGCGACCGCGGGGCTGCCGTCTTCCACCTCCTCTCGCACGCCGCGTTCAAGGCACTGCTCTTCCTCGCCGCCGGCACGGTCATCCACGCCGCCGGTACGAACTCGCTGACCGCCATGTCCCGCATGAGCGGCCTCGCGAAGCGCGTCCCGGACGCGTACTGGACGATGACCGTCGCCCTGCTCGCGCTCGCCGCGATCCCGCCGTTCGCCGGCTTCTTCTCCAAGGAAGCCGTCCTGGTGGCCGCCGAGCACACCGCGCTCGGAGACCGGACCGTCGCCCCCGCCGGGGCCGGCTGGACCGTCCTCGTCGCGGGCCTGCTGACGGCCCTGCTCACCGCCGCGTACGCGCTCCGCCTCTGGCTGCGGACCTTCCGCGGCCGGGGCGCAGAGGCCCCCGACCACGGGCGCCAGCCGATCGCCATGACGTCCGTCCTGTGGGTGCTCGCGATCCCCTCCCTGGGATTCGGTCTGACCGTCACGTACCTCGACGACTGGTTCGACGGGAACGCCCTCACCCCGACCGTCACCACGGCCGTCCTCGGCACGGGTCTCGCCGCCGCCGGAGCGGTGATCACCTACGCGGTCTGGCGCACCCTCGCCGCCAGGACGCCGGTCTCCGCGGCCGCCGCGCAGGCACCCGCCCCGCACGTCGCCCACCCGGACGCCGACGCGGGACTGGTCGAGGCGGAGGCGCTGCACCTGCCGCACCCCGCCGAGGACCCGGCCGACCCCGGCCGCGCCCTCCTGGGTCCGCTGCACGGTCCCGCCGCCGACGGCTTCCACCTGGACGCCGTCTACCGGACGGTGTTCGTCCGCCCCGTCCTCGCCGCGGCCTCCCTGGTCCGCTTCCTGGACCGTGAGGTCATCGACACCTACGTCCGCGCCGCGGGCACCTCCGCCAAGGGGCTCGGCTGGCTCGTCCGCCGCGCCCAGACCGGCAACGTGCAGACCTATCTGAGCGCCCTGTTCGCCGGCTCCGTCGTCCTGGCGATCGTCGCCGTCGCCCTCGCCAACGCCGTCGCCGGAGCGTGAGCCGTGATCGATATCAGCGAATCCGTGATGCAGTTCCTTCTGGCGTTGATCGTCGCCGGACCGCTCCTCGGCGCGGCCGCCGCCCTCCTCCCGGCCCCGCCGGGACTGAAGGGGAAGTCCCCGGACCAGGCCGTGCTCCGCCACGGCGTCACCGTCACCGGTGTGATCCTGCTGGCCGCGATCGTCCTCGCGCTCGGCTTCGACCACGACCAGCCGTCGAGGATGCAGGCCACGACGGACATCAGCTGGATCCAGGCACTCGACGTGCGGATCCACCTCGGCGTCGACGGCATTTCCCTCCCCCTCCTGGTCCTGACCGCGCTCCTGACCTTCCTCTGCGCGCTGTACAGCTACTTCAAGATGCCCTCCGGCCCTTCCCCCAAGGGCTTCGTGGCGCTGCTCCTCGTCCTGGAGTCCGGCACCCTCGCCACCTTCGCCGTCCTCGACCTGGTCCTGTTCTTCCTGGCCTTCGAGATGGTCCTCATCCCGATGTACTTCCTCATCGCCCGCTGGGGCGGCGAGGGCAAGCAGGCCGCGGCCTGGAAGTTCATCCTCTACACGCTGCTCGGCTCCGTCGTCATGCTGCTCGGCCTGCTCCTCATCGGAGTGAAGGCGGGCACCTTCGACATGGTGGCACTGGCCACTGACAACGGCCGTGGACTGACCACGTCCGTGCAGGTCATCGCCGTTCTCGCGATCGGTCTCGGGCTCGCCGTGAAGACCCCGATGTGGCCGCTGCACAGCTGGCTCCCGGACGCCCACACCGCCGCCCCGACGGTCGGCTCGGTCCTCCTCGCCGGTGTGCTGCTCAAGATGGGCACGTACGGTTTCGTCCGGATCGTCCTGCCGATCGCCCCCGACGGCATGCGGATCTTCGCCCCCTACCTCGCCGCCTTCGCCGTCGCCGGGATCATCTACGGATCGCTCGCCTGCCTCGCCCTCGTCCGGCCCGGCAACAAGGGCGACCTCAAGCGCCTCATCGCGTACTCCTCCGTCGGCCACATGGGCTTCGTGCTCCTCGGCATCGCCACCATGACCCCCACCGGAGTCAACGGCGCCCTCTTCGCCAACGTCGCCCACGGCCTCGTCACCGGCCTGCTGTTCTTCCTGGTCGGCGCGGTCAAGGACCGGTACGGCACCGCCGACCTCGACACCCTCGCGGGCGCCACCGGCGCCGCCCTCTACGGCCGTGCCCCGCGCCTCGGCGCCCTCCTCGCCTTCGCCGCCGTCGCCTCCCTCGGCCTGCCCGGCCTGGCCGGATTCTGGGGCGAGATGCTTGCCCTGTTCGGCGCCTTCGAGCCCGCCGAGGGCCTCAGCCGCCCCGCCTTCCTCACCTTCATGGCGATCGGCGCCTTCGGCACCCTCCTCACCGCCGCGTACCTCCTGCTCGTCGTCCGCCGCGTCTGCATGGGCGGCCCCCGGCCGGCCGGGGAGACGCCGATCGCCGACATCCAGGGGTACGAGTTCGCCGCCTGGACCCCGCTCGTCGCCCTCACCGTCCTCGCCGGACTCTGGCCCGCGGTCCTCCTCGGCCTCACCGACCCGGCCGTCCAGAAGCTCCTCGCCGGAGGCACCCGATGACCCCAGTGACGGCGTTCGCCAGCGAGTCGCTCGTCCAGTCCGTCGACTGGCTGGCGATCGCGCCCCCCACCCTCACGGCCGTGGTCGCCCTCGTCGTGCTCGTCGCCGACCTGTTCGTCCCCGAGGAGCGCAAGCGGCTCCTCGGCTGGACCGCCATCGCCGGCCTCGTCGCCGCCCTCGCGCTCCTCGTCCCGCTGCGGGCCGGCGACCGCTCCACCTTCTGCCTCACCGCGGACACCCAGGTCACGGCCTGCAGTTACACGGCCGACGACTTCACCCTCGTCATCCAGCTGCTCGTCCTCGGCGGCGCGCTCCTGACGGCGCTGCTCTCGATCACCGAGACCCGCGAGAAGCTCCCGGCCGGCGAGTACTGGTTCCTGCTGCTCTCCTCGGCGGCCGGCGCCGCCCTCCTGCCCGCCTCCCGGGACCTCGCGACCCTCGTCGTCGCCCTCGAAGTGGCCTCGCTGCCCGCCTTCGCGCTCGTCGGCCTCAAGCGCGGCGACCGCAGGTCCGGCGAGGCCGCGCTGAAGTTCTTCCTGTCGTCGGTGACGGCGACCGCCGTCACCCTGCTCGGGGTCAGTTTCGTGTACGCGGCGACCGGCACCCTCCACCTCACGGAGCTCGCCCAGCGCCTCGACGACGTGCCCGGCCAGCTCCAGACGCTCGCCGAGGCGGGCGTGGCCCTCACCCTCGTCGGCTTCGCCTTCAAGACGGCCGCCGTCCCCTTCCACTTCTGGGTGCCCGACACCTACGTCGGCGCCCCGCTGCCCGTCGCCGCCTATCTGTCGGTGGTCGGCAAGGCCGTCGGCTTCACCGGGCTCATCCTGGTGACGGTCGTCGCCTTCCCCTCGTACGCCGACGTGTGGGGCCCGGCGCTCGCCGCCCTCGCCGCGCTCACCATGACCGTCGGCAACGTCGCCGCCCTCCGTCAGCGCTCCACGCGCGCGTGGAGCGCGGTCCGGCTGCTCGCCTGGTCCTCCGTCGCCCAGGCGGGCTACCTCCTCGTGCCGATCGCGGCCGCCGCGTACTCCAGCGACGACCAGATCGGCGCCACCGTCGCGTACGCCCTGATGTACGCCGTCGTGAACCTCGGCGCGTTCGCGGTCGTCGCGCTCGTCGCCCGCCGGCATCCCGAGAACCGGATCGCGGACTACCGGGGCCTGTACGCCGCGAGCCCTGCCGCCGCCCTCGCGCTCGCCTTCTTCCTCCTGAATCTGGCCGGTTTGCCCCCGGGTATCATCGGCCTCTTCGCCAAGGTGACCGTCTTCTCGGCGGCCGTCGACGCGGGCCTCGGCTGGCTGGCCGTGATCATGGCCGTCAACGTCGTGATCGGGCTGTACTACTACCTCCGCTGGACGGCACTGCTGTTCCGCACGCCGGAAAGCACGTCTGAAAGCGCGCCGGAAGGCGCACAGGCAGGAGCGCCGGAGGGGAAGGCCGTGCCCCACGCGGTCCCCGCGCCGATCACCCTGGCGATCGTGCTGACCGCCGCCGCCGGAGTCGTGCTGTCGGGATACCCGCAGCTCGCCCTCCGCTTCGCGGCGAACAGCCTCTTCTGACCCCCCACAAACGAAACACCTGGGAGCGAGAAACACCGTGCTGAACGGATTCAAGGACTTCATACTTCGCGGGAACGTCATCTCGATGGCCATCGGCCTGGCCGTCGGAACGGCGTTCACGGCCGTCGTCACCGGCTTCAGCAAGGCCTTCATCACCCCGCTCATCGGTCTCGCGACCGGCTCCGTCGGCAACTTCAACGACGCCCAGTTCCACGTCGGCAAGACCGTCTTCCCCTACGGCCTCGCCATCTCGGCCGCCATAGCGTTCGTCATCACCGCCGCGGTGCTCTACTTCCTGATCGTCGCCCCGCTGGCGAAGGTCCAGGAGAAGTTCGCGAAGGAGGAGGCGGCCGACCCCAAGGCGGAGAAGCGCGACTGCCCCCGCTGCTTCACCGAGATCCCGGCGATCGCCTCCCGCTGCGCCCACTGCACCAGTGAGGTCGAGCCCGTCGCCACCACCCTGGAGAAGCTCGGGGTCCCGGCGGCCCGCTGATCACCCGAACGGCCCACAGCACGCCCCGGTGCGGCCGGGGGAACCGGAACCTCCCGCCTGGCGTTGACCAGTACGGAAGGGTCCACTGGACCTGGGGGTCCCTCCCGGACGAAGTCCGGGGCGGGCCACCACGAAGCAAAGGGTTCCCCTGCCGCACCACTTGGAGGGCGTACCGTGCACCGCCGGCACAACGGGCTGAGGACCGCCGTACTCCTCGGAGGGCTCTCGGCCCTCATCATCGTCATCGGCAGCTTCTTCGGCCGTACGGGGCTGATCGTCGCGCTGTTCGTGGCGCTCGGCACCAACGCGTACGCGTACTGGAACAGCGACAAGCTGGCGCTCCGGGCCATGCGCGCCCGACCCGTCAGCGAGTTCGAGGCACCCGCGCTCTACAAGATGGTGCGGGAGCTCTCCACGCAGGCGCGTCAGCCCATGCCGCGGCTCTACATCTCGCCCACCCAGGCGCCCAACGCCTTCGCGACCGGCCGCAACCCGCGCAACGCGGCGGTCTGCTGCACCGAGGGCATCCTCGCGATCCTCGACGAGCGCGAGCTGCGCGGGGTCATCGGCCACGAGCTGAGCCATGTCTACAACCGGGACATCCTGATCTCCTCGGTCGCCGGAGCACTCGCCTCGGTGATCATGTTCCTGGTCAACTTCGCATGGCTGATCCCGGTCGGCCGCTCCAGCGACGACGACGGGCCGGGCATCCTCGGCTACCTCCTGATCCTCATCCTCGGCCCGATCGCCGCCTCGATCATCCAGCTCGCCATCTCCCGCTCCCGCGAGTACGAGGCCGACGCCTCCGGAGCGCAGCTCACCGGCGACCCGCTCGCCCTGGCCAGCGCCCTGCGGAAGCTGGACGCCGGCACCAAGCAGCTGCCGCTGCCCGCCGAGCCGCGGATCGAGACCGCGAGCCACATGATGATCGCGAACCCGTTCGGGCCCGGAAAGGGCGTGTCCAAGATGTTCTCCACCCACCCGCCGATGGCCGAGCGGATCGCCCGGCTCGAACAGATGGCAGGTCGACGCCCGTGAAGACGATCCTCAACATCATCTGGCTGATTCTCTGCGGATTCTGGATGTTCCTGGGCTACATGCTCGCGGGCGTCCTGCTCTGCATCACGATCATCGGCATCCCTTTCGGACTCGCCGCCTTCCGTATCGGGATGTACGCGCTGTGGCCCTTCGGGTACACGGTCGTGGACCGACGCGACTCGGGCGCGCCCTCCTGCGTGGGCAACGTCCTGTGGCTGATCCTGGCCGGCTGGTGGCTCGCCCTCGGCCACATCACCACCGGCATCGCCCTCTGCATCACGATCATCGGCATCCCGCTCGGCATCGCGAACTTCAAGATGATCCCGGTGTCGCTGCTCCCGCTCGGCAAGGAGATCGTCCCCACGGACCAGGCGTACGGCGCGTACGGGCAGCAGGGGCACTGACGACACCGGTGGACCATCCGAACTACGCCTTGGTCTCCGGCGCGTACGCGGTCGCCCTCTGCAAGGACGTCGACGGCCTGTACGGGGACCCCGTCCCGCCGCCCCGCGTCGTCCACGAGCTCCGCGGCTGCGAAGCGCGCGGGGACCTCGCCCGGGCCGTCACCCAGGCCGTCGTCGAGGGCTCGGCCCCGTTCGGCACGCTCCACGTCCAGACCCACGACGGCCTCACCTGGCTCTTCGTCGAGGTCCGGGTCCTCGGCGCCCGCGGCGACGTCGTCACCGTCGAGTCCTCGGGCGACCCCCGCAGGGCCTACGGCGCGCACGGGGCCTTCTCCTGCGTCAACCTGGTCCCCGTCCTGCCCTCGGATCCACCGGAGCGCACCCACACCGAGGTCACCTTCCTCGGCTGCTCCCCGCGCGGTGTGCTCCGCGACGCCCTGGCGGCCGGCGCGGAGGAGTTCGAGACCGTCCGCTACCAGGTCCTCAGCCATGTGGGAACCGCGCACCACGAGGCCGAAGCGGGCCGCATCACCGGCTGGGACACCTCGCTCCTCGCCCACGGCCTGGTCGACCTCACCGTGTCCTTCCCCCGGCAGGGCCTGATACCGCACCAGTCCCGGGAGGTCTGGGACCTCTGGCACAAGGGCCGGCCCGCGGAGCCGGGCACCTGGCGGCGGTTCACCGGCGCGGCGCGCGGCGAGTGGCTGAACCAGGCCGTCCGCAGGTCGTACGGCGCCCCGGAGATCACCCCGGACGCCACGTACGACCTCGACGGGACCGACGTCACCGACGAGGACTCCTTCCTCTGCGCGCTCGGCGAGGCGGTGTACGGCCCCGGGCGCACCTTCGGGTTCGGGGCGCCGGGGGCGATCGGCGAGGAGCTGGCGGGCACCACCCTCGTCTGGCACCGGTCGGACGTGGCCCGCACCTGCCTGGGCGTCCAGCCGTGGAGCGGACGCCGCCCCGCGACCTTCCAGGAGTTCGTCGACGGCCTCAGGAACGCGGGGGTACGGCTCGTCCTCGACTGATGGCCCAGGCCACCACGCCCGCCGCGACGACTCCCGACCCGGCGAGGACCGGCCCGAGCGGCAGCGCGAACGCGAGGGTCGCGCACCCGGCGAGGCCGAGCGCGGCGAGCGGCCGGTGCGCGGGCCCCAGGGTCCAGGCGGAGGCGTTCGCGATCCCGTAGTAGACGAGCACCCCGAAGGACGAGAACCCGATCGCGTCGCGCACGTCCGCCGTCGCGGCCACCACGGCCACCACCGCGCCCACGGCGAGCTCGGCCCGGTGCGGCACCTGGAACCGGGGGTGGACGGCGGCGAGCGCGGTCGGCAGATAGGCGTCCCTGGCCATCGCCAGGGTCGTACGGGACACCCCGAGGATCAGTGAGAGCAGCGAGCCGAGCGCCGCGACGGCCGCCCCCACCGCGACCACCGGCACCAGCCAGTCGGCGCCCGCGGCCCGGGCGGCATCCGTCAGCGGGGCGGGGGAGTCGGCGAGGGCGTCGGGGCCGAGGACGGTGAGCACGCTCACCGCGACGAGCACGTAGACGGCGAGCGTGATCCCGAGCGCCACCGGTACGGCCCGGGGGATCGTCCGGGCCGGGTCGCGGACCTCCTCGCCGAGCGTGGCGATGCGCGCGTACCCCGCGAATGCGAAGAAGAGCAAACCCGCGGCCTGGAGAACCCCGCCGAGGGTGAGCTCCCGGCCGGGCGCGAGCGGCGATGTCCCACCGGCCCCGAAGGACACCGTGACGACAGCCGCGAGGACCGCGAGAACCAGTCCCACGACCACCCGCGTGAGCAGCGCCGACTTCTGAACTCCCCGGTAGTTGACGGCGGTCAGGGCCACCACGGCGCCCACCGCCACCGCGTGCGCGTGAGTCGGCCACACATACGCACCGACGGTCAGCGCCATCGCCGCGCACGAGGCCGTCTTGCCGACCACGAACGCCCAGCCGGCCAGGTATCCCCAGAACGACCCGAGGCATTCGCGACCGTACACATAGGTGCCGCCCGAACGGGGGTAGCGGGCCGCGAGCCGGGCCGAGGCCATGGCGTTGCAGTACGCGACGACGCCGGCGATCCCGAGCGCCAGGAGCAGCCCGCCCCCGGACCCGGCGGCCACCGCGGCGGGCCCGAGCGCGACGAAGATCCCGGCCCCGATCATGGCGCCGAGCCCGATCACGACCGCGTCGAACACACCGAGGGACCGGCGCAGCTCAGCACTCATGCGCCGCAGCCTAGGGGGTGTCCCTAGAGCCCCGTCTCCCGCAGGGTGATGTTGAGCCGCCCCGTGAGACCGAGCGCGGGATCGGCCGTCCCCGGCCAGACCTTCGGCACCCCGTGATGGACCCACCGGGAAGCCCCGCCGAACACGAACAGATCGCCGGACGCCAGGTCGACGTCCTGGTAGGGGCGGCCGCGGTTCTCCTCGTTGCCGAACCTGAAGACGCACCGGTCCCCGAGGCTCAGCGACACCACCGGCGCGCCCGAACGCTCCTCGCGGTCCTGGTGCATGCCCATCCGCGCCCCCGGCGCGTAGAAGTTCACGAGCGCGGTGTCCGGCGCGAAACCGCCGTCGTCCCCGTACGCCTCGACGAGCGCCTCCCGGCCGAGGGCGACGAGCCACCCGGGCAACGGGACACCGACGGAGTCGAGATAGCGGTACGGCACCCATGGCCGGCCGAGACACAGCGACCGCACCGACATGACACCCCCGCCGGGCAGCACGGTCTGCCGGTACGGCGTGGGCCCCCGCCCCCACTCCCGGCAGGCGTCCACCAACTCCCGCTGCCGCGCGAACGGGAGCCACGCGGGCACGTGCACCGCGCCGGGCGCGACCGTGGCCCGCTCGCGGGGGAACAGCCCCTCGGTCACACCGGGGCCCCCTCCAGGCCCAGGAGCCGCTCCTTGCGCTCGAGCCCCGCGGCGTACCCGCGCAGGCTCCCGTCGGCCCCGATCACCCGGTGACAGGGCCGCACCACGAGCAGCGGATTGCGCCCGATCGCGGTCCCCACGGCCCGTACCCCGGCGCCGGAGGAACCGATCTGCCGCGCGATCTCCCCGTACGAGACGGTCGTGCCGTACGGGATCTCCTCCAGGGCCCGCCAGACGCGCCGCTGGAACTCGGTCCCGGCGTCGCTGTCGAGCGGCAGGTCGAACCGGTCCCTTCGCCCGTCGAAGTACTCGCCGAGCTGCTCGGCGACGTCCGCGAAGGCCTCGGGTGCGAGCGTCCACCCGTCCTCGACCTCGACGGCGCCCTTCTGCCCCGGCAGGGACAGCGAGCGCAGCACGGCACGGCCCCCTTCGGCGAGCTGCCCGACAAGCAGCATCTCGCCCAGGGGGCCGTCGACGTACGCGTACACGGTCATGGCTGGTT
The DNA here is from genome assembly GCF_036192275.1 of Streptomyces sp. NBC_00250. Lineage (NCBI taxonomy): Bacteria > Bacillati > Actinomycetota > Actinomycetes > Kitasatosporales > Streptomycetaceae > Streptomyces > Streptomyces sp. NBC_00250. The sequence continues at coordinate 3,906,452 of NZ_CP108088.1, read as the reverse complement.
CCTCTCCCCGCACGGGTCTTCCACGTCCAGTGTGCGGGGCCCGCCGAGCCTCGGGCTGGCGGTATTCGGACACGAGCCTCGACGGGTCAGCGGTAGTTCACGAACTGGATCGCGAAGTCGAAGTCCTTGCCCTTGAGCAGCGCCTGCACGGCCTGCAGGTCGTCCCGGCTCTTCGAGCTGACCCGCAGCTCATCGCCCTGGACCTGTGCCTTGACGCCCTTGGGGCCCTCGTCGCGGATGGCCTTCGCGACCTTCTTGGCGTTCTCCTGGGAGATGCCCTCGGTGACCGACGCGAAGAGCTTGTACTCCTTGCCGGACAGCTGCGGGTCACCCTCGACGTCCAGCGACTTCAGCGAGATCCCCCGCTTGATCAGCTTGGTCTGGAAGATGTCGAGGATCGCCAGGACGCGCTCCTCGCCGTTCGCCTGCATGAGGATCTTCTCGCCCGACCACGAGATCGAGGCGTTGGTTCCCTTGAAGTCGTAACGCTGGGAGATCTCCTTCACGGCCTGGTTGAGGGCGTTGTCGACCTCCTGCCGCTCGACCTTGGACACGATGTCGAAACTGGAGTCGGCCATGACTCGTGGCTCCTTGCTCGGATGCTGTGGGGTACGACCCAACCCTAGGGGGTGCACCACGGCCCGAACCGCTGATCAATCCGGTGGCGAACCACCCCCCGGGATCAGGTATTGTTTACGTCGTTGCCACGGAACACCGCCGAAAAGCGGCTCCACGGCAGCGATCTCATGGCGATGTGCCCGAGTGGCCAATGGGAGCGGACTGTAAATCCGTCGGCTTAGCCTACCCAGGTTCGAATCCTGGCGTCGCCACGCGAAACGGAAGGTCCCCGGTGCTTGCACCGGGGACCTTCCTTCGTTTCCGGGGTGGTGTCGGCGCCGTCAGTTTCCGGCCATGTCCTTGACCGCGACCGAGAGCGGGGTCGAGCCCGCGATCAGTTCCAGGGTCAGGCCGGCGGTCGCCGGGGTGTCCAGGAGTTCGGCGAGGGTCGCCGCCACGTCGTCGCGGGGGACCGGGCCGCGGCCCGTACGGGCCTCCAGGCGGACCATGCCCGTGCCCGCGTCGTCCGTCAGGGTGCCGGGGCGCAGGATCGTCCAGTCCAGCCCCGTGCGGGAGCGGACGTCGTCGTCGGCGGCGCCCTTGGCACGGAGGTAGGCGTCGAAGACCCCGTCACCGGCGTGCGTGGCGTCCGCGCCCATCGACGAGACGACGATGTAGCGGCGCACGCCCGCCCGTTCCGCCGCCTCGGCGAACAGGACCGCCGCCGCGCGGTCCACCGTGTCCTTGCGGTCCACGCCGCTGCCCGGGCCCGCCCCGGCCGCGAAGACCGCCGCGTCGGCGCCCGTGAGCACGGCGGCGACCATCTCGGCCGACGCCGACTCCAGGTCCAGGACGACGGGTTCGGCCCCCGCGTCCCGCAGGTCCCCGGCCTGCTCCGGTCTGCGGATGATCCCCGCGACCTCGTGCCCGTGCGCCGAGAGCAGCCTCTCCAGGCGCAGGGCGATCTGTCCGTGTCCTCCAGCGATGACGATGCGCATACTCACGACCGTACGACGGGACCGGGCGGAGGGCTTCCCGGCTCGGGCGGCCGTTCAGGGCGTGCCTGGCGCGGCAGATCGAGCGCCGCCGCCGAGTCGCAGTACTCCCGCACCGCGCTCGTCCGGGCCACCACCCGCCCCCGGTGCACCACGATCCGGCTGTACGCGAGGGACAGCACGCCCGACAGGCGCTCTCCGCGCACCGCGAGCAGCTCCGCCGGGAACCCGGCCTCCACCCGCACCTCCGGCAGCCCCATCGCCGCCCGCGCCTCCGCGCTCACCGCCGCGTACGCCTCCTCCGCGGGCAGCCCGCCCAGCGAGGCGAGCAGGTACGCCGCCTCCAGCGGATCCCCGCGCCCCACCGGGTTGGCCACGTCCCGCATCGCCCCGCTGCCCGCCGCGACCCGTACCCCGGCCGCCCGCAGCAGCCGTACCGGCGCCGCCCCGCGCCGCTCGGTGCCCCCGCAGCCGCCCTGCGGCAGGCACACCACCGTCACCCCGGCCGCCGCGAGCCCGTCCGCGGCCCGCCGTGCCACGTCGGAGGGAAGTCTGACGAGCCCCGTGCACGGGCCGATCGTCACCCCGGGCCGCAGCCCGCCGGCCATCGCCGCGAGCCGGGCGAGCCGGGCCGGGTCGTCACCGTCGGTGTGCAGATCGACCGGCACGCCGTGCTCGGCCGCGACCTCCAGGACCGCCTCCACGTATCCCGCCGGGTCGGGGTCGAGGTCGGGGCAGCCGCCGACCACTCCGGCGCCCATCTTCACCGCGTCCCGCAGCATCGCCAGACCGTCCGCGCCCGCCACCCCGGTCAGCAGCCGGGGCACCGCGACCGTGGTCAGGTCCACCAGGCCGCGCAGCGAGCGCCGGGCCTGGAGGACGGCTTCCAGCGGGCCGAGCCCCTGCACGTCGCCGATCCGCACGTGCGCGCGTTGCGCGGTCGCGCCGTGGCCGAGCTGGAGCAGCGCCGCCTCGGTGGCCCGGCGCTGCACGTCCTCGGGTGCGTACGAGACGGGCCCGGGGGAGTCGGCGGAGAGCGCGGTGTCGGAGTGGGCGTGGGGTTCGGCGGCGGCGGGCAGCAGCAGGTAGCCGGCGAGGTCCACGCGCGCGCCCACGGCGGTGAGGCTGCCGGCCGTGCCGACCGCCTCGATCCGGCCGCCGACGAGCCGTACGTCCACGGTCCGCCCGTCGGTGAGCCGTGCGTGGGAGAGCAGGAGCGAGGTCGAGTCGGCCGTGGTGGCGGCCCCGTCCTCGGGCGGCTGGGGCTGCTTGCTTTCGGCTGACATGGGGGCTCCTCAAGGCTCCTCAAGATCAAGATCACGAAGCGTGGGGCCGAGCCTAGGGGTGCCCGGAGCGACCTTCGAGGAGGAGCGCAATAGTCGTACCGATGAGGCCACGAGTGGCGTACGTGACGCCTGGTGAGGACCGTCGGGCGGGCGCCGCGAAACGGATTTGGGTGATGGGCGGGAGACCGTGTAATGTCTTCCTCGCTCGCCCCAATAGCTCAGTCGGTAGAGCGTCTCCATGGTAAGGAGAAGGTCTACGGTTCGATTCCGTATTGGGGCTCTGGTGAGAAGGACCCGCCTTCGGGCGGGATCCGGATCATCAAAGCGGTGTAGCTCAGTCGGTAGAGCAAGCGGCTCATAATCGCTGTGTCACCGGTTCAAGTCCGGTCACCGCTACACACAGTAGCCGATTGTGGGGTCGGTCCTTCGATCGGCTACTCTTTCATGCGTTCATCCGTCCCATCCGTCCAAGGAGCACTCACGTGGCTGCCACCGACGTCCGCCCGAAGATCACGCTGGCCTGCGTGGAGTGCAAGGAGCGGAACTACATCACCAAGAAGAACCGGCGTAACAACCCGGACCGTCTTGAGATGAAGAAGCACTGCCCCCGCTGCAACTCGCACACTGCGCACCGCGAGACGCGCTAATCAGGCTCGTACACGAGGCCGTCCCCACTCGGGGGCGGCCTCGTGTCGTTTGTCGGCAACAAATCCAGGAGGTATCGAGTCCATGGCGCTCGACCAGTCCTTCGTGGGCCGGACCTATCCGCCCACCCCGCCCTATGAGGTCGGCCGCGAGAAGATCCGCGAGTTCGCCGAGGCGATCGGGGATGCGAATCCCGCCTACGTCGACCAGGAAGCGGCCAAGGCGCTCGGGCATTCCGATGTGATCGCCCCGCCGACCTTTGTGTTCGCCATCACATTCAAGGCGGCCGGCGCCGTCGTCGAGGACCCCCAGCTGGGTCTCGACTACAGCCGCGTCGTCCACGGCGACCAGAAGTTCGTCTACACCCGGCCCGTACGCGCCGGGGACCGACTCTCGGTCACCTCCACCATCGAGGGGATCAAGTCCCTCGCCGGCAACGACGTCCTGGACATCCGCGGAGAGGTCCACGACGCCTCCGGCGAGCACGTCGTGACCGCCTGGACCAAGCTCGTCTCCCGCGCACCCGAGGGGGCCTGACCATGACCGCCAAGATCGCCTACGACGAGGTCGAGGTCGGCACCGAGCTGCCCGCGCAGACCTTCCCCGTGACCCGCGACACACTCGTCCGGTACGCGGGCGCCTCCGGGGACTTCAACCCGATCCACTGGAACGAGAAGTTCGCGGTGGAGGTCGGCCTCCCCGACGTCATCGCCCACGGCATGTTCACCATGGCCGAGGCGATCCGCGTCGTCACCGACTGGGCCGGCGACCCCGCCGCCGTCGTCGAGTACGGCGTCCGCTTCACCAAGCCGGTCGTCGTCCCCAACGACGACAAGGGCACCACCGTCGAGGTCAGCGCCAAGGTCGCCGCGAAGCTGGACGACCAGCGGGTGCGGGTCGACCTCGTCGCGATGTGCGCCGGCCAGAAGGTCCTGGGCATGTCCCGGGCCGTGGTCAGGCTCGCGTAGCCCGGCTGAGGGCAGAGGCTGAGGGCACGGGGGAGGGGTGGCCGCGGAAAGCGGCTGCCCCGATCCCCTCTTGACCAAGTTAGTGATTGAGTACTAACTTGGTCGCATGGTCAGGATGAGTGCGGAGGAGCGGCGCGAGAGCGTCATCCGTGCGGCGATGAGCGAATTCAGCCGCGGCGGGTACTACGGCACGTCCACCGAGGCGATCGCCAAGCGCGTCGGCGTCTCGCAGCCGTACCTCTTCCGGCTCTTCCCGGGCAAGAAGGCCATGTTCCTGGCCGCCTCCGAGCGCTGCATCAGCGACACCATCCGCGTCTTCGAGGAGGCCGCGGAAGGGCTGTCCGGCGAGGAGGCCCTGCAAGCCATGGCCAACGCGTACACCCGGATCATCGCGGAGGATCCCGACCGGCTCCTGATGCAGATGCAGGTGTACGTGACCGTCGCCGCCGCCGAGGCGGCCGGTGACCACGAGTTCGGCGAGGCCGTACGGGCCGGCTGGATGGTGCTCTGGGAGACCGTCCACCTCGCGCTCGGCGCCGACAAGGACGAGACCACGACCTTCCTGGCGTACGGGATGCTCATCAACACCCTCGTCGCCATGGGCTTTCCGCCCGAGCACCGGGTCTGGGAGGGGTTCTACCCCTCCGCCCGCCGTCTCGGCCGTCTGGAGAAGTAGCGCCGCCACCCGCCTTCGCGTGTGCCCGCCCGCCCTTTCATGGGCACAAAAGTTAGTCATCAATAACTAACCTGAGATCTGAGGGGCAGTAATGAACCAGCCAACAGCCCGCCGTGGTTCCGCCGCCTGGGCACTCGTCATCACCAGCGTCGCCGGCTTCATGGCGGCCCTCGACAACCTCGTCGTCACCACCGCCCTCCCCTCGATCCGCGAGGACCTCGGCGGAGCCCTCCACGACCTCGAATGGACGGTGAGCGCCTACACCCTCACCTTCGCCGTCCTGCTCATGTTCGGAGCGGCCCTCGGTGACCGCTTCGGCCGCCGCCGGCTCTTCGTCGTCGGACTCGCCGTCTTCACCGGTGCCTCCGCCGCCGCCGCGCTCGCCCCCGGCATCGACGCACTGATCGCCGCCCGTGCCGTCCAGGGCGTCGGCGCCGCGATCATGATGCCGCTCACCCTCACCCTGCTCACCGCGGCCGTCCCGGCCGCCAAGCGCGGGATGGCCTTCGGCATCTGGGGCGCCGTCAACGGTCTCGCCGTCGCCTCCGGCCCGCTCATCGGCGGCACCCTCACCGAACACATGTCCTGGCAGTGGATCTTCTGGCTGAACGTTCCGCTCGGCCTCGCCCTGCTTCCGCTCGCCCGGCTGCGCCTGGCCGAGTCGCACGGCACCGGGGCCCGCCTCGACATCGCCGGCACGCTCCTCGCCAGCGGCGGTCTGTTCGGCATCGTCTACGCGCTGATCCGCGGCCCGATCGACGGCTGGACCTCGCTGACCGTCCTCACCGGACTGATCGCCGGCTCCGCGCTCATCGGCGGGTTCATCCACCACGGCATCCACGGCAAGGCGCCGATGCTGCCCATGCGGCTCTTCCGCAACCGCGCCTTCTCCGGGATCAACGCGGCCAGCCTGCTGATGTTCCTCGGCATGTTCGGCTCGATCTTCCTGCTCAGCCAGTACATGCAGGGCGTACTCGGCTACTCGCCCACCGAGGCGGGACTGCGGATGCTGCCCTGGACCGGCATGCCGATGATCGTCGCGCCGCTCGCGGGCGCCCTCTCCGACCGGATCGGCGGCCGCCCGGTCGTCGCCGTCGGCCTCGCCCTCCAGGCGCTCGGCCTCGCCTGGTTCGCGCTCGTCCTGACCCCCGACGCCTCGTACGCCGTCCAGCTCCCCGCGCTCGTCGTGAGCGGCATCGGCATGGCGCTGTACTTCGCACCGGCGGCCAACCTCGTGATGTCCAGCGTCCGCCCCTCCGAGCAGGGCATCGCGTCCGGCGCCAACAACGCGCTCCGCGAGGTCGGCGGTGCGCTCGGCGTCGCCGTGATGGCCTCGATCTTCGCCGCCCAGGGCGGGTACGAGTCCGGCCAGAGCTTCGTCGACGGCCTGGTACCCGCGCTGTGGGTCGGCGCGGGGGCGGTGGCCCTCGGCGCGGTCGCGGTGCTGTTCGCCCCGTCGCGGCGCCAGGAGGCCCGGCGGAAGGCGGAGGGCGAGGCGGCGGCCGGAGCCGAGGCGGGGGAGAAGGACCTCATCGCCGCGTGACGCCGTGTGCGGAACCGCGCCGGGGACGGGCCCGCCAGGGGTGGCGGGCCCTTCCCCGTACCCTTGAGCCCGTGCAGCCTCTCCACGACGCCCCCCTCGCGCCCCTGACCACCTTCCGGCTCGGCGGACCCGCCACCCGGCTCGTCACGGCCACCACCGACGACGAGGTGATCGCGGCCGTGCGCGAGGCCGACGCCACGGGGACGCCACTGCTGGTCATCGGCGGCGGATCCAACCTCGTCATCGGCGACAAGGGCTTCGACGGCACCGCGCTGCGGATCGCGACCAAGGGCTTCGCCCTCGACGGGACGAAGCTGGAGCTCGCCGCGGGCGAGGTCTGGACCGACGCCGTCGCCCGGACCGTCGAGGCCGGCCTCGCCGGGATCGAGTGCCTGGCCGGCATCCCCGGCTCGGCCGGCGCGACCCCGATCCAGAACGTCGGCGCGTACGGCCAGGACGTCTCCGCCACCGTGACCGAGGTCGTCGCCTACGACCGGCGCGACGAGGAGACCGTCACCCTCACCAACGCCGAGTGCGCCTTCTCGTACCGGCACAGCCTCTTCAAGGACCACCCCGAGCGGTATGTGGTGCTGCGGGTCCGCTTCGAGCTGGAGGACGCGGACGGGCTGTCCGCGCCGATCAACTACCCGGAGACGGCCCGCTTCCTCGGCGTCCGGGCAGGGGACCGGGTGCCGCTCGCCCACGCCCGCGAAACCGTCCTGCGGCTGCGCGCGGGCAAGGGCATGGTCCTGGACCCGGAGGACCACGACACCTGGTCCGCGGGCTCCTTCTTCACCAACCCGATCCTCACGGCGGGGCAGTACGAGACCTTCCTCGCGCGCGTGGCCGGGCGGCTCGGCGCCGACGTCACCCCGCCGGCCTTCCCCACGGGCGAGGACGGCGCGGTGAAGACCTCCGCCGCCTGGCTGATCGACAAGGCGGGGTTCACCAAGGGGTACGGCTCCGGGCCCGCGCGGATCTCCACCAAGCACACGCTGGCGCTGACCAACCGGGGCGAGGCGACCACCGAGGACCTGCTGGCGCTGGCCCGCGAGGTCGTCGCCGGGGTCCACGAGGCCTTCGGGATCACCCTGGTCAACGAGCCCGTCACCGTCGGCGTCGAACTCTGAGTCCGGTCCGCCCCCGGTCCACCGGACACCTTCCAGTACGCGACGCCCACGCCCTGCTTGACCGTCCTAGTACGCGACGCCCACGCCCTGCTTGACCGTCGCCGGGTCGTCGATCATCGCCAGCATCGCGTGGGCCACGTCCGCGCGGGCCAGTGAGCGGCCCCGGGGCGGGGTGCCTCCGACGACCGTGCGGTAGCGGCCGGTGCCCCGCTTGTCCGTCAGCTTGGGCGGGCGTACCGACGTCCAGTCCGTGCTGCTCGCCGCGAGCTCCGACTCCATGACCCGCAGATCCGCGTAGACGTCCTTCAGGACGGCGTTGACGATCGCGAGGACGGCCTTGTCCGCGAGTCCCTGGCCGTCCGGGACCGGGCCGAGCGGGGCCGCGCTCACCACCAGGAGCCGACGCACCTTCTCCGCCTCCATGGCCGTGAGCACCGAGCGGGTCAGCCGGGCGGCCACGCCCGCGTCCGCGCGGCTCCGGGCGCCGAGGCCCGAGAGCACCGCGTCCCGGCCGGTGAGCGCTCCGCGCAGGCTCTGCGGGTCGGAGAGGTCGGCGCGGAGGACCGTCAGCCGTCCGCCGGTGGCCGTGAGTCGCGCCGGGTCCCTTACGACCGCCGTCACCTCGTGGCCCGAGGCCAGGGCCTGGCCGACGATCTCCCGGCCGATGCCGCCGGTCGCACCGAAGACTGTGAGCTTCATGTCGCACCCTCCAGGGGTGGGTAAGTGTTCACTCACCCCTAGGGTGGGTGAACACTTACCCACCCGTCAAGCGTGGCTGGAGGATGCATGGAACAGAAGCCGACCCGGGTACGGATCGTGGACGCGGCCCGCGACCTGATGCGGACCGTGGGGCTCGCCCGCACCACGACCAAGGAGATCGCCAAGGCCGCGGGCTGCTCGGAAGCCGCGCTCTACAAGTACTTCACCAGCAAGGAAGAGCTCTTCCTCGCCGTACTCAACGAGCGGCTTCCCCAGCTCGGCGGGCTCCTCGGCACACTCGTCGCCGACCCCGGCGGCCGTACCGTCGAGGCGAACCTCACCGAGGTCGCCCGGCAGGCCGCCCTCTTCTACGAGCAGACCTTCCCGGTCGTCGCCTCCCTCTACGCGGAACCGCAGCTCAAGCAGCGCCACGAGGAGGCCATGCGCACGTACGGCATGGGGCCCCACAAGCCCATCGAAGGCCTCGCCGCCTACCTGCGCGCCGAGCAGCGGCACGGCCGCATCGCCGCCCACGCCGATCCGGTGGCCGCCGCCTCGCTGCTCCTCGGGGCCTGCGCCCAGCGCGCCTTCGCCTGGGAGATGACCCCCGACCGCCGACCGCCGGACTCCGTCGACGACTTCGCGCGGAGCGTCGCGCGCACCCTGATGGCAGGAATCGGCTAGCCCCCTGGGATCAGGCGGCGATCCAGTCGTCGATCCCCGCGAGCAGCTTCGCCCGGACGTCCTCCGGGGCCGCCGAGCCCCGCACCGACTGCCGGGCCAGCTCCGCCAGCTCCGCGTCCGTGAAGCCGTGGTGCTTGCGGGCGATCTCGTACTGCGCCGCGAGCCGGGAGCCGAAGAGCAGCGGGTCGTCCGCGCCGAGCGCCATCGGCACCCCCGCCTCGAAGAGCGTCCTCAGCGGCACGTCCTCGTGCTTCTCGTACACCCCGAGGGCCACGTTGGACGCCGGGCAGACCTCGCAGGTCACCCCGCGCTCCGCGAGCTTCCGCAGCAGCCGCGGGTCCTCCGCCGACCGCACCCCGTGGCCGACCCGCGCCGCCCGCAGATCGTCCAGGCAGTCCCGTACGGACGCCGGCCCCGTCAGCTCGCCCCCGTGCGGGGCCGCGAGCAGACCGCCCTCGCGCGCGATGGCGAAGGCCCGGTCGAAGTCCCGGGCCAGGCCCCGCCGCTCGTCGTTCGAGAGCCCGAAGCCGACCACGCCCCGGTCCGCGAACCGCACCGCGAGCCGGGCGAGCGTCCGCGCCTCCAGGGGGTGTTTCATCCGGTTCGCCGCGACGAGCACCCGCATCCCCAGCCCGGTCTCCCGGGAGGCCGCGTCGACCGCGTCCAGGATGATCTCCAGGGCCGGGATGAGCCCGCCGAGGTGCGGGGCGTACGAGGTGGGGTCGACCTGGATCTCCAGCCACCCGGAGCCGTCCTTCACGTCCTCCTGGGCGGCCTCGCGGACGAGCCGCTGGATGTCCTCGGGGGAGCGCAGGCAGGAGCGGGCGATGTCGTACAGCCGCTGGAAGCGGAACCAGCCGCGCTCGTCGGTGGCCCGCAGCTTCGGAGGCGTACCGCTGCTCAGCGCCTCGGGAAGGTGCACGCCGTACTTGTCGGCCAGCTCGATGAGGGTGGTGGGCCGCATCGAACCGGTGAAGTGCAGGTGCAGATGGGCCTTGGGCAGTGCGGTGAGGTCGCGGTAAAGGTGCTCCATCGGCTGATCCTGCCGCACCCGAATGGACGAACACACCCCGTTTCCCCGATCGGGACCTTGCTAGAACGCAAAAACGGGTCCCCGGCTCCGAAGAACCGGGGACCCGCCACCCACCTGGCGACGTCACCAGGTGGTTCGGTCACCGATCAGTCGGTGGCCTCGGCGAGAAGCTTCTGGAGGCGGGCCACGCCCTCCACCAGGTCCTCGTCACCCAGCGCGTACGACAGGCGCAGGTAGCCCGGCGTGCCGAAGGCCTCGCCCGGGACGACCGCGACCTCGGCCTCGTCCAGGATCAGGGCGGCCAGTTCGACCGAGGTCTGCGGGCGCTTGCCGCGGATCTCCTTGCCGAGCAGGCCCTTCACCGAGGGGTACACGTAGAACGCGCCCTCCGGGGTCGGGCAGAGGACGCCGTCGATCTCGTTGAGCATCCGCACGATCGTCTGGCGGCGCCGGTCGAAGGCGCGACCCATCTCCGCGACGGCGTCCAGGTTGCCCGAGACGGCGGCGAGGGCGGCGATCTGCGCGACGTTGCTCACGTTGGACGTGGCGTGCGACTGCAGGTTCGTCGCGGCCTTCACGACGTCCTTCGGGCCGATGATCCATCCCACGCGCCAGCCGGTCATCGCGTACGTCTTGGCGACACCGTTGACCACGATGCACTTGTCGCGCAGCTCCGGCATGACCGCCGGGAGGGAGACCGCGGAAGCGCCGCCGTAGACCAGGTGCTCGTAGATCTCGTCCGTCAGGACCCACAGACCGTGCTCGACGGCCCAGCGGCCGATGGCCTCGGTCTCGGCCTCGCTGTAGACGGCGCCGGTCGGGTTGGACGGCGAGACGAAGAGGACGACCTTGGTCTTCTCCGTACGGGCCGCCTCCAGCTGCTCCACCGAGACCCGGTAGCCGGTGGTCTCGTCGGCCACGACCTCCACCGGGACACCGCCCGCGAGGCGGATCGACTCGGGGTACGTCGTCCAGTACGGCGCCGGGACGATGACCTCGTCGCCCGGGTCGAGGATCGCGGCGAACGCCTCGTAGATCGCCTGCTTGCCGCCGTTGGTCACCAGGACCTGGGAGGCGTCGACCTCGTAGCCGGAGTCGCGCAGCGTCTTGGCGGCGATGGCGGCCTTCAGCTCGGGCAGACCCCCGGCCGGCGTGTAGCGGTGGTACTTCGGGTTCTTGCAGGCCTCGACGGCCGCGTCGACGATGTAGTCCGGGGTCGGGAAGTCGGGCTCACCCGCGCCGAAACCGATCACCGGGCGCCCGGCGGCCTTGAGAGCCTTGGCCTTGGCGTCGACGGCGAGGGTGGCGGACTCGGAGATCGCACCGATCCGGGCGGAGACCCGACGCTCGGTGGGAGGGGTAGCAGCGCTCATGCGGCCCATCGTCCCAGACCGCTTCAAGGCCCGGCACTCAGGTTTCACGGACCGGACAGGAACGGTCATTACCGGTCGTACGCGCGTCCGACGGCAGGTCGGTCGTGGTTTCTGTTCGACGCGGGGCCCCCTGACCACGTATGCTCACTCCTCGTTGGCCCGCACCGACCACATCTCACGATGCGGTACGTTGAGGGACACCAACAAAGGGTCGTAGCTCAATTGGTAGAGCACCGGTCTCCAAAACCGGCGGTTGGGGGTTCAAGTCCCTCCGGCCCTGCTACACACACCGCCAGGTGTTGTGCGCATGTACGTACTTCATTGCACCGCCGTGCGGCTCCACCCGGGCGCGGCACGGCCGACCCGGAATCAGGTGAGAGATCGTGACGGACGCCGTAGGCTCCATCGACATGCCTGATGCCGATGACGAGGCCGCAGAGTCGAAGAAGAAGTCCCGCAAGGGCGGCAAGCGCGGCAAGAAGGGCCCCCTGGGCCGTCTCGCGCTCTTCTACCGACAGATCGTCGCAGAGCTCCGCAAGGTCGTCTGGCCCACGCGCAGCCAGCTTTCGACGTACACCACCGTGGTGATTGTCTTCGTCGTCATCATGATCGGCCTTGTCACCGTGATTGACTATGGCTTCCAGGAAGCAGTCAAGTACGTCTTCGGCTGACTTTTTGTTCCACCCCATCTGTATCGCAGGAAGAAGCAGCCACCGTGTCTGACGCGAACCTGAACGACGCCTTCGAGTCCGAGTCCGTCGAGGACGAGCTGGACATCGTCGAGGCCGCCGACGAGGACCAGGCAGACGCTGCTGACGACGTTGCCGGCGAGGCCGCCGAGGAAGCCGCTCTCCAGGTCGAGGACGAGGACCAGGACGAGTCGGAGACCGACGAGGACGACTCCGACGACGACTCCTCCGACGAGGACGCCTCCGAGGACGACGAGGACGAGGACGAGACCGTCGTCGAGGTCGAGGACGACGAGGACACCGAGGAAGAGACCGACGAGGAGGCCGAGCCGGCCGCCCCGGTCGACCCGGTCGCCGCGCTCCGCGAGGAGCTGCGCACCCTCCCCGGCGAGTGGTACGTCATCCACACCTACGCGGGCTACGAGAAGCGCGTGAAGGCCAACCTCGAGCAGCGTGCCGTCTCGCTCAACGTCGAGGACTTCATCTACCAGGCCGAGGTCCCCGAGGAAGAGATCGTCCAGATCAAGGGCGGCGAGCGGAAGAACGTCAAGCAGAACAAGCTTCCCGGCTACGTTCTCGTCCGCATGGACCTGACGAACGAGTCCTGGGGCGTCGTCCGCAACACCCCCGGTGTCACCGGCTTCGTGGGCAACGCCTACGACCCGTACCCGCTGACCCTGGACGAGATCGTCAAGATGCTCGCCCCGGAGGCCGAGGAGAAGGCCGCCCGCGAGGCCGCCGAGGCCGAGGGCAAGCCGGCTCCGGCCCGCAAGCTGGAGGTCCAGGTCCTCGACTTCGAGGTCGGCGACTCGGTCACCGTCACCGACGGCCCCTTCGCCACCCTCCAGGCGACCATCAACGAGATCAACCCCGACTCGAAGAAGGTCAAGGGCCTCGTCGAGATCTTCGGTCGCGAGACCCCGGTCGAGCTCAGCTTCGACCAGATCCAGAAGAACTGATCTCATAAGTTTCCGACCAGGTCAGAGTGGCTCTCGCAGCCGCTCTGACCTGCTCGGTTTTTGGCCGCAGCGCTATACCCGTTATCGTGGTGCGGTATGCCTGCATCCGGATGACCGGATGGCGGGCTGAACACTCTCACTAGGACCCGGAGAGAGCAATGCCTCCCAAGAAGAAGAAGGTCACGGGGCTTATCAAGCTCCAGATCAACGCTGGTGCGGCCAACCCGGCCCCGCCGGTCGGCCCCGCGCTGGGTCAGCACGGCGTCAACATCATGGAGTTCTGCAAGGCCTACAACGCCGCGACCGAGTCGCAGCGTGGCATGGTCGTGCCGGTGGAGATCACGGTCTACGAAGACCGTTCCTTCACCTTCATCACGAAGACTCCGCCGGCCGCCAAGCTGATCCTCAAGGCCGCTGGTGTGGACAAGGGCTCCGGCGAGCCGCACAAGACCAAGGTTGCCAAGCTCACGGCCGCCCAGGTCCGCGAGATCGCCACGGTCAAGCTCCCCGACCTGAACGCCAACGACCTGGACGCCGCGTCCAAGATCATCGCTGGCACCGCCCGTTCCATGGGCATCACGGTCGAGGGCTGATCACCCCCCTCGTGACCTAGTGGTAGGACCAGCGCTGGTCCGCACCACGACTCCACACCTGAACCAACAGGAGAAGCAGTGAAGCGCAGCAAGACTCTCCGCGCAGCGGACGCCAAGATCGACAGCGAGCGGCTCTACGCCCCTCTCGAGGCCGTCCGTCTCGCCAAGGACACCTCCAGCACGAAGTTCGACGGCACCGTCGAGGTCGCCTTCCGCCTGGGCGTCGACCCGCGCAAGGCCGACCAGATGGTCCGTGGCACCGTGAACCTTCCGCACGGCACCGGCAAGACCGCCCGGGTCCTGGTCTTCGCGACCGGTGACCGTGCCGAGGCCGCGATTGCCGCGGGCGCCGACATCGTCGGCTCCGACGAGCTCATCGACGAGATCTCCAAGGGCAACCGCCTGAACGAGTTCGACGCCGTTGTCGCCACCCCGGACCTCATGGGCAAGGTCGGCCGCCTCGGCCGCGTCCTCGGCCCGCGTGGTCTCATGCCGAACCCCAAGGTCGGCACCGTCACCCCCGATGTCGCGAAGGCTGTCAACGACATCAAGGGCGGCAAGATCGAGTTCCGCGTCGACAAGCACTCGAACCTGCACTTCATCATCGGCAAGGTCTCCTTCGACGAGACGAAGCTGGTCGAGAACTACGCCGCGGCCCTGGACGAGATCCTCCGTCTGAAGCCGTCCGCCGCGAAGGGTCGCTACATCAAGAAGGCGACCATCACGACGACGATGGGCCCCGGCATCCCGCTGGACTCGAACCGCACCCGCAACCTGCTCGTCGAGGACGAGACGGTCTGAGCCCCACAGGCTCACTGAGCGGTCGGCCGGCCCCGCACCTCTTCGGAGGTGCGGGGCCGGCTTTTTGTTACGGTCCGGGGGACGTACGACGTTGATCAAGGGGTGGAACACGTATGGGCAGCTCCGCAGGGAAGCGCGTGGCGTTCGCGCTGGCGGCCGTGGTCGTCGTGGCCGGTGTCTCGGGGTGCGAGGACGGCGACGGCGGTACGAAGCCGGCGGGGGCGTCCGCCGAGCCGACGACCCAGAGCCGGGAGGAGGCCGTGAAGGCCGTCCGGGCCGCGTACACCAAGACCGCCCGGGCCAAGAGCGCCAAGGTCGAGATGCGCGTCGTCGTCAGCGGTGACCAGGGCGGCAGCAGCACGTTCACCGGTGTCCAGGGATGGAGCCCCTCGGTCGCGGACCTGAAGGTCACCGATTCGACGTACCTGGAGGGCATCCCCGGCGCCCCCGTCGAGACGCGCATGCTCACGGCCGGCGGCGCCACCTACATGGACGTGGGCTCCGAGCAGGCCGCGCAGACGGGCGGCAAGCGCTGGATGAAGGTCGAGGCCGAGGGCGCCGCCGGTGGCGACGAGCTGCTGACGCAGCTGACCGCGGGCCTGAGCAGCGTGAACCAGGACCCGGCTCAGGAGCTCGGCCTCCTCGCCGGGTCGTCGACGGTGAAGCACCTCGGCCCGGCGAAGGGCGCCGACGTCACCGGACAGAGGTACGAGGGCGAGCTCTCCGGCGGCAAGCACGTGGAGGTCTGGATCGGCAAGGACGGCTATCCGGTGCGGATGATCGTCGAGACGACGGCCGGCGGGTCGTCGACGAAACTCACCACGAACTACCGCGACTACGGTGCCAAGGCCGCCGTGCAGGCCCCGCCCGCCGACGAGACCTTCGGCTTCATGGAACTCCTGAAGAGGATCGGTCAAGGTCTCGGACGGGGCTGATTTGCCCCGGGCCGACCCGGTCGCGTACTCTTCCGAGGAAGCCAAAGACCGCTGGTCGTCACTGTGCCGTCAAGGTGTGGTGGCCGAAGGATTCGCTGAGACGCGAACGACCCGCGCAGGTGATTGTGGATGAGTTCCCGGATCTTCGTGATGCGGTCGAGCTGAGCCCCGAGCGCCTGCGCCGGGGCGTTTTGTTTTGTCAGCCCCTTCTGAGCGGTCCTCATCACCCGGAAGGAGGCCGACGCTCTATGGCAAGGCCCGACAAGGCTGCCGCGGTAGCCGAGCTTGAGGACCAGTTCCGCAGCTCGAACGCCGCCGTGCTGACCGAGTACCGGGGTCTCACCGTTGCGCAGCTCAAGACGCTGCGTCGTTCGCTCGGTGAGAACGCCCAGTACGCCGTGGTGAAGAACACGCTGACCAAGATTGCGGCCAACCAGGCCGGGATCACCGCGCTGGACGAGCACTTCGCTGGTCCGACCGCGGTCGCCTTCATCACCGGTGACCCGGTGGAGTCGGCGAAGAGCCTGCGTGACTTCGCCAAGGACAACCCGAACCTCATCATCAAGGGCGGTGTCCTTGATGGTAAGGCGCTCTCCGCCGATGAGATCAAGAAGCTCGCGGACCTCGAGTCCCGCGAGGTTCTGCTCAGCAAGCTGGCCGGCGCGTTCAAGGGCAAGCAGTCTCAGGCTGCCTCGCTCTTCCAGGCGCTGCCGTCGAAGTTCGTCCGCACCGCGGAGGCGCTTCGCGTCAAGCTCGCCGAGGGCGGTGCCGAGTAATTCGGCTCGCGTCATGATCTGTGCCGCCTAGGCCCAGGTCGTAGCGGGCCGTAACGCCCGCCTCTCTATACATCCGGCACTTGCCGAATTAGTGGAAGGATCGCCCATCATGGCGAAGCTCTCTCAGGACGACCTCCTCGCCCAGTTCGAGGAGATGACCCTCATCGAGCTCTCCGAGTTCGTGAAGGCGTTCGAGGACAAGTTCGACGTCACCGCCGCCGCGGCCGTCGCCGTTGCCGGCCCGGGTGCCCCCGTCGCCGCCGAGGCCGAGGCCGAGCAGGACGAGTTCGACGTCATCCTCGAGGGTGCCGGCGACAAGAAGATCCAGGTCATCAAGGTCGTGCGCGAGCTCACCTCCCTGGGCCTCAAGGAGGCCAAGGACCTCGTCGACGGCACCCCGAAGCCGGTCCTCGAGAAGGTCGCGAAGGAGGCCGCCGAGAAGGCTGCCGAGTCCCTCAAGGCCGCCGGCGCCTCCGTCACGGTCAAGTAAGACCGTTTCGAGTCGCTGAAGCTGACTCCGGCCCCCGTGTAACGCGAGGGCACCGAAAGGCGATCACCCTTCTGGGTGGTCGCCTTTCGGCGTTCCCCGGGAAGGGCGTGGCGGGGCACCTGAGGGCCGCCGGAAGCGGAGTATGGTGATCTTCGCCGTGCGCCCCGCAGACCGGGGGGCCTTGACGAACCGCACGCAGCGCGCAATTCTCAGGACGCGTCGTCACAACGATCCGTTTCCGAGGCATGGATCGACGACTGAACGGGCAGTATCGAGGTGCGCCGCACGGCGCGAGGTACCGCGGAGTTGAGAGCAACGAGGGTCGCGAATTATTCGCCCTGGACATCAGTGAGCCAAGTGGCTACACTGACCCTTTGCGCTGCCTGTTAGCTGCCCCCTGCCCGTCACCAGGGGCATACCTTCGCATCCGCTACTCGGACCGACCCCGTCTGACCTGGCTTTTTGGCCATATCAGGAAAAGTCTGCCGTGAAGCGATGCAGGGGACCGGTACGCGCGTAGTGAGTCCGAGCCCTCGGAAGGACCCCCTCTTGGCCGCCTCGCGCAACGCCTCGACCAATACGAACAACGGCGCAAGCACCGCCCCGCTGCGCATCTCTTTTGCAAAGATCAGGGAGCCCCTCGAGGTTCCGAACCTCCTCGCGCTGCAGACCGAGAGCTTTGACTGGCTGCTCGGCAACGCCGCCTGGAAGGCTCGCGTCGAGGCTGCCCTTGAGTCGGGACAGGACGTCCCCAGGAAGTCCGGTCTGGAAGAGATCTTCGAGGAGATCTCGCCGATCGAGGACTTCTCCGGGTCGATGTCGCTGACCTTCCGCGACCACCGCTTCGAGCCGCCGAAGAACTCGATCGACGAGTGCAAGGACCGTGACTTCACGTACGGCGCCCCGCTCTTCGTCACCGCCGAGTTCACCAACAACGAGACCGGCGAGATCAAGTCCCAGACGGTCTTCATGGGCGACTTCCCGCTCATGACGAACAAGGGCACCTTCGTCATCAACGGCACCGAGCGTGTCGTGGTGTCGCAGCTGGTCCGTTCGCCGGGCGTCTACTTCGACTCCTCGATCGACAAGACGTCCGACAAGGACATCTTCTCCGCCAAGATCATCCCGTCCCGGGGTGCCTGGCTGGAGATGGAGATCGACAAGCGCGACCTGGTCGGTGTCCGCATCGACCGCAAGCGCAAGCAGTCCGTCACCGTCCTCCTCAAGGCTCTCGGCTGGACCACCGAGCAGATCCTGCAGGAGTTCGGCGAGTACGAGTCCATGCGCGCCACCCTGGAGAAGGACCACACCCAGGGCCAGGACGACGCGCTGCTCGACATCTACCGCAAGCTGCGTCCGGGCGAGCCGCCGACCCGTGAGGCCGCTCAGACGCTGCTCGAGAACCTCTACTTCAACCCGAAGCGCTACGACCTCGCGAAGGTCGGCCGCTACAAGGTGAACAAGAAGCTCGGCGCGGACGAGCCGCTGGACGCCGGCGTGCTCACCACCGATGACGTCATCGCCACGATCAAGTACCTGGTCAAGCTCCACGCGGGCGAGACCGAGACGATCGGCGAGAACGGCAACGAGATCGTCGTCGAGACCGACGACATCGATCACTTCGGCAACCGTCGTCTGCGCAACGTCGGCGAGCTCATCCAGAACCAGGTCCGCACGGGTCTGGCTCGTATGGAGCGCGTCGTGCGTGAGCGCATGACCACCCAGGACGTCGAGGCGATCACGCCGCAGACCCTGATCAACATCCGGCCGGTCGTCGCCTCCATCAAGGAGTTCTTCGGCACCAGCCAGCTGTCGCAGTTCATGGACCAGAACAACCCGCTGTCGGGTCTGACGCACAAGCGTCGTCTCTCGGCGCTGGGCCCTGGTGGTCTGTCCCGTGAGCGGGCCGGCTTCGAGGTCCGAGACGTGCACCCGTCCCACTACGGACGCATGTGCCCGATCGAGACCCCCGAAGGCCCGAACATCGGTCTGATCGGTTCGCTCGCCTCGTACGGCCGCGTCAACGCGTTCGGCTTCATCGAGACGCCGTACCGCAAGGTCGTCGACGGCCAGGTCACCGACGAGGTCGACTACGTCACCGCCGACGAGGAGGACCGGTTCGTCATCGCGCAGGCCAACGCCGCGATCGACGACGACCTGCGCTTCTCCGAGAACCGCGTCCTGGTGCGTAAGCGTGGCGGCGAGGTCGACTACGTCGAGCCGTCGGACGTGGACTACATGGACGTCTCGCCGCGCCAGATGGTGTCGGTCGCGACCGCCATGATCCCGTTCCTCGAGCACGACGACGCCAACCGTGCCCTCATGGGCGCGAACATGATGCGTCAGGCGGTGCCGCTGATTAAGTCGGAGGCCCCGCTCGTCGGCACCGGCATGGAGTACCGCTGCGCCACCGACGCCGGCGACGTGCTCAAGGCCGAGAAGGACGGTGTCGTCCAGGAGCTGTCGGCCGACTACGTCACGGTCGCCAACGACGACGGCACGTACATCACGTACCGACTGCACAAGTTCTCGCGCTCGAACCAGGGCACCTCGGTCAACCAGAAGGTCGTCGTCGACGAGGGCGACCGCGTGATCGAGGGCCAGGTCCTCGCCGACGGTCCCGCCACCGAAGACGGCGAGATGGCGCTCGGCAAGAACCTGCTCGTGGCGTTCATGCCGTGGGAGGGTCACAACTACGAGGACGCGATCATCCTGTCGCAGCGCCTCGTCCAGGACGACGTCCT